>JASGIW010000004.1:0-1336092 GCA_047601695.1 Propionivibrio sp. | reverse complement strand
CGTCCGTGCCGTGCAGGATGCGTGCGAAGACGCCTTCCTTCGGGTGAAAAATTCGCCGAAGTCGTCGCCGCCCAGCTCGGCGCGCGCCAGTTCCCACCAGTCGTCAAACGGGTCGGTATCCGGGTTGCAGCCGACGGCATAGGCCAGCAGCTTCACGCGGCCATCGGGACGGCGCTCTCCCTGCTCGGCGAGGAAATACACGCCCTGGTCCTTGGCGAGGACGACGCGGCATTGGTTGGCGACGGCCTCGGCCAGCACGGGGCGCAGGTCGGAGCCTTTGAATCGCAGTGACATGGTTGAAATCTCCTGAAGAAAAAGGCCCTCCACCCGAACGGATGGAAGGCCTGCGGGGCAAGTCGCCGGTAGGCTGCGGACTCAGCCGTAGTGCTGCCGGGCTTCCTGCCACGGGACGAAGCGCGCATCCCGACCGACTGCGACCGGAATCTCTGCGTACAAGGCCTCTTCGAGCGAGAAGCGTGTCGCCTGGTCGAACTGGACCCAGCCGAACTCGTTGGACCAGAAACCGGCGCTGTCGCTGGTGGCCGACTCGTTGGGCGAATACACCACCCAGCAGTCATTTGCCTCGGACGTCATGCCGCAACCGCCCGGCGTCGCCGGTTGGCTTTGGCGTCGATTACGCTCACGTCGATCAGGCGCCAGCGCCCGTCGTCGATGAGCCGTTCCAGCACGTCACCGAGCATGTCGAAATACACCTCGTCGTGCCGATCGGCCAGTTCGCCGTCGCGATGCAGTTCCACCACGTAGGTGTCGCCTGCGCGGTCGTACAGGATCGTCACCCGGCCCTCGAACTTCGCGGTCGAGACCGTGAAGCTGATCGCCGGCGGCGTTTCGATGATCTTGGACGGCTTCGGATCGACCCAGGTGAAGTCGCGGGCACCCGCATCGACCAGCATGTGGGTGATGCGCCGGAACCCATCGGGTGCCGGCATTTCCTCCAGTTGCTGGATGAGCTGCCCCAGTTCCATGCACTGCGGCTCGGGGATGGGCAGCTTGGCAGGCGCGGAACCGAGGATGTGCCTCGTGACGGTGTAGGGAACGCCGTCCGAAGTTTTCTCGGTGATCACTTCCGGGGTGTCCGCGCGCAGGCCATCGAAACGACGGCGGGCATACGGTTGAACATGCACCTTGGCGCCTTCGCTGGGAACGGTGGACACCAGGTGGGGATCGAGCACCGCGAACTCGCTGGGCTTGAGCTTGACGACGATGGCGTCGTCGTTGGCCGCGACCACCTTGCCGTCGAAGGGCTGGGGATCGAACGCAAATCCCAGTGACGAGGGTTGCGGCAGGCCGTCGTACACGCGGTAGCTGTAGGTGCGCACGTTGCGGGGCACATGGCCTGCGACAAGCGAAGGCATCAGAGTTTTGATGAGAGAGCGATCCATGGGAATCTCCTTGAAGAAGAACAAGGGATTCCCCGCCCGCAAGGGAGAGGTCCCTTGTGGGTGGATGGACGCGGCGCGTCCGTAGGAAGAAACGACCAGCGCGGTTCCCCGCGCTTGCAGCCTCAAAGGTCTCGGCTGCCTGGGCATGTGTCGGCAACGCCGACGAACATGAGGCAAGGATGGCCCCGGGCCGGGCTACCCGCCCGCATGAAACGGCACCGCGCCGCACCCGGTTTCCTGCGTTGCGGGTTCAAGAAAAAGCCCCTCGAAAGGGGCTGGTCGGATCAGGCTTCGTACACGAAGTAGTGCTCGCGCTGACGCGGGAAGAAGACATGCTTCCACGTGTCGCCGCTGGTGTTGCCACCGTCGAACACGACCATCTCGTAGTCGTCAATGTCGGTGTCCACCAGGTCGGCGCTGGCGATATGGCGCATGTGCAGCGTGCCGTGCGTGCGCTCGAATACCAGGATCTGGCCGATGGCGTCGTCCTGGCCCATGGCGGTGACGCAGGCCCCGAGCTGGTGCTCGAAGTCGGGTGCGCGGGAAATGAGATCGGGGAACATGAGGTTGCTCCTATGAAAATGCACCAGCCCGACTCCTGGCGGGGAGACGGGCTGGCATGGGGGACAAAGAGGAAGGCTGGCGCGTCGCGCGGCTGCTAGGACTCGGCCAGTGGCAGGCCCAGCAGCGCAGGTGCGTCGGCGTCGAGGATCAGGATGCGCACATCGGCCTGGCCGGCCAGATCAAGGATGTTCGCCAGGTCGTCCGGCATGCCCTTGCTGCGGTGCTCCTGCCGAAGCTGCTCGGCGGTGATGTTCTCGGCGTGCTCCAGGTTCTGGTCAGTCCAGGGCGTGGAAATCAGCTTGACGCCGATCGCCGGGCTGTACGGCACCCGGAAGGCGATGAACAGCATGGCCTCCGGCGTGGCGAGGTCCGCCAGGTTGGCGAGGTAGTGCCAGGTATCGACCGTGATGTGCTCACGGCTGATCTCCCAGCACCGGCTGTAATAGCCGGTCTCGAAACTCAGGCGCTGCACAACCTCCCGCGCAGCCTCGGCCGAATAGGTGTCGCCGACGTGGGTCGGGCGGCCGTCGAAGTCCTCGCCATGGATGGCATGGACCACGGCCCCGATCACGCCTTCGCCGCTGACACCTTCACTGGCATCGCATTCGGCCAATACCTCGGCGCTCACGGGATCAGGGCCATTCGTGACCACCGCGAAATCGCTGGTGACGATGCAGGACGATGAAACCAGTTCCTCGTCGGAAAGGTGCTCTTGGCTCGCATGGATGTTTCGCCAGACATGCGGGCTTCCGTCCTCGTAGCTGATGCACAGCGTGCGGACGATTTTCAGATTCCAGTAGCCGCGGAGAAAGGGATTGGGTTTCTGGGACATGGGAACTCTCCAGATTGAATAATGGAGCCAATTCCCGCCACCGGGAATTGGACCCGGTGGGTTGAAAGGAGAAAAGATGCGTCAGGCGGCGCTGATCGTTGGCGTCTGAGCCAGCCGTTCGGCGACGCGGTGGCGCACATTCAGGCGGAACTGCTCGTCGTTGATGCCTGCGAGCAGGTTGGCGGCCTCCAGCGCGATCAATGCCGAGGCCTCTTCGATGTCGGCGGCCAGGATGGTCTTGCGCAGTTGCTCGCCGAGTTGGAGCGCCTGCGAAGACGTTCTGAAGACCTGAACCTCACGGCTCAAATAGCAACCATTGCCACCGAACTCGAACAGCCTCGGCCTGCTGCAATGCCAACAGCCCTCGAACTGGATGGCGGTCAGGTGATGGCCGTCATCGAAGCAGGAGGCGATCAGAAGCAAGGCGTCCAGGTCGGAACTGCCATCGAACTGATGGTGTTCGATCAGGTTCTCCAATTCCCCGTCCTGCTCGGCACCGAAGTGCGCGGCCAGCCGTTCGAGCAGAGGCGGAATCGACAACTCTTCGTCATCGGGCATGGGGATGCCGAGTTGTGTGGCCAAGTCTTCCAGACCATCCAGCACATCCGTCCATTGCGGATCATTGGTCTCGGTGATCTGGGCGATGTAGGCCTGTCCGTTGCCGGGATGGCCTTCGTCCAGCGCGAAGGTGCCGAACAGCGCCTTGATGACGGGGGTAACGCGCTCCAGCACGAGAACGCCCGTGCCTTCGTAGTAATGGTTTGCCATGGTGGCCCCTTTCGAGAAATAAGCGGAGCCAGCCCATGCGGACGATGGCATCCGCAGGGTGATGGAGAAGAAATTGAGGGACATGGCCTTGTGGGCGCATGTCCCTCTCGGGCGGAACGAAAAGCAGTGGTGCGCCGGGGACCGGCTCACCAGCCGTTGTAGTTCACCAGCAGGTCGGCGATGACCTTGCGGCGTTGCAGATCGAGACCGTCGAAGTCCGACAGTCCGTGGAAGTGGCAGCGCTTGAGCATGGCACCGCCCTCGCGCGCGTTGTAGAAGCTGACCATGGCGGACAGGAACATGCGTTCGCCGCTGCTCAGGACGCCGAGGGCATCGTTGAGCCGCAGCATGTTGGGACGCAGATCCCACTTGCTCTTGGCCTGGTTCAGACCTTCACGGGTGCCGTCGCCGAACCATTCGGGGCCAGCGATCTCGACGCCGCGCTTCCATGCCTCGAAAAAGGCTTGGGGCGCGGCAGCGAAATGCTGCTCTTCCCGCATGATCTGATCGACGACTTCCCGTGGCAGTAGCTGGTTCATGACGTGATTCCTCCAGTTGGATCAGGGAATGGCGAGCTGGGACCAGCCGCCTCTTTCGAGGGCACGTTGAGCCGCGGCGTAGCTGCGGAAGTACTCGCGGGATTCCCGCGAAACGGGGCCTTCGGTATCGCGCGTGCCGATGTAGTGGCCGGCGGCGCTTTGCAGGACTTCGAGCGGCAGGAACTTGCCGCAGTAGGTCGAGGCCAATTGCCCGAAGGTTTGGCCGAAAGAGGCTTGCTGGGACATGGACGGGCTCCTTGGAAAAGCGGGGCCTCGTCCCTCACGGGATGGCAGCTCCCGCATGCGGTTGATAAAAGGCATCAGCGTCACGAGGACGCGCGTCCGCGGAATTGATGCGATGCGGACTGGCGGGCAACGCGGGAGAGACCCGCGGCAGCCTGGAACCCTGGCTGCTGGCATGTGCTGACCGGAATCAGCGAACATGCGGGCAGCTTCGTGCGCGGGCCGCGTCGCGTCAGTTGGAAAACGGCATCCGGCCCAGCCCCGATTGATGGGCACGGGGAAAGAAAAAGCCCCGCACGAGTGCAGGGCTGTCAGGAGGGTGCGATGGTGCTGGGTCAGTTGGCCTTGTCGCCCAGCACATGCTGCTTCCACAGGTCGAATGCCTGCTCGGGCGCAAGCTCGGCGAGGATGACGATGGGCTGGGCCTGCCTGGCGCGCAGCGAAGCGAAGTACGCTTTGCGGTCGGCGATGGCCTTGAGCTTGATGCCCTTGATGAACAGCAGTTTGCCGCCCTTGATGAACAGCACCTTGTTGCCGATGTCGCGGTTGAACGCGGCTCGCACCTTGCGTTCGGCGTGCATGGCATCGGCCAGTTCATCGACCAGGAAGTCGAGCGTCATGTCGATGTAGTGAGGGTCTTCGCCCTCCTGGCCGAGGTCGAGCGGCGCAGGCGGCAGGCCCTTGGCGAAGGCTTCGGCCTGCGCCAGCAGCGCCGCCTTGCCGCTGAGCGCCCGCAGGAACGTCGAGCCGCCGTGGCCGTCGTTGCGGGCCTCGGCGATGGGAGTGCCGTCGAACACGACGGTGGCGCTGAAGCACATCGTTTCCTCGCTGGCGAAATCTGCCACCTTGAGGTTCTTCAGCGTGATGCGGTCTTGCTTGGTGATGTTGTCCATGAGAAGTCCTGAAATCGACCGGGTGGCGACATGCCCCCGACGGGACGTGGCGGCCATCCCGTGGGTTGGAGAAAGGAGGCATCGATGCCCCGGTGGGCAGCGTTCGCCGGTGAGATGCCGAGACGAACTGGTGGGTGGCGCAGGTGTGGAACCCACGGCAGCCTTGACACCCTGGCTGCGGGCTGCTGCCGATACATCGGCAATGCAGGAGGGAGAATGGCGCGGCCCGCAGGCTGCGTCGCCGATCAATCCGAAGCGGTCGAGCCCGTCTTGTGCAGGCGCTGCATCGGCCGCCGGCCCATGCACGTCTCGCGCGGAATCGCAATCAGTTGCCAATGACCGTGGCTTGGGGTGCAGCCGATACCCCATGCACGTGACCAGTGCAAATTTCTTGACCTTGAAGTTAACTTCAAACTTATGCTTTGCGGCGATGTCATTTCATCCCCGAGGTCACACCATGAAAACCCTTTCCCTGGCCCCCATCTTGGGCGCATGCCTACTGGCCGCCACCACGTTCACCCAAGCGGCCGAAACCACACTCATCAAGATCGGCAAGCACGACGTACCCGTGGTGAAAAACGGCCTGTACGACCGCTTCCGCTCCAACCCGCCGCTGTCCGTCATCGCCGCCGAGTCGCCTAGCACTGACCTGAGCTGGTTCCAAGGGATCACCAAGGAGAAGGTGGACATCGGCTTTGAAAGCTGGTCGCCCAACTTCTATTACAAGAACAGCCGGGTAACGGCCATCTTCACTGCCGACCTGACGCGGCTGCGCGAGCTGATGCCGCCCGAGGTGCTGGCACAGGTGCAGCCGCTGCAAGTGTGGCCGGGCCGGGGCGTGGTGGCGCTGACGGCCTACGCCTACCACTACTGCGACAACGACAGCTACAACGAAATCGGCCTGTCCGTCGTCACCAACAAGCCGGGTTCGTCGAACTGGGGGCCGTTCTCGCTGCTGGGCCAGTCGCTCTCCGATGATTTCTGGGGCTATGTGTTCAAGCTGCCCGTGGACACCGAACTGGCCCGCGTGCGCGGCGTGGTGGGCTACAACCTGCCCAAGTGGCTCACGCGCATCGACTACAGCGAGGGCGAGAACAACGTGGTCGTCGACATCTTCGACAGCGAAACGAACAAGCTGGACGTGACGCTTCAGACGCGCAAGCTCGACGTGGCTGCCGCCAAGGAAAGCCTGGTGACCAACAGCTTCACCAACATCGACCAGAAAGGCCAGTTGACCACCGGCTACACCACCGCGCGCCAATTGCGCCACGCCAGCACGTCCAGCGCGGATGCCGTGAAGCTGACGCTGACGGACGGCAGCCTGTCGCGCTTCATCGAATCGCTGAAGCTGGGCAAGATGGTCAAGTACGAATACGTGCCCGACTTCCAGGCCGCGCTGTACGCGCCCAAGCCGCTCATCACCAAGGAGTGACCGCCATGATGCTCAATGAAGAAACCCCCCGCATGGCCGCCCTGCTGCAACAGCAGCGCAGCGCCTTCCTGCACGACGGCCCGCCGGACCTGCCATTGCGCCGCGCCCGGCTGGCCCGGTTGCGCGCCGCCGTGCTCACGCATCGCGAGGCGCTCAAGGATGCGGTCAGCGCCGATTTCGGCAACCGTTCGCGACACGAGACCGACATGATGGAGTTGGCCTGCGTCATCCAGTCCATCGACTACCTCTCGCGTCACCTGCGCCGCTTCATGAAGCGCGAGCGCCGCCACGTGGAGTTTGCCTACCGTTCCGCGCGCGCCTATGTCGAATATCAACCACTGGGCGTGGTCGGTGTGATGGCACCGTGGAACTACCCCCTGTCCCTCACGCTGGTGCCGCTCGCGACCGCGCTGGCGGCAGGAAACCGCGCCATGCTCAAGCCTTCGGAGCTGACCCCGCGCACCAGCGAGGCGCTGCGGCACATGCTGGCCGAGGCTTTTTCCGAGGAAGAAGTGGGCTTGGTGCTGGGTGGCCCCGAGGTCGGCGCCGCGTTCAGCGCGCTGCCGTTCGACCACCTGTTGTTCACCGGCAGCACGCAGGTGGGCCGCAAGGTGATGCGCGCCGCCAGCGACAACCTGGTGCCGGTGACCCTGGAACTGGGCGGCAAGAGTCCGACCATCGTGGCGCGCGGCCACGTCAACGACCGCACCATGCAGAGCGTGGTGTACGGCAAGCTGTCCAACGCCGGGCAGACCTGCGTGGCACCGGACTACGCCCTGGTGCACGAGGACGACCTGGAGGCATTCATCGCCCAATACACCGCCACGGTGGAGCGCTTCTACCCCGACGGCCCGGCCAGCCCCGACTACACGACCATCGTCAGCGACCGCCACTACGACCGCTTGCGCGGGCTGGTCGATGACGCGCGCAGCCGGGGTGCCCGCGTGATTGAGGTGGGCGAAGCCCCAACCCACCTGCCGGGACGCGAGCGTACCCTGGTTCCCACGCTCGTCGTCAACGCGCGCGACGACGCGCTCATCCTGCAAGAGGAAATCTTCGGCCCCATCCTGCCCGTGCGCACCTACTGCAGCATCGACGAGGCGATCGCCTATGTGAACGCCCGGCCCCGCCCGCTTGCGCTCTACTACTTCGGCGACGAGGACGGCGACTGCGCCCGGCTGCTGGCGCGCACCACCTCTGGCAACGTGGGCATCAACAACACCTTGATGCACGTCGCGCAGGACGACCTGCCCTTTGGCGGCGTCGGCCCGAGCGGCATGGGGGCCTACCACGGCATCGAGGGCTTCCGTGCCATGAGCCATGCCAAGGGCGTGTTCGTGCAGGGCCGCTGGAGCCTTCCCCGCATGATGCATGCGCCCTTCGGCAAGCTCGCCGACATGGCGATCTCGTTCACTCTGGGAAAGAACAAGGCACCATCACCATGAATACCGCCGCAACCACCCCACCCATGCGCTGGATGATCTATGGCGCGAATGGCTACACCGGCGAACTGATCGCTCGCGAAGCGGTGCGGCGTGGGCTCAAGCCCGTGCTGGCAGGCCGCAGGCGCGAAAGCGTCGAGGCGCTGGCGCGCACGCTGGGGCTGGAGGCGCGTGCCTTCGGCCTCGATGACGCTTCGGCGCTGGCCGGGGAGATTCGCGGCCATGCCCTGGTACTGAACTGCGCAGGCCCGTTCTCGGCCACCGCCGCGCCCATGATGGAAGCCTGCCTGCGCGCGGGTGCGCACTACCTGGACATCACCGGCGAGATCGTCGTGTTCGAGCACGCGCAGTCGCTCGATGCACGCGCGCGGGACGTTGGCGTGGTGCTGTGCCCGGGCGTGGGCTTCGACGTGATCCCCACCGACTGCGTGGCCGCCGCGCTGAAGGCGGCGCTGCCGGATGCGACGCATCTCGCGCTGGGCTTCGACTCGCGCTCGGGCTTCTCGCCCGGCACGGCCAAGACCTCGGTCGAGGGGCTGGCCCAGGGCGGCAAGGTGCGCCGCGACGGCAAGATCGTCACCGTGCCGCTGGCCTACGAAGTGCGCCGCATCGACTTCGGCGACGGCGAGAAGGACGCGATGACCATCCCCTGGGGCGACGTGTCCACCGCGTACCACACCACCGGCATCCCGAACATTCAGGCCTTCATTCCGGGGTCGCCCCGCATGATCGCCAGCGCCAGGCGCGCCAACTACATCCGGCCGCTGCTGGGGCTGCAGTGGGTGCAGAAGCTGATCAAGGCGCGCATCGCCAAAACGGTGAAGGGCCCTGACGAGGAAAAGCGCGAGCAGATGCCCACCTTCGTCTGGGGCGAGGCCACCAATGCGCGCGGCGAGAAAAAGACCGCGCGCATCCGCACCGCCAATGGCTACAGCCTGACCATCACCGGCTCGCTGACCGTGGTCGAACACCTGATGGCGGCCAAGCCCGCGGGCGGCGCCTACACGCCGTCCAGGCTGGTGGGTGCCGATCTGGTGACGCGCCTGCCGGGATCAGGGCCGCTGCAGATCGTCTGACCGGATCCGCTCCAGGCCCTGCCGATAGCTCGTCACCTCGAACGCCGGAAACCGGCGCTTGAACTTGGTGGAATCGAACAGGTTGTCCTGCTCGTAGCGGGGCAGCAGTTCCCTGATCTCGCGCACCGGCTTGGAGAACAGCCCGGCAGCGGTCAGCGTCCACTTGCCGAGGACCGAATAGGAAGGCTCGCGCCCCCACACCTCGCTGGCCATGGCGACGAATGCCTTGTACGTCAGCCGTTCGTCGCAGCACGGCAGGTGCCAGGTCTGGCCGAAGGCATCGGGCGCATTGCCCAGGGCCGCCAGCGCGCGGCTCGCGTCGGGCGTCCAGATGAGGGTGCGCCGCGTGTCGTCGCGCACCGGCACGCGCGGCTTCTTGCCGGCCTGGAGCTTTTCGATGACCAGCGCGTTCGTGAAGCTCTGCGTCTTGCCGGGGCCGTAGAACTCGGGCGCCCGGCCGATGAGCACGGGGATCTCTCCCCGGGCCATTTCGTCGAGCACCATGGACGCCATGGCCGCGCGCACCTTGCCCTTGCGGCCGACCGGGGCGAAGGGCGTTTCCTCGGTCTGCAGCCGGTCGTCCTGCGGGTACATGTAGGTGTTGTCGAAGTAGGCGAAGCCCGCGCCCGCCGCGCGGCAGGCATCCAGGGCGTTCTTCAGCATCGTGGGGAACTGCGCCTCCCACAGTTCCGTGTCGGGCGGCAGGCCGGCGGTGAAGTAGAACGACGCGGCTGCCCTTGATCGCTTCCAGGGTCTGGCGCGCATCGAGCAGGTTGGCGGACACCAGGCTGTCGCTCTCGTTGACCTTGCGCGGATTGCGGCTGACCAGCCGCACATCGTTCGTGTGGTGGCGCCGCAGCTCCCGCGCCAGCTCCGTGGCGATCTGGCCGTTCGCGCCCAATACCGTTTGCATTGCATCTGCCTTTGTGAAGGGGCACCCAATGGTGCGATGGCCGGAAGATTAACCTTGAAGTGATGTTCAATGTCAAACTGTGCGCTTGTTCGACGCACCTCGGAGCACCACAGCCATGAAAATTGGAGAACTTGCAGAGCGCACCGGCCTCGCCACCTCGCGCATCCGCTTCTACGAGCGCATCGGCCTGCTCAAGGCGGTCGGGCGCCAGGCCAACGGCTACCGCAGCTACCCCGGCGACGCGGTGCTGGCGCTCAAGCTGATCGCGACCGGGCAGCGCGCGGGTTTCAGCCTGGACGAGCTGCGTGCGCTGCTGCCCAGCGACCTCGCCGACTGGGAACATGGCACCCTGCTCGACACGCTGCGCCGCAAGGTGCGGGATATCGAGACCCTGCAAGCGCAGTTGGCGCAAAGCAAGGCCCATCTGGTCGAACTGCTGGCGCAGATCGAAGCCAAGCCGCAGGACATGGATTGCGCCGCCAATGCCCGGCGCGTGCTGTCGGAGATGCGGCTGGCAGAGGGTGGTCCTGCGCACGCCCCGGCCCCGGCGGCAAAGACCGGCCGCCGCAAAAAAGGCGTCCTGCAGGTGCCGTCGCAGACCGCTTGACATTGAAGCTGTATTCAACGTTAGAGTCCATCCCTTGATTCCTTCTGGAAAGGTCAATGGGATGACACAGCGAATCCTCCACGTCGTCACCAACGTCGCGCACTACCAGGACCCCACGCAGCCGACCGGCTTATGGCTGTCGGAGCTGACCCATGCCTGGGATGTCTTTGCCGCCAAGGGGTACGAGCAGCGCATCGTGAGCCCGCTGGGCGGCGCCTCGCCGCTGGAGCCGCGCGCGCTGAAATGGCCGCTCACCGATGCGTCGACCAAAGACTGGCTGGCCGACCCGGCGCGCATGGCGCTGCTGTCGTCCACGGCGCGGCCGGACGAGATCGACCCGGCCGAGTTCGACGCGATCTATTTCACCGGCGGGCACGCGGTCATGTGGGACTTCCCCGACAGCGAGGGGCTGCAGCGCATCACCCGCGTCATCCACGAGCGCGGCGGCGTCGTTTCATCGGTGTGCCACGGCTACTGCGGGCTGCTTAATACCCGCCTGTCGGACGGCTCACTGCTCGTGGCCGGGCGGCGCGTCACGGGCTTTTCCTGGCGGGAAGAAGTGCTGGCAGGGGTGGCAGCGAAGATGCCCTACAACGCCGAGGAAGAAATGAAGCAGCGTGGTGCGCACTACGAAAAGGCCTGGCTGCCGTTTGTCTCGAACGTCGTCGTCGATGGTCGGCTGGTGACCGGGCAGAACCCCAACTCGGCCAAGGCGACAGCGGAGCACGTGGCAGCGGTGTTGAAATCCTCGTGAACCGCATGCCACATGCTCTACACAAGGGGAGTGGTGGTATTGACGAACCTCTAAAGCGCTACAAAGCGGCGGACTGCCGCTCAGGTTAACTCGACCCGAGCAGGTATTGCACCAGGCGTTGCCCCAGCCATGCCATGCACGGGACGGCCATGGAGTTGCCGATCGCCTTGTAGCGCGGAGCATCCGCGGCGGACTTGCCGCGGTACGGGATCAGCGTGTAGTTGTCGGGCATGCCTTGCAGCCGCTCGCACTCAACTGGCATCAGCCGCCGCACGCGCCAGTGTGACCAGTCGCCGGGGCCAGGGTCGCTCCAGTCGTAGCGGAAATGCGCCTCGAACTCGGGAGCCAGCACATGGGGCTTGTCCGCGCCGCCGCCGCTGGTGCGCAGTGCGGCCGCTACGTTGCCGCCCAGTTCCAAGGCCAGTCCTTCGGCGCGGCCACGCAGCGCCGCGCTCAGCACCATGGGCCGGCCCTGGCCCGGCTTGCCGCCGCCCGTGGAAAGCGTTCCGGCAAGCTGGCCGTGACCGGATTCGAGCCGCAGTTCGCCACGGGAGTTTTGCGCGAAAGCGACGGCTGGCACCACACCCGCATTCGCGTGACTGTTGCGGTGTCCACCAGCGCGCAGCGTCGGTGCTTGGTTCTCCATCGCATCAGCGCCGCTGCCCTGGGCGGTGAAGGCGATGATCGGAACACCCTTGCCGGTGCCGTCTTCGCTGCTGCCCTTGCCTCCATTGGCGGTGCTGAGCGTGTGGGTGATGTTGCCCGCGACGGACTGCGCGAGGAAGGTCTCGACCTCAAAGTCATTCTTCGGACCGGGCGCGGCGGTCAGGCAGGCGGCCACGTCAATGGGACCTGCGGTGTTGCCACCACCAAACCCGAACGTCATGGTGACCTTGCCATAGGGCTGCTTCAGTCCGGCGTAGCCGCCTGCTGCTGCAGTGCCATGTCCAGCAGTGCGGGAAGCGTCTTGCCACGGCGAGCAGCCCGGCGAAGAATCCCCGCGCAGGCCGTCGCGCTCAAAAAGTACTTCTGCGGGATCGAGGTCATCTCCACCACTTGCCACAAGAAACACGCGCTTGCGGCGTTGGGCGACACCGAAATATTGAGCGTCGAGGACACGCCAGGCGATGCGGCGGCGGGGTCCAGACACACAACCAGCGTGCGCCCACCGATCCCCTGGTGGCTGGAGCGCACGGCTTTCTCCGGCCAGTGCCCCCAGGAAATGCCCGAAGGCATTGCTGCGGTCGTTGAGGACGCCGGGGACGTTTTCCCAGACGAGCGCGGCCGCCGGGCGGCGGTCTTGTTGGCGGGTTTGGTCGATGGCATTGGCAAGCTCCACATAGGCAAGGGAAAGGGCTCCGCGCGGGTCATCCAGCCCGCGACGGCTACCTGCAACGCTGAACGACTGGCACGGCGTGCCGCCGACCAGGATGTCGGGCGCCGGCACGGTGCCGGCGCGCACCTGGCGGGCGATCGCGGTCATGTCGCCCAGGTTGGGCACGCGGGGGTAGCGGTGAGCGAGCACGGCGCTCGGGAACGGTTCGATTTCGGCGAACCACGCGGCTTCGAGGCCAAGGGGTTGCCAGGCGAGGCTCACGGCCTCGATGCCGCTGCACACGCTGCCGTACAGCAGTGGCGCGGCCTGGGGCGCACCGCGTGGGGTGCGAGGTTGCGGGTTCATGTCGGGTCTCCTGTTCGTGTGGCCCAGGGCGGGCCGGGACGTTGATCGGCAGGAGAAAGGCGCCGAAGGCCGTGTGGCCTTCGGCTGGGGAGGACAGAACCACCCGTGGGCTGTAGCAGGCCCGGTCGTCGCTAGAACCGTCTGCTGTCAGCAATCGCACCCGGCGCATGTCGTGGTTGGCGCCGGCATCTTCTGGCGCACATCCGCGCACAAAAGGAGCCCAGTTTTTCGCCGTTGGGCACGGCATCGAATACCGCTGACCACGAAGGGTCTCCGGGTGGCTCGCGCAGCCTGGCAAGCCATCGGGGGACCCTTCGCAGAGGCGGAAAAATGCAGATCAGCAGAACGCGCCGGGAAACCCCGGACATGGTTCGCGGAGAAGGTACCTTCAGATCCCGCGGCCGGGGGCGGCCGGGCGGGACGCGCACACGGACAGGAGAAGGCGTTGCGCGCTGGGCGTCCCGCAGGGCGTGCGGGACATGGGCCACGCCGCCGATGGCGGGCACGGCTCTCGGGGAGCGGGGTCGGTCAGGAGCCCTTGCGGCCGCTACTGCGCGGGCGCGAGGCACCGCGCTTGGACGCGCCGGTTTCGACCGGCAGCGTACCTTTGCAGTCGGGGTAGCGACTGCACGACCAGAAGGGGCCGGTCTTGCCGGTGCGCTGGCGCGTCGGTGCGCCGCACTCCGGGCAAGCAGGCCCCTGGGGAACCTTGATGGACAGCGAGGTGCTGCCGTACTGCGCGATCAGTTGCGAAATCCATGCGGTCTGCTTGCCGAGGAACACCTCCAGGGTGAGCTGTCCGGCCTCGATCATGTCGAGCGCCTGTTCCCACACGGCGGTGGTTCCGGGGTCGGCAATCGCCGCGGGCACGGCGTCGATCAACGTGAATGCCGCATCCGATGCACGGATGGAGCGTCCTTTCTTCACGATGTAGCCGCGGGCGATCAGCCCACTGATGATGTTGGCCCGTGTCGCCTCGGTGCCGATGCCGACCGTATCCTTGAGCTTCTGCTTCAGGCGCGGGTCCGTCACCAGCTTGGCGACCCCCTTCATGGACTTGACCAGTTCGCCCTGCGTGTAGGGCTTGGGCGGCATCGTCTTGAGCGCCTTGATCTCGGCTTCGGCCACCTGGCACGCCATGCCCTCGCGCAGCGCGGGGAGCACCTGGCTGCGCGCCGTGGCTTCTCCATCCTCGTCCGCTTGCGGCCCGGCCAGCACCAGACGCCAGCCTCTGACGGCCACCTGCTTTCCGGTGGCCGCCAGCTTCTGCTGGCCGCAGGAAAGCTCGGCAACGGTGCGGTCGAACTCGTGGTGAGGGAGGAACTGCGCGAGGTAATGCGCGCGGATGAGCCGGTACACCGCCAACTCCCTCTCGCTCATCGCAGAGAGGTTCGCGGGTTCGAGCGTCGGGATGATGCCGTGGTGCGCCGTGACCTTGCCGTCGTTCCAGGCGCGAGAGCGCTGCGAGCGGTCGAGCTGGCCCATGATGGGATGCAGCGAGGGGTCGGTCTTGAGCAGGCTGTCCAGGACAGTTGACACTTCCGCGAACATGCTTTCGGGCAGGTAGCCCGAATCGGAGCGTGGATACGTCGTGGCCTTGTGCGTCTCGTACAGGGCCTGGGCAATCTCCAGGGTCTCCTGCACGTCCAGCCCAAGCTGCTTGGAACAAACCTCCTGCAAGGTGCCCAGGTCGAACAGCAGCGGCGGGCCTTCGCGCACGCGCTCGGTTTCGACCGATGCCACCTGGGCGCTGCCCGCAGCGCGGATCTGCTGCGCGGCCTGCTGGGCCACCGGCTGCTGCAGGCAGCGGCCGGCGTCATCGGTGCAGCCATCGGGCGGAACCCACTGCGCGCTGAAAACCTGTCCACCTGCGGAAAGGGACACGTCGATGGCCCAGAACGGCACCGACTTGAAGGCCGCGATCTCGCGGTCGCGGTCCACGACGAGTTTGAGCGTCGGCGTCTGGACGCGCCCGACGGACAGCACGCCGTCGTAGCCTGCCTGCCGGCCCAGCACAGTGAACAACCGACTGAGGTTCATGCCCACGAGCCAGTCGGCGCGCGAGCGCGCCAGCGCCGAGTAGTACATCGGCAGCGTGTCGGACGACGGCCGCAGCTTGCCGAGCGCGGCGCGGATCGACGCATCGTTGAGCGCAGACAGCCATAACCGCTCGATGGGGCCGCGGTAGCCGCACAGGTCGATGATTTCGCGGGCGATCAACTCGCCCTCGCGGTCAGCATCGGTGGCGATGACCAGATGGGTCGCCTTCGCCAGAAGCGCCTTGACGACCTTGAATTGCGTGGCGGTCTTCGGTTTGACCTCGACCCGCCACTGCTGGGGAACGATGGGCAACTGCTCCAGCGACCAGCGTTTGAGCGCCGCGTCATAGACCTCGGGGGCTGCCGCTTCTACGAGATGGCCGATGCACCAGGTGACGGTGACGCCGGAGCCGCTGAGACAGCCTTCACCGCGCTGCGTCGCGCCGAGAATCCGGCCAATGTCTTTGCCCTGGGAGGGCTTCTCGCACAAGAACAGCCGCATGTCCGTCCATCCGATTTCCGTGGTTCATTGAGTTGCTGGAATCGAGGATGCCGAGCACCACCAGGGGCAGCAGCAAACAAGCCGCATGCGGTGGCGACCACTTTCACGGGATGGGATGGCGGGGACGGGAGTGGCGTTCGGCCGGGGATGTGCGGGTCGGGAGCCGCGATGTTCGGGAGCGCGTGGAAGCCGGTGGACGTTGATGGAGCTATCCCCTGGGGATAGCTCGCGAGGGCATGGGGCGACGGACGAACGCCGCCGCCCCATGCCGGATCACTTCCTGCGCTTCGGCTCCTTCGGCGCGGTCGGTTCCTGGGCGGCCGGAGGTTTCGGCTGCGTGTCCTGCGCGGTCTCCTGCTGCCTCGGGCTGAGGGTCACGGACTCGATGCGGAACGGCAGAATGCCGACGCTGCGCGCGTTGATCTGCCAGGTCTCGCGCGGCTGATCCTCGTTGTCCGTCCAGGGTTCGCGCTCCATGCGGCCGACGACCAGCACGCGCATGCCTTTCTGGTACAGCTCCTTCCAGTGCGCCGCGTCGCGGTGCCAGATTTCCACCGGCGCCCAGAAGCCGCCGCGATCCTCGAAGTCGCCACCCTTGGTGGGGACGGGGTTGTCGAAATACACGTTCAGCCGCAGCAGCCGCCGCGGCTCGTCGTTGCCGTTGGGGAACTCCCGGTACTCGGGGGGCGAACCGATGTTGCCCTCGCCAGAAAAATGCGTGCTCATGTTGCAATCTCCGTGGTGGTTGAAATACCCGTACCTGGTCGGCGGCGGGCGCGTGCTGGGGTGCCTGGCGCGATCACCGATCACGCAGTACGGGCGGGGCGGACTTGAGTCGGCGCAGGTAGGCGTCTTCCGCCTCGGCGGCCTTGCTGGCGCACTCCTGGGCCTGCCTGCCCAAGGTGTGCAACAGGCTGATCTGCATGTTCAGCGTGATGCGTTGAAGCTCGATCGCGTGCAGGTCGGCAAGCAGGTTGACCGGCGTGCTGGTGCTCGCCATCAGCTCCTGCCACAAGGCCACGCCCATGACCGACCTGTCGTGCTTGCGCCAGCGAAGAAACGTTGTGCCTGCGCCAGTGGTCTGCTGGGCCAACTCGATGGGTAGCAGGTGGAAGGGATGCCCGACTGCCTGTTGCAGCACCTGTCGCTGCGCCAAGCCAATCAATTCGTCGCGCATGGCGAAGCACTGGCTGGCCCAGGCCTCCAAGTCCCCTTTACCCTTAAAAGGCTTTAAAAGGCCTTTTTGAGAGCCTGCGTGTTCCAGCTTCATGAAGGCTGTCTGTTGCAGGGGACGGAAGTAGCAGGCGTCGCGGTTCGGGTCGCTCATGCCTGCGCGTCCTCGCCGGCAGTCGCTTCGGGCGCCGCGGTGGCTGCGGCCTCGTCGCTGGGGGAAGGTGCTGCGGCGGGATCATCACCGCGCTGCTGCAGGCCGCGGCGCACGATGGGTGGCGCGAACTTCGAGCGGCGCGTGCCTTCCAGCACGTCCTGCGGCAGCTCGCCGAACTTCTCCAGCGCCGCCCGCGCTGCGGCGTTCTTCGCGGCGAAGTCGTCGCGGGTGCAGCCCGAATAGCGGTACTGCTGGGCCAGCGAGAACAGGCTGCGCAGCGCGTGCGCACCCTCGTTGAGCCAGCGCTCCAAGGTGCTGCGGTCGATGAGCGCGGTGTGGTGCGCGAGGATCAGCTTGCGGGCGATGTCGTCGTAGTCGGCCAGCAGATACACGGCAGCAAAGCCCAACTGCGCATTGACGAACAGCGGCAGCTTGACGGGTTGCACGTTGAGGTTCTCGCCCAGGCTGAGTGCCGGCGGCACGCTCGCCAGTGCCTGGTCCACCTGTTCGCGCAGCGATTGCAGCGTGGCCTTGGTCTGATCGAGCTTGTCCTCGATGCGCAGCATCCAGAAGTCGCTGTACGGATCGTCCTGCTCCGAGCCGCGCCGCATCTTGTTCATCTGGGCCATGTAGCCGTTCAGGCCGACGATGCCCGGTCGCCCCTCGGCGGCGGCGCGGCCGTGCCAGATGCGGGAAGCGTGGTGCGTGTGCAGCGTCAGCGACATCGCGCTGCGCAGGGAGCCGAGATTCAGTTGCAGAGGTTCATTGGTTGCCATGGTGTCCGCTCGTTGTTGGAAAAGAGCGGCCAGCTTCGGCAGGAAGCGGAAGGCAGTCAGTGAACAAACCGAAACCCGCCAGTCCCCGGTTCAGGGTGCGGTGGGTGCATTCGGCGCGAGCTATCCCCAGGGGATAGCGCTATGGAGAGCCAAGGAACGCTGCACGCTTGGATCAGCGTGGACAGGGCCGATCCGCGGCAGGCGATCGAGGCCTGGCGTGCAGCGGTTCGACGTGTAGCCGTCAGTGGAACTATCCCCTGGGGATAGCTCTACTGGAAGCCACTGGCATCCACTTCACCGCCTTGCAGGCCCGCTCACTTGCTGGCGAGCAGGTTGCGCAGCCGCTCGATGTGCTGCCTGGCGACTTCTGGCGGCACCGGCTTGCCCTGCGGCTGGGATGGCGGTGGTGCTGGTGGTGGCCGCTCATTCGGCGGCACGGGTGCTGACGGCGCATCTTTCTTGGCCCAGGCGTTGAATTCGCCATGGATGGCCCGTTGGATGATGCCGAACAGATACCCAGCCGGATTGCGGATGCCATGGTTGCTGCATCGTGTGGCCCATTCGTCCAGCACCGCCTGCCTCAGCGCAGCATCGACCTGCTGCAATGCCACCCGCGCACCTGTCTGCTGCTCTGCCTTCAGTTCCGCGAAGCGTTTGGGCCATTGCAGGTCGCCCAGCGCGCGCGCCTGCGCCTGTGCCTGCGCGGTAGTACGTACTTCATTAATACGACTACTACGTACTGTACGGGCCTGCTTCGGATTCCGAAGAGAGGCGTCCGACGCGGGTTTCGACCCTGCTTCGGATTCCGAAGTGGGGTCATCGGGATTCCGAAGAAGGCTCGTCGCCCCTTCTTCGGATTCGTGCGTGGCATCCTCCTGTGGATAACCTTCGTGCGCCCCGACGCCCTGGCTGGCGAGGCGCTCGGCCAGGACTTGCAGCCTCGACGGCAGGGTGCGCCCGGCGAGCAAGGGGTCTTCGCCGATTTCCTTGAGGGTGTGCAGGCCCACGATCTGCACGGCCTTGGCCGAATGGCCGAGCGCCTGGCTGACGAGTTGCAGGTAGTCCGGGTCGAGCTGCATCGCTTCAAAGGGGGTCAGCGGCTCGTCGTGCAGGACATAGAGGTTGCCGAGGATGCGGCCGGTCTTGGCGTCGCGCCGTCGCCGCACCAGGCTCAGCCATCGGGTCAGCCTCAGCAGCGTCAGGGCTCGCGCCACGGTTTCGTGCGAGGCCTGTCCGGCGCAGGGCATTGAGGCCAGCCAGGGCCGCAACTGCTCATAGGTGGGAAATGCGGTCACGCCGTCGTCGTTGAGCATCAGCCGGAACACCTGCCAGGCGTTGCGCTCCAGTGGCGTCAGGCGGCGGTCGAGGAACAGCCGCCGCGGTACGGTCTCATGCCGGTTGCCGCTGAACAGGAACGCATCGCCGGACGCGGCCGGTGTCGCAGGTGACGGCGCAGGTATAGGCATGCGCGGGGGGGTGGGCGTGGGCGGGCTGGGCCTGGGGGCAAGGTCTTTCAGCGCCGCGTCGAACAGGTCAGCGAGTGCGACGGGGCCATGGCGTGGTGCAGCGTCGTCCACGGCCATGGCTCAACCCAGTCCCTGATCGACCCACGACTTGATCGCGGCCCAGACCACCGACAGCGGCAAATCCATGCCTTCGGCGAGGTCCATGGCCGCGTCGAGAATCGAGGTCTCGTCCTCCAAGTCCACGTTCCTGCTGCTGGTGATGGCTTTCCAGCGCCGCCACAGTTCGACGTCCTGCTTCTCGTCCAGGACAGGGTGACGCCCCTTGCGCTTGGGCAGGCCCAGCACCTCACGGCGCAGGGCGACTTCCTGATGGGTCAGGCCATAGAAGCGGCTGACCATCTCCGTGCTGGCCCCCAGGCGCAACATGCGATCGACTGTGGCGATTTCCTTCTCCACGTCCTGGGCCTGCGAGAGCAGACGCCGGAGCACTTCGCGGTTCACGGACACGGAACACCACGAGACCCCGGCGTTGGCCAGCACGCTCACCATGGCGGGATGCTTGAGCGCGTCCAGCTCGGCCTCGCTGAAGCCCATCGCCTTGCAGCGGCGCAGTTGGCCGTTGCGCAGATCGTAGAGCGCCTGCGCGATGACGGCTTGATTGAGCGGGTGTGGTGCGGACATGCTGGCCTCCTTCGTTCATGCCCCAGGGCCTGAGGCACCGGACTCCAGGTCCAGCAGGCGTCGGGCCAGGCGCAGCAATCGAAACAGCTTGACCAACGCTGTGTCGCTCAAGCGCCGGGACGCATCGCCTTGGCCGTGCAGCAGCGCCGGCAGCTCGGCGGCAAGCTGCCCGCCGTCCAGATCAGCATCGGTGAAGCTCTGGCCTGCCAGGCTCGCCAGCAATGCCAGCACGGCGCGGCCCTGTGGTGATGGGGGTTGCGCGCTGGCATGGCATGCGAAGCCAACACCGTCCGCGCGTTCCTCGATGCACTGATCGAAGCCTGCCTCGCCCGCGATCTCGCGTGCGAACTGCGCGATGTGGATGCGCAGGCGGTCGGGCGTGTCCAGGCCCGCGTCGATGTGCCAGACGTCGGAAATCGGGTAGAGCCCACCTGCCTGGACGGGAATGGACTGCAAGACGTTGGCCGAGAAATCGGGCAGCGCATCCCCCAGCTCGTCGGCGACCATCCGCTGAATGGATTGCAGCCGTTCCGTCGTCGGTGCCGGCGAAACGATGTGCCCTTGCAGCAGATCATCAGGAGCAGCCACGGGGCTACCCGTGGCCGCGCCGGTTGCTCCTGAATCTTCATCGCGCTCGCGTGCCCCAGGCGGGACAGCCGGTGCAGTGGGCGGACGTGCAAGGGTTCCCGGTTCGGGCAACGCGGGCGGTGCCGATGGCGGGGTCGGGTCGCTGACCAGGGCGCGGTGGCGGCTTTCGGATTCGGTGAGGTCGAGCGCCAGCACGTCGTAGTCGATGCCGAGCAGTTCGGACATCTGGCCGATCAGCTCGTCCTGCGCGCGCTGGGGGACGAACTCGTCGGCGTGCGTGTCGAACTGCGACAGCACCTCCTGAAAGAAGTCGTCGAAGTCCTGGACCAGCGCGCGGCCCTTGGCGTAGCGCTCCCACGCGAACATGCAGGCCTTGCGCATGACCGACAGGCGTTCGACCTGGTGGCGGCCGAGGCCGCCGTAGAGCACGGTCGGGATCGCCGGCAGCAGGTAGCGCACCGCGTCGTTCATGCGGCTGATGTGCGACTGCTGGACTGGGAAGCCATCGGCAGCGAGGCGACGGGCCAGCTCGGACTGGCTCAGGGCTGTGCCGCTTTCCTGTTCGTAGAACTCGCGCGCCTTCTCGACGCCGAGGGCGCGCTCAATGAACGTGAGCCCCCCACGCAATTCGTTCTCGGCCAGGTGGCCGGTCAGCATGACGACTTCGCCGCGGCTGGGCCACGGCCGGAACAGGCACGATATGCGGAAAAACTGCTCGTCCTTGGTCTCCGACCACAGTTCGCGCAGGATCGCCAGCCGCGTGTTGCCGCCGTTGCGGATGATGTAGTGATCCTCGCCCGGGCGCCGGGTGATGGCCGGCGCCGCGTCCAGGCCGCGCTCGCGGATGGACGCCTTGATGTCCTCGTAGGCTGGGTTGCGCTTCTTCCTGGGGTCGTGGTCGTAGGGACGCAACTGGTCCAGGGTCACGACCATGGGTGTGTCGGCGATGGGGTCGCTCAAGGCCGAGGTGGACGGGCCGCTGCGCTCAAACCCGGCCGCGAGCAGCTTGCCGGCCATCTGCTGGGAGGTCATCTCAGCCATGGCGGCCTCCCTGCGCTGGGGACCGGGCCTCGCGCTCGGCGCGACGGATCTGCGCCCGGGCATTGAGCGCCGCCCGGTGGTCGCTGGCGGTCGAACTTGTGTAGATCGCGGCGCAGCCTGCCTTGGTGAATTTCAAGTGCCCGCCCGGTGTGCGCTTGACGTGCCAGCCCTCGCCGATGGCGAACTCGATCAGGGCGCGCAGCCGCTTGTGGCCTCGGGCCAGTTCATGTGCGTTCGCCATGGGGCCTCCCGGTATCAAGAGGGAATGGCGGGCGGCCGGACACCGTGGCAAATCGGTGCTGCCATTGCGGGAACAGTTCGCCGGTGAGGCCGCGCATGGTATCGAGCGCGGCGGGTGCGACTCTGCCCGGTGGCTGGCGGTACTCGACCCGATGCACTGGCAATCCGCGCGTCGCGGCGCGCGGATAGGCTTCGATGGCTGGCACGTCGGTGGCCAGCACGCGGATGCCGGCGTGGTCCTGGAACAGATCGCGCAAGGCTTGCTGGATCAGCCGGGCGTTTGCCGACACCGGGTCGACCCGGTTGATGAGCAGATGCAGCGGCGGCGGCTCGATGCCCAGGTGCCGGTACGGCGCGATGTCCTCCAGCAACTGCATGGTGCCGCGCCGCAGTTCGCGGGCGGCGAGGATTTCCGGGGTCACGGGTGACAGCGCGAGATCGGAGGCGAGCACCGCCATCTCCAGCGTCACCGAGCGTGCGCCCTGGGTGTCGATCAGCACCAGGTCGTAGAGGGGAGCCAGTGCCGGGAGCAGGTGGCGCAAGCGCAGGCGTCCGTCCGGCGCGTGCAGCAGCAAGGTGTTCAACTCGCTCCGGTGGTCGTTGGAGAGCACCAGGTCCAGGCCTGCGATGATCGTGCGGGACACGAGCTGACCGAGGTCGCGCTCGTTGAAGGCCAGCAACTCATAGATGCCGCCAGGCGCCCGGTGGCCCAGTTCGTAGTAGGACGACAAGGTGGGCTGCACGTCGAGATCGAGCAGCAGCACGCGAAGCCCCGCGTCGGCGGCGAACCCGCCCAGGTTGGCGGCCGTGGTGGTCTTGCCGACGCCACCTTTCGTTGAAATGATCGATACGACCTGCATGGCGTTCTCCGTGTGAGGATGGAAAGTCCGCGGGAGAACGGGTCAGGCCCGGCTGTTCGACGCGCTCGGCGATCCACTCATCGATTTCGATGGAGTCCCAGCCGACGGCGCGCACGCCCAGGCGCAACGCTTTGGGGAACTTGCCGGCGCGCATCAGGTTGTAGAGGTGGGCGCGCTTGAAGCCGGACTTCGCTTCGACTTCTTCCAGGCGCAGGATGCGGCGCTCGTTGGGCGGCAGTACAGGTGTTTGCGACATGGCGGTCACTCCTGAACGCTCAGTGGCGTTTGTTGGCGTGACCTCTATTCAATAGACACGGCTGCGGAAAGACATTGCAAATGCAATCTCCGCGACTGCACATACAAGCTGGAAAACCTCAGAGGGTGGCGCTATGCAGCCGGCGCCTGGCCGTGGCGAACTTGCCGTTCAATGTCCGCTCCGCGATCCCCATGACGCCACTGTGATGGGCGACCAATGCGCTGACGACGGCCTCCTGCGTCTTGAAGCTGGAGTACGGTGTGCCCGAGGGCGACTGGCCTAGCATCAGCTCCAGCATGCCCCCGATGATGTTCAGGTAGGTGGCTTCGGCCCGATCGCTGATCGGGCACTGCGCGCAGGCCGGGATGACTGTGGCCTGCTTCAGGAGCGCGTCATGCTTTTCTTGCAGCTCGTGCAGTTGGCGCTTGGACTGCTCCAGCGCGGATTTCAGGGCGAGCCGTTCGACCAGCATGGCTTGCCCGGTTTCCAGTGAGATGAAGGGATGGGTGATGCGCTCGCTGCGGGAGAAGAGAAAGCCAGGCCGCTGCTCGGGGTAGTGCTGGCACATCCAGCGCTTCAGATCAACGTGGCGAACCGTCAGATCAGGAGAGTCGATCAGTGCGGTATCGCGCGTCGTGATGCCATTCCTCCCGAAAGGAAGTTCCCCATTGAGGATGCCGTCGTAGATGCGTTCGGTGTACAGCCTCAGTTCACCCCAGCGGGGGCAGTCCAACGACTGTGGCAGGTTCCGTGACGACGAGATCGAAGCCAGGATGACATGCTCGAACCGCAGAAGCCCGGCCCAACGCAGGGAGGCTTCAATCGGACGATAGAACACCTTCGATGTTGGTGCATTGTTGTTCATGCTCCCATCTCCTTCCAGGAGAACTACATGGCCGACTCCTTTGGCGCCAACCTCATGGTCGGCCTGTTGTCTGTGCATGAAGCGAGTTCCAAGACCCGCTTCTTCGTGAGCCCTGAGCACTTCTCACCACCTCATGTCGCTGGTAGCCGCCATGTGCTCAATGTGTAAGAATCCGTGAATCGCAAGCTGGTCGATCCTGCTGCTGATCGGCTCGAATAGTGGCGCTCACACTGGCAGCGTCATGAGCGGCGGCGATCTCCGCAAAACCGTTTCGGTATGGCCTGATATGCCAGCGGTTTCACAAGGCGCGAGAGGATGGCAATCGTTGCACGACGTCCAGCAGGACATAGCGAAGCCCGAGCCTGTCATGCTTGCCCGGCATCCTGATATAGCGACAAAGAATCGTGCGCGGACGCGCGATGGAGGGATGCACGAGCCGCGAACGCGGAGGTCTGTGGTGAGTTCGAGTCCGTCGTGGACGGAGACGTACCGTGTGCGGCTCCGGTGTGCGGAGTGGGGGTCTATGGCCGTCGGTGGATTTCTTTAGACGGACTTGTTGCCGAGGGCTAAAAACAAGGCTACAATTGAGGTCTTCGCTGGCCACCTCGGCGAAGAAAGTGTTCGGGAAACAACGACTTAGTGCCCTAGTGCATGTCTCGTTTCCCGCTCCAGTTCTTTGGCGGTTTGTTTCAACGCGTTTCAATCGGGCGCGGGGTGGAGCAGTTGGCAGCTCGTCGGGCTCATAACCCGAAGGTCGCAGGTTCAAGTCCTGCCCCCGCAACCAGCCTCTTGTGCAGTGCGCCGGCGCGACTGGCGCTTTGTTTTTCTGCGGTGCCGTTTGCGCGCACTATTCTCCTCATAACGTTCCCTCGGCGAGTCCGGATGTACGTCCGAACAGTTCGAGCACCGGGCGCGGCAATCGATGCGATGCCTTGCGTGGATTGAGCGCCTGATTCAGTTCGGTGACGGTTCTTCCGAAAGCATCGCGCTGGTCGCGGCTTTTCCGGCTCTCCGCGATGCTCTTCAGGCAACGCCAGCGTTTGACGCCTTTCGATTGCACCTGGATCACTTCCTCCCAGGGGTGATGTTTTCGGCAGGAGTAGCAGAACACGGTATCCGGCATGGTGATCTCGTCCTCGCGGTCGTGCGACGGGGCGATGATCGCGCGGGTTCTTTACAGCCGTGTGTCAGCGCGCCGTGTCGCAGGCCACCCGGTAAGCCGCCTTCGGTTGCGCGAGTCCACGCTACGCTTCTCCGTCCGACGTAACGCGGTCGTAACCTGGCGGTAACACTGTTCGTATAGATTTGTCACATGAACGATCTGCCGACAGGAAGCCAATCCGTGAATAACGACGAATTCAAGGAAGATGCGGCGTACCAGCAGCGCGTCTATGACGAAATGCTGGACAGTTTCGACGAAGAGCGGGAAATGGAATTCGACGACGATCGCATGAATGCGCTGATCGCCGACGTGATCGATTCCCGCAGCGGCGGGACGGGGCTCGCCCGCAGCCTCTACTTCAAGGAACTGTTTCGCTTGCAAGGCGAACTCGTCAAGCTGCAGGACTGGGTCGTGCACAAGAAACTCAAAGTAGTCGTGCTTTTCGAAGGGCGCGACGCCGCCGGCAAGGGCGGCGTCATCAAGCGCATCACGCAGCGCCTCAACCCGCGCGTCTGCCGCGTCGCCGCGCTGCCGGCGCCGAGCGAGCGCGAACGCAGCCAGTGGTATTTCCAGCGTTACGTTTCGCATCTGCCGGCCGGCGGCGAGATCGTCCTCTTCGACCGCAGCTGGTACAACCGGGCCGGCGTGGAGCGCGTCATGGGCTTCTGTACCGACGACGAGTACGAGGAGTTTTTCCGCACGGTGCCGGAGTTCGAGAAGATGCTGATCCGCTCGGGCATCATCCTCATCAAGTACTGGTTCTCGATCACCGACGAAGAGCAGAACCTGCGCTTCACCATGCGCATCCACGATCCACTCAAGCAGTGGAAACTCAGCCCGATGGACATGGAATCGCGGCGGCGCTGGGAGCAATACACGACGGCGAAGGAGACGATGCTCGAACGCACGCACATTCCCGAGGCGCCGTGGTGGATCGTCGAGGCGGTGGACAAGAAGCGCGCGCGCCTCAACTGCATCCATCATCTCTTGAGCCAGATTCCCTACGCCGAAGTCGAGCGCGATCCGGTCGTCCTCCCGGAGCGTGTGCACAATCCGGACTACCACCGGCATCCCGTGCCGGAAAAGATGATCGTGCCGAACGTCTACTGACGCTGGCGTGCCGAGATCGGTCGTCCCGGTCACATTGCTGCAATCAGCGCCGACTACCATGGCCGTTCGACGGATCGGGCACGGCATCATGACCGTTTGTTCTCGCTGTCCCGGATTCCCTTAAGCGGCAATTCGTTATCGACTTTTCCTGGACAGATCATGGTTTTCGCGCAAGTGAACTCGCATCCGCCGGCAGACAGGCGGCCGGCATGATGAAACGGCATCTCGCCTGGCTCGCATTTGCCGGTTTTCTGCTTCTACCCAACGCGTCGTCGAACGCCGCCGCGGCACTTTCCGGCGCGGGCTCGTCGGCCGCCGCCCCGGTTTACGTCGCCTGGGCGCGCGCCTACGGCAGCCGGGGGGGCGACGCGATCGTCTACGACCCCGTCGGCTCGGGCGCCGGCATGGAACGGATCCGGCTCGGGCAATCCGATTTCGGGGCATCGGACGTAGTCGCTTCGAGCGCGTCGCTGGCCGAGGATGGCCTCGTGATGTTCCCGACGGTGATCACCGGCGTCGTGCCGGTAATCAATCTTCCCGCGATCGATGCGCCGATCAAGCTCAACGGTGAAGTGCTCGCCGGTATCTTTCTCGGTGACATCACCCACTGGAATGCCGCCGAGATCGCGCGCCTGAATCCTGGCGCGAGCCTGCCCGACATCGCGATCCGGGTGATTTGCCGCAGCGACAGTTCTGGCACGACGTATCACTTCTCGGATTACCTGACCAAGCAGAGTGCGCGCTGGAAATCGCGTTTCGGCGTCGCCAACAAGCACGCGTGGCCGTCCGCTTTCGTCGCCGTGAAAGGCAGCAGCGCCGTGTCGAAGGTAGTGCGCGAGACGGTCGGCGCGATCGGTTACATCGACTACAACTACGTGCAGAGTGACGGCCTGACCGGCGTGCAGCTGCTCAACGCCGCCGGACACGTCGTCAGCGCGTCAACCGACAGCTTCAAGAGCGCCGTCGTCATGAGCCGCTGGTTCAGCCACGGCGATTTTTCCGGCACCCTGACCGGCATGGGCGGCATCGGATCGTGGCCGATCACGATGGGAACGTACGTGGCCGTTCCCAAAGTGGCGAGCGACACGGAACGGACGGCGCGCGTGCTGCAATTCTTCGCCTGGGCCTACGCGAATGGCGACACGCTGGCCCGCGAGGCCCGCTTCGTGCCGTTGCCGGACAAGGTCCAGGCCAATGCGTTCAAGGCCTTGTCAACGGTGGTCGGCAGCCGCGGCGAACGGATCGGCATCGATTCGCTGCGCGGAGTCTTCAGTGGCTGGCGCTGACGCCGCCGGCGCAGGGAATGGCGGCAGCGCATGAGACTGCATGCCCGATACGCGATCTATCTGTCCAGCGCACTGCTGGCCGGCGCCCTGCTCATGGTATGCATGGTCGCCATGCAGCTGTTCATGGACGGCGACCAGTATCGGCAGCGTCTGCAGAACGATCTGAAACTCCACCTGATCATCGATCAGCAGCAGTCGCTCGTGTCGACGGCGGTCTATCTGAGCCGGCGCCTGGCCGGGCCGCTCGAACGTTTCGACCTCGACGAACTCAAGCGCGAGATCGGCGAGGTCGGTATTTTTCTGCCGATCCGGCGCTTCGAGATCACAGACCCGGACGGCGTGTTGCTGACCGATGGTTCGAGCGCCAACGCGCAACGCGGAAAACACATCGACGACCAACGGATCGGCCGTTTCGATCTCTCGACGCCGCACGTTCTACAGCTTTCCGGGCGTTGATGGCGAAGCAGGGGCGATCGGCATCGTGTTCGCGATCCGGGCGGGCGATCGGATCACGGGCTACGCGCGCGTCATCCTCGAAGAGAACCTGTTGATCTCGTCGAACGAACGCGTCTCCTCGCTGCTCGGCAGCCTGTGGCGCAGCGCCGTCGCCATGCTGTACAAGCTGAGCTTCGTCGCCGGCCTGGGGGCCGTGGTGATCGCGCTTGGTTTCACCTGGCTTTTTTCGCGCATCCTGTCCGCCCCCTTGCGCGCGATGAGCGTCGCGGCGCGCAAGTTCGCCGATGGCGAGCTGGATTACGTCGTGCCGCTTTCGTCGCGCGACGAGTTCGGCGATCTCGCGCGCTCGCTCAATTCGATGGCCGCGCAGATCAGGAAGTCCGGCCGTCTGCTGAACAAGGCGCAGGAGATGTCGGGCGTCGGCGGTTGGGAGTTCGATGTGCGTCGCGACCGCTTCAGCTGGTCGCCGCAGGTCGGGCGCATCCTCCTGGTCGAGGATGCGGCGCTGCCGACGAATCTGTCCGTACTGCTGGAACATGTGCACATCGACGACCGGGACGCGCTACGCGCGCTGCTCGCCGCCGACTATGCGACGAACGCCGGGTTCAGCGTCGAGTTTCGCGTGCTGCGTTGCGACGGGCAGCTGCTCACGTTGCAAGTGATGGGCGAAGTGAGCATCGACGGAGCGGGTCGGCCGCAGGCCATGATCGGGACATTCCAGGATGTCAGCGGCCGCAAGATGAACGAGGAACGGCTGAAGATCCTCGCCAACTTCGATGCGCTGACCGGCCTGCCCAACCGCGCGCTGTTCCAGGATCGGCTGAACCATGCGCTGGCCGGCGCGGCGCGGAATCAGGCGAAGGTCGGGCTGCTGTTCATCGATCTCGATCATTTCAAGGCGGTGAACGACCGGCTCGGCCATTCCTTCGGCGACGAACTGCTCAAGCAGGTGGCGAAACGCCTGAATCAGACGGTTCGCGAGGTCAACACCGTGGCGCGCATGGGTGGCGACGAATTCACGATCATCCTGGAAAATATCCAGTCCGACGAGGCGGCGGCCATGGTGGCGGCGAAGGTGCTGCAGACGCTGTCGCCGGCCGTGCGGATCGGCGCCCAGGAGGTCCATGTCTCGGCGAGCATCGGCGTCGCCGTCTACCCTTCCGACGCCGAGCAGGGCGACGACCTGTTGAGCAATGCCGATACCGCGCTGTATCGCGCCAAGGACGAAGGCAAGAATACCTATCGTGTCTTCACGCGCGAGATGGAGGAGTCGATCCAAGGGCGGCTGGTGCTCGAAGCGGCGTTGCGCGACGCGCTGCCGAACGATGAATTCGTCCTTTTCTATCAGCCGCAAATCGAAATCGGGAGCGGCGACATCGTCGGTTTCGAGGCGCTGCTGCGTTGGCGGCGGAGTGACGGCACGCTCGTCTCGCCGGTCGAATTCGTGCCTCTGCTCGAGGAATCGGGGCTGATCGTCGAGGTCGGCGCCTGGGTCATCGTCGAGGCCTGCCGTTGGCTCGCCGATTGGCGGCGCGCGCATGGCGGCGCGGCCACCGTCGCCGTCAATCTGTCGCCGCGCCAGTTCCGCGAGCCGGATCTGGCCGAGATCGTCGCGCAGGCGCTCGCCGCGAGCGGCCTGCCCGCGCCGGCGCTCGAACTGGAAATCACCGAGAGCAGCCTGGTCACCGGGCCGGCGACCCTGCAGACGATGGCGACGCTGCGGCAAATGGGCGTCGGACTGGCGATCGACGACTTCGGCACCGGCTACTCGTCGCTCTCCTATCTCAAGCGTTTTCCGATCACCAAGCTGAAGATCGATCGTTCGTTCGTGCGCGACATCGCGGAGGACGACGACAGCGCGGCCATCGTCAGCGCCATCATCGCGTTGGCGCACACACTGCATTTGCAGGTGGTCGCCGAGGGAGTCGAGAAGATCGAGGAGCTCGGCTATCTGCGACGCCAAGGCTGCGGCTTCATCCAGGGTTATCTGGTCAGTCGCCCGCTGGAGGCCGGCGCGCTCGATGCCTGGTATCGCGACGCCGTCAGCGCGTACGGCGATCATGCGCGTGTCGTGCCGATCTCCCGTTACGGCTGACGCGGGCCGGAATCGCACGTTGTCATTCAAACCTGGGAAGGAGGTTCGGCATGTCGAAGAAAAAGACGTTCGCTCAACTGGAAGCGGAACTGGCGCGCACCAAGGCCAAGCTGGCGAAATGGAAACGGCGGGCGATCAGGGAGGCCAACCGCAACCTGTATATCCGCTTCTCCGGGAGCATCGAAATCGAGGTCGATATCCAGCGCGCCACCCTTGCCGAAAACCGATGGGACGCGCTGGAGGAGGATTCGCGCGCGCGGCTGCTCTACAAGCTCGTGCGCGACGAGTTCATGGCGAAGGCGCGCGACGACTCGACGCGCGATACGTTCATGGGTAGCGCGCGCTGCGAGTCGGTGGACAACGACGACGGCGAGCCGCTCGATTTCGAAGACATCAGCCGGATGTCGCTCGATCGGCTCGAAGAGCTTGGCGTGTTGGACGATTGAGCGGGCACGCGGGATAATCGAGGGTACTTTCATCAGCCTTGGAGGACACCATGCGACGGATTCTTCTGCTCGGCGCACTGCTCCATTGCGCCAGTCTTTGGGCGGGTCCGGCGGCCTGGTATCGATGGCACAGCGACGAAAGCCCGATCGACGTCTGTTCGCAGATTGCGCCGGGCGACGGCTGGGTGCCGGTCAAGGGACCGTACGCCGACGCGCTGTGCAAGAAACCGGGCAATCCGGGTTGAGCCCGGGATTTCGATGTGAACCATGAACTGGCGAATGCTGGGTTCGTGAGGGATTCGAGCCGAATCGAATGAAGGGCCTGTTTCTGTGACTGTCTCGTTCCAACCCAGGAACGTGGCGCCAACGAAGATACCGATGCGGACCTCTTCGCCGACGCGCGGAGAAATCCACTATACTCATCGACACCAGCTGTATCCATAACGCGCGGCGGTCGTCGATGCTTACTCTCCGAGTGAGCCATCGGCCGAATACAAAATAGCGCGGACAGGTTTCATTTGAGGATTGCAATCTTTTCCGGGCAGCGCATTGCCAGTGCGTTGCCCGGATGTCATTGCCATCACAGAGGAACCGCTATGGAAGGAATCATGAAGGCCGCTGTCATGCATGCCCCGCGTGACATGCGTATCGAAGAACGTCCACTGCCCGTTGCCAATGCCGATGAGTTGCTCATCAAGGTGCACCACGTTGGCATCTGCGGCTCGGATCTGCACTTTCTGAAGGACGGCCGACTTGGCAACTGGGTGGTTGACTCGCCGCTCGTCCTTGGCCACGAATCTGCTGGGGAAGTCATCTCCATCGGCAGCGAAGTCACGGGCTTTGCGATTGGCGACAAGGTCGCCCTTGAGCCTGGCGTGCCCTGCGGGTCGTGCAAATTCTGCATGGCCGGCCACTACAACCTTTGCCGGAAGATGTCGTTCATGGCGATTCCCGGCGAGCGCGACGGCGCTTTCCGCGAGTATGTGGCACACCCGGCCAAGATGTGCTTCAAGCTCCCGCCCAACATGAGCACGCTGGAGGGCGCGCTGTGCGAACCGCTCGCGGTCGGCCTCTACGCCGTCGAAAAATCGGGCGCCCGACTTGGACAAAGCGCGGTCATTTTCGGGACGGGCTGCATCGGACTCGTCACTTTGCTCGTTCTGAAGGCCATCGGAATCAGCGACATCACCGTCGTCGATATCGCCCAGAAGCGCCTCGACAAGGCATTGGAACTCGGCGCCAGACGGTTCATCCGAGGCGATCAACAGGACGCCGTCGCGATGCTGACGGCGGACGGCGGCTGCGATCTGGTCTTTGACGCGGCCGGCAGCCCGGTCACGGCGCTGCAAGCGACCAAAGTCGTGGCGCCCAATGGCGTCGTGGTCATGGTCGGCATGGCCGCCGATCCAGAAATCAAGATGGACATGGGGACGTTGGCGGCTCGGGAAGCACGCCTTGAGACCATCTTCCGCTATCGGAATCACTATCCGACGGCGATTTCGTCCGTTGCTTCCGGGGTCATCCCCCTGCGGAAGATTGCATCGCACGTCTTCCCGTTCGCGGACATTGCGGAGAAAGCTCTCTTCAACATGGATCACCCGGAGGAGGTCATCAAGGGCGTGATCAGCTTTGTCGACTGACCGTTGGACTTTCCGGAACCAGTGAATGCGCTCGCATTCACCGAAGCGTTGGATGCACACCTCGAACATCAAACATCAAGCAAGGAGCCAGCAATGACAGCACAGTTGCCCCCGCAAAAACAAATGACCGGGATGTTGGGACACCCGGTGGCCGAAAATCCGATCGACCGTATGTTCGATGCCGTTTACGCGCATTACGGACTGCACTGGCAGTTCTGGAAATGCGATGTTGTCGCCGACGACCTCGAAGCGGCCATCGCCGGCACCCGCGCCCTGGGGTTCCGCGGTTACGGCATCACGGTGCCCTACAAGATCGCCGCCATTCCTTTTCTCGACGCCATCGATAAAGACGCCGCGGCCATCGGCGCCGCCAATTGGGTGACCAATGACAATGGACGCCTGATCGGCCACAACAATGACGGCAAGGGCGTCGTGAAAGCGATCAACAAGGTCACGCCGATTGCCGGCAAGCGCGTCGTGATGCTTGGCGCGGGCGGTGCCGGGCGCGCCATGGCGGTCGAACTTGGCTGGGCGGGCGCCTCGCACCTCACTGTGATCACGCGCAGGGAAGAGCAGGGGCAGGAAGTGGCGGATCTCGTGCATCACGCGGCGGGCATTCCCACGGTCTGGCAGCGATGGGACGGTGAGGTCAGTGTGCCGGAAGGGACCGGAATCCTGATGAATGCCACCCATCTGGGGTGTGCGCCGGATTGCCAACACGTTCCCCTGGACTGGCAAAGCCTGCAATCCTCGACAACAGTGGTTGACGTCATTACCAACCCGCGTCTCACCCCGTTCCTGCGGACCGCGAAGGACTTGGGCTGTCCCGTCGTTGACGGGGTCGAAATGCTGGTCCAACTGGCGATGCAGTTGTTCGAGACCTGGACGGGCATCACGCCGGACGAAAGGGTATTCCAGCGTGCCGTCGCCGCAGCGCTTGGCGAGTAGCCTGCCCAGGCTGATTCAGAGCGATTCGAAGCGGGCGCCGCCCCGGCGTTCGCCGTTGAACGGCCGGCCGAAGAAGAGCAGGCCGTTGCCGTAAAGCGCGAGCGACGCGTTCTTGATCAGGCGCGCCTTGCCTTCGTCGGTGGCGATGCAGGTGCCGTTGGTGCTGCGGTCGATCAGCACGATGCGGTCGATCTTGCGTTCGATCCGGCAGTGGTTGCGCGAGACGTGGACGCCGGTCAGGACGAGGTCGCACGAGGGGTCGCGGCCGACCGTGACGACGGGATTCTCGGCGGTCAGTTCCAGCGACTTCATGCCGTAGCTCAAGCGCAGATAGGGCGGGGTCGGCGTCGCGCTGTAGTGGGTCGGCCAGAACGATTCGCCGCCGTAAGCCGACGCGGGAATCTCGCGCCGCCAGTCGATCTGAAAGCCGGCGACCGCCGACGCCGGATAGCTGATCGGGCGGGTGATGCCGCGCAAGTCCAGATTGAGCGCGGTGTAGACGCGTTCGGAGGCGACCACGGTATCGTTGACCGCCGCGAGATGCGCGGCGGTTTCGTCGAGCGTGGCATCGCTGTCGCGCGACCGTTCGCGCGCCGTCGTCTGGTGCACGCCGATACGCAAGGACAGTCGTTGCGCGGAAACCTGCGGCAATGCGGCGCAGCGATGCTGCATCTCGCAGGCGGCGAGCACGGCGGCGTCGGCCGTTTCGAAGGTGAATGCCCGGCCGTTCTCCAGGCTCTTTTCAATCCGGCCGCGATAGGCCGCGGCAACACGCTCGATACGATTGAGCCGGCGTTCAAGCGGATGGCCGGCCATCGATTCGTCAAAGGATGCCGACAATGCGTTGGTTCCCGCCAGTACGGCATGGACATCATACTTTGTGCGGGAAGTATTCATCGCGATAGTCGGTAGCGTTGGCGGTTTAGTATGCGCCGGCGAGTATGCTCATGCTAGGGTGATCGGCGCCGCTTGCCCGTGACATCCGTCACGTCATTTGCATTATATAGCGCGGCTGCCGTGGGCCGTGATGACGCGCCTTTGTTTGGCCGGCGATCGCCGCCGCGTTTCCAGCGCATCAGACTGTGCCGGTCGCGAATAGTTGCCGCCGGCCGCGCAGCGCGTGCCGTCTCAGACGGTTTCCTCGGCGTTCAGCCGGCCTTGCCATGAATCCCTTTCCTCGAGCCGCCTTTCGAGCATTTCCGGGAAGCGCGACAGGCGGAAGCCCCAATCGGGCGAAACGAGGACGTTCGGCGGAACTTCACTGCCGAGCCGCTGGATCTTCATCCGCGGCGGGAGGTATTCGAGGACGTCGATCACCGCGTCGAGATAGCTCGCCGGGTCGAGCAGGGAGACGCTGTCCGGGTCGGCGCGGTACTGGTTGGCGAGCCGGGTGCCGCGCACGATCTGCAATTGATGGAACTTGAGCGCGTCGATCGGCAGTTCGGCCAGTTCCTTGGCGCCGGCGATCAGGCTGTCGCGCGTTTCGAGCGGCAGGCCGAGCAGCAGATGACCGGTGATGAACAAGCCGCGTTGCGCGGCGCGCCGGATGGCGTCTTGCGTGCAGGCAAAATCGTGCCCGCGCAGGCATTCGCGCAGGACTTCGTCGTTGCAGGATTCGATACCGATTTCCAGTTCGACCAGCGTGCGCGTGGCGAGGTCGGCCAGGTAGTCGAGCACTTCGTCGGGCAGGCAGTCCGGGCGGGTACCGATCACGATGCCGGCGATGTCCGGGTGGCCGAGCGCGACGTCGTAGAGCGCCTTCAGCCGGTCGAGCTTGTCGTAGGTGTTCGAGTAGCTCTGGAAGTAGGCGAGGAAGTGTTTGGTCCGTGGGTAGCGGCGGCGCATGAACTCGATGCCGATGTCGATCTGCTTCACGATGTCGCGTTCCTGCAGCAGGTAGCTGGGCGAGAAACCTTCGTTGTTGCAGAACGTACAGCCGCCGACACCCTTCGAACCGTCGCGGTTCGGGCAGGTGAATCCGGCGTCGATGGAAACCTTCTGCATGCGCCCGCCGTGCGCCTGGCGGACCCAGTCGTTATAGACGTGGTAACGGCGTCCATTGAAGCGGGCAAGGATGTCGGGATGCGTGGTCATTTCTTGATCGGGTTCGGGTCGGGGCGAGTGGAATTCTGCGCTGTGTACCGGGAGCGCTTGCGGGCGCCATCTTAGTCGTTTGCTTTGTGTTTGCGATTGCAAGAGAAGTTTTATGTCGATTCGGAATAAGTAAATAAAAAACCAGACTTTGTTGGTCTAATTCATCCGCCTATAGTTGAGGCCTGTCCACGACAAACGATCCCAGACTTGGAGAGCGCCATGCCGAAACTGCTACGAACCCTGATCCTGATACTTGTTCCCGCCCTGGCATCGCCGGCGTTTGCGCAAACCAGTCTGCTCAACGTGTCGTACGACGTTTCGCGCGATTTTTACAAGGACTACAACCCGTTGTTCCAGAAGCACTGGAAGAGCAGTACGGGCGAAACGGTGGATATCCGGCAGTCACACGCCGGATCGAGCAAGCAGGTGCGTGCCGTCGCTGACGGTCTGGAGGCGGACGTGGTGACGATGAATCAGGCGCCCGACGTCGATTTTCTCGCGGAGAAGGGGCTGGTTGCCGCCGACTACGCCAAGAAATTCCCGGATGGCGCTTCGCCCTATACCTCGACCATGGTGTTCATCGTGCGCAAAGGCAATCCGAAGGCCTTGAAGGACTGGCCGGATCTGGTGCAGCCGGGCGTGCAGGTGATTCTTCCGCACCCGAAGAACACCGGCAACGGGCGTTATTCCTACCTCGCCGCGTGGGGCTTCGCACTCAGGCAGCCGGGCGGCAGCGATGCAACGGCGCAGGAATTCGTCGCCAAACTGCTCAAGAATGCGCCGTTGTTCGCCGCCGGCGGGCGCGACGCGACGACGACCTTCATGCAGCGCAAGATCGGCGATGTGCTGGTCTCGTTCGAGAGCGAGGCCGAGTTGATCGCCAAGGAATTCGGCAAGGGCGAGTTCGACGTCGTGCATCCCTCGCTGTCGGTCCTCGCCGAATTCCCGGTAGCGATCGTGGACAAGGTGGTCGACAAGAAGGGCACGCGCAAGCTGGCGCAGGCGTACCTGGAGTACCTCTGGAGCAAGGAAGGCCAGGAGAACGCCGCGCAGAACTACTTGCGGCCGCGTGATCCCGAAATTCTGAAGAAATACGCCGCGCAGTTCCCGGCGATCAAGACTTTTACGGTGGACGAGGTGTTCGGCGGCTGGGCCAAGGCGTCGCCGAAACATTTCAAGGATGGCGGGACGTTCGACCAGATCTATTCGCAAAACTGATCGAGCGCGCTATGGCGCCGGGTGACGGCTGTTTGCCCCGGCGCGTCGAGAGAACAACAAAGAACGAATGAACCTAGAAAAAGCAGTTAACCACGGCGAACACAGCGAACACAGCGAAAAAGCAGGGCGTTATGTGGATTTGCAGGATCCCCCATTGGGTAGCAACGAAGAACGGAAGAAATTCAGGCTTTTCGCCGTGTGCGCCGTGTCCGCCGTGGTTGAACTGAGGCTTTTAGGATGAACAAACGCGTCCTTCCCGGCTTTGGCCTGTCGCTCGGCTTCACGCTGGTTTATCTGTCACTGCTCATCCTGTTGCCGCTCTCCGGGTTGCTGTTCAAGGCGAGCGCGCTCAGTCTCGGACAGTTCTGGGAGATCGCCACCGGCACGCGGGCGCTCGCCGCCTACCGCGTCACGTTTGGCGCGTCGGCGCTGGCGGCCGCCATCAACGCGGTGTTCGGCCTCGTCGTCGCCTGGATGCTGGTGCGCTATCCCTTTCCCGGCAAGCGCCTGGTCGATGCGCTGGTCGATCTGCCCTTCGCGCTGCCGACCGCGGTGGCCGGCATCACCCTGGCCACGCTCTACGCCGGCAACGGCTGGATCGGCCGCCATCTCGAACCGCTGGGCGTCAAGGTGGCCTTCACGCCGCTCGGCATCGTCGTCGCGCTGACCTTCATCGGCCTGCCGTTCGTGGTGCGCACGCTGCAGCCGGTGATCGAGGATATCGAACCGGAGATCGAGGAGGCGGCGGCGTCGCTCGGCGCGTCGCGCCTGCAGACCTTCCTGCGCGTTCTCCTGCCGGGCATCGTCCCGGCGCTGCTCACAGGCTTCACGCTCGCGTTCTCGCGCGCGATCGGCGAATACGGATCGGTCATCTTCATCGCCGGCAACATGCCGCTGATTTCCGAGATCACGCCCCTGCTGATCATCTCCAAACTCGAACAGTACGACGTGGTCGGCGCGACGGCGCTGGCCAGCGTCATGTTGCTGATTTCCTTCGTGCTCCTGCTCGGGGTCAATGCGTTGCAGTGGTGGGCGGCCAACCGGCATCACGGCAAGCAGCGGGTGAGTCTGTGAGTACGACGACCCCGCGCAAGGCGAACACTGAGCCGCGCTGGTTGCGCTGGACGCTGACCGGTGTCGGCCTCGGTTTCCTCTTCCTTTTCCTGGCCTTGCCCTTGTGCGCCGTCTTCTTCGAAGCGCTACGCGGCGGCTGGTCGGCCTACCTGACGGCGCTGAGTGATCCCGAAGGGCGATCGGCGATCTGGCTCACCGTGTTCATCGCCGTATTCGTGCTGCCGTTCAACATCGCGGTCGGCGTGGCGGCGGCGTGGGCGATCGCCAAGTTCGATTTCCGCGGCAAGAGCCTGCTCATCACGCTGATCGACCTGCCGTTCGCCGTCTCGCCGGTCGTCGTCGGGCTCGTCTTCCTGCTCATCTTCGGCGCGCAGGGGCTGTTCGGGCCATGGCTGCAGGCGCACGAGATCAAGGTGGTGTTCGCCACTCCGGGCATGATCATCGTCACCCTGTTCATCACTTTCCCCTTCGTCGCGCGCGAGCTGATTCCGCTCATGCAGGCGCAGGGCAAGGACGAAGAAGAGGCGGCGGTTTCGCTCGGCGCTTCGGGTTGGCAGATGTTCTTCCGCGTCACTTTGCCCAACATCAAGTGGGGACTGCTCTACGGCGTGATTCTCGCCAACGCGCGCGCGATGGGTGAATTCGGCGCGGTGTCGGTGGTTTCCGGGCACATTCGCGGCGAGACCAACACGCTGCCGCTGCATGTGGAGATCCTCTACAACGAATACAACGCCATCGGCGCTTTCGCGTCGGCCTCGGTGCTGGCGCTGCTCGCGCTGGTGACCCTGGTCGCCAAGACGCTGGTCGAGTGGCAGATGCGCAGGGAAACGGACATGCTTCAGGCGGCTTTGCCGCCTGAAGCAGTGAGGAGTGAAGAGTGATGAGTGAGGAGATTTCCATTCTTCGACTTCTGCCGCTCCTTGCCTCGGACTCCCAACTCTTAACTCTTGACTCCTCAATGGTCCAACTATGAGCATCGAAATCTGCGGCGTCGGCAAGCGGTTCGGCAATTTCGTCGCACTCGACGACATCGATCTGAGCATTCCGACCGGCGAACTGGTCGCCCTGCTCGGGCCGTCCGGCTGCGGCAAGACGACGCTGCTGCGCATCATCGCCGGCATGGAGACGGCCGACGCCGGCCACGTCAAGTTCGCCGGCGAGGAGGCCACGCACCTGCATGCGCGCGAACGCAAGGTCGGCTTTGTGTTCCAGCATTACGCGCTGTTCCGCCACATGTCAGTGTTCGAGAACGTCGCCTTCGGTCTGCGCGTGAAACCTCGTCACGAACGCCCGGACGAGGCGAGCATCCGGCGCCGCGTGCTGGATCTGCTCAAGCTCGTTCAGCTCGACTGGCTGGCCGATCGCTATCCGTCGCAACTTTCCGGCGGCCAGCGTCAGCGCATCGCCCTGGCGCGGGCGCTCGCGGTCGAACCCAAGGTGTTGCTGCTCGACGAACCGTTCGGCGCGCTCGATACCAAGGTACGCAAGGAACTTCGCCGCTGGCTGCGCCGCCTGCACGACGAGATGCACATCTCCAGCGTCTTCGTCACGCACGATCAGGAGGAAGCGCTGGAAGTCGCCGATCGGGTGGTGGTCATGAACCACGGAAGGATCGAGCAGATCGGTACGCCGGACGAGGTCTATTCCAACCCGGCCTCGCCCTTCGTCTATCAGTTCCTCGGCAATGTGAATGTCTTCCACAGCCGTGTGCACGGCAGCTGGGCCGACGTCGGGCAAGCGTCTTCGGCGGAAACACCCGACGGCGAAGCGCTGGCGTTCGTCCGGCCGCACGACATCGACATCGAGCACGGACCGGTCAGCGGCGGACTCGAAGCGACGGTGCAGGACGTGCATGCGATCGGCCCGCTGGTGCGCGTTGAGCTGGCGCACGCTTCCGAGCTGATCGAGGTGGAACTGACGCGCGAACGCGCCGCCAGCCTCAATCTGGCGAAGAGCCAGCGCGTCTGGCTCAAGCCGCGCCAGGTCAAGGTGTTCCCAGTGTCCGCCGAAGCACTGGAAGAGGGCGGGTCGGGGATCTAGCTAGTCGCAGCGACTCACTGCTCAACGAATCCAGCGTCTGAATCCAGTCTCTGGAGCGGATTCGCTGTTTAGAGGCGCCTGACAAACTAGTGGGCAACCCGGGAAAAAACCAATCAATCTATGCCATAAGCCATATATATAAGTTGTGTTGCTGACGTTAGAATGCCTGACTATTAACAGTCTTTGGTTCTTCTTCCATGCAGACCAGCCTCGCCGATCTCGCCGCCGCCGGCGTCGCCCTATTCACCCAGAATTCACGCCTCTTGAAGCTGCGCTTCGCCGAATCGCGCGGCATCGATGAAGAAGCGCTCCTCCCGCACCGCCTAGTGGGTGAAGAAGGTCTCTCCGTCAGCTACCGGTATGTTCTGGATTGTCTTTCGGCAGACACCCACCTCGAACTCAAAGCCTTGTTGGGCCAGCCGGCTGAAATCAGCTTGCTGCTCCCCGACGGCGGCTCCCGGCTCCTCAGCGGCCTCGTCACCCACGCCGCCCAGGCCGGTGCCGACGGCGGCTTCGCCCAATACGTCTTCACCCTCGAACCGGCGCTCGCCCTCCTCACGCACCGGCGCAACAGCCGCGTCTTCCAGGACAAAAGCGTCCCCCAGATCGTTTGTGCGCTGCTCGACGAACACCTCGCCGCCAACCCCGCCTTCCCCGGCGTCTTCCAGTACCACAGTCTCCTGAGCCAGGACTACCCGGTCCGCTCCTACTGTCTCCAGTACCGCGAGAGCGATCTCGCCTTCATCGAACGCCTGCTCGCCGAAGAAGGCATCAGCTACCGTTACAGTCACGGCCCCGACCCCGCGACCTCGCTGCAGAACGCTCACGAAAACCACGACGCAGACGCCCTGCCGCAACACACCCTCGTCCTCTTCGACCGCAACGACGACCTCCCGGCATGCCGCCCCGACGATGAGGGCGGTTCAGGCGAGGGGGCGGCGTCTCGCACATCGCGCCCATCGCACCGGTCGCGCGCCCGGACAGGAACCCCCATCCTCCGCTTCCACCGCAGCGACGGCGTCGAGACCGACGACGCCATCGACACCTGGACTGCCGAGCGGCAGATTCAGTCCGGCCGCTCGACGCTGGCGAGCTACGACTACCAGACCGTCTCGACCCATGTCGGCGCAGACGATACCCGGATCAACCACGGCGAAAATGGCACCCCACTCTGCGACGGTCTCGAAGACTACGACGCGCAGACCGGTTACTACGGCAGCGACCCGGATGAGATGGCGCGCTATACCGAACTGCGCCAGCAAGCGAAGGACCTCGCCGGCAAGACCTTCCACGGGGAAGGCACCGTCCGCCATCTGCTGCCCGGCACCTGGTTCGAACTCGCCGAGCACTCGATCCACGACCAGGACGGGCCGGAGGACCGTCAGTTCATCGTCACCCGGCTGTCCTTTACTGCCGAGAACAACCTCCTCGCGGATCTCAGTCCGGAAGCGAAGCGGACCCTGGGCGGTGCACTGAACGGTGTATTGGCGAGGGGAATGACCAATCCCATCACGGCGGCTACCCCATCCACCCAATCGACCCCACCCTACCGCAACACCTTTACGGCGGTCCGCCGCCATATTCCCCTCGTCCCCGAATACCAGGCGACCACGCACCAGAAACCGACGGCCAAGGGACTGACCACCGCCACCGTCGTCGGCCCCGAAGGCGAGGAGATCTTCACCGACGCGCACGGGCGCATCAGGATCCAGTTCCACTGGCAACGCAAGCAGGATCACCCGGCCGGCGGTGCCGACCGGGACGATCATTCATCGACCTGGGTGCGCGTCGCTTATCCAAGCGCCGGCGCCGCCTGGGGCACGCAGTTCATTCCGCGCATCGGCCAGGAAGTCGTCGTTGACTTCGTCGAGGGCGACATCGACCGGCCGCTGGTCACCGGCGTCGTCTATAACGGCACGCACCGCCCGCCCGCCTTCAGCGGGGCAGGTTCCCTGCCGGCCAACAAGACCTTGTCCGGGCACAAGAGCAAGGAGTACAAGGGCAGCCGCTACAACGAACTGCTCTTTGACGACAGCACCAACGAGATCCGCACCAAACTCTCCTCCGAACACGGCAAGACGCAACTCAGCCAGGGCTTTCTCATCCACCCGCGCAGCGAAGGCAAGGGCGAACCGAGAGGCGAAGGCTTTGAGCTGCGGACGGATGAGTCAGGCGCGCTGCGGGCGGCAAAAGGTCTACTCATCAGCACCTGGCAACGGCTCAACGCGAGCGACAAGCAACTCGCGCGCGACGAGGCGCTCGGACTGATGCAGCAGAGTCTGGAACTCTTCAAGCAGTTCGGCGAATACGCCGCGCAGCACGAGGCGTTGCCGGTCGATGCCGAGCCGCAGGCGCAGTTGAAGCAGCAGTTCGTGGATTGGGAGCAGGGGAGCAATACCCAGAAGGACGGGGCCAACGGCGGCAGTCCGGTGATCGGCCTCAGCGCCTCGGCGGGGATTCACACCTCGACGCCGGAAAGCCTCGTCAGCTACGCCGGGCGGAACATCGACACGATCGCCGAGCAACACCTGCAGCAGACGGCGGGACAGCGTTTCAACCTGAACACCGGCCAGGGCATCTCGCTGTTCGCGCACGACGAAGGACTCAAGGCGATCGCCCATCACGGTCCGCTGCTGATGCAGGCGCATCACGACGACGCCGTCCTCAACGCCGAGCAGAACATCACTTTCACCGCCAGCCAGGGGAAGATCATCGGCATGGCCGAGCAGGAGATCGTCTTCATGACGGCCGGCGGCGCCTACCTCAAGCTCGCCGGTCCCAACGTGGAAATCGGCTGCCCCGGCCGCTACACCGAACGCGCCGCCAGCCATCACCTGCTCGGGCCGGCGTCGATGGCGGCGGATCTGCCAACGTTCAGTTCTGGGCCCGTCGACCAGAAGTTCATCCTCCAGAACGACCCGCACGGCGAACTGACCCAGCCCATCGCACATACCCCCTACGCGATCGACCTCACCGACGGCAGCACCCTCAAAGGCGTCTCCGATGCGCAAGGAAGAACGGAACTGCTCGCCCGTGACGCGATGCGCATCGCCGACCTCCGCTTCTTCCGGAAGAAGAAATAGCATGGCCGTCATCAAACCTACTGCCGACCCGCACTGCTACCAGATTGGTGAAGGCCGCGCCTGCCTGCTGCCCCACCGCATGAACGACCGCGTGGTCGCCGGGGCGCGTCCGTTGCCGGGTGTCGTCATCCTAGTGCACGGCGTCAACGACCTGGGCGTCAGCTATCCGGCGCAGGAAGCCGGGCTGTGCCGGGGCCTCAACGAACGCCTGTCGCGCAGCGACCTGGAACCCGCCGGCTACCGCCTGCCGTCGAACGATCGCCACGACGCGCTCGAAGCCGACCCCGACGCCGTCTACTACCGGTGCGACGGCAAGGGCTACGGCCCGGTCATTCCCTTCTACTGGGGGTATCGGGAAGTGGAAGATGCGGTCAAGAAAGACACCCCGCACGGCCAATACCTCGACCGCCACGGCAACCGCCTGGACAAGAACGGCGCGCAGGGCGGCGGCCCGTTCGCCAACGCCACCTCCAACCTGCCGGATATGTGGGGTGCGGGCTTCCGTCCCTACGGCGGCGCTTTGAACGCGATGGCCGGCGATCCCACCCATCCGCTGCGCGGCGCCCCCGACCGGCGTTACATGGTGCTCGCCGCGCTGCGCCTGGCCGCCCTGGCGCAGGCCGTCCGGCACTACGACGAGAACGAAACCGTGACCCTCATCGGCCACAGCCAGGGCTGCCTTCTCTCGCTGCTGGCGCAAGCCTTCCTGGACGAGTGGCAGGAACGCCCGGCCGACTGCCTGATCCTCAACCATCCGCCCTACGGTCTCGACGAACCCGTCGCCGAACGGCTGCAGAGCGGCTGCACGCAACAAAGCACCCACGCCCGCCTGAGCACCCTGCAGAACCTGGTGCGCTTGGTCACTGCCGCGCCGCACGCCGCGCCGGCGCTGGCGGCGCTGGTCGACGCTCAATGCGGCCACGTCTGCGGCCCGTTCTGGACGCCGAGCGAAGCCAAGCGCCCGGACCCGGCCCGCCCCGGCGGCACGCACCGACAAGGCATCACCTTCGCCGAGCGCGACAATCGCGGCAAGGTGTACCTGTACTTCTGCCCGGAGGACCTCACCGTCGGCTTGGACAGCGTGCTCGGCATCGGCAGCTTCGGCGTGCCGGAACAGATGTCGGGCACCGGCGCGCGCGGGGAGCGGCAGCGCTTCGCCGCCCTCGAGAGCCTGGGGCCGCGCTTCCTGCAGCGCGTCTTCTCGATGCGCGAACGGAACGGCGCGCGCCCGGTGGTCGGCGCGCCGCCGGGCGACTACTGCCTACGCCAGCCGGGGGAGGATTTCCACGCCCACGCGCCGACGCCGGCGGCGGCCGATCTGCGCCATGCGCCCAGCGCGGGGGAGACCCGGCGCATCAGCGGCGAGGAACTGACGCCGCCCTGCCGGCCCGACCTGCGCTACGGCGAGGTCGCCGCCGGCCGGCAGGCGGTAGACCCGATCGACGCGGCGACCGCCATCACCAACGACGGCATCGGCCAGCGCCGCGAGACCATCGACGACCCGCGCCCGGCGGGCAGCGTCAGCCAGATCGGCCTGGCGGGCGGCGAGGGCCTGGACGACCCCGCCGTCTACCAGGTCGAGCAGGCGCTCAATCGGGACAAGGCGGTCGAGGACCGCTGCCGGGTCGAATCGGCCTATCGGCTGCACGACGGCCGGCTGAGCGTCCTGCGTAGCGAAACGCCGAACGAAGCCCGCCTGCGCTGGCAATCGACGAAATCGATGGCGAACAGCTACCACTCGGCCATCGTCGCCAACCCCGAGCACAGCCGCCTGGTGCATGCCTACGACGTGGCGATCGCCCAGGGCGAGTCGGTGAGCAACCCGACTTTCCGCGAATTGCTGCTCAGGCTCGCGGATTGGCGCGTGGTGACGAAGAAGGATCCGATGGATCCTAAATCAGGCATCCTGCTCAAAGATGTCAAAGCCAATGCTTTCTACAAAGAACTCCCCGAACGCATGAAGACCTTCGTCGAGGCCAATGCCCGCTACTACACCGAGGGCACCTTGCCGCTGCATCTCATTCCGGCCGAGCCGCCCAAGGCCGTCGTCAGCGATACGCTGCGCGACGCCCACAACCGGGGCACCGGCTGGGGGAATCGGCGATGAGCGCGCGGCCGGCCCACCCCTTTCCGCGCCCGTGGCGCTACCTCGCGGCCTTCCCGGTGCTCGCCGCCCTGTGGGTGGTGGCCGTGGAAGGCTGGATTCACCCTCCGGAGATCATGATGTCCGCTGCCGACCGAGGCTGTGTGAAAACATCGTGAACGATTCGACCGGGGCTTTGTCTATGCATACAACATGGACTGAGGTCGGCGATGAAGCGATACATCGAAGGGAAGAACCGGGAGCAGATGGTGTTGATGCCCGAATCACTGGATGACTTCATTGGTGAAGACAATCCGGTGCGGGTCATCGACGTGTTTGTCGAGGAACTGGATTTGCCGGGGCTGGGGTTCGCGTCTGCGCAGCCTGCGGTGACGGGACGGCCGGGCTACCACCCGGGCTTGCTACTCAAGCTGTACATCTACGGTTATCTGAATCGGATTCAGTCAAGCCGGCGGCTTGAGCGTGAGGCACAGCGCAACGTTGAGGTCATGTGGCTCACGGGGCGCTTGGCACCCGACTTCAAGACGATTGCCGATTTCCGTCGAGACAACGGCAGTGGCATTCGCAATGTCTGTAAGCAATTCATCGGGGTGTGCCGCGAGTTGGATCTGTTCAGCCATGCCGTGGTGGCCATTGATGGCAGCAAGTTCAAGGCCGTGAATAACCGGGATAGGAACTTCACGCCGCACAAACTGGAGCAGCGCATCAAGCAGATTGAGGAAAGCATCGAACGCTACATGCACGCCTTGGATACCGCCGATCGCACGCAGCCAACGGAGACGGAAGCCAAGACGAAGAACCTGAAGGAGAAACTCGTCCGGCTCAAAAATCAGATGCGTTACCTGCAAGAGATGGGAGAACACCTCCGTCAGGCGCCCGATGAACAAGTCTCGCTGACCGATCCGGATGCCCGCTCCATGGCGACCAGCGGTCGTGGCACTGGGATAGTTGGTTACAACGTGCAGATTGCCGTCGATACCGAGCATCACCTCATCGTCGCGCACGATGTGGTGAATCTTGGCCATGATCGTACGCAACTCGCCTCTATGGCCATGCAGGCCAAAGCAGCGGTAGGCGAAAAAACCTTGGAGGTACTTGCCGATCGTGGCTACTACAAGGGACCAGAAATTCTGGCCTGCGAGCAGTCCGGCATTACGCCTTTCGTACCTATGACGATGACCAGCGACAACAAGGCACGTGGCTTGTTCGACAAGCGCGACTTCGTCTATCAATCCGATCAGGATGCGTATCGCTGTCCCACCGGTCAGCTATTGCCACGCCATCATCAGTCGGTCGAGCAGGGATTGGTCATCCACACCTATTACAACCTGAATGCGTGCATGCAATGCCCCATCAAGGCGCGGTGCACGACTGCTGAAAGGGAACGCCGAGTCCGGCGCTGGGAGCATGAGGACGTCTTGGAGTCCATGCAGCGCCGCCTGGATGCCTGCCCCGGCAAGATGCGTCGGCGGCGCAGCACGGTCGAGCATGTGTTCGGGACGCTGAAATTCTGGATGGGCGCCACCCACTTCCTCACGAAAACCCGGCCACGGGTGCAGACGGAAATGAACTTGCATGTGCTGGCGTACAACCTGCGCCGGATCATCAGTTTGTACGGCACTAAAGGCGCAATGAATGCGCTGCGGTGGGCCGCCGCTTGAAGTAGCACGGCAATTCACCGCTCATCATTCCTCTTTCAATATCACGCTGGCACTGTTCAAGCCGCCTTCGGCGGGAAAACTGCGGCGTCCATGTCTGCCATCCTGGACGCGCCTGCTTACCCTCATAGCGTTTGCGTTTCCACACAGCCTCGACCCAAACCGCCGCCTGCTGTGGTGGCTGCTGCCGCCGATCCTCCTGCTGCTCGCCCTCTTCGGCGGGCGCTGGCTGTACGCCGCCGCGCACGCCCACGCGGAAGGCGAGCGGCAAGCCGCGGAACGCGCCGCCGCGGCCCGAATCGAAAGGGACGAAACGGCCCGGGCCGCCGCCGTCCTCGCCCAGAAGCGTGAGACGCTGGAAGTGCTCGGATTGGGGCTGGTGGTGGAGAAGTTCCGCAACGCCCAGGTCTGGGAGGCCATCCAAAAGGTCGAGCGCGATCCCTTCGCTTCGATCCTGCCCACGGAGCCGGAGGTGGTGGCCGGGGAACTGGTGCGCGGACAGCGGACGGGGAAGCGTGCGTCAGATACCCACGAGTATGCGATGCGCTACTTCGTCGAAAAGATTCCACTGCCAGGCATCGTGATCTTTCCGAAACCGACCGGCAAAGATCCTGAACTATGGGAGTCCGGTGCGGGAACACTCATGAACAGCCGAGGCGCCTTTACCCTCTTCATCACCGCCGAACAAATCTACGCCGACGACCCGGACGAAGCGCTGGGCAAGATCTTCGAGTTCTTCGACGCCCATCCCGATGTGCCGGCGGTTTATGTGATAACGGGGGACGGCTATATGATCCACAAGCGTTTAATGGACCCCAGCCCCTCCGACATCAACGGCGACCCCGGCTGGAAGCCGGGCGACCCGACCGAGGCGATGGCCGCCTTCGTCCTCGTGCGCCGCGACCGTGTCAACCGACTGATCCGGCCGTTCGCGGTCGATGAGGCATTCGGGCTCGACTACGACGACCAGACCAGCTACGTAAACCGGGTGTGGAACTTCTTCTTCAGCCTCAAGAAGCGACACGCCGATTCCGCCCTGCCGACCGTCGCCGAATGGCTGGCCGAAGTGCCGACGCTGATGGAGGCCGGTCGGCACGTTCCGGTGAGCAGCCTGATGCCCTTCTGGGAACGCCGGTCCGGGTTCGTGCCCTCGCCGTGGATTCCCGTGCCGTGGACGAAGTGGCAGTTGAAGGAGTTCGACGAGCTGCCGACGCTCGGCTACCTGCACCGGCCGCAGTACGCGAGCTACCGGCAGGCCGACGGCCAGCCGCTCGGCGAGCGGCACCGGCCCGCCGCCTTCGCCGCCGCCTGGCGGGCGGCGCTCGACACGCTGCCCGCGGGCCGGACGCCGGTGCGCCTGTTCTTCGACGCCGGCGGCGTTTCGATCCGTGGGCGCGGCATTCCGCCGATGGCAAACGCCTTCGCCACGCATCATCCCGACACCGACTGGGATCTCGGCTCACCGCGCATGATCGATCTCTCGGCGCGTCTGGACGACACCGGCGCCGCCTCGCCCTTCGTACAGATCGCCCTGGCTGTCATCGCCAGCTACCGCGACGGCGACGTCTCGGCCACCGTCAACCTGCGTCGCGCGGAGGGCGCCAGCATCCTCATGGTCAGCCCGCCGAGCGCACCGCCCGAGGCGCGCAAACCCCACCCCGGCGCCGGCCAGGACCCCTTCAAGGTGCCGCTGGCGCCGGCGTTTCCGTGAGGCGCTGGCGGCATGTCCTCGGTTCCGTCCTGCGGCGCTCCGAGGGCCTCCTGCAGCACGGTGTGGCACGCCCGGTACCGGCACCCGCGCCCAACCCGGTGCCGGAGAACTCCGTGCTCGATGCCAGAGACCTGCCGGTCGATGAGCAAGGTCGCCCCTTGTTGAACTGGCCGCCGCCCGGGACCGTCATCCGGGTGGGCGTGGCGGATCTGACGCGGGTGAGCGAACACCGCATCGCGCAGTGCTTCAATTCCGTGTCGCACCATATCCGCCTGACCAATGGCGGCCTCATCCAGTTCGCCTATGAGCTGGACGGTCACGTGCTGGAGTTGAGCGCGGAACGGGTGAAGATCGTCGCCCAAAAAAACGGCACCATTGTCTTCGACACCCTTGAAACGGTGCAGGCCGCCGATGGCTGAAGCGCGCTGGCGCCGGCCGGCCGGCAACGCCCTTCGACTCCAGGGAAACCGGGGGCCGCAGCTACGGCGAGGGCAACGCTTACCTCCGTGGCGGAGCCGCCGGTTCGATGTGCCGGCCAATCGCATGCGGGGGGGTAAGCGAGTTTACGGCGTCCGTGCGGTGGGTCGTTAATGCCTTGCTCGACTTGTGATATCAACGACCTCGGTTTCGTCAAGTTCTGTACCGTGTTCAAAAAGGAACGATTGACCGGGTCGCCGCCGCCGGTGAGCAGCGTGCCGCCGATCACGGCCGCCGCGATCGCATCGAGCGCATGCAGGCCGTAGCCGGACTGCATGTAGAGCGTGACCAGCACGCCGCCGAGCGACGAGCAGAAGCCGCTCAGTACATAGACCAGGATCTTCGTGCGCGCGACCGGCAAATTCCCCTCGTCGTCATCCCGCGCGGTTGCTGGCCGCAGGCCGTGATTGAACGATTTCGGCGGTGTGAAAACCCCCTGTTTTTCCTCGGTTTCCTGGCTGGACGGCCATCGGTTCGCGAATTTCTTGCAACTATTCGAGAAATGGCGTAAATAAACCGCCATACATCTTTATTTTTTAAAGATTTTTTATATAATTGGCCCAACTTAACCGGGTGCCTGAAGATGGCTGAAGAAAGCGATCTCGAAAAAACTGAGCCTGCGTCAGCCAGACGCCTCGAACAGGCCCGCGAAGAAGGGCAGGTTCCCCGCTCGCGCGAGATCAGCGCTTTCCTGGTTTTGATGGCCTCGGCGGGCGCGTTCTGGTTCGTCGGTCCGTGGATGCTGCAAAGGACGGTGGCGATTCTGAAGCGTGGTCTCGTCCTCGACGAGCAACTGGTGCGCGAACCGAGGTTTCTCGTGCTGCGCTTGGCCGATCTGTCGTTCGATGCCTTGATGACTTTTGCTCCGTTTTTCTTTTTGCTGGTGGCCGCTGCGTTGTTTTCCCCGTTTGTCCTCGGTAGCTGGAACTTCTCGCTCAAGGCGCTCAACCCCAATTTCGGCCGGCTGAATCCGATCAGCGGGCTGACGCGCCTGATTTCCTGGGGTGGCCTCGTCGAGCTGGTCAAGGCGGTCGCCAAGGCCTTGCTGGTTGGCGGCGTTGCCATCTGGGTGCTGTGGAAAAGGCACGACGATTTCTTCGCGCTGTTTGGCCAGACCATCGACGTCGCGCTGGTTTCGGCCGGTCAGCTGATCAACTACAGCTTCTTGATGATCGTTCTGGCGATGGTGCTGATCGTCGCCGTCAACGTGCCGTTCCAGCTCTGGCAGCACTACGACAAGCTGAAGATGACCAAAGAGGAAGTCCGCCAGGAAAGCAAGGAAATGGAGGGTAACCCCGAGGTCAAGGGACGTGTGCGGCAACTGCAGCGCCAAGCGGCGCGCAAGCGGATGATGGGTGCCGTGCCGACGGCCGACGTCATCGTCACCAACCCGACGCATTTCGCCGTGGCGCTGGCCTACAAGAGCGGCATGGCTGCACCCAAGGTGCTCGCCAAGGGCATGGGCGAGATTGCCTTGCGCATTCGTTCGCTCGGCGCCGAGCACGGTGTGCCGATGCTCGAAGCGCCGCCGCTGGCGCGTGCCTTGTATCGCCACGCCGATCTCGACCAGGAAATTCCCTCGACGCTCTATGCGGCGGTCGCCGAGGTACTGGCCTATGTCTATCAGCTGACGAACTGGCGGAAAGTCGGCGGCGCCTATCCGCAGCCGCCGCGCGAGATAGCGATTCCGGCCGAGCTGGCGGTGGAGGCGGCCCATGGCTAACGCCACGCTGACGCTGCAGAATCTACTCGGTCGCGGCGGCGTGAAGCAGCTGGCCGGGCCGCTGCTCATCCTGCTCATCCTGTCGATGATGGTGCTGCCGCTGCCGCCGTTCCTGCTCGACCTCTTCTTCACGTTCAACATCGCGATCTCGATCATCGTCATGCTGGTCGCCATCAACGTGATGAAGCCGCTCGATTTCTCGGTTTTCCCGACTGTCCTGTTGATCACCACGCTCCTGCGCCTGTCGCTCAACGTCGCGTCAACGCGGGTCGTCCTGCTCGAAGGGCATACCGGGCCGGGGGCGGCCGGGCAGGTGATCGACGCCTTCGGCCACTTCCTGGTCGGCGGGAATTTCGCGGTCGGGATCGTCGTTTTCGCGATTCTGGTCATCATCAACTTCGTCGTGATCACCAAGGGCGCCGGCCGCGTCGCCGAGGTCGCCGCGCGCTTTACGCTCGATGCGATGCCCGGCAAGCAGATGGCGATCGACGCCGATCTGAACGCTGGCCTGATCGGCGAGGACGAAGCGAGAAGGCGCCGCGCGACGATCGCCGAGGAAGCCGACTTCTTCGGGTCGATGGATGGTGCCTCCAAATTCGTGCGCGGCGATGCCGTGGCCGGCATCCTGATCATGGCCATCAACATCATCGGCGGCCTCTTCGTCGGCGTGCTGCAGCACAACCTCGACGCCGGCACGGCGGCCAAGACCTATACGCTGCTTACCATCGGCGACGGTCTGGTCGCGCAGATTCCGGCGCTGATCATTTCAATCGCGGCCGGTATGGTGGTGACCCGCGTCGGCGATACCCAGGATTTGTCGGAACAGTTCATCGGCCAGATCTTCAACAATCCGAAGGTGCTCGGCCTGTCGGCCGCGATCATCGGGATGCTTGGCCTGATTCCCGGGATGCCGAATTTCGTCTTCCTGCTCATCGCGGGTGGTTTGGGCGCGTTGGCGTGGAGCATGGAGCGCCGGGCGCGCGTTGCCGTTCCGGTGCCGGTGACCGTCGCGCCGACCGTCGCCACCGAAACGCAGGAAGCCAGCTGGGCCGACGTGGCGCCGCTCGATGTGCTCGGCCTCGAAGTCGGCTACCGCCTGATTCCGCTCGTCAACAAGGCGCAGGACGGCGAATTGCTGCGCCGGATTCGCGGGATTCGCAAGAAATTCGCGCAGGAAGTCGGTTTTCTCGTTTCGCCCGTGCATATTCGCGACAATCTCGAACTCAAGCCCAATGCCTATCGAATCCTGCTCAAAGGCGTCGAGATCGGCCAGGGCGAAGCGTTTCCCGGCAATCTCCTGGCAATCAACCCGGGGCGCGTGGTCGGTCAGCTGGCGGGTACGGTCACCAAGGATCCCGCCTTCGGTCTGCCGGCGGTCTGGATCGATACGGCGCTGCGCGAACAGGCGCAGGCCTACGGCTACACGGTGGTCGATGCGAGCACGGTGACGGCGACGCATCTGAATCACCTCATCCTGTCGCACGCGTCCGAATTGCTCGGGCGCCAGGAGACGCAGGCGCTGCTCGACCACCTGGCGAAGGAAATGCCCAAGCTCGTCGAGGATCTGGTGCCGAAGGTCCTGCCGCTCGGAACCCTGCAGAAGGTACTGCAGAACCTGCTCGACGAAGGGATTCACATCCGCGACATGCGCAGCATCATCGAGTCGCTTTCGGAGAACGCAGCGCGCACGCAGGATGCAGAGATGCTCACGGCGCACGTCCGTGTCGTTCTCGGGCGCTCGATCGTCCAGCAACTTTACCCGAGCGGCAACGAGATGCAGGTCATGTCGCTCGACCCGCAGCTCGAACGGATTCTCCAGCAGGCGATCGCCGGTGCCGGCGAAAACGCCAGCATCGAGCCCAGTCTCGCCGATACGCTGATCCGCGAAACTGCTGCCGCCGTGCAGCGCCAGGAACAACTCGGATTGCCGGCCGTGCTTCTCGTTTCGGGCAATTTGCGCATTCTGCTGTCCCGCTTCCTGCGGCGCGGCATTTCTCAACTCAAGGTGCTCGCGCATGGCGAAGTACCGGAAAACAAAATAATCAAGGTCACCTCGATTATCGGAGGTAGGGTATGAACGTCAGGAAATTCATCGCGGCAACGGCGCGGGATGCGTTGCACAAAGTCAAGGAACTGCTCGGGCCGGACGCGATCATCCTGTCCAATCGGGCCATTCCAGGGGGCGTCGAGATCATGGCGGTTGCCGCGGGCGAGATGGATTTGATCATCTCGCCGCCAAGCACGGCCGAGCCGCAGAGGGACGACGATTACAGCGTTCGCCTGTCGTCGGCAGCCACTGCTGCGCCAAGCCGGCCCGCAGTGCAGAAACCCGCTGTGCCGCCCCTGGCGCCTCGTCCCGCGCCGCAAATCGACCGCGTGTCCGCGCCGTCGATGGTTACGGAGCCGAAGGCCAAGGCCGAGATCGTGCCGGCCGAGGTCATGGAAGAAATCCGCTCGCTGCGCAAGATGTTCGAACAGCATTTCGCCGGCGCCGCCTGGGGCGAAGCGGCGCGTTCGGAACCGGTGAAGACGGAGATCCTGCGCCAGATGCTCGACGCCGGTTTTTCGCCGCGCTGTGCGCGCGAACTGTTGGCCGACCTGCCGCGCGATCTCAGTGCGACGCAAGCGCTGGCCTGGGTCAAGGGGCTCGCCGACCGTTCGTTCCTGACGATCGATGCGGAGAGCGACATCGTCAACCGTGGCGGCGTCTATGCGCTGGTCGGGCCGACCGGCGTCGGCAAGACGACGACGACGGCGAAACTGGCGGCGCGTTGCGTGCTGCGCCACGGCGCCAGCAAGGTGGCGCTGATCACGACCGACGGTTACCGGATCGGCGCGCACGAACAACTGCGCATCTACGGGCGCATTCTCGGCGTCTCGGTGCATCTGGTGAAGGATGCCGATGACCTGAAACAGACGCTATTCGATCTTCGCCACAAGCACATGGTGCTCGTCGATACGATGGGCATGAGTCAGCGCGATCGCATGGTCGGCGAACAGGTGGCGATGTTCGGCAACAGCAACGTCAAGCGGCTGCTCCTGCTCTGCGCGACGAGCCGTGGCGATACGCTCGACGACGTGGTGCGCGCCTACAGCGGTCCGGATCTCGCCGGTTGCATCCTGAGCAAGGTGGATGAGGCGGCGAGCCTCGCTTCGTCGCTCGACGTGATCATTCGGCACAATCTGCGTCTGCACTATGTCTCCAACGGCCAACGCGTGCCGGAAGACCTGCATCTGCCGAACCGTACTTATTTGCTGCACCGCGCTTTCAAGGATGTGCCGGAAGTCTCGCCGCATCGCCTCGATGGCCTTGAGCCGGGGCTGGTCATGGCTACGGCCGGATCGTCGATGGCCATCGCGGGGGGACGTCGTGGCTAACTATCACGGTGATCAGGCGGACGGTTTGCGCCGCCTGTTTGGCCGCAGTCAGCCGCGTGTCGTGACGTTCGCCTCCGGCAGCACGGGTGTCGGGAAGAGTGTCCTCGTCGCCAATGTTGCCGCGCTGCTCGCCAGGCAGGGCAAGGACGTCCTGATCCTGGACGAGAACACGAAGAATACGACGGCCAACTATTTCGGCGCGCTCGCGCGCCATGACCTGCTGCGCGTGGCGAACGGGGAGAAATCGCTGAGCGATGTGTTGGTGACCGCGATGCCCGGCGTCAGGATCCTGCAAGCGGCGGAAGCCGTGCGCAAGCTCGGTTAACTGAGCAGCCAGCAGCAATCGATGCTGGTCGGCGGCTTTGCCGGTCTCGAAAGCACGCCCGACGTGATCCTTGTCAACGCCTCGCTCGATCATCCGCTCGGCTTCTCGCCCCTGGGGCTTGCCGCGCACGACACGGTCATCGTCATCTCCGCTTCCGGTGATTCGATCACCAAGGCTTACGCGCTGATCAAGAAAGTCAGCCTCGGTTACGCGCGCAAGAATTTCCGGATATTGCTCAGCAAGGTGCGCAGTTTCGAAGAAGCCAAGGCGATCTACGGGAACATCGCCAAGGTGGCACGCAGCCGAGGCGTGGCGCGGCTGGAATTCGCCGGATTCGTGCCCCAGGACGACAGTCTGCGCCAGTCTTCCTGTCTTGCGCAGCCGGTCGCGGGCCTCTTTCCCGAAGCGCCTTCCTCGCGTGCCTACGGGTCGATCGCCAACACGCTTCTCAGCTGGCCGCTGCCGGACAACGAACCGGGTGGGCTCGGGCAGTTCGTGCAACAACTGTTACACTTGAGCCAACAAATCGACCCGGTCGCCATTTACGCCTGACATCCCTTAATCCATGTATAACGCTGCTGGTCAAATCAACAAGGATCAGCTGGTACAGCGCTTCGCTCCGCTCGTAAAGCGTATCGCCTATCATCTGATGGCTCGCTTGCCGTCCAGCGTCCAGGTGGACGATCTGGTGCAGAACGGCATGCTGGGCCTGCTCGACGCGATCAATCGTTTCGAGGCGGGGATGGGTGCGCAGTTCGAGACCTACGCGGCGCAGCGCGTGCGCGGTGCCATGCTCGACGGACTGCGCGAGAACGACTGGCTGCCGCGCAGCCTGCGCCGCGATTTCCGCCGCATCGAGGAGGCAATCGCCCAACTCGAACAGCAGTACGGGCGCGCTCCCGCCGAGAAGGAACTGGCGGCCGCGCTGGGCATGTCGCTCGGCGAATACCAGAAGATGCTGCAGGACGCGCGCGGTCATCAACTGATCTCCTTCGAGGACATGGTCGAGGACGGCGACGAGGATTTTCTCGAGCGCCACCTGACCGATGCTTCGGGCGAGCCGTCGAAAATCCTGGAAGACGAAGCGTTGCGCCGCATTCTCGTACAGGGAATCGAAGCCTTGCCCGAGCGCGAAAAGATGATGATGGCGCTGTACTACGAACAGGATCTCAATCTGCGCGAGATCGGCGAGGTCATGGGAGTCACCGAATCGAGGGTTTGCCAGCTCCACAGCCAGGCCGTGGCTCGTCTGCGCGCGCGGGTTTTCGGCGACGCGGGAGTAAAAATAAAGAAAGCCAGGCGGAATGGATAAGATCAGCGTTCTCGGGTTGGTGCTGGGCATCGTGGCGATCGTTGGTGGGCAGGTACTCGAAGGCGGGCACGTCGGATCGCTTTCCCAGCCGACCGCGCTGCTGATCGTGCTTGGCGGGACGATGGGCGCCGTCATGCTGCAAAGTCCCTATGCGACTTTCGTGCGCGGCGTGAAGATGGTGCGTTGGGTGTGGTACCCGCCGGTCGTCGATCACCAGCAGCTGATCAAGCAGATCGCGGGCTGGAGCCAGGTTTCCAGGCGCGAAGGTTTGCTGGCGCTGGAAAACGTGATGAATCAGCTGAAGGATGATTTTGCGCGCAAGGGGCTGCAATTACTCGTCGACGGTGCCGAACCGGAGCGCCTGCGCGAAGTCCTGGAAGTCGAGATCAGCACCTACGAACAGGAACTGAAGCTCTCCGCACGAATTTGGGAAGCCGCCGGCGGCTACTCGCCGACCATCGGGATTCTCGGCGCGGTGCTCGGGTTGATCCACGTCATGGAGAATCTGTCGGAGCCTTCGAAGCTCGGTGCCGGGATCGCCGTGGCTTTCGTCGCGACGATTTATGGTGTCGGGCTGGCCAACCTCGTGTTTCTGCCGATGTCGAACAAGCTCAAGGCGCATATCGCGCGCTTGGTCGTGCGCCGGGAGATGATCGTTGACGGGCTGGTCGGCATCGCCAACGGCGACAATCCGCGCATCATCGAGAGCCGCCTGCAGGGTTACATCTTCTAGTCCATGGCGCGCAAGAAGCCCGACGACGAGCACGACAACCACGAACGCTGGCTGGTTTCGTACGCGGATTTCATCACGCTGCTGTTCGCGTTCTTCGTCGTGATGTACGCCTTGTCCTCGGTTAACGAAGGCAAGTACCGCATTCTCAGCGAATCGATGGCGACAGCGTTTCGCAACGTGCAGGTGGTGGGCGACGCGGCACCGCTGCCGGTTGCCATCAATCCGCCAATCCCGCTACCGAAGAAACCGAGCGGCGTGCAGAAGGCGCCGGATTTCGCCAAACAAAAGCAGCGCGATACGATGCGCAATGTCGCCAAGGACATTCTCGAAGTGATGGCGCCGCTCATCGAGCAAGGAAAGGTACGGGTGATCGAGACCAGCCGCGGCGTGACGATCGAGATCAACGACAGCATTCTGTTCTCGCCGGGTCAGGCACTACTCCAGCCGCCCCTGATCAAGGCCATGAGTGCGATTGCGCATGTTTTGGCACCGACCGATTTCCCGATCACCATCGAAGGCCACACCGACAACGTACCGATCAATACGCCGCAGTTTCCGTCGAACTGGGAGCTCTCCGCGGTACGCGCGACGACCGTGTTGCGCTTGTTCGCGGATGCCGGTGTTGCCGCCGAGCGCCTGACGGCGATTGGTTATGCCGACACGCGGCCGGTCGAACCCAATGTGCTGGCCGACGGCCGCGCGCGCAATCGGCGCGTCACGATACTGATCGATTCGACGGTTCCGGAAAAAGGCACGGAGGTTGGGCTGGAGTCCAAGCCGGCGGCGAATCACGAGGAAGCGTCGCCGGCACCGTAGCGCGCCGGCTTGATGTGGCTGGTTCAGACGGCGTCGTTGATGCGTCGGCTGCCGAGCTTCGCCGATTGGCCGTCGGGGCCGTAAAGTTCGAGCGAATTCTTCGCGCCGCTAAGCGCTTCCAGCGCCTTCGAGGTGAATTGCATGCGAATCTGGATCAACTCGCCATTGACCCGGTTCAATTCCCTGGCTTTTGCCGCGAGTTGCAGAACCTTTTGCCAAGTGTCGGCAACCCCAACATCCGGCACCTGCACGCACCAAGCGTCTATCCCGGCGCGATCGGCAGACAAACCGTGCGCTTCGAGAATGATCGCGCGCTGTGCGGACAGCTGATTCAACTGAATGACGAGGCTGTTCTTCCGGTCCGCCAGTTGCGGGAGATCGTCCGCCGCGCCTTGCGCGAGAGAGGCCTGCTCGCGCTGCAGCAACTCGACGAACTCCGCCAGGAGCGTCGCTTCGCCGTCGATCGTTTTCCGCATGGCAGTGCGATCGTGGCCGAGCGTGCCGGATTGGGTCAAGATCAGCCCTGCCGCTGCGCGTCTACGAGTTCTTTGGCCGAGGCGATCAAACGGTCGGCGATTGCGCCGGCATTGATCGTGAACCGTCCATCCGTGATGGCCTGCTTGATCTCCGCAACGCGAGCAGCGTCGAACGATTGCTGATCGTCCGATCCGACGAGCTGGGTTGCGAGCGAACTCAGGCGAACGTCTTCACCAGCTGGGCCGGGTTTGCTGGCAGTGGCTGGCCCGCGCGATTCCTTGACGAGCGATGTGCCCGCGGGTTTGGTCGAACTGTCGATTTTCATGGTGGCGCCTCAAATAGTCTTTCCCTGATGGGCTATCGGCCAGAATCCACCAAACTTTAGCATTTATTTCGTGTGATCGGACAGCATGGCGCACGATCGCGATCAATGGCCGCAAGCAAGGGTTCAGTGCGTGACTTCGACGATGCCGCCCGAGCGCGCGATGCCGCTCACGGTTTGCCCGGATGCGGCGCGTACCTGTACCACTTGACCCTCCAGGGCGCTGGTGAGCGCTTTCCCTTCGGCACTGACGCTGAATCCATCGCCGTGCGAGATCATCCTGACAGTTTGCCCTTGCTGCACTGCCCACTGTGCGGTCAGTTGGTCGCTGCGCAGCGGCTGGCCTGCCGCGAGACCGCTTTTCAGCGTCTTGCCGATCGCTTGGGCGGGATCCATCAGGACGCTCGATGGCAATGTGCTCAAATCACCGCTGCGTACCACGATGCTCGTTGCGTCGAGCACGGTCCCGGCGGCCAGTGGGCGCGTGGTCGTGAGGTAGTCTCCGTTGACCGTGATCTGCGTCGGAACGTAGATCGTCCAGGTCGATGGGCCGAGACAACGCACGCCGAGTGTTGTTCGTCCCCAGAGCTTCCCACCCTGCGGGACGAACGGTTCGAAGGCGTCGCAAGCCGGCAACTGCGTCCGGGTGTCAAGCGGGCTGATCACGTAACTGACCTTGCCCGGTAAGCCTTGCGTCTGCGCCCGCAGGAAATCGTCGAGGGCCATGTACAGCGGGGATTTGTCTGGTGTATTCGGGGCGGCGGGCGTTATGTGCGCCATCAACACCAACAGCAGGCAGATGGCCGGACGGACGGCAGGAAAAATAGCGGCGGCTTTGCGTTGCATGTCGTTCATTCCGTCATTCTGCCTGATGAAGCGGCGATTACGGAATGGTCGGCCGGGATCGCTCCGGCAATATTTGCCGATGCCCGTCGCCGACGCCGGCACGCATCGCCGCTTTGCCGGGATTTTCGCTTCCGGATAAGCGTGGCACGGGAATTGCACTGAGCTTGGCCGTGAAACTTTGATCCGGAGTTATCGTGACCAACAGAATCGACGATGCACTTTCCTTCCAGAGCAAGGCGCTGGGCTTGCGCGCCTATCGCCAGCAGATCCTGGCGGGAAATATCGCCAATGCCGACACGCCGAACTACAAGGCGCGCGACTTCGATTTTTCGGCGGCGCTGCAGGACGCGGTAGCGGGTCGCAGTGAAGGCGATCTGCCGCTGGCGACGACGGCACCGGGGCATATCCAGGGCGCTGGTGGATCGTCCGGTCCTGTACGCCTCATGTACCGGACGCTGCCGCAAGACGCGGTGGACGGCAATACGGTCGATATGGATATCGAGCGTTCCGCGTTTTCCGAAAACGCCATCCAGTATCAGGCCGGCCTGACGTTCATCACGCATGAACTGAAGATGATGATGTCGGCGCTCCAAGGATAGTCGTCATGAGCGTATTCAACGTTTTTCACATTGCCGGCAGCGCGTTGACCGCGCAATCCCTGCGTCTCAATGCCGTGGCCAGCAACCTCGCCAACGCTGACAGCATCGCCGGGCCGGACGGCAAACCCTATCGCGCCAAACAGGTGGTGTTCGAGGCGACGCCGATGAACGGCGAAGCCGCGCAGGGCGTGCGCGTCAAGCAGGTGGTCGAGGACGCAAGCCCCGGACGCATGATTTTCGATCCGCGCAATCCGGCGGCCGACGAACAGGGTTACGTGATGATGCCGAACGTGAACGCGGTCGATGAAATGGTCAACATGATCTCGGCGTCGCGTTCCTACCAGACGAACGCCGAAGTGATGAATACGGCGAAGCAATTGCTGCTCAAGACACTGACGCTCGGTCAGTAAGATCAAATATCCAGGAGTTCATGATGGCAACCACCTCAGCGACGAGTTCATCGAATAACATCTATTCGGCGATCAACGGTACCTCGACGACGACAACGAAAACCGCCGCAGAGGAGCAACAGGATCGTTTTCTGACGTTACTGGTGACCCAGTTGCAAAACCAGGACCCGCTGAATCCGATGGACAACGCGGAGATGACGAGCCAGATGGCTCAAATGAGTACGGTGACGGGGATTGAGAAACTCAATACCACGTTGAATTCGATGGTCGATAGCATCGGCATGAGCCAATCGATGCAGGCCGCATCGATGATCGGCAAGAACGTTCTTGTTCCCGGCTCCAGCCTGACGCTGAACGATGGCATCGGGTACGCGGGCATCAACCTGTCCTCGCCGGCCGATCAGGTGACGATCAAGATTCTGGACAGCAACGGCAAAGTCGTTCAGACCGAAGAAATCGGCGCGCACGAGTCCGGCGTCATCAATATCGCCTGGGATGGCGTGCTCGCCGACGGAACGACGGCTGCGGACGGCAACTACAAGTTTACTGTCGAAGCCGTTCAGGATGGAAAAGCGGTGACCGCCACGGCACTTCAGATTGGCACGGTTTCTGCTATTACTCGGACAAGTGACGGATTCAAACTCGATCTCGGGGCGCTCGGGACGGTCAATTTCAGCGATGTTCTGGAAATAATCTAAGGATAGGGGTAGGAAATGGCTTTCCAACAAGGGCTTAGCGGGCTTAGCGTATCGTCGAAGGCATTGGACGTCATCGGCAACAACGTAGCGAATTCGTCAACGGTCGGTTTCAAGTCCGCGCAAGCGCATTTTGCCGACGTGTATGCCAAATCACTGGGCGGAGGCGGGGCGTCGCAAGTGGGGATCGGCTCCTCGGTCGCGGCGATCCAGCAGCAGTTTACCCAGGGCAATATCACCACGACCAACAATCCCCTGGATATCGCGATCAACGGAAATGGTTTTTTCCGTATGGATAGCAATGGGAGCATTACCTATTCGCGCAACGGCCAGTTCCACCTCGATAATGCAGGCTACATCATCAACGATCAGGGCGCCAAATTGACCGGATACGGCGTGGATGCGAACGGTATGATCATTGCGGCGAACCCATCTGCGATTCAGCTGAGTTCGTCGGCTATCCCGCCGCTTGCAACGGGTGCCAGCGTTGGGGGCTCTTTTCAAGGGGTTCTGGCTGACGTGACGCTCAACTCAAGCGAAGCGGAGCCTGCCGACCCCTGGGTGGCAGGGCCAGCGTCCGGTCTGGCGACGATAGGAGCAACGACCTACAACTACTCGACCCCGGTTTCGGTCTATGACTCGCTGGGCAATGCGCATAACCTGACGCTCTATTTCGTGAAGACGGCGAATACCGGCGAGTGGGATGTTCATGCCAATGTTGACGGCACGACGGATGCTCGCGTAACGATTACCGGTGGACCACTGCAGTTCAATACGTCCGGCGCGCTGGATCCAGCGAGCGCGGATATCGGCATCAGTATCGACTTGAATGGTGTTATGAGTGACCTGGGCGGAGTCAATAATGCGGCCTCGCCGCTGGCGTTCAATATCGATTTCACCGGGAGTACGCAATACGGTACGGATTCGGTTGTGAATAGCTTGAAGCAGGATGGTTATACCGCAGGGAGCTTGACCGGCGTCAGCGTTGGTGCGAACGGGATCATCAGTGGGAACTTTAGCAATGGTCAGTCGCGTAACCTCGGACAGGTTGTCCTAGCGAATTTTTCCAACCCGAACGGCCTGACTTCCCTGGGCAATAACCAATGGGCCGCGACCTCGACAGCGGGCGAGGTTGTGCTCGGAACACCAGATTCGGGCGGTTTTGGCGTTCTCCAAGCCTTGGCGATTGAAGAGTCGAACGTTGATTTAACTTCGGAATTGGTCTCGATGATCACCGCCCAACGGAATTATCAGGCGAACGCGCAGACGATCAAGACACAGGATCAGGTCATGCAGACGCTGGTCAACCTGCGTTAAGCGCTGATTAGCACAAGAACGAAACAAGGCCGCCATGGATCGTCTGATCTACACCGCAATGACCGGCGCCAGCCAGGCTTTCGCGCGCCAGGCGGGCGTGGCGAACAATCTGGCGAACGCGTTGACCACCGGTTTCCGCGCCATGGAGCACCGTTTCCGCGCTGTGCCGGTGCAGGGATCGGGTGCGCCGACGCGCGCCTTCGTGGCGGACGCGTCGGTCGCCAACGTATTCGACCAGGGGCCGATGATGGCCACCGGCCGTCCGCTCGACGTCGCGGTGCAGGGCGCCGGCTGGATCGCGGTCGAAGGCCCGAACGGGACCGAAGCCTATACGCGCGCCGGCAATCTGCAGGTGAACGTCAACGGGCAGCTGCAAACGGCGAGCGGTTTGAACGTGCTCGGCGACGGCGGCCCGATCGCCATTCCGCCGGACAACAACATCACGATTTCGCCGGACGGCACGGTATCGGCTGTACCGCTCTTCGGCACGCCGAACAACGTCAATGTGGTCGGTCGGATCAAGCTCGTCAATCCGCCGGAAAACCAGCTGGTGCGTGGCGACGATGGGCTTTTCCGCATGCCGGGCGGCGCGCCGTCGGAGGTGGACGAAAACGTCAAACTGGCGTCGGCGACGCTCGAGGGCAGCAACGTCGATCCGGTCGATTCGATGGTCAGCATGATCAGCCTGGCGCGGCAGTTCGAAACCCAGATCAAGCTGCTGCAGACGGCCGATGCCGATGCCGCCAAGGCCAGCCAGATTCTCTCGATGAACTGATAACAGGAAAACAGGAACATGATCCGTTCGCTCTGGATTGCCCGTACCGGCCTCGACGCACAGCAGACGAGCCTGGACGTGATCGCCAACAATCTGGCCAACGTCAGCACCAACGGTTTCAAGCGCGCACGTGCGGTGTTCGAGGATCTGCTCTACCAGACCGTGCGCCAGCCCGGCGCGCAGTCTTCGCAATCGACGCAGATTCCTGGCGGTCTGCAGTACGGTACGGGCGCCCAGCCGATCTCGACGGCGCGCATCCATACGCAGGGATCGCTGCAGCAGACCGGCAACGATCTGGATGTGGCGATCAACGGCGCCGGTTTCATCCAGGTATTGCTGCCCGACGGGACGACGGCCTACACGCGCGACGGGTCGTTCCAGAAAGACAACCAGGGCCAGCTGGTGACGTCGAACGGCTATCCGATCCAGCCGAACATCACGATTCCGGCCGACGCGTTGACCGTGACGATTTCCAGCGACGGCGTGGTCTCGGTCACGCAGCCGGGTTCCTCGGCGGTGACGCAGGTGGGGACGATGCAGGTCGCCACCTTCATCAACGTCGGCGGCTTGCAGAGTATCGGCGAGAACCTGTTCCTCGAGACGGCCTCGAGCGGCGCGCCGACGCCGAGCACCCCGGGCAGCAACGGCGCGGGAGCTCTCAATCAGCGTTACGTCGAAACGTCGAACGTCAACGTCGCCGAAGAGCTGGTCAGCATGATCCAGACGCAGCGCGCGTATGAGCTGAATTCGAAGGTGGTGTTGACGTCGGATCAGATGCTGGCGCGCCTGACGCAGCTGTAAGGAAGCGGAGATGACCAAGACGACGGTACAACTGCTTCTGGCCGGCCTGCTGGTCAGCGCGTGTACGACGGTGCCGCCGACCAACGTGCATCAACCGATGACGGCGCGGCCGGCGCCGCGCGGCGAGAACCCGGCGCCCAACGGCAGCATCTACCAGGCCGGCGTGTCGCGCACCCTGTTCGAAGACCGGCGCGCGCGCTATGTCGGCGATACGCTGACCATTTCGATCACCGAGACCACGTCGGCGTTGACCGCTTCGAACACCAAGGCCAGCCGCTCGGGCAGCATCAGCGCCTCGGTACCGACGATCAGCGGTCTGCCGGGTAAATCCCTGCAGGGCATGGAGCTGTCGGCGAGCAGCGCGGCCAGTCTCGACGGCAAGGGCGACGCGGCGGCGAAGAACGCCTTCACCGGCAACATCACGGTGACGGTGATCGAGGTGCTGGCCAACGGCAACCTGCTCGTTTCCGGCGAAAAACAGGTTTCGATCGGCGCCGGCACCGAGTACATCCGGCTCTCCGGCGTGGTCAATCCTTACTTCATCAACGCGGCCAATACGATCAGTTCGACCAACGTTGCCGACGCGCGTATCGAGTACAAGGAAAGCGGCGTGATCAGCGAAGCGCAGGTCATGGGCTGGCTGGCGCGCTTCTTCATGTCCGCGTTGCCTTTCTGAGGATTCTGTCGTGACACGAGTGGCAAGAACACGCACCGGCAAATTCAGGTCATTCGTGGCAATTCTTGCCTGCTGTTTGCCGTTCGTGAGCAGTCCGGCAAACGCCGAACGGATCAAGGATCTGGCGACGGTACAGGGCATCCGCAACAACCAGCTGGTCGGGTACGGCCTGGTCGTCGGTCTCGACGGCACGGGCGATCAGACGACGCAAACGCCGTTTACGACGCAGAGCATCATCAACATGCTGGCGCAGCTGGGGACGACCTTGCCGACGACGCAATCGCTGCAGCTCAAGAACGTGGCCGCCGTGATGGTGACGACGAACCTGCCGCCGTTCGCCCGCGTCGGGCAGCAGATCGACGTCACCGTCTCGTCGATGGGCAACGCCAAGAGCCTGCGCGGTGGTACGCTCGTCATGACCCCGCTCAAGGGCGCCGACGGGCAGATCTACGCCCAGGCGCAAGGCAACCTGATGGTCGGCGGCGCCGGCGCTTCGGCCGGCGGCAGCCGGGCCGTGGTCAACCATTTGCTGGCCGGCCGCATTGCCGGCGGCGCGACGGTCGAGCGCGAAGTGCCGACCGTTCTCGGCGACGGGCCGTTCGTCCACTACGAAATGGCGACCACCGACTTCGGCACGACGCAGCGCGTGGTCGAGGTGATCAACCGGGAGATGGGGTACGGCATCGCGCAGGCGCTGGACGGACGCCTGGTTCGGGTCAACGCGCCCGAGGACACGAATTCACGCGTCGCCTTCATGGCACGCATCGAGAACCTCGAAGTGCGACCGACCAAGGCCACGGCGAAGGTCATCGTCAACCCGCGGACCGGTTCGGTGGTGATGAACCAGAACGTGACGATCGAATCCTGCGCCGTCGCACATGGCGCCTTGTCGGTCGTCGTCAATACCGAACAGCAGGTCAGCCAGCCCAACGCCCTGGCGGGTGGACAGACGGTCACCACGGCACAGTCCGATATCGCCATCACGCAGGGCGGCGGCACGCTGATGTCGGTGAAGGCCGGCGCCAATCTCTCCGAGGTCATCAAGGCGATCAACGCGCTGGGCGCGAATCCGCAGGATCTGGTTTCCATTCTTCAGGCCATGAAGGCGGCGGGCGCGTTGCGCGCGGAGCTCGAAGTCATCTGATCATCGGCTCCGTCGAGTGGGGCAGCGGCCCCGTCATCGCTGGCGCGGATATTGCATGGTTGCGGTTCATGAAAGCCGAGAATCTCAACGCCAATCACTTTGTCCTCGATCTGAAGGCCGGTGCCGAACAGCGCGCCAAGGTCAGGCAGGATCCGCAAGCGGGGCTGAAACAAGCCGCACAGCAATTCGAAGGCATGCTGTTGCAGATGATGCTGAAGAGCATGCGCGATGCAACGCCTCAGGACGGGCTGCTTGAGAGTGACCAGACCCGCTTCTTCACTTCGATCCTCGATCAGCAGTTGTCACAGAACCTTTCGGCCCAGGGCAATCTTGGCTTTGCCAGACAGATCGCACAACAGCTCGCGGCTTCGACGGCTGCCGGCGAAACGGATGCCGCTGCGCCGCTCGACGCGCTCCAGAAAAGCCTGTTATTGCAACAGGCGGCAAATTACTCCGCGCGCTCTGCCGGCGCCGAGCGCAACTATGGCATCCGTGGCGCGACGGTCGATGCGGCGGCCCAGGGCGGTGGCGAGGCGAGCAGCCCGGGTGAGTTCGTGAACCGGGTCTGGCCGCATGCGGTCGATGCAGCGAACACGATCGGCGTGCCGCCCCAGTTCCTGATCGCGCAATCGGCGCTCGAGAGCGCCTGGGGAAAGAGCGAGATCCGCCGCGCCGACGGTTCGCCCAGCTACAACCTGTTCGGCGTCAAGGCCGGCCGCAACTGGCAGGGCGAGACCGTGGAAGTGGCGACGACCGAGTATGTCAACGGCGAGCCGCAACAGATGCGGGAGAAATTCCGTGTTTACAACTCGTACGCGGAGTCGTTCAACGACTATGCCGATCTCATTCGCAACAACGCCAGGTTCTCGGGCGTTCTCGGCCAGCAGGATGGCGCGCAATTTGCTCGATCGCTTCAGCAATCGGGTTATGCCACGGACCCGATGTACGCCGACAAGCTGGGCCGGATCATCAACGGGACAACACTGCGTCAGGCGCTGGCGGGGTAGTGCGGATCTTAATTTTTCGACGCAACGGTCGTTAACGGAATTCAAGTCGAGGTTACATCATGGGAATATTGAGTATCGGCATCACCGGTATGCAGGCCGCGCAGCTCGGGATGATGACGACGCAGCACAACATCACCAATGCGAGCACTGCCGGTTACAGCCGTCAGCGGACTGTCCAGGGAACGAACAATCCCATGGCGACGGGATCGGGTTTCGTCGGGCAGGGCGTGCATGTGTCGACCATTCAGCGCATGTACAGCAGTGTGCTGAATACCCAGGTGGTTCAGAGTCAGGCCAGCGTCAGTCAGCTGGATGCGTATTACAACGAGATCAGTCAGATCAACAACTTGCTGGCGGATACGAATTCCGGCGTTTCTTCGGCAGTCCAGGCGTTCTTCAATGGAATCCAGGAAGTCGCCTCCGATCCTTCATCGATTGATGCGCGTCAGGCGCTCGTTTCGTCGGCGCAGTCATTGGCCGCAAGATTCAACGGCTTGAGCAAGAATCTTGACGACTTGAACACAGGAGTGAATAGCCAGATCGAAAGCACGGTTGCGTCGATCAACGCTTACTCGAAACAGATCGCCGAACTGAACAAGCGCATCATCGTTGCTCAATCCTCGACCAGCCAGCCGGCCAACGATCTCATGGATCAGCGCGATCAGCTCGTCTCGGAGTTGAACAAGTTGATCGGCGTGAAAACCGTCGAGCAAAGCGACGGCACATACAATGTGACGTTTGGCAACGGGCAGCCGCTTGTCGTGGGGCCGTTGTCGATGGAACTGGCCGCCACGCAGTCGAGTGCCGATCCGTCGCGCACGGTCGTCAGCGTCGTGACCGGCAATGGGAAGGTAACGCAGGAGCTCTCGGAGTCCTTGATCACCGGAGGGACACTGGGCGGTCTGGTGAAGTTTCGCAGCGAGGCGCTCGATCCGGCCATCAACAAGCTGGGGCTCGTCGCCGCTACCCTCGCGCAGACGATCAACGCGCAGCAGGCCTTGGGGCAAGACTTGTTGGGGAATACGGTCAATACGTTGTCTAGTGTCTTTCAGGACAGCTTGTTAACGATACCGGATGCGCCAAAGGTCATCTCCAACACAAACAACACCGGAAACGCGGAGGTTTCAGCCAGTTTCTTGCCGGTTTCGTCGAACGGGACCAATTTCTACTCGAATCTGACCGCGAGCGACTATCGCCTCACCTTCGACGGAACCGACTACAAGGTGACCCGGCTTTCCGACAACACCAGCTGGACGAGCAGTGGGATGCCGATAACGCTCGACTCGGAAGGCATCTCCATCAATATCGATGCGGGTGGCATGACAACGACCGACTCGTTCCTCATCCAACCGACGCGTGAAATCGCCAGGAACCTGTCCGTCAATGCGACCGTCGCCAACGACCCGCGCTTGATCGCGGCAGCGGCACCGGTTACGACGGCGATCGGAACGTCGAATGCGGGGACGGCCACCGTCTCGGCTGGTGTCGTGAGTTCAGGTTATGCCGCTCCAGCCGCCGGTTCGCCAGTCACCCTCACTTACTTGAGCGCGACGAATGAACTGGATGTGTCCGGATTGGCGAGCGGCACGATCGTCGAACGTGACGACGGGTGGGGTGACCAATGCCTACACGGTCGGCACCGATACGATTCCTTACACCTCCGGAATGTCGCTCTCGTTCGATGGAATCACCCTTTCGCTGAGCGGCGCGCCGGCGGACGCCGATACGTTCGTCATCAGCGCCAATACCGGCGGCGTGTCGGACGGGCGTAACGCGGTCCTGTTGGGTCAGCTGCAAACGCAGAACACGGTTTTCGGTTCGACGACGACAGGCAAGGCATCTGCGAATTTCGCGTCGGCCTACGCTCAACTCGTCAGCGACATCGGCAACAAGACACGCTCGGCCGAAGTTAACCTGACGGCTCAGACCTCCGTTCTTGAGAGCGCGGTGTCGTCGCGTGATGCGCTTTCCGGTGTGAATCTCGATGAGGAAGCGGCGAATCTGCTCAGTTACCAGCAGGCGTATCAGGCTTCCGCCCGAATGTTGCAGATCTCGTCCGAGCTCTTCGATACGCTACTTTCAATCGGTGCATAAGGAGGATTTATGCGCGTAAGTACCAGTCAGATATTCGATTCCGGCGTGCAGGGACTACTACGAAACCAGTCGTCGCTGTTGAATACCCAGAACCATATTTCCGCGTCGAAACGTGTCCTCAAACCATCGGATGATCCGGTGGCCGCCGCGCGCGCGTTGGTGGTCACGCAATCGCAAGAGGTTAACAAGCAATACATCGCGAATCAGGGCTACGCGTCGGATCAGCTGCGCTTGCTGGAGTCCAAGCTCGGTTCGGCGGTCGCCACGATCCAGGACATTATCGATGTCTCCATCAGCGCCGGGAATGGCGCGCTGACCGACCAGGGGCGAAAGGACATCGCCACCGAGCTGCGGCAGCGTCTCGACGAACTGCTGGCCACGGCCAATTCGCAGGACGGCAGCGGAAACTACATTTTTTCCGGATACAAAACCAATGTTCAGCCGTTCGCCCTGAACCCGGACCCGCTGGCGACGACGTACAGCATGTCCAATCCCTATGTCGACTATCAGGGCGATCAGGGGCAGGTGGCGCTCCAGGTCGATGCATCGCGGCAGATGGCCATTTCTGAGAATGGCGCCTCCGTATTCGTCCGCGTCACGGACGACAGTGGAAACCTCACCAACGCCAGCGTCTTCGATTCGCTGAAGAACATGATCGATACGCTGGAAACGCCGATAGCGAGCAATCCGACGTTCAAGGATGACTACGACAAGGCGTTAAGTGAATTCCAGTCATTCCTCAATACGGCAGGCCGTGTGCGGTCATCGGTCGGCGCGCGAATGTCGGAGCTGGATTCGCTCGGCGAATCGGCCAGCAATCTGTCGCTGCAGTACGACGAGACACTGTCGAATCTGCAGGATCTGGACTATATCTCGGCGATGACCGATTTCACCAAACAACAGATCCAGCTCGAGGCTGCGCAAAAGTCCTTTGTTCAGATCAGCGGATTGAGTCTCTTCAACTATCTGTGATGGAAAGAACGCGGCTCATTCCGGTTTTCGCCGTGGCGTTGCTCGCCGCGTGCACCACGCTGGAACCCGGACCGGTCGGGACGGTCAGCGCGGTGAATCCGGTGAGTGGCGAGTTGAACACACAGCCGGCGCTCGAGTTGCCGCAGAACACCGAGGTCAGCACCGAAACCGGCGTCGTCGCCGGGGCATTGGCCATTTTCGGACATCCGGTCGCGGCACTTGGCTTACCGGGCGAGGTGTTCAGCGCCCAGCAGTCGGCGTTGCTGTACGTGATCTATGATCCCCTGGCACCCAACTGGAGCATCAAGGAAAAGGCGCTCGGCAAGGAAAGCTATTACGTTTCACTGCGTGCCAAGAGCTTCCGCACGGGCGGCGACGGCGAGGCGATCCAGATCCTCAAGCGGCGGGCGATGCAGCTCAAACGCGAACGCGGTTACGAAGACTTCCGCATCGTCGACTACTCGGAAGGCATCGAGTCGAGCACGCCGTTCACGCATCGGTATTCGGAAGGCACCATCCAACTGGTCAGGGCGATCAACGGCGTGCGTTGAGTCCGACGCGACCGGCGTCTGCCCTATCGGAGTACGAAGAAGCCCAGCATCGAACGCAAGCCGTGCTCGAACAACGCCTGGAGCGGGGCGCCGAGGTGAGACATCCCGACGTAAAGTGCGACGAATCCCACTGTGATGGTGACCGGAAAGCCGATCACGATCAGGTTGAGCTGAGGGGCTACGCGGCCGAGCACGCCGAGCGCGATGTTGGCGATCAGCAAGGCGGTCAAGGCGGGCAACGCGAGCATGACGCCGGACGAGAAGATCACGGCGCCGGCGTTGGCGATATTGAGCCAGCTCGCCTCGGACGTCGTCCACATGCCGACGGGCAACAGCGTGAAACTGCGCATCAGCGTGGCGAGCGTCATCAAGTGCCCGTCGATGGCGAGGAACGCCAGGAGCGCCAGTATGCCGATGAGTTCGGCGACGACCGGCGTCTGCCCCGCCGTTTGCGGATCGTAGGCGGTCGCGAAGCCCAAGCCCATCTGCGTGCTGATCATCATCCCGGCCAGATCGATGGCGCTGAACACGAGGCGCAGGATGAAACCCATGGCAAAACCGATGATCATCTGCTGCGCCAGGATCAAGAGTCCTTGACCGGATGCCGGTTCGATCGCCGGCATGGCCGGCAGTGCGGGTGAAATCGCCATGGTCAGCGCGAGTCCGAGCACCAGACGTACTTGCGTCGAACAGACCGGCATTGTTGAAAGGCGGCGCGGCGACCAGCAATGCGAGAATGCGCGCCAGCGGGTAGATGAATGCCGCGATCCAGGCGTTGAGTTCGGCGGAAGTGACGCTGATCATGGCGCGCTCAACCGATGAGCTGCGGAATGCTTTCGAACAGGCGCCGGATGTAGTCAACCATCATCTGCAGCATCCACGGGCCGGCCAGAATCAGGGTCAGGAAGATGCCGACCAGCTTCGGGATGAAGGACAGCGTCTGTTCGTTGATCTGTGTCGCGGCCTGGAAAATGCTGATGATGAGGCCGATGACCAGCGCCGCCAGCAGCAGCGGACCGCAGAGCATGAGCGTCATCTCGACCGCCTGGCGGCCGATGTTCATGACCAGTTCGGGCGTCATGTCGAAAAACTCATGACCAGTGAGCCGAGCAGCAGATGCCAGCCATCGACGAGCACGAACAGCATCAACTTGATGGGCAGCGAAACCATGACCGGGGACATCATCATCATGCCCATCGACATCAGCACGCTGGCGACGACCATGTCGATGATCAGGAAGGGGATGAAAATGATGAAACCGATCTGGAACGCCGTCTTCAATTCGCTGGTGACGAACGCCGGAATCAGTACGCGCATCGGGACGTCGTCGGCCGATTCCAGCGTGGGTGTGTTCGCCAGCTTGGCGAAAAGGCCGATGTCCGCCTCGCGCGTTTGCTTGAGCATGAAGGCGCGCAGGGGGACCGCGCCGCGCTCGACAGCCTGCGCAAAGGTGATCTGGTTCTCGGAAAGCGGCAGGTAGGCGTCGGTATAGACCTTGTCCAGCACCGGCGTCATCACGAAGAAAGTCAGGAATAGGGAAAGGCCGACGATCACCTGGTTGGGCGGCGAGGTCTGCGTGCCCAACGCGTGGCGCAGCAGCGACAACACGATGACGATGCGCGTGAAGCTCGTCATCATCAGCAAGGCTGCCGGGATGAAGGTCAGCGCGGTGATCGTGAGCAGCGTCTGGATCGAAAGCGTGTACGTCTGGCTGCCGCCGGCGCCGGGCGTGCTGGTCAGCGCCGGCAGGCCGCCGCTCTGCGCCCAGACGGCGAGCGGGAACAGCAGCGCGACGAAGGCCAACGCGCGGACGAGTCGATTAAAGTTCATCTTTCTTTCGCTCGCCGATCTGCGTCAGCCATTGAGTGAACGACTTACCACTGCCATCGGCTGCCTGAATCTCCCCCTTGGGCAGCGTATGCAGCGTCTTGATCTGGCCGGGCACGATGCCGATGACGATCCACTCGTCGCCCACTTCCAGCAGCACGATGCGTTCGCGGGCGCTGAGCATCAGTCCGCCGACGATGCGCATCGGGCCGGTCTGGCCGAAGCTTCTTCCGCCGTTCAGCTTGCGCAACAAATAAGCGCCGGCGAAAAGGAAACCGATGATCAGCGCCAGGCCGAACAGCATCTGTAGAATCGCCGACCCGGAGACGCTAGGTGTTTCAGGGGCGGCAGTCTGCGCCCATCCGGCCACCGGGAACGTTACGGCGGTAATGAGCGCGCCGCGAAGGCAGCGCGTGGAGAAGAACGGGAAGTGGCGGGTGTGTCGGATCAAGTCAGTTGGCCAGAAGATTGCTGGCCGCTATCTTAATCCATGCGCACATAACTCGGAACTGCCTTGCGCGCCGCTTCGGCGCGGGGTCGGGGCGTTTCAGCGGCCGATTTTCCGCATGCGCTCGGACGGCGTGATGATGTCGGTGAGGCGGATGCCGAACTTGTCGTTGACGACGACGACCTCGCCCTGGGCGATCAGCGTGCCATTGACGAAGACACTCATCGGCTCGCCGGCCATGGCGTCGAGTTCGACCACCGAGCCATGGGCGAGCTGCAGCAGATTCTTGATCGAGATCTTCGTCCGACCAAGTTCGACGGAAATCTGGACCGGAATATCCAGAATCATGTCGAGCTCGTTCATCAAGGACGCCTTGCCGTCCGTCTCGCCGAACGACTGGAAGATCTGGGCCGGTTTGGCGTTGGCGGCCGTTTCGGATTCGGCGATGGCCTGTTCCGCCATGGCGGCGGCCCAATCGTCTTCCATCGAGTTTGCGTTGTCGTTGTTCTCTTCAGCCATTTTGTGCTCCCAGCGCGGGCTCGTCGTTGTCCATGGTCATGAACCGCTCGATCTTCAGTGCGTATTGTCCGCCCTGCTGACCGTAACGGCATTCCATCAGCGGAATGTTGTCGACGTTGGCGACAATCATTTCGGGAATGTTGATCGGGATGATGTCTCCCGTCTTCATCTTGAGAATCTGCCCAAGCGAAACCGTCGTGGTCGCCAGTTGTGCGGCGATTTCCACCTCGGCGTCCTTCAGCTGCCTGCGCAGCATGACGATCCAGCGCTGGTCGGACGACAGCTGATCGCTTTGCATCGAACTGTAGAGCAGGTCGCGGATCGGTTCGACCATCGAATACGGAAAGCAGATGTGCATGTCGGCCGCCGTGCCGCCGAACTCGAGCGAGAAGGTCGTCGAGATGACGATCTCGGACGGCGTCGCAATGTTCGCGAACTGCGAGTTCATTTCCGATCGGATGTACTCGAACGAGAGGTCATAGACCGGTTTCCACGAGCGCGAATACTCGGTGAAGACGACGTTGAGCAGACCCCGGATGATGCGCTGTTCGGTCGGCGTGAAGTCGCGGCCTTCGACGCGGGTGTGGAAGCGTCCGTCGCCGCCGAACATGTTGTCGACCACCAGAAATACCAGATTGGGATCGAAAACGAAAAGCGATGTGCCGCGCAGCGGTTTGGCAGCGACCAGATTCAGATTGGTCGGGACGACCAGGTTGCGAATGAACTCGCTGTATTTTTGCACGCGGATCGGTCCGACCGAGATTTCGGTCGTCCGGTGCATGTAATTGAACAGGCCGATCCGCAGATAGCGGGCGAAGCGTTCGTTGATGAGCTCGAGCGTCGGCATGCGCCCGCGAACGATGCGTTCCTGCGTGCCGAGGTTGTATACGCGAACGCCACCTTCGCCCTCCTCGGTCGATTCGGGTTCGTCAGACTCTCCGGTGACGCCTTTGAGTAGGGCGTCAACCTCATCCTGCGAGAGAAAGTCGGTGGCCATCGTTACTTACTGGATGATGAAGGAAGTAAACAATACTTCCTTGACCGGGCCTTCCTTGGCGCCAGGCTCAAGCACTTCGTTCATCAGGGTGCGGATCTCGCCGGCCAGCGTTTCCTTGCCTTCCTTGGAGATCAGTTCCGAGGCCTTCTTGCCGGACAAGAGGCGGATGACGTTGTTGCGCAGCTTCGGGGTGTAGGTCTTGATCTTGTCCCCCATATGCATGTCCTCGACTTCGACGGAAATGACGACCTGCAGGTACTGCCCGCCGGTGTCCTGATCGAGATTGACGGTGAATGCGTCCATTGCGACGAAGACCGGAATCGCTTCCTTGGCTTCCTTCTTCTTTTCCGGCTTGGCCTTCTCGGTAGCGACTTCGCCTTCCTCGCCGTCCGCCGGCGCGCCTCCGGACATCAGCAGGAAGGCGGCGGCACCGCCGATGACCAGCAGCAACAGCAACGTGATGACGACAATGATGAGAAGCTTCTTGCTCTTCTTGGGTGCTGGGGCCTCTTTTGCTCCAGCGTCCTGTTTGGCATCCTTGGCCATGTAACAAAACCTCCCGCAAATCCTCTTGTTGTACGCCGTCAGGTGCCCGGCATCTGTACGTCGTCGGCGTCAGGCAAACAGGTCAACCAGGCCGTTGCCCGCCCGACCGAGAAAAGCCCGTGCAGTCAGCGACTCGCCCGAACCGCCCGCAAGTATAGCGTTATCGCCCTGGGTCTGTGACCGTGCCGGGTTGCCGGCACTGCTCTCGCCCTGTTGACGGAAGGATTCCGAACTGACGTTAGTTTGCCCCAACTGAATCCCCGCGCTCGCGAACATTTCGCGCAGACGCGGCAGAGCCGTTTCGATCGCATCGCGGACTTCCGGATTCGCGGAAACGAAGGCGGCACTCGCACTGCCCTTGTCCACACTTAACGATATCTCTATCGGCCCCATCTGCGGCGGGTTGAGGGTAAGTTGGGCCGATTGCTTATCGTTGTTGGCCAGCCAGACGATTTTTTGCGAAAACTCCGATGACCAGCTTTGATCGCGTACGTGCGCATGGACTGCGAGGGGCGTCTCCCGTTGCCCGGTGGTCGTCGGAAGGTTGGTTGGCATGACGACTGCCTTGTCCTGCGGGTCGCCCGCCGCCGGTAATGGCTCCGTCTTTGACGACGTCTCAGCAACGACCGCGCTCGGCACGGCAAATTTTGCCGGACTGTCGTCGCTGAGCGGCACGGCGCCCAGTCTGGAAGCGGCGTTTTCCGTCGTCGCCTCCTGACTCTTCGACTGTTCCATGTCGCCGCCGACTCGCGCGAGGCGAGCGTTTGCGTCACCAACCCGGCCAGCACCGGCGCTCGTTACGTGTTCCGCGGCGGGCGTGTTGGTGGAGGGGGGAGGGGCTGTCAGGCCCAGCGCAGCCAGAATCGCCGCAGCATCGTCGCGGTCGGTGTCAGTTTCGGTTTGTGCGAGCCCATTCCCGGGTTCTTCGGCTGTGATGGGTTGGTCGGTACTTGCAAGAATGCTCTTCAGCTTTTGTCCGAGCAGCATGTCCGCGAAGCCCAGACTTGCCGGGCTACCGTCGCTTCCGGCCATCGATTCGGTGCTGCCGACCTGCGGCATTGGATTGGTTGACGGAAGCGCTGAAACAATGGTGACTGACATGGCTGTATTCCTGTTGGCAGTGAGGCGATCAGATGCTGTCTTGTGGCCAGCAATCTTCGTGCCAGTCAGGTTCAACGTGACTTGGCGTTGTCGTCTTTGCTACGCGCGGCGAATTCGTCCTGGGCCTTCTGCTCGCGCTTCAGCTCGCGCGCGTTCTCGCGCGAGAAGTGGCGATCGGACAGCGTGTCGAATGCCTTCAAATTCTTGCGTTGCTGCTGCCAGTTGATCTGTCCGGATGCCGTGTTGCGCTCCTGTTGGGCGACGGTGCGGCGTTGCTGATCGATGGCTTCGTCGAGCCGGTCCAGGAAATCCTGGTAGTTCTGCCATTGGATCTGACTCAGCCCCCGCTGGGACGCGTCGCGAAAGCGGGTCGCATATTCGTCGCGGTACTGCTGCAGCAGTTCGAGTTTGCTTTTCGCGTCACGTTCGCTGGCGATCAACCGGGCCAGCTGCTGGGTGGCCTCGTCGGCACGTGCCTGCATCAGCTCGAGCACCGTTTGGAGTGGAAAGGGCCGGGCCATACGGGTACTACCTTTGGTTTCCGAAAAGGGCGAAGAGAGCGTCGATGCTGCTGTCGAAATCGGCGCGTTCGTTCAGGTTCTGTTGCAGAAAGTGCTCGAACGAAGGATAGAGCTTGATGGCCTGGTCGAGTAGCGGGTCGGAACCGGCCGCGTAAGCGCCGACGCTGATCAGGTCGCGCGAGCGCTGGAAGCGCGAATAGTGCTGCTTGAAATGTCGGATCTGCTCCAGTTGGGTGGAGTCGATCAGGTTGACCATGGCGCGCGAGATCGATTGTTCGATATCGATGGCCGGGTAATGGCCGGCATCGGCAAGGGTTCGCGACAGAACGATGTGGCCGTCCAGAATGGCGCGTGCGGAATCGGCGATTGGATCCTGTTGGTCGTCACCTTCGGCGAGTACCGTGTAGAACGCGGTGATCGAACCGCCATCGTCGGCGCCGTTGCCGGCGCGTTCGACGAGCTGCGGCAGGCGCGCGAAGACGGACGGCGGATAACCGCGCGTGACTGGCGGCTCGCCGATGGCCAGCGCGATTTCCCGTTGAGCCATGGCGTAGCGGGTGAGCGAGTCCATGATCAGTAGGACGTGGCGGCCCTGATCGCGGAAATATTCGGCGATCGATGTGGCATAGGCCGCACCCTGCAAACGCATCAATGGACTGACGTCGGCCGGTGCGGCGACCACGACGGAACGGTGCAAACCCTCTTCGCCCAGAATCTGCTCGATGAACTCCTTGACTTCGCGGCCGCGCTCGCCGATCAGTCCGACGACGATGACTTCCGCCGATGTGTAGCGCGCCATCATACCGAGCAGTACGCTCTTGCCGACGCCGGAGCCGGCGAACAATCCCATGCGCTGTCCGCGGCCGACCGTGAGCAGCGAATTGATGGCGCGGATGCCGACGTCGAGTGCTTGCTCGATCGGTGCCCGCGACATTGGATTGACCGGTCGGCCTTGCAACGGGCGTAGTGCGTCGGCCAGCACCGGGCCATTCCGATCAAGCGGCCGTCCAGCCCCGTCGAACGACGCGACCAAGCAGCGCGTCACCCACCGGCAACAATTTGGCCCGGTCGATTGCCCGACGCCGGGCAGGCGGTTTGGCGCCGAACTTGGGGGGCATCGTTTGCGACTCCATCGCGACGACCCGTGCGCCGGGCGAAAGTCCGTAAACGTCCTCGGACGGCATCAGGAACAGTCGTTCGCCATTGAATCCGACAACCTCGGCCTCGATCGGCGAGCCGCCGACCGGAAGAATCCGGCACGAGCTGCCGAGCGGCAGCTTGAGGCCGGCGGCTTCCATGACGAGTCCGTTGATGCGCGTCAGGTGCCCGCTCGGCAGCAAGGGCGAAGCGTGGCTGGCGGCTTCGCCGCAGTTGGCGAGAAAACTCCGCCAACCTTCCAGGCGGTCGGCCGGGAAACCGTCGGTTGCGCTCACGGCTTGCCGCTCAGCCAGTCCTGGTTGATGCCGATCGATTCGATCACGCGGCGCCACCGGGTTTCGAGCGTCGCGTCAACCTCGCTCGATCCGAGCTCAACCCGGCAGCCGCCGGGCGTCAGTCGGTCGTCGTCGATGATGCGCCAATTGTTGTGCGCGAGCTGGTCGCCGAGCTGCGCGCGAATCAGCGCCGCGTCCCGAGGGTGGGCGAAGAGCACGGGATGCCCACCATGCGGATGCAGGGTTGTGATCGCTTCCCTGACCACGGGCATCAGCAGCTCCGGCTTGATCTGCAGACTTTGCCGCAAGACCTGGTTGGCGATTTCGACGGCAGTCGCCAGCAGTTGCTCGGCAATGCTCTGATCGAGTTCGCCGACCGATTGCTTGATGCTGGTGAGAAGTGCGTCGATCGCCGCCGCGTCGGTACGAGCCGCCGTGATTCCGTCGTCGTAACCGGCCATATACCCTTGCTGCTGCGCCTCGGTATACATGCGTTCAATATCCGCCGCGGTCGGCAGAACGACCGGGGGTTCTGCCGGTTCCGGTTCTGGTTCGGCCTCGGGGGCGGGCGGGGGCGCGGCTTGGGCGGCCGCGTTCGCGGCGCGCGCGGCCTGTTCGGCTTCGTCGAAGGCGGCGACTTCCCAGCGCTGGTAGGCGGTGAGCTTCTCCTTGGGGATGAAGCCGGTCATGGCCGCGGCACGCTCAGATCATTTCCTCGCCACCCGCGCCACCGAGCACGATCTGGCCTTCGTCGGCCAGACGGCGGACGATCTTGAGGATTTCCTTCTGTTCGTTCTCGACTTCGGAGAGGCGTACCGGGCCGCGTGATTCGAGATCCTCGCGCAGCATCTCGGCCGCGCGTTGCGACATGTTCTTGAATATCTTCTCGCGCAACGGCTCGGAGGCACCCTTCATCGCCAGAATGAGCGAATCGGACTGGATCTCGCGCAGCAGCAGCTGGATTCCCCGGTCGTCGAGGTCGAGCAGGTTTTCGAAGACAAACATCTCGTCGAGGATTCTCTGCGCGAGATCCGGGTCGTATTCGCGGATCGAATCGATCACCGTCGTCTCGTTGGCCGTGCCCATGAAATTGAGGATTTCGGCAACCGAACGTACGCCGCCCATCGCCGACTTCTTGATGTTGGCCGAGCCCGAGAGCAGACGCAGCATGACGTCGTTCAGTTCTTTCAGCGCTTCCGGCTGGATGCCTTCGAGCGTGGCGATGCGCAGCACGACGTCGTTGCGCAAGCGCTCGGTGAAATGGTTGAGGATATCGCTCGCGTGGTCCTTTTCCAGATGCACGAGGATGGTCGCGATGATCTGCGGATGCTCGTTGCGGATCAGGTCGGCGACGGTCGGCGCGTCCATCCATTTGAGGCCTTCGATACCGTTGGTGTCGCCGCCCTGAAGGATGCGCGAGATCAGGTTGGCCGCCTTGTCGTCGCCGAGCGCCTTGGTCAGTACCGAGCGCACATAAGCGTCCGTGTCGACGTGGACGGCGGCGGATTCGGTGGCGGTCTTGTGGAAGTCGGCCAGCACTTCCTCCAGCTTGGCGCGCGGCACCGTCTTGAGCGCAGCCATGGCGTGGCCAAGCTTCTGCACCTCTTTCGGGCCGAGGTGCTTGAGAACCTCGGATGCGTAATCCTCGCCGAGCGCGATCAGGAGAATGGCGCTCCTTTCGACACCGTCATCAGCTGGCATTTGAGCTCGTCCAGTCCTTGATGATGTTGGCTACGACCTTCGGGTCCTGCTGGGCGAGATCGCGCGCGTGACCAAGCTTCTCTTCCAGGCGGGTGGCGGCCGTGGGTTTTTCATTTTCCTCATCGTCGGAAACCACGTTGACGTTGCCGCCGATCGTAAGCTCCGCCGGCTTGGGCGGTGGCGTCGTCATCGTCCTGATCAGCGGCATGATGATTCTGAAGAACAGATAGGCTGCGATCACGGCAATCGCGCCGTACTTGAGCAATTCCTTGAACAGTGCTTGCATGTCCGGGTCTTTCCAGATCGCGAGTTCGGCGTCGGTTTTCTCGTTCGGTGTGAACGGCGCGTTGGCGACCGATACCGTGTCGCCGCGATCCTTGTTGAACCCCATGGCCTCTTTGACCAACTCGTTGATCTGCTTCAACTCGGTATCGGCGAGCGGTTTAGCCACGCCCTTCGCGTCCTTACGGTGATTCAGCACGACAGCGGCGGACAGGCGCTTGATCGAACCGAGAGCCTGCTTGGTGTGGCTGATGGTCTTGTCGATCTCGTAGTTGATCGTCGAATCCTTGCGCGTATTGATCGGCTGGGCGACGCTATTGATCGGTGCCTGGACGCCTGCGGCATTCAGTTGCCCCGGGACGGGTTGTGCGTTCGCAGCACCGGCCGCAGGGGCTGGCGGGACGGCAGGTTGCGTCAACGGCGCGGTTGCCGGAACGGGCGGCTGGTTCGACAGTGCTCCCGGAACGCCCAACGCTGACGGCGTGGTGCTGGCTGATTCGCTGGTCTGCTGGCTGCGGATGCTGATATCGGGGGGCGTCGTGTTCGGGCGATGCGTTTCGGCGGTCTGCTCGCTCTGCGAAAAATCGATGTCGGCGGCGACCTGCACATGCACGTTCTCACGACCGACGATCGGCGAAAGAATGTCCTGGATACGCTTGATTGCGCTGGCTTCGATCTCTTGCACGTAGGTGATCTGCGTCGGGTCGAGCCCGGCCTCCATCAGCTTGCTCTTGAGCTGCGAGAGCATCGCGCCGCTCTGGTCGATGATCGTCACCGCGGCGACGGCGAGGCTGGGAACGCTGGCGGCGACCAGATTCTGGATACCGGCGATCTGCGACGGCTCCAGCAAGCGTCCCGGATAGAGATTGAGCAGCACCGAGGCGGACGGTTTCTGTTCCTCGCGCACGAAGACGGTGGGCTTGGGAATCGCCAGGTGCACGCGGGCGACCTGCACGGCGCCGATCGACTGGATCGTGCGTGCCAGTTCGCCTTCGAGACCGCGCTGATAATTGACCTGCTCGGCAAACTGGCTGATCCCGAATTTCTGGTTTTCCATCAACTCGAAGCCGACGCCGCCGCCTTTCGGCAATCCCTGCGTTGCCAGGCGCAAGCGCGCTTCATGGACACTCGCGCTCGGTACCAGGATGGCATTGCCGCTTTCGCTGAATCGGTACGGAACGTTCATCTGTTCGAGCGATGCGATGATCGCACCGCCATCGCGCTCGGAGATGTTGGAGAACAGGACGCGGTAGTCGGCTTGCTTGAGCCAGGTACTGCTGGCAACGGCGAGCGCGATGATCGCCGCGATCGCAACCATCAACAGAATTTTCTGCTGGTTGGTCAAACGAGCCAACGCCGAGCGCAGACGATCGGTCAGATTCTCTGTGCTTTCTGTCGTTTGCTGGGTCGTCGTTCCGGTGGTCGCCATGCTTGGAATGGTGTGTGAAAACTATGCGAATAATCAAGCAAAAAGCGAAAATTGCTGAGAATTATTCTACTATTGTATCCGTTAACTGCACTGGATTCTTCCCTGAATGAGCGACGCGGCGGAAATACCGGCCCCTGAATTGAAGGCGCAGGAATTGCAGCGCGCCTTCGATGTTTTCAACCAGGTTTCGCTCGAATTAACTCAGGCCTACGAGGGACTTCAAGCCAAGGTCGAATCGCTGACGGCCGAACTCGCGGTCGCCAACGGCGAATTGCGCAGGCAGTACCAGGAGAAGGAAGCGCTTTCAGAACGTTTGTCGCTGCTGCTGAACGCCTTGCCTGCCGGCGTCGTGGTTCTCGACAGCACGGCGCGGATCAGCGAGGCCAACCCCGTCGCGCAATCCATGCTCGGCGAGTCGATCAACGGTGAGAACTGGTCGGTGCTTGCGGAAAAAAAACTGGCCGCAACCGATGCGCCTGATGAATGGCAACTGGCGGGGCGCCGCGTGTCGATCGCCGAAAGCCCGCTCGATTCGGCGGGGGGGCGTATCCTCCTGGTCCACGACATCACCGTCGCCCACGACCTGAAAGCCAACGTCGAGCGTCACCAACGTCTGGTAGCGATGGGCGAGATGGCGGCGTCGCTGGCGCATCAGTTGCGGACGCCGTTGGCGACGGCATTGCTCTACAGCGCCAATTTGGCGCAGCCGGAACTCTCCGACGCCGCGCGCGCCCGTTTCGCGGGCAAGGCCACCGAGCAGCTCAAGCGGCTGGAGCGGCTGATCCAGGACGTCCTGCTCTTCGCGCGCGGCGAGAGTATCGGCCGCGACATCATCCCATTGACCGCGTTGATCGCGGAGGCGGCACAGACGATGGAGCCCTTGTGTCGCGACAAGAGCGTCGAATTCAGCATTTGTGCTGACGTTGGCGACTCTATAATCGTCGGCAGCCGCAAGGCGCTTGGCGGTGCGCTTTTGAATCTGCTGGAGAACGCGCTGCAGGCGAGTGAAGCGCGTCCGGACGGCGCGGCGCGGATACGCTTGAATGCCGCGCTGGAGGGGCGGAATGTGCGGATTCGCGTGCAGGATACCGGGGCCGGCATGGCGCCGGAAGTACAAGCGCGTATTTTTGAACCTTTTTTCACGACGCGCGGACAGGGTACCGGGTTGGGATTGGCAATCGCGCTCGGCGTCGCACGGGCGCACGGCGGCGCCATCGAAGTCAGCTCGACGCCGGGGCAGGGATCGGAGTTCGTCCTGCGCATTCCAACGGTGGCCAACGACGAAGTCCCGCAACAACAGGAAGAAGATGGCTAAGGAACTACCCATTCTGGTGGTGGAAGACGACCCCAACTTGCGCGAGGCGGTTTGCGATACGCTCGAACTAGCCGGCCAGGCGGTCGTGTCGGCTTCGGGCGGCGAAGCGGCGCTCCGACTGCTGGATGCACAATCCGTCGCGTTGGTCGTCAGCGACGTGCGCATGATGCCGATGGACGGGATTGCGTTGCTCAAGGAAATTCGCAACCGTTATCCGCACCTTCCGGTGGTTCTGATGACGGCCTTTGCCGACGTCGACCGTGCGGTCGAGGCGATGCGTGCCGGTGCCTGCGATTTCCTGCTCAAGCCGTTCGAACCGAAAGCCTTGCTCGAGCACGTCGCGCGCTATCGCTTACCCGACGCCATCGACGATGAGCGCGTGATCGCCAGCGATCAGGCCAGCCGCAATCTCTTCGCGCTTGCAGCGCGCGTTGCCCAGACCGATACGACGGTCCTGCTGACGGGCGAGAGCGGTGTCGGCAAGGAGATCGTCGCGCGCTACATCCACAACCATTCGGCGCGCCGCGCCGGGCCGTTCGTCGCCATCAACTGTGCGGCGATCCCGGACAGCCTGCTCGAAGCCACGCTCTTCGGCTACGAAAAGGGCGCTTTCACCGGCGCGCAACAGGCGCAGGCAGGCAAGTTCGAACAGGCGCAGAATGGAACGCTGCTGCTCGACGAGGTCACCGAAATGCCGCTCGGGCTGCAAGCGAAGTTGTTGCGGGTTCTTCAGGAGCGCGAAGTCGAGCGCGTTGGCGGCAAGAAGGCGGTATCGCTCGATATCCGCATCATCGCAACCTCCAACCGCGATATGGCAGAAGCCGTCGCGCGAGGCGTGCTGCGCGAGGACGTCTGACCATCGATTGAACGTCTTTCCCTTGCTCATACCGTCGTTGCGCCAGCGCGTGGACGACATCGTCCCGCTGGCCCAGCACTTCCTGGCCGAGCATGGCGGGCGCGCAGGACGGCCGGGCCTGTGCCTCTCGCCGTCGGCGGAGGATACGCTGCGTCAACATCCCTGGCCGGGCAATGTGCGCGAACTTGAAAACGTGATGCAGCGCGCCGTGATTTTTGCGGCCGGCGATGTGGTTGAAACCGACGCCTTGCATCTGGCCGTCCCGTCGCCGACCGCGGCAAGGCCCGTCACAGTCGGCGAAACCGTACCGGTGGCTGTTGCGACGCCTGCAACCGATGGGCAGAAGACGAACAATATGCGCGATCTCGAGCGCGAGCACATTCTGGAGACGCTGTCTGCGGTGGGCGGGTCGCGGAAGCTGGCCGGCGAACGTCTTGGGATGTCGGAACGAACTTTGCGTCACAAACTCAAACAGTACCGTGAAGCCGGGCTATTCAAAGAGTAAGATCGCGTGATGGAACGTAGCGTCAAAACACGGATCGAGCTGGCGCGGTTCTTGCAGATGACTGTGTGACGGGGCTTTGGAGAGGCAAATGGATACCAAGGGTATTGATCAGATGTTGAGCGTCCTGCGCGCGACGGCAGCGCAGGCGGGCGGGCGCGTGGGCGAGACACAGAGCGCGTCGGCCGGGGCAACCGGGCAAGCGGATTTCGCGAAGATCCTGCAGAACTCGATCGACCAGGTCAATCAGACGCAGCAGCAGGCGGAGACGATGGCGGCAAATTTTGCCGCCGGCGACGGCAACGCCAACCTGCACGAAGTGATGATTTCGTTGCAGCAAGCGAACGTGTCGTTTCAGGAAATGGTCCAGGTGCGCAACAAGCTGGTCACCGCCTACCACGACGTGATGAATATGCAGGTCTAGTGACGCGAGGACCGAAAATAACGGCGCTCGAGGGCGCCGTTTTCGTTTGGGCAGGCCGGACGCTCGATCAGGCCAATCCGTTCAGCCGGGCCTTGCGCTCCCTTTCCATACGCGTGATGTAGCGCTGAACCATCGCCAGCCGCGCGGAAGTCAGTCCGATGTATTCACAGCCGACGCGAACGTAGCGCGTTCCGCTCCGCGTCGTGACGTCGAACATGTTGCGTACGCCCAGCGACGTGACCAGCAGGCCTTCATCGGGGAGCATCAATCTGCATTCGTCGAGCGTGGCGCCGCGTTCCAGCAGTTGTGCCTGATCGGAGGCGACCATCAGGCCGACACCGCCGCCGCTGATGTCGAGCAGCGGGAGGCTGACCTGAAGCACCGAGTCGTCTGCGCGGCGGATCGTCGTGGTGAGCTTGATCGGATTGGCGATCGGTGTCGAAAGGCGGAAGTACTCGCGCCGTTGCAGCCTTAACAGTGTGTCGGGAATCGCACCGACGAACGCACGCCGGCTTTCGTATTGCGCAGAATTCAGGGCATTCAGGCTGAACTGGATTTTCACCTTGTCGACGACGGTCGTCAGGATGAGCTTCTTCGCCAGCAGGGCGCGTTGGTTCATCTCGTCGTTGCTGCCGAGATCGAGCACGAAGCGCTGGTTGTCTGCGTCCAGCGCGAGCATCGAAGTGAGCAGGAACGACTTGCCTTGGTCGAAATAGACGGTGATCAGGGCCCCCTTTTGTACCAGCGAGCGCAATACCGCGAGAATCTCCGACCTCGAATGCAGCAGGTACTGGCTGTAATCGTCAGTTTGCTCAAGCTCGAACTGCGGCGGGGATTGCTCGGGAGCGGTCGCGATTAAGGGTTCTTGTCGTTCTTCCATTGTCGTTCCTGATGTTGACAGCGTGTTCGAGTTTAAAGCAATTCACTAGAAGGTGAAACGCGGCGGCCAGGACTGGCCTGGCGGAAGAGGCTGGTCGATTCAGGTTTCGGTTTGCATCGAATATACTGGGTCCATTGCCGTCTATGCCTATGGGGAAGTTATGTCTGGTCAAGCCGTCGTTCCGGTTTCCGAGTTCGATTTCGCACTTGTGACGCAGCGCGCGTGGAAAGGCGATCTCGACATTGTCGCGTTGTTCGAAGCGGCGAACAAATTGTCGGAACAGGGAAGCAGTCCGCTCGCCGCGGTGTTGTATCAAACCTGGTTGTATCGGAACAAGACGCCCTATAACCATCTGGTGTACTTCAATCTGGGCGTCGTCCTGCTCAATGAAAACGATGTGCCGGGTGCGAAGGAGGCCTATGTCCGCGCAGTGCAGCTGGCGCCGACGTTTTATCAGGCTCGTTTCAATCTTGGTTTGGTTTATGAGCGCCAGGGGTTGAGCGAAGCGGCGATCGCGGAATGGTTATGGGTTGAAAACAATACGTCCGCGACCGATGCGGATCAACGGCCGATCCTGTTGATGGCGCTCAATAACCTCGGTCGTCACTACGAGGACCGGCGACGCTATGCCGAGGCGCTGTCATGTCTGGTCAAGAGCCTGAAAATCGAGCCGAATCAGCCGGACGTGATACATCATTGGGTGTTCCTGCGCGAAAGGCAGTGCCTGTGGCCGGTTTACGAGAGCATTCCCGGCGTTGGCGAGGATCTGCTGCGTCGCTCGACGTCGGCCTTGGCGATGCTCAGTCTGTCCGATGATCCGGAGGCGCAACTCGAAGCCGCGCACAACTTCGTCAAAGCGAAAGTGAACTCCAATGTCCCGGTCCTGGCCCCGGCAAAACGCTACGGCCACAAGAGGCTTCGCATCGCTTACTGCTCGTCGGATTTTTGCCGGCATCCGGTTGCGATGCTGACGGCTGAGCTTTTCGAACTTCATGACCGGAAGAAATTCGAGATCTTCGGCTTCTGCTGGACCAAGGAGGACGGTTCCGGGCTTCGGCAACGCGTCATCGCCGCCATGGATCATTTCGAACGCATCCACGATCTCAGCGACGAGGCGGCGGCGAGACTCATGCGCAAGCATGAAATCGATATCCTCGTCGATCTGCAAGGGCAAACGCTGGGTGCGCGCGCCAACATGCTGGCCTATCGTCCGGCGCCCATACAGATTACCTATCTCGGCTTGCCGGCGACCACCGGATTGCCTTCGATCGACTACGTCATCGCCGACCGCTTCCTGATTCCCGAGGAGTCGGTGCGCTACTATTCCGAGAAGCCGCTGTATATGCCCGACGTCTATCAGGTCAGCGACCAGAAACGGATCAGTTCGCCGCCCCCGCTGCGCGAAAATTGCGGCTTGCCGGCGGACGGCTTCGTCTTCTGCTCGTTCAACAACAACTACAAGTTCACGCTCGAGATGTTCGATACGTGGATGCGCATTCTGCGTCGAGTGCCGGGTAGCGTGCTTTGGTTGCTCGCCGACAACCCTTGGGCGGAAGCGAATTTGAAGCGCGAGGCGCTGGCGCGTGGTGTTGAGGAGGCTCGGCTTGTTTTCGCTTCACGCGTGTCACCTGAAGATTATCTGGGCCGCTACCCGGTCGCTGATTTGTTTCTCGATACTTACCCCTTCAATGCCGGAACGACCGCCAACGACGCGCTGTGGATGGAGTTGCCGGTGTTGACTCGCTGCGGGCGCGTTTTCGCTTCGCGTATGGCGGGCGCACTGTTGAATGCGGCAGGTCTGGACGAATTGATCGCCGACGATCTCGCCAGCTACGAAGAGAAGGCGGTGGCATTTGCCACCGACCCGGATCAGCGTGCGCGAGTCCGCGCGCACTTGGCGCAGGTACGGAACGACGGTGCGTTGTTCGATACGAAACGCTTCGTGCACAACCTCGAGGCGCATTTCAAGCGTCTGGTCGATGAATTGAAATAGCGCAACCTCGTTCGGCCAGAAGGCTGAATGCCCCGAGCGGAGACATCGCATACGGCTGATGCCGCGTTGCGATGCGGAACACGCACGGCGGGTTCGCCATCAATTCGGTTCATCCGACCACCCGGATTGCCGGTAGCAGCCTATCGGTCCACGAGCGCTGACGGCAATCCAACGATTCTGCATCGGGTTTCTCGACGGAACCCGGCAAATCCAGTCATCGCATGCCTCCATCGAGCGATATTCTTGTCGCTCGCCCCGTGCGATCTCCGATCCGAGAAAAATTACCTGTTGGCCTAAAGTTCGAGTGGGTCTTGTCGATAAGGCACCTAGAGTCCGCCTCAACTTCTTTTTTTCCTGGAAGTCTGGAGCGTAATTTTTGACGCCGAGCAAGCGCCGCGGTGGTCCTTAACGGAGATTAGTCATGGCCATAATCACATCTAGCATGACCGCTGATCAGATTTCAGCGCTATCAATCACTCAGATACAGAACCTCACGACCACCGACGTCAAGGCGCTGACCAGCACGCAGATTCAGGCATTGAGCGCGGAACAGGTCGGTGCGTTGCAGGAAAGCTCGATCGTTGCCCTGAGCGGCTCGCAGGTCGCCGCGTTTACGCCCTACCAAATCCAATACGGCCTGAGCAGCGATCAGATTACGGATCTGAGCGATTCGGCGGTCAAGTCCTTGACGACAAGTCAAATAGCCTCGCTGACGACGGACCAGATCGGCGGGCTTGAAACCAAAGACATCGCGGCGCTTTCCTCGAAGCAGATTCAGTCATTGAGCGCCGACCAGCTCAAGGCATTCAGCTCGACCCAGATCGATGCGCTGACGACGCTACAGGCCCAGGCGCTGACCGCCGGCCAGATGGACGCCGTCAGCGTGCTGGCCGCCAAGCACATCACCGCCTTGACGACAAAGCAAGTTCAGACGTTGTCCGCCGATCAATTGAAGTCGCTGAACTCCGACCAGGTCGCCGCGTTGAGCAACGCCCAGGTTCAGTCGCTGACTGTCAGCCAGATGGATGCGGTGAGCGTGCTGTCGAGCCAGAAAATGGCCGCGCTTACGACGAAACAGGTCGCGGCTTTGACTTCCGATCAACTGCAGTCGCTCAGCGGAGGGCAGATACAGGCGTTGTCCGGGACTCAGGTCAAGGCGCTGACCAGCACGCAAATCCAGTCGCTTTCGGCTTCGCAGATCCAGTCGATGACGGTCACGCAGGCACGCGCGCTGACCACCGGCGCTACGGGGCAGATTCAAGCGTTGTCGGCCGAGCAGATCGGCGCGCTGGCCGTCGGCACCATCTCCGCGCTGCAAACGAGCCAGGTCGCTGCGTTGTCGTCCAGCCAGCTGCAAAGCTTCACCACGGATCAGATCGGCGCGCTGAACGCTGCCCAGATCGGCGTTCTGACGACGGACGAGATCCAGGCTTTGACCGACGATCAGATCGGCGCGTTGAAGCCGGCGGCAGTGGCCGCCTTGAACACCACGCAGATTGGCGCGCTGACCACCGGGCAGTTGCAGAATCTTTCGACGGATCAGGTAAAAGCGCTCACCACCGCGCAAGCCCGCGCATTGAATGCGACTCAGATCGGCGCTTTGAGTAACGATCAGATCGGCGCGCTGACCACGGGCGCTGTCGCCGCGCTGACGACAACCCAGATTTCCGACCTGACGACCGGCCAGCTGCAAGGCCTGACGGCGACGCAGGCGGCCGCGCTGACGACCGCGCAGGTACGGGCCCTGAGTTCGACCGCGGGCGGGCAGATCGAGGCGCTGACGACCGAGCAGGTCGCCGCCCTGTCGACCGCAGCGATCGCCGCGCTCAAGACAGACCAGATCAAGGCTTTGAATACCGATCAGATACAAAGCCTGACGGCTGGTCAGGTCGCCAAATTGACCGCAACCGAGGTCAAGGCGCTGACGACGGGTCAGGTCGCCGCACTCTCTTATTCCATGGTGGCGGCCCTCGGAAGCAATCTGGACGGCAGTCAGGTCGCGGCGCTGACGAGCGATCAGCTGCAATCGTTGAGCACGACCCAATTCCAGTCGCTGACGTCGACACAGCTGCAAGCGCTGAAGACGGAACAGATTGCCGCGCTGACGACGGATCAGATCGAGAAGATGACGGCGACGCAAGTCCGCGCCTTGGGTTCCGACCAGGTCAAGGCGCTGACGGGCGAGCAGGTGGCTGCGCTCTCCACGGCGGCTATTGCCGGCCTCAAGACTGATCAGATCCAGGCCTTGACGACGAGCCAGATCCAAAGCCTGACCGACGATCAGGTGAAGAAGTTCACGGCAACGGGCGTCAAGTCACTGACCGACAACCAGATCGCAGCGCTGTCCGATGCCGATGTCGGCAATCTGGCCGCGAACCTCCAGTCGAATCAGATCAAGGCGCTGACGACGGACCAACTGCAATCGTTGAGCAGCGATCAAGTGAAATCGCTGACGACGTCACAGCTGCGCTCCCTCGAAACAGACCAGCTCACGGCCTTGTCATCGACACAGGTGGCCGCGCTCACGACCGCTCAGTCGCGCGCACTGACGACGGACCAGCTCAAGGCCTTGACCAATGAACAGATCGCGTCGCTGTCGGACAACTCGATCGCAACGCTCAAGTCGGATCAGATCCAGGCGCTGACGACGACCCAGATACAGAACCTGACGGCGGGCCAGGTAGCCAAACTGACCTCGGTGCAGGTGACGCCGATGAGCAGTGACCAGATCCAGGCGCTGTCCAATGATCAGGTCGCCGCCCTGTCGACCGCCGCGATTGCGGCGCTGACGACCACGCAGATTCAGGCGCTGACCACCGATCAGCTGCAGGGCCTGAGCGATGCGCAGGTTGGCAAGCTGAGCTCGACGCAGATCAATGCGCTGACCGGAGCTCAGATTGGCGCGCTCAAGGCGACGCAGGTTGACGTGCTGGATACGAAGCTTCAGGCGAGCCAGATGACGTCGCTGACTTCCGATCAGTTGGAAGCGCTGACCACCGCCCAGATCCAGTCATTGAGCACGGCGCAGATCCAGGCGCTCGGTACGGCGCAGATCGCCTCGCTATCGGCCACGCAGGTCGGCGCGCTCACCACGGCGCAGGTGCGTGCGTTGAGTTCAAGCGTGGGTGGGCAAGTTCAGGCCTTATCCAGCGAACAGATCGCGGCATTGTCCACCGGTGCGATCGCCGCCCTCAAGACGGATCAGATACAAGCGCTGACCAACGATCAATTGCGGAGTCTGACGACGGATCAAGTGAACAAATTCTCGGCCTCGCAGATCGGCGCACTGAAGGATACGCAGGTTGCCGCACTGACCAACGCACAGGTGTCGACCCTTGACACGAAACTCAGCACAACCCAGATCCGGGCATTGACGGATGCTCAGCTTCAGGGGCTCGCGGATAGCGATCTGCAGCAGCTGAGCACCACGCAAGTCAAATCGCTCAAGGCCGCTCAAATCGCCGCGTTGGCCTACACGCAGATCGCCGCGCTCACGGAGGCGCAGGTGGGCTCGCTCAGTTCGACTCAGATCCAGGCGCTGACGGCCGATCAATTGGGAGCGATCGAAACGAACGATCTCCAGGCCATGACGACCAACCAGATCAAGTCGCTGACTTCGGATCAGGTGCAGTTCCTGAGCAGCGAGCAGATCAGCAAATTGACCGACTCGCAGCTCAAGTCGCTCGATGGAACCCAACTCAGCGCAATGCTGGGTGGCCTGTCGGCAACGCAGGTTTCCAAGCTCACGACATCGCAAGTCGGGACATTGAGTTCCGATCAACTGGTCAGCCTGACCAATCAGCAGATCACGGCGCTGACGGCGACGCAGGTCCGCTCGCTGGATACGGCGCAGCTGGGTGCGCTGTTCGCGCTCTCCTCCAGCGATATCCCGAACCTGACCTCGGATCAGATCGGCGCGCTGACGACAGCTCAGCTCTCCAGCCTCACCAGCAGGCAGGTTGGAAACCTGACGTCGGATCAGGTGCAAGCGCTGAACGCGACGCAACTGCCGAAGGTCCTCAGCAAGTTGTCGGCTACCGCGATCGGCAACCTGTCGGTTACGCAGGTCAGCGGCTTGGCAACGGCCGATGTGGCGGCGCTGACGACGACCCAAGTCGATGCGCTGAAGGACGTCCAGATCCAGGCGCTCACGGGGGCACAGGTGCACACCCTGCTTTCGAACCTGAAGCCGACGGCGATCAGCAAGCTGACGACCGGCCAGATCAGCGGTTTGGCTACCGGCGACGTGGCCGCGCTCGATACCGCCCAGGTCGGGGCGCTGACTTCGAACCAGGTGCGCTCTTTGTTCGACCGCCCAGGTCAAGGCGCTTACAGCTACTCAGTTGGCCGAGGTTTCTACACCGGCAATCGCCGGCTTGCAGACCAACCAGATTGCGGCCATCGGCACCACCGAGCTGCAATCGCTGACCGCTGGCCAGATCGGCGCGCTGAGCGCAACGCAGGTGCGCGCGCTGACCACCGGCGCGTCCGGTCAGATCGCCAGCCTGGGGACGGCGCAGATCGCCGCGATCTCGGACGACAATATCGCGGAATTGACCACGGCACAGCTCCAGAGTCTGACCGATACGCAGTTGGGTGCTTTCACGACATCGCAGAAGGCGGCTTTGACGCTCGATCAACAGGACGTCTTTACCACGGCACAGAAGGCGATTCTGGGTATTTAGCAGCAGCCTTGACTATCGAAACCCGGCGAATGGCGGAACGCAGTTTCCCGCCGTTCGCCGGGTTTTTTCGTCGTATGGCAGCGAATGCTATCAGGGGGCCGGGGCGGTCCGGTTCGCCCCGGACACGCGTGCCGTGCGCCAAAGATTGAACCTGCGAGCGCTACGGCTTTTCGAGCATATCGGGTAACGACGAAAGAATCGGCTGCGCGGTCACCGGCTGGCCGCTTTCCAGGCGATAGATCCAGGCCAGCAATTCGGCGACGGCGACATAGAGCTGCGGCGGAATGCGCTGGTCCAGGTCAACCTGCAGGAGCAGCGAGACGAGTTCCGGCGACTCGTGGACATAGACGCCGTGCTCGCGCGCTCGTGAAATGATCTGCTCGGCAATCAGGCCGCGGCCTTTGGCGACGACGCGCGGCGCGGCATCCGCCTGGCTGTAGGCGAGCGCGACGGCAGTCTTTTGCGCATCATTCGCCGTCTTGGCCATGGTCGTCGTTTTCCACCGCGCTCACGCCGATCGATGCGAGCGTCAGGCCGGCTTCATCCAGTTGGCTACGTAGCGCATGGCTTGAAATACGCATCAGGGTTCGCGTCTCGGCGCTGTCCGCGTTCATCGAGAGCGTGATCGAATTGCCTTCGAGGCGGATTCGCGCGTCGATTTCGCCGAGATTCGGCATGACGAGGTGCAGGCGAGTTGACCACTGGGTCGCTGTTTCGTCGCCGTCATCGCCGCGCCGGGTGGCGTCTTCGTCAATCTCCCAGCGCATCTCCTGCCCCGGCCAGATCTGGCCCTGCCAGGAGAAGTTCTGCGTGGCGAGCGCTTCCAGTTGCTGCTGAACGAGCGGCTGGGTTTGCGGCGCAACGAGTTGCCCTGGCTGCTGATTGGGAGTGGGGGCCGATTTCCCGCTCTCGACGCCTCCGGTGAGCGCCTGATTCGTCTCCGGAAGTTGCCGGGCGGTCATGGCTTGAACGTGTACGGCGCTGGTTTCATCGCTCGCCGCCGATGCAAACGCCGCGGATGACGACAGTTTTCCCTGTGGTTCCTGAAGCAATGCGGCTTTCGGAAAGCGCCCCTCGACCCACTCCGCCTGATGCGACTCGTAGAACATTCCACTCTGGGCGATCGCCTGTTTGAGCAAGGGGAGCAAGTCCTGCGCGCTGCTTGGCGGCGCGCCGGCGATCGGCTGGTTGCCATTGAGCGGTACGGCGGGCGTTTCGCTGCTCTGCGCCCGGCCGGTTCCGGAAAAGAGATTGCTGATCAGCTGCCCGGTCCGGCTCAGTGTGGCGGAAACCGATTCGGCGCCCGGTCTTGCCACCGTGCCGTCCGTTCGCGAGAGCACGGCAAGTGCCAACTTGCCGTCGTTTTCGGTCACCTGAAGTTCGAGCGAGTCACCGCTTTTGGCCGAGAAAGGCAGGGCCAGGGTGATATTGCGTTGATTGATCAGCGCGCGGTAGGTCCCGTTGGGCAGCATGGCCTGGATTTCGGCGATCACGCGCTGGCCAATATTCAGCCCGCCGAGCTTGTCGGTCAGTTCCTGCGCCGGGGCGACGGGGCGGAGCGCGACATCGGCGGTGCTTTGCAGGCGGCTGGCGATGTCGGGCGGAATCATCAACTATCCCGTTGGGGATGACCTGTCAGTCCGTTCAGAAGCAAACCGATGTCGGTTTTTCGATCTTGCAGGCGCTGGATGAGGCGCTCGTTGTTTTCGACGATGCGGGTCAGCGTCGCTTGCTCCTCGGCAGTGCGCAGGCCGTTTAGGCCGATCGCCTGCACGAGCGTGACGCGCCGGCTTTCGAGGCTGGCGAGCCGGTCCCAGTCTTCGATCCGAGCCGCTTCCTGCATGCCCAGGGTGAGTTCCTCGATTTCCGCCAATAGGCCGCCACTCATGGTTCAGGCGCCCGGGTGCGTCGGGGCGATCTCTTTCCAGGCCGAATGGATTTCGTCGAGCAGGTGCGCGACTTCGTCGAGGGCGACGACGTCGTTGCCGATATTGGCCGCGATCAGGCGTTCGACACATGTAGTCATACAGTGCCGACAACTGTTCCGCGAGTTGGCCTCCGGCTTCCATGTTCAGGCTGGCTCGGAGACCGTTGCTGATGATGTCGATCGCCTGCGAGATGTGTTTGCCCTTCTGTGCCACGTCGTTCTGCCCGATGTGCAGGCGGGCCACCGCGATGGCGGTGGCGGCGCCGTCGAACAGCAGGAGGATCAATTGGTGCGGCGAAGCGGTCTGGACCTTGGCGGCGATGCCTGCTTCAGCATAGGCCGAAAGAGGATTTAGGTTTTTCCCAAACATAGTCGGTTAGTCTTTGGAGCTCAGGCTGGAAATATAGCTGGTGAGATAGTCGCCCGTGGTGTTCAACGAGGATATCAAGGTATCCAGCGCGGCGAACTGTGCGCGATAGCGTGCCTCGATCGATTCAAGGCGAAGCTGCACTTTTTCCTGCTGGTCTTCCAGGCTGGAGACGGTTTTCTTGAGGCCGGTTGTGGCGGCGGTGACCGAACCATCGGTTCCGATCAGCTTCTCGGCGATGGAGTCGTACTTGCTGCCGACATTGGCGACCAGGTTTGCAACGGCATCCGGGTCCGCCTTGACGGCGGCGGTCAGCTTGGTGCTGTCGATGGACAGCGTTCCGGAGGCGCTGATGCTGACGCCGATGTTCGACAGCGTCTGGTAAGCCGAATCGGCGTCCCCGGAAGTCGTGCCAAACAGGGACTGCCGAATCTGGTTCATGGCGTAGCGCAGGGTGCTGTTGCCCTGCAGGTCGCCCGCCACCTTGGTGCTCGGGTCGTAGGCACCCAAGGTGGACATGGTCGAGTAGGCCTTGTTGTAGGCTGAAACGAAAGACTCCAGTGCCGATTGGATGTTGGCCGAATAATCCTCGGTAATCTTGAGCGTCGTCGCGCTGGTGGTCGTACCCGTCAGTTCCAGCGTGACGCCTTCGAGCGCGTCGGTGACCGTGTTGCTGTGGCTGGTGACCGCGATGCCGTTCAGGGTGAACTCGGCGTCGCCGGCAGCGGTGCTTTGCGTCCAGCCCTGCGTGCCAGTGGCGTTGGGGTCATAGTCGAAGCCGGTGATGCCGGAGCCGGAAAGCTGCATGACGTTGTTGGTGCCTTCGCCGCCGGTCAGCACCAGTTGCGCCCCGTTGCTGCCGTTGACGATGGTCGCCGAGACGCCGGCGTCCGAGGCGTTGATGGCGTTCTGCAAATCCTTCAGCGTGGCGCCGGCGGAGAGGTTGAAGGTATAGCTGCGGTCGCTGTCGGCGGTATAGCTGCCGTCCTCCATTGTGCCGAGCGTCAGGGTCAACGAGCCGCCCGTGCTGGTGATGCTGGTGGTGCTGCTGCTGTAGGCGGTGCTCTGCAGTTGCTGCGCCTGCGCCAGTTTCGATACTTCGAGCGAGTAGCTGCCGGCGATGGCGCCGGTGGTCGCGGTGGCAGTGGCCACGGCGGTGTTGGCGACCGATGCGGTATAGGCGGCGAACTTCGTCGTAGCCGATTCGAGAACGCCGGGTTTCAAGCTCTGGGCGCTGGTCTGCAGGGAAGACAGGACGCTCTGCAGCTTCCCCATAGCGGAAATCTTGGTCTCGTAAGCAGTCTGTCTGTTTTGCAGGCTGGTCAGCGGGGCTTTTTCGACCGTCATCAGCTTGGTGATCAGCGACTCCAGTTCCAGTCCGGAACCTGTTCCGAGTGATGTGATGCTAGTCATGCGACCTCCTGCCTAACTGTCCGAATAAAGAAACGTTCCTGCCAAGCGCTTGATTCTACGCTTTCTGCTGGATAAGCAGGCCTTTCAGTTTGTCGATCGCTTTTGCGATGGCAAGCATTTCCTCAGCGGGAATCTGCTTGATGACTTCATCGGTCGCCCGGTCGATCACCTTGACCACGGTACGGCCCGTCTCCTTGTCGATGCTGAAATTCAAGGTATTGCTCAGGCTGCTCACGAAATCGTTCATGCCGTCGACTGCTTCCTGCAGTTCCTGCGGCGCGGCGGGACCGGCGGCCGTGGATGACGCCGTCTGATCCTTGACGCCGCTCGCATTTTCCCCCTGCCGGACTGGCTTGGCCTGGGTATGCGCGTCCGATAGCGCGACGGGTGTTTGAACGAGAGAGCCGATGGACTGGATGGACATGAATTTTCCCTTCCGAAAGCACTGAAAGCGCGTCTGCGTTGCCGCCGACGCGCTTCAGCCTCAAACCGATGAATCTGTCTCTGTCGAGAATCCCGGCGTTACTGTAGCAGCGTAAGCACGTTCTGCGGCAGCGAGTTGGCCTGCGCCAGCATGGCCGTTCCCGCCTGTTGCAGAATCTGCGCGCGGCTCAGGCTCGCGGTTTCTTCGGCGTAGTCGGCGTCCATGATGCGGCTGCGCGCTGCATCGGTGTTTTCCTTGGCCGCGGACAGTTGCGAGAGAACGCCTTCGAAGCGCGATTGCAGGGCGCCGAGGTCCGCACGGCTGTTGCTGACCGTGTCGATGGCCACATCCAGCGCGGACATGGCGGCGGTGGCGGAGGCGACATCACTGATCGAGGTCAGGCTGCTGACATCGATCGACGAGATGGTGATGGCGATCTTGGACTCGGAGCCGGTCGTCGCGCCAATCTGGAAATCGACGGCGGAGAAAGCGCCGGTGAGCAATTTCTGGCCATTGAAATTCGTCGCGGAGATGGCGCGGGAGACTTCGCTGGCCAGCGCCCCGAATTCCTTGTCCAGCGCAGCGCGGTTGGTCGAATCGTATTGGCCCGACGCAGCTTGGGTGGCCAGTTCGCGCATCCGCTGCAAGTGGGTAGCGACCGTGCTCAGGCCGGCTTCGGCCGTTTGCGCGACGGAGATACCGTCATTGGCGTTGCGCATGGCGACGGTCATGCCCCGGCTTTGCGAGCTCATTTTTTCGGCGATGGCCAGGCCGGCGGCGTCGTCCTTTGCGCTGTTGATGCGCAGGCCGGACGAAAGACGTTGCAGCGAGGTCTTGAGCGCGCTTTGGGACGAGTTCAGATTGCGTTGGGCATTCAGGGACGCAATATTGGTGTTGATGGTGAGTGCCATTTATCGATCTCCTTGAAGAGCGTGGTCAGGTTGAATTCCGTTCAGCGATGTGACTTGCGAGAAATGTTTCACCGCTTGTGACCTTTAACGGTTGTGGTCCAGAGAACTTTAGGCGTTTTTCGCGGCGAGTGCCGCCGCCCGGCGAAAGGGCTTTGGAAATTACATTATATCGGCTTACAAATGATTGTAAATCAAACGGTTATTCATGTTTTTCGAAATTCGGCAGGGTGGTGTTTTCGATCGGCAAGGGCATGAGATGAAAGCGTGCGGACGTTATACTGCCGCATCACCGGACTCGCCGGTCACAAGAATGGATGGGTTATGAAAGCGCGGCGCATGCACGAGCAGGGCTTGGCGGAGATGGCCTTGAAAGCGGGGGATTACGACAAGGCGGGGCAGCTTTTCGAGATCGTGGTCTCGGCGCAGCCGGAGAATCATCGCGCCTGGCATGGTCTAGGGGAAATCGCCGTGCGGGTCGGCGATGCCGAGTCCGCGCGCGCTTTTTTCGAGCATGCCGTGGGTCTGAGTCCGGACACGGCGTCGTACCGGCAACGTCTGGGCGAGACGTGCTGCCGCATGGGCGAGCTGGCCGAGGGCGTAGCGCAGCTCGAACGGGCGGCGGCGTTGGCGCCCAGGGACAGCGCCATCGCCTGCGCTTTGAGCGGTGCCTACGTGGCCGTTGACGACTGGGCCGGCGCGCGCCGGGTGCTGGATCGGGTGCTGGTCGGCAAGGATCTGCTGGCCGCGCACTATTGTCTGCGCGGCATGGCCTTGCAGCACTTGGGGGAACTGGATGCGGCCCTGGCCGATTTCAAGCAGGCCGCGCGCATGGATACCGGCTACGCGGATGCCTGGTTGTCGCTGGCCGACCTGTATCGGGTCCGGGGCGAGATCGACAAGGCTGTGCCGTGCGCGCAACAGGCGCTCGCCCTGGCGCCGGATTCGGCGAACGTGGCGCAGGCCTGTGGCGACATCGAATTGGCCCAGGGCAATTCGCGCCGGGCGGCGGATCATTTTCAGCGGGCGGTCGAACTGGGTGTCGATACGCCTTACGTCTGGGCCAAGCTGGGCATCGCCCTGGTGCAGTCCGGTGAAACACTGCCGGCGATCGACGCCATGGAAAAGGCGCACGAGCTCGGCGTTGCTGACGACTGGATCTTCGAACACATGGGGTTGCTGTTCACCACGCGCGGCCAACTGGATGTCGCGCGCGAGAATCTGGAAATGGCGGTGGCCCGCCAGCCGGAGAATCTCAACGCCTGGAATACGCTGATCGTGGTGTATACCAAACTGGGGCTGAGCGAGAAGGCGCGGCAGGCGGCGGAAACCATCCTGGCCATCGATCCGCGCCACCTCAATGCCCTGCTCAACCTAGGCAGCTGGTTTTCCGACCAGGCCCGCAACGCCGAGGCGCTGGACAAGTATCGCGAGGCGCTGGCGGTCAACCCCAAGTCCGCGACGGCGTATGTGAACTCGCTGTGGGTGCTGGTGCATTCGAGCGAATCGACGGCGGCGGACGTGCTGCAACTCGCGCGGGAATTCGACGCCCACCTGTGCCGGCAGTATCTGCGTAGCGACGATTTCCCCGGACGCGACCGGCGCCCCGATCGCAAGCTGCGCATCGGCTGGTTGACCTCCGACTTCCGTACGCACCCGGTGGCTGCCTTCGTGCTGCCTTTCCTCGACAAGCTCGATCCGGCGCAGGTCGAATCCGTCGTTTACTACAATTCGCAGGCCGCCGACGAGGTCACGCAACGCTGCCGCGCGGCCGTCGGGCTGTGGCGCGAGGTGGTGTCCATCGGCGACGAAGCGCTGGCCAGGCTGATCGAGGGCGATGCGATCGATATCCTGGTCGATCTCAACGGCAACACCGAGGGCAACCGCCTGCTCGCCGTGGCGCGCAAGCCGGCGCCCATCGTGGTGACCTGGCTGGGCTTTCCCGGCACGAGCGGCATGTCGGCGATCGACTACATCATCGTGCCGCCGGACCCAGTGCTGGAAGCCGGTGCCTGGTGCTCCGAGACGCCCTGGCCTTTGCCCGACTGCTACGGCGTGCGCACGGGAATCCCCGACGTGCCGGTCCTGCCTGGCTTGCCGTGCGAGCGGACTGGCCGACCCTTCACCTTCGGCTGCCTGAACAATTTCCGCAAGGCCAGCCAGGAGACGATCCGCCTGTGGGCGGAGATTCTCAAGCAGGTTCCGGACTCCCGCCTGCTGGTGGTTGCCCGCGGCGGCCAGGACGGAACCTTGATCGCCTACATCCACGAACAGTTCGCCCGCCATGACGTGCGGCCGGAGCGTCTCGAGATCCTCGGTATTCAGCCGCAGTTTGCTTATTTCGGGAGTTACAACGACGTTGACCTTGGATTGGACCCCTTCCCGTTCAATGGCGGCACCACCGGCTACGATTCGATCTGGATGGGCGTGCCCTACGTGACCTTGCCGGGCGATATGCTGGTGTCGCGCATGGGCAAAGCCATTCTCGAAAACGTTGGACTCGGCGAATTCGTCGCCACGGACAAGGACGATTATGTGTCGCGCGCCGTGGCCTTGGCCGCCGATCGCCAACGGCTCAAGGAGATACGCGCCGGGCTGCGTGAACGCATGCTGGCGAGTCCGCTGATGGACGCGCCGCGCATGGCGCGCCATCTGGAGCAGGCGTTCCGGGCCATGTGGCTGCGCTGGGGCGAAGGCAAGCGAGGGGACTAGCTGTTGAGCTGTTGGTGTCCTGCGTCAGGTTTGCTATAGACTCGGGGCCGAACGGTATGTCGGAACAGCGATCGGGCCGGTAGAATCGGTGCTTCTCCAACCGGACATCCTTGGCAACCCGACACAGTACGCGCGACGCAGCTTGGCGGCCGGAGCACCAAGGCCGCATGACAACCCGCGCTAAGCGTTCCACATTCGGAGGTAACTTTAGTGTGAAAAACATCGTCACCGCGCCGCCATCGGGAACGGCCACTTACCGATACAACGCCGAGGACAACATCTACGAAGCGGCGGCTCAGTATGAGTTCGGCTACAAGGATGCCAATGCGACGGAAGAACGCCTATACCAACTGATCAGGGCAGCACAGGACAGATCCCTGCATTCCCCCGAACTGCGCCGCAAGGGGACCGACTGGCCGACGTACTATCATCTGACCCCTTTACGGGCCAACATCGTCCGACCTTTTCGCGATCGGATCGCAGGTGGTTCCGTCCTTGAGCTGGGCGCGGGTTGTGGGGCCATCACCCGCTATCTGGGCGAACAGGGAGGCAAGGTCACGGCGCTCGAAGGGAGCCGGTCGCGCGCCAGAGTGATCGGCAGTCGCTGTGCCGATCTGCCCGGGGTCAGGGTTTATTGCGATCTGATCCAGAACTTCGCTCTCGAGGAAAAATTCGATATCGTCACCTTGATCGGCGTGCTCGAATATGCTCAGGTCTATATCGAGGCGCCCAATCCGATAGCGACCATGTTGCATCACGCCCGGCGCTTCCTCAAACCCGGGGGGCTGCTCCTGGTTGCCATCGAGAACCAACTTGGTTTGAAGTATTTTGCAGGTTCGCCGGAAGATCATCTCGGGCGCCCGATGTACGGCATCAACGATTCATACGGCAAGACGACGCCAATAACTTTCGGCCGGCGCGAGTTGCTCGGCCACATCCACCGTGCAGGATTCCTCTCCAGCCAGGTGTATCTGCCGTTTCCCGATTACAAGACTCCGGTTTCCGTGATCTACCCTGCGGGCCACGATCTTGACCGGGCGCCCGCCGAATGGAATCCGGGAACGATCGCCGCCGGTTCTGTCGTGCACGACAGGCAACGAACCCCGGCGCCGGCTTTCTCGCAGGAGATGGCCTGGCATGTGGTGGCTCGCAATGGGCTCATTGCCGACCTGGCCAATTCCTTCCTCATCGTCGCCTCGGATTCCGAAGCGCCCATTCTGCCGGAACATGCGGACCACCTTGCCTCCCACTACGGCGCCGACCGGCCATTCGAATTGGCCAAGGAAACCCAATTCCTGAACCAGCAAGGCCGAGTGTCGGCGCGAACTCATACCAACGCCTCATCGGAAACGGCGTGGAACACGGAACAGTACGAGGCGGGCACGGTCTGGTTCGACGAACTGTTGCGGTGCATGAACCGCCCGAATTGGAACGTCGGCCATTTGGTCGACTGGGCCAGGCCCTGGCGAGCAGCCTTGCTCGAACAAGCGCGGCAGAATCCGGAGACGAAACCCGAGGCGGCCTTCGCCCACTTCCCCCATCAGCTTCCCGGAAAATACATCGATGCCACGCCCACCAATTGGATTGCCAGACCAGACGGCAGCCATGCCTTCATCGATCTGGAATGGGAGGTGCCGTTTGCCTTGCCGCTCGAGTTCATTGCGTTCAGAGGTGTTTTCCTGACCATTCATCGGGTCACCAATTGTTGTCAACCGGCGGCGGATACGCCCACCAACATCGGTTTGTTGACCATGCAGGTATTGCGCGGGCTGGACATGCCCATCGAACCGCAGGACATGGATAATTTCCTGACCCTGTTCAACAGTTTCCAGAATGTTGCGGCCGGTGCGCCAGATACGGTGCTTAGTCCCCTGACCGTCGCCATCCAGAAAGCACATCTTCCGACTCGCCGGATTTACTCGTGATGAAATCGCTCCAAGACCACATTCTAGAGATCCGCCTTCACCTCTATTCCGGCGCTTACGTGGCGGCGCAATCAAGTGGCGATCGCGCGGGGGAGGGCAGCGTTTTCTCTGCGCCGGCTTCCCTGTCCGCCGGCATCGATCTCTTCCAGCAAGGGCGGCTGGAAGAGGCCATCGCCCAGCTGATCGACTTTCTCGAGACCGACCCCGAAAATCAATTGGCGTATGTCTATCTGGGGTTCGCCTGCGCGGCTTGGGGTCAAGAAGAGGATGCCCGCCTTTTCGTCGCGCATGCGGAAGAAATCTCTCCGCTCTTGCCCGCCTACCACGCAGGTCTCGGTGAATCGTTCCTGAAGGGCGGGAACTGCGTTGCAGCTCTCCATTACCTGCGAATGGCGATTGCCAAGCAACCCGACTTGTTCGCCGCCTATCCGGCGCTTGCCGAGGCCATGCGGCAAAATGGACAGGCAAAGGAAGCGATCCAGCTTCTGGAAAGCGCGGCATCCATGCCGTCCGAATCTCAAGACACGATCCTCGGGGTATTGGTGGAGTGGTTGACCCATGCCGGCGATGTCACCTCCATCGCCAAGCGGTGCACACGTATCCACAACAATCCGGCCTATCACGCGCTCGGCCTCGCCTTGGCGCCCCGTACGACCCTGACGCCTGCCTACCTCGCTGAATTGGTGCGCGCCTTCCTTAATAGTCCACCGATCCCTTCGCTCCCGGCCCAGCCGGGCGTTCCGCTGACCATTGCCTTCCTGCTCAGCGACTGTCGCCGGGAAAGTTCCAGGATCCGCTTGGAAAGCCTGTTGCTGAATCTGCCGCCGGCCCGTTTCAAAACCGTTGTGCTGTGGAACGATGCACGGCGTGAAGATGAATTCATCCAGCGTTCCGGCTTAATGAGCGATTCTGTCTCGATGATCGGAGGAGAAGGCGATTCCGCGGTTCTGGAAGAAATCGCCCGCATGAACGTACAGGTTCTGGTCGAACTGGACGGTCTGGCCGTTCAGCAACGCTTGTCCCTCTTCCTGGCAGCACCTGTGCCGGTCAAGCTTTCCTGGAGCGACACGGCCCTCCCTCTGCTGGCCGGAATCCCCTGTCTGCACGGGGAAGCCCTGTGGCCCGAGCCGGACGCGGAACAGCTTCCCGGCCTGCATCTGCTCCCGGGCCTGGGGGAGTATCTGGATTTCCCGAGCTTTGCCATCGAACCGCGTGAAGCCAACCGGCCCTTCACCTTTGCCTGTCTGTGCTCGCCGCTTCACTACGACGAGGAGAGCTGGCGCCTGTTTGCGCATCTGCTCGAGCAACTGCCGACAAGCCGCCTGTTGATCAATCTTGGCGAACTCGGCGCAGATGCCCAGCGTTTCATATCGGAGTTCTTTCAAACCGACGGGAACGATTCCACGCGCCTTGATTTCATTCACGCCACGACGCCAGAAACCATTGCCGCCGCCTGGAACCAAGCCGACGTGGGATTCGCTCCGTTGCACGGCCCGGGCGACATGGCGCTGCCGCTCGGCCTGTGGATGGAAAAACCCTATCTCGCTCTTGATGGCGATGCGCCCTGGTCGCGCCGCCCCGGCGCCATGCTGCGTGCGCTAGGGCAGGGCGGCTACGTTGCCGACACGCCGGAGGCTTGGTTGCGCCTGGGCCAGCGCGCCGTGCTCGCGCCAGACGGCACCAGAATTGCCGGGCTTCGCCAAACCATGGCCGAGCAAGGTTTCGTCGGCGATGCCGAAGGGTTCGCCCGCGCATTCGCTGAATTGATCGAACAACTCCATCAGAGAGCCTGCTGATGTCATCGCCAAGCTTTTCCATCATCATCTGCAGCATCGATGCCGGCAAGTTCGCGCGTACCAGCGAATCCTACCGCCACCTTTTCCGCCAGCATGACCACGAGATCATCGGTATTCATGATGCCAAGTCGCTGGCGGAAGGCTATAACCGGGGTATCGGCCAGTCAACCGGAGAAATCCTGATTTTTTCTCACGACGATGTCCTCTTCATCGATGATGCGCTCCCCGACAAGCTTGCATCGCACCTTCAGCATTTCGATGTGCTTGGCTTTGCGGGAACCAGCAAGCTGATTACCGGGAACTGGTTTGCTGCCGGACAGCCGCATATCCACGGCGTCGTCGCCCATGCCAGGCCGAAGCAGGCATTCATGTCCCTTGACGTCTTTGGTGTGGACGACTGGCCCGTGGTCCAAGGTATCAAGGCGATCGATGGACTCTGCATGATTTCCACTCGCGAGGTCGCGGAAAAAGTGGGTTTCGATGCCGCTACGTTCGACGGCTTCCATCTCTATGACCTGGATTTCAGTTTTTCCGCCTGGAAAACAGGCTACAAGCTGGGTGTCTGCTGCGATATCCCAATCATTCACGAGTCCGCTGGAAATTTCGACGAGCGGCATCATCGCTACAAAGTCGCATTTTTCAAGAAGCACCAGGACGATCTGGATTCCGGGAAGGAGCTTTACACGCCCAATGGGCGCGGCATCTTCCTGAAGACTCCCGCCGCCGTGCAGCGGGCCTGGCAACAGGCGCTACTGCAGCGCACCACCATCAGTTTGCGGCGATCCTGCTGAGTGTTCGACGGTGCCGATCTCGGGGCGGGACGGCCAACATTGCTGCCTCCCGGTTTGCTTGAACCGCTCAGACTGACACGACCCGGTTTTTGCCAGTCGTTTTCGCTGCGTACATCGCCTCGTCGGCACGCTTGACGGCAACGGCCTGTATATCGTCGGCGCGCACTTCGGTCACGCCGGCGCTGAAGGTGATCAGCAGTTTTTCATTGTTGGCCAGGAAGTAGCGTTTGGTCAGTTCGCGCTGTACGCGGATGAGCGCCTTGGTGGCGTCGTCGACCGGGGTGTCCGGCAACAGGATGATGAATTCCTCGCCGCCAAAGCGCGCCAGCGTGTCCTGCGGGCGCAGCGTTTCGCGGATGGTGGTGACGAGGTGGATCAGCGCCGCATCGCCGACGTCGTGCCCCATCGAGTCGTTGATCTTCTTGAAATTATCGATATCGAGCAGCGCGATGCACAGTGGCGATTTTCTCCGCCGCGCGCGCGCGGCCTCACTTTCGAAAGTCTCTTCCAGGCCGCGCCGATTGAGCGTGCCGGTGAGCTGGTCGTGGCGGACGAGAGAACTGGCACGGTCCAGTTCAGCCTGTAGTTCGCCGATGCGTTTTTCCGCTTCATCGACGCGCTGTTTCGTGGCGCGCAGATCGTCACGCGAGCGTTGCGCGTTGATCTGGATGATGCGGGTTTCGCTGATCACCTCTTCCAGCACGTCTTTCAGCTGCGCGATGTCGTCCGCCTTGCTGATCTTCTCGACGCAGACCTCGATCTTGTCGTGGTAATCCGAGGTCGAGTCGGCGAATTCCGCCAAATGATCGACGAAGCCGGCCAGCATCTGCTTGAGCGCCTCCTGCGCTTCCATCAGGCTGTGCTTGAGCTGGCTTTGCTTGAAGATGACCTCCTTGAGGCGGTGTTCGGCATCGCTGATCGTGCGCAGATTCAGCGGTTTGGCGACAAGCTCGCGCACCATGTCGATCTGCCCGTTCAGCCAACGATCGTCGACGACGAGTTCGTTCACGTTATCGACCAGTAATTGCAGCAGCTTGATCAGTCCGCCACGCAACTCGGTCCGATCCTCGGAGACGAACTCCAGGCGGTAGGCGAGGCGCTTGACCGAAGCCATCAACTCCTGCATCGCCTTCAAGGTCGTGGCCGAACGCGCAGCGGTCGCAATGGCGCGCGTTTCGGCGGCGAGTTCGGGCTCGTCTTCGAGTTGCGTGGCGATCGTCATTTCCAGCGTGAAAACGAAAATGTCGCGCAATTCCGGAAGCAGCTCGCTCGCGCGGCTGACGGCGGTCGGCGCCTTGGTGGATGAAGCGGCCACCGATACGCTGGGTGCCGGTTGTTCGCCACCGGCATCGAGTTCACCCTCGACCAACTCGATGTCGTCGGTCGCGAGCGAATTCTGCGACCACGCCTTGATCAGATTCTGAAGTCGCGTGTAAAGCAGTTCGCTGTTTTTTGCGCCGGCAGATAGTACGTGATCGAGCGACTCACGCTTGCGTCCAGGTGTCAGGCCGCTCTGTTTGGCCTCCCACTGCCGAAGCAGCTCGCCGATCAATTCGTTCCAGGCAAGGTCGGACTCTGCGCTATGTTCCTTGATGAACTCGACCAACGTTGAGCGATAACCCTCAAGGTTGCTCGCCTTCAGCGATTGGTCCAGATGACGTACAAGCCTTTGTTGCGCCGGTGTTTCCTTCGGGAGCGAGAGTTGCAGCGCTTTGAATTCCCCTTCCGAGGAGGCGCCATTCGCCTTGTCGGAAATCCCGGCAATCTCGTTGTAGATCGCCCGATAATTGTCGGGTGACGGCGCCATGCGACGCGCCATGAGCTGCTTTAGAGTTTCGCGTGCGATTTCGGAAGGGTTGGTAAGTGTCGCCATGGCCTGTGAATGTTCGTTACGTTGGGTTCTTGCGCGGGTGCGGGCGGTATCGCGTTCAGCTATAATGCGCGACTCGATTGGCAGATCGGCCCCTGTAGCATGAAGGTCGTGCAGTTGATTTGTAATCATCAGGTCGTGGTTCGATTCCGCGCAGGGGCACCAGTATGATCAAACAGTTAAGCCATCCATATAGGTGGCTTTTTTGTTTTGTCGCTTCTGTGTTTCTGTGCATGCGAATCCCAACGATGGCCCCGGATTGATACGCTTGGCTGAGATGTGATGATAACCGCGACAGACGATCAGGAGCATGCGCCTCATCAAGTCGGCAGTGCTCGTTGAATTGATCTGAGCAGAGAAAATGGCGCACAGTTTGTGGCGATGCGTTCCACACATCGATTGCGCTAGCCTGCGAAGGATTCGACGCACTACAATGAAAGGCTCTTATCGCCGACCTGAACCGCGCTGATCCACCGTCGTCGATTTACCGCCCGTAGCTCATTTGGATAGAGCACTTGGCTTCGAACCAAGGGGTAGGCCGTTCGAATCGGTCCGGGCGGGCCAGGATTTCTGCAAGGCGACGTTCGTCGACCAAAACAAAACGGCCTCCGAGTTTGGAGGCCGTTTCTAGGTCATGCGGACACTATCCGCGCACTGGCTATCTTCCATCTGGAATGTACTCTTCACGTTCCGCTTTGCGCCAGTCACTGAGATAGATGGCTAAAGCTTGAGGGATGAAGATTGCCGCGAGGACCAGAGCGATTGTGATGATTGAGCCAAGAGTATCCATTGATGATTTCCTTTCATGAATGAAGGGTGGTTTCACCCGACGCATGAACGATATCAAGAATTGTTTTCATTTATGTTGCTGCTTTGATTCTCTTTGGTTACGCCTTGTCCATGTTTTCGTAGCGAGTTGTGACAGACGCGAGGGCGTGATGCCCGTTGGATGGTTCTCGTTGTCAAGTCCTTCGTCGAGTATTTGGTGGGCACGAAAACATGGCTGGAAATGCTCGATTGCCGGCGGGGGCGGATTTTTCTTTGCCTGGAGGCTTTACAGCGCGGTTTTGTCCCTTATAATGCGCGCCCTGTTCCTCGATAGCTCAGTCGGTAGAGCGCCGGACTGTTAATCCGTAGGTCCCTGGTTCGAGCCCAGGTCGGGGAGCCAGGAAATGCATGTGGCGATGCCGGTTTGTCTCGGTCGCCTGGTGGTAAGAGAGTTTTTGGTCCGGGTCCCCATCGTCTAGAGGCCTAGGACACAACCCTTTCACGGTTGGTACCGGGGTTCGAATCCCCGTGGGGACGCCAAGGTTTTCAGAGGTTGTGCAATGCAGCCTTTGTTGAGCAGTACTGGAGTGGTAGTTCAGTTGGTTAGAATACCGGCCTGTCACGCCGGGGGTCGCGGGTTCGAGTCCCGTCCACTCCGCCAACAAACTCTGGTTTTTCCAGAGATACGTCGCGCAGAAGTCGAACTGCCTCAAGTGAGTCGATCGGGCGCTTTGAAGCCGGCCACGGCTTCCGTTTGTTGAGCGTGGCACTCAAGTAATGTAGTCTGCGCGCTCCTGTCCGGTTCGCTCGTCAATTGCATCGAAGGTCCCTGCACAAATGCTCTCTCCACACAACAAGGCACTGACGCCCGTGGCCGCGGACGATCGCGTCTTTCATTGGCATGAACATGCGTCACTCTGGTTCAGTTTGGGTGTCGGCCTGCTGGTCATTCAGATCGGCGCGTATCTTGTGCCGTCCGTCGGGAGCCGGGATGCGCTGATGGCCATACTCCTGGGCTCCGTGGTCGGTTCCGGCTTGTTGGCGTGGACGGCCAGGCTCGGCTGCGACAGTGGTCTATCCAGCGCCGGTTTGATGTGCGCGACCTTCGGCAGCCACTTTGCGCGTTTGCCGGTGATCCTGAATATCGTGCAGTTGATCGGCTGGACTACGTTCGAGCTTGTCGTCATGCGCGACGGTACGGTTGCGATCGGCAAGCAATCCCTCGGGCTTGCTCTCGACGGTACGGGCGGAATAGTGGTCACGACGCTGCTGTGGGGAGCGGTGCTGACTTTCCTGATGGCGGGGTCCATGACCCAACTCGTCCGCAAGACGGTCAGCCGGTTTGGGTTGCCCCTGGTGATCGTTTCGCTGTTGTGGCTGACCTGGCAATTCGGTTCGCAGCTCAATATCCAGGGGCTGCAGGCTTTCTGGACGCGAACCGGCGACGGCAGCATGGGGCTCCTGTCGGCCATGGATCTGGTCATTGCGATGCCCGTATCGTGGCTGCCGCTGGTGGCTGACTACGCCCGCCACGGTCGTTCGGGGCGCGGCACGATGAGTGGGACCTGGTTGGGTTACGCCATCGCCAACGTCTGGTGTTACGCGCTCGGCGTGATGGTGGTGAGTGTCGCGCAGCCCGACGCGGATCTGGTCGGTTCGCTGCTGCTGGCGCAAGGTGGTCTGATCGCCCTGAGCCTGATCCTTGTTGATGAGATAGACAATGCCTACGGTGACGTCTATTCGAGTTCGGTTTCCGCGCACAGCATGAAACCGGCAATCTCGATCCGCCAATGGGGGCTCGGGCTCGCTGTGCTGAGCACGGGATTCGCGTTGGTCCTGCCCATGCATAGCCTCGAGCCGTTCCTGCTGACGTTGAGTTCGGTCTTCGTTCCGCTGTTCGGTGTCATCCTGGGGCGTCTGGGTGTTGGGCAGCCCAACTTCGCCCCCGCGCAGTGCAAGGTGGATTGGGCGTCAGCCTCCATGTGGCTGGGCGGGATTGCGATTTATCATGCGATCGCCCATTGGATGCCGCAGTGGGGCGCTGCCTTGCCCACCCTGATGCTCACCTTCCTGCTGGCTGTGTTCTTCCATCCCGCGCGGTCGAAAGAACGGCTGCTTGCCGGGTGACGGTTCGCCGTTCCGAAGCAGCAGCTCGTTTCGTTCGTGATGGACGCTGTCACAGTGGCAGCGTGGTTGTGAAATCGACATAGGAGAATCGAACATGGAATATCGGCGTCTCGGCAAATCCGGTCTGCGCGTGCCCGCGCTCAGTTTCGGCACCGGCACCTTCGGTGGCGGCAATGACTTCTTCAAAGCGTGGGGAAGCACGGATGCGAGCGGCGCGGCGCGTCTGGTGGACATTTGCCTCGAACACGGCGTAACCCTGTTCGATAGCGCCGACGTGTACTCGGATGGGCTGGCCGAGCAGATTCTCGGGGAGGCGATCAAGGGCAAGCGGAGTCGTTTGCTGATCTCGACCAAGGCGACCTTTCCCACGGGCGATGGAGCGAACGACTTCGGCTCATCGCGCCAGCACTTGGTCGAGGCGGTCGACAAGGCGTTGCGGCGTCTCGGCACCGATTACATCGATCTGTTCGAACTGCATGGGCAAGACAACAACACGCCCGTTGAAGAGACGCTTGCGACGCTCGATCAGCTCGTCCGTGCCGGCAAGATCCGGTACGTCGGCTGTTCGAACTTCTCGGGCTGGCACCTGATGAAGTCGCTGGCGACCTCCGACCGCTATGGTTACCCGCGCTATGTCGCGCATCAAGCCTATTATTCGCTGCTCAACCGCGACTACGAATGGGATCTGATGCCGCTGGGCGTCGACCAGGGGGTCGGCGCCGTCGTCTGGAGTCCGCTCGGCTGGGGCAAGCTCACCGGGCGCATCCGGCGCGGCCAGCCGGCCAGGCCCGGCATGCGCGCGCACGACATCGCGGGAACCGGGCCGCATTTCGACGAGGAAAGACTGTTCCGCATCATCGATGCGCTGGATGTCGTCAGTGCGGAAACCGGCAAGACCATCCCGCAGATCGCGCTCAACTGGCTGCTGCAACGGCCGAGCGTTTCGAGCGTGATCATCGGGGCGCGCGACGAGGCGCAGTTGGTCGAAAATCTGGACGCAGTCGGCTGGGCGCTGACCGAGCAACAGCTTGCAACGCTCGATCAGGCGAGCGATCAGCCGCCCGCCTACCCGACTTGGCACCAACGTGGCTTCTCGATGTTGAATGAGCGCGGATGCTGACCGCTCGCGGTTGATCCGGTCGGCGGTTCCTGAAACCCGTTCAGCGGTCAACGAATGAACGGGCTGCGAAATGTTCCGCCGGAATGACGTGTCGCCGCCGGTACGAACGGAAGCGCTGCGATGAGTATTGAGCCGACTCCAGGCATCGCCGAGGCCAATCGAAAGCGCTTCATCGGGTTTCGCGTGCTGTTCAATTCCCGGTTCTACTACCCGATATTGGCGGTGCTCTTTCTCGACCTGGGGCTGTCGGCCACGCAATACACGCTGCTCAATTTCGTCTGGGCCGTTGTCATCGTCGTGGCCGAGGTGCCTTCCGGCGCGCTCGCCGACCGCATCGGGCGGCGCCCCTTGATCGTGGCCTCGGCGATCTGCATGGTGCTCGAGATGTCCGTGCTCCTCGTGGCACCCCGCAACGGCGGGTTGATCCTCCTGTCGTTCTGCCTGGCGAACCGGATGTTCAGCGGGCTCGCGGAGGCGCTGGCCAGCGGCGCCGACGAATCGCTGGCCTACGACTCGCTCGCGGCGGAGGCGCGTGAGCGCGAGTGGCCCGACGTCATGGCCGACGTCATGCGCTGGCAATCGTTGGGCTTGTGTCTGGCCATGCTGGTCGGCGCCGCCGTTTACGATCCGCATCTGATGAACGTCGTCCTGACGCTGCTGGGCAGCGGCTTCCTGGTCGATCAAGGCGTCACGCTACGTATCCCGATTGCCTTGAATCTGATCAGCGCGGTCGCCGTGCTGTGGCTGGCGTTCGGCATGCGCGAGCCGCCGATCCCGGGCGCGCGTTCCCGGGGCGGCGGCCATCCGGCCAGCGGCTGGCAGGGCATCGTCGATGCCGGGGCCTGGATTCTGCGGACGCCCGTCGCGCTCTTCGTCATCATCGGCGGCGTACTGATCGACAGCGTGATTCGCCTGTTCCTGACTTTCGGCAGCGCGTACTACCGCCTGATCGATCTGCCCGAGGCCAGTTTCGGCTTGGTCGGTGCCGCCATGGCCGGGTTGGGCATGCTGGTTGCCCCCCTGGCCCGGTACCTGGTCCGCTCGCGGTCGCTGCTGCGCAATTTTGCGATTCTCGCGGCGTTGACGCTGGTCGGGCTGACCGGCGTCGCGTTCGCGATTCCGCACTGGGGCGTCGCGTTCACCATCCCGCTGGCCGTGGCGATGGGCGCGCTGGGCTACGTCGTCTCAAACACCTTGAACACGCTCGCGCACTCGGCGCAGCGCGCCACCGTTCTCTCGTTCAAGGGACTGGTTTTCAACCTGGGCTATGGTTTTGTCAGCTTGATGTTCGCCCTTGCCTTACGCGCGCTGAACGGTGAGGTTTCGTCCGAACAGGCCTTCGCCAGCGCTATCGAAACATTGCCCCTTTGGCTGCTGTTGACCTTGATGTTGCTCACTCCGGCGTTCCGTCGCCGCCGTGTCGAGCTGGATGCGAAGCCCTGAAAAGGGTCAGGCACGAGACTATCGACGCCTGTGCACCGGCTCTCACGTCCGGCGATAACCCGCTGCGCGGCACAGGCTGCGCCGCATAGGGCGCGGAACGTTGAAGCCGATTCGCCGCACTAAGGAAAACATTGACGTTGTCGTCCCGTCTGCGCGATGGTGTCACCTTCGACGTAGGGCTCGTCAGCGGAAGGAGCATCGTGATGCAAATCGGAATGGTTGGTCTGGGGCGCATGGGCGCCAACTTGGCGCGACGCCTAGCGAACGACGGCCATGCATGCGTCGTCTACGACACGAACGCCGACAGCGTCCGCAAGAGCATCGGCCAGGGTGTCGCGGGCGCCGATTCGATCGAGGCGCTGGTCGAGAAACTGGACCGGCCGCGCGTCGTCTGGCTGATGGTTCCGGTCAGCGTGGTCGGACATCTCGTCGACAAACTGGCTGACCTGCTGAGCGCGGGCGACATCGTGATCGACGGCGGCAACAGCTATTACCGCGATGATCTGCAGCGCTCGCAACAGCTCGGGCGCAAAGGTATTCATTTCGTCGACTGCGGGACCAGCGGCGGCGTTTTCGGGCTGGAGCGCGGCTACTGCCTGATGATCGGCGGCGAGGCGCCGGTCGTCCAGCACCTGGAGCCAATTTTCAAGAGCATCGCCCCCGGCGTCGAGGCCGCACCGCGCACGCCGGGAAAGACCGATGCCCCGGGGCCGGCGGAACATGGCTATCTCCACTGCGGCCCGTCCGGCGCCGGCCATTTCGTGAAGATGGTTCATAACGGCATCGAGTACGGCCTGATGGCCGCCTACGCGGAAGGCCTGAATGTCCTGCGCCATGCCAATACCGGGAAGCGCGCGCGCGATACGGACGCGGAGACCTCGCCGCTGAGCCATCCAGAGCATTACCAGTACGACCTGGATCTGGCGCAGATCACCGAACTCTGGCGCCGGGGCAGCGTGGTCGGATCGTGGCTGCTCGACCTGACGGCGCGATCGCTGCACGGCAATCCGGATCTGGAAAATTTCGGTGGCCGCGTCTCCGATTCGGGAGAGGGGCGCTGGACCATCGCGGCGGCCATCGACGAAGGCGTTCCCGTTCCTGTGCTCAGCGCTGCGCTGTTCGAGCGTTTCAGCTCGCAGGGCGGCGCGGATTTTGGCAATCGCGTGCTGTCAGCCATGCGCAAGCAATTTGGCGGTCATGACGAAAAGCCGGGACCCGGGTGATCCATTTCCATCGGTCGAGCCGGATTCGATGAACGACGCCGACCGGGAGCCGTGCCGCCGGCATCTCGTCCCCGATGCGCATGCCCTGCGGCGGCAAGCCCTGGAGACGATTCTTGCCGGGGCCGCGCGGGCGATCCGGGAACGTGGACGGTTCCGGATCGTCCTGGCCGGCGGAAACACGCCGCGCGATGTCTATCGCCAGTTGAGCGCCGCACGTACGGACTGGCACGCATGGCACGTTCTACTTCGGCGACGAGCGCTGCCTGCCGCCAGACGACCCCGAGCGCAATTCGCGTATGGCGGCCGAAGCCTGGCTACGGCATGTGCCGATCCCCGCCGCACAGGTGTACCCGATACCGGGAGAGCTTGGCGCGTCGCTGGCGGCGCGACGCTATGCGGAGACGCTGCATGGCGTCGATGACTTCGATCTGGTCCTGCTCGGGCTTGGCGAAGACGGTCATACCGCGAGCCTGTTTCCCAGCCATGAATGGGGCTCCGTCCCCGAATCCCCGGATACGCTGGCCGTCTTCGACGCGCCGAAACCGCCACCCGAGCGCGTCTCCCTGAGCGCGGCGCGATTGGGGCGCACTCGGGCCGCGCTCTTCCTGGTCAGCGGCCAAGCGAAACGCCGCGCGGTCGAGCAATGGCTGGCGGGCGCGAACATCCCGGCGGCGTCGATCAGACCGGCGGCCGGCGTCGATGTGCTGATCGACGCCGCGCTGCTCGTGCCGACAAGCGATACTGACCAATGGACCGCGTATGCGGAAAGGATGAAATGACGATGGATCACCTGCCCAGGGAACGATCGGATGCACTGGTGCTGTTTGGCGTCACCGGGGATCTCGTTTACAAGAAGCTCTTTCCGGCGCTCTACGCCATGGCGAAGCGGGGCGTCCTCGACGTACCGGTGATCGGGGTCGCCTCGTCGAAATGGGATCGCGCGCGACTTCACGAACGGGCGACCGACAGCATCCGGGCGCACGGCGGCGTTGACGGCCGGATCGACGATCCCGAGGCGTTGGCCCGGCTCTTGTCCCGGCTGAGTTACGTCAGCGGCAACTACAACGACGCGGGGACTTTCCAGGCGCTCAAGGCGGCCTTGAGCGGTGCGCGGCGTCCGGCCTACTACCTGGCCATTCCGCCGGCGCTGTTCGAAACGATGATCAAGGGGCTCGGCGCGTCCGGGCTGGCCGAGAACGCGCGTCTCATCGTCGAGAAACCCTTCGGCCGGGATCTGGCGTCGGCGCGCGCGCTCAACCGCATCGCGCGCTCGGTGTTTCCGGAGGATTCGATCTTCCGGATCGATCACTACCTGGGCAAGGAAGCGATCATGAACATCCTCTACTTCCGTTTCGCCAATTCCTTCCTGGAGCCGGTCTGGAACCGAAACTACGTCGAGAGCGTGCAGATCACGCTTTCCGAGAAGTTCGGCGTCGAAGGCCGCGGCGGGTTCTACGAAACGGCTGGCTGCCTGCGCGACGTCATCCAGAATCACCTGTTCCAGATCGTCGCCTTGCTGGCGATGGAGCCGCCGCCCTATCGCGGCTATGGCGCGGTGCATGACAAGACGGCGGACGTTTTTCGGGCCATGCGCCCGATGCGCCCCGAGGATCTGGTCCGCGGACAGTACGAGGGCTACCGGAGCGAACCGGGCGTCAGCCCGGATTCCGACGTGGAGACGTTCTGTGCTTTGCGGCTCTGCATCGATTCCTGGCGCTGGGAAGGGGTTCCGTGGCTTCTGCGCTCCGGGAAATACCTGGCCGAAACGGCGGCCGAAGTCGTCGTTCAATTGAAGCCGCCGCCGCAACGCCTGTTCGCGGATTCCGCGCCGGCCGATGGCCGCGCCAACTATCTGCGTTTCCGCATCTCCCCCAGTTCCGCCGTGGCCTTGGCGGCGCGCGTCAAGAGCGTGGGCAAGGAGTTCGTCGGGGAACAGCACGAGCTCTACCTGCTGGACGACCATCAGGGTGAGGAATCGCCCTACGACCGGCTGATCGGCGACGCCCTGGCCGGGAACGGCGCGCTCTTCATCCGCCAGGATGCCGTCGAGGCGGCGTGGGCGGTCGTCGAGCCGGTTCTGAGCGAGCATCCGGCCGTTCATTCCTACCCGCGCCATAGCTGGGGACCAGCCGAGGCGAACGACTTCATCGCGCCGTACGGGACCTGGAGCAATCCCGGCGCGTAAACGCGATCGCCGGCTGTTCGAGGCCGGAGTGACGACTCAAGCAGGCAGTTCCGACCACCACCCACCCGGAGAACAGATGATGATCAACGACCCAAGCGTACTGGAGCAGGTATTCACCGGTGCCCGCACCTTCAACACCTTCACCGATCGTCCGGTCAGCGACGCGACGCTGCGCGAGCTTTACGATTTGCTGCGCTGGGGGCCGACCTCGATGAATTCGCAACCGGGACGCTACGTATTCCTGCGCAGCAAGGAATCGCGCCAGCGGCTGATCCCGGCGCTCTCTCCCGGCAATCAGGCCAAGACGCTGGCGGCGCCGGTGACGATCATCGTCGCCCAGGACACGCGCTTCTTCGAAAATCTGCCGACCCAGTTCCCGGCCTACGACGCCAGACCGACGTTCGAAGCCAACGCGGTGCTGGCCGAAAGCACGGCGTTTCGCAACAGCACGCTCCAGGGCGCCTACCTGATCATCGCCGCCCGCATCCTCGGGCTGGATTGCGGACCGATGAGCGGATTCGATCCGGCCAAGGTCAATGCCGAGTTCTTTCCTGATGGCCGCTGGAAGGCGAACTTCCTGGTCAATCTGGGCTACGGCGACCCGTCGGGGAACTATCCGCGCGGGCCGCGCCTGCCGTTCGACAGCGTGGCGCAGCTGCTGTAGGACGAGGCAAGGCTAGGCGGCCGGCGCTTGCCGATCGCCGTAGAATTGAGCCCTTTCATCCCCAGGCACTTCCCATGCTGAACAACCGGCAATGGAGTTTGGGCGCCAAGCTGGCTTTGCTGGGCGCTCCTTTCATGCTACTCGTGCTGATTTCGACCGCCGCGACGCTATGGGTGTCGTGGCAGCTCGACGGCGGCGCGGCCGCCGTCGAACGAGGCCGGCCGCATGCGGATGCAGGCGTACCGCATGTCCCTGTCGGTCGGTCTGAACCTCCCGGAGACGGTGCTGCGCGATCAGATCGAGGAATTCGAACAAAGCATGGCGCTGCTGCGCGCCGGGGATCCCGAGCGGCCTCTTTTTGTCCCGTGGGACGATATCGTGCGCGAAAAATACGATCTCGTCGCGCGCAACTGGTCCGATTACCGCGCGCGCTGGCTCGGGGGCAGACAGGAGCCGCTGGCCGGGCTGAGCGCCGCAACAGGCGCCTTCGTGCGCGGCATCGACGAACTGGTGGCCGGGATCGAATCGCACATGGCGCGCTGGACCGCCTTGCTCTACCTGTGCCAGATGTTCGTGCTCGCCCTCGCGGTCGTTGGCGCGGCCATCCTGATCTACACGGGCTACATTTTCGTGCTGGAACCGGTCGGACTGCTCAAACGCGCCATCGAGAAGATCCAGCAGGGCAATTTCGATGCGCGGGTGGCGCATGAAAGCAGCGACGAGTTCGGGACGCTGGCCCGCGGTTTCAACGGCATGGCCGACCACCTGCAATCGATGTACCGCAATCTGGAGCACAAGGTTACGGAAAAAACGGCGGAACTCGAAGAGAAGCGGGAGCGTCTGGAAAGCCTGTACGAAGTCACCAGCCTGGTCGCCAAGACGACGGTGGTCGAGGAACTGGCGCAGGGATTCGCGCGCAGCGTGGCGCGCATCGCGCGCGCCGACGGCGTGGCCGTGCGCTGGTCGGATCCCGGCAACCGGCGTTACGTGATGCTCGCCGCGCAGGGCATGCCGCAGACGCTGGTCGACGCCGAGCAGTGCATCGACAAGGGCGGATGCTTCTGCGGGAACGGTGCTGCCGAGTCGGGCCTGGAAGTCATCCCGATCCGCGACGATTCGCCCGCATCACCGCTCTCCTGCGCGCGGGCCGGGTTCAAGACGGTCGTCAGCATCCCGGTGCGCCTGCATGACCGCCTGATGGGCGAGGTCGACCTGTTCTTCAACGCCAGGGCCCATCCGACGCCGGCCTTGCGCTCCCTGCTCGATGCGCTGGCCAGCCACCTGGCGAGCGCCATGGAGAACCTGCGCCTGAACGCGCTCGAGAAAGAGACGGCGGTTTCGCAGGAACGTATCTATCTGGCGCGCGAACTGCACGATTCGATCGCCCAGTCGCTCGCTTTCATCAAGATCCAGGTGCAGTTGATGCGCGACGCCATGCGCGGCGGCGATCCGGACGCGATGCGGGCCATCCTTGACGAGATCGATGCTGGCGTTCGCGAGAGCTATGGCGACGTGCGCGAGCTGCTGGTGCACTTCCGCACGCGGGCGAACAGCGAGGACATCGAACCGGCACTGGCGACCACGCTGCGCAAGTTCGAGCACCAGAGCGGCGTGGCGACCTCGCTCGCGATCGAAGGGCAGGGGATGCCGCTCTTCCCCGATGTGCAGATCCAGGTGCTGCACGTCATCCAGGAGGCCTTGTCGAACGTGCGCAAGCACGCGCAGGCGTCGCACGTCAGTTTGAAGGTTCAGCAGCAACCGGCATGGCGGTTCGAGGTGCACGACGACGGCGTCGGCTTCGACCTGGACGAAGACCGGCCCGACGAGACGCACGTCGGTCTGCGTATCATGCGCGAGCGGGCGCAGACGATCGGCGCCCGGCTCGACATCGTCTCCGCGCGGGGCCGGGGCAGTTCGGTTACCCTGACGCTGCCGCCGAACGTCCACCCCGTTTCATCGCTTGCCAGCGCAGGCATTATGAGCATCGAAGCATGACCACGCCAGACCGATCCCTCCGGGACGACGCCATCCGCATCCTCGTCGTCGATGATCACACGCTGTTCAGGCGCGGCCTGACCGCGCTGCTGGCGCGCGACCCGCAGCTCGTCGTGGTTGGCGACGCGGCCGACGCCGGCCAGGCGCAACGCAGGGCGCAGGAGCTGCAGCCCGACGTCATCCTGCTCGACAACCACCTGCCGGGGGTGAACGGCGTCGAACGCGCTGCCGGCGCTGCACGACGCGGCGCCGGCAGCGCGCATCCTGATGCTGACCGTCAGCGAGGATGAGAACGATTTGGCGACGGCGTTGCGCGGCGGCGCGATCGGCTACCTGCTGAAGACGGCGGAAGGCGACGCGTTGACCGCCGCCATCCGGCGCGCCGTGGACGGCGACAGCGTGGTGGCGCCGGAAATGATGAGCAAGCTGGTCGCCGCCTATCGCGGCGCGGCGTCGGCGAGTCCGGTGCCGGCCGGGGCGTCGCCGAACCCGGCCGCCGTGCCGGATACCCCCGGCGCGGCGCCGATCGCCAGCCTGTCGCCACGCGAGCTCGACATCCTGCGCGGCATCGCGCGCGGCGCGAGCAACAAGGAAATCGCGCGCCAGCACGGCATCGCCGAGACCACGGTGAAGATCCACGTCCAGCACATCCTGCGCAAGCTCAACGTCGCCTCGCGCGTGCACGCGGCGGTCATCGCTTCGGAAAACGGGGTGGTCTGATCCTGCGGGGAACGGCGGTGGTTAACCACGGCAGGAATTAATCACAACGACACAACGGGCACAACGAAGAGCAAGCGAAAACCAAGGTTTTCAAACTCTCTCGTATCGTTACCCTGGGGGGCACGGGCAAGATGAAGCGTCTTGTTTTTCGTTGTGCCCGTCGTGTTCGTTGTGGTTAAACAAGGTTTCAAGGCCGATCCGGCACGGTCCGGCCGCCGGCCTCCGGCGGCTCAAACGCGGAACGTGCCAACCGAGTCTTCCAGGTCGTCGGCGAGCGATTTGAGGCGCTGCGCCGCGCCCGATACGTCCTCGATGGCCCGGTGATTGTGCTCGGATAGTTGGGCGATTTCGGCGACGTTGTCGGCGACGCCCTGGCCCGCCGCCTGCTGCTCGCGGGTCGAGGCGGTGATGTCGTCGACGCCGCGGTTCGTTTGCGCGACGGCGTCGCCGGCCTCGGCGAGCACCGTCGCCACGTCCTGCACCAGACGTTGGCTGCTTTGCAGCGATTGGGCACTGTTGGCGATCGCGGTGGTGACGAGTTCCGACTGGGCTTCGAGCGCTTGCGTCACGGTGTCGATTTCCGATGAGGCACGCGATGACTTCTCGGCCAGCTTGCGCACCTCGTCGGCGACGACGGCGAAGCCGCGCCCCTGTTCGCCGGCGCGTGCCGCCTCGATGGCGGCGTTCAAGGCCAGCAGGTTGGTCTGCTCGGCGATCTCGCGTACCTGCCGGGTCATCCGCGTGATGGCCCGCGTGTCGTTCATGAATTCGCCGACCGTCGTCTCGATCGAGGACATCGACGTGTCGAGCTGCACCATCTCCGAGGTCAGGTGGGCGAGATCGTCGCGGCCTCGGCTCGTGCGCTCCAGGCTGGCGATCGAGATCTGGTGCACGCCGGATGCCGACGCGGCGACGGTGTCGATGCTCGCCGCGACCTGCTCGATGGCATTGGCGGCCGAGGCCGCCGATGCGCTCTGCCGGTCCGAGCTGCGCGTGATGCTCGCGGCGGAGTGGGCCAGTTCGACGGCGGCCGAAGAAACCTTCTCCGAACTCGACTTCACGTGCCGGATGCTCGTCTGCAGACTGTCGGCGAGCAGGTTGAACGCCTTCGCGGTCTGGCCGATCTCGTCGTGGCTGTTAACCTTCAGGCGCTGCGTCAGGTCGCCGTCGCGCTGCATCGTCGCCATCGCGACGCGCATGTCGTGCGCCGGCTTGAGGATGGTCTTGACCAGCAGGCCGATGACGACGAACAGGGTGAGTTGCAGGATGGCCTGGCCGATCCACATCCAAGTGTCGATGCGGCTGATCTGCGCGAGGTCGTGCTTCAGGTCGATGACGATGCTCGCCGCGCCGCTGACGGTGCCTTCGGGAACGACATGGCAGGTCAGGCAGTTGGTGCCGCGGAATTCCTTCTGCGCGACGAACGGCACGACGACACGCAGCCCGGGCTGACCGTCCTTGTCCTGAACCACGCGGGAAGCGGGCTTGCCGCTCGCCAGCACGGCTCGGTCCATGTCATCGAGCGACTTCTCTTCCGGCAGGCCCGGTCCGAACTGCTTTTCGACGGCTTCGCCGCGGATGATGCGCAGTTCCTTGATGCTTTCGGAGGCGCTCATCTTTTCGACGAACAGCTTGCGCGTCTCCGGCTCGGCGATGCTGCCGTTGAGCATCAGCAGATTGAGACCGTTGATGACGCCGTCGGCGGCGACTTCGGCGCGGCTGTCGGCAGCGGCGTAGGTGGCGTCCTTGAATTGCTGGTCGAGCCAGCGTTGCGCCAGCAGGAGAAGCAGGATCAAAAAACCCTGGATGAGAATCTGAAGCTTGTACTGCAGCCCAACGCAATTCCATAACCGACTGAAGGTTGCCATGATCGCCTGATGTATTCCCGATATCCCGCCTTCCCGAGGCGGGTTTCACTGTACGCCGGCCGGATTCCTCGATTACCGAAGGCACGCATTCCGCCGATACCAGGCAATGAGCGGCGGCGGGAAACGCCAGGGCCGATCCACCCAGAATGAAAGTCATTCTATGACTGTGGTTATATGACGTCAAATTTCTAGACTATGTCTAAAGTGGCTTGCTTGTAGATTTCAGTAGAGTCTTGGAAGCTGGTACGAGAAGTGCCGAGCCCGGTTGTTGTGGCCCCGATCTGGATGCTGTGAGGTCGTCAAACAATCTGATGTCGGGAAGCTCGTGGTTTTGCTGAGGGGTTGGATTGCCGAGCGGACCTTCGCCTGGTTGGCTCTTTCCCGCTGTCTCAATCGCGAATACGAAATCGACCCCTGACAGCCCGCCACGATCCGATTACCGCAACCAGGACGACGCCTACGAGAAACTGGTCAAGGAGGGTTTCGCCGGAGGCTTGATGGGCTCGGACAAGCGGCGAGAGCGCATCGAGAAGGAGCAGGAGCTCGCTACCCAAGGCCACTTGATCGCCTCTGCCCAAGCCAGCATCGACCAGTCACAGAAGAAACTCAAGCAGATCGAGACGGATTATTTCCGACAGCTGCATGCCGAGCGCAATGAGACGCAAGCGCAGATCGACAAACTGGCCAAGGAACAGGAGAAGCAGCAGCATCGGCGCGAACTCTTGGAGCTCAAGGCGCCGCAGGACGGCGTGATCAAGGATCTGGCCACGCATACCTCGGGCACCGTGGTGCAGCCCGGCACCGTGCTCGCCAGCCTCGTCCCGCGCGAAGAAAAACTCAAAGCGGAAGTCTGGGTTTCGAACGAGGACATCGGCTTCGTGCGGCCGAGCCAGCCGGTCAAACTCAAGTTCGCCGCCTACACCTTCCAGAAATACGGCATGGGGCACGGCACAGTCGAACATGTGAGCGCCGACGCTCAAAGCGAAGAAGAGGCCCGTGACAAGGGCCTGCAAGGCGCCGGGCAACGCCCGCTGCGCTACAAGGCGCTGGTGACGCTCGATGAGAACTCGCTGGAAACGGATGGCGTAAGGTATCCGTTGTCCGTCGGGATGCAGACGACTGCGGAAATTCTGCTAGGTGGCCGTACAGTAGCAGAGTACCTGCTCTCACCGGTGAAGAAGGCCTGGCACGAAGCAGGACGGGAGCGATAAGTGGCGCGCCCAGCATCCAACGCTGATCGACCCGCTGCCCAGACAGGCTGGCCCGCCGTGGTCGGTGCGTGCGATGCAAACTACAACGATATCGTTGTGCACCAAACCAACTGCAATTTATTGCGGCGGCCATCACTGAAATTCGCTTCCTGTGGTGCGCAAAACGGATAGTTCACTGCAGAAACATGCAGTTACGGTGATACCGGAAGACGCTCCCGGGCCTAGATGCTTGCCGCACGCAACCCGGTTGAGCTGCCAGGCACTTCCGGTCGAAATTTGATACGCTATCCCGAAAATCTCAATCACTCTTCGCGCGAATCTGCAAATGTGTACTATAAAACGCCGGATTCGTGTCATTCGGCGTTTTGCGCAGCTTCTATATTGGTCGCCACCGATGGGCGGATGATATCGGACGGTGAATCCCGCTCAATCAACAGCCGGAAAATTCTCAACCAAGATAGGAGACTCGATGATGAACACGACGTCCAGTGCAGTAAATCAATGTGCAGGTCGATTGAACAAGCGTCACGCCATCCTGACCGGCGCCGGCGGCGGCATCGGCGCGGCCGTCGCGGCGGCTTTCCTGCGCGAAGGCGCCCTGTGCACGATCGTCGACATCGCGGCGCAGCCGTCGCCGGCCGTGCAGGAACTTGCGGCGCAGTACCCGGGGCAGGTGCTCTATGTCGGCGCCGACCTGACCAAGGCGGCCGAGCGCGAGCGCGTGGTTGCCGAAGGCGTTGCCAAATTCGGCCCGATCCAGGTGCTGCACAACAACGCGGCGATCTTCGACATGGCACCGCTGCTCGAAGGCGGCGAGGAGATGTACGACAAGATGTTCGCGGTCAACGTCAAGGCGGCGTTCTTCATGATGCAGATCGTCCTGAAGAACATGGTCGAGAACAATACGCGCGGCGCGATCATCAACATGTCGTCGCAAGCCGGCCGGCGCGGCGAGCCGCTGGTCTCGCACTACTGCGCGAGCAAGGCCGCGATCATCAGCTACACGCAGAGCGCCGCGCTGGCCATGGCGCCGCATCACATCCGCGTCAACGCCATCGCGCCGGGCGTGATCGACACGCCGATGTGGGGCGGCGTCGATGCGTTGTTCGCCAAGTACGAGCATCTGGCGATCGGCGAGAAGAAGATCCAGGTTGGCAAGGCCGTGCCGCTCGGCTACATGGGCGTACCCAGCGACATCGCCGGCGCGGTGGTCTTCCTGGCCAGCGACGAGGCTTCCTACATCACCGCGCAGACGCTGAACGTCGACGGCGGCAACTGGATGAGCTGAGCGCGAACGCCGGAATTTCGCCATGGCCCCTTTGTCCGGTTTGCGCGTCAACCGATCGCGCCAGCCCGAGCTGGAGGCGGACTTCAACCGGAGTCCGTCTCTGGGCTTCGATCCGAAGACGGAGGTCGGACTGATCCGCTGCCTCGAGCATGGCTATCCGACGCCGTTGGCGCGTTGGCATTGCCATGAAGAGTACGAGCTGCACATCATCACCGAGACGTCGGGCAAGGCGTTCGTCGGGGACTGGATCGGACCGTTCGAACCCGGCCATGTCGCACTGTGCGGCCCGCGCCTGCCGCACAACTGGATTTCGCACGACCTGCCGGGCGAGGGGGTGAACAACCACTTGGTCATCCAGTTCCTGCATGCGCCGATCGAGAAGTCGTGCGCCGAGATTCCGGAGCTCGGCGACGTGCTTCCGCTCCTGGATCGGGCGCGGCACGGCATCGAGTTCTTCGGTTTCTCGGCGCGGGCGGTCGAACTGTGGGGCAAGGTCAAAGCGGCGAAAGGGCTGTTCCGGCTGGCTGCCTTTCTCGAGCTGATGGCGGTTCTCTCCAAGTGGACCGATTACCGCCTGCTTTCCAGCGTCCAGATGCGCGGCGAGAGCAATTCCGCCGAGCTCGAGCAGATCAACAGCATCGTCAACCGCATCAGCGGCAATCCCGAGAAGTCGATGTCGGCGACCGAGCTGGCGGCGGAACTCGGGATGAGCGAAAGCCGCTTCTCGCGCTTCTTCCACCGCGCGACCGGGAATACCTATACCGATTTCGTCAATCAGGTGCGCATCAACCGGGCTTGCCAGTTGCTGATGAATTCGGATCGCTACATCGCCAGCATCAGTTATGAAGTGGGCTTCAACAGCGTCGCCAATTTCAATCGACGCTTCCTCGAGATCAAGGGCGTCACGCCGTCCGAGTTCCGCAAGCTGGCGGAAAGCCGGTTCGGCGGCTACTCGTCGTATGCCCGTGCCGCCAATGGGCAACCCGAAATCACGCTGAAACCGGCCGAATAACGCAACGTTCGCGATAACCATAACCTCGACCGACCAACGGTCGACAACAGGAGGCAAGCAATGAGCAAGATCATGACCATGGGCGAGATTCTCGTCGAGATCATGGCCACCCGGATCGGCCAGTCCTTCCGTCAGGCGGGAACGCTGGTCGGCCCCTATCCGAGCGGCGCGCCGGCGATCTATCTCGACCAGGTCGCCAAGCTCGGCTATCCGTGCGGCATCATCGGCTGTGTCGGCAGCGACGACTTCGGCTGGGTCAATATCGACCGCCTGAAGCAGGACGGTGCGGATACCTCGACCATCGCCATGCTGAAGAATGCCACGACCGGCAGCGCCTTCGTCACCTACAAGGAATCGGGCGACCGCGACTTCGTGTTCAATATCGTCAACAGCGCGTCCGGCCGGCTCGCGCCAGCCATGGTCGACGAAAACGTCCTCAAGGGCTGCACGCACTTCCACGTGATGGGGTCGTCACTTTTCTCGGCGCAGATCATCGAGGCGATGCTCAAGGCCATCCGGATCGTCAAGGCGCAGGGCGGGACGATCTCGTTCGATCCGAACATCCGCAAGGAGATGCTGGCGATTCCCGAAATGCGCGAAGCGCTCGGCCGCATCCTGGAATTGACCGACGTCTTCCTGCCGAGCGGCGAAGAAGTCACCCTGCTGGTGGGTGCGGCCAACGAACAGGAGGCGGTTGCCGAGTTGCTGCGGCGCGGCATCAAGGAAATCGTCGTCAAGCACGGCGCCAAGGGCGCGACTTTCTACGATGCGACGCAACAGCTCGATGTGCCGGCGATCAAGGTCGAGGAAATCGATCCGACCGGCGCCGGTGACTGCTTCGGCGCGACCTTCGTGACCTGCCGCAAGATGGGCAAGACGCCGGCCGAAGCGATGCGCTATGCCGTCGCCAGCGGCGCAAAGGCGGTATTGAAGAAAGGGCCGATGGAGGGAACGGCTTCGTTCGCCGAACTGGACGCGTTCCTCAAGGACGCGGCGCGCTGATTGAGGGGTTTGCCATGAATGCACTAGACGAATTCGTTGCCCAGCTTGAACGCAACCGGCGCGGGCAGGGCGGTGTGGCCGTTTCGGTCTGCTCGGCACATCCGATGATCTTGCGCGCCGCCTTCCGCTCGGCGTTGCGCTACGACACTTTCGCGCTGATCGAATCGACGTCCAATCAGGTCGATCAGTACGGCGGTTATACCGGCATGAAGCCGGCCGACTTTGCCGCGCTGGTGAAGCAGATTGCCGCGGAAGAGCGCTTCCCGGCCGAGCGCGTGTTGCTGGGCGGTGACCATCTTGGGCCGAATTCGTGGCGCCACCTTGGGTCCGAAAAGGCGATGCAGGAAACGCTGCAACTGGTGCGTTCCTATGTGCAGGCCGGCTATCGCAAGATCCATCTGGACGCGAGCTTCGTCTGTTCGGATGACGCTGGTGTTCTCAGCGATGAAATCGTCGCACGCCGCTGTGCGCAGATGGCGCAAGTGGCTGAAGATGCGGCGACCGGCGAGAAGCCGATCTACGTCGTCGGAACGGAAGTGCCGACGCCGGGCGGCACGCAGGCCGACGAGGGAATGCACGTCACGTCGCCGGCCGACGTCGAGCGCACGCTCGGCGTGTTCAAGGAAACCTTCCTTGAACACGGGTTGAGCGAGGCGTGGAATCGCGTCGTCGGTCTCGTCATCCAGCCGGGCGTCGAATTCGGCGATTCGATGGTCCATGACTACCAACCGACGCCGGCGCTCGCGGCCGTCATCGACCGGCATCCGGGCATGGCCTACGAAGCGCATTCGACCGATTATCAATCGGGCAGCAATCTGGCGCGCTTGGTCGACAATCACTTCTTCATCCTGAAAGTGGGGCCGTGGCTGACCTACGCGCTGCGCGAAGGCTTGTTCAGCCTCGAATTCATCGAGCGCGAACTCGATCCAGCAAATCCTTCGCGCTTCCGCGAGACGTTGGCGCGGGTCATGAAGGCCGACCCGAAATACTGGGAAAAATACTACTCGGGCGGCGCCGAGGAGGTGAATTACAAGCTCGCCTTCAGCTACTCGGACCGCGCCCGCTACTACCTCGGCAACCGCGAGGTGGCGGGGGCGTTGGAACGATTGCTGGACAATCTTTCGCCGGAAGTGCCGGATGGACTGATCAGCCAGTATCTGCCTATGCAGTATCGGTCAATACGCGAGGGCAGGCTCGGCAGGCACCCGTCGGATCTGGCGGTGGATCGGGTTAGCAACGTGCTCGATCTGTATTTCGCGGCAGGGAAGTAGAGCGTTGGCAGTCCGTTATCCGGAAGACGGTTTTTTATTCAAGGAAGGTGTCAAATGAAAGCGCTAGTCATCAATTGCCCGGGCGAGATGGAAGTAAAGGAAGCCGCCGAGCCCAAGCCAGGTGCCGGTGAAGTTCTGATCAAAGTCCACGCGAGCGGTATCTGCGGTACGGATGTTCATATCCTCGAAGGCGGTTTCCCCGGCGCGTATCCGCTGATTCCGGGACACGAGTTCTGCGGCGAGGTCGTCGAAGTCGGACCGGGATGCAGCCGCATCAAGGTCGGCGATCGCGTGGCGGTCGAGCCTAACGTGCCGTGCAACAACTGCCCGGAATGCCTGCGTGGCGATCATCACTATTGCCGGAACATGATCGTTCCCGGCGTCAATCGGCCGGGCGGTTTTGGCGAGTACGTCGTCGTTCTCGAACGTGGCGTGTTCTCGGTCGGTGATCTTGATTTTGCCGAAGGCGCCTTGGTCGAACCCTTGTCCTGCGTGCTGCACGCGGTCGAGATGCTGGCGCCGAAGATGTCCGATCGTGCGTTGGTCATGGGCGCCGGGCCGATCGGCTTGATGCTCGGCCGCGTGCTCAAGTCGCGCGGTATCGCGCAGGTTGACTACCTCGAACGCCTCGACGAGCGCCGTAATTACGCGGCCAAGGAAGGCGTCGGCGAGGTTTTCGCCAGTCTGGGCGAGGTGCCGGAGAAACATTACGAGTGCGTCCTTGACGCGACCGGCGTCGGGGCCCTGGTCAGCGAAGCGGCCAATCGATTCGTCCGTGCGCGCGGCAAAGTGTTGATCTTCGGCGTTCCGCACCTCGACAGTGAGATTCGCTTGAATCACTTCCGCGTCATGCGCGAAGAAATCCAGATCGTTTCGAGTTTCACCTCGATCAAGAACACCTTCCAGGCGATCGACCTCATGCGCAGCGGCACGGTCCGGATGGACGGCATCATCAGCGACCGCATTCCGCTGTCGAAGGCGCCGGAATACGTTCTGCGCATGAAGAACGGCGACGGCGGTATCCGGAAGGTTACCGTCACCGACTTTCAGGCTTGATGGAATTCTCCCCCGACGGCGGGGCCGTTGGGGAATGCCCAAAACTTGAACTGAACCATAATGAATTTGTTGCCAAATCGCGAAACGTTTCGCTTTGTCCAGAGTTGATAAATCGAAACGTTTCGTTTCTCTGTGAAAGGAAGTCCTAATGGAAAACCAGACCTTCGCGATTGCCGCCGATGGCGTCGATCCGGTGCGCGTACCCTACAAAACCCTCCATACCGGTGCCCGGATTCCGTCAGTCGGCATCGGAACATTCGGTTCCGATCGTTTTTCCGGGGAGGAAGTCGCCGCCGCGGTGCTCGGCGCGATCTCGGTCGGTTACCGGCACGTCGATTGCGCGTCGGTGTACGCCAACGAACACCTGATCGGCCCAAGCCTGCAAGAGGCAATGGCGGGCGGCATCAAGCGCGAAGAGCTGTTCATCACCTCCAAGGTATGGAACAACATGCATGGCGACGGCGACGTGTTGCTATCCGTGGCCAAGACGCTGAAAGACCTGCAGCTCGATTATCTCGACCTCTTTCTCGTGCATTGGCCGTTCCCGAACCATCACGCCACCGGCGTCAGCGTAGATTCGCGCGATCCGCACGCCGTTCCGTACCTCCACGAAAACTTCATGAAGACCTGGCGGCAGATGGAGCGCCTGGTCGACATGGGGCTGGTGAAGGCGATCGGCACGTCGAACGTGACCATTCCCAAGCTAGCGCTGATCCTGCGCGATGCGCTGATCAAGCCGGCGGTCAACGAGATGGAGTTGCATCCGCACTTCCAGCAACCGGGGCTCTTCCAGTTCTGCCTCGACAACGGCATCGTCCCGATCGGTTACAGTCCGATCGGTTCGCCGAACCGGCCGGATCGCGACAAGACGGAAACCGACACGGTCGATGTCGAGGATCCGGTCGTCGTCGCCATCGCCAACCGCCTGGGCGTGCATCCGGCGCTGGTCTGCCTCAAATGGGCGGTACAGCGTGGGCAGATTCCGATTCCCTTCAGTATCCATCGCAAGAACTATCTGTCGAACATCCGCAGCGTGACCGAGAACTTCCTGTCCGACGACGAGATGAAGGCGATGGCCGGCATCGACAAGAACTGCCGCCTGATCAAAGGCCAGGTCTTCCTCTGGCCGAGTGCGAAGGACTGGCCGGATCTCTGGGACGAGGATGGCACCATCGCCGGCGCGTAGCCGCGACGGCGTGAAGAATTGCGGCCGGGCACGGTCCGGCCGCGACATGAATCATTTCCAGCCTGCGAGGAACCCGGAATTTCCGTAACCATCAAGGACGTGGCCCGGCATACCGGGCTGTCGATCGCGACCATCTCCAAGTTCATCAACGGCGGCAACGTGCTCGAGAAGAATCGGGTGGCGATCGCGCAGGCGATCAACGAGCTGGGCTTCCACGTCAACGAGATCGCGCGCGGCTTGAAGACGAGTCGAACAATGACCGTCGGCATTCTCATCCCGGATCTGGAAAACGTTTTCTGTACCAGCATCGTCGCCCACATCGAGAACAGGCTGCAGCAGGCCGGTTACAGCAGCCTCATTTGCGACTACCGCGAAGACGTGGCGCTCGAACGCGAGAAGCTGGAGTTCCTCGCCAAGAAGGCGGTCGATGGTTTCATCTACATGCCGCTGGGCAACCAGGAAGATATCGTCGCCCGTTTGCTCGAGAAGTCGGTTCCCGTCGTCCTGATCGATCGTCCGCTACCTGGCTTGTCCTGCGATACGGTGCTCGTCGACAACCTCAATGCCGCTTACGGTGCCATCGAACACCTGATCAACCACGGGCATCGGCGCATCGGAATCATCGCCGGACCGCCCGGCATCTACACTGCGCAGGAGCGCCTCAAGGGCTGCCGCCGGGTTCATGAAGACTTCGACCTGCCGATCGACGACAGCCTGATTCTGGAAGGCGACTACAGCCTGGAGAGCGGCTATCGTCTGATGGAACGTTTTCTCCAACGCGCCGATCCGCCGACGGCCGTCTTCGTGACGAATTACGAAATGACGCTCGGCGCGATCATGGCTGTGAACGAATCGCCGATGCGCGTGCCCGACGAACTGTCGATCATCGGCTTCGACAACCAGCAGCTTGCCCGGATCGTCAAACCGGCGCTCACCATCGTCGTGCAGCCGATCCAATCGATCGGCGAGATAGCAGCGGCGTTGTTGCTGAAGCGCTTGCGCGACGATCGCGCCGGATTTCCGGCGATCCACCGGTTGAAGACCCGTCTGGTGATGGGCGAGTCGGTCAAGCGTCTCGGTTAGCATCCGGCGGTAACTGCAACGGCCTGCCCTCGCCGGACAAAAGCAGGCCGGTCGGAGTCTATGCAGGGACGTCGGGAACCAGCATCCGTTCGAGTTGATAGATCTTGTCCTTGAGCAGCAGTTTGCGCTTCTTGAGGCGGTGAATCAGCAGTTGATCCTGCTCCGGCAACGGGGTGCTAACCAGGTGTTCGATAATCAGATTCAGGTCGCGGTGTTCCACCTGGAGTTCATTCAAGGTGGCGCGTGCGTTGTTAATTTCTTCTTCGGTCAGCATCGTTCAACGTCCCATAGATTGGTATCAGATTCGCGCACTGGAAAACCGTGAGTTCGGCTTCGTCGACCGGGATCTGATCACGGTTTTCTTCCCCTTCTGCGTGCCCCGGAACGCCCCGTTCAAGGGAGCCGACGCACCACATTGAGGCCTATGGTAGGCGCGCCCAAGGCAAAAGACAACGGCGATCTCGGCGCTGCGCCCGGGATGCCGAACCGATCCGGCGGCCTCGATCGGCGCGATTGAACTATGGTATCGTGGCCCATCCGATTCCAGGCAAGCAGCAGATGATGCTGCGCTCCCGTCATCTCATGGGCATGGCATTTCTCGCGTTGATTGCCGTTCTGCTGATCGAGCAGGTTCGGCCCTTGCTGTACCGGCGGGTCGTGCTGGAACCGCTGGGTCGTGTGGCCGGCGTTCTCGAAGGCGTGTTTGACGCCGGCGAGCACCGCTATGGCATGCTGGCGTGGCTGGTTGGCATCGGCGGCCTGCTTCTGGTCGCCGGCGCCGTTCATGCCGCGCTGGCGGCACTCAACCCACTCCTCGCCTGGCTGTGGAACGTGGCCGTGCTCTACCTCACCCTGGGTTTCCGGCAGTTCAGCCATCATTTCACGAATATCCAGTTCGCCCTGCGCATGGATGACCTGCCGCGGGCGAGAAAGGTGCTGGGCGAATGGCGCGACGCTTCCGCGAAGGGGCTTTCAGCATCGGAGATCGCGCGCCTGTCGATCGAAGAGGCGCTGGCCGCGTCGCACCGTCATGTGTTTGCCGTCCTTCTTTGTTTCATCCTGCTCGGCCCGTGCGGCGCCGTCCTCTATCGCGCGGCGGCCTTTCTCGCCGATACCTGGGGCCGGCGGGAAGAGGCCGAGGCGGGCTCGTTCGGTGTCTTTGCACGACAGGCTTTCGTCGTCATCGACTGGTTGCCGGCGCGGGCGACGGCGGCGGTTTTCGCCATCGTCGGCAATTTCGAGGATGCGATCTATTGTTGGCGGAATCAGGTCGGCCGCTGGGCGAGCAGCGCTTGGGGAGGCGCCGCGGGCATTGTCCTGGCGAGCGGGGCGGGGGCTTTGGGGGTGCGCCTCGGGGTTCCCGTGTCGAGCGCCGAGGCGAGCGATGCGGCGGAGATCGGGGTGGGCGAGACCGCCGACGTCGATTTCATGCAAAGCGCCGTTGGCCTCGTCTGGCGAGCCTTGTTGCTGTGGTTGTCGCTGATGTTGCTGATGACGTTCGCCGGGCTGGTCGGCGGATAGACCGGTGATGGGATTCCCGATTGCGCAGTCGAGGAGGGCAGAATGAATCGAGACGTCGTGGTACTGAGCGCCGTGCGTTCCGCGGTGGGCACGTTTGGCGGTGCGCTGTCCGGGATCGAACCGGCCGAACTTGCCGGCGTCGTCATGAGAGAGGCGGTCGTCCGCTCGACGGCCGATCCTGATCGGATCGGTTACGTGACCGTCGGCACCTGCATCCCGACCGATGCGCGCTATCCCTATGTCGCGCGCGTCGCATCCATACAAGCGGGGCTGCCGATGGATTCGGTGGCCATGCAGGTGAATCGCCTGTGTTCCTCGGGGTTACAGGCCATCGTCAGCTCGGCGCAGAACATCCTGCTCGGCGACAGCGACTACGGAATCGGCGGCGGCGTCGAGGTGATGTCGCGCGGCGGCTACCTGCTGCCGGCCTTGCGTTCCGGCGCGCGCATGGGCGATACGCAGGCGATCGACATGATGGTTTCGGTGCTGACCGATCCGTTCGGCGTCGGGCACATGGGGATCACCGCCGAGAACCTCGCCGTCAAATGGAACATCTTGCGCGAGGAGCAGGATGCCTTCGCCGTCGAATCGCAGCGCCGTGCCGCGCGGGCGATCGACGCGGGACATTTTCGCTCGCAGATCGTGCCGGTCGTCCTGAAGACGCGCAAGGGCGACGTCGTGTTCGACACTGATGAGCATTGCCGGCCGGGGACGACGCTGGAGGCGCTGGCCGGGATGAAGCCGGCGTTCAAGAAGGACGGGACGGTGACGGCGGGCAACGCCTCGGGCATCAACGACGGCGCCGCCTTTCTCGTGCTCGCCGAGGCGAGCGTCGCGGCGCGCGCCGGGCAGCGGCCGATTGCCCGGCTCGTATCCTACGCGCTGGCCGGCGTGCCGAATGAAATCATGGGCGAAGGACCGATTCCCGCGACGCGCGCGGCGCTCCAGAAGGCGGGCTTGACCCTGGAACAGATGGACGTGATCGAGGCCAACGAAGCCTTCGCCGCGCAGGCGCTGGCGGTGATGCGCGGCCTCGGGCTCGATCCGGCGAAGACGAACCCGAACGGTGGCGCCATCGCGCTCGGCCATCCGGTCGGCTGCTCGGGCGCGTTCATCGCGACCAAGGCGCTGCACGAACTGCAACGCAGCGGCGGCCGCTATGCGCTGGTGACGATGTGCATCGGCGGCGGTCAGGGCATCGCGGCGATCTTCGAACGGCTCTGAGCGCTCGCGGTCAGTACAACAGGAACTCGGCGCGCTCGGCGAGCCACGCGGTTTCGTCGTGCCCGGCCAGGTGGTCGAGATCGCCGGGCTGCGCGTCGGGATCGTCGACCCAATCGCGCAGCAGCGGGCCGCCGTTGATGAGGTCGATCGCCAGACGGTCGTGCTCGTACTCGTAGGCGAAATCGCGCCACAGCGGGTAGTCGGGCCGCAGGCGCCGGATCGCCTTGAAGGCCAGGCTCTGCAGCCGCCACGGGCGGAAGGCGCCATGGCGGTAGCTGCCGTTCTCGACGTGCAGCTGGATGCCGTTGCACAGTTGACCGGCATGCTTGTGGAAGGTCGGTTCGAACCAGCAGTCGCGCAGGATGCAGCCGTCCAGCCAGGCGGGCGCGAGCGCCTGCATTTCGGCGATGAGCGCGCGCGCGTCGAGGTCGGGCGCGCCGAACAATTCGAGCGGACGGGTCGTGCCGCGGCCTTCCGACAGCGTCGTCCCTTCGAGCATGACCGTGCCGGCATAGCAGCGCGCCATCGAGAGATTCGCCGCGTTCGGGCTCGGGTTGATCCAGCAGCGCTCGTCGAGCGGCCAGCCGAAACCGGGCGCCGCGTCGGGCTGCCAGCCGTCCATCGCGATGACGCGGCACTCGACGTCGATCTTGAGTCTGGCGATGAACCAGCGCGCCAGTTCGCCCATGGTCAGGCCGTGGCGCATCGGCAGCGGGCCGGCGCCGACGAAGCTCTCCCAGCCGTGGCGCAAGCTTAGTCCCTCGACTGGCCGCCCGGCCGGGTTGGGCCGGTCGAGAATCCACACAAGCTTGCCCGACGCGGCGGCCGCTTCGAGCATGTAGCGCAAGGTAGTGATGAAGGTGTAGATGCGGCAGCCGAGATCCTGGAGGTCGATGAGCAGGATGTCGAAGGTATCCATCATTTCCGCCGTCGGACGGCGAACCTTGCCGTACAGGCTGAACACCGGGATGCCGTGACGCGGATCGACGAAATCCGGCGATTCGATCATGTTGTCCTGCTTGTCGCCGCGCAGGCCGTGCTGCGGGCCGAACGCGGCGGAGAGCGCGACGTCGTCGAGCGCCGCCAGCGCGTTCGACGGCGTGCGCCAGGTTGGCGGTGACCGAGGCGGGATGGGCGAGCAGCGCAATGCGCTTGCCGGCCAACGGCCGTCTCAAGGCAGGATCGGCAAGCAGGCGGTCAAGACCGAAGGCGATGGACATGGCGGACTTCCCAATGAACAAGGCCGCGATTCTATCGCGGTTGCGATTCCCCAAGACCGGCCCGACATGTGTTCCTGCGGCGCGTTCATTACAATAGCGGTTTTCACGGCGCTTCCCGACGCCTGGCAGGAGAGAACACATGACGAGAAAGTACTTCGGAACGGACGGCGTTCGCGGGCGGGTGGGGCAATCGCCGATCACGCCGGATTTCGTGATGCATCTTGGCTTTGCGGCCGGCAAGGTGCTGGTTGCGCACGAGGGCGGTTCCGGCCATCTGCAGGCGGGCGAACGGCCTGCCGTGCTGATCGGGAAGGATACGCGCATCTCCGGCTACATGCTCGAGGCGGCCCTCGAAGCGGGGTTCGCCGCGGCCGGTGTGGATGTCTGCCTGGTCGGGCCGATGCCGACGCCGGCCATCGCCTACCTCACGCGGGCGCTGCGCCTGCAGGCCGGCATCGTGATCTCGGCGTCGCACAATCCGTACTACGACAACGGAATCAAGTTCTTCTCGGCACACGGGACCAAGCTGGACGATGCGATCGAGACGGAAATCGAGGCGGGCATCGATGCGCCCATCGTCTGCGTGCAGTCGTCGGAGCTTGGACGCGCGCGGCGGATCGACGACGCGGCGGGGCGCTACATCGAGTTCTGCAAGAGCACTTTTCCCAACGATCTCGACTTGCGTGGGCTGAAGATCGTCGTCGATTGCGCACACGGCGCCGCCTACCATATCGCACCGCACGTTTTCCATGAATTGGGCGCCGAGGTGATCGCGATCGGCGCCGAGCCGAACGGCCTCAACATCAACAAGGACGTCGGAGCGACCGCGACCGGCGCCCTGAGCAAGGCCGTTCTGGAACACCGGGCGGACCTGGGCGTCGCGCTCGACGGCGACGCCGACCGGGTGATGATGGTCGACGCCGCCGGCCAGGTCTACGACGGCGACCAGCTCCTGCTCGCCGTGGTGAAGAGCCGACTGCGCCAGGGGCCGGTGGCCGGCGTGGTCGGTACCTTGATGACCAATCTTGCCTTCGAGCACGCGCTGGCCGAGCTCGAGGTTCCGTTCGCGCGCGCGGCGGTCGGCGATCGCTACGTGCTCGAAATGCTGCGCGAGAAGGGATGGCTGTTCGGCGGCGAGAACTCCGGGCACATCCTCTGCCTGGACAAGCACACGACCGGCGACGGCATTGTTTCGGCGTTGCAGGTGCTCTCCGCGATGCGCCAGGACGGCGGCGATCCGGGGCAACTGCTCGGCCAGCTTGCCCTGTATCCGCAACTCCTGATCAACGTGCCGCTCGTCAAGGGCTTCCCGTGGAAGGACCACCCGATGATCAATATGGCGCGCGCGGAAGTCGAGACGGCACTGAACGGCGAGGGGCGAGTGCTCTTGCGCGCGTCCGGGACCGAGCCTTTGTTGCGTGTCATGGTCGAGGGGCGCGACGCGGAGAAGGTGCAATCGGCAGCCGAAAAGCTAGCGGCGGCGGTGCGCGATGCCGTTTCATCGTGACGTAACAGAGACGTAACATTCGGCCGATAGACTCTTCTCCGTTCAAAAACCAAGTCGAGTCCATCCAAGGAGAATGTTGCATGAAAATCACACGTTACTCTGCCGCTACGTTTCTGGCCTTTGCGGGTGTCGCATCATCGGGAATGCTCCACGCAGAGCCCACGCTGATCAAGATTGACGGTTCGTCAACGGTGTATCCGATTACCGAAGCCGTGGCCGAAGACTTCCAGATTTCGAAAAAGAACAGCGTTCGCGTGACCGTGGGCATCTCCGGAACGGGCGGCGGCTTCAAGAAGTTCTGCCGCGGTGAAACCGACGTTTCCGATGCCTCGCGTCCGATCACCAAGAAGGAGATGGAGGATTGCAAGGCGGCGGGCATCGAATACATCGAGTTGCCGATTGCCTATGACGCGCTGACCGTGGTGATCAACCCCAAGAACACCTGGGCGAAGACGATGACGGTCGAGCAGCTCAAGGCGATCTGGGAACCGGCGGCACAAGGCAAGATCACCACCTGGAAACAGGTCAATCCCGAGTGGCCGGACCAGGCGCTGAAGCTCTACGGGCCGGGCGCCGATTCCGGTACGTTCGAGTACTTCACCGAAGCGGTCAACGGCAAGGCGAAGGCGACGCGCGGCGACTTCACGGCATCGGAAGACGACAACGTTCTGGTTCAGGGCGTTGCCCGTGACGTCGGCGCGCTCGGGTACTTCGGCTACGCCTACTTCACCGAGAACAAGGACAAGCTGGCCGGTGTCTCGGTCGTTGCTGCGGCCGGCAAACCTGCCGTGGCGCCGTCGCTGGAAACCGTGGTCAACGGCACCTATCAGCCGCTGGCGCGGCCGATCTTCATCTATGTCAACGCCAAGTCGGCAGAGCGTCCTGAAGTCAAGGAATTCGTCGATTTCTACATGCAGAACGGTTCGAAGCTGACCCAGGAGGTCAAGTACATTCCGTTGCCGGCCAAGGCCTACACCTATAATCTCGAACACTTCGCCAAGCAGGCCAAGGGGACCAAGTTCGGCGGCGAGAACAAGGTTGGGCTGACCATCGAAGACTTGATGAAGATGGAAGCGAAGTAGAGTTCTCGTTCCAGGTCACCCGCTCCGGTTTCTCCGGAGCGGGTTTGTTCTGAAAGGCCCGCCAGTGAATTCAATAACAGCGATTGCCGGAAAGTCGGAGGTCATGTCGCAACCGAGTGACCGACTTAAAAAGGACCACACGCGCCACATTCGGGAACGGGTCATCGAAGGGCTTCTTTTCCTTGCCGCCTTCGTTTCGGTGTTCACGACCACCGCGATTGTCTACATCCTGATCAGCGAATCCTGGGCGTTCTTCCAGCACGTTCCGCTGACCGATTTCTTGTTCGATACGCAATGGACGCCGCTCTTCGACGACGCTCATTACGGCATTCTCGTGCTCCTTTCCGGGACGATCACGAGTTCGGTGGTCGCCTTGCTGGTCGCCGTGCCGCTCGGGACGGTCATTGCGATCTACCTGTCGGAGTTCGCGCCGTTCAGCGTGCGCGAGATCGCCAAGCCATTTCTTGAACTGCTCGGTGGTATCCCGACGATCATCTACGGTTATTTTGCGTTGCTGTTGCTGACGCCTTTCCTGCAGCGCTTCTTTCCCGGGTTGCCGGGATTCAATCTGCTTTCGGCCGGCATCGTGATGGGGATCATGATCATCCCATACGTCGCTTCGCTTTCGGAAGACGCGATGCGGGCCGTGCCCATGTCGTTGCGCGAAGGCTCTTATGCGACAGGCGCGACGCGTTTGCAGACCGCGCTGCGAGTGGTCGTGCCGTCGGCCACGTCCGGGATCGCGTCTGCTTACATTCTCGGCGTGTCGCGTGCCGTCGGCGAAACGATGATCCTGGCGGTGGCCGGCGGCATGCAGCCGAACCTGACGTTCAACCCGGCCGAACCCGGCGCCACGATCACGTCGTTCATCGTTCAGGTGGCGCTCGGCGACCTGCCGCACGGCAGCATCGGCTATCAGACCATCTTCGCCGCCGGCTTGACTTTGATGTTGCTGACGCTGGTCTTCAACCTCATCGGCTACTACATGCGCAAGAAGTATCGCGAGGTCTACTGAAATGAATCAAAAGGAACTGGCTGCACTGCGCACGATGATCGTTGCGCACAAACGCTGGGATTTTCTGTTCGGCGTGCTCGGCATTCTGGCGCTGATGGTCGGTCTGATGGCGTTCGCGACCCTCTTCGTCGACATGGCGGTCAAAGGCGTAGGACGCATCGATATGGAGTTTCTCACGTCCTTTCCATCGCGCCGGGCGGCTCACGCGGGTATCCTTTCGGCATGGGTCGGCTCGCTCCTGGTGATGCTGGTGACGGCCTGCGCGGCGGTGCCGCTGGGTGTCGCCGCCGGCGTGTATCTCGAAGAGTACGCACCGAAGAACTGGATCACGGACATCATCGAAATCAACGTGACCAACCTGGCCGGCGTACCCTCGATCATCTATGGTTTGCTGGCGCTCGGGCTGTTCGTCTATACCTTCGGTCTGGGACAAAGCATCCTGACCGCCGGATTGACGCTCGCCCTGCTCATCCTGCCGATCGTCATCGTCGCCACACGCGAGGCGATCCGCGCCATTCCCCAGATGATCCGCGAAGGCGCCTATGCCTGCGGGGCGACGACCTGGCAAGTCGTGCGCGACCACATCGTCCCCTACTCCAGCGCAGGCATCCTGACCGGCGTCATCATCGGCATGGCGCGGGCGATTGGCGAAACAGCGCCGATCATCACCGTCGGTGCGCTGACCTTCATCGCCTTCCTGCCGACGGCGCCGTTTTCGGGTACTCCGCCGGCTGGTCTTTTCGAGTGGCTGTTCGCTCCCTTCACGGTCATGCCGATCCAGATGTTCAACTGGACTTCGCGTCCGGAAGCGGCTTTCCTCAACAACGCGGCGGCGGCCGGCTTCATCCTTGTTCTGATGACGCTGACCATGAACGGCTTGGCCATCTGGCTACGCTATCGCCTGCGCAAGAACATCAAGTGGTAAGAAATCAAACGGTGAATAAAATGATCATTGCGACGAGTGAAAACCACCTCAAAGAACCGCTTCCGCCACTCAAGGCGGAAGCGCGGAATCTCAACTTCTATTACGGCAGCTTTCAGGCCCTCAAGAACATCAACATGCCGATCTACGAGAAGAAGGTGACCTCGTTGATCGGGCCGTCCGGCTGCGGCAAGTCAACCTATTTGCGTTGCTTCAACCGAATGCACGACCTGTATCCGGGCAATCGCTACGAAGGGGCGATCGATTTCCACCCGGATCGCACGGATCTGCTGTCGAAGAAAGTCGATCCGATCGAAGTGCGCATGCGCATCAGCATGGTTTTCCAGAAACCCAATCCTTTCCCGAAATCGATCTACGAAAACGTCGCCTACGGCCTGCGCGTGCGCGGTGAAAGCGCCCGTTCGGCGATCGACGACAAAGTCGAAGCGGCACTTCGCGGCGCGGCGCTTTGGAACGAGGTCAAGGACCGCCTCAAGGAACTGGGCGCCAATCTCTCGGGCGGGCAACAGCAGCGCTTGTGCATCGCCCGCGCGCTGGCGACAGACCCGGAACTGTTGCTGTTCGACGAGCCGACTTCCGCTCTCGATCCGATCGCGACGGCCAGCATCGAAGAACTCATCACCGAGTTGAAGGAAAAGGTGACGATCCTCATCGTGACCCACAATATGCAGCAGGCTGCAAGAATCTCCGACTACACGGCGTACATGTATCTGGGTGAAATGCTCGAATTTGGCATTACCGATCAGATCTTCATCAAGCCAGCAAAAAAGGCGACGGAAGATTACATCACCGGCCGTTTCGGCTGACCTGCACCCACCCCAGTGTTTCCTGTGTTTGGCTACGCGCGTCCACCGGTCCAATAATTGACCGGCTTAGCGCTGCCTGACTATAATTCTTCTTTTTTTGCGGGGTACCTTATGCGCCAGAAGCTTGTAGCAGGAAACTGGAAAATGAATGGTGGTCTGAAGTCCAACCAACAGTTGCTTCAGGATGTGGTTGCAGGTGCAGCAGGCTTGAACGGAGTGACCGTCGCCGTTTGCGTTCCTTTCCCTTATTTGGCCCAGGCTCAGTCCGTGTTGACCGGAACTGAGGTGGCTTGGAGTGCGCAAAACCTGAGCGAGCAGGCGCAAGGTGCTTTCACGGGTGAAGTCAGTGCCTCTATGCTGCAGGATTTTGCCTGCCGCTACGTACTTGTTGGGCATTCGGAACGTCGTTCGATCTATGGTGAATCCGACGCCCTCGTCGCAGAAAAATTTGCTGCGGCGTTGGCGGCGGGTCTGCGCCCGGTTCTTTGCGTTGGAGAGACACTTGCTCAGCGTGAAGCTGGGCAGACCGTCGATGTCGTGTCGGCGCAAATTGATGCGGTTCTCAAGCGTGTTGGCGTCGCTGCCTTTGCAAATGCTGTCGTTGCTTATGAGCCGGTTTGGGCGATCGGAACGGGGCGTACTGCGACTTCCGAGCAGGCGCAAGAAGTTCACGCCGCGATTCGCGCGCAGATCGCGCAGGCCGATGCTGGAGTCGCCGGCGGTTTGCAGATCCTTTACGGTGGGAGCATGAAGCCCTCGAACGCGGCCGAACTCCTCGGGATGCCCGATATCGATGGCGGTTTGATTGGTGGCGCTTCGTTGGTTGCGGCCGATTTCCTGGCGATTTGTCGCGCAGGCGCAAAGTAAAGAGACGACATGGAATTTCTGTTCTCCGTAGTTTTGGTGGTTCATATTCTTGCGGCCTTGGGTGTGATCGGCCTTGTGTTGGTTCAGCACGGCAAGGGTGCGGATATGGGTGCTGCTTTTGGAAGTGGTGCCTCCGGTAGCCTTTTTGGCGCGACCGGGTCGGCCAACTTCCTGAGCAGGACCACGGCTGTGCTGGCGACTGTGTTCTTTGTCACTAGTCTGTTGCTTGCGTACGTCGCGTCCGGTGTGCCAAAAACGACTGGTAGCGTGATGCAGGATGCGGTAGAATCTGCGCCGGTTTCGGGAGCGGCTCCGGGGGCTGTCGATAAGGCTGGAGCGCCTGCGGATGCTGAGTCTAAAGCGAAGGATATTCCGAAATAGCTTTGATGTTTTGCGGCAGGGGTGTGTTTTCCCTCGCAGTTATTCCTCTGCTGACTAAGGCAATGCCGACGTGGTGAAATTGGTAGACACGCTATCTTGAGGGGGTAGTGACTTCGGTCGTATGAGTTCGAGTCTCATCGTCGGCACCAAGTTGAGCCATCCTTTGGTGCGGTGGCTCTCTTCTGAATAATAGTGACAGCGTGGCAAATCATGCTTGAAAACTACTTCCCGGTGTTTGTATTTGTCTTGGTGGGCCTCGTGTTTGGTATAGCGCCCGTGATTACCGGGATGGTGCTTGCGCCGCATAGGCCTGATAGCGAGAAGCTGTCGCCGTATGAGTGCGGCTTTGAAGCGTTCGAGGATGCGCGCATGAAGTTTGATGTGCGCTATTACCTTATCTCGATCCTGTTTATCCTGTTTGATCTCGAAGTCGCATTTCTTGTGCCTTGGGCGACAATCTTTGGGGAAATCGTAAAAACCGATTCAGTCAAGATGTTCGGTTTCATCGAGATGATTGTTTTTATAGCGATTCTGATTGTCGGTTACGCTTACGCTTGGGCCAAGGGCGCGTTGGATTGGGAGTGAGCGATGGGAATTGAAGGTATTCTCCAGGAAGGTTTTGTCACGACAACTGCGGACAAGTTGATCAACTATGTTCGTACGGGTTCGATGTGGCCGATGAGTTTTGGCTTGGCGTGCTGCGCAATCGAGATGATCCATGCGGGATGTTCGCGTTACGATTTGGACCGCTTCGGAATCGTTTTTCGGCCGAGTCCTCGTCAATCCGACGTGATGATTGTTGCGGGTACGCTAACCAATAAGATGGCGCCGGCATTGCGCAAGGTTTATGACCAGATGGCTGAACCGCGTTGGGTGATCTCCATGGGGTCCTGTGCCAACGGCGGCGGCTATTACCACTACGCCTATTCTGTGGTGCGCGGGTGTGATCGTATCGTACCGGTTGATATCTACGTGCCTGGCTGTCCTCCTACGGCCGAGGCGCTTATTTACGGGCTGATTCAATTGCAGAACAAGATTCGCCGTACGAACACCATTGCCCGTTAACCATTCCGAGAGTTAGTCATGTCCGCCAAGCTTGAGCTGCTTAGTTTGAATCTGCAAAAGCATATCGGGAATCGCATTGCGTTGCGTCAGGTCGCATTGGGCGAAGTAACGATTGATGTCGCGGTGTCCGACTATATCGAGGTAATGACCGCGTTACGCGATGAGCCCGAGTTGCGATTCGAAGAGTTGATGGATCTCTGCGGCGTTGACTATCTGACGTACAAAGAAGGCGATTGGAACGGAAAACGTTTTGCCGTCGTGAGTCATCTGGTGTCGATCGCAAACAATTGGCGCATTCGTGTACGCTGCTTTGCTCCAGACGATACTTTTCCCTCTGTTCCTTCTATTGTCTCGATTTGGAACTCGGCAAACTGGTTTGAGCGCGAGGCGTTTGATCTCTACGGTATCGTATTCCCCGGGCATGCCGACCTGAGACGTATTCTTACCGACTATGGCTTCGTCGGATACCCGTTTCGAAAAGACTTTCCGATCTATGGTTATGTCGAGATGCGGTATGACCCGGATCAGCAGCGCGTCGTTTATCAGCCTGTGACCGTGGAACCGCGTGAGGTCACGCCGCGTATCGTGCGGGAAGAGAATTACGGGGACGTTGAAAATGCCTGATATTCAGAATTACACGCTGAACTTCGGACCGCAACACCCCGCAGCGCATGGTGTGTTGCGGATGGTACTCGAGTTGGATGGCGAGGTGGTTCAGAGAGCGGATCCGCACATTGGAATGTTGCACCGCGCAACAGAAAAACTCGCCGAGACAAAGACATGGGTCCAGTCCGTTCCGTATATGGATCGCCTCGACTACATGTCGATGATGTGCAACGAACACGCCTACTGCATGGCCATAGAGCAGTTGCTCGGTGTGGAAGTTCCTATCCGCGCGCAGTATATCCGGGTGATGTTCGATGAGGTCACGCGAATTCTGAACCATCTGTTGTGGATTGGCGCACACGGGCTCGATGTTGGCGCAATGACCATGATGCTCTATGCGATGCGCGAGCGTGAGGACTTGGTCGATTGCTACGAAGCCGTTTCAGGTTCGCGCTGGCACGCAGCTTACTATCGTCCGGGAGGTGTATATCGGGATTTGCCGGATACCATGCCTCAATACAAAGAGTCGAAATGGAAAAATGGGGCGAAACTGAAGAAGCTCAACGAAGCGCGTAGCGGTTCGCTCCTCGATTTTCTGGACGATTTCGTCGGACGTTTCCCAGGTGTCGTCGATGACTACGAAACGCTGCTGACCGACAATCGGATCTGGAAGCAGCGCTTGGTCAATGTCGGAATCGTCACTCCGGAGCGCGCTATGCAACTCGGGTTTACCGGGCCAATGCTTCGCGGTTCTGGCATTGCTTGGGATTTGCGCAAGAAGCAACCGTACGAAGTTTACGACCGGCTCGATTTCGACATTCCTGTTGGCGTGACGGGCGATTGCTATGACCGTTACTTGGTTCGTGTCGAAGAAATGCGGCAGTCGAACAAGATCATCAAACAATGTATTGACTGGCTGCGCGCCAATCCAGGTCCGGTGATAACGGATAACCACAAGGTGGCATCGCCATCGCGCGCGAGTATGAAGGCGAACATGGAAGAGTTGATCCATCACTTCAAGCTGTGCTCGGAAGGTATTCATGTGCCCGAAGGCCAGGTTTATTCTGCCGTTGAACATCCGAAGGGCGAGTTTGGTATTTACGCCGTTTCCGATGGCGCGAATAAGCCGTATCGATTGAAGATTCGCTCTCCGGGATATGTTCATTTGTCGGCGATGGATGAACTGACCCGTGGCCATATGATTGCCGACGTGGTGACGATGGTCGGCACGATCGACATCGTTTTTGGTGAGATTGACCGCTAATGTTAAACACCGAATCCCTAAGCAGGATCGATCGTGAGGTTGATAAGTACCCTCACGATCAAAAGCAGTCTGCTGTCATGGCGGCTCTTGCCATAGCGCAAGAGGAACTCGGATGGTTGCCGAGTGAGGCGATTGAGTTTGTGGCGAACTATTTGGGCATGGCGCCGATGGCCGCTTACGAAGTGGCAAGTTTCTACAACATGTACGACTTGAAGCCGGTTGGGAAGTACAAGCTGACAGTTTGCACGAATCTGCCGTGTATGCTCTCGGGGGGGGTAGATGCCGGCGAGTATCTGAAGCACAAGCTTGGCATAGGTTTCAATGAAACCACGCCTGACGGCAGGATCACCCTGAAAGAAGGTGAGTGCATGGGGGCTTGCGGTGATGCGCCGGTAATGTTGGTCAATAACCGTCGGATGTGCAGTTGCATGCAACCGGAGCAGATCGACAAATTGCTGGCGGAGCTCGAATAATGGCGATTCTCGGTGCGATCAAACCGATGCTTACAGTCGGCTTGGAGGGAGATAATGCTTGGCGTCTGGACGAATACCTCAAGCGAGGCGGTTATTCGGCTCTGAGAAAAATACTGGCGAACAAAACGCCACAAGAAGACGTCATTAACGAAGTCAAGAAATCAGTTTTGCGTGGGCGTGGCGGCGCCGGATTTCCGACAGGCTTGAAATGGAGTTTCATGCCGCGCTCGTTCGCCGGTGACAAGTATGTGGTGTGCAACTCGGATGAGGGAGAGCCCGGAACGTTCAAGGATCGGGATATCCTTTTGCTCAATCCGCATTCCGTGATCGAAGGAATGACAATCGCTGCTTATGCGATGGGAGCGTCTCGGGGTTACAACTATATCCACGGTGAGGTTTGGGAGGTCTATGAGCGTTTTGAAGACGCTCTGGAGGAAGCGCGCAAGGCCGGTTTGCTCGGGAAGAACATTCTAGGCTCCGGATTGGATTTCGAGTTATTCGCACACCATGGATATGGCGCTTATATTTGTGGCGAAGAAACTGCGTTGCTTGAGTCAATTGAAGGAAAGAAAGGCCAGCCTCGCTTCAAACCGCCGTTCCCCGCAAGTTTTGGTTTGTTCGGCAAACCGACAACGATCAATAACACCGAAACTTTCGCCGCGGTTCCGTTTGTATTGAATGCGGGGGCGGACGCATATCTGGAGGCAGGCAAAGCCAACAATGGTGGAACCAAACTCTTCTCCGTCTCAGGCCATGTGAACAAGCCGGGTAACTATGAGATCCCGTTGGGCACACCATTCTCGACTCTGCTTGAAATGGCGGGAGGTATGCGCGGAGGTCGAAAGCTGAAAGCTTGTATTCCCGGTGGTTCGTCCTCGCCAGTGTTGCCTGGTGACATCATCATGGACTGTACGATGGACTACGATTCGATCAGCAAGGCAGGTTCGATGCTTGGTTCTGGTGCCGTCATCGTGATGGATGAAAGTACGTGCATGGTGAAGGCGCTCGACCGTCTTTCTTTCTTCTACTACGAAGAATCGTGTGGTCAGTGCACGCCATGTCGTGAAGGTACCAATTGGCTGTATAAGATCGTTCACCGGATAGAAAACGGCTTGGGGCGTTCCGAAGACCTTGATTTGCTGGGGAGCGTCACGTCGAACATCATGGGGCGTACGATTTGTGCCTTGGGTGACGCTGCGTCGATGCCGGTACAAAGCTTTGTCAAGCATTTCCGTGACGAATTCGCTTATCACATTGAACACAAGAAGTGCTTTGTTCCGCCTGAACTACAGCGCAAAGGAAGCAGCTTCTTCAAGGCATCGATCTAAGGTAGCGTTATGCTAGACATCGAAATCGACGGTAAGCAGGTACAAGTGCCTGCCGGTAGTACCATCATGGATGCTGCTCAGCTCGCTGGGGCATACATTCCACATTTCTGCTACCACAAGAAACTGTCAATCTCTGCCAACTGCCGGATGTGCTTGGTTCAGGTCGAGAAAGCGCCTAAGCCTTTACCGGCTTGCGCGACCCCGGTGACGGCGGGGATGAAAGTTTTCACGCACTCCGACTTGGCTGTGGCAGCGCAAAAAGGTGTGATGGAGTTCTTGCTGATCAATCATCCACTTGATTGTCCGATTTGCGATCAGGGTGGTGAATGCCAACTGCAAGACTTGGCGGTCGGTTATGGCGGAAATGTGTCACGCTTCAAGGAAGCGAAGCGCGTCGTGTTTCAGAAAAACGTCGGGCCACTCATTTCGATGCAGGAAATGTCGCGTTGCATCCATTGCACCCGTTGTGTTCGGTTCGGGCAAGAGATCGCCGGAGTGATGGAGTTGGGTATGGCCAACCGGAACATGCACTCTGAAATTCAGACGTTTGTCGGACGTACGATCGATTCCGAGTTGTCCGGCAATATGATTGACTTGTGTCCGGTCGGCGCATTGACCTCAAAGCCGTTCCGCTATTCCGCCCGTAGTTGGGAGTTGTCGCGTCGCAAGTCGGTTAGCCCGCACGACAGTCTCGGGTCCAATCTGACCGTTCAGGTAAAGAATGGCAAGGTGATGAGGGTGCTCCCTCGCGAAAATGAAGAAGTTAACGAGTGCTGGATTTCGGATCGAGATCGTTTCTCCTATGAGGCGCTGAACTCTGCGGAGCGTGTGACCAAGCCGATGGTTCGCGTTGACGGCGAGCTTAGGGAGGTCGAATGGAATGTGGCGCTTGATTACGCCTGTCATGCATTGAAAGACGTCGCAAAGACGCATTTCCCCGAAGCGATTGCTGCATTGGCAGCGCCTAATTCAACGCTGGAAGAATTGTATCTTCTGAAGAAACTCATGGCTGGTATTGGCTCTGGAAACGTGGATTTCCGGCCTCGCCGTCGTGATTTCTCCACCGACACGAGATTGAGTGGTGCGCCGTGGTTGGGGTTGAAACTATCGGATATCAAGAGCCTGGATGCAGTCTTGGTGGTTGGTAGTTTCCTGCGTAAAGACCACCCGCTTTTTGCTCTGCGTCTTCGTCAAACTCGCCAAGAAGGGCGGAAAAGTAAGTTTGCTTTCGGTTTCTTCTGACGATCCTTTGATTGACCTTTACGCGCAAGTGGCGGTGCCTCCGTCCGAGTTGGTTGTTGCTCTGGCGCGCATCGTCAAAGCGGTGGCGAGCATCAAAGGTGCAGCAATTCCTATTGGATTGGAGCCGGTCGAATCTTGTGCGAAGAGTGTTTCGATTGCGGAAAGCCTGGTCAAAGGGGCGCGCCCGGCGATCTTCTTGGGCAATGTTGCGGAGCAACATCCTCAAGCGTCGCTGCTTCATAGTCTGGCGGCCGTACTTTCCAACCTGCTGAGTGCTCCTTACGGTTTTATCACTGGAGCGGCGAATGAGGTTGGTGGTTACCTGGCGAAGGCATTGCCGACAGGGCTGAATGCGTACGAGATGTTCGCGCAGCCGCGCAAGGCGTATGTTTTGCTCGGATTAGAACCTGAGATGGATTGCCACAATCCACAGCTTGCGGTGCAGGCGCTTAAGCAAGCTTCATTGGTTGTATTGATGTCTCCATTCAAGCACCAGACGGCGTTCGATTATGCGGACGTGGTACTGCCGACGTCTCCATTCACTGAGACATCAGGAACTTTCGTAAATGCTGAAGGGCGAATTCAGAGTTTTGGTGGCGTCGTGAGACCTCTGGGCGATACTCGTCCGGCTTGGAAAGTTTTGCGAGTCATCGCGAATCTTTTGGGGCTCTCCGGATTCGACTATGAATCGAGTGAACAGATCAGGAACGAGGCTCTTCCGAATGATGGCGCTTTTGCTGGAGGGTTGGATAACGCTATTGATGAATCACCCTTGTCGTTGACTAAGACCGACACACAAGGTGGGTTTGAGCGTATCGCTCAGGTGCCGATTTATGCCACAGATTTGCTTGTACGGAGATCTGATTCATTGCAGATGACCAAGGATTCTGCGTTGCCGACCGTACGGATGGCAAAAGGCACGATGGCGGCCTTGGAAGTCAGCGAGGGTACGTCGGTTCGCGTGTCACAGAATGGAGGAGAGGCGATTCTGACTGTCGAAATCGATCAGACGGTCCCAGCCGGGTGCGTACGGGTTGCGGCGGGTCATGCATTGACGGCGCCCCTCGGCGAAATGTTCGGTGTGATTTCCTTGGAGCGTGCATGATGGTTGAGACGATGCAGCAGTTGTTGCCCGCCTTCTTGCTTCCGTACTTCAACGGGTTGATGCAACTCGGCCAAGATGTCTTTGGGTCGAACTGGCAGAATGTTTTGACTTTGGTTTGGACCTTGATCAAGGTTGTTCTGATCATCGCGCCGTTGCTCTTGGCGGTTGCTTATGCGACGTTCTGGGAACGTAAGGTGATCGGATGGATACAGGTGCGTATCGGTCCGAACCGAGTAGGACCTTGGGGATTGATTCAGCCGATCGCGGACGGGCTGAAATTGATGCTGAAAGAGGTGACGATACCCTCCGGTGCCGACAAGTCCGTTTTTCTTTTGGCGCCTGTTTTTGCTTTCGCCCCGGCTCTTGTCGCATGGGCAGTGATTCCCTTCAACGATGTGCTCGTTCTGGCAAATGTTAACGCCAGTCTGCTGTTTATCATGGGCGTCACTTCAATAGGCGTTTATGGGATCGTCCTCGCTGGATGGGCATCGAATTCCAAGTACGCATTTCTTGGTGGAATGCGTTCTGCGGCACAGATGGTTTCCTATGAAGTGGCAATGGGCCTCGCGTTGGTCGTGGTACTCATGGTTTCGAATAGTCTCAATCTGATCGATATCGTCAAGGCACAGGGGCAGGGGCGGTTTGCGGAGATGGGGCTGGGTTTCCTCTCCTGGAATTGGCTTGCGCTACTGCCAATGTTTGTCGTTTATATGGTTTCGATCGTCGCGGAAACAAACCGGGCGCCATTCGACATGGCTGAAGGCGAATCGGAAATCGTTGGGTATCACGTCGAGTATTCGGGTATGGCTTTTGCGGTTTTCCAACTTGCAGAATACTCGGCCATGATTCTGTGTTCCACCATGGTGTCTCTCGTGTTCCTTGGTGGTTGGCTGTCGCCGGTCGGTTTCTTGCCGGACAGTGCCTTTTGGCTGTTCGCCAAGATTTCTTCCATCATATTTTTCTTTTTTTGGATACGTGCAACCTTCCCGCGCTATCGCTACGACCAGATCATGCGTCTTGGCTGGAAAGTCTTCATCCCAGTGTGTCTTGTTTGGCTCCTCTTTGTCGGGTGCTGGATGATGTCACCGTGGAATATCTGGAAGTGAGAGGCTAGTACCAATGGGTTCGATGAAAGAGATCTTTAACAGCCTCCTCCTCAGGGAGTTGTTCAAGGGTATGTCAGTGACCGGCCGGCATATGTTCGCTCGAAAGATCACTGTTCAGTATCCAGAGGAAAAGACGCCGCAGAGTTTCCGTTTCAGAGGATTGCATGCGCTCAGGCGCTATCCAAATGGGGAGGAGCGCTGTATTGCGTGCAAACTCTGCGAAGCGGTGTGTCCGGCAATGGCGATTGTGATTGAATCGGCTCAGCGTGACGATGGGTCACGACGCACGACGCGATACGATATCGATTTTAACAAGTGCATATTCTGTGGCTTTTGCGAAGAAGCCTGTCCGGTTGACGCGATTGTGGAAACCCGCGTGTATGAGTATCACGGGGAAAAGCGCGGTGATCTTTACTACACGAAACCGATGTTGCTGGCGAATGGCGAGCGATACGAGGCACAGATCGCTGAAGACCGTGAACTTGATTCGAAGTATCGCTAACAGGCGCTGACAAGATGGAATTCAAGACGTTCGTTTTTTACTTTCTCTCCGCGGTTTTGGTGTATTCAGCGTTGCGGGTCGTTACTCTGCGTAACCCTGTTCATGCAACGCTTCACTTGGTGCTGGCCTTTTTCAGCGCTAGTGGAGTCTGGATTCTGCTGCAGGCAGAATTTCTTGCAATCGCACTGATACTCGTATATGTCGGTGCGGTGATGGTACTTTTCCTGTTTGTCGTAATGCTTCTTGATATCAATCTGGATAGGTTACGCGAAGGATTCTGGAGTTATTTGCCGTTGGGTTCCATTGTCGCGCTTCTTATGGTGGCCGAGATGGGACTCGTACTTGGCGGGAGCTATTTCAATTGGTTTGAGAAAGATGTCCCGCAAGCGGCTTCGGATTACAGCAACGTGCAAGCGGTTGGACGTTTGCTGTTCACTGAATATGTATATCCGTTTGAGTTGGCATCCGTCATTCTTCTGGTCGGTATCGTGGCCGCCGTCTCTTTGACGCTTCGTGGAAAGAGAAAAAGCAAGTCGGTTAGTCCGTCGCAACAGGTATTTGTCAAGGCGGTAGACCGCGTACGGGTGCTGAAAATGCCGACAGAGAATAACGATTGAGTAGGCTTTTCAGCTAGCCGCATTCGGCGTATTTATTAGGATACACAACGTTTAGGTAGTGTAGGTCGTAGGGTTGTCGGTTGCCCGAACCTATAGTGGAAGTCACCAGGGAGGCATTTTGCTAACACTGTCCCACTTTTTGATACTCGGCGCTGTTCTGTTTGCGATCAGCATTGTTGGTATTTTTCTTAATCGGAAAAATCTGATCATCATCCTGATGTCGATTGAACTGATGTTGCTTTCGGTGAATATGAACTTCATCGCCTTCTCGCACTACCTTCAGGATCTTGCCGGGCAGATATTCGTTTTCTTCATATTGACGGTTGCTGCTGCAGAGTCAGCTATCGGGTTAGCTATTCTGGTTGTGCTGTTCCGTAACCTCAAAACCATTCACGTGGATGACCTGGACAGCTTGAAGGGCTAACATGGAAATGCAAAACCTCTATTTGGCTGTACCGCTGGCACCTCTCGCTGGCGCAGCTGTCGCGGGTCTTTTTTGTAGACTGATTCCCCGTTGGCTCGCACATACCTCAACCATTGCTGGAGTGGCAATTGCGTTCATTCTGTCCGTGGTGATTTTCAATGATGTGAGGGCTGGAAATACGTTTAACGGTCCGGTTTATCAGTGGTTGACTTCAGGTAATTATCGCTTTGAAGTTGGTTTCCTCATTGATCAATTGACCGTAACGATGATGTTGGTCGTGACTTTTGTGTCGCTGATGGTCCACATCTACACGATCGGCTATATGCACGATGATCCCGGCTATAACCGCTTCTTCAGTTATATCGCTTTGTTCACGTTCGCGATGCTCATGCTGGTGATGAGCAACAACTTCATGCAGCTGTTTTTTGGTTGGGAAGCCGTGGGTTTGGTGTCGTATCTGCTTATCGGCTTTTGGTATACAAGACCGACCGCGATAGTTGCAAACATGAAGGCCTTTCTCGTCAATCGGGTCGGTGATTTTGGGTTCATCCTCGGTATTGGCTTGGTTTTGGCCAACTTCGGGTCTTTAGACTACAAGACAGTATTCGATCAGGCGCCAACTCTGGCTGATGCTACGTTAACCCTCTTTCCTACGTATGGATGGGGTACGGTATCCTTGATGAGTGCCACGTGTATCCTACTTTTCATTGGTGCGATGGGTAAATCGGCGCAAGTGCCTCTGCACGTGTGGCTTCCGGATTCAATGGAAGGCCCGACGCCGATTTCAGCTCTGATTCACGCTGCCACGATGGTCACTGCGGGCATATTCATGGTGGCACGCATGTCGCCGCTTTTCGAGCTCTCGGATACCGCACTGTCGTTTGTGATCATCGTCGGTTCGATTACTGCGTTATTTATGGGCTTCCTTGGCGTCATCCAAAACGATATCAAGCGTGTTGTCGCGTACTCGACGCTCTCGCAACTCGGCTACATGACCGTTGCACTCGGGGCCTCAGCCTATTCCGTGGCAATCTTCCATTTGATGACACATGCGTTTTTTAAGGCTTTGCTTTTCCTTGGAGCGGGCTCGGTCATCATCGGAATGCATCACGATCAAGATATTCGCAATATGGGGGGGCTGCGGAAGTACATGCCAATCACCTGGTTGACTTCGTTGATCGGTTCGCTTGCCCTAATCGGCACGCCTTTTTTTGCAGGCTTTTATTCCAAAGACACGATCATTGAAGCCGTCGCGCTATCTCATGTCACGGGCTCGGGATTTGCGTATTTCTCTGTAATGGCCGGAGTGTTCATCACTGCTTTCTATTCGTTCAGAATGTACTTCCTGGTTTTTCATGGTGAGGAGCGCTTCGGAAAGCCTCTCGCCGGCATACTCCACGGAGCGCATGCCAAGCATGGTGGGGAAGAGCGACACGATGACCATCAGGATGATTCCCACGAACATCATGGCCTGAAGCCAGGGCAGAAGCCGCATGAGACTCCATGGGTAGTTACCCTGCCGCTCGTATTGCTCGCAATTCCGTCGGTTGTGATTGGATACGTTGCAATCGAACCGATGCTCTTTGGAGAATTTTTCAAGGGCGCTATCCATATCAATGCGGAAGCTCATCCGGTATTGGAAGAACTGGCGCATGAGTTCCACGGGGCAACCGCCATGGCTCTCCATTCGATCCAGACCCCGGTTTTCTGGCTCGCACTTTCTGGAGTCGTGTTGTCATGGTTTTTCTACCTGAAACGCCCAGATATCCCCGCGGCGATCAAAGCGGCGGCTGGTCCTGTATATGAGATCCTCGAAAACAAGTATTACTTCGATAGATTCAACGAAGCAGTGCTCGCGGGCGGGGCTCGCCTCATAGGCCGAGGGCTTTGGAAAGGCGGCGATACCGGAGTTATTGATGGACTGATCGTTGGCGGAGCGGTTCGCGTGGTTGCCGGTATATCGATGCTTGCCCGCTTCTTCCAGTCGGGACATATTTACCATTACGCCTTTACAATGATTTTTGGTGTATGCGCGCTTCTTTCGATCTGGCTTTGGCGCGCCTGAACTGAATTACAAGAACTGGGAACAATATGTCAGGACTGCCACTTCTTTCACTAGCCATTTGGGTTCCGATTCTCTCGGGACTCGTAGTTCTGGCAACGGGATCGGACCGCAATGCCCCTCTGGCTAAAATGCTCGCGTTGGCGGGTAGCATCGTAGGATTATTGGTCACAATACCGCTGTACACGCGGTTTAATCTGACCACTCCATCGATGCAGTTTGTGGAGCTACTAGCCTGGATTCCGAGATTCAATATTAATTACCATCTGGGTGTCGATGGCATCTCGATGTTGTTTGTCATTTTGAATAGTTTCATCACGGTTATCGTGATCTTGGCTGGATGGAAAGTCATTGACAGCAAGGTAGCCCAATATAATGCCGGCTTTCTCATCATGTCCGGTCTGTTGAACGGTATTTTTTCGTCGCTCGACGGTATGCTGTTCTACATATTTTTTGAAGCATCGCTAATCCCTCTATATTTGATTATTGGTGTTTGGGGTGGGCCGAATCGGGTGTATGCCGCGTTCAAGTTTTTCTTGTTCACCTTGATGGGATCATTGCTTTTCCTGATCGCAATGATTTACCTCTTTGTACAGTCAGGCGGGAGCTTTTCGATTCTGGACTGGCATCAGTTGTCGATTGGTAGAGTTCCCCAGATTTGGATTTTCTTGGCTTTTCTTGCGGCCTTTGCGGTCAAGGTTCCTATGTGGCCTGTGCATACTTGGCTGCCCGACGCACACGTTGAAGCGCCGACCGGTGGCTCGATTGTTTTGGCCGCCATTGCGTTGAAACTCGGTGCTTATGGCTTCCTGCGCTTCTCACTCCCGATTGCGCCCGATGCGTCGCAGGAACTGTCAGGCTGGATCATCGGCTTGTCTTTGATTGCGATCGTATATATCGGTTTGGTGGCGCTCGTTCAGGTCGACATGAAAAAGCTCGTCGCATATTCGTCGATCGCGCACATGGGATTCGTAACACTCGGCTTTTTCATGCTCAGCGCGCTGGGAATCGAGGGGGCGCTCGTTCAAATGGTCTCGCACGGTTTTATCGCGGGAGCGATGTTCTATTGCATCGGCGTAATGTACGACCGCGTTCACTCGAGACAGATTGCGGACTACGGCGGTGTCGTCAATACGATGCCTAAGTTTGCCGCTTTCTTCATGCTTTTCGCGATGGCCAATGCTGGATTGCCGGCTACCTCAGGGTTTGTCGGCGAATTCATGGTTATTCTCGCTGCTGTGAAGTACAACTTTTGGATTGCTTTCATCGCGGCGACAACGATGATTGTTGGCGCGGCCTATACTCTTTGGATGTACAAGCGAGTTGTGTTCGGCGCAGTGAAAAATCATCACGTTGCTGAACTCTCCGACGTCAGTGCGCGCGAATTCTTGGTGTTGGCGTTGCTCGCCATCTGTGCCCTCGGTATGGGGCTCTATCCTCACCCATTCACGGAGGTGATGCATAGTTCGGTGAACGAATTGATGCGTCACGTGGCCGTAAGCAAGATCCTATAATTGGTATCCGCTATGACGCTTGCCGAAATGCAGTTTGTTCCGCCTGATCTTCGCCTTGCCAGCGCAGAGATTTTCATCTTGATGATGGCTTGCCTTGTTCTAATCGCAGACGTTTTTGTCAGAGATAAAAAGCGTACTTTGACGTTCGTTTTGACTTTGATTGCGCTGGTTGGCGCGGCAGTAGTCACGTTTTCAACGAGCAGCGGTCAAGTGCTTTACACTTTCAGCAACATGTTCGTTGGCGATCTGTTGTCGGATTTGTTGAAGCTTCTCGTTGATCTGACCGTTATCGTCGTTCTCTTCTATTCTCGCAGTTATGTGCTTGCTCGCCCGCAGATGGCCCGAGGTGAGTTTTATTCCCTGACGCTATTCGCGACGTTGGGGATGATGGTGATGATCTCCGCGAATCATTTCTTGAGCGTGTATATCGGTATAGAACTGCTTTCATTGTCGCTATATGCCATGGTCGCTTTGAACCGGGATTCGGCGACGGCGACCGAGGCGGCAATGAAGTATTTCGTGCTTGGAGCGCTTGCGTCCGGCCTGCTTCTTTACGGGATGTCGATGATTTACGGTGCTACGGGCTCGCTTCAGATTTCCACCGTTGCAGAGCGCCTGTTCTCAGGAGAAGGCAACAAGACGATTCTCGTATTCGGCGTGGTCTTCCTGGTGTCCGGGATCGCATTCAAACTTGGTGTCGTACCATTCCACATGTGGATTCCGGATGTCTATCACGGTGCTCCGACTGCCGTGACGATTTTCATCGGAAGCGCGCCGAAGCTGGCTGCGTTTGCGATCGTGATCCGGATGTTGGTGAGCGGTTTGATCGTGGTTTCGAAGGATTGGCAGATGATGCTGCTCATTCTTTCGGTGCTTTCCATGGCGATCGGTAATTTCGGCGCAATAGCGCAAACGAATCTCAAGCGCATGCTTGCGTATTCGGCGATCTCACATATGGGTTTCATGCTGCTTGGATTGGCGGTTGGAGTCGTCGATGGGGACGCGCGTTACGCGCTGAACGCTTACAGTTCGTCGATGTTCTATGTCATCACCTACGTACTCACTAGTGCCGGTACATTCGGCATGATCATGCTGTTGGCGAAAGCCGGGTTCGAGTCCGATGAGATCAGCGATTTTGCCGGATTGAACAAGCGCAGTTCGTGGTTCGCAGCGATGATGATGATGATGATGTTCTCGATGGCGGGCGTGCCCTTCTTCGTGGGATTCTTTGCAAAATTCTCCGTGCTCCAGGCTGTTGTCGCTGCCGGCCATCTCTGGCTTGCGATTGCCGCCGTTTTCTTCTCGTTGGTCGGCGCGTACTACTACCTGCGTGTCGTAAAGGTGATGTACTTTGATCAACCGCCGGCACATGCTTCGGCTTCGCGCATTGAAACGACGATGGACGTGAAGGTGCTAATGTCGGCCAATGGCTTGGCGATAGCGTTGATTGGAATGTTCCCGCAAACGCTGATGTCGCTTTGCGCTTTTTCGCTGCTGCGGTCGCTATAGAGCATAGGACGAAAACACACGCGCTTTCGCGAAACGAAAAGACAGGCGGCTGGTGCTATCGTACCAGCCGCCTGTTTTTTTTGAGAGAACGCGCCAAATTGCGCAGCGCTTTGCGTGACACCTCATCGGATGCGTAACTCGGCATCTCCTCTTGATCAATCTTTCATTGCGTGAGCTTGAGCAACTTAGTTGCTTTGAGATCCGGCGAAACGATCTGGTTGTGAGGGGTGGAGTCCGTGTTCAGTGCCGTTCGTCGAGAAATTTCAGTAACACCCGGGTCAGGGAACGGTTGCCGTCGAACTATCCAAAAAAGCGTCCTGCGGCTTCAGGTGGAAGGCTCATGCCGGTTGCTTGGCCTCTTGCCAGCAATTCCCAGTAGTATCGATAAGACGCGCGATCATGGAGTCGCCCTTGGTGAGCGATGGGCGCCCAGTCCTTGTTCTGCGCGGCGATCAGGATTTCCGTGGCAACCTCGACCTCTGAGAAGTCAGGCCGCATTGCTTCGATGATTGGCATGACCTGGTTCGGATGGATACTCCACATCCTGAGATAGCCGAATTCGTTGCGTGCCCGCAGGGCATCATTACGGATCGTCTCAACGTTCTTGAGTTCTGTCGTTACGTTGTGAGTCGGTACGACACCGTTGGCGAGCGCAGCATTCGCAATCTCGCATTTGGCCCGGATAACGAGCGGATGCTCGAATTGCCCTGGACTCTTCATGGCAGAGCCAGGTACGGCTCCGTGGTGTCCGGAAACGAAATCCATTAATCCGAAGTCGAGTGACTCCACGCTCGATAACGCGGCGATTTCCCAGGCTTCACGCAAGGCGCCGAAAGTCTCGATCAGCACATGGACGGGAATCTGGTGTTTCAGCCCCACTTTCGCCTCGGCTGCGCGCAATGCCGAAATCTGGGTACGAACGTCCTCGACGCCCCGTGGTTTGGGCAGGGTGATGAAGGGGAGGCGAGTGCCGGCTATGGTAACCAGAATGTCAAGGTCTTGCTGCCAGTAAGGGTGCGTGATGTCGTGAATACGAGCACCAACGCGACTGAACCGGTTGGCTTCACTCATGATTATCTGAGCCGCCATCTCAGCGTGCTCACGTTCCGCGCCGGCGTGTGCGCCATCCTCACAGTCGCAGGTGATGTCAAACAGCGGACCCAGGTCGTTTTGCAGCTGGATAGCCTTGTTCATCAGCTTTTCCGAACCTGCATAGTGGTCCACTACTGGCAGAATCGGGAAGAGTTTCTCGCCGGGAAAAAGAACGTCGCTTGGGTGTCGCATGGGGCCATCCGCAGAATGATCGAAGAGCGTAATTTTACGCTCGAGGCAAAAATGAAGATAAAAAAAGCCGCAGCTAGGCTGCGGCTTGGTGGTTCTGAACGGTGTTTAGAGCATGCCTTTGACGGCTTCTGCCTCGTCGGTTAGTTCTTTGAGCGTCTTGTTCATTTTTTCGCGCGAGTATTCGTCGATCTCCAGCCCCTGGATGATCTTGTACGAACCGCCCTTGCACTCGCACGGGAAGCCATAAACGATGCCAGCCGGGATGCCGTACGAGCCGTCGCTCGGAACACCCATTGTGACCCAGTCGTCGGAGCCGAGAACCCAGTCGCGTACGTGACCGATTGCTGCGTTGGCGGCCGAGGCAGCGGACGAGAGGCCACGGGCTTCGATGATGGCCGCGCCGCGCTTACCAACCGTCGGTAGGAAGACGTCGTTGTTCCAGACGGGGTCGTTGATCAGCGATTTGACGTTGTCGCCGTTGGAAACGCAGTTGCGGTAGTCCGCGTACATTGTCGGGGAGTGGTTGCCCCAGACAGCCAGTTTGGTGATGGTGGACACGGGGCGGCCAATCTTCGCGGCGAGCTGCGATGCTGCCCGATTATGGTCGAGCCGAAGCATGCCATGGTAGTTCGCCGGATTCGTGCGGCCGACTTTCTTGGCAGCGGAAGCAGCGATGTAGGCGTTGGTGTTGCATGGGTTGCCGACCACCAGCACCTTGACGTCTTCCTTGGCGTTTTCGGCAATGGCTTTACCCTGGACCGTGAAGATTGCGCCGTTGGCGCTCAGCAGATCGGCACGCTCCATACCGGCGGTACGCGGACGGGCACCGACCAACAGGCAGATATCGGCATCCTTGAACGCGACGTTCGGATCATCCGTGGCGAATACGCCGGCGAGCAGCGGGAAGGCGCAGTCGTCGAGTTCCATGATGACTCCTTGGCAGGCCTTCTGCGCTTGCGGGAGGTCAAGCATCTGAAGAATGACCGGCTGGTCCTTGCCGAGCATTTCGCCGGACGCGATGCGGAAGAGCAGGCTGTAGCCGATTTGGCCGGCTGCGCCGGTGACTGCTACGCGGACAGGGGATTTGGACATGGAAAAACTCCTAATAAGGACAATGGGTTAACAAGAAGCTGGAGGGAAATGCGGAGCGAAAAATCAGCGCTGGAATCGGCCGCCCTGACCGGGCAAAACAACGAAGGATGATAAGAGTGAACAGCAGCCGGTGTCAATTGTGGTGCGGCGCATGAATCCATATCTTATGTTATATATATGATGGTTATTTCTTTATGGACTGACCTTGGAAAATGTGCTGGAATCCTCGCTCATGAGTCAACAATCTGCCATGCATTCACCCACATTCAGCCCCCTCTATCGGCAGATAAGAGCATTGATCACGCGTAGCCTGGAGTCTGGCGAGTGGGGTCCGGGCGATATCATCCCGAGCGAGTCGGAGCTCGCAGTGCGCTTCGGTGTGAGTCAGGGGACGGTTCGCAAGGCAATTGACGAGATGGCGGCGGAGAATCTGCTGGTTCGTCGCCAAGGAAAAGGGACGTTCGTCGCATCGCACAACGATCCGCGTTCTTTTTTCCGCTTTTTGCGGATCGCCGCCAATGAAGGTGAATTGAAACCGCTGAAAAGCATTCCCATCGAATGCTGGCGGGCGAAGGCGGGGCCCGATGTAGCGCGAACGCTTGCGCTTGAGCCGGGGGCGCCGATCATCATCGTTCGCCGTTTGCTCCGATTTGGCGACGAGCCGGCCGTATTCGACGAAATCTATCTTCCCGGAGACTTGTTTGCGGATCTCACGCTGGATGTCCTGAAAGCGGGCGGGATGTCGTTGTACAGCCTGTTCGAGACGCGGTACGGCGTTCGCATGATCCGCGCGGACGAGCGTCTGCGCGCGGTGTCCGCCGACCGTTTGAGTTCCGAATTATTGCAGGTTTCCGAAGGCAGCCCATTGCTGCTTGTCGAGCGGGTGACATTCACGTACGCGGACAAGCCGGTCGAGTGGCGACGAGGACTCTATTCGACGCAGTATTTCCATTATCACAACGAGCTTGGATGATGTTTGAAGGCGGAGAGAGAACGGGACGTGCGTCGAAACGGCTCGCGGTTGCTTGAACTTTTCCAGTTTGTGCATATCGAAATGGCCATTCCCGCAGCTTGAAGCTGGTCTGGCCCTGTAATAGAAAAAATGATCAAGGCAATGATGGTCAGGAGGCCAGTTTGATGGAAGTTTCTGAGATGAACCGTTTGCGCTGGCGCTGTACGCACCGTGCGCTACTGGAAATGGATTTGCTGCTGGGGAGTTTTCTCGACACGCGATTCCCGGGCTTGAGTGCGGAGCAGGCGGCCGCGTTCGTCGTGCTGGCGGAGATGGAAGATCACGATCTTTGGCCGATGATCATGGGGAAGCGCCCGTGCGCTGATCCCATCCAGGCTGAAGTCTTGGTGATGCTGCGCAACGTAAGGCAAAAGTAAGGGAAGAGACCTAGTGTCGGGGCTTGAACAATTCAGTGGCTCAATAACCTAAACGGGAGATTACTATGACAAACACACGCAAAGCCGTTCTCACGATCGAGGGGCGAGATCCCGTCGAATTTCCCGTACTGAAACCGGTTCATGGGAATGACTGCATTGACATCCGGACACTGGGCGCGAAGACGGGTCTGTTTACCTACGACTCGGGTTTCCTGTTAACGGCATCTTGTCAGTCGACGATCACCTACATCGACGGCGACAAGGGCGAACTCCTGTATCGCGGTTACCCGATCGAGCAACTCGCGCAGCATTGCAACTTCCTCGACGTCGCCTACCTGCTGAAACACGGCGATCTGCCGAACGCCGAACAGAAGCGTGAGTTCGTTTCGATCATCAAGAAGCACACGATGGTGCACGAGCAGATGGCGAAGTTCTACCAAGGCTTCCGGCGCGACGCGCACCCGATGGCGGTCATGGTCGGCGTGGTCGGCGCGCTGTCCGCGTTCTATCACGAAGCGGAGGACTTCTCGGACGCCGCGCATCGTAGTGTCAGCTTCAATCGTATCGTCGCGAAGCTGCCGACCATTGTCGCGATGGCACACAAGTACACGGTAGGCGAGCCGTTCATGTATCCGCGCAACGATCTGGGATACACGGCGAACTTCATGCACATGATGTTCGGCACGCCGTGTGAAGAGTATGTCCCAAACCCCGTGCTCGTGCATGCGCTCGACACGATTTTCACGCTCCATGCCGACCACGAACAGAATGCCTCGACGTCTACGGTTCGTCTCGCGGGTTCCTCGGGCGCCAATCCCTATGCGTGCATCTCCGCCGGTATTGGCTGCCTGTGGGGACCGGCGCACGGCGGTGCCAACGAAGCGTGCCTCAAGATGCTCGAAGAGATCGGCGACGTGTCGCGTGTGCCGGAATACATCAAGCGCGCCAAGGACAAGAACGACTCGTTCAAGCTGATGGGCTTCGGGCATCGCGTATACAAGAACTTCGATCCGCGCGCTAAGATCATGCGCAAGGTCTGCAGCGACGTCCTGCAGGAACTGGGCCTGCAAAACGATCGCCTGTTCAAGCTGGCGCTTGAGCTCGAGAAGATCGCATTGGAAGACGAATACTTCATCGAGAAGAAGCTCTACCCGAACGTCGATTTCTACTCAGGGATCGTCCAGAAAGCGATCGGGATTCCGACCTCGATGTTCACCTGCATTTTCGCCCTGGCCCGCACGGTCGGCTGGATGGTGCAGTGGGAAGAAATGATCTCCGATCCTGAGTTCAAGATTGGTCGTCCGCGACAGCTGTATATGGGAACACCGATGCGCGACGTACCTCCGATCCATCAACGCGAAGACTGATGGATGCAAAAGGGGCGGCGGATTTATCCGCCGCCCTTGGCTTTTGTACCGGCAAAACAGGCGTTTTCTCCGTGGCGTCGGTCGATGCACCCGAATCTATCATTGCAACCTGAGCGCAGATCACTGTCATGATGAATCAATTGTTTGGAACGTCTCATCTCTTTGGCGGCAATGCCCCGTTCGTCGAAGAGCTCTACGAAAACTATCTCGACAATCCGGCGTCGGTTCCGGGCGAGTGGCGCGACTACTTCGACAAGCTCGCCCAACTGCCGGGAACCATCGCGCGTGACGTGCCGCATCTGCCGGTGGTGCACGCCTTTGCCGAACAGGCCAAGAACGGCGGATACAAGGCGGCGGTTCGGCGGCCGGCGGACGACAAGAAGCAGGTCAGCGTCCTGCAGATGATCAGCGCGTACCGGACGCTGGGAGCGCGCTGGGCGAATCTCGATCCGCTGAAGCGCCAGCCGCGCCCGAAGCTGAACGAGCTCGAGCCGTCCTTCTACGGCTTGAGCGACGCCGACATCAACACGCCGTTCAACGCCGGTTCGTTCAAGGGCGTTCCCGAGCGGGCGACCTTCGGACAAATCCTCGACGCGCTCAAGGAAACCTACTGCGGCTGGGTTGGCGTCGAGTACATGTACATCAACAACATCACCGAACGGCGCTGGATTCAGGCGCGGATCGAGCCGATTCACACCAAGGGAACGTACACCGCCGGGCAGAAGCTGCGCCTGCTCGAACGCCTGACGGCGGCCGAGACGCTCGAGCGCTACCTGCATACCCGCTACGTCGGGCAGAAGCGCTTCTCGCTGGAAGGCGGCGAGTCGCTGATCGTCGCGCTCGACGAACTGATCCGCGTTGCCGGCGGCAGTGGCAGCGACGACATCGTCGTCGGCATGGCGCACCGTGGCCGCCTGAACGTGCTCGTCAACACGCTGGGCAAGGAACCCGCCATGTTGTTCGACGAATTCGAAGGCAAGAAGGCGCAGGATCTGACATCCGGCGACGTGAAATACCACCTCGGCTATTCGTCCGACGTCATGACGCCGGGTGGTCCGTGCCACCTCACGCTGGCGTTCAATCCCTCGCACCTCGAGATCGTCAATCCGGTGGTCGTCGGTTCCGTCTATGCCCGCCAGACCCGTCGCGGCGACAATGGCCGGGACAAAGTATTGCCCGTGCTGATCCACGGCGATGCCGCGGTGGCCGGGCAGGGCGTTAACCAGGAAATGCTCAACTTCGCCCAGACGCGTGGCTACGGCACGGGCGGGACGGTGCATATCGTCGTCAACAACCAGATCGGCTTCACCACCTCCGACCCGCGCGACTCGCGCTCGTCGCTCTACTGCACCGACATCTTCAAGATGGCCGACGCGCCGATCTTCCACGTCAATGGCGACGACCCCGAGGCCGTCGCCCTGGTGACGCGCCTGGCGGTGGAATTCCGGCAGGAATTCAGGAAGGACGTCGTCGTCGACATCGTCTGCTTCCGCAAGCTGGGGCACAACGAGCAGGACGAGCCGATGGTGACGCAGCCGCTGATGTACAAGCGCATCGGCGCCCATCCGGGAACGCGGAAACTCTACGCCGACCGGCTCGTCGCCGAAGGCGTGCTGCCGAGTGACGGACCGGACGACATGATCCAGAGCTACCGCGACCACCTCGACCGCGGCGAACTCCTCTACAACCCGGTCATCGCCGGCTACACCAACCCGATCCTCATCGACTGGACGCCTTTCCTGCCGGCCAAGTACATCGACAACTGCGACACGACGGTGCCGGTCAAGGAAATCCGGCGGCTGTCCGAGCGGCTGGCGACGTATCCCGAGAGTTTTGTTCTGCACAGCCGAGTGAAGAAGATCATCGACGACCGCCGCCTGATGGGCCAGGGCAGTCTGCCCTTCGACTGGGGCATGGGCGAGAACCTCGCCTACGCCACCCTGCTCGCCTCCGGGCACGGTGTCCGGATTTCCGGCGAGGACGTCGGGCGCAGCACCTTCTTCCACCGTCACGCCGTGCTGCACGACCAGCATCGCGAGAACTGGGACGAAGGAACGTATTCCCCGCTCGCCAATCTACAGGACAAGCAGGCCAGGTTCCAGTGTTTCGACTCCGTGCTCTCGGAAGAAGCGGTCCTCGCGTTCGAGTACGGCTATGCGACTTCCAATCCCTACGATCTGGTCATCTGGGAGGCTCAGTTCGGCGACTTCGTCAACGGTGCTCAGGTGGTGATCGACCAGTTCATCGCCTCGGGCGAATCGAAGTGGGGCCGGGCCTGCGGTCTGGTCGCCTTCCTCCCGCACGGATACGAAGGGCAGGGGCCGGAGCACTCTTCGGCGCGTATCGAGCGCTTCATGTCCCTGTGCGCCGAGATGAACATGGAAGTCTGCCAGCCCTCGACGCCGGCCCAAGTCTTCCACATGCTGCGCCGGCAGGCTATCCGCAAGCAGCGCAAACCGCTCATCGTGTTCACTCCGAAATCGCTCCTGCGCCACAAGGACGCCGTGTCGACGATGGACGACATCGCCAAGGGCGGCTTCAAACCGGTGATCGGCGAAGTCGATCCGATCGACGGCAAGAAGGTGACGCGCGTCATCTTCTGCTCGGGCAAGGTTCTACTACGAACTGCTGGCGGCGCGCCGCGAGAAGAACATCACCGACATCGCCATCGCCCGGCTCGAACAGCTGTATCCCTTCCCGCAAGAGGCTTTCCAGGCGGAAATGGCGAAGTACCCGAAGGCCACCGAGATCGTCTGGTGCCAGGAGGAACCACGCAACCAGGGCGCCTGGTACTGGATCGCCTCGCGCCAGCACCTCGACCGTTCGTTCAACAGCAAGCAACGTCTGCTCCTGGTGTCGCGTCCGGCGTCGCCGTCGCCCGCGGTCGGCTACTACAGCAAACACAACGCACAACAAAAAGCGCTGATCGAGTCCGCATTGGGCGACATCGGCCCGTACAAATTAGCTTAATCCGGAGTCAACATGATCATCGATGTCAAAGTTCCGCAGCTGTCAGAATCGGTCGCCGAGGCGACGCTCGTGTCCTGGCACAAAGAAGTGGGCGCGGCCGTTTCCAGGGACGAAAACCTGATTGACATAGAAACCGACAAGGTCGTACTCGAGATGCCGGCGCCGGCGTCGGGAGTGCTGGTCGAGATCGTCAAGAAGAACGGCGCTACCGTCGTCGCCGGCGAAGTGATTGCACGCGTCGATACCGAGGCGGTGGCGACAGTGACGCAGTCCGCAGTGGCCGAAAAACCGAAGGCAACGCCGGCTGCTGCGCCCAAGGAAGCCGCGCCACCGGCGAAACCGGCTCCGGCGGCGGGCGTGGCGATGCCGGCGGCGCGCAAGATTCTCGAGGAAAAAGGGATCGCCGCCTCCGAAGTGGCCGGCAGCGGCCGCGGTGGACGGGTGACCAAGGCCGATGCGCTAGCCGCGTCGGCGGTGGTGCAAACGCCGGCTGCTGTTGCGGCGGAAGCCGGCCGCGTCGCCGTGGCTCCGGCCCAGGCGCCGGCACCTGTTTCTCCGCTCAACCTGGTGCCGGCGCCGCCGGTGCCGATTCCCCTGGCTGATCGGCCCGAGCAGCGCGTTCCCATGTCGCGCCTGCGCGCGCGCGTCGCCGAGCGCCTGGTGCAGTCGCAATCGACCAATGCCATCCTGACCACCTTCAACGAAGTTGAACATGGCGCCGGTGATGGCCCTGCGCAAACAGTATGGTGAGAAGTTCGAGAAGTCGCACGGCGTGCGCCTCGGTTTCATGGGCTTCTTCGTCAAGGCCGCGGTCGCGGCGCTGCAGAAATTCCCGATCATCAACGCGTCAGTGGACGGTAACGACATCGTCTATCACGGCTACATCGACGTCGGCGTCGCCGTCGGCAGCCCGCGCGGGCTGGTCGTGCCGATCCTGCGCGATGCCGACCAGATGACGATCGCCGACATCGAGAAGAAGATCGGCGAGTTCGGCGAAAAGGCCAAGGACGGCAAGCTCTCGCTGGAAGACCTGACCGGCGGAACGTTCTCGATTTCCAATGGCGGCGTGTTCGGTTCGATGCTGTCGACGCCGATCATCAACCCGCCGCAATCGGCGATCCTCGGCATCCATGCGACGAAGGAACGCCCGGTGGTCGAGAACGGCCAGATCGTCATTCGCCCGATCAACTATCTTGCGATGTCGTACGACCACCGCATCATCGACGGCCGCGAAGCCGTGCTGGCGCTGGTGACGATGAAGGAGGCGCTGGAAGATCCGGCACGCCTGTTGCTCGGAATCTGATTGCCAGGAGAAAACAAGATGTCCAAGCAATTCGATGTGCTCGTCATCGGCGGCGGTCCCGGCGGCTACGTTGCGGCGATCCGCGCGGCGCAACTCGGGTTCAGCGTTGCCTGCTGCGAGTCGAACGCCTACGCCGATCCCAAGGGCGAGCCGCGCCTTGGCGGCACCTGCCTGAACGTCGGCTGCATTCCGTCCAAGGCGCTCTTGCACACGTCGCATCTGTTCGAGGAAGCCGGCCACGGATTCGCGGCGCAGGGCATCACGGTCGGGACGCCGAAGATCGACGTGCCGACCATGCTCGAACGCAAGAACGCCATCGTCAAACAGTTAACGACCGGTATCAAGGGCCTGTTCAAGAAGAACAAGATAACGCTCCTGAACGGGCACGGCAGCTTCGTTGCGCAAAGCGAGGGCGGTTGGCAGATCAAGGTGGGTGACGAACTGATCGAGGCTGCGCAGGTGATCGTGGCCACCGGATCACGCCCGCGCCACCTGACCGGCGTGGCCGTTAACAACGTGCTGGTCTGCGACAACGTCGGCGCGCTCGACATCGACGCTGTGCCGAAGAGACTCGCCATCATCGGCGCCGGCGTGATCGGGTTGGAGATGGGAAGCGTCTGGCGCCGGCTGGGTGCCGAGGTGACGATCCTGGAGGCGTTGCCCGATTTCCTCGCGGTGGCCGATGTCGATGTCGCGAAGGAAGCGGCCAAGGTCTTCCGCAAGCAGGGGCTGAACATCCAGCTGGGCGTGACGATCGGCGAGGTCAAGGTGGCGAAGAAAGGTGTTTCGGTTGCCTACACGGACAAGGACGGGCAGGCGCAGAAGCTCGACGCCGACCGCCTGATCGTCTCCGTCGGCCGTATCCCGAACACGGAAGGGCTCAACGCCGAAGCGGTCGGCCTCAAACTCGATGAGCGTGGGCGGATCGACGTCGATGACCACTGCCGAACCAACCTGCCCGGTGTGTGGGCGGTGGGCGACGTCGTTTCCGGTCCGATGCTGGCGCACAAGGCGATGGAAGAGGCGGTGATGGTCGCCGAGTTGATGGCCGGGCAGTCAGGGCATTGCAACTTCGACACCGTCCCGTGGGTGCTCTACACCCGCCCGGAGATCGCCTGGGTCGGCAAGACCGAGCAGCAGCTCAAGGACGCGGGCATTGCCTACAAGGCCGGCAAGATCCCGTTTGCCGCCAACGGGCGGGCACTCGGCATGGGCGACACGACGGGATTCGTGAAGATCCTCGCCGACGCCGCGAGCGACCGGATTCTTGGCGTGCATATCGTCGGCGCCAATGCGTCCGAGCTGATCTCGGAAGGCGTGGTCGCCATGGAGTTCGGTGCCGCCAGTGAAGACCTGGCACGCATCTGCCATGCGCACCCGACGCTGTCGGAAGTCGTGCATGAGGCGGCATTGGCTTGCGACGGGTGGCCGCTGCACTTCTAGTAGTCGGTCACGATGAATCAAATGGGCGTTTCAGAATCCGTCATTCCGGGCTTGACCCGGAATCCAGTGGCGCACCGCTGGATCCCGGGCTCTGCACTTCCTCCGGTCGCTTTCGCCGGGATGACGTGGCTATCCTTGTGTCTTGGTGTGACTGCCAACTAGCCGAACACGGAGGTTCTTGTCACCCCGGGCTCTGCGCTTCCTTCGGTCGCGTTCAGTGGGGTGACGGCCTCGGACCAGCCGTCAGGAACCGTTTCCCGCCAGCGCGATGTCTTCCGTCGCGTTCTTCAGCTCGCTCAAGGCCTGGTCAAAGGCGAATACCTGGATCGACGCGATGATGGTCGCTCCGGCTTCGCCGAGCGACGCTTCGAGCAGCTGCCGTTCCTCCCGCGCCAGCGTGCAGGCGGCCATATCGCCGATTTCGAGCAGCTTTTCAAGACGCAGCAGCACGTCCCGGAAGCGGTTGCGATCGGCGGGCGCCGTCGGCGAATCGGCGGCCTTGCCGGCCAGGGCGTGGCGCAGACCGTCGATCAGTCCGCTCAAACGCGGCGTCAAGGTGACGTAGGCCTTGTCGATCTCGTTGATGTGGGCTTTCTGCCGGATCAGCGTCAACAGCGTCGTCGCCGCTTCGGAAACGAAGATGGCGCCGATCAGGCCGGCCGATCCCTTCAATGCATGCGTCAGCTGCTCGGCGGCGTCCAGGTCGTTCCGGCTGAGCGCGGTGTGGATCTTCTCGAGATCGAATTCATGCCCCTTGAGGAACAGTTCGATGACCTGGCCGAACTTTTCCTCGTTGCCGCGAACGCGCGCCAGTCCGTTGTCAACGTCGAGCCCGGGGATGGACTCCAGGCGCCGCCGCATGCCCAGCGGTTCGCGGGGCGTAGTGGGGCCACCGCCGGCATTCCTGCCGTAGTTGGCGGAGGCGCCGGCATTGCCGGCCGCCGCGCCGGGTTCCCGGCTGGGGCGCGGGAGCCATTTGAGCAGCATCGCGTAGAGCGTCCTCGGATCGACCGGCTTGGCGACGAAGTCGTTCATGCCGGCTTCCAGGCAGACGCGCCTGTCCTCGTCGAAGGCGTTGGCGGTCATGGCCAGGATGGGCGTCTGGGTGCGCCCGAAGATCCGCCGGATGGCGCGCGTCGCGTCGAGCCCGTTCATCTCCGGCATCTGGATGTCCATCAGCACGAGGTCGTAGTTCGTCGTGCGTACCTTGTCCAGGGCTTCGCGCCCGTTGCGCGCCGAGTCAACCTGCAGGCCGACGCCGTGCAGGAGCAACTGGGCGACTTCCAGGTTGACCTCGACGTCGTCGGCCAGCAGGATCTTCAGGCCGCCACATTGCCGGCGCAGTTCTTCCTCGAGATCGAGACCTTCCTCGTCGATGATCTGCGGCATGACGCCGCGACCGTGCTGCAGGCGTGCCGTATACCAGAAGGTGCTGCCGCAGGTGAGCGTGCTGTCAACGTTGGCATCGCCGCCCATCAGCTGGGCCAGGCGGCGCGTGATCGCCAATCCGAGGCCGCTGCCGCCGAACTTGCGGGTGATCGACGGGTCGGCCTGTTCGAAGGGCTGGAACAGGCCGCGCATCTTTTCCGGATCGATGCCGATACCGGTGTCTTCGACTTCGAAGCGGATCAGGAGGCCGCGTTCGTCCGCTTCGACGAGGCGCGTGCGCAGGATGATCTGTCCGCGCTCGGTGAATTTGACGGCATTGGCCGCGAAATTGAGCAGCGCTTGACGTAGCCGCATCGGATCGCCGTGCAACCAGACCGGCGTGTTGCCGAGATCGACGATGACGCCCAGCCGTTTCTCGCGGGCCTCGTCGATGATCATCGAACGCACCGGGCTGATTACCGAGTCCAGCGTGAAGTCGGCGTATTCGATCTCCATCTTCCCGGCGTCGATCTTGGAGAGATCGAGGATGTTCTTGATCAGTTCCAGCAAGTGCGCCGCCGCCGCGTCGATCTTTTCCAGGCGATCGAGCTGCCGGGGCGTCGGGTCCGCGCTGCGCAGGAGATGCGTGAGGCCGACGATGGCGTTCATCGGTGTGCGGATCTCGTGGCTCATGTTGGCCAGGAAGGTGCTCTTGGCGATGTTCGCCGTCTCGGCCTGATGCTGCGCCTCGGTGAGTTGCGCCGTGCGTTCGACGACCAGCGTTTCGAGGTGATTCCGGTGCCTGTCGAGTTCTTCCTCGAGCTGGCGCCTCTCGGTGATGTCCTCTTTGACGCCGACGTAATGCGTGACCGTGCCGTCCGGCTGGCGGATGGGGGCGAGCACGGCCGATTCGATGAATACGCTGCCGTCCTTGCGGCGATTGCGGAATTCGCCTTTCCAGACTTCGCCGCGTCTCAGCGTTTCCCACATCGCGCGGTAAAACTCGGTGCCGGTGTCGCCGGAAGACAGCATCGACGCGTTGCGGCCGAGCGTTTCTTCCCGTGTGAAGCCGGTATTCCGGACGAACGCCTCGTTGACGTATTCGATGTCGCCGGCGAGGTCGGTGATGATGACCGCTTCGGGACTCTGGCGGACGGCTTCGGAAAGCATGCGCAAGGTCTGCTCGGTCTGCTTGCGTTGGGAGATGTCGCGCATCGTGCTGGTGAAATAGACGCCGTCGGCGATCTTCCACATGGTCAATGACAGCTCGATGTCGAATTCGTGGCCGTCCTTGTGCAGGGCCGTCATCTCGACGGTCGAGTTCAGCGCTTGGCATTCGCCGCCGTCCAGGACGTACTGCCGGCACTCCCGCTGTTCGTCGCGGTAACGCGCCGGCAGCAGCGAGTCGATCGGATGGCCGATGATCTCGGCCGCGTGGTAGCCGAACATGCGCTCCGCGCAGGGATTCCAAAAGACGATGAAGCCCTTGCTGTCCGAGCTGACGATGGCGTCGTTCGACGACTGCACGACGGCCTTGTGGCGCTCGGTGCTGGCGCGCAGCGCCATCTCGGCCTGCCGGCGCCGGGTGATCTCGGTCAGCGTCATGTGCAGCACCGGTGTGTCGTCCTCGAGATCCTGGAAGGTACTTTCGGCGCTCACGTAGATGAGGCTGCCGTCGGCGCAGCGCAACGCGAATTCGCCACTGTCGCGCTGATTGGCCCGTGTCGAGTGTTCGAGGAACGCCGCCCAGTCGGCCAGGTCGTCGGTGGTGAGAAAACTCGAGAAATGCCGGCCTTCGTATTCGTGGCGCGGGTAGCCGAGCAGGCTGGCGCCGGTGTGGTTGATGCGCAGGATCTCGCCGGCCGCGTTGAGCGCAAGATAGGCTGCTGGCGAGAACTCATGGAGATTGAAGAAGCGGCTGCGCGACTCTTCCAGCGCCGATTTGGTCGCCAGCAATTCCTCGTTTTGTCGCTCGAGCGTCTCCTGGTTGGCGCGCAGCCGGGTGTTCGCGACGTTGAGTTCCATTTCGTTCAGCTTGCGCGGCGTGATGTCCTGCGCGCTGCACAGCAGGAAGTCGATCTCGCCGTCGGCGTTGCGCACGCACTGCACGTCGGTATTGATGTGGATGAGCGAACCGTCCTTGCGCAGAAGGCGCTGCTCGTAAGAGACCGCATCGGTCTCGCGGTTCTTGATCCTCAGCATTTCCCTGTGGGTCAGATCCATGTCGTCGGGGTGCGTGATGTCGCGCCAAGTCTTGGCGCGCAGTTCCTCGCGCGAGTAACCGGTCATCACGCAGGCTTGGTCGTTGAACTTCACGAAACGCTGCGTTCCCGGCGCGACGATCGACATGCCGACGAAGGGCTGGTTGAAGAAGTAGTCGATCAACTCGTCAGCCCGTTCGCTTTGCGGGTCCAGCCCCTGATTGTTCCACCGTCGCGACAGGGCGAACAGCGTGCCCATGGTCGCGAGGACCGCCGCCGGCGCGATGAGTGTGCTCCAGAACACCGCTTGCCGGTCGAGCCACGCCATGCGCAGGGCGGCGTAGAGAATAGCCGGCACGAGAATGGCGAGCGCCAGGCTCCAAAGACCGGCATGGCGGAGCGCTCGCCAGGAAACGCTGCCTTCCCGGCTTCGGAACCGCGGGCGGGACACCCTCGTGATGTCGTTGCGTGCTGACCCCGCGCGCGTGCCGCGTTCGGCCCGGTCCGCGCTCATCCTCATCTTTCAATGCCGAAATGCAGGGCGATGGCCTCGAATTCACCGCAGTCGGCCAGAAAGGCGTCGGCGATGTCCGGATCGAAGAGACGGCCGCGTTCCTGGGCGATGATGCCGCGTACCGAACCGAACGGCATCGCCTCCTTGTACACGCGCCGCGAAATGAGCGCATCGAAAACGTCGGCCATCGCCATCAGGCGGGCGGAGATGGGGATCGCGTCGCCGGCCAGGCCGTCCGGATAACCGGTGCCGTCCCAGCGCTCGTGGTGCGAACGGACGATTTCCTTGGCCTGCGCGAGAAACTCGACCGACGTGCGGATGTCGCGCTCGGCCAGCGTGATGGCGTCGAAGCCGAGAATGGTGTGCGTCTTCATGATCTCCCACTCTTCCGGGCTGAGTTTTCCCGGTTTCAACAGGATGTGGTCGGGAATGCCGACCTTGCCGATGTCGTGCAGCGGCGCCGAGCGCGCCAGCGATTCGATGTAGTTGTTGTCGAGCGTCGCCGAAAAGCGCGGGTGTTTGGCGAGGCGCGTGGCGAGGAGGCGGATGTAGCTTTGCGTGCGCTGGATGTGATTGCCGGTTTCGCTGTCGCGGGTTTCCGCGAGGTGCGCCAGCGCGCGGATGCTGACCGCCTGGATCAGTTCGTTCTCCCGCATGCGCCGTGCGACCTCGGCTTCGAGCGCCTGATTCTGGTCCTGCAGCCAGTGGCGGGCCTGGCGTACGAGCAGCTGGCTGCGTACGCGCGCCAGCACGACCGTCGGCTTGATCGGCTTGACGATGTAGTCGGCGACACCGTCGTTGAACGCGCGCTCCTCGTCGGCGTCGGAGTCGCGGGCGGTCAGGAAGATGACCGGCGTATCCTTGGTCTGCGGTTTGTCACGCAGCAGCATGAGCACTTCATGGCCGTCCATGCTCGGCATCATGATGTCGAGGAGGATCAGCGCGGGCCGTGGCTCCTGGACGGCGAGGTGCAACCCGGTGGCGCCCGAATTGGCAACCTTGACACGGTAACCGGCGCCCTGCAGCAGTTCGCCGAGCACGGCAAGATTCTCCGGCGAATCGTCGATGATCAGGATCGTCTCGTTGTCGGTCGAGCGGCGCCGCAGGGGCGGCGTGTCGCCGGGCAAGGAAATGGCGGGCGAGGGCATCAGCAAGGTCGGGTGCGGCAACCGTTCGCCCGCGCGCTGCGCTGGATTGCGATCTTCGCTCGGTAGGGCAGAGGCCTGTTTCATGTGCTTCTCCAACGATATCCGGTCGCGCCTCGCGTTGATGGAACGTGGCCTGACCCCGATTCGACTGCTCGCGTGTGAGGCGCTGCACCGCATCGTGCCGTCACCCCGGTTCTTTGCTTCATTGGTTCTCCGGCCGGAAGAAAATCCTCGCCTGTGAACGACGAGTCGGACAACGAAAAAGCCCGCTCATTGCCAACGACACGGGTTGCAGGCGGTTCGTTCATGCGGTTTTTCATCGGGTCGGCTTCGCGGTCGGTTGGTCGGCGCGCTTCGCAGCGCGCTGGCCTAGGCGCTGGCCGGCAGGTCGGCGGCGGCCACCGTTCCGGTGAGCAGCGCGATTTCGTCAACCGACAGCACCTTGTCGATGTCGAGGATGATCACGAACTTGCCGTTCACCTTGCCCATGCCGAAGATGAAGTCGGCGCGGATCTTGGCGCCGAACGACGGCGGCGGTTCGATCTCGCTGCCCGGAATGTCGAGCACCTCGGAGACGGCGTCAACCATGATGCCGATGTCGTGGCGCATTTCGCCGTCGCTCACCTCGACGATGACGATGCACGTCCGGCGCGAAACTTCGGTCGTCCTGCCGCCGAAGCGCGCCGCGAGATCGATCACCGGCACGACGCTGCCGCGCAGGTTGATCACGCCGCGAATGAAGGCCGGCATCATCGGAATCTCGGTCAGGTGCCCGTATTCGATGATCTCCTTCACGTTGAGGATGCCGACGGCGAACATTTCGCCGCCGAGCGCGAAGGTGAGGTACTGCGAAGGCGCCTCGTCGGCCTTGACGGCGACGGCACCTCCCTTGGCTTGTACGACTTGTCCCATGATGGGGCTCCTGGTGGTCGGTCGCGATGAATCAAATGGACCTTTCAGAATTCGTCATTCCGGGCCGAGCCCGGAATCCAGGCCCGGCCTGCGCCGGGATGACGCGGCGATCGCTGCGTTTCTCCGCGACCGGTGCCTAGTAACGCTCGAAGTCGCCTTCATTGATCTGGACGGCGGCCATGCGCGATACCGTGGAGCGCGCGCTGCCCGCCCATGCCGGCGGCGCCACGCTGCGCGCCGCGCGATGCATGCTCTCATCGAGCCGGAAGAAGGTCATCGTCTGCTGCAGCTGTTCGGCCTGCGAACCGAGCTCTTCGGCGGTCGCGGCGAGTTCTTCCGAGGCCGACGCGTTCTGCTGCGTCGCCTGGTTGAGCTGGCCCATCGCGCCGTTGATCTGGGCGACGCCCGAGCTTTGTTCGGACGACGCCAGCGCGATCTCCTGCACGAGATTCGATGTCTTGCGGATCGACGGCACCATTTCCGTCAGCAATGCGCCGGCGCGTTCGGCCTGCTTGACCGACGACGAGGCCAGATCGCCGATCTCCTGCGCCGCGACCTGCGAGCGCTCGGCAAGTTTGCGCACTTCGGCGGCGACGACGGCGAAACCCTTGCCGTGGTCGCCGGCCCGCGCCGCCTCGATCGCCGCGTTCAACGCCAGGAGATTGGTCTGGTAGGCGATGTCGTCGATGATGCCGATCTTGCTGGCGATGCTCTTCATGTCGTCCACGGTCTTGTTGACCGCCGCGCCGCCTTCCGCCGCTTCCGTGGCCGACTTTGCCGCCATGCCGTCGGTGACCTTGGCGTTCTCGGTGTTCTGCGCGATCGACGCGGTCATCTGCTCCATCGACGCCGTCGTCTCCTCGACCGACGCCGCCTGCTCGGACGAGGACTGCGAAAGCGACTGCGCGGTGGCCGAAACCTGCCCGGCCGCGTTGGACAGATTGTCCGCTGCGTTGCGCACCTCGCCGATGATCTGCGTCAGCTTGTTGATCATCGCCTGCATGGCGCTCATCAGGCGGCCGATTTCATCCTTGCTGTCGGATTCGATCTTCACCGTCAGGTCGCCGTCAGCCAGGCGCGTCGCCGCTTCCAGTGCCGTACCGACCGGGCGGGTGATGCTGCGCGTCACCCACCAGGCGAAAGCCAGGGCGACGATGATGGCCGATGCAGAGATGATCAGGATGAGCTCGATGGCGTTGTTGGCCGATTCGTCGGCCAGTTTTCCCGAATGCTTCATCCTCTCGGTCTGCAAGGTAATCAGTGCGCCGACCGCGTCGAGATAGTCGTTTTGCGCCTTTCTCATGTCGCCAAAGGTCAGGGCCGTCGCTTCGTCGCGCTTATCCGCATTGATCAGTTCGATGAGCTTCCCGAGTTGGGTGACGTACCCCTTGCGGGTGTCGACAACCACCGCGAGGTGCTTCTTCTCTTCTTCGGAAGCAATGGTCTTTTCGAGTTTGTCGAGGCGGTCGGTAATGGTCTTGCTGACCTCGGCGATACGGCCCAGCTCTTCCTTCTGCCCCTCCTTGTCGGCGATCAGCAGCGCGTTGCGGGTGACTCGAGCCGCGACGTTGACCTGGTTGATGATGTCGTTGGCGTAGACCGTCTTCGGGAACTTGTCGTTCACCATGTCGTGTACTTCGGAATTCAGCGCACTGAGCCGGGTGTAGGCGAGGAGCGAAATGGCCACGAGCAGAACGGTCACGAAGCCGAAGCCGAGACCGAGTCGGGCGCCGATTTTGAGATTCTTGAACATGATTTACCTCGTTGAAAATGTCGCCGATGGCGCTGTGGATATTGCGGAAGAAACGAGCTTGGGGCGGTTCGACAGCAACCGTTCCTCCTCGCTGCGCGTCACGAGACCGACGAGCGCCGCGACGTCGAGGATGAGCGCCACCTCGCCGCTGCCGAGGATGGTCGAGCCGCCGATGCCGCGCAGATTGGCGAACAGGCGGCCGAGCGGCTTGATGACGGTCTGGAATTCGCCCATCAGTTGATCGACGACGATGCCGGCGCGCTGGCCGCTAAACTGGACGACGACGATGCTCTCGCGCGGCGGTGCGGTGCCGCGGATCTCGAACAGTTCGCGCAGGCGGATGAAGGGCAGCGCCTCGCCACGCAGGTTGAGGAAATTACGGTCGCCGGCCAGGTTCTTGTGCTCGATGCACTCGACGACCGAATCGAGCGGGATGACGTAGGCCGCCTTTTCGACGCCGACCAGGAAGCCGTCGATGATCGCCAGCGTGAGCGGCAGCCGGATGGTGAAGGTTGAACCCTGGCCTTCGGTCGAGGCGACGTTCGACGCTGCCGCGCAAGGCGGTGATGTTGCGCCGCACGACGTCCATGCCGACGCCGCGGCCGGAGAGCTTGGAGACGGCGTCGACGGTCGAGAAGCCCGGCTCGAAGATGAGGTTGATCATCTCGCTGTCGGAGATCTGATCGCCCGGCTGGATCAGCTCGCGCTCGATGGCCTTGGCGCGGATTTTTTCGCGGTTCAATCCGCCGCCGTCGTCGGAGACCTCGATGACGATGTTGCCCGAGTCGTGGTAGGCGTTGAGCGAGACGCGCCCGCACGCCGGCTTGCCGCGTTCGAGGCGCACGGCGACCGGTTCGATGCCATGGTCGAGCGAGTTGCGCACGAGGTGCATGAGCGGGTCGCCGATCTTCTCGACGACGGTTTTGTCGAGTTCGGTCTCGGCGCCGCTGATGACGAGTTCGATCTCCTTGCCGAGATCCCGGGAGACGTCGCGCACGACACGGTTGAAGCGGGTGAAGGTGTCGCCGATCTGCACCATGCGCAGCTGCAGCGCCGAGTCGCGGATGTTCTCGACGAGGCGGGTGAGGATCGACGTCGCTTCGACGAGTTCGCTTTGCCGGCTGTTGACCGCGAGCAGGTTGGCCGAGGCGCCGGCGATGACGAGTTCGCCGACGAGGTCGATCAGCTGGTCGAGCTTGTCGGCATGGACGCGCACGAGCTGGGCGTCCTTGGCCTTCTTCTCGACGACCTGCGCCTGCCTGGCGATCGCCGCGTCGACGATCTCCTTATGGACGACCTTGTTTTCGACGAGGATCTCGCCGAGCGGTGGCGGCGCTTGTTCCTCGGGGATTTTCGCCGCCGTCTGCGCCTTCAGCCCCGCGTCGATCTCCGCCTGCGTCAGCGCGCCGCAGCGCACGAGCATTTCACCGAGACGCATGGTGTCCTCGGGCAGCTCGGAGATCAGGCGCAGGTAGTCGGCGACGTTGCTGCGCGGCGGCAGGATGCGCAGCTCGCAGTCGTCGCGCACGAAGTCGAAGACGCGCTCGATGTCGGACTTCGACGCTTTGGTCTGCAGGCGGATCTCGAAGCCGAGGTAGCACGATTCCGGGTCCATGTCGGGCGCGGACGGGATGGCGTCGGCGATCGTCTCGATGCCGATGATCTCGCCCAGGCCGGCGAGATAGCGGATGAAGGTGAGCGGGTCGGTGCCGCCACGCAGCACGTTCTGACCGAAGCGGATCGAGAGGTGCCAGCTGTCGGTATTGACGACGCCGCCGCCCGAGCTTTCGACTTCGACGTCATCGTCCTGCACCGTCAGGCTGGAAGCGGTGGGTTCCGCGCTTTCCTGGTTGGCGGCGAGGATGTCGCCAAGGCGCTGGGTCAGCGCGTCGCCGCGCGCCTGAACGTCGGCGTCCGGTTCCGGCAACTGTGCGGCCAGCACGTCGATCAGGTCGCCCAGCTGATCGCAACATTCGAGCAGCAGCGTGGCCATGCCGCCGGTGACCGCGAAGTCGCCGTTGCGCAACGCGTCGAGCAGGTTCTCGACGCCGTGCGTGAAATGCTCGATGTAGCGGCATTCGATGACGCCGGCGCCGCCCTTGACGGTATGCGCGGCGCGGAAGATGCCGTCGAGGTTGTCGCGGTCGTCCGGCGCCTGTTCCAGGCGGAGCAGACCGGCCTCCATGTCGGCCAGCTGCTCGCGGCATTCCTGGATATAGACGCTGGTCAGCTCGTCCATGCTCTTCTCCAGAAATCAGACAGATTCGGCGGCCGGGATGACCAGCGGGTCACCGAGCTCGGCCGCGAGGTTGCAGAAGTCGATCACCGAACGCACCGCCTGGCTGTGCGCGACGATCGAGAGATGCTTGCCGGCGCGTTGCGCTTCCTTCTTGAGCAGGATGAGCAGTTGCAGCCCGGCGGTATCGATCTCGCTCACCTGCATCAGGTCGAGTTCGAGCTCGTCGGAGGCGCTCAGCGCGTCGAGCAGCCGGTGTTTCTGTTCGAGCGCGTGGTAGATGGTCAGGTCTTCCGTGAGGGAGAGCAGTTGGGTGGAGGGCATGGAGATCTCCGAAGGGGATTTGTGGCTAGAACAGCTCGATATTGGCTTTGCGTTGCGCGCTTGCCGCCGTCGGCGGCGTCGTTCTCGCGCCGTGCGGATTCAGCGTCCGTTGATGGACGTGGCGCTGTTCGTCCATGACGTAGCGGGAATACGCTTCGTCGAGCTGGTCTTTCAACGGCGGGAGGACGGGATCGGCGTCGGCGAACTCCTCGCCGTGTTCGATCAGACGCGCCACCTCCAGCGCATGCGCGTCGATCTGCCTGACGCAGTCGATCGCGTGTTCGACCTGCTGCCGGGTAATGTCCTGGAACTGCACGCTGGCCATCGTTTCCATGAACATGTCGTTCAGGCGTTCGCTGCTCGACCCGATCTGCGTCAGTATCTCCTGCTCGCGGTGCGAGAGCCGCTCGTAGCTGCGGCCGAGCAGGTTGAGCTGCTGGGCGAATTTCTCGAGCGTCGTCCGTTCTTCGTTGACGCTGGAATTGGCCAGCTTGGCGGCGAGCTGGTTCTCGATCAGCTGGGCGACGCCTAGGATGCCGTCCTCGATCTTCTTGACCGAGATCTCGGTCTGGTTGGAAAGCTTGCGCACCTCGTCGGCGACGACGGCGAAGCCGCGCCCGGCTTCGCCGGCACGCGCGGCTTCGATCGCCGCGTTGAGCGCGAGCAGGTTGGTCTGGCCGGCCACGTCGTGGATCAGCGCGACCAGCGTCTGCAGGTGCCGCGTCTTCTCGATCACGCCGGCATTGACGACGGCGTCGTCCTGTGTCTCCTTCAGGCGTTGCTGGATGAAACTCTCCAGGTGATCGATCAATTTCTTGTTCTCGGCGATCCGGGCTTCAGAATCGAGCGCGCTGCTGGCCGATTCGTTGGTTGCATCGGAGACGAAACGGGTGAGATCGGCGACCACTTCGTCGATGGTATGAAGGCGTTGGGTGATGTCGAGGGCCGCTTTCTCGGTCTGCGTCGCGACGCTGTCCAACTGGCCGACGACAAGCGCGCTGAACGGTTCGATCTGCCTCAGTCCGGGAACACCGACCCGCTTGCAGATCTTGTTGGACGGACAGCGCGGGCGCGTGTCGTCGAGGTGTTGCCGCATGCCGAAATAGGCGTCGCGGAAGTAGAGCGCGGAAAGCATGCGTTGTGCGACCGCGAAGACGAGCAGGATGCCGAGCGTGCCGAGCGTATCGGCGACGCGACGGCTGATCCCGAGGAATTCCGTGAGGTCGGTGTGGTACCAGTCGTGCAGAAGGTAGACGGCGGCGGAAATCAGCAGCGACGCACTGAGCAGCACGACCAGCGTCCGCTGAAAGACGCGCTTCGATCCGGCGTCGGGAGCGGCATCCGGGGTGGCGTCCATGTCCGTTCCCTACTTGATCACGAGCTTGATCGTGTTGAGCAGTTCGTCCGCCGTGGCCGGTTTGACAATCCAGCCCGAAGCGCCCGCCGCTTTGGCTTCCATTTTTTTCGCCTGCTGCGATTCGGTGGTCAGGAAGAGGATCGGCATGAACTTGTAGGCCGGCAGCTTGCGCACTTCCTTGATCAGTTCGATACCGTTCATGCCCGGCATGTTGAGGTCGGTGATCAGGAGGTTGATCTTCGCGCCGGCGTTGAACTTCCGCAGCGCGATCTCGGCATTGGCCGCCTTCTCCACCGTGTAGCCGGCCTTGCTCAGAATGCTCGAGATGCTCAACAGGATGGTGGCGGAATCGTTTACCAGCATGATTGTACTCATACAGCATTTCCTTCCACGAGTTCAACGACTTATGCTCTCAGAATCGGTTCGCCTTGTGCATCCGTGGAAACCGCAGAAAACTGCGGGAATTACGGAGGAGGAACGCGCTGGTCGGAGGACGTTGCAAGATGGGGATAACCATGGCGGGCACGGCGAGAGTCCGGGATGAATTCCCGTGTTTTCGCCGTACCCGCCGTGTTCGGTATTCTCGTCACGACACGAAGGCTGCCGTACGCCGTACGGCTCGGCGCTCTTACGCCTTCAACGCCGCGCTGATCGAGGCGACTTCGGCGGCCGATTCGGCGAGGATGCCGCTCAGCGTTTCGTCGTCCAGCAGGAGTTCGAGTTCGACCGCCATGCCCCGGCGGCTCATGCCGTCCAGCGCGTCGAGCGGCGATTCGACGGGCGACAGCCGGTCGGCGAGCAGCAGGGTGTCGCCCAGCGAACGTGGCGGCATCGCCAGATAGCCGGACCACATCGTCTCCAGCGCTTCCAGGATGTGCGCGGGAACTTCCAGTGCGCGCAGCACGGCGCGGCCGACCTGCGCCTCGGCGTCGCCCGGCCAGGGATCGAGTTCGCCGTCGAGCAGCCCGGGGAAGACGGCGGCGCGGGCGATCAGGTAGAAGCTGCCGACTTCGTGCACGATGCCGGCGAAGAAGGCCGCGTCCGGATTCTGGCGCGTCACGCGGCGGGCGATGACGCGGGCCAGCGCGGCGACGCCGGCCGTGTGTTCCCAGAGCCGGCCGGCCAGCGCGCGATGCGACTCATCGGTTGACATCTCCTGCATCTGGCGCACGACGACGGCCGCCGCGAGCGCGCGCAGCGCCGAAAACCCGAGGCGCGAGATCGCGCTCCTGAGCTCCGTGACGGGGTGGCCACCGGGATTATGGCTGACCGAGTTGGCCAGCCCGATGACGCGCGCGGCCAGGATCGGCTCGGCGGCGATCAGTTTGCCGAGCGCGTCGATCGCGCAATCGGGATCGTCGAGCAGGCGCCCGATGCGCAGCGCGATTTCCGTATGGGTGGGAAAGACGATATCGCCACGCTCGGCGTCGGCCGCGATAGCGCTGAGTACTGCGGAAACGTCCATCATGATTCTCCCTTGCCGCGGCGGCCGGCGAAGTTGACGATGGCCGCCGGGATCTGATTGAGGGGTAGTGTGAGGTCGGCTGCGCCGAGCTTGATGGCCTCTTTCGGCATTCCGAAGACGACGCTGCTCGCCTCGTCCTGCGCGATGGTGCGCGCGCCGGCGTCGTGCATTTCCTTGAGCCCTTGCGCGCCGTCGTCGCCCATGCCGGTCATGATGATGCCGAGCGCGTTGGCGCCGGCGAACTTGGCGACCGAGCGGAAGAGCACGTCCACCGACGGCCGGTGCCGGTTGACCGGCGGCCCCTCGGCGACCTCGACGGCATACCGGGTGCCGATGCGCTTGAGCATCAGGTGCTTGCCGCCCGGGGCGATGAGGGCGCGGCCCGTCTGCACGCGGTCGCCGTCGCGGGCTTCGCGGACTTCGATGGCGCACAGGCTGTCGAGGCGTTCGGCGAACATCGCGGTAAATACCGCCGGCATGTGCTGGACGACGACGATGCCGGGGGCGTCGCCGGGCAGCCGCGTGAAAATCGCTTCGAGCGCCTGGGTGCCGCCCGTTGACGTGCCGATGGCGACGACCGGTGCGCCCGCGCGCGGCGGTGCGCTGAAGGCCGGGCTGATCATGGCGTCGGCGCTCAGTCTGGCGTCAGCCATTGCCGTTCCTGATCATGGCGCCGCTGCCCTCGGGGAAGGACAGCCAGACGTTGCCGCTCCACAGGTCGAAGTGCAGCTTGCGGCGGCCGCTGCCGCCGATGTGCTCGGCCACCAGCGGAATCTGGTGCGACACGAGAAGCTGACGCGCGAATTCGATGTTGCTCTTGCCGACGTCGAACCTGGTGTCCGGCTTGCCGCCGAACATGTTGGCGCCGCCGAACAGTTTGGCCTGATACTCGGACGGCCGGGTGTCGGTCCGTTCGATGTGCAGCAGGAAGAACGCGAAGGCTTCGGTCGCGTAGCGGCCGTCGAGTTCATGGCCGGCACCGTCAAGCGGGCGGCTGCGTCCGGCCATCATGTAGTGGCACATGCCGCCGATCCGTTTGTGCGGATGCCAGAGCGTGATCGAGACGCAGGAGCCGAGCAGGGTGGAGATTCGCGTATTGCCGCCGCCGAAGTGGATATCACCGGGGCGCAGCACGACCGTCTCGGTGTCTTCCGGCGTCCCGGTGAGCGGCGGCCGGCGGCTCATGGTTTGCGGTAGATGGTCGGGTGGACGCCTAGCATGTGGTCGGTGATGCCGGTCAGCGTTTCCGAGTGGCCGATGATCAGATGACCGCCTTTCTTCAATCGCTGCAGCACGTGGCGGACGACGCGCGTCTTGGTCTCCGGGTCGAAGTAGATCATCACGTTGCGCAGGAAGATCACGTCGAAGTCGCCGATTTCGGCGTTGACCGGATGCATCAGGTTGATCTGGTAAAAGCGGGTCTTCTTGCGCAGTTCGGGCGCGATCAGGAAGGTGCCGGCGTGCGAGCGCACGCCTTTCAGGCAGTATTTGCGCATGTAGCCCGGCGGGATGCCCTCGGTGCGCGCCAGCGAGTAATGCCCGGCGGCGGCCGCGGCCAGGACTTTCGTGCTGATATCCGAGCCGACGATTTCCCATGGGCTGGAAGATAGCACCTCGGCCAGCGTCATGGCGATCGAGTAGACTTCCTCGCCGCTCGAACTGGCGGCGCTCCAGACGCGGAAGGCCGCCGCGCTGTCGCGCTTGGCGATGATTTCGCTGCGCAGGAAGTCGAAATGCGTCGGCTCGCGGAAAAAATAGGTCTCGTTGGTGGTGACGAGATCGACCATCGTCTGCAACTCCACCGGATGGTCGCCCGAGGCGACCATCCGGTAATACTCGGAGAAGGTGTTCAGGCCGTGGTGCCTGAGACGCTTGGTCAGGCGCCCGACCAGCAGGATCTGCTTGGCGTCGGAGAGGCTGATGCCGGTGATCTTGTGGATCAGCCGCTTGAACAGATCGAACTCCTGCTGCGTGATGCGGGTGGCGTTGGCGGAATCGGCCATCAGAAGAGCTCGATTTTCTTGTTGACGGCCTTCGGCTTCTGTCGCAGGGTTTCGGCGTAGTTTTTCTCCTCGCGGGCGATCACGCCGGCCGTAACCATGTTCGTCACCTGCCGCTTGCAGAACGCTTCGCCGTTGAACGGGAGAAAGATGATCTTGCGCGACCACGGGCCGAGAAAGTCCGACGAGAGCAGTGGAATTCCCTCGCGCTGCAGCCACTCCTTGGCGAAGCTGGCGTTGCGCTGGCCGATATTGGGCGTGCCGGCATCCGAATCGATGATCGTGCCGCCGCCGAACGCTTTGGCCTGCAGGCGGGCCTTGCGCGCTCCCCGGCCGAGCAGGGCGTTGAGCAGCGTTTCCATGGCGAAGTTGCCGGAGAGCAGCGAGTTGACGTCGCCGTACTTGCTGCGCCCCATCTCGGGCAGCATGAAGTGGTTGATGCCACCGATCCTGAGCGCCGGATCGAACAGGCAGACGGCGACGCACGAGCCGAGCAGGGTTGACAGGGGCTTTTCGCTGTCGACCGACCAGGCGCCGGGCTGGATGTTGCGTGCCGATCGTTCGATGTCCTTGATGGCCAGCGCCGACGCGTTCATGGCGGAACGTCAGCTGCCGCGCAGCTGTTCGAGCCGGCTGCTCAGCCGGTGCAGCGTTTCCTGTGCTTCGGTGCCGCGGTTGAGGAGGCTGGACATCCGGGTGATGAAGTCGCCGACCATGTCCTGCAGGAACTTCTCCTGGTTGTCCGTCAGGCCAAGCCGGTAGAACGAGTCGAGCAGGGTCTGCTGCAGGTCCTGGGTGAGCTTGCTGCTGGCCAGCGTGTTTTCGGTCTGCACGCGATGCAATTCGCGGATCGTCTCGCTGACGCTGTCGAGCGCGCCGCGCACGCCAGACTGCGCCTTGTGGAGCGTGGTCTCCGCTTCAAGCGCCTTGAGCCGCGAGTTGACGCTTTGCACGGCGACCGAGAGATGATCGCGCAGGCGGCCGCAATAGTCGGGGTCGTCGAGCGGCAGGTTGTTGATCATGAGCGTGACGCGCTCGAAGTTATGCACGCTGCGCTGGCGGAACTCGAAGATGCGGCCCTGGTCGCGCACGTGCTCGATGACGGCGGTCTCGAGCGGGTGGTCGTTGCCGTTTCCGCTGGTCGTTTGCGTCCTGCCGCCGACGCGCGTCTGCACGACGCCGTCGAGTCGGTAGCGTTGCAGCAGTTCAAGGAGTCCGGCGGCGATCTCGTCGGCGGATTCCATGGCGATCAGCTTGCTCATGAATTGGAGGAGGATGCCGGTCTCGTCCATGTTGGCCATGACCAGCGAGGACAGGAGTTCGGCTTCCTCGGCCTGGAAGACGAGCGAGCGTTGGCTGGCGATCATGCTCTGCGCGACCAGCAGCTTGCGCAGCAATTCCTCCGGCTCGAAAGGCTTGACGATGAAATCCTCACCGCCTGCGTCGTAGCCGGTGATCCGCTCTTCGATCGTGTCGTAGCTCGACACGAAGGTGACCGGAATGTCGCGCAATGCGGGATCGTCCTTGATCCGTCGGCACAGCGTGTAGCCGTCCATGCCCGGGAGGTTGACGTCGAGCAGGAAGAAGTCCGGCTTTTCGCTCTCGAGCAGCATGAGACAGTCTTCCGCGCTCGGGAAGGTCTCGACCTCGCAGTCGGGCTCCAGGATGGCGTGCATGATATCGAGGACGACGGGGTCGTCATCCACCACGTATACCTTGAACGATGAACTCATGTTCTCCTCGCGATGTGGGTCTCCGCCGACGGCTCGCGTCAGGTCTCGATCGGCCCGAGTATGGCGGAAATATGCTCGCTCATTTGCACGACCGTGCTTTCCAGCTCCTCAAGCCAGAGCGTCGTCGGTTCGCCGTTCTTGAGGCACTGTTCGAGCGATTGCGCGATTGAATGCAGTTCGGTCATGCCGAGCATCCCGGTCCGGCCTTTCAGGGCGTGCGCCAGTTTGACCGCGGTATCGCGCGAACCGTTGTCGATCGCTTGGCGAATCTGCGCCGTCGCGGCCGGGCCGTGGCCGATGAACTCGGCCAGCCAATAACGGTAACGGCCTTCGTCGCCGGAAAAACGCGCGATCGCCTGCGCCGTATCGACGCCCGGAATCGCCAGTGTCGCGGAGGGTGGGCGGGCGCCGGCTCGGGTATCGGACTGTGGGTCTTCAATCATGTCGAACGTTCCGTATCCATTGGGAGGGACGGCGGGAGCGCTTGCGCCGGACCGACCGCGAAAGACGCCATGTTCCCAAAGTCGCACCGGCTTGTGCATCCGTATTTTGCGCAAGAGGCGGCGGAAACTACGGAGTTGCGGCATCGTGTCCGGGGGCGCCGAATCGCCGTTGACTCGACCGGCTTTTGCCGAAATGGCGTTCAGCCATTCGCCGCCTCCTTGCCGCTCTTTGCCGGCTTGGCCTCTTGCTGGGCAAGCGTCATCACGTTGAGGGTCGATGCGTTCTCCGCCTCGATGGCGCCTTCACAACGCTCGACGAAGTGGATGAAGGCGGCTCGGGCTGACGTGAATTCCTTGTAGCCGCCTTCTCCGGTGAGAAAGAGCACCCGTTCGCGGCCCAGGAACTGTTCCGTGGAGCGGTAGTTCTTCCACTGCTCACGGAAGTGATAGACGCTCTCCAGGGCAACGCAGACGGCGACGACAAGACTGACCACCGATGCGGCGATGTCCTTGCCGGGCAGGCCGCTGTTCACGATGACCGGAACGACCACGCCGCCGAGAACGATCGCCGTGCGCATGCGGAGGTAGAGGGCTTTCGCCGCGACCGCTTTCCGGTCGTACCACGCCTGGTATTGCGTCGTCCGCTGTTCGATGTAGTCGGCAGGTTTCCAGCTTCCAAGTATCTCGGGATTATCGGTGTCGGGCATGGAGGCTCCTCGAATGGCTGATGCTGGAGTCAATGGGCGCGCAACCGCGCGATCGAACGGCTAGGTCACATCGTCGGCTTCCGTACCCTTGATCTTCCTGCGGGCCGCGATATGCCGCCTGGCAGGGTCGACGAAAACGGCCACCTCTTCGGCGATCTTCTTCGGATCGGTTATCTGTTTGACCTTGGCCATCGTCGTCTCGATGAATTTCAAGTGATCGGCGTGGTTCATTTGACCCGAAACCTGCGTCTCGAGTTCGGCGCGTACCGCGGAGAGCTGGGCTAGTGAGCGTTCGTAGTCCTTGATGAAGTTCTCCGTATCCGCAACGAGCCTGGATGCCCCGATCTCCTTGGCGTCATCGCGTATTTCCCACAGCTGCCGGCGTGCCGCCATCGTTCCGACTTCACCGTCGATCACCAGCGAGAGCGCTTCCTGCTTCTTTTGCGCAAACGCCAGGCTGCGCGTCTCCTTTGTGGCTTTGATCGAGCGCCAGAGGTTTACGCAGGACATGAGAAACCCTAGAACGCCGAGGAGGGCGCCGAGATTTGCAAGAGTCATGGAGATTCTCCCGAAGTGGGTGAGGTGGCGTGATCGTTGAATTCGATCAGTGCTTCGACCAGCTTGGCGGTCATTTCGAGATCGTCGATGCGCAGGCTTTCCTGGCAGGTGTGCACGTCGGTCATCCCGATCGACAGGTCGATGGCTTTCATGCCGTGCCGGTTGAAGATGTTGCAGTCGCTGCCGCCGCCGGTCGAGGCGAGCGCCGGGGTGAGCCCCAGGCGGCGCATGGCGGCGGCGCAATGGCGCACGACCGGCTCGTCGCCGTCGAGGCTGAAGGCGGCGTAGCTGCGTTCGATGGCGACTTCGGCCGTGGCGCCGAATTCGCGGGCGGCATCCTCGAAACACGCTCTCATGTGCGCGCTTTGGGCGTCGAGTTTTTCATTGCGGAGGCTGCGCGCCTCCGCGCTGAGCTCGACGCGGTCGGCCACGATGTTGGTGGCGCCGCCGCCGGAGATCTGGCCGAGGTTGGCGGTCGTCTCGTCGTCGATGCGCAACAGCTTCATCCGCTCGATCGCGCGCGCGGCGATCTGGATCGCGCTGATGCCGGCCTCCGGCTTGAGTCCGGCGTGCGCCGAACGGCCGTGGATGACGACGTGGATCGCGTCCTTCGCGGGTGCGCGCACGAGAATCTGGCCGAGCGGCCCATCCGCGTCGAAGATGAAGGCGCGTTTCGCCCGGATCTTGCTGTAGTCGAGGCCCATCGCGCCGTGCATGCCGATTTCCTCGCAGATCGTGAATACGGCCTGGATCAGCCCGTGCCGGATGCCACGCTCGCGAATGCGGCGCACGCCTTCGAGGATGGCGGCGATGCCGGCCTTGTCGTCGCCGCCGAGCACGGTCGTGCCGTCGGAGCGGATCACCCCGTCCTCGATGATCGGCGTGACGCCGATACACGGCGTCACGGTGTCCATGTGGCTGGAGAAGAGCAGTGGTTCCAGATCCGCATTGCCGGGCAGCGTGGCGATCAGGTTACCGCTGTCGCCACCGACCGCTTCGCCCGCGGCATCGAATTCGACGGTGAAGCCGAGCGCCTCCAGTTCGTCCGCGAGATAAGCGGCCAGGCGGCCTTCCTGCCGCGATGGACTGGAAATCCTGGCCATGGTGATGAATTGGTCGACGAGACGCTGGGTGTTCGGGTTGACGAGCATGGGTACGGGGTGTCCTGAAGAAGGTGGAGCGGTGATGACGGGCGCCTGGCGTCGAATGCCGGCGTGAACGCGTATTTTCCCCAGGCCGGGGGGCGCCCGCAACCGTGCTATTCGCGCCATGGGTGCTGGATCAAGGGCGTGCTACATCGCCTACACGTATTTCCGTCAGCGCATCGAGTATGTGCGCATCGATGAGCGCTCGGTTTTCAGGGCATGATGGCGGCTCAGACTAACCAGAGCCAGAAGGGAAACTCATGATCGTCGGTCTCATATCCGAAGTCTCCGCCGAAAGGAATGCTCTGCCCGCCGCGCTGGTGCGCGGCATCGAAGCGCTACTCAAAATGGATGCCGCGACCATAGCCGCCGGGCGCTACGAGGTCGAGGGCGAGCAGTTGTTCGTCCTGATCCAGGACGTCGATTCGAGGACGTTCGAGGAAAGCCGGCCCGAGGCGCATCGCAGGTTCGCCGATGTGCAGATTCCGCTCAACACGGCCGAGCGCTACGGTTTTTCCTTCATGCAGCCGGGTCTGGCGTGCACCGAGGACCGGCTGGAAGCCAACGACGTCGCTTTCTACGAACGCCCGGCGCGCGAGTTGTTCATGGATATCGACCCCGGCACCTACGTCGTCTTTCTGCCGAACGAGCTGCATCGCCCGTGTCTCGCGATCGGCGGGAAGACGAAGTTCCGGAAGGCGGTCATCAAGATCCATCGCGATCTGCTCGGCCTGTAGCGAGCGCCGGATGCGGCGCCTCGGATGGCGCCGAGCACATTCAGCTGGAATCGACAGCAAAATCCAAATGGCCTAATCTTGCGGGCGGCGGAGTCGCGCGACTCCGGTGTTTTCGCTTCTTGTCTTGATTCCTGCATCTGTCCGGCCGACGCCGGCGGCTCGATGCAGGCGGCCGGGGTCCAACGAATATGCCTGCCTACCATGATCAGCGTTCGTACCTGCTGGCGGCTCAGCTGAACGAATTGTCGATGCGCGAGCGGGTTTCCTCGGCCGCCTCGATCGTCGCCGTCCTGACCGTCGCCTGGGTGCATTTCGCGGTTGTCGACCAGGTCCGAATCCTCGGTTGGGTCATCGGCATGTGTCTGCTGCAGGCGTTGCGCATCGTAATTGCGCGTAGCTCTGTCGACGCCGACGAATCCTACGCCGCCTTGAAGCTCCGGCGGGCCGTGCATGTCGGGATCAGCGTCGTCAACGGACTGGGTTGGGGCTGCATCTGGTTCCTGCTCGATTCCGGGCGACTGGATTTCATCTTCATGTTCAAATTCGGTACCCTGGCCGCCGCGCTCGGCGTGACGGTGAATGTCCTGGGTGTCGTCCTGTCGTCCTACGTCGCCTTCGCTTCGTCGCTCATCCTGCTGACGATCGGTTATCTCATCGCCGATGCCTCCGTTCTGACGGCCGAGCAGCGTTTTGCGTTGCTCACCGGCGTTGTCGCTTACTACACGATCCTCATGGTCGTGGCGCGCAATACCTGTCAGCTGACGCGCGTCGCCCTGGAGCAAGGGATGGAGCGCGAGGTGGCGCTCGCCGAGTCGCAGGCCAGCCATCGCCGCGAGCAGAAGCTCCGCGAACGCCTGGAACAGGAGTCGAAAGAACTGGAGAACGCAAACCTGAGGCTCAACGAGGCGCACGATCGTCTGTTGGTGATCGCACGCCGGGACGCGCTGACCGGTATTCCGAATCGCCGCCATCTGGTTGACGAACTGGAGCGCGCCGTGCATGGGTATCGGCGCTATGGTATTGATTTTTCACTTTTTTTGCTCGATGTTGACCACTTCAAGCAGGTCAACGATACCTTCGGCCACCAAGTCGGCGACCTCGTGCTCAAGGGGCTGTCCGTACAGGTTTTGGCGGCGCTGCGCGATATCGATGTGTTCGGACGCTGGGGCGGCGAAGAGTTCCTCTGCCTCCTGCCGAACACGACTTACGAAGAGGCGCTGCTGTGCGCCGAGCGCCTGTGCATCGATCTCGCCAATGCCCGGCTCGTCGAAGCGATGCCCGACCTCGTGGTGACGGCGTCGTTCGGCGTTGTCGGCTGCTGCGGCGATGACGACGTGAACAGCGTGATGTCGCGCGTCGATGCCGCGCTCTACGAGGCGAAAGCAGGAGGCAGGAACCGTGTCTCCGGCTTGTCGTGCTTCGACTGACGGACGGCGCTACAGCGTGAACGTCTCGCCGCGCTGCGGCCGATGCACGTTCTTCCAACCAAGTTGCGATTCGATCGCCGAAGCGAAACCGGCGGCGGCGTTCGCTTCGCCATGTACGACGAAGGTGTTGCCGGGCGCCTTGTGAAAGCCGCCGAGCCAGCCGAGGAGCACGCTCCGGTCGGCATGCGCGGAGAGCCCGCCGACGGTGTGGATGCGCGCCTTGACGCGAACCGGTTCGCCGAAGATGCGCACCAGCGGCGCGCCGTCGACCAGGCGGCGGCCAAGCGTTCCGGCGGCCTGGAAGCCGGCGATCAGGATGCTGCATTCGCTGCGCGGCAGATTTTCGCGCAGGTGGTACTTGATCCGCCCCGCCTCGCACATGCCGCTTGCCGAAATGATGATCGCGTTGCTGCGGATCTCGTTGAGCGCCTTGGAACGTTCGACGTCGGCGACGAACTCGATCTTCACCCGGTCGGGGTGCGCGCGCTGCCAGGTGATCAGTTCGCGTGTCTCGTCGTCAAGCAATTCGGGATGGTCGAGCGTGATCCGCGTCGCCGTGTTGGCCATCGGCGAGTCGACGTAGATTTTCAGCGGAGCCAGGCGCTGCCGGCGGACGAGATCGGTCAGCAGGTAGATGATCTCCTGCGTCCGCCCGACGGCGAAGGCGGGAATGATCAAGTTGCCGTGCGTCGCGTGCGTGCGCTCGACGGCGGCGACGATTTCGTCCTCGGTTTCCGGCATCGAGCGGTGCGCGCGGTCGCCGTAGGTCGATTCGACGAGCAGCACGTCGGCTTCGGGGACGGCCTGCTCGGTATCGCGCAAGACCGGCCGGGCGGGCATGCCGAGGTCGCCGGAAAACACCAGTCTGCGCGGCCGCCCATCGTCATCGGCCATCACTTCGATCCACGCGGAGCCCAGGATGTGACCGGCATCGTGGAAGCGGGCGGTGATCGATTCCACGACCTGGAATGGCTGCCCGTAAGGAATGGGCCGTAGCAACCGGAGCGCCGACTGCGCCTGCGCGACGGTGTAGAGCGGCGCCGGCGCGCCGTGCTCGCCCTTGCCGCGGCGGCTGCGGTGGCGCAACAGGCGCTCGGATTCCTTCTCCTGGATGTGCGCGCTGTCCGGAAGCAGGACTTCGAGCAGGTCGATGGTTGCCGGCGTGGCATAGATCGGGCCGCGAAAACCGAGTACCGCAAGTCGCGGCAGCAAGCCGGAATGGTCGATATGAGCGTGCGTCAAGAGCACGAAGTCGATGTCGCGGACGTCGAAGCCGAAGTTCAGTGCGCGCAGGTTCTTCATCCGAGCGTCCGGGCCGCCCTGGAACATGCCGCAATCGACCAGAAAACGGATGTTCCCCGTTTCGACCAGCGTGCAGGAGCCGGTGACTTCGCCCGCCGCGCCAAGAAAGCTCAATCGCATTGCGCTCTTCTCCCTGTTGTCCAGCGCAAAAAAGCTCGGGTTACGAAGGCAGTGTACTAACGGTACAGACGGTTACAAACGCGGCCCAAAGGCGCAACAGACATTTCTTGGAGCGATCGGTACCATTCATTTCAACAGGTGAAAAGAAGTTTCACCAAATCAAATTCTCACCAATCTCTGACTTCAACTTAAAGGAAACTACCATGAACTCAATCTCCGCCTCAACGTGGATCAAGACCGTCTTCGGCAACCACTACGTCTCGTCGATTCTGTTCTTCGCGCTCTTTCTGGCGGCGTTGATGAGCGGTTCCGTGCTGGCGATTCTTGCCGGCCTGGTCCTGTACGTGCGCCCGCTGCTGTACATCAAGGCGATCAATTCGGCGGTTGGCCTTGTTTCCGCCGTCTTCGAAGGCAAGACAGTCGCCGGGAACAGCAAGGGCCTCGTTTTCGCGAGTTGATCCTGACGGCGGCCATTGCCGCCCGTACTTCCCGCGCATCATCCAAGGATCGCGGATCGTGGAAAACACGATCCGCGATTTTTTGGTCCACAGACTCGCTTGGATGCTGCCAGGATTTCCATTGACGGCCTACTTTCGGCCACGGATACTCGAAGGCTGCAGTCATAAAGCACTCACCAACCTCCAGCCACGAAATCCACCATGAAACCCTTCCATCTGTACATCGACAGCGCTGATCTCGACGAGTTGAGCCAGTGTCTGCCGCATCCCGTGGTTCACGGGGTGACGACCAATCCGACCATCCTGAAGCGTGCCGGCGTGACGCGCGCCGCCTTGCCGGGGCTCTTCGAGAAACTGTTCAAACTCGGCGTCAGGCAAGTGCAGGCGCAGGTTCATGCGGCGACGGCCGATGCCATGCTGGAAGACGCGCGGACGCTGCTGGCCGGCTTCGATCCGGGGCAGATCGTCATCAAGATTCCGGTGACCCGCGACGGACTGTGCGCTGGCGCGGATCTCATCGCGCGCGGCGTGCCAGTGACGTTCACAGCGGTTTATGCCTTGGAGCAGGCGCATTTTTCGGCACAACTCGGCGCGACGTATGCGGCGCCTTACTTCGGGAAAATGGACGACGTCGGTTTTGACGGCCTCGGGATGATCACCAAGATGCAAGGGATCATCGAACGCAGTGGCGCTGACACCCGCCTGTTGGTTGCCAGCATCCGCTCGCGCGAGGCTTATCTCGCGCTCTTGAAGATCGGCGTGGGCGCGATTACGATTCCGCCGCGCTTGTTTTCCGAACTTCTTGACCATCAGGCGACGCTCGAAGCCGAGCGCGCCTTTCTTGCCGATGCGGAGATACTGTAATGCGAATTGCACTTGTGGGCGAAGCACTGATCGATTTTGCCGGCGCCGGGAACCTGGCGTTCCAGGGGCACAGCGGCGGTTCTCCCTTGAACTCCGCCGTGGCCTGCGCGCGGCTCGGGCAGCCGACGGGCTACCTGACCCAGCTCTCGACCGACCTTTTCGGCGAACACCTGCTCAACGAAATGCAGGCGAACGGGATCGACACGCGCTTCGTGACGCGTAGCGACGATCCGTCGACGATCGCTTTTGTCCAACGCAGCCCGACGACCAATCGTTATGCGTTCTATGCCGCTGGCAGTGCCGACAGCCGTTGGCAGCCGAAACAGCTGCCGGAATTGCCGGAAACCTGCCGTTTCGTCCATTTCGGGTCGATCAGCCTGCTGCAGGACCCCGCAGCCTCATCGATCACCGACTTCATCGAGCGCAACGCCGGCCGGCGCGTGATCGTCTTCGACCCGAACGTCCGCCTGAGCCTGATCAAGGATCTTGCCGCCTATCGCCGGCGCGTCGAGCGCTGGCTGAAGTCGACCGATTTGCTGAAGCTGAGCGACGAGGACGTCGAAACGCTGGTACCGGGCGCTTCGCTCGATGAGGCGGGCGTGAAGCTGCTGGAGGCTGGTCCGAAGGCGGTGGTCATCACGCGCGGCGGCGAGGGGGCGGTGCTTTACCGCAAGGGCTGTGCGCCGATGCCGATCGTTGCGCCGAAGATCAAGGTTGCCGATACGATCGGGGCGGGCGATACCTTCACCGCCGGATTGTCGGTCGCCCTGCTCAGCCAGGGCGTCGTCGAGGCGGCGCAGCTCGGATCGCTCGGCGACGCGGCGTGGTTCGAAGTCCTGCGCTTCGCGGCGACTGCGGCGGCCTTGAATTGCACGCGCGAGGGCGCCAATCCGCCGACGCTCGACGAAGTCCTGACCGCGCTGGAAGGCGCATAGACAAGCAATCAACGAAGGATTCCGCCATGCAAGACCTGATCTTTCCGCCGTCGTTCCAGTGGGGTGTCGCGACCAGTTCCTACCAGATCGAGGGCGCCGTCAACGAGGACGGGCGCGCGCCGTCGATCTGGGACACTTTTTCGCATCAGCCGGGCAAGGTCGACAACGACGATACGGGCGACGTCGCCTGTGATCACTACCATCGCTGGCAGAGCGATCTCGACATGATCAAGGGGCTGGGCGTCGATGCCTACCGTTTCTCGATCGCCTGGCCGCGCGTGCAGCCCTTGGGCAGCGGCGCGTGGAATCCGCGTGGTCTCGACTTTTACGACCGCTTGACCGATGGTTTGCTCGAACGCGGCATCAAGCCGCACGTCACGCTGTATCACTGGGATTTGCCGCAGACCTTGCAGGACAAGGGGGGGTGGGCTGCGCGCGACACCGCGCTGCGCTTCGTGGACTACGCGCAAGCGATGGCCGGGCGCTTGGGTGACCGCGCCGTGTCGTTCGCCACGCACAACGAGCCGTGGGTCACGTCCGTGCTCGGCAACCAGACCGGGCTGTTCGCGCCGGGGCTAAAAGATCCGGTGATTGCCCGGCGCGTCGCGCATCACCTGCTGCTTTCGCACGGCCTGGCCTTGCAGGCGATCCGCGCGGCTGGTATCAAGGCGCAACTGGGCATCGTGCTGAACCAGTCGCCGGCGACGCCGGCCACCTCGTCGACCGAGGACGTGGCGCTGGCGGCGCGCGAGTACGCGCTGTTCGTGCGCTGGTTCGCCGAGCCGCTGCTGCTCGGGCGCTATCCGGCCGCGCCGGATTTGCCGGTTTGCGAGGCGTTGCAGTCGGGCGACCTCGAGGTGATTTCCCAGCCGCTCGATTTTCTCGGCATCAACTACTACACGCGGATCTGGAGTTCCACATCGAATCCGCCGGTGCCAGCGCCGCATGCGCGGGGAAGCTCGGACATGGGCTGGGAAAACTACCCCGAAGGGCTGACCGAGCTGCTCTGCGGGTTGAAGCGGGACTATCCGCTGCCGCCCATCTTCATCACCGAAAACGGGCTGGCCAATCGTGATGTGGTGGTCGATGACAAGGTCGACGACCAGCCGCGCATCGAGTACATGCGCACGCATTTGCAGGCGCTGAAGGCGGCGATGGATGCGGGCGTTGACGTGCGCGGTTTCTTCTACTGGAGCCTGATGGATAATTTTGAATGGAGTTCGGGCTACGCCAAGCGCTTCGGCTTGGTCCATGTTGATTACAAGACGCAGGTACGGACGCCGAAGGAGAGCGCGCACTGGTATCGGCGTTTGATCGGACAGCAGGCTCGCGCGTGATTCGGCGTTGAGGCTTGGCGTGGCTTGATGGTCGCGCCAGTTTTTTTGTGGTGATATGAAAACGTTGCCAAAACACGACGCTCCGGGGAAATTGAGCGACGTTCCTTCGATCACGCAAGACCCGCATCTTTTTGGCGATTTTTTAGCGTAATTTCAACGATTTTCTTTCCGCGCGTGACGCGAATTGAATGTCGTTTGATGGAAATTCGTGTTGTTCCGACAGAAAAAACTTGTTGCTAAATGAAAACGTTTTCAGGTATAGATGTGCCTTCCGCGCCGGTGCGCGCGTTTTGCGTTGAATCCTTAGCGAAGGAATGTGGAAAAAGATGACGACTACGGCCCCGAATCTCTACGGTTATTTCGATGACGCACGGCGGGAATACGTCGTGACGCGGCCCGATACGCCGCTGCCCTGGCTGAACTACCTCGGGCAGGACGAGTTCTTCGGGCTATGCACCAACACGGCGGGCGGCTACACCTTCTGGAAGGACGCCAAGCTGCGCCGCCTGACCCGCTACCGCTACAACAACGTGCCGTACGATCTCGGCGGGCGTTACTTCTATGTGAACGACGGCGGCGCGGTGTGGAATCCCGGCTGGAAGCCGGTCAAGGCGGCGAACGTCGCCTATGAATGCCGGCACGGGTTGGGGTACACGCGCATCGTCGGCGAGCACGACGGGCTGGAAGTCGAAACGCTGTTCTTCGTGCCGCCCGGCGAGAATCTCGAAGTCTGGAAGGTGACCGTGCGCAACAAGTCGGCGCAGCGCAGGACGCCGAAGCTGTTCTCCTACCAGGAGTTCTGCTTCTTCGAGGCGCTCAACGACATGACCAACTATCAGCGCACCTACTCGATCGGCGAGGTCGAAATCGACGGTGGCGCGATCTATCACAAGACCGAGTACCGTGAGCGGCGCAGTCATTACACACTGTTTGCCTGTACCCATCCGGTCGCCGGTTTCGACACCTCGCGCGACGCCTTCGTCGGCATCCACGAAGGGTTGCACGAAGCGCGCGTGCCGTTTGCCGGCAAGTGTACGAATTCGGTCGCCTTTGGCTGGAATCCGATCGGTTCGCATCAGATCGACCTCGATCTGGCGCCGGGCGAGTCGACGACGTTCGCCTTCGTCCTCGCCTACGTCGAACAGAGTGATGTGCCAAAGTTCGACGCGCCGTTCGTGATGAACAAGGAAGTCGGCCGCGCCATCGTCGCCAAGTACTCGGCGCCCGGCGCGGTTGAGGCTGCGTTCGCTGACCTGACGAATTATTGGGACGAACTGCTCGGCAAGTTCCAGGCCGACTGTCCGAACGAACACGCCAATCGGATGTTGAACGTCTGGAATCAGTACCAGTGCATGGCGACCTTCAACATGAGCCGTTCGGCGTCGATGTACGAGACGGGGATCGGGCGCGGCATGGGCTTTCGCGATTCGAACCAGGATCTGCTCGGCTTCGTGCACATGATCCCGAGCCGCGCCCGGCAACGCATCCTCGATATCGCCGCGACGCAACTCTCGGACGGCACCTGCTTCCACCAGTACCAGCCGCTCACCAAGAAGGGCAACGCCGAGATCGGCGGCGATTTCTACGACGACCACCTCTGGCTGGTGTTGTCGACCTGTTCCTACATCAAGGAGTCGGGCGACGTGACGATCCTGCAGGCGCCGTGCGGCTATGCCGACCGGACGTACGCATCGGACGGTGAGCGGGAAACGCTGCTGCATCACCTCGAAACGTCGATTGCTTACACGATGAAGAAGCGCGGCCCGCGCGGCTTGCCGCTGATCGGCCACGCCGATTGGAACGACTGCCTCAATCTCAACTGCTTCTCGACCGAACCGAACGAGTCGTTCCAGACGGCGGGCGACGTGAAGGACTCGAAGGCGGAATCGGTGATGATCGCCGGGCTCTTCCTCTACGCCGCGCGCGAAATGGCCGCGCTCTACGACTTCCTGGGGCAGGGTGGAGACGCCGGCCGCATGCGCGCGGACTACGCCGAAATGCTCGGCGTCATCGAGCGCGAAGCGTGGGACGGCGAGTGGTACACGCGCGCCTACGACGCCGAGGGGCGCGTGGTCGGTTCGCAGGCCAACGCCGAGGGCAAGATCTTCATCGAAAGCCAGGGCTGGTGCGTGCTGGGCGGCGCGGGTACAGACAACGGGCGGGCGCGGCAGGCGATGGAGTCGGTGCATAAACATCTGTTTACGCGCAACGGTGTCGTGCTGCAGCAGCCGGCGTATTCGGCCTACGACAAGAATCTCGGCGAGGTGACGTCGTATCCGCCGGGTGTCAAGGAGAACGCCGGTATCTTCAGTCACAACAATACGTGGATCCATCTCGGCTGGTGCCTGCTCGGCGAGGGCGATCGCGCGCTTGAGTACTACCTGTCGATCTGTCCGTCGGCGAAACAGGATCAGATCGAGACCTATCGCGGTTAACCCTACGTCTACGCACAGATGATCGCCGGCAAGGACGCGCCATGCTTCGGCGAGGCCAAGAACAACTGGCTGACCGGCACGGCGGCGTGGACCTTCGTCACGGTCAGCCAGGGCTTGCTTGGTATCAAGCCGGACTACGCCGGTTTACGCATCGATCCGTGCATTCCGAAGGGCTGGCCGGGTTTCACGGCGACGCGGCAGTTTCGCGGCAATACCTACCGGATCGAGGTGAAGAATCCGGACGGCGTAAGCAAAGGGGTGAAACGCCTGCGTCTGGACGGTCAGGCGGTCGATCCGGCGGCACCGATTCCCTTCGTGAACCACGGCAAGACGCACGCGGTCGAGGTGGTTCTGGGATAGTTGGCGAACACCATCAGCGGATGACTTGTTCCAAGCGAGTACACACTCGCCTCCTTCGTGGCCGGGTTCCTTCCCCGGAATCCGGTCACTTTTTTCGGGTGGGTCAGTAGCGCTTCGACGTCTCGCGGATGACCAGCGTCATGTCGGGAATCTCGATTTCCTCATTCGGCTGGCCGAGCATCCTGAGCAACGTATGCGCGAGATACTGGCCCATCTCGTAGAGCGGTTGATGAACGGTCGTCAGCGGCGGGGTCAGGTAGGCGGTCGCCGGTAGGTTGTCGAAGCCGATCAGCGAAATGTCGTCCGGCACGCGCAGGCCCCGGCGATAGAGCACCATGTGCGCGCCCATCGCGCTCTGGTCGTTGCCGGCGAAAACGGCCGAGAAAGGATGACCGCTGTCGAGCAGGCGCGTCATTGCCAGCGCGCCGCCGTTCTCGTGGAATTCGCCCTGGAATGTGAGCGCCGGATCGACCGGAACCCCGGCTTCCTCGTGCGCCTGGACGTAGCCCTTGTAGCGGTCGATGGCGTCGGCGTGATCTTCCGGGCCGCACAGGTGCGCGATCCGGCGATGCCCGAGGCCAAGGAGATGCTTGGTGGCGATATAGCCGCCGTAGACGTTGTCGAGCCGTACTGCGATGAGGTTGTGGCCCTCCAGCCGCCGGCCGCTGGCGACCACGGGCTGTCAACGCGCGAACTCCCGGATCTGGTCGTCGGAGAGGCCGCCGTTGAGGATGACGAGTCCGTCGATGCGCCGCGCCATGAGCAGTTGCACGCGCTCCAACTCCTCTTTCGGGTTCCAGTGGCCGCTGACGATGATCGGCGCGTAGCTGCTGTCCTTGAGCCCTTCTTCGATGCCGAGCATGACGCGGTTGAAAACCGGGCTTTCGATTTTCTGTGTAAGGATGCCGATCGTCATCGACGTGCCCATCTTCAGGCTGCGCGCGTGCAGGTTGGGGCGATACCCGAGACGGGCGATGGCCGCCTCGACGGCCAGGCGTTTGTCGTCGGCGACGCGCGCGGTGCCATTCACGATGCGCGATACCGTGCTGACCGATACGCCGGCCTCGCGGGCGACGTCCATCACCGTCACGGCCGAGGACGTCTCGAGGGGGGGGGCGGCAGAAGAAGAATTGGTTTCCGTCATCTCGGTTGGCAATCGTCGTTGGGGCTCGGTGAGATCCGGGCGGTCACGTTCGCGATTCGGCGAACAGCGTGGGGTTTGATCTTCAATTGCTTCTGGTTATCTCGTCCGACTGCGCCGAATCATAGTTGATTCGTGAATGCGATGACAAGGTTTTCAAAGTTTCTTTCATCGCCTCCGGTCGAAGTTGTATCGCACAAATTCGCTGTTCCGTTATTAACGATTTTGTGATAGTGTGTAACAAAAGCGCTTTGGATTTGCAGAAAATGCTTGTTTTTGCGGTGCTTTCGGTCTTTTGTGTCATGAGGTTGGCGAAGGTGATGTAAAAAAATAGGCGTTAACACGGAAAAGAAGTAACTATTAAATGCGTGTTTTGTGAAAACGGTTTCAAGCCGTTCGCAGCAAAGCCGGGAGTTGGCGGGTGCCGGCAGGGGAATCCGGCTGGTGGCGCCCGGGAGTTGGTGGCGATATCGCAGCGAGCGTTCGAAGATGTGCGCTTTTTCTGAAAACGTTGTCGCCGCAATCAGCCCCAATGCGTTGGCAGGTGATGTCTTGTTTCATTCCGTTAAAGAATGCTCGGCACGAGACCGAAGCAATTAAAGGAGCCGGTAAATGACTCAATCCGATGTTCGTCTCAGGGGAATCAAGAAGCGCTACGGCAAGCTGGAGGTCATCCACGGTGTCGATCTCGACATCGAAGCGGGTGAGTTCGTCGTGTTTGTCGGCCCCTCTGGTTGCGGTAAAACGACCCTCTTGAGAATGATTGCCGGACTTGAAGAGATCAGCGATGGCGACCTCTCGATCGCCGGCGCACGGGTCAACGACGTTCCTTCCTCGCGCCGCGGCGTGGCGATGGTCTTCCAGAGCTACGCGCTGTATCCGCACAAGACGGTTTACGACAACCTCGCGTTCGGTCTCAAGATCGCCAAGGTGCCGAAGGATGAGATCGATCGCCGCGTGCAGGCCGCGTCGCAGATCCTGCAGATTTCCGACTACCTCAAGCGTCTGCCCAAGGCACTCTCCGGTGGTCAGCGCCAGCGCGTCGCGATCGGCCGCGCCATCGTGCGCGACCCGAAAGTCTTCCTGTTCGACGAGCCGCTGTCGAATCTCGACGCCGCTCTGCGTACGCGGATGCGTGTCGAACTGAAGACGCTGCACCGTCGCCTGGGCGCGACAATGATCTACGTGACGCACGACCAGGTCGAGGCCATGACGCTGGCCGACAAGATCGTCGTGCTGAGCAAGGGCAAGGTCGAACAGGTCGGCAAGCCGCTCGATCTCTACAACAAGCCGGCAAGCCTTTTCGTCGCCGGCTTCATCGGCTCGCCGCAGATGAACTTCATCACCGGCGAATTCGCGCGCAAGCACGGCGCGACGACCGTCGGCGTGCGTCCCGAACATCTCTTCGTTTCCGACGGCGGCGAGATCAAGGGCCTCCTCCGGCATTCGGAAAAGCTCGGCAACGAGACCTTCGCCTACGTGACCGCGGGCGATCTCGGCGACATCACCGTCCGCGTCAACGGCACGCTGGCGCTGGAGCCGGGCGAGGCGATTGCGCTCGGCTTCGCGCCGGAGCACCTGTTCCGCTTCGACGAAGCCGGAAAAACCATCTGGAAGTAATCCGGGAACAACGGAGAAATAACGAGTACAACGCGCCATTTCGGCATGGAGTCTTTTTCGTGATACGGATCGTCCGTAGCGCATTGATAGGAGGGAAGTTCATGTTCAAGAAAACAATCATCGCGGGGTCGTTGGCAATGGTCGCCGGTTCGCTGTCCGGTCAGGCTGTGGCGGCTGAATACAAAGGACCGGACCTCAAGGGTGAAACCATCACCATCACCTGTCCGTGGACCGGCGCCGAAGAAGGCATGTTCAAGAAGGTCGTCGCCAACTTCGAGAAGAAGACGGGCGCGGTCGTCAAGCACTCCTGCTCGCAAAGCTCAGAGCAGCAGATCGTGATCGACATCAAGGCCGGTTCGCCGACCAACATCTCGACCTTCCCGCAACCGGGCCTCGCCGCCAACATGGCCGCGATCGGCGGCCTGGTGCCGCTGGGCGACAAGGTGCGCGACCAGGTCAAGAAGGACTTCGCGGCGGGCGATTCGTGGGCCGATCTCGGTACCTACGCCAATAAGGAAGGCAAGAAGGAGTTCTACGGCATCTTCTTCAACGTCAACCTGAAGAGCCTCGTCTGGTACGTTCCGGAGAACTTCAAGGAAAAGGGCTACAAGGTTCCGAAGACGATGGAAGAACTGCAGGACCTGACCAAGAAGATCGCCGCCACGGGTGAAAAGCCCTGGTGTATCGGTCTGGGCAGTGACGCGGCGACCGGCTGGCCGGCCACCGACTGGGTCGAGGACATGATGCTGCGCACGCAGACGCCGGACGTCTACGACGGCTGGGTCGCCAACACGGTCAAGTTCAACGACCCGCGCGTGATCGAGGCGATCGATGCCTACGGCTGGTTCGCCAAGAACGACGCTTACGTCGATGGTGGCTCGAAGGCGGTGGCGACGGTGACGTTCAAGGACAGCCCGAAGGGCCTGTTCGGTTCGCCGCCCAAGTGCTACATGCACCGTCAGGCGAGCTTCATCCCGGCCTTCTTCCCGGAAGGCAAACAGGAAGAGGCCGACTTCTTCTACTTCCCGTCGTTCGCCAGCAAGAAGCTGGGTAACCCGGTGCTCGGTGGCGGCACGATCATGACCATCACCAAGGACAGCAAGGGCGCGCGCGCCTGGATGGAATACCTGATGCATCCGGAAGCCAGCGAAATCTGGATGGCCGAAGGCGGTTTCCTGACCCCGATGAAGAGCGTCAATCTCGACAAGTACAAGACCAAGCAATTGCGCAAGCAAGGCGAGATCTTCCTCAACGCGACGACCTTCCGCTTCGACGGTTCCGACCTGATGCCGGGTGCCGTGGGTGCGGGCAGTTTCTGGAAGGGCATGGTGAACTACTCCGGCGGACAATCGGCCAAGGAAGTCGCCGATGAAATCCAGAAGAGCTGGGACGCCATCAAGTAAGGACGGGCACGACCGCGTTTGAGCACGGTCCCCTTCGGGGTGAGCCGGTCCGGTGGCGACAATGCCGCCGGACCGGTGATGGACCGCCAGCGTAAATCCAGAGAGGTTGCTTTTTATGACTGATCAAATCGTCCAGACCCTGAGCGTCGTTGTTGTCAGTATTGCGTTCTGTCTTCTTTATTTCGCAGGATCCAATTTTCTCCTCGACCGGATCATCTCCATTCCGGTGGGAACGTTGCACGGACGCGAACTGCTGCGTTCCAAAATCCGGCCGTGGCTGTTTCTGTTGCCGGCCGTGCTGCTCCTGGGCATCTATCTTCTCTATCCATTGCTCGAGACCTTTCGCCTGAGTTTTTACGACCACCGTGGCGAGACCTTCGTCGGGCTGGCGAACTACCAATGGGTCTTCGTCAACCAGGGCTTCCTGATCACGATTCGCAATAATTTCATGTGGCTGCTGGTCGTGCCGGCGCTTTCCACCATCGTCGGACTGATCGTCGCCGTGCTGGCCGACCGCGTCTGGTGGGGCAATTTCGCCAAGTCGATGGTTTTCATGCCGATGGCAATCAGCTTCGTCGGCGCCAGCGTCATCTGGAAGTTCGTCTTCGACTACCGTGGTCCGGGCTCGGAGCAGATCGGCATCCTCAACGCCATCGTCACCGGCATGGGCTTCCCGCCGCAGGCGTGGGTGACGATTCCGTTCTGGAACAACTTCTTCCTGATGGCGATCCTCGTCTGGATCCAGACCGGCTTCGCGATGGTCATCCTGTCCGCCGCGCTGCGCGGCGTGCCAACCGAAACGATCGAGGCGGCGCGCATTGACGGTGCCAGCGAGATCCAGATCTTCTTCGAGATCATGGTGCCGCAGGTGATGTCCACCATCCTCGTCGTGTGGACGACGATCACCATCACGGTGCTCAAGGTGTTCGACATCGTCATGGCGATGACGGGCGGGCAGTGGGATACGAGCGTGCTCGCCAACCTGATGTACGACTGGATGTTCCGCGGCGGCGGCGACTACGGGCGCAGTTCGACGCTGGCGATGGTCCTGATGTTCGCCGTGATCCCCGTGATGGCTTTCAATATCCGTCGTTTCCGTACCGAAGAGGCTCAGCGATGAACTGGATCAACTGGAAAAAAGTCTTCAGCCTGCCGTCGCTGCTGGCGAACCTGCTGCTGCTCGCCATCGTCGCGACCTGGGTGATGCCGACCTTCGGGCTCTTCGTATCGAGCTTCCGCGTCAAGGAACAGCTCGTTTCCAGCGGCTGGTGGACGGCGCTCTCGACGCAGACGCGCGCCGACATGCGGCGTACCGGTGGCGCGCAGAGCGTGGTCAAGGAAGGCGATCATTACGTGATCGCCGGCCGCCTGTTCGCCGAGGATGCGCACATCAAGATCGGCAAGTTTTCGCTCAAGACGGCGAATCCGGGCGAGAACGAGGCGGGCAAGGAGATCGAAATCGCCGACGCGCAGATCTTCGACGAGGAAGACGGCCAGCCGGACGGCAAGCTGACCGTCGAACAGCGACGGGACGTATCGTCTCGAGATGAATCAGCCCTATGAGGCCGATCGCGGCATCCGCGTCTTCTTCGTCGCCGACACGCCGCCGGTCTTCTCGACGCAGAACTACGACCGCGTCGTGAATTCCGAAGGGGTCGGGCAAGCCTTTCTCAACACTTTCAAGGTCACCATCCCGGCCACCTTCATCCCGATCCTGATCGCCGCCTTCGCCGCCTATGCCTTCAGCTGGATGGAGTTCCCCGGCCGCAAGTGGCTGTTCATCGTCGTCGTCGGCCTGCTCGTCGTGCCGTTGCAGATGTCGCTCATCCCATTGCTGCGCATCTATAACAACGTGGGCGAGCTGTTCGGCACGGAGTCGAAGACGTATCTCGGGGTCTGGCTCGCGCATTCGGCGTTCGGCCTGCCGCTTGCCATCTATCTGCTGCGCAATTACATCGCCGCCTTGCCGCGCGACATCATCGAGAGCGCGCGCATGGACGGTGCGACGCACTTCCAGATCTTCGTCGGAATCGTGCTGCCGCTGTCGGTGCCGGCACTGGCCAGCTTCGCCATCTTCCAGTTCCTGTGGGTGTGGAACGACTTCCTGATCGCGTTGGTCTTCCTCGGCAAACAGCCGGACCAGATCGTGCTGACTATCAAGCTCAACGACCTGCTCGGTTCGCGCGGTGAGAGCTGGGAAATCCTCACCGCGACGGCATTCGTCTCGATCGCCGTGCCGGTCGCCGTCTTCTTCTCGCTGCAACGCTTCTTCGTGCGCGGTCTGCTGGCCGGCTCGGTCAAGGGCGGCTGAGGGGGTGGTTGACGAGGCAGAAAGATTTGAATCCGTCACCCCGGCGAACGCGACCGAAGGAAGTGCAGAGTCCGGGGTCCAGTCGGCGGTTGCATCTCCGATGCTGGATACCGGCGTCCGCCGGTATGACGGTACTTTCCGCTTCATCGAGCAATCTCAATAGCGTACTGAATTGGTGTTTATGAATCAGAAAGGTCTTGGCACGATGAACTCAAGCAAGAAAGCTCCGAACGACAACTGGTGGCGCGGCGGCGTGATCTACCAGATCTACCCGCGCAGCTACGCCGACAGCAACGGCGACGGCATCGGCGATCTGCCGGGCATCACCGGCAAACTGGAATACGTGGCGCGCCTGGGCGTCGATGCCATCTGGCTGTCGCCGTTCTTCAAGAGCCCGATGAAGGATTTCGGCTACGACATCAGCGACTACTGCGACGTCGATCCGATGTTCGGCACGCTCGACGACATCCGCGCGCTGGTCAAACGCGCGCACGAACTCGGTCTCAAGGTGATGATCGACCAGGTGCTCTCGCACACCGCCGAATCGCACCCGTGGTTCGTCGAAAGCCGTGCCAGCCGCGACAATCCGAAGGCCGACTGGTACGTGTGGTCGGACTGCAAGCAGGACGGCAACCCGCCGAACAACTGGCTGTCGATCTTCGGCGGCAGCGCCTGGCAGTGGGATACGCGCCGTTGCCAGTACTACATGCACAACTTCCTGACCAGCCAGCCGGACCTCAATTTCCACAACACGGAAGTGCAGGACGCGCTGCTCGAAACCGTCAAGTTCTGGCTCGAACTCGGCGTCGACGGTTACCGCCTCGATACGGTCAATTTCTATGTCCACGACGCGCAACTGCGTGACAACCCGCCGCGCGGCAAACCTTCCGGCGACGACCCGGCGGTCACGCCGGTCAATCCCTACGCCTGGCAGTGGCACAAGTTCGACAAGAGCCAGCTGGAAAATCTCAAGTTCCTGCAACGCCTGCGCAGCCTGCTCGACCAGTACCCGAACACGACGATGGTCGGCGAAGTCGGCGACGATGACGGCTTGGCGCGCGTTGCCGAATACACGGGCGGCGGCGACAAACTGCACATGGCCTACTGTTTCGAACTGCTCGGTACGGCGCACAGCGCGCCCTACCTGCACAAGGTGCTGAGACATCTGATCGACGTGGTCGGCAGCGGTTGGCCGTCCTGGGCGCTCACCAACCACGACATTCCGCGTCTCGCCACGCGCTGGGGCGGCGCCAATCCGCCGCAAGCCCTGTTGCGCGTCGCCGCCGCCCTGCAGATGAGCCTGCGCGGTTCGCCCTGCCTGTACCAGGGCGACGAACTCGGCCTGCCGGAAGCCGAACTCGCCTACGAAGATTTGCAGGACCCGTACGGCATCACCATGTGGCCGGAATTCAAGGGCCGCGACGGCTGCCGCACGCCGATGCCGTGGATTTCCAGCGCAAAGGATCTCGGCTTCTCAAGCGGCGCCGCCGCCAAGCCCTGGCTGCCCGTCTCCGAAGCGCACCGCGCACTGGCCGTGAACGCGCAGGAGACGGCGCCCGATTCCTTGCTCACCTACTACCGCCAGTTGCTCGCTTGGCGCAAGTCGCAGCCGGCGCTCCTGCACGGCGACATCGACTTGCTGCCCGAACACGCGCAAGTGCTCGCCTACGTGCGCGTGCATGAAGGGCAGAAAGTGCTCTGCGTCTTCAATATGAGCGAATCGGCGGCCGATTGGTCGCTACCGGCGGGTGTCGTCGGCGAGGTGTTGCAGGGCAGTGGTCTGCAAGGCGCCGAGATCGAGGGCGGAACCGTTCACCTGGCGCCGTGGGGCGGGTTGTTCGCGCGGATCGCCTGATCAGCCGTATCCGGAAACCAAGGAACAAGGGCTCGGAAAATCTCCGGGCCCTTGTCGTTTGCGGCGCTCGTCGTGCCGCGTTCGGTTGATCAAAACTGGTATTACCCTAAAAGCCTCAGTTCAACCACGGCGGACACGGCGCACACGGCGAAAAGCCTGAATTTCTTCCGTTCTTCGTTGCTACCCAATGGGTGATCCTGCAAATCAACATAAGTCCCTGTTTTTTCGCTGTGTTCGCCGTGGTTAACTGCTTTTTCTAGGATTACTTGCCGAATGGGGCAAGCGCCTCGCGTAAGCCATCCGCCAGACGGATGCGCGGCACGAAGCCGAGCGCCGCGAGCCGCGAGGCGTCGAGCCGGCAATCCTTCGGGCGCGGCGCGCCGGCCGGCGGGTTGGGGTCGGGCGCGATGAGCCCGGCGTCGGCACCGAGCACCTGGGCGATGACGAGCGCCATGCCGTACTTGGTGAACTGTTCACCGCTCGCGAAGTGATAGACGCCGCCGATGCCGGGCTCGCCTTGCATCAAGTGTTCGGCGATCAGCGCCAGCGCGCGTGCGACGTCGTCGACATGCGCCGGATAGCGCATCGCCCAGTCCTCGGCCTTGAATGCGCGGCCCTCGATGATCTTGGCGGCGAGTTCGGTGACCGGCGATTCGGACAGGGTCTCGACGCGGCCGTAGAGGATCGGGATGCGCAGCAGCGCGAAGTCGTCGCCGCCGCGCCCGGCATAGGCGGCGCGCACAACGTCCTCGCCGGCCAGCTTCATGCGCCCGTAGGCGTTCAACGGCACTGTTTTTGCATCGACGGCGTAGGGCGGCCGCGTGCCGTCGAAGACGTAGTCGGTGGAGAGGTAGATGAAGCGGGCGCCTTGAGCCGCCGCCAGTTCGGCCAGCAAACGGGTGGCGTCCACGTTGAGCCGTTCGGCGCCGGCCGGGTCGCCATCAACCACGTCGGGCCGTCGTTCGGCCGCCGAATGCACGACGAGTGTCGGCGACCATTCCGCGAACGCCGCTCGGACGGCGGCTTCGTCGGTCAGGTCGAGCTTGCGCAGCGGCGGATTGAGGCGCGAACGCGCCGTGCCGATCAGCGCGCCATTCGAGCCGGCCAATGGCGCCAGTTCGGTCATCAGGGAGCGGCCAAGGAGTCCCGAGGCGCCGGTCAGCAGTATCTTCATTTAAGGAATCTTTCTTTTGGATTCATGTGATTGTCGGGAAGAGCGAACCGTGTCGGCGTTCCGTCAAGCCGCATCGGCCTCGATCGCCTGTCCCTGGCTGACGCTTTCGCCATCGTTCTTGCGCAGCGTCCAGAAGGACAGCGATGAGAGAATCGTGATCGCTCCCAGCGTCAGGAAGGCGTAATGCAGCGCACGCATGACGGCGATGCGGTCGCTTTGCGGCAGATCGCCCAGATACCAGGCGGTGACCAGCGAGCCGACGGCCAGCCCGAAACTCATCGATAACTGCTGGAACGAACTGGCGATGCTGCTCGCCATGCTGGAATCCTTGGCGTGGATGTCGGCGTAGGCCATCGTGTTCATGCTCGTAAACTGCAGTGAATTGAAAAAGCCCTGCACGAGTCCCAAAGCCACGATGAACACGATCGGTGTTTCCGCGGTCACCAGCGAGAACAGGCCGATTGTTACGCCGATCATCACTGTGTTGAGGGTCAGCACGCGTTTGTAGCCGAGGCGCCTGAGGATCGGCGCGGCGCACATCTTCATCACCATTGCGGCCGCCGTCGCCGGCATCATCAGCAGGCCGGACTGCCACGCCGGCCGGCCCATGCCGATCTGGTAGAGCAGCGGCAGCAGGAAGGGCAGGCCGCCGAGCCCGAGCCGCGTCACGAAACCGCCGATCACCGAGACGCGGAAGGTCCGCACGCGAAACAGCGTCAGGCGCAGCAGCGGGAAGCGCGTGTGCCGGGAATGCCAGACGTAGGCGGCGAGCAGGGCGAGCGAGAGGGCAAAGAGGACGCCGGCCGAGGTGGGGTCGAGCCGATGCTCGCCGAAGATTTCAAGCAGCCAGGAGAGCAGCGCCGTGCCGCAGCCGAAGAGCACGAGGCCGATGAGGTCGAGCGGCCGCGCGTGGTCGCTGCGGTAGTCGGGCATGTGGCGGTGGATCAGCCATTGCGCGGCCAGCCCGACCGGGATGTTGACGAAGAAAATGGTGCGCCACGGCAGCCAGTGCACGATTAGGCCGCCGACCGTCGGTCCGAGCAGTGGGCCGATCAGCGCCGGGATGATGACGAAGTTCATCGCCGCGAGGAGTTCCGACTTGTCGAAGGTGCGGATGATGGTCAGCCGCCCGACCGGCATCATCATCGCCGCGCCGATCCCCTGGATGATGCGTGCAGCAACGAGCATCGGCACATTGACCGACAGGCCGCACAGGGCCGACGACAGCGTGAAGATGGCGACGGCGGCGCTGAACACGCGCCGGGTACCGAAGCGGTCGGCCATCCAGCCGCTGATCGGAATGCCGACGGCCAGGCTCAGGATGTAGCTGGTGACGACCGCCTTCAGGCTCAGGGGGGTCACCTGCAGGCTGGCGGCCATCGACGGGATCGCCGTGTTGATGATCGTCGAATCGAGCTGTTCCATGAACAGCGCGACGGCGACGACCCACGGCAGGTAACGTTTGATCGCCTCGGTGTTCGTATCCTGTGTCGTCATTTTCCGGGTCACTGGAGAGCGGTTGCGGTAACGGCCGGCAACGGCTGCATGCGCCATTTGCCTTCGCCGAGCACTTCGAGCTCGTGCGAGTGGAACTCGAGCAGGGTGCTGCGATGGCCGACGCTGATCAGTACCGACTCGGGCAGTTCCTCGCGCAGCAATTGATACATCGCGTGTTCCAGCCCTTCGTCCATCGCCGAACTTGCTTCGTCGAGGAAGAGGACTTGCGGGCGATTGATCAGCGCGCGGCCGATGGCGAGACGCTGCTGTTCGCCGAGCGATAGCGAATGGCCCCAGTCGGCTTCTTCGTCGAGCCGGCCGACCAGATGGCCGAGCTGGCAGCGGCGCAGGACGTCGGCCGCCTGCGCCTTCCCGGACGCTTCGGCCACGGGATCGCCGGTTTGCGCAACGGCCGGATAGAACAGTGCCTGACGCAGCGTACCGAGCGGCAGATACGGCTTTTGCGGCAGGAACAGCGATTGCGCCTCGACGGGCCGGCTAACCGTTCCCTCGGCGTAGGGCCAGAGACCGGCGACGGCGCGCAGCAGCGTCGTCTTGCCGACGCCGGAGCGCCCGCGCACGAGCAGGGCGGTGGAGGCGGGCAGCGCCAGCGTGAGGTTCTCGATGAGCAGGCTATCGTCCGGCTTTCTGACGGTCAGCGCATCGACGGCGAAGCGTTGCGTTGCCGGGGCGACGCGCGCGCTGGGCAACTTCTCGGCCGCATCCATCGAATCGAGGAAGCCGGACAGCCGGTTGATTACCGCGCGGTAGCCGGCGAAGTTGTCGTAGGAGGTGCGGAAGAACGACAGCGCGTCCTGCACTTGGCCGAAGGATTGCGCCGTCTGCATCACGTCGCCGAGCGTGATCTGCTTGGAGAGCAGGCGCGGTGCCTGCACGATGAAGGGGAAGACGACCGCCGCCTGGCTGATCGCCAGGTTGAAGCCCTGGAACTTGAGCGAGCGATAGACGATCGCCCACATGTTGGCGATCACGCCGGCGAAGCGCGTCAGCAGGTTGCCGCGCTCGACCGCCTCGCCGCGGAAGAAGGCGATGCTCTCGCCGTACTCGCGCAGGCGGATCAGCGCGTAGCGGAAATTGGCGTTCAGCTTTTCATTGAGGAAGTTGAGCGCGATCAAGGGGCGGCCGATCTTGATGGCGAACACGGTGGCGACGATCACGTAGGCGTACACCATGAACACCATCGCGCGCGGGATCTCGACGCCGAGCAGGGCGAGCGCACCGGAGAGGTTCCAGAGAATGATCGTAAACGCGAACAGCGACACCACCGCGTCGAGCAGGCCCATCGACAGCGAGAGCGAACTGCCGACGAAACTGTCGACGTCCTGCTGGATCCGCTGGTCCGGGTTGTCCGCGCTTTCCGGCACGAACTGGCTGCGGTAATAAGCCTGCTTGTCGAGCCAGCGCTCGATCAGCGAGTGGGTCAGCCAGGTCCGCCAGCGGATCAGGAAAGCCTGCTGCAGGTAGAAATTGATTAACGCGCGCGCCACGTGGATCGTCGCCAGCACGCTGAACACGAAGAGCATGAACCAGAATGCCTTGCCGTCCAGGTTCTGCATCGCGCTGTAGAAGCCGTTGTACCAGAAGGAGAACAGCACGTTCATGCGCACCGAGAAGAGCGTCATGAAGACGATCAGCGCCAGCCAGATGAGCGGCGCCTTGTGCCGCCTCGGATTGAAGTATTCGGCCGTGATGACGCGGAACTGGCGGCCCCAGACGGTGCAGCGGCCAAGCGCGACGATCACCGCGCCGAGCCCGATCAGGCTGACGACGAACGCTTTTGCCAGCCAGAACAGGCTGGCGAGCAGTTCCTGATTCCAATCCACAATTCCACCTTTCGTGCGAGGCCACGGACCGGCCCGACTATAGCAAGAAACCGCCGGAACGGCCGACCCTCAAATCCAGCCCAGCAGGCGCCACCACAGGTAGTCGAGCGGAAGCGCCAGCAAGAAGGTGAGCAGCGCGAGCGGCAGGGTGATCTTCAGCAGGTGGCCGAGTTTTTCGCCGGAAAGCTGCATGGCGACGATGAGCGGGCCGACCTGGTAGGGGAAGATCACCGTGGAAAACCCGATGACCTGGGTCATCAGCACCGCAGCCAGGCTGAAGCCCGAAGCGGCGGCCAGTTCGGGCGCCATCGGCGTCAATACGGTCGGCACGCCGGGAATCGTCGTCACCAGTCCGGTCAAGGTCGACATCAGACAGAGCGAGAAGAAGTTGAGCGCGGCGTGGCCGGCCTGCAACGGCAACACCTGCTGCAGCGTTCCGCCTACCAGTCTGCCGAGCCCGGAGTCATTGACCAGCGTTCCCAACCCCAACGCGGCGGCGACGAAGAGCACGATCCCGAAGTCGATCGACGTATTGAACAGTTTCGGCGCCACGACGCCGACGCGCGGCAGGAGCAGGACGACGGCCGCGACGATGCCGATCCAGGCCGCGTTGATGCCATGCAGGCTGTCGGTCAGCCAGAACGCGAGCGTTGCCGCCAGGGTGATCGCGACGCGACGCTGGGCGGCTGGCCCGCCTGGCTGGCCGCTCCCCTCCGCTGTCCGGCTGTTGACGAAACCATCCTGCGGATGGATGCGGTCCGGAAACATCTTCAGGACCAGCGCGATCATCAGCATGGATTTGAGGATGCCGAGCACGGGGAAATGCAGCGCCAGATAGCTCGTGTAGCTGAAACCGATTCCGTGCAGCGTCTCGCTGGCGCCGGACAGGATCATGTTCGGGATGTTCGCCGGCAGGATGGCGAAGCTGGGCATGTTGCAGGCGAGCGCCAACGCAACGGCGATTCCGATCCGCCCATTCGCGCCCGGACGGAAACCGACGCGATCGGCCAGCGCCATGCCGATCGGCACCATCACCACCGCGCGTCCCGTCGATGACGGCATGACGAAGCCGAGCAGGCTCGACGCGACGCTCAAGCCGACGATCATGCGCGGGTAGCTGCCGGCCAGCAGCGGCGCCAGGAAGGCGGCAAGGCGCTGGCCCAGCCCCGAGACGCTGATCGCGGTGCCGATGACGAACCCGGAAATGACCAGCCAGACCGCCGCCGAACCGAAACCGGAAAAGATCAGCTCGGGACGCGCCAGGCGGAAGACGAGAACCAGCGCAAAGAAGATCAGGCTGGTCAGGAATGGCGGCAACGATCCGGTGGCCCAAAGCACGAGCGTGACCAGGACCACGGCGGCGCTTTGCGCCGTTTTCGGGCTCGCGGCGGCGAACGGGCCGAGGACAATCCAGAGGGCAACGGTCAGCGCGACCAGAACGATGAGGTTTTTTGCCGAGACAGTCAGGCGCATGTATTTCTCCTTGAAACCAACGCAAGGTTAGCGCGACGATCGATGGCGGGTTAGAGTGACGCCATGACAAAAGATGTCGATAAAGCGCCAAGTTTGCGCGCATGGCATACGGCGTTCATTCTCGATCCCGAGCGGCCTGTACTTGCGCATGGGCGCGACCTCGAGGCGGAAGCCAGCATCGAACCGCACGCGCATCCGCGCGGCCAGCTCCTGTGGGCTGCCGAGGGTGTATTGCGCGTCACGACCGAAGAACAACTTTGGATCGTACCCTCCAGTCACGCGGTCTGGATTCCGGGCAATCGTTTCCACCACATGGTCACCGAAACGGCGGCCCGTACCCGCAACCTGTATATCGACTCCAGCTACCCGGTGCGCGGCGAATCTCGGGATTGCGCCGTGCTGCTGCTCACCCCGCTGATGCGCGAGATCATCCTCCGTCTGTGCGCGATCGATTGCGGCGACGACGAGACCACATTCAAACGCATCGGCTTGGTGGCCATCGACGAACTGCAGCGTCTCGAATCGGCCCCGCTCCATCTTCCGGCGGGTCATGACGGACGCCTGCGCCGACTGATCGGCCACATGGTGCGCAATCCCGACGAACGGCGCCCGCTGACCGAGTTGAGCCGGATCGCCGGCGGCAGCGTGCGCACGCTGGAGCGCTTGTTCGCGGCCGAGACCGGCATGAGCTTTCGCCGATGGCGCAGCCGCCTCCGGCTCCTCAGCGCGATCGAGCACCTACGCCAGGGGAAGAGCAGCACCACGATCGCGCACTCGTTGGGCTACCGAAGCGCCAGCGCCTTCGTCGCCGCCTTTCGCCAGCATTTCGGCTGCCCGCCGCAACGCTTCCTGGCCGGGACGGAGCGGCCGGAAACCGAATGCGGAATCGCGCCATTTTGACCGTTGATTCTTGCGAGATTTGGCCGACGATTCACATCAATCTCGCCGGCTCGAATCGACCGAGGCTGTGTGAAAACATCGTGAACGATTCGACCGGGGCTTTGTCTATGCATACAACATGGACTGAGGTCGGCGATGAAGCGATACATCGAAGGGAAGAACCGGGAGCAGATGGTGTTGATGCCCGAATCACTGGATGACTTCATTGGTGAAGACAATCCGGTGCGGGTCATCGACGTGTTTGTCGAGGAACTGGATTTGCCGGGGCTGGGGTTCGCGTCTGCGCAGCCTGCGGTGACGGGACGGCCGGGCTACCACCCGGGCTTGCTACTCAAGCTGTACATCTACGGTTATCTGAATCGGATTCAGTCAAGCCGGCGGCTTGAGCGTGAGGCACAGCGCAACGTTGAGGTCATGTGGCTCACGGGGCGCTTGGCACCCGACTTCAAGACGATTGCCGATTTCCGTCGAGACAACGGCAGTGGCATTCGCAATGTCTGTAAGCAATTCATCGGGGTGTGCCGCGAGTTGGATCTGTTCAGCCATGCCGTGGTGGCCATTGATGGCAGCAAGTTCAAGGCCGTGAATAACCGGGATAGGAACTTCACGCCGCACAAACTGGAGCAGCGCATCAAGCAGATTGAGGAAAGCATCGAACGCTACATGCACGCCTTGGATACCGCCGATCGCACGCAGCCAACGGAGACGGAAGCCAAGACGAAGAACCTGAAGGAGAAACTCGTCCGGCTCAAAAATCAGATGCGTTACCTGCAAGAGATGGGAGAACACCTCCGTCAGGCGCCCGATGAACAAGTCTCGCTGACCGATCCGGATGCCCGCTCCATGGCGACCAGCGGTCGTGGCACTGGGATAGTTGGTTACAACGTGCAGATTGCCGTCGATACCGAGCATCACCTCATCGTCGCGCACGATGTGGTGAATCTTGGCCATGATCGTACGCAACTCGCCTCTATGGCCATGCAGGCCAAAGCAGCGGTAGGCGAAAAAACCTTGGAGGTACTTGCCGATCGTGGCTACTACAAGGGACCAGAAATTCTGGCCTGCGAGCAGTCCGGCATTACGCCTTTCGTACCTATGACGATGACCAGCGACAACAAGGCACGTGGCTTGTTCGACAAGCGCGACTTCGTCTATCAATCCGATCAGGATGCGTATCGCTGTCCCACCGGTCAGCTATTGCCACGCCATCATCAGTCGGTCGAGCAGGGATTGGTCATCCACACCTATTACAACCTGAATGCGTGCATGCAATGCCCCATCAAGGCGCGGTGCACGACTGCTGAAAGGGAACGCCGAGTCCGGCGCTGGGAGCATGAGGACGTCTTGGAGTCCATGCAGCGCCGCCTGGATGCCTGCCCCGGCAAGATGCGTCGGCGGCGCAGCACGGTCGAGCATGTGTTCGGGACGCTGAAATTCTGGATGGGCGCCACCCACTTCCTCACGAAAACCCGGCCACGGGTGCAGACGGAAATGAACTTGCATGTGCTGGCGTACAACCTGCGCCGGATCATCAGTTTGTACGGCACTAAAGGCGCAATGAATGCGCTGCGGTGGGCCGCCGCTTGAAGTAGCACGGCAATTCACCGCCCATCATTCCTCTTTCAATATCACGCTGGCACTGTTCAAGCCGCCTTCGGCGGGAAAACTGCGGCGTCCATGTCTGCCATCCTGGACGCGCCTGCTTACCCTCATAGCGTTTGCGTTTCCACACAGCCTCGACCCAATCCCGACAGTCGAGCGATCGGGGAGCGGTCATTCATGGCGCATGCCGTGAATTCGGGAGCAGCCGTTTAGGTCTGCTAACCCAATTCGCGCCTGATTGACAGGTATCGAAGCGTGAACCGTCGTTCAGGCTTAGAATGCCAACGGGAAAATTCGGCCATTTACGGCCAATAATGCCAACGAGCTAGAATGGCGGCTATCGGTTGAATCACCAGCCAAAACTAGCCATGGCCCCAGGGAGGGCTTTCAGGGATGGAAAGAAGCAGACACGCGACCGTGTTGATGAGTGGCGGAATTGATTCCGCTGCATGTGCGGCGTTCCTTATCGACCAAGGCCTTGAGGTCTCCGCGGTCTTCGTGGACCATGGCCAAGCTGCCGCCGATTTTGAGCGTGTGGCAGTACGGTCGCTTGCCGCCGCGCTCGAGATTCAAGTTCAAGAGTTGGCCCTAACAGGTGCTGCTTCGTTTGGTTCCGGCGAACTTATCGGTCGCAACGCTTTCCTTGTCTTCTCCGCGATATTGGCAACCCGAGCGCGATCAAGTCGAATCGCGCTGGGACTACACGCGGGAACGCCGTACTACGATTGCTCGCCGGCTTTTGTCGACACGATCAATCGCTCCGTCGCCGAACACACCGACAATGCCGTCCAAGTGGTTGCGCCGTTTATTGAATGGACTAAGCGCGAGGTGTACGAATATTTCATCCACGCAGGCTTGCCAATCGAGCTGACATATAGCTGCGAGTCCGGCAGCGCACCCACCTGTGGTAGGTGCGCATCGTGTCAGGACCGAAAGGCGCTGCAATGCTAGCGAAACGCCGGTCACTGAAGCTGAATGGTGTTGAGGTCGAGCGCACTCCTTTGCTCGTGCCATCGTTTTCTAGCAAGGGCTTTCCCGACGTTCACAAGATCATCGAGTCCTGTTCAGAATTGATAGAAGGCGTCACCCTTGTCAGCGCGTACGACATTCATTACGACAAGGTGCACCCCCCTTTTGACTTTCCCTCCTTGATCTTTCTCGACAGCGGCGGGTACGAAGCATCGAAGGATGCCGAACTCTCCGACCTCGGAGACCGGGAGCATTATCCTAAGGATTGGACGCAGGAGATGCACGAAAGCGTTCTTGCGAAATGGCAGTCACCAGTCCCCAGCGTACTGATTAGTTACGACCATCCCAAGGCACGCATCGGGTTCGCCGAGCAGATTGAGCGTGGGCGAACAATGGCGCCTGGACTCACCGGGGTACTGCGAGAGCTGCTGCTCAAGCCCGAGAAGGAGTCTCAGACTCTGCTGCATGTCGACGACTTGCTGCGGCATGTTCACCGCCTTGCCGACTTCGACATCATCGGTATCACCGAGAAAGAGATCGGCAACTCTCTCGTGGACCGGATGAAGAATATTGCCAAGCTGAGACGTGCCCTGACCGCTGCGGGAATCGACATTCCGATCCACGTCTTCGGTAGCCTGGATACGATTTCAACTCCCATGTACTTTCTCGCTGGAGCCGATATCTTTGACGGATTGACTTGGCTGCGGTTCGCATTCCATGAAGGTTTGACGATCTACAAACACAACTTCGGCGCGCTGCGACTGGGCGTCACGACCAAAGCACATATGGTTGACGCTCGATGCTGGCATCAGAACTACTACTACATGAATGAGCTTCAGTTGGAGATGCGGCGATTCTTGGCATCCCAGGACTTCAGCTCATTTAAGTATCACGGCGACATGTTTAAGACCGCATTACAAAGCGCGCTTGAAGCATTGGGGGATCAGTAATGGGTGGCAGCGGTGGTGGATCTACCTTCAGGTACAGAAGCCCAGAGGAACTGAGGGATGCAGTTCGCAAGGCCGAGGACGACTCATCGGTCAAGCAATTCGAGGTCGAACTGGCGGGCACGTTGTCGGATTTACTTGGCGCGTACAACAGCAGGGATGCGCAAACGATCCGAGAGCGCCTTGGTGACATTCGCACCGCGTTGCAGGATGAGATTGCGGGGGCGTTTGACTCGCTCTTTGGCGGCTCAGTTGCCAAGCACACATATGTCGATGGACTGAGCGATATCGACTCGCTTATTCTTCTCAACGATTCTGACCTTGAGAACCATAGCCCCCAGCGGGCGCTTGAGAAAATGGCCACTATTATTAGGGCCGCCATGCCTGCATCTGCCACGGTCACGCACGGACAAATGGCAGTGACAGTGGACTATGGAGACGGTATGGTGGTTCAGCTCCTACCGGCGATAAAGGGCACTGACGGACATGTTCATGTTCCTTCGTCACGACGTGATGCTTGGTCTGAGATCAATCCGATGGCATTCCGGGAGGTCCTAAGCGTCCGTAACGCCGCCTGCGGAGGCAAGCTGGTGCCTACGATCAAGCTTGCCAAGGCCATCAATGGCGAGCTACCAGAAGGTCAGCGCCTGAGCGGTTATCACATGGAGAGTCTGGCGATAGAAGCGTTTCGAAACTATGCAGGGGAAAAGACGACCTCCGCGATGCTGCCGACCTTCTTCGATCGCGCTCGTGACCTGGTACTCTCCCCAATGAAGGACAGGACTGGCCAGTCCGTCCATGTGGATAGCTATCTAGGCCCAGCCAATAGCCTTGAACGTCAAGCGGCAAGCCATGTACTCGGACGTCTAGCTCGGCGCATGCGCAATGCAACTGCAGCGGGGTCTGTGGCGCAGTGGAAAGCACTATTCGGGTTGGAACCATGAGTGCTGAAGACGCCATGAAAAACGAACTGACTCGACTCTGTCGGGTTTCGGACATGCTTTGTACCGGACATGCAGCTCTACGCGACCGATATGCAAAGCTCGCCCTTTCCCTCGACCTTTTGACACTTGGGGTGTCCACGTGGCTCGTAGCGCTCGCATTCGTTGAACCGAAACTCAACGTGACGTTGAACGCCCTTCGGGTGGGACAGCCAAGTTTGGGTTGGGGCGCTTGGCACTGGCGTCTTCTTCTTGACGCTGATTCAAATCAAGACTGACTGGAAAGGTCGATCAGACGCACATAAAAGGACATTGGATGTTTACGCCGAAGTAAAGCGTGAAGCGGGCTATCTGCTGTCGGCGGGCGAGTATAGTCATGACTCCTGCCAGCGCGTCTTCTCTAGATATGACATGGCAGCCTCTGTCGGTGTGCCAATTCCCGAATCAGAGTTTCTAAGGCAGAAGCAGCGGCATCTTGTGAAGGTCGCCCTGAGTAAGTTACTGGACGATCGCCCAGCTACGTCTTTGATGTGGCTGCGAGTGCGACTATGGTGGCGCGACACCTTCAAAGCAGATAACTAGCTGAACCATGAGAGCTGACTTGACCGCTGCCATGAACTTCTTTTCCAAGGCCTGGAGCTATGTGGAGCAGGCGGGACTGTCAGGTGAAGTAGCCTGGCAGCGAGAAGCAGACTTCACTGAGTTCACGGAAAGCGAGCTGCTGCGAGAACATGCTTGGGTAGCGCTGTGCTCCGGTTTTCGAGAGTCAGCGGTACGCCGGGTCTTCGACCACGTTTCGCTTTGCTTCTGCGATTGGGAGTCCGCTGAGGCCATCGTCTCTGCTGGCGAGATTTGCTGCACTACAGCTGCTTTTGCGTTCGCCAACCGGCTCAAGTTGCGGGGTATCTTGTCCACCGCAAGGTACATCAATAACATTGGTTTCGACGAGTTCAAGCAGACGGTGCTAGCTGATCCGATTAACCGACTCCAGGTGCTGCCGTTCATTGGGCCTGTTACCAGCAGGCATCTCGCAAAGAATCTTGGCCTCGATATTGCGAAGCCTGATCGTCATCTAGTGCGTATGTCTGAGCGCCTCGGCTTTCGCAGCGCCGATGACCTCTGTCGAGAACTTGCTGCCACCACCGGCGAACAAGCAAAGGTTGTCGATCTCATCGTCTGGCGCTACATCGCTGACAATCCTCAGCAATTGCACGATTCGTTCGCGTAACTACACTCTCCGGCGGGCAACTAACGACCTCGCTGGCCCAGTGAGTGACTGGATCGCGACGAACAGCAGCCGAGCAGCTTTGGTGGCGAAGGGCCGCTTCCGCAGCGCAGCCGACGTTCAGGTTGTACAAGCTGTTCGCTGCGATTGAATGACCGGTACGGAGAAAGGCTCGGTCGAATGGCTGTAATGGAGAAAAATCCTGAGCGTCGGCTCCTGGCCGATTGTCGCCGAATCCTCCAGTCGTGACATCGTGCTGGTCAGGTCCCGTACGATTGGGGCAAAGTGAGAAGAGGCCACCGCCGATTGATCAGGCTTCGAGAAATGGCGGCAGCCGAGGCGATTCGTCGTTCGCACAGGCCGCATCGCGTTCCGGCAGCCCGCTCCGCAAGCCGAGCGGAACGACACCGGCCCAGGCCGGGATCGCCATGTCGTCCTCGGCATCGATCACGCCGCCGCTACGGCTCTTGGCGGCGGCTTCGTGCAGTGGGATGCGCAGCAGCTTCGTTCCTGCGATCTCGGCGGCCGAAGGTTCGCGGACCTGCGTCGAGCGGCCGGGGCTGACGAAGTTGACGAAGGCGTTGAACGCGGCGAGTTTGTACGCCGGATCGACGACTTCCTCGAAGCGCCCGTAGATGACGACGGAACGGAAATTCATCGAGTGGTGGAAGGCCGAGCGCGCCAGTACCAGCCCGTCGAGGTGCGCGATGCATATCGAGCACTCGCCGGCAAGCAGCGCCTGCGCCATGCGCGAGTTGTTGGCGCCGTGGATGTAGAGATGGTCGCCGACGCGCCAGCAGCTGGTTGGCAGGCAGTGGACGTCGCCGCCGTGCTGGAAGGCGATGGTGCAGATCAAGGCCTCGTTGACGATGGCTTCGATCGTCGCGCGGTCGTAGTCGGCGCGGTCGGACTTGCGGCGGATTGCGGTACGCGGGCTGGGCGGCGGGTTGGATGGCGAATTGGGCATGGAAGGCTCCTGTAGGCGAAGCGCCAGCATAGTCGAGCCGTGGCACTATTCATGGAGCCACAAAGACGCATAATCATGGGGCCAGCTTTCGTTTGGAAACGGTCCATCGATGCCACTTCATCTCCTCCTGCAAACGCTCGACGATCCGGAAAGCACGGCCGAGCCCCGACAGCTTCGACTGTATCGCCTGCTCAAATCCGCCATCCTCGATGGATACCTGCTGCCCGGGACGCGCCTGCCCGGCACCCGGCAACTGGCGACCGAGCACCGCATGGCGCGCAACTGCGTGTTGTTCGCCTACCAGCAGTTGCTGGCCGAGGGTTTTCTCGAAGCCGATCGCGGCGGAACGCGCGTCGCCGCATTGCCGCTGAGCAGCGGGCAGGTCGCGCCGAAGACGATGCGGCCGGCCGCCGCTACCCTCTCGCAACGCGCCCGGCACTTGCCGCCGGCGGTGCGCGGCGAATCCTTCCTGCCCTTCGCGCCCGGCGTGCCCGACCTCAACGCCTTCCCGTGGCCGGCGTGGTCGTGCGTGTTGCAACGCGCCTGGAGCGAAGTCAGCGCCCGCCAGGTCGCCTACGCCGAGCCGGGCGGCGAGCCCGAACTGCGCCGCGCCGTGGCCGCTTTCCTCTCGGCTCGGCGCGGCGTCGCCTGCACGCATGAGCAGGTGTTCATCTTTCCCGGCGGCCAGGCGGCGCTCGACGCCTGCGCCCGCCTGCTGGCCGACAGCGGCGACACCGTCTGGCTCGAAGATCCGTGCTACACCGCCGGGCGCAACGCCATGCTCGCCGCCGGTCTGAAGGCGGTTCCGGTTCGCGTTCGACGCGGACGGCCTGGTGCCCGACGATGCGCTGTGGCGCGCGTCGCCGCCGCGCCTCGTCTATGTCACGCCGTCGCACCAGTACCCGCTGGGCAGCGTGCTCAGCCTCGAACGGCGGCTCCATCTGCTCAATCGGGTCGAAGCCGGCGGCGGTTGGCTGATCGAGGACGACTACGACAGCGACTTCAACCACGCGCGGCCCGGCTCGCGTCCGTTGCCCGCCATCCAGGGGCTGCGCCCGGACGCGCCGGTGGTTCTACGTCGGCACCTTCAGCAAGCTGCTCTATCCCGGCCTGCGCATCGCCTATCTGGTCGTTCCGCGCTGGGCGGTCGGCGAGATCGGCGAAGCCATCCGCAACCTCTACCGTGGCGGGCAGGCCGTCGAGCAACGCGCGCTGGCGCGCTTTCTCGACGGCGGCCGGCTCACGCGCCATGCGCGCCGTATGGCGCCGATCTACCGCGAGCGGCAGGCCGTCCTGCGCGACGAGCTACGTGCGCAGTTCGGCACCGGATGCGAGATCCTCGGCGGCCAGGCCGGGCTGCACCTGGTCCTGCGCCTGCCGGATGCTCCCCCGGACTGCGGCCTGGTTCGGGCGGCGCTCGACCAAGGCGTCGTCGTCCGCGCGTTGAGCAGCTACTACGCCAACCCGACGGCGGAGGCGGGGTGCAATGGGTTCGTGCTCGGCTACGGCATGGCCGAATCGTCACAGATCGCCGGTTTGGTCCGGCGCTTGGCGGATTGCGTTTCGAGTGCCTGATTCGGCCGGACCGACGCCCGTTCTCCCCGCGCCATCCGCACACGGTATTTTCTCGTCCGCGCGTTGAACTTCCGGCCGCCCGCCGTTTTCACATCGTCACTATTGCACTTCAAGGAACGATGGATGAGCGAAACGAGGAGCGCCCGCACGAATACGGTATGCGCGCCAGACGATGCCGTGCGTATCGGCATCGGCGAACCGGGCGTCGGTCGATGATCGCTCGGGTGCTGGCCGATGCCGTGCTGCTCATGCACCTGGCTTTCATCGTCTTCGTCGTCGCCGGCGGCTTGTTCCTCCGGCGTTGGCCGCGCCTGCCCTGGCTGCATCTTCCCGCCGTGCTGTGGGGCGTGAGCATAGAACTGAGCGGCGGCATCTGCCCGCTTACGCCGCTGGAGAACGACCTGCGGCGCCTGGGCGGCGAAGCGGGCTATGCCGGCGGGTTCGTTGACCACTATCTCCTGCCGATCGTCTATCCGCGCGGTCTGACGCGCGAATGGCAGATCGCCCTCGGCCTCGGCGTGGCGGCGCTCAACCTCGCCGCGTATGCGCGCTGGTGGTCTAGGCGGTGACGGCGCGCTGACATGGAAACGGAGCCCTTCCTCGCCGTACTCGAGCACAGCGCCCTGGCGCTCTGGCTGCGCACCAGCCTGGCCTATCCGGTGCTGGAGAGCTTGCACATCATCGGCTTGGCGACGATGTTCGGCAGCCTGCTGATCGTCGACTTGCGCCTGCTCGGCGTGATCCGGCGAGTCGAAGCAATCGCCCTGGCGCGTGCAGTTTTGCCGTGGACGCTGCTCGGCTTCCTGCTGGTGGTCGGAACCGGTCTCTGCCTGTTTTTCGCGCGCGCGTCGGAACTGATCGCCAACCCGTTCTTTCTTGCCAAGATATCGCTGGTCATGGCCGCGGGACTCAACGCGGCATGGCTGCACAGTCGCGGCCCGCTGAATGCGTCGAGCGTGCTGACACACTGGCAGGCCGCGCTTTCGCTGTCGATCTGGCTGGCGGTCATCGTGTGCGGCCGCTGGATCGCCTATTTCTGAGGAGTGAATCATGGAACGCAGACAATTCATCATGGGCATCCCGCTGGTCCTGGCCAGTCGCCCGCTCTGGGCGCATCACGGCTGGAGCAGCTTCGACGAGACGCGTCCGGTCTATCTTGCGGGCACCGTGTCGCGTGTCCGTTGGCAGAATCCGCACGCCGAACTGACGCTCGATCTGGCGAGCCCTCTGGTGTTGCCGGAGAATCTGAAGACCAGGACGGCGCCAAGACAGTTGACGCCGGTCGATGCGGGCGGCGTTTTCGCCAAGGCCGTGCTGCCCACCCGGCGCGACGCCCAATGGGAGATCGAACTGTCGCCGCTGACCCGGCTGCAAGCCTGGAATACATCGGAAATCAAGGTCGGCGAAAGGCTGGAAGTGGTCGGTTACACCTTTGGCGGCGAGAAGGGCGCCCCCCTCCTGCGCGTCGAGTTCCTGATTCGCGGCGACACGGTGACGCCGTTGCGCTCGTCGCCCGCCTAGCAAGACCGCACCCGGCGCCGACACACGCTGTTGCAAAACTACGCTTGATCTGGCGTGCGCAAGGTCGCATCCTTACGGGTCCGTTTTCAGTTCCTCGTTTCAAACCCCCGCTAGAAGGATTACAGGAATGCAATTCCGCCGTATGCGTCGGTCGTCGCGGCCGACGCTGGGCTTGTGCCTTACCTTGCTGCTCGCCGGATGCGCCGCTGTCGGGCCGGATTACGTGCCGCCGAAGCTTTCGGACGCCGGCGTTCCCGGCCAATGGACTTCCGGCTCCGAGATGGCCGGTAGCGACAAGGCGGGCGCAGCCAATGCGTCGCCTGCCTTCCAGTGGTGGACCGAGCTCGACGATGCGCTGCTCGACCAGATGGTGAGCGAAGGCTTCCGGACGAGTCCGACGCTGGAAATGGCGGTCGCCCGCGTCAGCCAGGCGCGCGCCGCCTACGCTGGAGTCCGCACCGCCGAACTGCCCGCCGTCACCGGCAACGCGGAGAGCGAACGCGCGGCGAGCGATACGGGCGGCAAACCATCGACCGACTCGTGGCTGTTGACCAACGCTTCATGGGAAATCGATCTCTTCGGCGCCGTGCGCCGGGGCAACGAAGGCGCGCTGGCACGCGCTGCCGCGCAACAGGCGACGCTCGCCGACGTGCGCGTGAGCCTGGCCGCCGACATTACCGACGCCTACCTGAGCTTCCGCGCTTGCCAGTCGAACGTGGCGCTCAGCGAGCAGGACGTCGTCTCGCGCGAAGCGACCGAGAAGCTCACCGCCGCCAGCGTCACCGAAGGCTTCACCGCGCCCTACCAGGCCATCCGCAGCAAAGCGTCGGTGGCCGAGGCCAAGACCCAACTCGCGTCGACGCGCGCCTACTGTTCGCGCCAGGAGAACCTGCTGACGCGCCTGACCGGCATTCCGCGCCCGGCACTGATGAAGCAGCTGGCCGACAAACCCACCGGGCTCGACCGCCTGCCGGTGCCGCGGCAATTCGGCGTCGCCATCCCGGCGCAGTCGCTCACGCAGCGCCCCGATATTCGCGCGGCCGAGCGCAAGGTGGCCGCCGCCTCGGCCGACATCGGCCTGGCGGAAGCCGATCGTTATCCGCGCCTCACGCTGAACGGTTCCCTGGGCTACGAGGTCGAGGGAACGGGGCGCGGCGCGCTGTCCTTCGGAACCTGGTCGTTCGGCCCCTCGCTCAGCCTGCCGATCTTTGACGGCGGGCGGCGCAAGGCGGTCGTGGACGTCGCCCGGGCGCGCTACGACGAAGCGCTCGCCGAGTTCAAGGACAAGGCGAGAAACGCCATTCAGGAAGTCGAGGACGCGCTGACCCGTTACGCCGCCGCGCACGAGCGGGCGGAAAACGCCCGCGTCTCGGCCAACCAGTACCAGCAGTTCTTCAAGACGGTCGAAATCCGTTACCGGGAGGGGGCGAGCAACCTCCTGGAACTCGAAGATGCGCGGCGTTCGATGCTCGATGCGCAGCAGACGCTGCTCAACGTGATGCAGGAGCGCCTGCAGGCCTGGGTCGCGCTCAATCGCGCGACCGGCGGCGCCGCCCAATACGAGCCTGAGGCCGTTACGACAGAGAACACCCAGGCGAGCGCGGTTGTCGAAACGCTGCCCGCCAACGATTGATGAGGCACGAAGATGTATGAACTCGTCACCCCGGCGAACGCCGGGGTCCAGTCGGCGATTGATCTCCGACACTGGCTCTGCACTTCCTTCGGTCGGATACCGGGCTCTGCACTTCCTTCGGTCGCTTTCGCCGGTATGACGGCCACTTTTGACTTCATCGGGCCGAAGCAATAGGCAATCCAATTTCGCAGCAAAGGTCATCCATGCCGCACCACTTCAAATCGCTTCACCGAACAAAACGAATGCCCTTGGTTTGCACGCTCGCCGTGCCGACCCTGTTGGCGTTCGGCGCGGTGAATTTCTCGCACGCGCAGTCGTCGGCGCCCGACGCTTCCGTGACCACGACGGCGCTGGTGGCCGAGCCGATGGCAGCGACGCCGCCGCTCGGTGTCGATACGCCGAACACGCCCGCTGTCGCAGCGACGCCGGTGTCCCTCGTCAAGCCGAAAACCGCGCTCTGGCCCGACCAGATCGAGGCCAGCGGCAGCATCATGCCGTGGCAGGAAACGTATATCGGCAGCGAAGTCGGCGGTTTGCGCCTGGCGAGCGTGCTGATCAGCGTCGGCGACACGGTGACCAAGGGCCAGGTGCTCGCGCGTCTCGATACGGCGACCGTCGAGACCGATCTCGACGCCGCCAACGCCCAGCTGATGGAAACGGAAGGGACGCTCGCGCAGGCGGTCGCCACGCTCGATCGCGCCAATCGGCTGGCGCCGTCGGGCGGACTCAGCCGGCAGGAGCTGACGCTCTACGAGACGCAGAAGAACACTGCCGAAGCCCGCGTCAATGCGGCGCGCGCGCAGGTCAAGCGGCAGCAGCTGCGCCTGAAGTTCGCGACCATCGTCGCGCCGGACGACGGTGTGATTTCGGCGAGTTCGGCTTACGAAGGCGCGATCGTCCAGGCCGGCGGCGAACTGTTCCGGCTGATCCGCCAGGGCCGCCTCGAGTGGCGCGCCGAGGTCAAGGGCGAGACGCTGCTCAAGCTGTCCATCGGCCAGGAGGTCATCGTCAACAGTCCGCTCGGGTCCGAAGTGAAGGGGCGGGTGCGCCGCCTGTCGCCGACGATCGACGTGAGCACCGGCAACGGCCTGGTTTACGTCAACCTGCCGACCGGAACGAACCTGAAGGCTGGACTGAATGTCTCAGGCAGCATCGGTATGGGCAAGCGCAAGGCGCTTTTCCTGCCCGGCGGCGCGGTCATGCGCGGCGACAAGCAAGCGAAGGTCTTCAAGATCGGTTCGGAGAACAGGCTCGTCGCCGTCGACGTGCGGACCGGGCGCACCAAGGGCGACGCGATCGAGATCGTCGGCGGACTCGACGAGCAGAGCGAGGTGGTCGGCGGCGACGTAGACCGTCTGGCGGCCGGCCAACTTGTCGATTCGTCGGCGCGCGAGCGGGAAGCCGAGGAAAGCAACTGATCCCGGCATGCGCCCGAATTGCGGCGCGCGATTGAAACCGGCGCCGTCTGTTTCTACGATGAATTCTTGTTTTCGTAAGGTTTTTTTCCGCAGTCCGGCTTTTCTGAAAGGAGTCTCAACGCCATGAATACACTTTTCCGAACCCTGTCAGCCGTTGTCGTCTGCCTGCCGCTGCTCGTTTCCTGCGGCAAGACCGAGGAACCCAAGACGGAGCCGTCCGCCGCCGAATCCGCCGCCAAGGATGCGGCCGCGGCGGTCAAGGATGCCGCTGAAGCCAGCAAGGAGGCCGCTGCCAAGACTGGAGAGGCGATCAGCGAAGCCGGCAAGGAGGTTGCCGAGAAAGCCGGCGATGCGGCGAGCGAGGCCGTTGACAAGACCAAGGAAGCCGCCGCCAAGACCGGGGAGGCGATCAGCGAAGCCGGCAAGGAAGCGGCCGCGAAGGCGGGCGAGGCGGTGGATGCGACCAAGCAGGCGGCGGATGAAGCCATCGACAAGGCCAAGGAAGCCGCGAAGTAGGCGCCGGCCGTTTCCAGCCCACAGCGGAGAACACTTGCTGGCTGGCCGGGTCGCTGATCAAGTCAGTACGATGAGGGTACCGCTCCGCTGTGCGAATCCGTCTTGTAGCGGCGTAGAAGCGCAGAGGTGGCGCCGGCCAGCAACAGCGCATCGACGCCGACCGCGACAAAGCGCGCGCCGGCCGCGATGTAGCGCTGGTTGAGCGCCTGGTCGCTGCACAGCACGCCGCCGGCCTTGCCGGCCTGCGCCACCTTGCGCAGGCCGATTTCGATCGTGGCGACGATTTCCGGGTGCGTCGACTGGCCGAGATAGCCGTAGGACGCGGCCAGATCGGCGGAGCCGAAGAAGATGCCGTTGACGCCCTCGACGGCGAGGATAGACTCCAGGTTCTCGTAGCCGCATTTCGTCTCGACCTGTACGAGCAGGCACATCTCACTATCGGCCTGCGCCGCGTAGTCGTCGATGCGGCCCCAGCGCGAGGCGCGTGCCAGCGCGCTGCCGACGCCGCGAATACCGGCCGGCGGGTAGCGCATGGCCTTGACGAGGCCGGCCGCCTGTTCGGCCGTATCGACCATCGGGATGAGCAGCGTCTGCACGCCGGTTTCCAGCAGTTGCTTGATCAGTACATGATCGCCCTGCGGCGGGCGCACCACCGGTTGCGACGCATAGGGCGCGATGGCCTGCAACTGGGCGAGGATGCTGCGCAGGTCGTTTGGCCCGTGTTCCGAGTCGATCAACAGCCAGTCGAAGCCGGCGCCGGCACAGATTTCGGCGCTGAAGGTTTCGCCTAGGCCGAGCCAGAGGCCGTAGAGGGTCTGGTCGGCTTTCAAGCCTTGTTTGAAGTGGTTGGTGGGGATTTTCATTGGGAGCCTTTCATTGAGGAAACGCTGGATTCCGCGCCTGACGCGCGGGCGTACTTCTTCTTGTCTTGCCAAGAAGAAGTAGCCAAGAAGAAGGCGCGCCCACTGCGTCGCCCGGCTATCGCCGGGTGCTCTGCGCTGCTCAGCCGCAAAGGGGCGCTGCGGAACTCGGGGCTGCGCCCCTCAGACAGTCCTCGCGCTTTTTCCCTTTGCGTCTTGCGCTGCTCGACGACGCAAAGGGCAAGAGGAAAACCGAACGGACACCATGCTCTGTGCGCATCAAATTCCGCTCGGTGTTGGTCCCCTTTGGACGACGCCGAGCAACGGAGTGCGGCCGGGGGTAGTCGGCGAGGACTGTCTGAGGGCCGTAGGCCCGAGTTCCGCAGCCGCCCGGCCGTACGAGTAGCGCAGGGAACCCCGCCGCAGGCGGGGCGTCGCCCTGGGGTCGCCTTTTCTTTGGCTTCTTTCTTTTGGCGACCCAAAAGAAAGAATGCCCGCGCGTCAGGCGCGGAGCCCAGCGTCTCAGCAACCACGCACGGCTTCATTTCAACTCCCCACTACCTTTCATGCCGTCCTGCTTCTTCAACCGATACTGTAACTGCGGCCGCGTGATGCCGAGCAGGCGTGCAGCACCAGCCAGATTGCCTTCGGAACGCCGCACGGCCTCTTCGATCAGCCGCGTTTCGAGATCCTCGAAGGAAATGCCGCTGCCGAGGATGGCTTCGAGCAGCGCGCCGGTGCGGCAGGGCTCCGGTTTGTTTTCCAGGTTGCCGGCGGCTGAGATCAGGAATTCCCAGTTCGCCGCCTCGCCGACATGGGTGAACAGGTGTTCGAGTTCGATCCAGCCATCGTTGGGCGCCAGGATGACGCCGCGCTCGATCATGTTTTCCAGCTCGCGCACGTTGCCCGGCCATTGGTAGCGCTTGATCGCCTGCATCGTCTTGTCGCTGACGCCCTGCAGCTTCTTCTCGTAAAGCGTGCAGAAGCGGCTGAGCATCGCCTCGACGAGCGGCGGTATGTCGGCGACGCGCTCGCGCAGCGGCGGGATCTGGATCGGATAGACGTTGAGCCGATAGAAGAGGTCGGAGCGGAAACGGCCCTCCCTGACCGCCGTCTGCAGGTTGACGTTGGTCGCGGCGACGAGGCGGACGTTGATCTTGCGTACTCGGTCGTCGCCGAGCCGTTCGATCTCGCCTTCCTGCAACACGCGCAGCAGCTTCGCCTGCGCGCCGAGCGGCAGTTCGCCGATCTCGTCGAGGAAGACCGTGCCGCCGTCGGCGCGCTCGAACTTGCCGATGCGCGAACTCTGCGCGCCGGTGTAGGCGCCTTTCTCGACGCCGAACAGTTCGGATTCGACGAGGTCGTTGGGCAGCGCGGCGCAGTTGATGGCGACGAACGGCCCCTGGCGGCGCTTGCTCATCTGGTGCAGCGTGCGTGCGAAGCGCTCCTTGCCGACGCCGGTCTCGCCGAGGAGCAGTACCGAGACCTGCGTCTCGGCGGCGCGCGAGACGAGGTCGTAGGCGTGCTTGAAGCCCTTGGAGCTGCCGACCAGTTGCGGTGTCTGCGTCTGCTGCGTGATCGTCGTGCGCAGGTAGTCGATCTGCGTGCGCAGTTCGAGCAGGTGGGTGAGCATCGAGTCGGACTGGAAGTAGTTGGCATCGGCTTCCGCGTCATCCCATTCTTCCAGCGGCTTGCCGACGATGCGGCAGTGGTTGTGGCCGCAGGCGACGCACTCGACTTCCCGGAACAGGATGAAGCGGCCCATGAACGCTGAGGTGTAGCCCGAGGCGTAGCCGATCTGAGACCAGCAGACGGGTTCGTCCGACTGCCCGAAATCGCGGATGTGGACTTCCTGCTCCCAGGAGTTCTCCCACAGGAATTCGCCGCCGAACTGCCCGTTGGCAACGTCCATGCGCAGGTCGGTCGGCGTCACGCGCACGGCGCCTTCGAGCATGTGCAGCTGCGGTCCGGTGAGGAAGGCGTCGATGGCGGACTTTGCGGAATTCTGGCCGCGCTTGCGCTTGGCGAGTTCCGCATCGCGCACGCCGGCTGCGTAGCCCATACGCGTGAGCAGGCGCCGCGTGTGTTCCTTGCCGACCGAGCCGATCAACTCCTTGCGCAGCGCGCCCAACGAGGCGGTGTGCATGAGCACCATGCGGTTCTCGGCGAGCCAGATCGTTCCGTCCTTTTCGGAGAAGCGGACCAGTTCGCGCAGATCGTTCGACTCGGGGTACTGAATTGTCGTCATGGCGTGCCTTGCAGATGGGTCAGGAGGCCGGCGAAAACGCTGCGGGGAATATTACACAAACTATACGAAAAAATACATAAATCTCGAGAATTTATGATTTATGTGATTAATCGTTGTTCATCATTTGATTCACTGGATCTCGATTGATTGATCAAATCATCAGATCGACTCTGCCGGATTTTCGTTGCCATCGAGCGATGTTCAATAAAAACAACATGTTGAGAGATTGGCACGCTCCTTGATTCAGGCACTCCAGCGACGCGATCAGTTCGCGCCGCATGGAGGAGGGGAATAACACATGTCGCTTCATCAAACGGAAGTCGGAAAAGCCGGCGAGTCCGGATTCGACGCCAACCGGCGCTATGTGCGCGTCTGCGAACGCCGGGCGGATGGTTTCGTCGAGTTCGAATTCGCCATCGGCGACCCGGCGCTCTGCGTCGAGCTGATGCTGCAGGAGGCCGACTTCCACGCCTTCTGCCTGGCCAACGACGTCATCGTCCTTGGCGAGAGCGAAAACGGGCAGGGCGACTGGGCGGCGCGGCTCAACCGGGCCGCGCTGCGCAATGGTGAAAGCGACGAAGCAACCACGACGAAAGGACAAATCCATGGAAATTGATCTGCGCACCGTCGCCATCAAGCCGGTGCGGCAAACGTTCGATCACATCGCGCGGCGCTTCGGCGACAAGCCGGCGAGCCGCTATCAGGAGGGTAGTTACGATCTGCAGCAGACGGACGTGTTCCACTACCGTCCGCTCTGGGAACCCGAGATGCAGCTCTTCGACACGCGCCGCACGAAGGTGCAGATGAAGGACTGGTACGTGCTGAAAGATCCGCGCCAGTTCTACTACGGCGCGTGGACGATCGCCCGCGCGCGTCAGCAGGACGCGGCCGATTCGAGCTTCGAGATGATCGAGCAGCGCGGGCTGGCCGGGCTGATTCCCGTTGATCTCAAGCAGCTTGCGCTCGACGTGCTCGTCCCGCTGCGCCACGTCGAGTGGGGCGCCAACATGGGCAATTCCTACATGGCGGCCTACGGCTATGGCACGGTGATCACCCAGCCCTGTCTCTATCACGCGATGGATCACCTGGCCGTCGCCCAGTACCTGACGCGCATCGGCCTCGTGCTTGAAGGACCGGACGCGCTCGACACGGCCAAGGCCGCGTGGATGACGGCCGAAATGTGGCAACCGATGCGCCGCTACGTCGAGAACCTGCTCGTCGTAAAGGACTGGTTCGAGATCTTCGTCGCGCAGAACCTCGTGCTTGAAGGGCTCGCCTATCCGCTGTTCTACGACTACCTCGATGGAGACTTTTCGGCCGGCGGCGGCACGGCGATCTCGATGATGACGCGCTTCATGTCCGAATGGACCGGTGAGACGACGAAGTGGATCGACGCCCAGATCAAGACCGTGGCCGCCGAATCGCCGGAGAACAAGGCGCTGCTCTCCGGCTGGGTCAGGCAGTACCGCGGCCCGGCGTTCGAAGCGCTCGTTCCGCTCGCCAACCGCGCCTTCGGCGACCGCGCCGCGAGCGTCCTCGCGGAAATCACCGACCAGTTCAACGCCCGCTGCGCAAAGTTCGGCCTCGCCGTCCAGGAGTGACCATGTCCAAAGTATTCATCGCATTTCAGCGCAACGAGGACACGCGTCCGATCATCGACGCCGTGCTCGCCGACAACCCGGACGCCGAGGCTGTCGAATCGCCGGCCATGGTCAAGATCGACGCCGAGCATCGCCTCGTCATCAAGCGCGAAAGTATCGAAGACCTGATCGGCCGTCCCTTCGACCTGCAGGAACTGCAGATGAGCCTGATCACCATTTCCGGCCATCTCGACGAGGACGACGACGAGTTCAGGTTGTCGTGGGCCAACTGAGTTATTGCTTCAGCCCGATGAAACTGAGCGATCCCGTCATACCGGCGGAAGCCGGTATCCAGTGTCGGAGAGCCACCGCCGACTGGACCCCGGCCTTCGCCGGGGTGACGGACTTACGCACCGTCGGGCCTTACCGCTAGGAGACAAACATGGATATGCAAACCGCCAAGAAAAAACTGGGCCTCAAGGAAAAATACGCGCACATGACGCGCGGCCTCGATTGGGAAACGAGCTATCAGCCGATGGACAAGGTCTTCCCGCAGGCGAAGTTCGAGGGCATCAAGATCCACGACTGGGACAAGTGGGAAGACCCCTTCCGCCTGACCATGGACGCCTACTGGAAGTACCAATCCGAGAAGGAAAGAAAGCTCTACGCGGTGCTCGACGCCTTTGCCCAGAACAACGGGCATCTCGGCATCACCGATGCGCGCTACCTCAACGCGATCAAACTCTTCCTGACCGGCATCTCGCCGCTCGAATACCAGGCGCACCGTGGCTTCTCGGCGGCCGGGCGCAACTTCCCCGGCGTCGGTCCGCGCATCGCCTGCCTGATGCAAGCGGTTGACGAGATGCGTCACGCGCAGACGCAGATCCACGCGCTTTCCAACTACAACAAGCACTACGACGGCTTCCACGACTTCAAGCACATGCTCGAACGCGTCTGGTATCTCTCGGTGCCCAAGTCCTTCTTTGACGATGCTTTCAGTGCCGGCCCGTTCGAATGGATGATCGCCATCGGCTTCTCCTTCGAGTACGTGCTGACCAACCTGCTGTTCGTGCCCTTCATGTCGGGCGCCGCCTACAACGGCGACATGGCGACCGTGACCTTCGGTTTCTCGGCACAGTCCGACGAGGCGCGGCACATGACCCTGGGCCTCGAATGCATCAAGTTCATGCTCGAACAGGACCCGGACAACCTGCCGATCGTCCAGAAGTGGATCGACAAGTGGGCGTGGCGCGGCATCCGCGTGCTGACCCTGGTCGGCATGATGATGGACTACATGCTGCCCAAGCGCGTGATGAGCTGGAAGGAGGCGTGGGAGATCTACTTCGAGCAGAACGGCGGCGCGCTGTTCGCCGACCTCGCGCGCTACGGCATCAAGGTGCCGGACTGCATCGCGCAATGCACGGTGGACAAGGAACACATCTCGCATCAGGCGTGGGCGACCTTCTACCAGTACGGCGGTGCGGCGGCGTTCCACACCTGGATGCCGAGCGACGAGGAAATGGACTGGCTCTCAGCCAAGTACCCGAATACCTTCGACAAGTACTACCGCGCGCGCTTTACCTACTGGCGCGAGGAGGCGGCGAAGGGCAACCGCTTCTACACCAACACGCTGCCGATGCTCTGCCAGGTGTGCCAGATCCCGATGTTGTTCACCGAGCCGGACGACCCGACGAAGATCTGCTACCGCGAATCCGAGTACCAGGGCGAGAAGTACCACACGTGCTCGGACGGCTGCAAACACATCTTCGATGATGAGCCGGAGAAGTACATCCAGTCCTGGCTGCCCGTACATCAGATCTACCAGGGCAACTGCTTCCCGGAAGGCACCGACCCGACGTTCGAGGGCTTCAACCCGCTGGCCAAGGTGCTCGAGTACTACCACTTCGACATGGGCCACGACAACCTCGACTTTGAAGGCTCGCGCGACCAGGCCAATTTCGCCGCCTGGCGCGGCATGGCGACGAAGAACACCTGAACAGAGTGGTGAAGGGTTGCCGTCATACCGGCGAAGGCCGGTATCCAGTATCGAAGAGCTGTCGCCGACTGGACCCCCGGCGTTCGCCGGGGTGACGAACTCGCACATTCTTGACCCCATAGGAGACCGAAATGCCCGTACAAGCACTCAAGCAATACAACATCCCCGCCGCCGACACGCAGGACAAGTTCCACGGCGGCCAGCTGCTCTACGTCGGTTGGGACGACCACCTGATGTTCTGCGCGCCCTTCGCCTACTGCCTGCCGCCCGACACCCCGTTCCGCGAACTGTGCGAAAAGATCCTGTCGAATTCCTTCGGCTATCACCCGGACTGGGCGAAGGTCGATTTCACGGCCGCGACCTGGCTGAAGTCCGGCCAGCCCTGGCAGCCGGACATGGGCAAGACGCTGGCCGAGCTGGGCTTGAAGCACAAGGACGTCCTGCGCCTGCAGACGCCGGGGCTGAAGGGCCTCGACGGCAGCAGCTCGTAAGCGCGGGGGCGTCATGAGCTACGAACTGACCATCGAGCCGCTCGGCCAGACCATCGAGGTCGAAGACGGCCAATCGATCCTTGACGCCGCGTTGCGGGCCGGCGTCTATCTGCCGCACGCCTGCTGTCACGGCCTGTGCGCGACGTGCAAGGTGCAGGTCGTCGACGGCGAAGTCGATCACGGCGAGGCTTCGACCTTCGCACTGATGGACTTTGAGCGCGAGGAGGGCAAGACGCTCGCCTGCTGCGCGCGGCTCGAAGCCGACACCGTGATCGAAGCCGAGATCGACGAGGACCCGGACGCGCAGAACCTGCCGGTCGAGGACTACAGCGGCACGGTCGTCCGTCTCGAAGCGCTGACGCCCACCGTGCGCGGCATCTGGCTGAAGCTCGACCGGCCGGTCCGCTTCCAGGCCGGCCAGTACATCAACCTCGAAGTCGCCGCGCTCGGCGGCCAATCGCGCGCCTTCTCGCTCGCCAATCCGCCCGGCGCAGCGGATGTGGTCGAGCTGAACGTGCGCATCGTCCCCGGCGGGCAGGTGACGACCTGGCTGCACGAAAGCCTGAAGGTCGGTGACACGCTCAAGCTTTCCGGCCCGTATGGTCGCTTCTTCGTCAAGAAATCGGCCAACGTCCCGCTCATCTTCATGGCCGGCGGCTCGGGGCTTTCGAGCCCGAAGTCGATGATCGACGATCTGCTCGCCGAGGGCTGCGCACTGCCGATCACGCTCGTCTACGGCCAGCGCAGCCGCGCCGAGCTGTATTACGACGCCGAATTCCGCGAGCTGGCAGCCAAACACGCGAACTTCACCTACGTCCCCGCACTCTCAAGCGAACCCGACGGCTCGGACTGGTCCGGCGCGCGCGGATTCGTGCACGAGGCGGCCAGGGCCCACTTCACCAACGACTTCCGCGGCCACAAGGCCTACCTGTGCGGCCCGCCGGCGATGATCGAAGCCTGCATCTCGACCTTGATGCAAGGCCGGCTCTTTGAACGCGACATCTATACGGAGAAATTCTTCTCGGCGGCGGACGCAGCACAACAACTCAAGAGTCCGTTGTTCAAGAACATATAAACCTGGAAGAAGTAGTTAACCACGGCGAACATGCCGCGAAGCCAATCCCCGTGGGACAGCGAACACGGCGAAAAACAAGGGCTTATACGGAGTTGTTCGATCACCGGTTGGGTGGCAACGAAGAAAGGCAAGAAACTCAGGCTTTTCGCCGTGCCCGCTGTGCCCGCCGTGGTTGAACTGATGTTTCAAGGATACACAGGGCGGGGGCGCCATGATCTATTACAACGTCGTGATCGACGAAACGGGCGAGCGCTTCCGCTGCTCGCCGCAGGAAACGCTGCTGGTCGGGATGGAACGACTGGGGAAAAAGGGAATCCCGGTCGGCTGTCGCGGCGGCGGCTGCGGCGTGTGCAAGGTCGAGATCCTCGAAGGCACCTACCAGAAGCGCGTGATGAGCCGCGAATACGTCAGCGCCGAGGACGAAGCCGAGGACCGCGTCCTCGCCTGCCGCATCCGGCCGACGAGCGATTTGCGCATCCACGTGCTCGGCAAGATGTGCAAGAACGTTTGTCGCGTCGTCGTTTCACCGCCGGTGGTTCATGCCGAGGTGCGAACGGTGCTTTGAGCCTAAAAACCTCAGTTCAAACCACGGAGGACACGGAGAGCACGGAGAAATGCTTGAAAGCGGAGAATTCTCATCCTCACCGATTGGGTGTGTTGCTTTTTCACTCCGCTGCCTTGTTTTTACTCGGTGTTCTCCGTGCTCTCCGTGGTTAACTGCTTTTTCAAGGTTGAGTGCTTTGACCGGCGTGCATTGACGCTCGCCGGAAGTGTCGCCACACTCGGACCTCTTTCCGTAACGAGGCGCCGCGCATGGCCAACGTCTGGCTCTTCAAAAACCTGCTCGGCACGCTCCTGCTGCCACCGGCCAACGCCCTGCTGCTGCTCGCGTTGGCCGGCGTCTTCCGCAAGCGTCGCTGGGCTTTCGGCGTAGCCGTCTGTGCCGGCCTGCTCATGTTCGCGCAGTGCCTGCCGATCGTCTCCGGCGCGCTCATGGCGACGCTCGAAGACCGCGCCGGCGCCGTGCTTACCGATCCGCAGGACGCGCAGGCGATCGTCATTCTGGGCAGCGGCCTCAGCATCGCGGCCGAAGAGTACGGCGGCGATACCGCCAACGAACGCAGCCTCGTTCGTCTGCGCTACGGCGCGACGCTGGCCTGGCGCTATCGACTTCCCGTGCTGGTGAGCGGCGGCGTGCCGCACACGGCACTGGGTTCCGAGGCCGATGTCATCGCCGATATCCTTGAACAGGAATTCGGCGTGCCGGTGCGCTGGCGCGAAACCCGATCGCTCGATACGGCCGACAACGCGCGCCTGTCGGCGCAGATCCTGCGCGCCGCCGATATTCGCCGCATCGTCCTCGTCACGCAGGCATTCCACATGCCGCGCGCCCGGCGGCTGTTCGAGGCCGCCGGCCTCGAAGTCATCCCGGCGCCGACCGATTTCAGAAGCCGCAGCCGCTACGCCGTGATGCTCTTCGACTACCTGCCGCAAGCGAGCGCGCTGCACAACTCGTACTACGCGCTGCATGAATGGCTGGGGCTGGCGTGGTCCGGGATGGCGCGAACGCTTCGTCCGGCTCCTTGATGCGTATCAAACCATTCCAGGCGATGGCTGAGTAAGATACTTGGTCAGCAGTTTGCTCATTTGTACGCAAGGCGCAGAAAGTGGCGAAAACCTTCCCGTTACACCCTAAACATCCCGAACGCATCTGCTGGGGATGCGACAAGTACTGCTCGAAAGACGCCCTCGGCTGCGGCAACGGCGCCGACCGCACGCAGCATCCGGCCGAGTTACTGGGTGAGGACTGGTACGAATACGGGGATTGGGGGATTGTGGCGGAGGAGGGTGCGAACGTGAAGCGTTAACTTCTTGGCACGTCGTCAATCACTCGGGCGCCCAAGACGGCTTCTGCGGGAACTGCAATACTGTTCAGGTAAGCAGCTTGAACGCATGAATCCAATCGTTGCGCAGAAAACCGGGGATGCACCAGAGCATACATAGAGGTTCGATTGCCCTGGCGGCTTCAACTGCACCCATGTCCACCGATTCCCAGCCGAACTGATCAAGGACGGCGCTTACTATCTGCTTCGCCGCCTCATCGTTTCCGCATATGAACATGGTGGGTTTGCCGCCCTTGAATTGTGGATTCACCATGCACGCGTTGCCTACGGAGTTGAAGGCCTTGACGAATCGTACGCCTTCAAACTCGCGTTGAAGGCGTTCCATCAAGGAATCATCAAGCTTGGTGAAGAAGTTCAAGACCCCGTTGGTTGGGGGCGTTTCGGCAATGGGATTGGTTGCGTCAATGACCGGCTTGCCACGCAGATTGCTTTCGCCTGCGGCACGCAAGGCCGCTCGTGCCGCCGTGCCCTTGACGGCCAGCACGACCAGGTCCCCAAACCTTGCTGTACTGGAGAAGTCTCCGATCTGGCCCGCTGGATTCTGCTTGGCCCAGTCCATCAGTTTTGCGGGTTCCCGCGTGCCAATCATGACGTCGTGTCCGTGTTTGATAAACCCAGCAGCCAACACTTTTCCTACGTCACCCGAACCAATGATGCCGACCTTCATGGCGCTCTCCTATCCAAAAGAACCCCGGCCTAGCCGAATGAATGAGATCGATCTTGTGTCGGTCAAAAGACACCGATCGCGGAACCTTGGTTCCGCTATTTCAAGTGCGTGATCAACGGTGCACAGGGGCCGCGAACGAACCTCGTATCCGACCTTGCCGGCATTGGGAACGGCGGTTGCCAGAGCATTTCTACTGCTCGAAACGACTACCTCATTGTTTCCCGACCTGTCTCGTAGCGACCGAGGCTGTGTGAAAACATCGTGAACGATTCGACCGGGGCTTTGTCTATGCATACAACATGGACTGAGGTCGGCGATGAAGCGATACATCGAAGGGAAGAACCGGGAGCAGATGGTGTTGATGCCCGAATCACTGGATGACTTCATTGGTGAAGACAATCCGGTGCGGGTCATCGACGTGTTTGTCGAGGAACTGGATTTGCCGGGGCTGGGGTTCGCGTCTGCGCAGCCTGCGGTGACGGGACGGCCGGGCTACCACCCGGGCTTGCTACTCAAGCTGTACATCTACGGTTATCTGAATCGGATTCAGTCAAGCCGGCGGCTTGAGCGTGAGGCACAGCGCAACGTTGAGGTCATGTGGCTCACGGGGCGCTTGGCACCCGACTTCAAGACGATTGCCGATTTCCGTCGAGACAACGGCAGTGGCATTCGCAATGTCTGTAAGCAATTCATCGGGGTGTGCCGCGAGTTGGATCTGTTCAGCCATGCCGTGGTGGCCATTGATGGCAGCAAGTTCAAGGCCGTGAATAACCGGGATAGGAACTTCACGCCGCACAAACTGGAGCAGCGCATCAAGCAGATTGAGGAAAGCATCGAACGCTACATGCACGCCTTGGATACCGCCGATCGCACGCAGCCAACGGAGACGGAAGCCAAGACGAAGAACCTGAAGGAGAAACTCGTCCGGCTCAAAAATCAGATGCGTTACCTGCAAGAGATGGGAGAACACCTCCGTCAGGCGCCCGATGAACAAGTCTCGCTGACCGATCCGGATGCCCGCTCCATGGCGACCAGCGGTCGTGGCACTGGGATAGTTGGTTACAACGTGCAGATTGCCGTCGATACCGAGCATCACCTCATCGTCGCGCACGATGTGGTGAATCTTGGCCATGATCGTACGCAACTCGCCTCTATGGCCATGCAGGCCAAAGCAGCGGTAGGCGAAAAAACCTTGGAGGTACTTGCCGATCGTGGCTACTACAAGGGACCAGAAATTCTGGCCTGCGAGCAGTCCGGCATTACGCCTTTCGTACCTATGACGATGACCAGCGACAACAAGGCACGTGGCTTGTTCGACAAGCGCGACTTCGTCTATCAATCCGATCAGGATGCGTATCGCTGTCCCACCGGTCAGCTATTGCCACGCCATCATCAGTCGGTCGAGCAGGGATTGGTCATCCACACCTATTACAACCTGAATGCGTGCATGCAATGCCCCATCAAGGCGCGGTGCACGACTGCTGAAAGGGAACGCCGAGTCCGGCGCTGGGAGCATGAGGACGTCTTGGAGTCCATGCAGCGCCGCCTGGATGCCTGCCCCGGCAAGATGCGTCGGCGGCGCAGCACGGTCGAGCATGTGTTCGGGACGCTGAAATTCTGGATGGGCGCCACCCACTTCCTCACGAAAACCCGGCCACGGGTGCAGACGGAAATGAACTTGCATGTGCTGGCGTACAACCTGCGCCGGATCATCAGTTTGTACGGCACTAAAGGCGCAATGAATGCGCTGCGGTGGGCCGCCGCTTGAAGTAGCACGGCAATTCACCGCTCATCATTCCTCTTTCAATATCACGCTGGCACTGTTCAAGCCGCCTTCGGCGGGAAAACTGCGGCGTCCATGTCTGCCATCCTGGACGCGCCTGCTTACCCTCATAGCGTTTGCGTTTCCACACAGCCTCGACCCTGAACTGCCGTTGGGCAAAAGAAGAAGCGGACTCTCAGGAACGTTCGAATTCACCGTGACTGCACGGGCTCTCACTCAGGTCCAGTCGCATGATTGATTGGGCACCATTACGGCTGATAGCTCCCAGGACCAGAGCTAACCAAGCCTCTTACGCGCAAAGCGGACTTAGTTAGTATCTCTGTTACTTCAATCTCTTCACTACGCCAATATTTGCGTGCAAGACCGACGACCACGGGAACGAACTCGGTGTTGGCGGGTGGAAACGCAACAAGGTTAAAGCCAGCACGATGTACAGATGCCGCGGCATCGACAAGCTCGACTTCGTAAAGTGGGTTCCACGGGGAAAAGTTGCTCTTGTATTCGTTTGCGTGATCGAGAGTTTCAAAGGCAAATGCGCATGACAGACGGCTTGGCAAATCTGAGTATTCGGAGACGCGAATCGACTCAAACACGAATTCTCGGGCAAGGAGCCACGGGTTTCCTTGTTGCTGTGTGTAGCAATTCAGAATACGCCCCCAGTTACCGGGATGAATGATTGCGCCGGGTTCGAGTAGTAACGGGGCTGAGTGGTAATAGATGGTCATTGATGTTGAACCGAACGTTTGACGTAATCTGCCTCCTCGACAGGTCGGTCTTGTTGAACTCACCGTGTATTTGAACCCAGTCATTCATCTATCGTTGCTTCACCATAGAAGCCGGCCGCAAACTCTGCTTCGTTGTCTGCCTCTTCCCGGCGTGCCTCAAGGTTCTCGAAATAACGTTCGGGCAGCAGAGGGTCCTCGTGCCACTCGTTACCCGGCCTAGCTCGATCCTTACTGCCGAGGAAGGCGCGAGGTCGGTAGCCGATTCCAAGCGCGCTTTGACATTCAGTGCGATAGCGTCGGTGCAGATGCTCCAGGAGTCCGAATTTCTCGATGAGCGGAATGAACTTATTGCCGGTAGGAGTAAGGCCATTTACCGCAAGGAGCAGTACAGCACCTTCGCTAATCTGTCCCCTGGCGATATTGGCGTAACGGATCTGCTGACTTTCGGACAATGCGGACTCGGCGATATGCTTAAACGTCTGATAGAGAAGCCGAAGATACGGGCCGAAGGCCGATGGCTGGCGGTCATAGACCCTGGTCAAGTAACCTTCGACCAGCGCGGCAAGCAACCCATGACGGTCGGTTTGGTCACCTCGACGTGAGCCAACCGAGTTGAACAATGATCGCGCGAGGCTATCCAGCGCACGCGTACCGTTGTGTCTTGGAAGTGAATTGGAGGAGTCGTCCTTGCGCTTGGGGCCCTCAATGCGTTCAACGGCCGTCGCAGTCAGTTCCAGAAGCCTGAAAAAGAGGGATTCGAATTCCTGGATTTGCCTGTTGGCGCGCTCTTTTTGTGCTTCTTCACGGGCTTGCTTAAGCATTTGATGCTGCATGAAGCCAGCCCAGAAAACCAGTGCTCCAGCTATAGCCGTCAGGAGAGCATTGAGGCTTCCAAAGGAATCGCCAGTTTGCCCAAGCTCTGTGAAAGTGGTGCCGCGCTCCACCATCAAAGGGGCCGCAGATGCGCTGGCCTTCGTGTTTAGTGGTTGGCTCATGGCGGAGGCCGGCGCGGCACGTGCGAGGACGACTTTGTGGGCACGATCCATGCCATCAAAGAGCCACCATATCCAAAGTAAGACGGCCGCCAGAATTCCGACTAGCAAGACGAGCCAATGACTACGATGTCCAGCAGTTGTGTCCTCAGCCTTCAAAGGGCATCTCCTGTGTTGGGGTACAAGTCACGATCCCGCGTTTTGTGAGAGCAATTATGGAGCTACCCGGTGCAAAGCCAGCCTTATTGGCTGCGCGTCCGACTGAGCGCAGGATTGGGGGTAGGTGATGAAACAACCGATGTTTGTCATGGTTGCCGAGGTGAGCGCGCTAACGCCCACCCCGGCTTCCACTAGGAGACGAGCATGATGATCAACGCTACCCACCGCAAACACTCGGCAAGTGCTTTCACGTCTAGCTCGAACCTTAACGTCAGCTTGAACATTGGCATGGCCTCTATTCAACGCTGGCGGGCCCGCCAACTGGTTGAGAGTTGGCATTTGTATCGCGCCGTGCCGGGCGCTAGCCTCTGGTTTACCGCGAATAGCCAGAAGCGGCGGCCTATCCGGTTGTATGCCGTCCTCACAGAGGATAGGCCCGGACTCACCTTGAGCGTGCTTGGCGAGCACGCAACCGAGGGCGCCAACCCCCGTAGGAACACCAACAACGACTCCGCTCGGCTTACGACCGCAGGGATGTTGTTGATGCGCCATTCTGTTAATACCTCCAACAGTTGTTCAACCGCAGAAAAGTCCCGGTTATCGCCAATAATACGTTCTGCATCAGAACGCCCTTAACGTATTGAATGACATAGAGATTAGCCAATCCCGATCTCCTTATCAATCGACAATCTTACGGACAGAGCGGCCCTGGCGGAATTGTGGCGTTGTCTTGACTAAGAATCTGCTGGTCACGTCCGCTTTGGAAGAGAGCCGCAACTGTCCGCAGTTGGCCGACTACAGTCGTTGAGCTCACCCCTCACCCTTCCTCTCCCATCTCCGGCAACGCCTTCAACGACCGGAACGTCGACACGATGTGCTCGGTCAGTACCGTCGTCGCCTTCTCCGCATCGCGCGCCATCGTCGCGTCGAAAATCCCCTGGTGTTCGGCATGAACGTCGCGCGGGATCGGGTGCAGCGATAACGACAAGCGCCGATAGCGTTCGGCCTGGTGGTAGAGGATGCCGATGAACTGCTTGATCCAGCGCGAGGGGCAGGCGGCGATCAGGACTTCGTGGAAAACGCGGTTCCGTTCCTCCCATTCGTCGCGGTCCGCCGAGTCGGCGAGCCGTTCCTCGGCCTTCGACAGAAGGTGAAACGCGGCCAGCAGGTCGCCTTCCCAGACCTCGTCGCCAAGCGCGATTGCCTGGCGCAAGGCCTCGCCTTCGAGCATGACGCGCATGTTGGTGATGTCCTCGAAATCCTCCAGCGACATCGGCGCGACGCGGAAGCCGCGCTGTCCCTGATTGACTACCAGCGAATCCGAGATGAGCAGCGAGAGCGCCTCGCGCAGCGTGCCGGCGCCGACGCCGTAGTTGTCCTTGAGGTGCTCGACGCGCAGCTTCGTGCCGGGCGGCAGGGAGCCCTCGATGATGTCCCGATGCAGGTTGCGATAGGCCGATTCGACCAGCGTCCTGGGTTCGGCGCCCTGTTCCGCTTTTTCCGACGTTGTTGTTTTTTGCAGGCGATTTGACATGGCGGCTTCCGTATTCCACGTTGATTTGAGCGATCGATGGCTGCCGATTCTACCTGAGTAGAAAAAACGGTGGTTATTTTTAAAAATCTCGAGAAAAAATGTTGACATCGAGAAAATAGATAAATATCGTGTGCGCTACGATAACAAAACCGATGAACGAACACGGTTCGGAAAACAGCTTGGAAGCGTAGTTTTATCCACGGAACGGTTCTTGGAGAGGTGAAAACGATGGCAATGACAGGGGTTTTGCGTCCGGGGCATGCACAGATTCGCGTGCTCGATATGGAAGAGAGCGTCAAGTTCTACACCGACGTGCTGGGCCTGATCGAGACGGGCCGCGACAGCCAGGGTCGCGTGTATTTCAAGGCCTGGGACGAGCGCGATCACAACAGCGTCGTACTGCGTCAGGCCGACCGCGCCGGCATGGATTTCTTCGCCTTCAAGGTGCTCGACAGGGCGACGCTGGAGAAGCTCGACGCCAATCTCAAGGAATACGGCGTCAAGACCGAGCGCATTCCGGCCGGCGAGATGCTGGAGACCGGCGAGCGCGTGCGCTTCAGGATTCCGACCGGGCACACGATCGAGCTTTACGCCGAGAAGACCGACGTCGGCAACGGCCAGCCTTACACCAACCCGCAGCCGTGGGTGCCGGACCTCAAGGGCATAGCACCGTCGCGCATGGACCACTGCCTGATCTACGGCGGCGATATCGACGGCAACCGTGCGCTGTTCGAGAAAGTGCTCGGCTTCACGCTGGTCGAGCGCGTCAAGCTGGAGGACGGCGAGACCGATTTGGCGACCTGGCTGACCGCTTCGGCCAAGGCGCACGACATCGCCATGGTGCGCCACGGCGAGGACGACAAGCTGCACCACGTCTCCTTCAAGCTCGACAGCTGGGAGCAGGTGCTGCGCGCCGCCGACATCATGTCGATGAACCGCGTCTCGATCGACATCGGTCCGACGCGGCACGGCATCACGCGCGGCACGACGATCTACTTTTTCGATCCGTCCGGCAACCGCCTCGAGACCTTCTGCGGCGGCTACGACTTCTATCCCGACATGCACCCGCTGACCTGGACCTGGGACGAAGTCGGCACGGCGATCTTCTACCACGACCGCAAACTCAACGACGCCTTCCTGAGCGTGGTGACCTGATGCAAGTCGCCGTCCGGACCCCGGGGATTTCGGCCGAGGCGGCGGCGACGGCGGTGCGCGCCGCCGTCGCCCATGCGGAAGCGAACGGCTGGAAGATCAACGCCGCCGTCGTCGATCGCGGCGGCAACCTGATGGCCTTCCTGCGCATGCCCGGCGCCTTCGTCCACTCGATCGAGATCGCCATCGACAAGGCCTACACGGCGGCGAGCTTCGGCTTTTCGACCAAGGACTGGATGCCGGCGATCGGGCACGACGAGGGAATGAAGCTCGGCTTCTCCGCCCGGCCGCGCTTGATCGTGTTCGGCGGCGGCCTGCCCATTGGGCAGGGCGACTGGATCGGCGGCATCGGCGTCTCCGGCGCGTCGGAGGCGCAGGACGAGGAGTGCGCGCGTGCCGGATTGTCCGCCATCGGCCTGGCCTGAAAGCTGTGAACAACGAGGAAACAACGCAATGAAACAGATCCTGAACTTCATCAACGGCGAGTTCGTCGCCACGGCCAGGCAGTTCGAGAAACGGACGCCGGTCGACAACTCGGTGATCGGCATGGTGCACGAGGCGGGCAAGGCCGAGGTCGATGCCGCCGTGTCGGCGGCGCGGGCGGCGCTCGACGGGCCTTGGGGCCGCATGACGGTCAACGAACGCACCGACCTCCTGAACAAGGTGGCCGACGAAATCACCCGCCGCTTCGAGGAATTCCTCGCCGCCGAATGCGCCGACACCGGCAAGCCGAAGAGCCTCGCCAGCCACCTCGACATTCCGCGCGGCGCGGCCAACTTCAAGATCTTCGCCGACGTGATCAAGAACGCGCCGACCGAAGCGTTCGAGATGGCGACACCGGATGGGCGCGGCGCGCTCAACTATTCGGTGCGCCGCCCGGTCGGCGTGGTCGGCGTCGTCTGCCCGTGGAACCTGCCGCTCCTTTTGATGACGTGGAAGGTCGGCCCCGCGCTGGCGTGCGGCAACACGGTCGTCGTCAAGCCCTCCGAGGAAACGCCCTCGACCGCAACGCTGCTCGGCGAAGTGATGAACGCCTGCGGTGTGCCGAAGGGCGTCTATAACGTCGTGCATGGTTTCGGCCCGAATTCGGCCGGCGAATTCCTGACCACCAACCAGGGCGTCAACGCCATCACCTTCACCGGCGAAACGCGCACCGGTGCGGCGATCATGAAGGCGGCCGCCGACGGCGGCCGGCCGGTGTCGCTGGAGATGGGCGGCAAGAACCCGGCGATCGTCTTCGCCGACGCCGACCTCGATGTGGCGATCGAAGCGACGCTGCGTTCGTGTTTCTCGAATTGCGGGCAGGTTTGCCTCGGCACCGAGCGCGTTTATGTCGAGCGCCCCTTGTTCGAGACCTTCGTCGCCGCCTTGAAGAAGGGGGCCGAGGCGCTCAAGCTGGGCACTCCCGACGACCCGGCGAGCAACATGGGGCCGCTGGTCAGCCAGGAACACCGCGCCAAGGTGCTCTCGTATTACCGGAAGGCCGTGGCCGAAGGCGCGACGGTCGTCACCGGCGGCGGCATCCCGGAGATGCCGGGCGACTTGGCCAACGGCGCGTGGATTCAACCGACCATCTGGACCGGCGTCGGCGACGAGGCAGCGATCGCGCGCGAGGAAATCTTCGGCCCCTGCACGCTGGTCATGCCATTCGACAGCGAGGACGAGGTCATCCGCCGCGCCAACGCGACGGAATACGGCCTCGCGGCGTCGATCTACACGACCAACGTCACGCGCGCGCACCGCGTCGCGGCGCACATGGACGTCGGCATCGTGTGGGTCAACAGCTGGTTCCTGCGCGACCTGCGCACGCCGTTCGGCGGCGCCAAGCAGTCGGGCATCGGCCGCGAGGGCGGCGTGCATTCGCTTGAGTTCTACACCGAACTCAAGAACGTCTGCATCAAGTTGTGAGCGATACGCAGGTGCTTTCGATGAGTCCAAACGACTTCCCAGAGTCCGTCATTCCGGGCTTGACCCGGAATCTGACCAGCGGGAATGCTGAGCCAGAGGTGCGCCACTGGATTCCGGCTTTCGCCGGAATGACGTGGATCTTCTTTACGGTATTCGTGACGGTGTCGCCGAGATGAACGCATCGTCCTCTCCCGAAATCGGCCGCAGCGTCGCCGCCGCCAGCATCCGCACCAACTGCCACGACGTCGGCGCGGGCACGCCCGGCGCGTCGACCGTGCTGCTCCTGCACGGCTCCGGCCCGGGTGTCACGGCGTGGGCGAACTGGCGGCTGACCATCCCCGAACTCGCCAAGCGTTCGCGCGTGTTGGCGCCGGATCTGGTCGGCTTTGGTTTCACCGAGCGGCCGGCCGGCATCGAGTACGGACTCGAGACGTGGGTAGCGCACGCCGTCGGCGTGCTCGATGCGCTGGACGTCGAACAGGCCGGCGTGGTCGGCAACTCCTTCGGCGGCGCCATCGCACTGGCGCTCGCCATCCGCCACCCCGAACGGGTGCGCAAGCTGGTGCTGATGGGCAGCGTCGGCATTCCGTTTCCGATCACGCCGGCGCTCGATGCGGTGTGGGGCTACGAGCCGTCACCAGAAGCGATGCGCGGTCTGCTCGATCTCTTCGCCTACGACCGCGGTCTGGTCAATGACGAACTGGCCGAACTGCGCTACCGGGCGAGCATCCAGCCGGGTCTTCAGGAGGCGTTCGCCGCGATGTTCCCGGCGCCGCGCCAGCGCTGGGTCGACGCGCTGGCCAGCGACTACGCCGAGATCATGGCCTTGCCACATGAAACGCTGATCATCCACGGGCGCGACGACCAGGTGATTCCGCCCGACAACGCGCTGCGCCTCAACCAACTGATCGGCCGCTCGCAAGTGCACATGTTCGGGCAATGCGGGCACTGGGTGCAGATCGAGCACGCGGCGCGCTTCAACCGGCTGGTCGGCGATTTTCTGGCGGAGGACGATTGATGAGGAAGCGGGATGTTCCGGTTCGTCACCCCGGCGAAAGCCGGGGTCCAGGAAGCGTTCTTGCTCCGATGCTGGCTCTGCACTCACTTCGGTCGGATACCGGCTTCCGCCGGTATGACGGAGCTCTGATTCACTGAGGGATCTATCTGAACAACTTGGGGAAGTGACTATGGATCAACTACAGATAAGACAACTGGGAGACGAGCTTTATGAAGCTCTGACCGCCGGCAAGACGGTCAGCCCGCTGACCTCGCGCGGCTTCGAGATCGGCATCGAGGATGCCTACCACATCCAGCAGCGCATGCTGGCGCGGCGCATCGAGAAGGGCGAGAAGGTCGTCGGCAAGAAGATCGGCGTCACCAGCAAGGCGGTGATGAACATGCTCGGCGTCGGCCAGCCCGACTTCGGCTACCTGCTCGACGGCATGGTGTACAACGAGGGCGAGTCGATCCCGATGGATACGCTGATCCAGCCCAAGGCCGAGGGCGAGATCGCCTTCCTGATGAACAAGGATCTGCTGGGGCCGGGCCTCACCGCCGCCGACATCCTGGGCGCGACCGAAGGCGTGATGGCCTGCTTCGAGATCGTCGATTCGCGCATCCAGGACTGGAAGATCAGGATCCAGGACACCGTCGCCGACAACGCTTCCTGCGGCGTGTTCGTGCTCGGCGACCAGCTGGTCGATCCGAAGAAGGTCGATCTGGCGCTGTGCGGCATGGTGCTCGAGAAGAACGGCGAAATCGTCGTCACCGGCGCCGGCGCGGCGACCATGGCCTCGCCGGTCAATGCGATGGTCTGGCTCGCCAACACGCTCGGCCGCCTTGGCATCGGCCTCAACGCCGGCGACATCGTGCTCTCCGGTGCGCTCGGCGCGATGGTCCCGGTCAAGGCCGGCGACAGCCTGCGCTGCACCATCGGCGGCATCGGCGGCTGCTCGGTGCGTTTCGTTTAGTCCCGCTCACGGCAAAGGAAATACCCATGACGAAAAAGATCAAATGCGCATTGATCGGCCCCGGCAACATCGGCACCGATCTGCTCTACAAACTGCAACGCAGCCCGCTGCTCGAACCGGTGTGGATGGTCGGCATCGACCCGGCGTCCGAAGGTCTGGCGCGCGCGCGCGAACTCGGCCTGAAGACCACGGCGGACGGCGTCGACGGCCTGCTGCCGCACGTGCTCGAAGACGGCGTCCAGATCGCCTTCGATGCGACTTCGGCTTACGTGCATGCCGAAAACAGCCGCAAACTCAACGCGCTCGGCGTGATGATGATCGACCTGACGCCGGCGGCGATCGGCCCCTACTGCGTGCCGCCGGTGAATCTGAAGACGCATGTCGGGCGCAAGGAGATGAACGTCAACATGGTGACCTGCGGCGGGCAGGCGACCATCCCGATGGTCGCCGCTGTGTCGCAGGTGCAGAAGGTGAGCTACGGCGAGATCGTCGCCACCGTGTCGTCGCGCAGCGTCGGCCCCGGCACGCGCAAGAACATTGACGAATTTACCCGTACCACCGCCGGCGCGGTCGAGAAGGTCGGCGGCGCGGCGAAGGGCAAGGCGATCATCATCATCAACCCGGCCGAGCCGCCGTTGATCATGCGCGACACGGTGCACTGCATCACCGAGGACACGCCCGACCAGGCGGCGATCACCGCGTCGATTCACGCGATGATCAAGGAGGTGCAGAAGTACGTGCCCGGCTACCGACTGGTCAACGGCCCGGTGTTCGACGGCAAACGCGTCTCCGTCTTCCTTGAGGTGACCGGGCTCGGCGATTACCTGCCGAAGTACGCCGGCAACCTCGACATCATGACGGCGGCTGCGGCACGTACGGCCGAGATGTTCGCCGAAGAAATTCTCAACGGTTCGCTCAAGCTCGAACCCGTTCAACTCGCAGCGGCGTAAGGAGAAGACGATGGATCTACGCGGCAGAAAAATCACCGTCCATGACATGACCCTGCGCGACGGGATGCACCCCAAGCGCCACCTGATGACGCTCGAACAGATGATCGATATCGCCACCGGCCTCGACGAAGCGGGCGTGCCGCTGATCGAGGTGACGCACGGCGACGGGTTGGGCGGGTCGTCGGTCAATTACGGCTTCCCGGCGCACAGCGACGAGGAATATCTCGGCGCCGTCATCCCGCGCATGCAGCAGGCCAAGGTCTCGGCCTTGCTGCTGCCCGGCATCGGCACCGTCGATCACCTGAAGATGGCGAAGGGACTCGGCGTGTTCGACCATCCGCGTCGCCACGCACTGCACCGAGGCCGACGTCTCCGAGCAGCACATCACGATGGCGCGCAAGCTCGAGATGGACACCGTCGGCTTCCTGATGATGGCGCACATGGCCTCGCCGGAAAAACTCGTGCAACAGGCGAAGCTGATGGAGGGCTACGGCGCCAACTGCATCTACGTCACCGATTCGGCCGGCTACATGTTGCCCGACGACGTGCGGGCGCGGCTCGGCGCGGTGCGTGAGGCATTGAAGCCGGAGACCGAACTCGGCTTCCACGGCCACCACAACATGGCGATGGGCGTCGCCAATTCGATTGTCGCCATCGAGGCCGGCGCCAACCGCATCGATGCGGCGGCGGCCGGACTCGGTGCCGGGGCGGGCAATACGCCGATGGAGGTGTTCGTCGCCGTGTGCGACCGCATGGGTATCGTGACCGGCGTCGATACCTTCAAGATCAGCGACGTCGCCGAAGACCGCGTCGTGCCGATCATGGATCACGCCATCCGCATCGACCGCGACGCGCTGACGCTCGGCTACGCCGGCGTCTATTCGAGTTTCCTGCTCTTCGCCAAGCGCGCCGAGAAGAAATACGGCGTGTCGGCGCGCGAACTGCTCGTCGAACTCGGCCGCAAGGGCATGGTCGGCGGGCAGGAAGACATGATCGAAGATACGGCCATGACGCTGGCCCGCGAGAGAGGATTGACGGTATGAAACTGGATCAACAAACGATCGCCCGGCTCGCCGAGCATCTGGAAAACGCCGAACTGCAGGCGCACGACGTCGTCAAGATCACCGACGAACACCCGGAGATGGACTGGGACGACGCCTACGCGATCCAGGCCGAAATCCTGCGTCGCAAGCTGGCGCGCGGCAACCGCGTCGTCGGCCTGAAGGCCGGGCTCACGTCGCACGCCAAGATGAAGCAGATGGGCGTCGAGACGCCGTGCTTCGGCTTCCTCGTCGACTATTTCAGCGTGGCGGACGGCGGCGAGATCAAGATCGGCGAATTGATCCACCCAAAGGTCGAGCCGGAAATCGCGTTCGTGCTCAAGCGCGCGCTCAAGGGGCCGGGCTGCCACATCGGCGCGGTGCTGGCGGCGACCGACTTCGTGATGCCCGGCATCGAGATCATCGACTCGCGCTACCGAGATTTCAAATTCGACCTGAAGAGCGTGATCGCCGACAACTGCTCGTCGTCGCGCTTCGTCCTCGGTGGGCAGGCGGTGCCGGTCGATGAACTCGACCTGCGCACGCTCGGCGTGGTGATGGAGAAGAACGGCGAAGCGGTCGGCATCGGCGCCGGCGCCGCGGTGCTCGGCCATCCGGCCGCGGCGATCGCCATGCTGGCCAACCACCTCGGCGCGCGCGGCGAGGAAATTCCGGCCGGCACGATGATCCTCTCCGGCGGCGTCACCGAAGCCGTCGCCGTCAAGGCCGGCGACCACGTCAATCTGCGCATCCAGTCGCTGGGCAGCACCAGCGTTCGTTTCATCTGAACCGAAGGGAGAAAACCATGCCGCTCGCCCACATCTACATCATGGAAGGCCGCAGCGTCGAACAGAAGCGCGCGGTCATTGAAAAGGTGACGCAGGCTCTACACGAAGCGCTGAGCGCGCCGAAGGAGAACGTGCGCGTCGTGATTCAGGAAGTGCCGAAGACCAACTGGGGCATCGCCGGGACAAGTGCCGCCGATCTGGGCCGCTAGGTCCGATCAGGAGTCGATGCCGCCGGACCGGGGAGAATGAGCGCCGACGATACGGCGTATCGCAGGGTCCGGCGGCGATCGGTCGATGTTGTGCGTGCTGCGGCGGATCCCGGGTGCAGCGGTATTCAGCTCGTTACGACGCGTGCTATGCTCCGACGCATGCCTGACCATCAATCCATGACGACCACGATGATGACCACGACGCACTGGGTGCGGGACGTGGTGTCAGGCATGCTGTTCTAAAACACACACCATCGAGCCCCGCCAGCGACGGACGGGGCCGTTTCAGTTTCTCCCCGCCGGCACCGGCTCCCCAAGGAGAAACCATGAAACCCGCAATTGCCCCCTTCCCAGTCCATGAACCGTTGCGCGTCGGCCTGCTCGGCATCGGCACCGTCGGCGGCGGTACTTGCCGAGTGCTCAAGCGCAACCGGCAGATCATCGGCGCCCGTGCCGGTCGGGCGATCGAACTGCGTGCGCTATCCACCCGGACGCTGGCACGCGCCCATGGCGTGGTCGATCGAGAGGTCGAGCTGATCGCCGATCCGGCGATGCTGGTTCGCCGCCCGGACATCGACGTCGTCGTCGAAGCCATCGGCGGCTGTACCGCGGCGCGCCGGCTGGTGCTCGACGCCATTGCCCATGGCAAACACGTCGTTACCGCCAACAAGGCCTTGCTGGCGATGCACGGCGAGGAAATCTTCGCCGCTGCCCGTTCGCAGGGCGTCGCCGTCGCGTACGAAGGCGCGGTCGCCGTCAGCATCCCGATCGTCAAGGCTTTGCGCGAAGGGCTGGCGGCCAACCAGATCGATTGGCTGGCCGGCATCGTCAATGGCACCAGCAACTTCATCCTTACCCGGATGCGCGATGCTGGGCTTTCTTTCGCCGATGCGCTCAAGGAAGCGCAAGCGCTCGGCTACGCGGAGACCGATCCGACGCTCGATGTCGGCGGTTTCGACGCTGCCCACAAGCTGGCACTGCTGGCCAGCCTCGCCTTCGGCATGCCCCTGCGGCTCGACAAAATCACCATCGAAGGCATTGCCGCAGTCCAGCCGATCGACCAGCGCCTCGCCGCGCGCCTCGGCTATGCCGTCAAATCACTGGCGGTTGCCCGGCGGCAGCCGGAAGGGGTCGAACTCCGCGTGCATCCGGCGCTCGTGCCCCTGTCGAGCCTGATGGCGCACGTTGACGGTGTGATGAACGGCATTCTCGTCGGTAGCGACGCCGCCGGCCTGACCATGCACTACGGCGCGGGCGCCGGGTCGGAGCAAACCGCCTCAGCCGTCATCGCTGACCTGATCGACATCGCCCGGCTTGGCCGCCCGGATGTACGAGAAGCGCGAGAAGCACGACAAGCCATCCCCAGCCTGGGCGTTCCCCACGAAGCCTTGGCCGAACTGCCGGTGATTCCGTCCGACGACATCGTCAGCCGTCACTACCTGCGCGTGGCGTCGGCGAGCGACGACGCTGCAGCGCGCGCCATCGCCGGGTTGAAGCAGCACGGGATCGACATTGAAGCCCGACTTGATCCGGCTGCGGAAGAAAGTGCTGAAAGGGGGCATCTCGCGTTGGTGACCGGGCCTGTCCACGAGGGCAGGATGCGTACGGTGTGCGCCCTGCTTGAGGCCTCGAACGGTGAGGGTCTGTGCATCGCCCGTCTTCGCGTCGAAAATCTGCCGCCGGCGTGATTGCAAGTGCGTTGGAGATACGTCGCCCAGTCGTCCGTCACGGTTCGATTGCACCGAAAGACTCCACAAAACCCGTACACAACCCTGTGGATAAGCGCTGGACAAACGCCGTAGGTCGATGAACGGTTAGGGAAAACAGGCCCTGCCCACATACCGGGCAGGGCCTTGAGACTGCGGCTTATTCGGCCGGTTGCGGCACCAGTCCGCCGTCCGCGTCGAGGTCGTCTTCGTCCTCGGTGACGGTGCGTCCGGTATCGCGGTCGCTGTCCAGATCGATTTCAGCGTAGCCGAGCAGGCGCGTCCCATTCTTCATCCGGTAGCCGAGCCAGATGACGAAGAACAGCGGGATGCCGATGTAGGTGGCGGCGACGCTCGACCAGTCGATCGCGTCGGCCATGAACGCCTGGTAGTTCTGGCCGAGCGTGATCGCCAGGCAGAGCGCGAAGGCGAACAGCGGCCCGAGCGGGAACAGCATGGCGCGGTAGGGCAGCGCGGCGAGCGAGCGGCCCTGCGAGACGTAGGCCTTGCGGAAGCGGTAGTGGCAGATGGCGATGCCGAGCCAGGCGATGAAGCCGGTCATGCCCGAGGTGTTGAGCAGCCAGAGATAAACCGTCTGGTCACCGAAGATCGAGGTGAAGAAGCACAAGGCGCCGACCAGCGTCGTCGCGTACAGCGCGTTCAACGGCACGCCGTTGGCCGAGAGGCGGGCGAACAGTTTCGGCGCCTTGCCCTCGCAGGCCAGCGCGTAGAGCATGCGCGTCGAGGCGTACATGCCCGAGTTGCCGGCGGAGAGCACGGCGGTCAGGATCACCGCGTTCATCACGCTGGCGGCGAAGGCGATGCCGGCGTTCTGGAAGACGAGGGTGAACGGGCTGACGCCGATGTCGGTCACCTGGCCCTTGAGCAGGTTCGGATCGGTGTAGGGAATCAGCAGGCCGATGACCAGGATCGCGCACACGTAGAACAGCAGGATGCGCCAGAACACCTGCTTGACGGCGCGCGGGATGCTGGTCGCCGGGTTTTCCGACTCGCCGGCGGCGATGCCGATCAGCTCGGTGCCCTGGAACGAGAAACCGGCGATCATGGCGACGCCGATCATCGCCGGCAGCCCGCCGACGAAGGGCGCGTCACCCGAAGTGAAGTTGGTCAAGCCGACCGCTTCCTGGCCGTGCATCAGGCCGAAGATCATGTACACGCCAGTGATGATGAAGACGATCACGGTCACCACCTTGATCAGCGCGAACCAGTATTCGCTTTCGCCGAAGCCCTTCACCGAGATCGCGTTGAGCGCGAACATCAGCGCCAGGAAGACGCCCGACCAGACCACGCCCGGCACCTCCGGCAGCCAGAATTTCATCACGATGCTCGCCGCAGCGAGCTCGACGGCGATCGTCACCGCCCAGTTGTACCAGTAGTTCCAGCCGATGGCGAAGCCGAACGCCGGGTTGACGAAGCGCGCGCCGTAGGTCGAGAACGAGCCGGCGACCGGCATGTAGGCGGCCATCTCGCCGAGGCTGGTCATCAGGAAGTAGACCATCAGGCCAATCAGCGCATACGCCGCCAGCGCGCCGCCCGGGCCGGCCGTCGAGACCGAGGCGCCGGAGGCGACGAACAACCCGGTGCCGATCGAACCGCCGATGGCGATCATCGTCAGGTGGCGGGTGCGCAGCTTTCGTCGCAGATTCCCTTCGCTACTTGTCGTTGTTCTTTCGTTCATGTGTTTTCCCCTGATTTGTTGTCGATTGCTGTCTTGTTGAGATGGCGCCTGTACTTTCAGCCGGATGATGCCGCGAAAAACCGCGCAGTATCCTCGGCGGCGTCGTGCCGGTCAAACGGTGTTCGTGGAGTGCGCGGGCAGGCCCGGCAGTTGCCTGCCCGCAAAGCATTTCGCCTCAACGCGTGCGGCGAAATGCGCCGGGCCGTCACCGTTCGGCGCTTTCTTCCCGCTTCCCCGCCGGTCGGACATCCCCAAGCTGCCGAACGGTCGCCCGTGGCCGACTGGCGCGAGCCGTCATGCGATTGGCGCACAGGATCAAGCGAGCGCGAGGGCAGCCGGTAATCTGTAACGGCAGTCTGTTCGGGCCGGAAGGCGGGATTTTCCGATCGCCGTTCCCGCCATCCGACGGAAACGTTACAGACCGCGCCTACCGTGAGGAGGATTCGATGAACAGCAAGAATGTCTGGATCAATATCGTGCTCGACGTCGCCAGGAGGTTCTTCGGGCTGGCCGGGAAGGAAACCCCGCCGGGCCGGCTTCGTCTGGCGCCGGCGCAGCCTGGACGACGCGCAAGCCGTTCCGGCGCGGATTATCCGGACGCCTGCCGTTTGCGGCGACGACGCAAGGGGCGTGACGTATGCAACTGAGCAACCGAGCACCGTCGCCGAAGAACACGGAGGCGATGCATGCGCGCCTCCTGCTCGACAGTGTGCCGTTGGCTTGCACTTTCTGGAGCGCTCGCGGCGAACTCGTTGACTGCAACCTCGAGGCGCCGAGACTGTTCGGCCTCGGCAGCAAGCAGGACTACCTCGATCACTTCTTCGAGCTGTCGCCCGAGCGCCAGCCTTCCGGCAGACTCAGCCGCGAGTCGGCGCTGGAGTACGTCAACACGGCGATCCGCGAGGGAAGCGTGCGCTTCGAATGGATGCACCGGAAGCTCGATGGCGAACCGATACCCGCTGAAATCACCCTGGTGCGCGTGCCGCATGGCGAGCGCAATCTCGTGGTCGGCCATATGCGCGATCTGCGTGAAGAAAAGAAACTCGAGGCCGAAACGCGCGAGGCGGACGAACGTACGCAGATCATGTTCGATACGACCCCCCTGGGCTGCACCTTCTGGGACGAGGAAGCCAGGCTCGTCGCCTGCAACCAGGAAGCGGCCCGGTTTTTCGGGTTCTCCAGCAAACGGGAGTTCATGGAGCGCTTCTACGAACTGACTCCCGAACGTCAGCCGGACGGGCGCCTGAGCACCGAGGCGCTCGCCGAGAACACCCGGCGCGCCATCGCGGAGGGCTATCAGCGTTTCGAGTGGATGCACCAGATGCTGGACGGCGAGCCGGTGCCGACCGAGATCACCCTGGTCCGCGTGCAGTTGGGTCGATACCATGGCGTCGCGGCCTACATGCGCGACTTGCGCGAATACCTCAAATGCATCCGCCAGATCCAGGAGGCCAACGAGTATACGCAGCTCATGCTCGACGCCACGCCGCTCGGTTGCAATCTGTGGAGCGAAACGCACGAGAACATCGCCTGCAACCAGGAGGTGGTCAACCTCTTCGATCTGGATGACAAGCAGGAGTACCTCGATCACTTCTTCGAGTTGTCGCCCGAGTATCAGCCGTCCGGGAAACGCAGCAGTGAGGCGGCGCAGGAACACATCGGCAAGGCGTTCCGCGAGGGGCACACGCGCTTCGAATGGATGCACCAGAAGCTCAACGGCGATCCGGTGCCCGCCGAAATCACGCTGGTGCGCGTGCGGCGCGGCGACAGTTACATCGTCGCCGGTTACACGCGCGATCTGCGCGAGCTCAAGGAGACCGTCAATAGCCTCAAGCAGCTGGAGAAACTCGCCTATACCGATAAATTGACCGGCGTCGCCAACCGGCGCTACTTCCTGGAAGAAGCGGTCGCCCGACTCGGACATCTGAGTCCCGGCGGCTCGGCGAGTTTGCTGATCTTCGATATCGACCACTTCAAGCGGGTTAACGATACGCATGGGCACACCGCCGGCGACGTCATCCTGCAGGGCGTCGCCGAGCGCATCCAGCAGACCCTGCGTCCCGACGACCTGTTCGCGCGCTACGGCGGCGAGGAGTTCGTGATCCTGCTGGTGCGCGCCGGCCTCGACGCCACCCTCGCCTTTGCCGATCGCGTCCGTGAAAACGTTGCCCAGACGCCCTTCACGTACCAGGACAAAGTCATCTCGACCACGATCAGCGTCGGCGTCACCACCTGCCGCTACCCGGCCGAAGCGCTGCCGGACCTGATCGACCGCGCCGACGCGGCGCTCTATCGGGCCAAGGACAACGGCCGCAACCGCGTCGAGCTGATCCTGCCCGGCGACTGAAGCCGGGGAGGGCCGACATCTGCGTATGTTGCCGACGCATGGCGCCATCGCCGTCTGAATTGAGAGAGAGGCATGAGCTGACGTTTCCCACCCCGCGTCTGCAACGAGACTGATCGCCCCTCATGGCAAGTAGGGCCGCACCCGCGCGGTTTGGTTTAACGTTTGACATGAGAGGCGGCACCCGGCTTGCCGGGTGACGTCCTCTCGACTGATGGGATGGACTCCCCCGTCTTTTCATCGCCCAATAGGCGAAGCCGGTGCTCATGGGGATGGGGATCGGTCTTCGACGAAAGGAGTCCGAAATGCATGCTACTACCGTGGCGGTTGATCTGGCCAAGAGTGTATTCCAAATTGCCGTGGCTGATGACAAGTGGAATATCGTCGGGCAGGAACGGCTGACGCGCAGCCAGTTCGAGCGCTGGTTTCAGAACCGGGATGTCGGGCTGGTGGTCATGGAAGCCTGCGGCTCAGCCCATCACTGGGGACGCTGGCTCAATCAGCGGGGTATGCCGGTCAAGTTGCTACCGGCGGCGTACATCCGGGCCTACGTGAAACGCAACAAGACCGATGCGGCAGATGCCTGCGCGCTGCTCGAAGCCGCCCGCTGCGCCGACATCGTGCCGGTCCAGGTCAAGTCGCTGGAGCAACAGGCCTTGCAGGGGCTGCACCGCATCCGGTCACGCTGGATGGCGACGCGCACGTCGCGCATCAACACCCTGCGCGGTTTCTGCCGCGAGTTCGGCCTGGTCGTGCCGCAAGGCGCCCGTACCGGCATCGAAGCGATGAGTCGGGCGCTGGCCGATCCCAACTCGGCGGTTCCGCTCTTGATCCGCGAATCGATGAAACTGCTGATCGAAGAAATCAGGCTACTCGAACTGCGCATCGCCCAACTCGAAAAGGAACTGACCTCGCTGGCTCGGCAAAGCCCGGCGTGCACCGAGTTGCTTACCATTCCCGGTATCGGCCTGCTCACCGCCACGGCAATGGTCGCGGCGACCGGTGGCAGCGTCAGCCACTTCAAGGATGCCCGGCACTTCGCCAGCTGGTTCGGCCTGACGCCGAAGGAATTCTCTTCCGGCAACAGCCGCAAGCTCGGCCGGATTTCCAAGAAAGGCGACCGCTACCTGCGCATGCTGCTCACGCACGGCGCCCGGGCGATCTTGCGCGCCGCTGAATTGGCACGACGCGCCGGTAAGCCACTCGATGGCTTGCGCACCTGGGCCACCGAGATCCAGACGCGAGCGCATCACAACAAAGCCACGTGTGCCCTGGCCAACAAGTTGGCCAGGGTCTGTTATGCCGTCCTCAGGGATCACACGCCATACGGCAATCCACAACCCCGGCAAGAAAAGAAACTGACGCGTACCGCGTTTGCCATCGTCGCCTGAAAGGAAAGTTCATGTCTTTGCCGTTCCCCTTCCTCTTCCTGCGTTTGCGTTGAGACTGATCGCCCATCATGGCTAATCGGGTCACACCCACACGGACCGACGCCGTTAACTCTGCCGGCAACTACACGTCTGCCGTTTGTAGCGATTGGCGCGCCGTGAGCAGATTCCATGTCGGCACGGGTCATCGAGAACCCACCATAGATGCCGGATATACGACTGCATGCACTTCCCAAAAGCCAAAACTATCGATCAGTTTCCTTGCTTTCTGGGGGAGTCCATATACGGCGGGTTAGGAGGCGGCGGAAATGCATTACTCATGCCGAGGCACACTTCTGTGAAAGCTTTTTTAGAGCAAACTTTCCCCTCTCTGCCACTGACAGGTTGCTATCCGACGCAAGAATGTTGGCCAGTTTGCACCCAGAAGTTCCCAGTGTTTCCAACTCCCGAATTAGTACGTCACCTGCAACACGTCGCACAAAGGCCGAGCGGTCTGACGAAGCAGCTTTCAATGTCTCTTCGAGCGGATTTTTCGTAGTCAGAGGACGATCGCCAAGCGTTGGTATAAAGCGACCTTGGCAATAACGTATGTCGGTCCACTCCCATTTTCGCCCTGCGACCCACGTTGCCTTCCCGTCAAGTAGTGACTTGTACGCTTTTGCCCTAACGGATGGTTGAATGGCGCTGCTTGCTATCTGAGGCAGATGTGCGTCAAGCACGGACGATCGCCCGACCTGAGCTAGAACCGAAGCTAATGGCCCTGCGGCGCTGGATATCAGGCGCGACTTTAGGACCTGGGCGGCTGCTTCAGTTGAAGCAATCTCCAAGAGTGTTTGCCTTCCTTCGTCTTCCGAGCGACCCCATGAATTCCAATGGGGAAGGACAGTGCATAGAACGTTGACAACGTCCTCTGGATTCGATGCGACCGCAATTGACGGTAGCTGCTCACGGGCCGCCGAACGAACTTGAGGTACCCAATCGTTGAGACGACGGACAACCATGGCAAAGAAGAATCGATTGGGCGCACCCTCCGAAAGGATGCGTAGGGTGCGCTCGCGCTTGAAGCCGTCGCCACTGCATAGATCAATCCAGGTAAGAAACGGAGTCGGCTTGGCCCAGAACTTCCACTTGGCAGGTTTGGATTGTGCTGCGGCTTGGTACAAGCCCGAACGGATAAGGCGTTCCCAATACTCCAAATTGGATAAAGGTAGACATGACGTCACTTCGACCAATCCAGTCATGTCGGCAACCACGCCACTACCGGAGTTAAGCGAGGTGATGAACTCGCTAACTGCGGATAGAACGTGAGCTTCGATTTCTCGTTGCAACGACACGGGATTCTGCCTCCTAACGAAGCTGTAGAAAAAGTCTGTTCATGCCCGCATTCTGCGGTGAACCAAATGGCATGGCAAGGCTCCAATCTGGCAAGACAGAGGAGCCCTGCATGGCACGCTACAAGCACATCGACACCAGCCCCCGGTTCATCGCCGTCGATCTTGAACGGCAGCTTCTCCCAGGCACCTTCGAGCACGCCCTCAACTACCTGATCGACCACGAACTCGACCTGTCCGGGTTCGACGAGCACTACCGCAACGACTTCACCGGCGCCGCTGCCTACCCACTAGGCCTGCTGCTCAAGGTCGTCCTGTTCGCTTACAGCCGAGGGATAGTAAGCAGCCGCGGCATCGAACGCGCCTGCCGCGAACAAGTCACCTTCATCGCCCTCGCCGGCGACAGCGCCCCGCATTTCACGACGATAGCCGCCTTCATTTCTGGCCTGGGCGACGACGTCGCCCGGCTCTTCGGTCAAATCCTCACTTTGTGCGGCCGGCAAGGCTTGATTGGCCGCGAGATGTTCGCCATCGACGGCGTCAAGTTGCCGAGCAACGCCTCGAAGCAGAAGAGCGGCACGCCAGCCCGTTTCATCCGGTCGGTGGCGCTCTCTTGCGGGTCGGCTTTGCCCCGAAAGAAGCACACTTGCGGGGTTTTGGTCTTGTTCGGGGTTCTGAGACATTTCTCCCGTAGCTCGCAAGGCAGGCAGTCGCGCTGTGCGCCCTGGTACTTCACGGCAAGAAGGCCGTTGTGGATGCAGTTGCTGCCGTTCTGGTAGAGCTTCTTTCCGGCCGGACAGTGGCAAGTGCCGGTTTCGGGGTCGTAATCGAAGTCCTGCGGGCGGAAATGCTGGGAGCCCTGCTTGGGGTGTGCTTTGTCGTAAAGGGGATCGGGCGAGGCCTTGTATTTGGCTTGGTCCTTGAAGCGCTCGTGCATGCCGTTGTCCGCGGTCAGGGCTATCGACTCCGAGCGTGGAAGAGAACTCTACGGGCAGCGCTTCGCCACGGTCGAACCGGTGTTCGGCAACCTCCGGCACAACAAACGGCTCAATTGCTTCACGCTGCGTGGACGCCGGAAGGTTGATACGCAGTGGAAACTCTACTGCATGGTGCACAACATCGAGAAGCTGGCGCACCACGGTTACGGACAGTAGCGGAAGGCTGGTGAAAGGGCTCGCCCGGCATCGAAACCGGCGGGCCGCAAAAGTCAGCCGTGGCGGGACGTCACTCACCCAATTCCAACCCCGAAAAACAGAATGGCGCGGAAAGCTCCGCGCCATTCGTTACTCCGAAACCCGCATAAAAAGGGGTTTTTCTACAGCTTCAACGTTGGACGTAACGGGCGCCGGAGCGCAGCGAAGGGAACCAAACTGCGCAGCAGTTTGGCGTCCGGCTGACGGACTGGTTAGCCAAACTCACCTGACTATGCCCCCTGCGCCTACCACGAAGTGCTCAGCGTTGGATGATGGTTCAAATAGCCGCCAGAATTCTCGCACTTCTTGATCGAAGTCCGATTCCACGCGAACGGTGAAGATGCCGTTGTTATCTAGTTCGATCTGAAAAGAACCGTTGTCTTGAGCGTGGATGCCCACGCAAACAGCAGGTAGACCAAGGCGTGCGTTCAAGTCGTCAAGATGGCCCGCGTGACTGACGATTTGTTTGCCGTTGAGCGACCACGACCACGGGCAGTCGATGTGCAGCGCATAGGTGCCAACCTCCTTGGTGCCACCGCCCCAGGCTGGAACAACGCGACGCTCGCCAATCTGCAGCCAGAGCATATTTGCGGCACAGCCTGCCGCCCAGATGGGAAGTTTTTTTAAGACCCCGAGCCTTTGCTCGATTTCGAGGCGCATATCGGTGTGGCTAACGAAGTGGAGTTGAGGCGCCTGCGCGGCTTTTCGCGCAGGTCGCCTCGAATGATGGGATGGACTCCCCCGTCTTTTCATCGCCCAATAGGCGAAGCCGGTGCTCATGGGGATGGGGATCGGTCTTCGACGAAAGGAGTCCGAAATGCATGCTACTACCGTGGCGGTTGATCTGGCCAAGAGTGTATTCCAAATTGCCGTGGCTGATGACAAGTGGAATATCGTCGGGCAGGAACGGCTGACGCGCAGCCAGTTCGAGCGCTGGTTTCAGAACCGGGATGTCGGGCTGGTGGTCATGGAAGCCTGCGGCTCAGCCCATCACTGGGGACGCTGGCTCAATCAGCGGGGTATGCCGGTCAAGTTGCTACCGGCGGCGTACATCCGGGCCTACGTGAAACGCAACAAGACCGATGCGGCAGATGCCTGCGCGCTGCTCGAAGCCGCCCGCTGCGCCGACATCGTGCCGGTCCAGGTCAAGTCGCTGGAGCAACAGGCCTTGCAGGGGCTGCACCGCATCCGGTCACGCTGGATGGCGACGCGCACGTCGCGCATCAACACCCTGCGCGGTTTCTGCCGCGAGTTCGGCCTGGTCGTGCCGCAAGGCGCCCGTACCGGCATCGAAGCGATGAGTCGGGCGCTGGCCGATCCCAACTCGGCGGTTCCGCTCTTGATCCGCGAATCGATGAAACTGCTGATCGAAGAAATCAGGCTACTCGAACTGCGCATCGCCCAACTCGAAAAGGAACTGACCTCGCTGGCTCGGCAAAGCCCGGCGTGCACCGAGTTGCTTACCATTCCCGGTATCGGCCTGCTCACCGCCACGGCAATGGTCGCGGCGACCGGTGGCAGCGTCAGCCACTTCAAGGATGCCCGGCACTTCGCCAGCTGGTTCGGCCTGACGCCGAAGGAATTCTCTTCCGGCAACAGCCGCAAGCTCGGCCGGATTTCCAAGAAAGGCGACCGCTATCTGCGCATGCTGCTCACCCACGGCGCCCGGGCGATCTTGCGCGCCGCTGAACTGGCAAGGCGTGCCGGTAAGCCACTCGACGGATTGCGCACCTGGGCCACCGAGATCCAGACGCGAGCGCATCACAACAAAGCCACGTGTGCCCTGGCCAACAAGTTGGCCAGGGTCTGTTATGCCGTCCTCAGGGATCACACGCCATACGGCAATCCACAACCCCGGCAAGAAAAGAAACTGACGCGTACCGCGTTTGCCATCGTCGCCTGAAAGGAAAGTTCATGTCTTTGCCGTTCCCCTTCCTGCGTTTGCGTTGAGACTGATCGCCCATCATGGCTCATCGGGTCGCACCCACACGGACTGACGCCGTTAACTCTTCCGGCAGCTTCACGCGTGCCGCTTGGAACGATTGGCGCGCCGTGAGCAGATTCCATGTCGGCACGGGTCATCGAGAACCCACCATAGATGCCGGATATACGACTGCATGCACTTCCCAAAAGCCAAAACTATCGATCAGTTTCCTTGCTTTCTGGGGGAGTCCATATATGCCGGGTTAGCCCACGGACTAGAGATACTGCTGGATGTCATTGGTCTTCTTCACGTTAAGCGATACGGGACCGTTTGCATTCGGCATTAGTACAAGCTCCTTCTCAGCCAGCAAGCGCAAGGACGAATCGAAAGTCATGACGGTCTGACAATAGTGGTTCTTGAGTGTGGCAATGCTGCATGCCTTCTTCTTCCCCCAGAAGTTTCTGTTATAGAGGGCCAAAAGAATCTGTCGAGCATCGGAGTCAATGTCCATGCGGCGGCCAAAGCCAACAATCGACTGATCTAGCTTTTCCAACACAGTGTCGTAGCTGGCGATTCCGAAATAGTGGCTATGAGTCTGGCGCACGGTAGCAACATCGGACGATCCGATCATTACGACCTCGAATCCGTGATGTGGGGGGAACTGATGCTCGTATTCGACATACCGAGCGATAGCGAGGTCAGGGTCTCGGTCGACAATGTCCCAAGTAGAGAATGAGCCTGTATTCCAGTCAAATACCATAATCCAGTTATTGAAGCCGACGCGCTTAGCCTCGATAGTGGTAAGGGTCTTGATAATGTCTTCGTTGACGTAGCTATTGAATACGCGGTTACGATCCGAGGCCGTAATGATTCCTTCGGCGGCCTGCCGTAGGCTGTCCACCTCAATCTTTTGATGCGGTGACGGATCTCTCCCTGACTCAATTTCGTAGAAAACGTCGGATAGACACTTGAAATAGCCAATAACCTGAGGGTCACCCTCCTTCTCCTTGAGGTGGTGGCCATAGATTACAGACGTGCGTTCGATACTTTCCGCCCAGTAGTGTTGAACCTGACTGCGTATCTGCAATTCGAGTGCATAGCCGGAGTTGGTGAGCAATAGGTGCAGGGCGCGGTAGCCAGTATCGTCTCGCCCCTTCTCCCGGTAGTCGGTGCAACGTGTAATTTCAAAGGCTCCGTCGTTCTTCATCTTCTCTTCAAGAAACTTCCAGAGCCGATCGACGGCACGGTTGTCACTGACGATAATTCGGCAACCACCGATGTCTTGAAGCTGAGTTAAGGACACGCTGAAGTAATGCCCATTCGAACGGAATCAGCACGGACTTCCTGGCTTTTCGGGAAGGCATTTCGAGCGATCGACGTGGAAGCCGTCGGATTCTGCCTCCCTGCCGGGGTTTTTCCGGGATTTCCTCGTTCTGCCGCCATCTCAGGATGCACCTTGGGCGTCGAGTTGAAGCAACTGCCGTTTGGCGATCATCAGATTCGCCAAGCCGAACAAGGTCATCAGCTGTGCGGTGTTCTTGGCCAATCCACGATAACGGGCCTTCTTCAAGCCGAAGCGGTTCTTGATGAGGTGGAAGGGATGCTCGACCTTGGCGCGAATCCGGGCTTTGATCGTTTCCATCTGGTCGCGCAAGCGGTCAATTGCGCGGCCCAGGTCCAGCGCCCGACGCTTGCCCGGCCGCATCGCGATATTCCAGAGCACCTCGCCTTTGACTTCCGGCCGTTTGGCGGCGCCTTGGTAGCCGGCATCGCCGAAGGCTTCCGTCTCGTCGCCATGCAACAACGCTTGCGCTTGCGTGACGTCATTGACGTTGGCCGCCGTACCGATCACGGTATGCACGAGTCCCGACTCGGCATCGACGCCGATGTGTGCTTTCATGCCGAAGTGCCATTGATTGCCTTTCTTGGTCTGATGCATCTCGGGATCTCTTTGCCCTTCCCGGTTCTTGGTCGACGAGGGTGCGGCGATGATCGTGGCGTCGACGATGGTGCCTTCACGCAACATCAGGCCTTTCTCAGCCAGATGCGCTTTGATCGTCGTGAAGATGCGCTCGGTCAGTTGGTTCGCTTCCAGAAGGTGCCGGAACTTGAGCAGGGTCGTGGCGTCCGGTGCAGTTTCCCGGCCCAGGTCGATGCCGACAAAGTGGCGGATGGCATGACTGTCATACAGGGCGTCCTCGATGCCTTCGTCGGACAGTCCAAGCGTCTGTTGCACGATGTACATGCGCAGCATCCGCTCCAGCCCAATCGGCGGTCGTCCGCGTCCTTCACCCTTCGGGTAGCACGGCGCCAGCGCTGTCAACAAGTCCGCCCACGGCGTGATGGCTTCAAGTTCGCCAAGCAGCCGTTCGCGCTTCGTTACCTTGCGCTTGGCCGCGTACTCCAGGTCAGAAAAGCTCTTCTGCATCGGGGCTGTCCGTCGTGTCCTCATCAGGTCAATTCTCGCATGTCATCGACAAGTCCCACCGTTATTTGCGGGATTAAATCAGTGCATCCTTAAGCGAACGTGTAAGCGCTTCAGTTTCCGCAGAATCTGCGGCTTTCGTTTGAGTCGCTGGGCGATGTAGTACTTCGTGCCGTAGTCAGTGAGCCAGTGCTGTAACTCCAACGTGCATTCCGTGAGCGGTTGGAGGTGAGCCTTGCGGTACTGGTCAAAGACAGCCTCCAGTTCAATCAACTCCTCCTCGGAGTTGCATAGACCCTTTGCAAGGGCTTGGCCGGCACGGTCAATTCGTGACTTCGAGAGCTTCATTCGGTAGGTGCCAAGTGGGCTAACTATTAAGTAAGCCCCCGAAAAACAGGGAGTAAAGACGACAGATGTTTTTGTAATTTTCCATAGGAATCATTTGCATAGCTCAGAAATAGGCTCCCTAACAAATCTATGGAAAGCGTCATTGTTTCGTCGCCTCCATAATCGATCGAGCGCGTCCGGGAGCGCATACGACATAAGCGCCATAGCTTAAGGACCGGGGAGAAGCATGTCCAGTGAATAAGGTGAAGGACGATGCCATCGCGCGCTTGCGAGCATTCGCGAGCGGCATTTCGGGGGCTGCGTAGTCTTCTTTGTTGTAACCCGCAACAACGAAAAACGCCCTGCTTGAATTTCCGGGCAGGGCGTTTCGTCGGACCTCGCAGGTCGATCAGGCCACCTTCTTTTCCGTCGCTTCGTCCTGCTTTACCTCGCGCAGGTACGCTTCGGCGTAGGCGCGGCCGTAGTAGCTGTCGAGCAGCAGCTGGCGAAGTTCGCCGATCAGCGGGAAGCGCGGGTTGGTACCGGTGCATTGGTCATCGAAGGCGGCCTCGGCCAGCCGGTTGACGGCGGCGAGGAAGGCGGCTTCGCCCACGCCGGTGGCCTGGATCGAATCGGGGATGTCGAGCTGGCGCTTGAGTTCGTCGACCCATTCGATGAGCTTCTCGACGCGTGCGTGGTTGGTCGGCGCTTCCAGTCCGAGGTGCCTGGCGATCTGCGAGTAGCGGACGACGCCGAGCGGGCGGTCGTACTGGCTGAACGCGGTCTGCTTGGTCGGGATGTTGACCGAGTTGTAGCGGACCACGTTCGAGATCAGCAGCGCATTGGCCAGCCCGTGCGGCAGATGGAACTCGGCGCCCAGCTTGTGCGCCATCGAGTGGCAGACGCCGAGGAAGGCGTTGGCGAAGGCGATGCCGGCGATGCTCGCCGCGTTGTGCACCTGCTCACGGGCGCGTGGATCGGCGGCGCCGTTGAGGTAGGCCGAGGGGAGATGCTCCTTGAGCAGTTTTAACGCCTGCAGCGCCTGTCCGTCTGAGTATTCGTTGGCCATCACCGAGGCGTAGGCCTCCAGTGCGTGCGTCACCGCGTCGATGCCGCCGAACGCGGTCAGCGACTTGGGCATGTTCATCACCAGGTTGGCGTCGACGATCGCCATGCTCGGCGTCAGCTCATAGTCGGCGATCGGGTACTTGGTGCCGGTCGTCTCGTCGGTGACGACGGCGAAGGGCGTGACTTCGGAGCCGGTGCCCGAGGTGGTGGGAACGGCGACCAGCTGCGCCTTGACGCCCAGTTTCGGGAATTTGTAGATGCGCTTGCGGATGTCCATGAAGCGCAGCGCGAGATCCTCGAAGTGCACGTCCGGGTGTTCGTACATTACCCACATGATCTTCGCCGCGTCCATCGGCGAACCGCCGCCGAGCGCGAGGATGACGTCGGGCTGGAAGGCGTTGGCCAGCGCCAGACCTTTGCGCACGACGGCGAGCGTCGGATCGGCGGCGACCTCGTAGAAACACTCGACCTCGATGGCCTGCTTCTTGAGCAACGCGACGGTGCCGTTGACGTAGCCGTGCTCGAACAGGAAGCGGTCGGTGACGATCAGGCAGCGCTTCTTCCCGGCCAGATCCTCAAGCGCGATCGGCAGGCAGCCGCGGCGGAAGTAGATGGACTTGGGGAGCTTGTGCCACAACATGTTCTCAGCCCTCTTGGCGACGACTTTCTTGTTGATCAGGTGCTTCGGGCCGACATTCTCGGAGATCGAGTTGCCGCCCCACGAGCCGCAACCGAGCGTCAGCGACGGGGCCAGGCTGAAGTTGTAGAGATCGCCGATGCCGCCGTGCGACGACGGCGAATTGATCAGGATGCGCGCCGTCTTCATGCGCGCGCCGAAGTACGAGATGCGCTCGCCCTGCGAGTCCTGGTCGGTATAGAGCGCCGAGGTGTGGCCGATGCCGCCCATGGCGACGAGCGCCGAGGCGATGTCGCAGGCGTCGTGGAAGTCGCGGGCGCGATACATGGCCAGCGTCGGCGAAAGCTTCTCGTGCGCGAAGGGTTCGGTCGCGCTCGTGTCGGAAACTTCGCCGACGAGGACTTTAGTGAACGGCGGCACCTTGACGCCGGCCATTTCCGCGATGGCGAGCGCCGACTGGCCGACGACGGCCGAATTCAGGGCGCCGTTCTTCATCAATACCTTGCGCACGGCGTCGGTTTCCTTCTTGTTCAGGATGAAGCCGCCATGCTTGCGGAAGCGCTCGCGCACCGTGTCGTAGATCGCATCGACGACGATCACCGACTGCTCGGAGGCGCAGATGACGCCGTTGTCGAAGGTCTTCGACATCAGGATGGAAGCGACGGCGCGCTTGATGTCGGCGGTTTCGTCGATCACGGCCGGCGTGTTGCCGGCGCCGACGCCGATCGCCGGCTTGCCCGACGAATAGGCGGCGCGCACCATGCCCGGGCCGCCGGTGGCGAGGATCAGGTTGATGTCTGGATGGTGCATGAGCTGTGTTGACAGCTCGACCGTCGGCTCGTCGATCCAGCCGATGATGTCGCGCGGCGCGCCGGCGGCGACGGCGGCGTCGAGCACCAGTTTCGCCGCGTGGCAGGTGGCTTTCCTGGCGCGCGGATGCGGCGAAAAGACGATGCCGTTGCGCGTCTTCAGCGCGATCAGCGCCTTGAAGATGGCGGTCGACGTCGGGTTGGTCGTCGGCACGATGCCGCACAAGATACCGACCGGCTCGGCGATCGTGATCGTGCCGAAATTGTCGTCCTCGGAGAGCACCCCGCAGGTCCGCTCGTCCTTGTACTTGTTGTAGATGTATTCAGAGGCGAAGTGATTCTTGATCACCTTGTCCTCGAGAATGCCCATGCCGGTCTCGGCCACCGCCATCCGGGCCAGCGGGATGCGCGCATCGGCCGCGGCGAGCGCCGCGCTGCGGAAGATACGGTCGACCTGCTCCTGCGAGAACAGCGCGTATTCCGTCTGGGCTTTCCGGACGCGCGCCATCAGCGCGTCCAGTTCCTTCGTGTCGCTTACGGTTTTCTCCAACATTTCCAACTCCTGACAATCAACGAAAAGAGGTTTATCGGCCTTGCGGCGTCGTCTCGGCATGGATTGCATACGTTGGAAATAGCGACCTGTCCGCTACGATGAATTGGCCGACGGGTCGTACCTGCCCGGATGCTTGCTTGGTTTGTGTAAGCGGATTCTAGATGTGGAATTTATTTATCAAAAGTAAAACATTTATTCTATTATGGTTTGCATTGATTAACGGTCGGTGCGCTCGAAGGCGGCAATCGATCGCGTGGTAGATTCATCCGGTCGCCAGACGGCTTTCCGGGAACCGCAAACATTCCACAAAACCCGTACACAAAGCTGTGGATAACGCTTGGACAAGTGGCGCAGGCTCATGAACGAACAGGGAAAAGGACGGCGGCTCAAATATTGGGCAGACGCCCCAATACCCAGGCGCGGCGGGGAGGGAAACGGCGTTGGTTGGGGAGATACGTGTGCAGCGACTATTCGTCTATGGAACCTTGGCGCCGGGACGCGCGAACGCGCATATCCTCAGCGGAATCGACGGCTGTTGGGAGACGGCGACGGTGAAGGGGAGACTCTACGAGGAGGGCTGGGGAGCCGCGGCGGGCTTTCCGGGATCGTCCTCGATGCGCGGGGGACGGAAGTTGCAACGGCTTCCTGTTTACTTCGGATCAAATCGCCGGCCACTGGCAGCGCATCGACGAATTCGAGGGAGACGGTTACCAGCGGATTCTCGCCACTGTCCGGCGAGCCGACGGTTCGCTGGCGGAAGCGTTTCTCTACGCGCTGAGCGGGCGCTGAACCGCAGTTCCATATCCGGATGCACAGACTCCCGGTGCCGCGCGTGACCACATCACACGTGTGGCAGGGCATTCCGACGTAAATGCCGCGAAACGGCCGGGAAAGACCGGAGATTGACTCGCGTACGGGCAGGAGGGTTTGGAGGGAAAGGAGCCGCAAGCAGAAAGTGGCCATTTCTCCCGACTCATATGCTTGTCTCCAGGTAGTGGACCGCCATAAAGGATTTGGTGCCCTTCGGTCGGTGAAATCCCCAGATTGGTGCGGGACGGTGCTGAAATATTGCGTATTGAGACGAAAATTTGCCAAAAATATACGGGCACGTCGATTGCTTAACCCTGCTTGGGGTATGGCTAAAGTTCTATGACTAAAGGAGAGCAAGATGAAATCGAGTTGGTTGTTTGGACTGCTGATGTTGTCGTCGTTATATGCGAATGCGTTGACACTGACGACGGAAGAATATCCGCCACTGAATTTCTCGACGGATGGCGGCAAGACGGTATCGGGTGTTTCGACGGATGTCATGAAGGAAGTATCGAAGCGGACGGGAATTGCGGTCACCATCGGTCTGTACCCGTGGCAACGCGCCTACAAGGACGCGCAAGACAACAAGGACACCTGTGTTTACTCGACGACGAGGACCGAAGCGCGTGAAAAACTCTTCAAGTGGGTCGGTCCGTTGGCGCCTTCCACCTGGATTCTTTTTGCCAAAGCCGACAGTACGATCGCGGTAAAAACGCTTGATGAAGCCAAGAAGTACAAGGTCGGCGGCTATCAGGGCGACGCCAAAGCGATCTTCCTCAAGGAAAAAGGCTTCGCGCTCGATGAAGCCATGAGTGACGAACAAAATCTCAAGAAACTCGATGCCGGCCGTATCGACCTTTGGGCTGCCACCTCGGGCATTGGTCCTTGGATGGCAAAAGCCTCCGGGATCAAGATCAAGCCCGTCCTCTCGTTCCAGGATGTCGAAATGTACGCCGCATGCAATCTGTCCATGCCGGACGCCGACATCGCCAAGATGAACGACGCCATCAAAGCGATCAAGGCCGACGGCACCTACGACAAGATTCTGAAGAACTACCAGTAGCTTGCCACGCGGCGGGGAAGGCACGGTTCCCCGCCGGTTTTGGCGCCCAAATCATGTCAACAACGGATTCGAACAGCTATGAAAAGCATCCGCGCTCAGGTTAACGTGATCTGCGTAACGATCGTTACCGTCGCCCTGATCGTATCGGGCGTTCTTGGCTATCTGTCGGCGAAGCGGGATGTCGAGTCGCAACTCGACGCGCAGGCCGCTGGCATCAGCGAACGGCTGAAACTCAACATCCCCGGCCTCATCTGGAATTTCGACAACCGGCAGATCGAAAAAGTCATTCAGGCCGAAATGGCCGATCGCGGCCTGCTTGGCGTCCTCGTCAAGACACCGAGCGAGTTCATCGCCGGCCGCGTTCGCGACCCGGCCGGTCAGATCGTCGCTGCGGCCGGCGAAACCCGTCTGAATGGGCGTGTGCAGCAGATTGCCCTTGAATTCATGGACAACGACGTCGCCAAGCCGGTCGGCACGCTCGAGTTCGCCATCTCGACCGAACGGCGCGATGCCATGCTGCGCCAGTTGATTATCGAGAGTTGCATCCAGATCGTTGTCCTCAACGCCGTTCTCGTGCTGGCCCTGTCAGTTGCCTTCCGGGTTCTCGTCTTCAAACCGCTCGACCGCATCGCCAACGCGCTCAAGGAGATTGCCAGCGGCGACGCCGATCTGACGAAACGCCTCGACGTCGGCGCGCGCAACGAAATCGGCAACGTTGCACACTGGTTCAACACTTTCGTCGAACGGTTGCACGACATCGTCGCGCAAGTCGTCAGTAGCACCATCGGTCTCGGACAGGCCGAAGAATCGATGTTTCAGGACGTCGAGCGTTCCGCTCAACGCGCCAATGAACAGAACGGTATCATTGCCTCGATGGCCGCCTCGATGCAGCAGATGACCGTCGGCATCACGCAGGTTTCCGAACAAAGCGGTACGGTCAGCAGTGTTTCGCGGGAAAGTGGCGCGCTCGCGCTGAGCGGCAAAGCCGCGGTTTTGAAACTGCTCGCCGAAATGCGCGCAATTTCCGACTCCGTGAAGGACTCGTCCGCGGCGATCGGAACACTCGGTCGCGAATCGGAAAAGGTCAATTCCGTGGTCAGCGTCATCAAGGACATCGCCGATCAGACGAACCTCCTGGCGCTCAACGCGGCGATCGAAGCCGCGCGTGCCGGCGAAGCCGGGCGTGGTTTCGCTGTGGTTGCCGATGAAGTCCGCAAGCTCGCCGAACGGACCAGCAAATCGACGGGCGAGATCAGCGGCATCATCGATGTCGTCCAGAACGGTATCCGGATGGCCGTTGACAACATGCACGGAGGGGTTGCCGCCGTGCAGACGGGGTTGTCGTGTGCGGATGAAGCCGGTTCGGTGATGGAACAACTGGAAGCATCGGCCGGCCAGGTGGTGGGAGCGGTGAGCGACATTTCACTGGCGATTTCGGAACAAACGACGGCCAGCACCGAGATCGCCCAACGCGTTGAGGCCATCGCCCGTTTGGCCGACGAGTCGAATGCGGCCATGGTCCATACCTCGGAATCGGCGCAGACGGTGAAGCAACTGGTCAATTCGGTCCGAACGGCGGTCGAAGGGTTTCGTATCTAGTCGCTTTGGCTTCCCGGTCGGCAACGCGCCGCGCGTCGGATGTACGGATGGCGCGGGCGCGATATGGAGATTGCACGACATGAACCGGAATCGCTCCACAAATCCGTCATGAAGTCTGTGGATAATGCCTGCATAGGTGTCGTAGATTGAGGAACTGGCCGGAAAAGGTCATACGCGTAGATATTGAGCGGCTCTTTTTTCCTGAGCAGGCACGTCGGGAACGGAGTGATTCACGGACTATTCGTATCTAGAACCTTGCCACCGGGTCGTGCGAATGAGCCTATGCTGAATGGCATGCATTGCGCCGACGTCGAGCGGGTGCAAGGGCGCGTTTTGACGGTGTCTCTCCCGCGGACGTGGAATGGAAACTGCTGCTTGGGTCGCATATCCGGTTCTTGAGCAGCTTTTTGACCGATGCCGATGGTCGTCTGCAACCTGGCTACCGAATTGACAGCGGATTGTTCTTGAGACCACGAGAGGTAATCAATGAAAAAAATCACCATGCAAAGGCGGATTTCGGGTGCTGCGATTGGTATTGCGACAATTACGTTTGCGCTCGCGTTTTCCATCAATACGTGGATTGCTCGTGAATTGGCGCGCGATAGTGCGCTGGAGAACGCCGGCGATATGGCGCGCGCTCACGCGAACGCGATTGCCAAGGATTTCATGCAGACGTTCGCGGTCGCCAATAGCCTGAATTCCGCTGTCAAAGCGCTGAAGGGAAGCAGTAATCCCGATCGTGTCGCGGCGCAGGAAATCGCGAAGGAAATGCTCGAGCGGAACCCTCAACTGATCGGCCTATCCAGCTATTGGGAGCCGGATGCATTCGACGGGAAAGACCTTGAATGGGCGGACAAACCCGGGCATGACAAGACCGGTCGCCTGATGGCCTACTGGAATCGCGGATCGGGCAAGATCGACGTGGAACCGGCTGTCGACTACGACTCCGAGGAAAAGGCGCCGTGGTATTTCGTTCCGAAAAAAACCGGGAGTTTCTACATCACCGACCCCTATCCCTACACGATTGCAGGAAAGGAAGTACAACTTGTCTCCTTGCTTTCCCCGATCATGGTCGATGGAAAGTTCGTCGGCGTGGTGGGGTCGGACTATCCGTTGGCGACTATTCAGGATCTGGTTGCCCAGATCAAACCCTATGCCTCGGGTTACGGCGCGTTGATTACCCAGACGGGCATTTACGCGAGCAATCCGGATTCCCAGAAGATAGGCAAGGCCGCCGAGGATGTCTCGCAGGAGATTCTCAACGACATCAAGATCGGTAAGCGCGCTCAGCTCATTGATGGCGCCGGTTGGGTCCATATCTATGAGCCTGTGCGTATCGGAACGTCGGACGTCAACTGGTCGCTGCGAGTCAGTTTTCCGCTGGATTCGGTGATGGCCGGTGCGCGCAAGATCATGACGATCTCGGTGATCCTGACCGTCTCGGCGCTATTCATCCTGGGTGTCGTGTTGATTCCGCTGATGCGGGGAATCACGCGGCCGATCGTTCGGTTGACCGAAACCATGCACGAGCTGGCGAAGGGGCAAGGGGATCTAACCAAGCAATTGCCGGTAACGTCACGTGATGAGATCGGGCAGATTTCCTCGGCTTTCAACGCTTTCATGGGCAAGTTGCGCGAATTGATTTCGGAAGTCGCGTCGCAAAGCGGTCAGATCGAAGAGGCTGCGCAAGTCCTTGAAGGCAATGGCCGCGAAATCGCCGATCGGTCGAACGGTCAGCTCGATGCCTCCGTGGCGACGGCCACGGCGATGAAGGAAATCGCCACCAGTATTTCCCTCGTCGCGGACAGCGCAGGTGGCGCCAGGGCTTCCGTTGACGAAATGAATGCCCTGACCCGGCAAGCGCAAACACAATTGTCGGAGACTGTTCAGGACATCGTGAGTATCAACGAATCGATGCAATCCGTATCGCATCTGGTTGAACAACTCGATTTGCGCGCGCGCGACATCGGTTCGATCACCGCGGTTATCAACGACATTGCCGGGCAGACGAATCTCTTGGCACTCAATGCCGCAATTGAAGCAGCGCGGGCTGGGGAACAAGGTCGTGGTTTTGCCGTGGTTGCCGATGAGGTTCGAAAGCTCGCCGAGCGTACGGCCGTCGCGACCAACGAAATCAGTGACAAACTCACGATCATTCAGGGGGACACGACCAAGGCAGTGACGAGTGTCGGCAGCGCTGTCGAACGTGTCACTCAAGGCGTGGAACGCTCACAGACTGCGGCCGGGTCGATCGAGGGAATCGCAACGGCTGCCGGGCGCCTTGTCGAGCAGATCGGCGATATCGACGCCGCGGCTCATGAACAGCATGCGGCGACCAACGACGTCGCGCGTCGTTTGGCGGACATCAGCGCGCTTGCCCAGGAAAATGATGCAAGTGTCCAAAGCAACGTTGAGGCCTCCCAAGGATTACGCGCGATGGCCGGAAATCTGCAAATGCTCGTTCAGCGGTTCAGAATCTAGGCGTATGGGGGATTTTGCCGCTTGAACGCACGCGCTCGTCAATGGCCGCAACGCAGGGGAAAAGGCGGGCAGAGCGAAAAAATCCTGCAAGCGCGCGGTCGATTCCAGCTGGCTTCGCTACACGCTTGCAGAGAACCATTCATCCCCCAAACCCACATTTGGGAAAGTCTGTCAGGAATCTTCCTTTCGACCTCGGCGCACAGTAGTGAAGCCGGACCGCACTCCACTACCGGACACCTCGGCCGTTGGACTTGTCGTTATCGAATCAATCGAACGACGTGTCCGTAACGCTTACTTGTAATACCCTGCCTTCTTCATTTCACGATCGGCGGCGACCTGACCGGCCTTGAGCGAGTCCTCGACCGACGACTTGCCGGCGAGCGCCGCGCTGATCTGCTGCCCGACGGCGATCCCGATCGACTGGAACTCGGGGATGGCGGCGAACTGCACGCCGACATACGGCGACTTCGGCAGCGTCTGGTCGGTCGGGTTGGCGGCGAGGATCGCCTTGCGTTCCATGTCGCCGAACTTCGACACCGCCTTGTACTCCGGATAGTCATACGTCGAATTGCGGTTGCCGGTCGGCGCCACGATCCAGCCGTCTTCCTTGGCGACGAGCTTGATGTAGTCCTTCGACGTTGCCCAGTTGATGAACTTCTGCGCCGCTTCTTCCTTCTTGGTGCCGCCCGGGATGGCCAGCGCCCACGACCACAGCCAGCCGGCACCCTTCGGCGTCACCGCCGTCGGCGCCTTGGCGAACGCCACCTTGTCGCCGACCTTGGAGAACTTCGGATCGGACACCGAACCGCCGGCGCTCGTCGCATCGACCCAGACGCCGCACTTGCCTTCGACGAACAGCGCGAGGTTTTCGTTGAAGCTGTTGGCGGTGGCGCCCGGCGGGCCATACTTCTTCATCAGGTCGATGTAGAAGCCGATCGCGTCGTGCCACGGCTTGGAATCGACCTGCGGTTTCCACGTCATGTCGAACCACTGGCCGCCGAAGGTGTTGACCATCGTCGAGAGCAGCGCCATGTTGTCGCCCCAGCCCGGCTTGCCGCGCAGGCAGACGCCGTACATGCCCTTGGCCGGATCGTGGATCTTCGCGGCGAACTCGCTGATCTGCTGCCAGGTCGGTTCTTCCGGCATGGCGGCGCCGACGGCGTCGGCCAGATCCTTGCGGAACATGGTGAAGGAGCTTTCGCCGTAGAACGGGGCGGCGTAGAGCTTGCCATCGACCGACAGACCCGAGCGGATCGGCGGCAGCAGGTCGTCGACGTCGTAGTTGGCGTCGGGCTTGATTTCCTTCAGCCAGCCTTTCTTGCCCCAGATCGGGGTTTCGTACATGCCGATCGTCATCACGTCGAACTGGCCGCCCTTGGTGGCGATGTCGGTGGTGACGCGCGCGCGCAGGACGCCTTCTTCCAGTACCAGCCATTTCAGCTTGATGTCCGGGTTGGCTTGTTCGAAGAACTTGCTGAGCTTTTGCATTTCAACCATCTGACGGTTATTCACGGTCGCAATGACCAGATCCGTCGCGGAGTAAGCCATTCCTGACAACAAGCCAAAGGCCAAGGCCAACGATGCTTTCAGTTTCATGTATCAGTCTCCTGTTCTTAGGGTCGGTTTGATGGCCGATGTCAGCAGCCCATCGGCTGCAAGCAATGTAGGGTCGCCATGAACGGCCGGATAATACGAATCCGGCATTTCATGGTACACATTTGCACGTGAAACTATAACCTGTACTAGATTTCAGGAACTGTGTACTAAATTGTCAGCTCGTCGGCAAGATCGTCCATGCGATCCGTTTGGCCCCGCACTTTGTGCGGCGGCGGGGCCGACGGAGACTATTTCACCTCGGTCACAAACAGTTCGCGCGGTTTCCTGACCTTCTTCAGATTGACCAGCCAGTCCTTGTCCGCCTCGCGATAGCCGAGCGGCATGATGGCGACGCTCTTCAGGCCGCGGCTGCGCAGATTGAGGATCTCGTCGAGCGCCTGGTTGTCGAAGCCTTCCATCGGCGTGCTGTTCGACTTCCTCCATCGCGGCGGCGGCCAACGCCGTGCCGAGTCCGATGTACGCCTGCCGGGCGGTGTGCTGGAAGTTCTCTTCGGCGCCGCGCGCCGGGTATTTTTCGAGCAGCATCCGGCGATAGTTTTCCCAGCCTTCGTTGGTGGTGCCGCGTTCGGCGTTGACCAGGTCGAACATCGCGTTGATGCGCTCGGCGGTGTAGTTGTCCCAGGCGGCAAAGACGAGCAGATGCGAGCAGTCGGTGACCTGCGCCTGGTTCCAGGCGATGGCCTTGATCTTCTCGCGGATCTCCGGGCTGGTGACGACGAACACTTCGAACGGCTGCAGGCCGCTCGAGGTCGGCGCGAGGCGAACGGCCTCCAGAATCCGGTTGACTTTTTCCTGCGGAACCGTCCTGTTCGGGTTCATTTTCTTCGTGGCGTAGCGCCAGTGCAGCTGCTCGAGCAATTCCATTTTCTGTTCCTTCGTCGGGTGAAAAAAACGTGGTGTCGGTGCGATTTTCGCGCCGAGGTTTTGCCGAAGATGGCGTCGAATCGACGGATTACAAGGGATATTCAGGGCCACGGACGATTCGTGCCGATTCTTGATATCACCCATCGGGCACCAGTGTTTATGATGGTTTGCGATAACGATAAGGGGCGCTTACGCGTAGCGAGCGTCCCGAAAACGAGAAGCCATGGATAAACCCGACCATCCTCTTTCGCGCAGCATTCAGGAATTCGTTCCCGGCAAGCAGGTTACGCTGGCGCACCTGATCGCGCATCCGACCGACGATCTCGCCAAGAAGATCGGTGTGCCGGGCGCCGAGGCGATCGGCATCATGACGCTGACGCCGGGCGAGACGGCGATGATCGCCGGTGACATCGCGACCAAGGCGGCCGACGTGCAGATCGGCTTTCTCGACCGCTTCACCGGCTCGCTCGTCGTGCACGGCAAGGTCGGCGCCGTTGAAGAAGCGCTGACCCGCGTCGTCGAAGTGCTTGCCGCGCAACTCAATTACACCGGCTGCGCGCTGACGCGCACCTGAGGATCGGGCAGCGAGGATGAGCGATCCCGGACAATTCATGCTGATCGGCGAGATCGAGGCGGGCAAGACGACGCTGATCAACGCCTTGTTCGGCAAGGGCGATGTCGCGCGCAAGACGCAGGCGATCGAGTTCGAAGGCAACGGCATGGATACGCCGGGCGAGTACTTCAGCCACCCGCGTTTCTTCTCGGCGTTGCTCAGTTCGGCGCAGACGATGTTGACGCTCGTCTATGTGCATGCCGCCGACCGCCAGACCTGCCGCCTGCCGCCCGGCCTGCTCGATGTGTATGCCGGCAAGTCGATCATCGGTGTGATCACCAAGACCGACCTGCCAGAAGCGCAACCCGACGTGGTGGAAGCACTGCTGCGCGCGCACGGCATTCACGGACCGATCTATCGCGTTTCTCCCAACGACCCTGCCGCGCTGCAAGTCCTGAAGACGGTGCTGCTCGGGGGCGGTGCAACAGCCAAGGAGTGTCTCTCATGAAGATTCTGATCAGTGCCGAAACGGTTCGCCAGGCCAAGGCCAGCGGCCAAACCTCGCTGCCGGCCGGCAACAATGTGTTGATTACACCCGAAGCGCGCGGCTTGGCCGATCAGCTGGGCATCACGCTCGATGCGAGCAACGACTCGATGACGCTGGCGCCTGCCACGGCGCCGGCCAACAACCCGCAACTCGACGCGCTGCGCGCGGAAGTCGTCTCGCGCCTGCCGGCCTATGTGGCGAGCAAGCCGGAACTGGTCGAGCAGATCGTCAGCAAGGTGTGCCAGGCGCAGAAAAATGCGCCGGCCGCAACATGCCCGGTTAACACGACGCCTGGTGGCATCAAGCTCGTCAAGGGCTCGGACGTGCATCTCGGCGTCTTCCCCGGTGCCGGCGCCGACAAGCAGGTCGGCATCGCCGACGTGATCACCTCGGCCGACGGCGCGCCGATCGCTGCCGGTTTCATGGCGTGGAGCCAGTGCTTCTTCCCGTGGACGCTCGACTACGACGAAATCGATCTGGTGCTCGAAGGCGAACTGCACATCCGCTGCAACGGCCAGACCTACGTCGGCAAGGCCGGCGACGTGTTCTACATCCCGAAGGGCAGCGCCATCGAGTTCGGTACGACGACGGCCGTGCGCTTCTTCTACGTGACCTACCCGGCCAACTGGCAGGGTTGATCGCAACAGACAGCCAACGACGCACATGAGCGCATCGTTATTCATCACCGAAAGCTGGCTTACCGAGAACGCCGTTCTCACGGCCGGGGGTGAAGTCCGTCTGCCGGCGAACAGCCGTTTGACGCCGGCGGCGCGCGATGTGCTGAACCGCCTGAAGATCCGCATCCGCTACGCCGACGAAGCCGGCCGCGTGTTCGTCGAAGCGCCGGGCCAGAACGCCGAAGGCGAGGAAAATCGGCAGCGCGTGCACCCGCTGACCAGCAGCGCCGGCCACGAAACGGCGCATTGCCAGCTCTGCCAGCAAGCGGTGACGAAGAAGAGCGAAGCGCTGACCCATCTCAACGCGACGACCTTCGTCGCCAAGAACGATCCGCGCATCGCGTTCCGCGGCCGCGTCGATACGGCGATCGCGCAGGCGGTGCTGCTGCAGGTTGAATGGAAATCAGCCGCCATGCCGGCCGTGCTTCAGCGCATGCTGGCCGACGTGCGCGGTGCGCTCGGCAACGTGCTGCGCGCCGAAACGCTGAACGAGGCAATGACGCCGATTGTTGTCGGCGAGTTCGATGAAACGCAGCTCCACGCGCTTTCGCACAATCCGCTCAAGCATCTCGGTCACGACCACATCGTTCCGTCGATCGAGCACGGCCTTGCCGTCGCCCGGCTGAACCTCCTGCGCGCGGTGATCCGCGAAGCGGAAGTGGCGGGTGCGCAAGCCTTCATCGACCGCGATTTCGTCGTCCGCCGCAACGATGTGCTGCAGGCGCTCAACCGGCTGTCGAGCGCCGTCTATGTCCTGATGCTGCTTTGCCTGATCCACGAGAAAGCGGGCGAACAATCATGAATTTGATCGAATCCTGTATGGCGGCCGCCAAGGCCAAACCAGCGCGCGTGGTCTTCCCCGACGCCATCGACGAGCGTGCCATTCACGCCGCGCAACGCCTCGCGCGGCAAGGCTGGGCCAAGCCGGTGCTGCTCGCCAATCCCTTCGAACTGCGCCGTTACTGCAAGCAGCGCGGCATCGTGCTCGGCGACGTGCCGGTGATCGATCCGCAATACAGCCAGCGGCTCGACGCCTACGTCGAGCACTACTGCGCGCATCGCCCGGGCGTCCTGCCGGAAGAGGCGAGTGCCCAGATGCGCGACCCGCTGTGGTTCGGCGCAATGATGCTGGCGCAGGGCGATACGGATCTCTGCATCGCCGGCAACCTGGCGGCGACAGCGTCGGTGTTGCGCGCCGGGCTGCGCGTGATCGGTCTCGCCGAAGGCATGAAGACCGTGTCGTCGATCATGTTCCTGATCTCGCCGGACGGCGAACGCGTGCTCGGTTTTGCCGACTGCGGCGTCGTCCCGGAACCGAACAGCGAACAACTTACCGATATCGCAATCGCCGCCGCCGACAACTATCGCGCCGTGACGGGCATCACCTCGCGCGTCGCCATGCTGTCGTTCTCGACCAAGGGCAGCGCCAAGCACGCGGCGGTTGATTCCGTGCGCCAGGCGACCGAGCTGGCGCGCAGCCGTCGCCCGGACCTGATTCTCGACGGCGAACTGCAATTCGACGCCGCGATCGCGCCGGCCGTCGCTGCGCAAAAGGCGCCGGGCAGTCCGCTCGAAGGCAACGCCAACGTCTTCGTCTTCCCCTCGCTCTCGGCCGGCAACATCGGCGCCAAGATCGCGCAGCGCATGGGCAAGTACAACGCGCTGGGGCCGATGATCCAGGGCCTGCGCCTGCCGATGCACGATCTCTCGCGCGGCTGCAGCACCGAGGACATGGTGCAGACGACGCTGCTGGCGATGCGCATGGGCGGGCTCGTTTCGGCCGACGCCGCCGGCGCCGCGCAACCGTTGAAGGAGGCCTGAGCGATGGCATTCGTCACCCCATGGACGTTGGAGTTTCTTGTAGGAGCCCGGTTTCACCGGGCGATTGGCAAGCTTTCTACGAAGAGCCGCTGTGATCGCGCAGCAAGCTGCGCTCCTACACGAATCGAACAGCACCGCATCTGTTTCCGTCCGGTGGATTCCACCGAATCCACCGGACACCACCTGACGGGGTCACCCGTTTTCTTTGCCGCAATCTAAGTCAGTCATCAAGGAGATAACAAATGGAAGCACTCGGCATGATCGAAACCAAAGGCCTGGTCGCCCTGATCGAAGCATCGGACGCCATGGTCAAGGCCGCCCGCGTCAAGCTCGTCGGCGTCAAGCAAATCGGTGGCGGCTATGTCACCGCGATGGTTCGTGGCGATGTGGCGGCCTGTAAGGCTGCGACCGACGCCGGCGCCGCTGTTGCGCAACGTCTGGGCGAACTCGTCGCCGTGCACGTGATTCCGCGCCCGCACGCCGATCTGGAAGAAGTCTTCCCGATCAAGGCTGGCGAAATCAAGGACTGAACACACTGATGCGGCAAAGGGCGCTCGCGTGATCGCGGGCGCCTTGCCAACTCGGAAAGTGCGCAGTTTTGGCGCAGTGCTTCACACCCCCATGGGCGTGAGGGCGTTCGCGCACACGTTGCAAACACGCAGTTGCATCAAGTTGCATAACAGGAGCCAGCCATGGAACTCGCCGTAGTGATCGGACAAGTCGTATCGACCGTGAAGTGTCCGGGCGCCAATTTCGAGCGCCTGTTGCTGGTCGATTTTGTTGACGCGCAGGGAAAACCCAAGGGCGAGCCGCACGTGGCGGCAGACAACATCGGCGCGGGGAACGGCGAGTGGGTGCTCGTCACGCAGGGCAGCTCGGCACGTCGCGCAGCGGTCGACGGCGACGCATTGCCGGTTGATATGAGCATCGTCGGCATCGTCGACGAAGTCGTTATCGAAGGCCGTGTGGCCTATCACAAGTAAGCAGTAAAACAGGAGACTGATGATCATGGATGTTGCGAATCCGAATGACATCGAACGCATCGTTCGTGCCGTACTGCAATCAATGAACAAGGGCGGTGCAGCGGCTCCGGTGCGTCTGGCGGCCAAGCGTGCTGCCGGTGTTTTTGAGCAACTCGACGATGCCGTCGCTGCCGCCGACCAGGCGCAGAAACAGCTCAAGTCCGTCGCCATGCGCGCGCTCTGTATTGAGGCGATCCGCCGTGCCGGCGTCGAACATGCCCGCGAACTGGCCGAGCTGGCCGTCGCCGAGACGGGTATGGGGCGCGTCGACGACAAGATCGCCAAGAACCTTTCGCAGGCGCGGGCCACGCCAGGCATCGAGTGCCTGTCGCCGCGTGTCCTGTCGGGCGACCGCGGGCTGACGCTGATCGAGAATGCGGCGTGGGGCGTGATCGCCTCGGTGACGCCGTCAACCAATCCGGCGGCGACCGTCATCAACAACTCGATCAGTATGATCGCCGCCGGCAACACTGTCGTCTTCGCGCCGCACCCGGCCGCCAAGCGCGTCTCGCAGCTCGCGGTGACGCGCATCAACGAAGCCGTCGTCGCTGCGGGCGGACCGGACAACGTCGTGGTCACCGTCGCCGAACCGAACATCGAGACGGCGCAGAAGCTCTTCCGCTATCCCGGCATCAACCTGCTCGTCGTCACCGGCGGCGAAGCGGTCGTGCATGAAGCGCGCAAGCACACCGACAAGCGTTTGATCGCGGCCGGCGCCGGCAATCCGCCGGTCGTCGTCGACGAGACGGCGAACATTCCGCGCGCGGCGCGCGACATCGTCTGGGGCGCGTCGTTCGACAACAACATCATTTGCGCCGACGAGAAGGAAATCGTCGTCGTCGGTAGCGTCGCCGATCAGCTCAAGGCCGAGATGAAGAAGCACAAGGCCGTCGAATTGACGCGCGAGCAGGCCGACCAGCTGCTGCCATTGCTGCTCAGCAAGGTGAGCGCCGACGGGCACGGTTCGGTCAGCCGCGACTTCGTCGGGCGCGATGCGGCCAAGATCGCCGCCGCGATCGGACTTGACGTGCCGGCCGATACGCGCCTGCTGTTCGTCGAAACCGAGCCCAACCATCCGTTCGCCGTGAGCGAACTGATGATGCCGGTGATCTCGCTCATCCGGGCGGCGCACGCCGACGAGGCGATCGATCTCGCGGTGCGGCTCGAAGGCGGCTGCAAGCACACCGCCGCCATGCACTCGCTCGATCTCGACAACCTCGATCGCATGGCCAATCTCATCAACACCAGCATCTTCGTCAAGAATGGTCCGTGCCTCGCCGGGCTGGGCTTCGGCGGCGAAGGCTGGACGTCGATGACGATCTCGACGCCGACCGGCGAAGGCGTGACCAACGCCAGCAGCTTCGTGCGTCTGCGCCGCTGCGTGATGGTCGATCACTTCCGCATCGTTTGAGGAATCCGAGTTTCATGGTTGCTCCGTCCTCCCTGCCGTCCTGGCTCGAACCGAACCTGGCGCGCGCCGCTGCGTTGATGAACGACGCGGCGCCGGTTGCGGTCGCGCCGGAGCAGCCGCTTTACCTCGGCATCGACCTCGGGACGAGCGACGTGGTGACGATGGCGGTCGACGCGCGGGGAACGCCGGTCGCCGTCTGTCTCGAATGGGCCGACGTCGTGCGCGACGGCGTGGTGCTGGCCTTCTTCGAAGCCGTGCAGATCGTCAAGGCACAGGTCGCTGCGATCGAAGCGAAGCTCGGGCGGCGCTTTACCCACGCCGCGACGTCGTTTCCGCCGGGAACCGATCCGCGCATCTCGGCGAACGTGATCGAAGCGGCGGGCTTGCAGGTCTCGGCGATCATCGACGAGCCATCGGCGGTCGCCACCTTGCTCGGAATCAAGCGTGGCGCGGTGGTGGACATCGGCGGCGGCACGACCGGCGTCGCGTTGATCGAGGACGGCAAGGTCGTTTATTCGGGCGACGAGGCGACGGGTGGGCATCACGTTACGCTGACCTTGGCGGGGGCGTTGCGCGTTAGCATCGAGGACGCGGAAAAGTTCAAGATCGAACGTGGCCACGATGCGTGGGGCATCACGCGGCCGGTGTTCGAAAAGATGACCGACATCGTGCATTACCACCTGCGCGGCCATGTGCCGGTCGACGTGCTTTACCTGTCGGGCGGCTCGTGCGCCTTGCCCGGCGTGCGCGAACTGTTCGCCGACAACTTTCCCGGCGTCGAAGTCGTCCTGCCGCAGCCGTGCCTGTTTTTGACGCCGCTGGCGATCGCTGCCAGCGGAAGGGCAGGCGCATGAACATGCCAACCGCCTTCGACACCCGAACGATCCAGTCGCTCGCTGACTGTGCCCGTGCGCATGGCGTCGTCGGCGCGGGCGGCGGTGGTTATTCGCTGGCCGACAAGCTGCTGGCCAGGTCGTATCAAACCTTGATCATCAACGCCGCGCAGAGCGAGCCGCTGATCTGCAAGGACTGGGCGGCGCTGGCGCACTACGGCCAATGCGTGCTCGACGGCGCGAAGCTGTTGATCGACGCGTTCGGCCTCAAGAAGACCTTCATCGCCGTGCGCGAGGAGTTTGCCTTGCAACTGCCGGATCTCCCGGCCGCCGCGCGCAAAATCGGCGTCACCGTCGCGCGCCTGCCGGATGTCTATCCGCTCGGCTACGAAAAAGTCCTGACGCGCGAGGTGCTGGGCCTCGCACCCGACAGCCCGGCGGCGCAGGCGGTATTGGTCGTGAACGCCGAAACACTGCGCAACCTGGCCTGGGCCGTACTGCGCAAGCACGCGGTGACCAACAAGCTGATCACCGTCGCCGGTGCGGTGGCTAAGCCGATCAGCCTCTCCGTGCCGGTCGGCACGCCGTTCGCCGAATGCCTGGCGCTGGCCGGCGGCGCGACGTCGGCCCAATTCGCGGTATTCCATAACGGCGTCCTCGCCGGCGAGTCGGTCGATCCGGCGCAAAGCTGGGTGACGGCGACGACGCTCGGTTACGTCGTGTTGCCGGCGACGCATTCGGCCGTCACGGCGGTGCAATCGAATGATGTGATGAACCAGCGCCTCGTCGAGCGCCGCGCGGCTTTCACGGCGAACGTGATGACCGGGCGCACGCAGGCGATGAGCGCCGCCTATGCGCTCTACGACCTGACTTCCTACCGGCGCGCTCGTCACGTATTCCAGGGCGTCGCGGCCAGCGAGGTGCGCTTCGAGGTTTTCAACATCGTCCCGGTCGGCCGCGCGCGCAGCTTCCAGCCATGCGTCGCAGCGGGCGAACAGGTGCGACGCGGGCAGGTGATTGCAATTCAAGCGGAAGGCCGGATCGCGCGGCATGCCAGCGTCGACGGCATCGTCGAGCATGCTGCGGCAGACGGCGTGGCCCTGCGCCGCACGAAAACGGATGGGAGCGTGTGATGCACGAAAGTGAAGTCAGCGAGATCGTCACCCACACGATCGACATGATGAACGCGCTGTCGGTGCGCCAGTTCAGCCTGCCGCCCAACACCTACATCGGCGCCGGCGCCATTGCGCGCACGGGCGAGGCGATCGAGAAGTGCGGCGTCAACCGCGTGCTCGTCATCACCGACGCGCTGCTGGAAAAGCTCGGCTTGCCGCAGGGCATGTATCGCGCCCTGCGCTATTCGAACATCGAGTACCGCGTCTTCTGCATGCCGATGGGCGAGCCGAAAAGCGAGGACGTGGAATCTGCCGCGCGGCAGGCCGCTGAGTCGGGCTGCGGCGCGATCGTCGCCTTCGGCGGCGGTTCGGCGCTCGACGCGGCGAAGGCTGTCGCGCTGCTGCTCGCCAATCCCGGCAACTCGGTCAGCGATCTGGAAGATGCAACGCATATCCAGCCGCGCACGATGCCGCTGGTCGCCGTGCCGACAACGGCCGGCACCGGTTCCGAAGCGACCACAGTGACGGTGATCACCGACAGCGTTCGCCACATCAAGCGCCTGCTGGTGCACGAATCGTTGATGCCCGATCTGGCGATCATCGACGCCTGTTTGATGCTCGGCGTGCCGCCGAACGTGACGGCGGCGACCGGCATGGATGCGCTGACGCACGCCATCGAAGCCTACGTGGCGACCGGCGCGACGTCGATGACGCAAGCCTTGGCCTATCGCGCCATCAGCCTGATCGGCGAAGCGCTGCCCATCGTCGTCGGCAACGGTAACGACGTCGCGGCGCGCGAGTCGATGGCGCTGGCGTCCTACATGGCCGGCATCGCCTTCTCGAACGCGGGCCTCGGCCTCTGCCACGCCATGTCGCACCAGATCGGCGCCGCCTACGGCGTGCCGCACGGTGTCGCCAACGCGATCATGTTGCCGTCGGTGATGCACTACAACCAGCTCGTCTGCAAGAAGAGCTACCCGGAGATCGGCCTGGCGCTCACCGGTCGCATGATGGACGCCGCCGAGACGATCCAGTGCGTCCAGCAGCTGATGATCGAACTCGACCTGCCGGCCAACCTCGTCGAAGCCGGTGCGCGCAAGGAAGACTTCGCGCACTTCGCCGAGGATGCGCTGAAGGACCCGTGCCTCGCCTCGAACCCGCGCACGGCGGGCAAGGAGCAGATCGTCGGCGTCTTCCTGCACGCCTATCACCGGCCCGGTCGGGAGGCGCGTCGCGCATGAGCGCTTCGGCAAATATCTCCGGCCTGCACGCCAACACGCGACGCCTGCATTCGGTGGGCATCGACGTGGGAACGACGACGACGCAGGTGATCTTCTCGGCGCTGGAAGTGACCAATCGCGCGCCGGTCAACCAGGTGCCGCGCTACGAGTTTTCCGGGCGCGAGATTCTCTACCAGAGCCCGGTGATCTTCACGCCGCTGACGGCCGACCGCACCGTCAACGTCGCGCAACTGATGACCTTCATCGACGCGCAGTACGCGGCGGCCGGCCTCGCGCGCAGCCAGATCGAATCGGGCGCCATCATCATCACCGGCGAAACGTCGAAGACGCGCAACGCGCGCGCGACGGTGATGGAAGTCTCCAACGAACTCGGCGACTTCGTCGTCGCCACGGCCGGCCCGCATCTCGAATCGGTGATCTCTGGGCGCGGCTCGGGCGCCGCCGAGTATTCGCAGGCCAACGCCGCTCGTGTGCTCAATATCGACATCGGTGGCGGCACGTCGAATTACGCCGTGTTCGCCGGCGGGCGCGTGATCGACACAGCCTGCCTCAACGTCGGCGGCCATTTGATCGAGACTGACGAAAACGGTCGCGTAACGCGTGTGCATGAGCCGGCACGGCTGGTATGCAATTCGCTCTTCGGCGAGACTCAAGATCCGATGCGCCTCACGCGCGCGCAAATCGAACAGGTCGCCCAGTGTATGGCCGAGTTGGTCGTCGAAGCGATGAGCCCGACACCTTCGTCATTGGCGCAAGCCTTGCTCATGACGCCGGCACTGCGCGAAGGGCAGCAGCTCGATGCCGTCTTCATTTCAGGCGGCGTGGGCGCCTGCCTGTATCAGCCGGAGGCGATCAACTCGCCGTTTGCCTATCGCGACATCGGCCCCTTGCTCGCCGACGCGCTCAAGCCCTTGCTGGCGCGGCAGCCGGCAAAGCTACGCGAACCGGCGCAGACCGTGCGCGCCACGGTGATCGGCGCCGGCGCGCATACGCTCTCGCTCTCGGGGAGCACGATCTGGGTGAGTGCGGCCAGCCTGCCGATCAAGAATCTGCCGGTCGCCCACACGCTGCTGCAGGACGTTCCCGGCCTGAGCGAAGCCTGGGATACCGCCGTTCGCCGCCTCGACCTCGATCCCGGCCACGACGCCTACGCGCTTGCGCTGCCGGGCAGCATCGAGCCGCTCTATCGCAACATCATCGCCATCGCCAACGAACTGACCGCGTTCTGCCGGCACAGCGCACCGGCCAACCGGCATCCGCTGGTCGTCATCTGCCCGCAGGATCTGGGCAAGGCGCTGGGCATGGAACTCCAACCCCAGATCACCGCGCGCGAGTTGGCGGTGGTCAACGAAGTAGAAACCCGGGAGGGTGACTACCTGGATATCGGCTTGCCGATCTTCAGTGGCAGCCTCCTTCCGATTACCGTCAAATCCCTGGCTTTTCCGTCTTGAGAGGAAGACTGCAATGAAGCTTTCAACCCGCCTATTCGGCCAGACTTACAACTTCAAAAACGTCAAGGAAGTGCTGGCCAAAGCCAATGAACCGCGTTCGGGAGACGTGCTGGCTGGCGTCGCGGCGCAGAGTTCGCAGGAGCGCATCGCCGCCAAGCAGGTGCTCTCCGAGCTGACGCTCGCCGACCTGCGCGAAAACCCGGTGATCCCGTACGAGGAAGACTGCGTCACGCGCGTCATCCAGGACGGCGTCAACGAAAACGGCATACGGCAAGCTGAAGAACTGGACGGTAAGCGAGCTGCGCGAGTTCGTGCTCTCCGACGAAATCACGCTCGAAGAGCTCGACTGGATGCGCAAGGGTTTGACCTCCGAGATGGTCGCCGCCGTTGCCAAGATCTGCTCGAACGGCGACCTGATGTACGGCGGCAAGAAGATGCCGGTGATCAAGCGCGCGAACACGACGGTCGGCGGCTCAGGTTCGTTCAGCGCCCGCCTGCAACCGAACGACACGCGCGACGACCTGCGCAGCATCGCGGCGCAGATCTACGAAGGGCTGTCCTATGGCGTCGGCGATGCGCTGATTGGTACCAACCCGGTGACCGACAACGTCGAGAGCGTGACGCGCATCCTCAGCCAGATCTACGAAGTGATCGACAAGCACGAAGTGCCGACGCAAGGCTGCGTGCTGGCGCACGTGACGACGCAGATCGAAGCGATCCGCCGCGGCGCGCCGGCCGGCCTCATCTTCCAGAGCATCTGCGGCTCGGAAAAAGGCCTCAAGGAATTTGGCGTGACGCTGGACATGCTCGACGAAGCGCGCGAAGTCGGCCGTCAGTACAACCGCGTTTCCGGTTCCAACTGCCTGTATTTCGAAACCGGGCAGGGCTCGGCACTTTCGGCCAATGCGCACCACGGCGCCGACCAGGTGACGATGGAAGCGCGCAACTACGGCCTGGCGCGGCACTACGACCCGTTCCTGGTCAATACCGTCGTCGGCTTCATCGGCCCGGAATACCTCTACAACAGCCGCCAGATCATCCGCGCCGGCCTCGAAGACCACTTCATGGGCAAGCTCTCCGGCATCTCGATGGGCGTCAACTGCTGCTACACGAACCACGCCGAGTCCGATCAGAACTCGAACGAGAACCTGATCATGCTGCTCGCCGCCGCTGGTTGTAACTACGTGATGGGCATGCCGATGGGTGACGACATCATGCTGAACTATCAGACGACGGCGTTCCACGACACGGCGACCGTTCGCCAGACACTGGGCCTCCGGCCGGCACCCGAATTCGAGGTGTGGCTGGAGAAGAAGGGAATCATGCACAACGGCAAACTCACCCGCCGCGCGGGCGATGCGTCGATCTTTTTCTGAGAGGGAATCATGGATCAAAGTGAACTCGACACACTCGTCCAAACCGTGCTGAAGCAGATGGGCTACGCGGCGCCTGCCGCAGCCACATCCGCCCCGGCAGCGCCGGTCGCGGCGGCAGCGAGCGTCGCCAGCGAAGGCACGCTGCCCGACCTCGGGACCGATGAATTCAAGTACTGGATCGGCGTCAAGGAACCGCAAAACCTGCAGGTGCTGAAGGAACTGCGCCAGAGCACGCAGGCGCGCGTCTGCTCCGGCCGCACCGGGCCGCGCCCACGCACGACGACGCTGCTGCGCTTCCTCGCCGACCACTCGCGCTCCAAGGACACCGTGCTCAAGGAAATCTCGGCCGAGTGGGTGACGCGCGCCGGACTCTTTGAAGTGCAAAGCCAGATCGCCGACAAGGACGAATACCTGACGCGTCCGGACAAGGGCCGCCTGCTTGCGCAGAGCGCGATCGAAGAGATCCAGAAGCAGTGCAAGAAGAATCCGCAGGTGCAGGTCGTCGTCTCGGATGGCCTGTCACCGACGCGATCACGGCGAACCTCGACGAGATCCTGCCGCCGCTGATGAAGGGTCTCAAGAACGCTGGCATCGACGCCGGCAATCCCTTCTTCGTGCGCTACGGCCGCGTCAAGATCGAGGACCAGATCGGCGAGCTGCTCGGCGCCCAGCTCGTCATCCTGCTGGTCGGCGAACGCCCGGGCCTCGGGCAGTCGGAGAGCCTCTCCTGCTACATGGTCTATGCGCCGACCAAGGACACCGTCGAAGCCGACCGGACTTGCATTTCGAACATCCACCGCGGCGGCACGCCGCCGGTGGAAGCGGCCGGCGTCATCGTCGATCTCGCCAAACTCATGCTCGCCCAGAAAGCGAGCGGCATTGCACTCAATCGCGGTTAAGGAGAACTCTCATGTCGATTCTTGAACGTATTCGTCCCAGCGTCTGTGCCGTTCGTCTGATCGCCTCCGTGCAGGCCGATTTCAAGGCCAAGCTGGGTTTGCCCGACCACTTCAACAGCGTCGGCCTGCTGACCGCCGATTCGGATGACGTGACCTACATCGCCGCCGACGAAGCGACCAAGCACGCGCAGGTGGAAGTCATCTCCGGCCGCTCGCTGTACGCCGGTGCCGCGCACGGTCCGTCACCGACGGCTGGCGAAGTGCTGATCATCTTTGGCGGCCCGACGCCGGCCGAAGTGCGCTCCGGTCTCGAGGCCGCGATCGCCACCATCGAAGACGGCCCGGCCTTCCAGTGGGCCAACGCCGACCACACGACGGCGTTCCTCGCACACCTCGTTTCGCGCACCGGCAGCTATCTGTCCAAGGTCGCCGGTACCGAACCGGGTGGTTCGCTGGCCTACCTGATCGCGCCGCCGCTAGAAGCCGCCTACGGCATCGATGCTGCGCTCAAGGCCGCCAACGTCGAGTTGGCGACCTACATCCCGGCACCGTCGGAAACCAACTACTCGGGCGCTTTCCTGGCCGGTGACCAGGCGGCGTGCAACGCGGCGTGCGCGGCATTCCGCGATGCGGTGCTGCAGGTTTCCGCCAACCCGCTGGCCTGGTAATCGATCGGGACGAAAAGAATGACGCAAGAGCGCATCAACGCGTTGGGTTTCGTGGAAGTCCGCGGGCTGGCGGCCGCTATCGAGACGGCGGACGCCATGCTGAAGTGCGCCGACGTGCGCCTGCTGCGCCAGCTGCTGCGCGATCCGGTGCAGACGACGCTGACCGTCGAAGGCAGTCTCGGCGCCTGCCGCGCCGCGGTCGATGCGGGAGAGGCGATGGCGGTCAGTCTGGGCGCGTTCGTCTCAAGCAGCGTGATGGGCCGGCCGGCCGACGATACGGCCGATTTCGTCCTCAAGCTCTTCGAGGCGGGACGTGCGCCGTTCGGTGTGATGGCGGTGGACGGGAAGACAGCAATGGTGCCGTCGAGTCGCGACAAAACCCAGAAGTCGTCGTCACCCCGGCGAACGCGACCGCAGGAAGTGCAGAGCCCGGGGTCCAGCTCGTCGGCTTTACTGGATTCCGGCGTTCGCCGGAATGACGAATCTGTACGACAGGATGACGCGGAAGCAAAGCTCTTGGCCGCACTCGCCGCACTCCCGCGCGGCATCGGCGCACAGGCGCTGGCCAAGGAAGTCGGCGGCGATGCCGACGCCGTGCGTCAGCAGCTGGAAGCGCTATGCGCGCGCGGCACGCTCGTCAAGCGGCGCGGCCGCTATCTGTTGGCTAAACCCGACGGAGAGAAGAAATGAACGCAAGCAGTCAGAGCATCAGCGACAAGGCACGCGCGGCGGGGCTGGTCGGCGCCGGGGGCGCCGGTTTCCCGACGCACGTCAAGCTGTCGGGCGAAGCTGAGATCTACATCGTCAACGGCGCGGAGTGCGAGCCGCTGCTCAAGGTCGACCAGCAGCTCGGCGAGAAATACGCGGCCGAACTCGTGCGCGGGCTGGAACTCGCCATGCAGGCGGTCGGCGCGAAGGAAGGCATCGTCTGCCTGAAGGCGAAGTACGAGAAGGCGATCGCGGCGATCACGCCGCTGCTCCGTGCCAACATGCGCATCCATATCCTCAAGGATATCTATCCGGCCGGCGACGAAGTGATCACCATCTGGATGGCGACCGGCCGCCGCGTGCCGCCGGCCGGTTTGCCGAAGGACGTCGGCGTCGCCGTCAACAATTCCCTCACGCTGATCAATCTGGCCCGCGCAGTCGACCAGGATCAGCCGGTGACGACGCGGACGCTCACGATCACCGGCGCCGTGGCGCAGCCGATTACGGTCACTGTGCCGATCGGCGTCGCGTTGCGCGAAGTGCTGGCGCTGTCCGGCGGCGTCACGGTCGATGACGCCGAGTTCATCGACGGCGGCCCGATGATGGGCAAGTACGTCGAGTCGCTCGACGCGCCGGTGACCAAGACGACGGGCGGCCTGATCGCCCTGCCGGCTTCGCACATCCTGATCCGCCGCCGCACGCAGACGGCGCGCAACACGCTGGAAGTGGCGCGCACCACGTGCGAGCAGTGCCTGTTGTGCACCGAGCTGTGCCCGCGCCATCTGATCGGCCACGAACTGCCGCCGCATCTCATCGTGCGCTCGGTCAACTACAACCATTTCGGCATGCCGTTGACGCTGCTTTCGGCGCTGACCTGCTCGGAATGCGCGATCTGCGAAGCGTGGTCGTGCCCGGTCGATATTTCGCCGATGAAGCTCAACCAGATGCTCAAGGTGCAGTTGCGCAAGGAAGGCGCGCGCTACGTCGGGCCGCTGCACGCGGCCGATCCGATGGCCGAACACCGCCTGGTGCCGACCAGCCGGCTGATCACCAAGCTCGGCATCGACGAGTACAACCGCAAGGCGCCGCTCGACGAGACGCCGTATCGGCCGGCGCGCGTGGTGCTGCCGCTGCGCCAGCACGTCGGCGCGCCGTCGGTGCCGTGTGTGCGGGCCGGCGATGCCGTCGAAGCCGGACAGTTGATCGCGGAGATCGCGCCCAATGCGCTGGGCGCGCGGATACACGCCAGCATCAGCGGCACCGTCGAGAGCGTGGGCGACTCGGCGATCACGCTGGCGGCTCAGGAATAAAGGAAAAGGAACATGGACTACCACGCAATCGGTCTCGTCGAGACCAACAGCATCGCCAAGGGCTACGAGATCTGCGACACGATGGCCAAGACGGCCAACGTCACCGTGCTGATCGCCAAGAGCATCTGCCCCGGCAAGTACATCGTGATGATCGGCGGCGACGTCGCCGCCGTCCGCCAGTCGGTCGAGGCCGGTGAGGCGGCGGCGGGTTCGACCATCGTCGATACCTTCGTGATTCCGAACATCCATCCCTCGGTGCTGCCCGCGATCAGCGGCGGCAACAGCATCGAGCAGGTCGAGGCGATGGGTGTCATCGAAACGTATTCGGTCGCCGCCACCATCGAAGCCGCCGATGCGGCGGTCAAGGCGGCGTCGGTGATTCCGCTGCGCATGCATCTCGCGTTCGGTATCGGCGGCAAGAGCTATGTCGTGCTTTCCGGCAACGTGGCCGACATGAACGCGGCGGTTGACGCCGGTTCGGCCGTGGCCAGCGACAAAGGGTTTTTGGTGAATCGTGTGGTGATTCCGCGTCCACACAAGCAGTTGATTGACCAGATCATGTAGTACCACTTTTTTTTCAACCAAGTTTCTCTTTGGGATGGGAGGTCTCGATGAGTACAAATACAACCGTGGGCGCAGCACCGCAAGAAGCCCACTTGTCGCGGGTGCTGGGCCCACTGCATCTGTGGGCGCTGGCCGTCGGCCTGGTGATTTCAGGCAACTACTTCGGCTGGAGCTACGGCATGGAGTCGGGCGGCCCGATGGGTCTGCTCTACGCACTGATCCCGGTGACGCTGTTCTACGTCACCTTCATGCTGTCGTATTCCGAACTGGCGACCATGATCCCGCACGCCGGCGGTCCGTCGGCCTACGCACGGCGCGCGATGGGGCCGTTCGGCGGCTATCTGAACGGCGTCTGCTGCCTGATCGAATTCGTCTTCGCCCCGCCGGCGATCGCGCTGGCGGTCGGCGGCTACATCGAGAACCTGTCGGGCGGCGCGCTCGGCCAGATCCCGGTGGCGATCTGCGCCTATTTCCTGTTCATCTTCATCAACTACCTGGGCATGAAGACGTCGGCGCGCTTTGAACTCGTGGTGACCTTGATCGCGCTGGCCGGTCTCGTCATCTTCTGGTTCGCCGCCGTTCCCAACTTCAGCTGGGAGCGCGTCGGCACGCTGCAGAACGGCACCGACGGCATCATGGGCGCGGTGACCTTCGCCATCTGGTTCTACCTGGCGATGGAAGGCGGCGCGATGGCAGCCGAGGAAATGATCCATCCGCAGAAAGACATCCCGATGGGCTTCCTCACCGGTTGCGGCACGCTGATGGTGATGGGCATCCTGACGCTCCTGTGCACCGCCGGCATCGCCGACTACACGGGGCTGATGAAGCTCGACTTCCCGCTGCCCGCCGCGCTGGAAGGCGCTTTCGGGGAAGGCGCGACGATCGGCAAGGTGGTCAACGTGATCGGCCTCTTCGGCCTGATCGCCTCGCTGCACGGCATCATCGTCGGCTACTCGCGGCAGACCTATGCCATGGCGCGTACCGGCTACCTGCCGAAGTTCCTGTCGCGGGTCAGCCCGACGACGCACGCTCCGCTCTGGGCGCTGCTCGTTCCCGGCCTGATTGGCATCCTGCCGATCGCCCTCGGCCTGATCGACAAGAGCTACGCGGCCGGCCTGACGGCGACGATGATCACCATCTCGGTGTTCGGTTCGGTCGCGATGTACATCGTCAGCCTGTTGAGCCTCTTCATCCTGCGCCAGAAGGAGCCGGAACTGAAGCGTCCGTTCAAGGTGATGTATCCGCTCGTCCCGGCCGTCTCGATGATCCTGGCGCTCTTCTGCCTGTACTGCGTGGTCGTCTACAACACCGCCGCGCTGAAGTGGGTCGCGATCACGTTTGCCGTGGCGCTCGTCTACTACTTCGTCTGGGGCAACAAGCGGATTCGTCCGTTTGACGAAGAATTCGGCGTCCTCGACGAACTGAACTAAACACAAGCATCGCTTCGACGCGATCTCGAATTGACCGAGGAATTCCGGTATGCTCCGGAGTTCCTCGGTGTTCTTTTGGGTAGTCGTCGAAGGAGCTGATCCATGCCACAGCTACTACAAAATACGAATCCGACGCATCCCTCATCGATCCCGTTTCACGCCCGCGATCTGCAGACGGACGACGCCGACCGCCTCGCGCGTAGCATCAGCGGCTGGTCCCAGGAATACGAACAACTCAAGGCTGGCCGATTCCATGGCAGCCTGTCCGAACTCTGCCTCGGTTCGACCCAGCTCTTTCTCGAGCAGACCAGTCATGCGCTGCGCCAGTTGTGCAACGTGCCGGTCGGCCACGTCTGGTTCGGACTGCCGTTCAGCGAGGACCGCAGCGTGCGCATCAACGGCGTGTCCGTTCAGGGCGGCCGCGTGGCGCTGCATCGCGGCGGTGAAGTCTTCGAACTGGTGACGCCCGACGAACTGCAGTTCTGGGGCATCGTCGTGCGCGAAGACGTGCTGATGGACTATGCGCGTCAATACGAATGCGAGGAATGGTTCAGCCGGGTGCTCGAGCGGCCGGTGCTCGGCGTGTGCGACGCGAAGAAGCAGGACGTGCAGCGCATCTGCGGCCAGATCCTGCAGCAGCCGTTGTCGAGCGACGAATCGCTGCCCGATTCCCTGCGCCAGTCCTTGTCGGACAGCACCCTGAGCGCGCTGTTCTCCCTGTTCCAATCGCTCGAGCCGATGGTCGACGATCGCAGTTCGAGCCGCCAGCGCCACCGCCTGGTCGAGCGTGTTGACGCCTACGTACGAGCGAATCGCGACCGGCTGGTGACGGTTTCCGAACTTTGCACCGAGCTGTCGGCCAGCCGCCGGGCCTTGCAAATCTGCTTCCAGGAAGTGCTCGGCATCAGCCCGCACGCGTATATTCGCGCGGTGAGCCTCAACGGCGTGCGCAGCCACCTGAAGAACCCGGAATCACCCTACGCGAGTGTGCAGGACGCGGCAGCGGCATATGGCTTCTGGCACATGAGCCAGTTCGCGCTCGACTACAAGCAGCTGTTCGGCGAGCTGCCCTCGGCGACCTTCAAGCGGCGCAGCCTGCGCGACGCGGATCTTTCGACGAACTGAGTCTGCTCCGGCTCGAACAAATAGCTTCGACGCCAAATAGCGGCGAATTCTTCCGTCACCCCGGCGAAAGCGACCGAAGGAAGTGCAGAGCCCGGGGTCCAGTTCGTCGAATTTCCTGGCGCTGCATTCCCTACGGTCAGATTCCGGCGTTCGCCGGAATGACGAATTCTGAATTGTCCTAAAAACCTCAGTTCAAACCACGGAGGACACGGAGAGCACGGAGAAATGCTTGAAAGCGGAGGATCTTCATCTTTTTTCACTCCGGTGCTTTGTTCTTACTCTGTGCTCTCCGTGGTTACCTGCTTTTTCAAGGATTATTCTCAATTGATCAGCGCAGCTTCAGGCAAGCAGGGGCTTTTGTCTTTCGGCCGTCTGCCCGGCTACTTCCCGTCGCGCGTCGCGACCGCCGTATCCGGGAAGTCGCTGAACACGCCGTTAACGCCCAGCTCGAAGAAGCGCTTGTACTCGTTCTTCGGATTGCCGTCGTAGTCGAGCGCGAGCAGGTCGGCCTCGTTGCGGAAGGTGTAGGCATGCACGAACAGGCCGGCGGCGTGCGCGTCCTTGACGACCGAGCTCGGCGTGATGGTCACGCGGTCCGTCTCGGTGATCTTCTTGTCGCCATTGAGATCCTTCGGCTTGCCGTTCGGGCCGAGCACCTGCGCCGCGCTCGCCAGATAGGGCTTCCACGGCCCGATGCCGTCGGCGTAGGTCTTGATCTCGGCCAGGCCCTGCGGCGTCAGCAGGTCGGCGAAGGTGCGCTTGTCTTTGGCGACGGCGAAATCGTAGGGCTTGTCGAACGGCGCGACCAGCGTGACCGCACCTTTCGCATCGACGCCGTCGCCGTCGACCAGCTGCACCAGGCGGACGCCGGTCTGCTTGCGCAGCGCCTTGAGGTTGGCGACTTCGAACGACTGGATGATGACCGGCGACTCTTTCTTCGTGTAGCCGTATTCGGCGAGGATCTTCAGCAGGCGCGGCTCGATCGGCAGGCCGGCATCGACGTGATAGGTCGGGTGCTTGGTCTCGGGATAGACGCCGATCGTCCGTCCGGTGCGTTCGGACTCCGACTTGGCGAGATCGAGGATCTCGCGGAAGATCGGGATCGTGAACTGGTTGTTGAACGACGGATCGCGTGCCGGATTCGGCTGCTTCGCGCGCAGGGTGCGCAGTTCGGCCAGCGTGAAGTCGGTGACGAACCAGCCGGTCTCCGGCACGCCGTCGACCTTGCGCGTCGTCTTGCGGCTCGCGAACTGCGGCAACTCGGCGACGTTGGTGGTGGCCGTAATGTTCGGTTCGTGGCGGGCGACGAGTTCGCCGTCCTTGGTGACGACGAGATCGGGCTCGATGAAGTCGGCGCCCAGCTCGATCGCCTTCTTGTACGAGGCCAACGTATGCTCCGGCAGATAGCCGCTCGCGCCGCGATGGCCGATCACGAGCGGTCGGGCGCCGTCCAGCGTGGGGTAGGCGGTTTGCGCGTCCAGGCCCAGCGTGGCGCAGCCGGCCAGCGCGAGGACCAACAGCGCGGCGGTCGTCAGCTTGGCGTTGCAGAGGTGGCGTTTCATCATCATGTTGTTCCTTGGTCTGTTGATCGATGACATCGCGACGGTTGTCCGATGGCTGTACTCCCATGCCCAAGGAATCCCCCGGCTTCCGACGCCGGGGTAATCGCTCCAAGGGCGCACCATCGTCCCCTTCGTGTGTTTCACGAATGTGACATGCGGATCGATGACCACCGAATGACCGATGACGACGAAGCGATCAGTTCCCTTACTTCAGGGAACAGTCGGTCGATCCGAAATCAGCACGCGGATGAAGGCCGGCTACGACCACTTGGCAAGTGCGCGCTCAATGCGCGAACAAAACGATTGGACCTGGCTTGGCGTGAGTGATTCCGCCTTGTACAACGACAACATCTTGAACCGGCTCCTTGGCGCGCAGGCGCCCAACAGGGCCGTTTTCAGCACGCGCCTGACCGGCCGCCGGAGGATCAGGCGGTCAACCCACCACGGCGAACCAAGCGAGGTGATGGCCAACGTTCTTCGGAGATTTTGAAGCCTGGGCTTGATCGGGCCGAGGTCAGTCGCGTGGTCGTAGGCGATGCCGGGCGCCCAGACGCGATCAAACCATCCCTTGAGCATGGCGGGAAAGCTGAACCACCAGGTGGGGAAGACGAGCACCAGCGCTTCGGCGGAAAGCAAACGGTCGATCTGGTCTCGCGTGGCGGCGGAGTCGAATGCCGAGCCGTAGTAGCTTCGCCGTTCACCGGCGGTGAGGGCGGGCGAGAAATCGGACAGGTAAAGGTCTTCGATCTGCACGTCGTGACCTCGTGCCGTCAAGACGGAGATCGCGGATTGAGCCATCGCGTGGCACAAGCTATCGGTGATCGGATGGGCGATGACGACAAGGCACTTCATGGCATGGGCGGGCGAAGCCGCAGAATGAAGATGCCAAGCATGATGCCGTGGGCAAACGAAGAGGACAAGCCGAAGCCATGATGAACCTTAGAACCTTAGTTCAACCACGGCGAACACGGCGGGCACGGCGAAAAGCTTGAGTTTCCTGTTTTTCATCGCAGTCACCCGACGGGTGATCGAATAACCCCGCACAATCTCTTGTTTTTTCGTTGTGTGCGCTGTGCCCGCCGTGGTCAACTGCCTTTTCGAGAATGATGCAACCAGACGCGCTCGCATTCCCGACCGACCGGAACGCGAGCGTTTCTCCGCGCCTTTCGATCAGGGCATCGGATAATCGGCGCAGAGCGCGCGGCTTTCCTGGGCGATATCTGCGATCACCGCGTCATCGAGTCCCGAGTCGACGACGCGTGCGATCCAGTCGCCGATTCGCCGGAACTCCGCTTCGCGGAATCCGCGCGTCGTCATCGAAGGCGAACCAACGCGCAATCCGGAGGGATCCTGCGGCGGGTGATCGTCCCACGGCACGGCGTTGTAGTTGGTGACGAGTCCGGCGCGGTCGAGCGCGGCAGCCAGCGGCTTGCCGCCGATGCCCTTGTTGCGCAGGTCGACGAGCAGCAGGTGATTGTCGGTGCCGCCGGTGACGAGTTCGAACCGGTGGCCGATCAGGCGTTCGGCGAGGGCGCGCGCATTGGCAACGCATTGGTGCGCGTAAACCTTGAATGCGGGTTGCAGGGCTTCGTGCAGCGCGACCGCGATGGCGGCGGTGATGGCATTGTGCGGCCCGCCCTGCAGGCCGGGAAAGACGGCCTTGTCGATCCTGGCCGCATGTTCGGCCCGACACATGACGATGGCACCGCGCGGGCCGCGCAGCGACTTGTGCGTGGTGGTGGTGACGACGTCGGCGTAGGGGACGGGTGAGGGATGCGCACCGCCGGCCACCAGACCGGCGAAGTGCGCCATGTTGACGAGCAGGATGGCGCCGATCTCGTCGGCGATGGTGCGGAAAGCGGCAAAGTCGAGCTGGCGCGGATAGGCCGAATGACCGGCGATGATCAGCTTGGGCCGGTGTTCGAGCGCGAGCGCGCGCACCTTGCCGTAGTCGATCAGGCGCGTCTGCGGGTCGATGCCGTAGGAGACGATGTTCCAGTACTTCCCGGTGATCGACGCCTTGGAGCCGTGCGTGAGGTGGCCGCCGTGCGCGAGCTGCATGCCGAGCACGGTATCGCCCGGTTTGAGGAAGGCGAGATAGACCGAGAGGTTGGCGGGTGACCCCGAGTGCGCCTGCACGTTCGACGTGTTCGGCGCCGAACAGTCGTTTGGCGCGCTCGATGGCCAGGCGTTCGACCTGATCGACGATCTGCTGGCCTTCGTAATAACGGGCGCCGGGATAGCCCTCCGAGTACTGGTTGGTGATGACCGATGACGACGCTTCACGGACCGCGCCGGAGGCGTAGTTTTCCGAAGCGATCAGGCGAATCTTGCAGCGCTGGCGCGTTTCCTCGTCGGCGAGCAGGCGGGCGAGTTGCGGATCGGTTTGCGCGAGCGATGCGGGCGCGGTGGTTGAATCAATCAATGACATGGCGACCTCCACAAGGGGAAAGTGAGCGGTCGCAGCTTCGGCACATCGGGCACCTCTGCCGTGACCAGCAGGAAAGCGCCCAGACGCGCGGCTTCTCCGGCAGCGGGCTGCCGGTTCCGCACTCCCTCGGGGTGTCGCCTCCCCTGGTTTCGCGTCAGTCATGCGGACCGCGAGAGTCTGACGGAGTCGTCCGCGAAAGGCAACCCGGACGAGGCGGGGAAAAGGAGGATCGTCCTATTTGCCGAGTACTTCCGCGGTCTTGACCACCTCGCCGTATTCGCCGTCGAGATTGGCCAGCGACATCGCATGCACTTCCCCGGCGCTGCGCGGGCGTCCGTCGTAATCGGGCTTGTCGAAAGTGAACGTGGCGTCGGAAACGATGCGAACCGAGAAGCCGAGGTTTCCTGCGGCGCGGGCCGTGGCCTCGACCGAGTTGTTCGTGCTGACGCCGACGATGACGAGATTTTCGATGTCGCGGGCGAGCAGCCAGTGTTCCAGCCCGGAACGGCAAAAGGCGTCGGGAACGTTTTTCTCGACGACATGTTCGCCCTTCGACGGAGCGAAGCGCGGCTGGAACTCGCACCCGCTTTGCCCCGGCCAGAACGGAGAGCCCGGCGTTCTGGACAGGTGCCGGATATGAACGATCGGCGCGTCGGCGTCGCGCCAGGCCGAGAGCAACGCCGCAATGTGCTCTTCCGCCAGCGGATTGTTGCGCGGCCCGGTCCAGGCGGGAGTCATGCAGTTCTGCATGTCGATGACGAGCAGGGCGGGACGGTTGTCTGCGGACATGGTTTGCGCCGGCAATACCTCAAAAAACTTCTGTCGTTTCAAAGCGATGGGATCAGCCGGCATTCCGGTACGTTCCATCGCCGTGCGGCGCCGCCTGGAACTCCGGCAGCGATTCCGCCGCCGACGAGAATTCGGCCAGACGAGGAAAACGCTCGGCGGGCACGGCTTCGGGCGTCATTTGCCGGGTGAAGTGCCAGGCCACGGCGATCGCGACGCCGGCCTGGCTCGTGCGCGCGTCATTCCGGGAAAGCGGTCTGGCCGAGAACTCCCGTTCCAGTTCGTCGTAGGCCGCGAGCAGCTGGCCGACGACCCGCTCCAGCCACGGCTCATGCAGCTTCTCCGGCGGGCGCACGCCGTGCTCGTAGACGATCTGCACGCTCTTCTCGGTCGCGGCAAGCGCCAGGCCGATCAGGCGCAGTTCACGTTGAAACGCCTTCAGTCCGCTCGGCATGAGCGTTCTCGGGTGTGCGAGCGCCTCCGCATAGTGCAGGATGAGTGTCGAGTCCATCAGAACCTCGCCGTCGTCGCACACCAGCGTAGGCGCCTTGACGACCGGGTTGATCCGGCTGAATTGAGCGAACGTACGGAAGACGGAGAGCGACTGGTGTTCGAACTCCAACCCGAGGAGCTGAAGCGAGATTGCTACCCGCCGTACGTAGGGGGAATCGAGCATACCGATGAGCTTCATGGGTTCTCCTTTGAGGGTTGCGATTGGCGCTTGGGCGGGCGGCGCCAGCCTGCCGACGGTCCCCCGCTTGAGCCATGCTACGACCGTTACGATTGATTTGGCAAAGCATCCATGCCGCCCGGCCATGGACCGGGTGTCGCAAGCGCCCGAATGCCGATACCATGGCGCTGAAGCAACGCACTCACCTGAGAGGACAAGACAATGAAGAGAAGCCGGATCGCGGACGCGGTAAGCAGTGGACGGGTACTGATTTCGGACGGTGCCTGGGGAACGCTGCTGCAACGGAAGGGGCTTACGCCGGGAGAATGCCCCGAGCTATGGTGTGTCGATCGGCCGGACGACGTCGTCGGCATCGCCGCCGGTTATATCGAGGCCGGTGCCGACATGGTCGAGACGAACAGTTTCGGCGGCTCGCGCTGCAAGCTCGAACACTACGGGCTGGCGGGCCGCGTCGCGGAGATCAACGAGGCCGCCGCGCGAGTTTCGCGTCGAGCCGCCGGGGACGGGCATTGGGTGATCGCTTCGATCGGCCCGACCGGCAAGATGCTGCTGCTCGAGGACATCACCGAGGACGAGATGTACGCGGCATTCGCCGAGCAGGCGATGGCGCTCGAAAAGGGCGGTGCCGACGCGGTGTGCATCGAGACCATGAGCGCGCTCGACGAAGCGACGTTGGCCGTGCGCGCGGCGAAGGAAAATACCGCGCTCGAGGTGATCGCGACTTTCACTTTCGAACGTACCGTGCGAGGCGAGTACCGCACGATGATGGGCGTCGCCCCGGGCGAAGCGGCGCGCGCCATGGTCGCCGCCGGCGCGGATATCGTCGGCACCAACTGCGGCAACGGCATGCAGCGCATGGTCGATATCGTGCGCGAGATGCGCGCGGCGTGCCCGGCCACGCCGATCCTGGTGCATGCCAACGCCGGCCTGCCGGAGCGCATCGACGGCGCCGACGTCTTTCCCGAGACGCCGGACGACATGGCGCGGCAGGTTCCCGCGCTGGTGCGTGCCGGCGCCAACATCATCGGCGGCTGTTGCGGAACGACGCCCGCGCACATCGCCGCCATCGCTGCCGCGGTGCGTTCCAGTCACCAGCGGTAGACCGGTCCGTATGATCGGTGGAACTGGCGCTTTGTCATTTTTCGTTCTTTTCATGGCGAATCATCGCGGTTTTTCCGGAATTCGCTTGCCTGCGCGGCATTCTTGGGTATCATCCGCATCCCTCGGATTCATGACTTTTCAACCAAGCAAGGAAAAAACACGATGAACAAGACCGAACTGATCGAAGCGGTTGCCGACGCGGCCGACCTGACCAAAGTGGATGCGGCGAAGGCCGTTGACGCCATCATCGATACGATCGTTCAGGCCGTTGCCAACGACGACGGCGTGAGCCTCGTCGGTTTCGGCACCTTCAAGTCCTCCGTGCGCGCCGCGCGCGAAGGCAAGAACCCGAAGACGGGCGAGAAGCTGACGATCGCCGAAGCCGTCGTGCCGAAGTTCTCGGCGGGCGCGACGTTCAAGGCGGCGGTCGCCAGGAAGTAAGCCGTTTCGAACGCTGTAGCAAAAAAGCCCCGGCTGCATGCAGTCCGGGGCTTTTTGTCGAACGGGGCGCGCATTCAGTCGCAGTTGACGCATATCCGCTTGCCGTATCCCGTCATTTCAAGGTAACTCCGCCCGGCTTCCCCGCCGTTCTCGTTGAGGCCGACGGCACTGTATGCTCAACATGGCCGGTTGTAGTACCAAAGTCCTTCAGTTTCTCGCGCGACGACACGCGGTGGATGACGAATCAGATCAGGAAAAAACGATGGGCCAGAAAATGTCACGGCACCTACGTTTTTGGGGAGTCCATATACGTCGGGTTAGCAGGTACTCCCTCCAATGCTTTTCCCCGTTTTTAGATCAAACCCGAAAGTGCATGTATAAGTGCCATCCTTGTATTTCACACAGGAAAACTTATGGTTGTCCCTAGAAGCGTAGACGATCGCCAGTACCTACACATCCCTCGTCGCCATGATCGGGGGGGATCGAATCAAACATTTTTTTTGCTGCTTTGCCATCAACGACAAAAGCAATTTTGGAGTCTTTCGCAGTAGGTCTAATTGGCTCGTCGATTTCCTGCCCGTAAATTACGTATCGAAAATTGGCTGACTGATATTCAAGCTCGTACGCTTTGTCGTCATCCTCGGAAAAACAGACCGAGGTACTCAATAGCGCCAAAAGAAAAATGACTTTGGATTTCATGGCATCACTAACCTTTTAGCTGGAAGTGTCGCATCGTCGGCTGCAGACTCCTTGAATTTGCGAGGCTTTCTGCCGATTGTTTTGTGACATTGCTAACGAGAATCTTAGTAACTATGGAGTTGCACATGAAAATGGTGGCTATGATTCACCCAAGGGCGTACGCGAGGTATTTTTGTGTCGTTAAATAGGATGGCTTTGACCATGCCGGTTTTCCACATGATATCAATGAGTTTTGCGGTGCCTTCGCAATCGTAATTTTTCTTGTCGGTGCAATACACAAGCGCGCGTTTTCCATCTTTCCTCAACGGGCGGATATCAACCTCCAAGCCACTGCGGTGACTCTTATGTTCTGGATAAGGAACTCCGCTTGCAAGGCTGATATTTCCGATGCCGAATTTCCTGTCGTCAACCGCGCACCAGCGATGCGCAACCATCATCAAGAAAGTCATCATTTTTGGATGCGCGTACTGGCCTACGCCATTCTCGGGCGTTCCGTGCGTGTAATACCCACCACCCTCGTAGAATTGGGGGAGAAAGAAGAAACCTCGATTGTCTTGTGGGGATGGAGTTGCGACCATGGATTATTTCCTTATGCACATTGGATTGGTTCTGAGATTGTGCGAAATGTCTTTTGGATACCAAGACCTGCTGACTACCAACTTATCTTCCTGGAAATGATGGGTATGTGAGTTTGTGTTTTGAGTGAAAAATACATAAAAGTAATCTTTGTTGTTAAAAATAAATATTCGAAAACTGTTTGAAAAATACGTCAATGACTCAATTGTATGCGCGAATTATGGATCGTGTTCGAGAGCAAATCATGTACAAGTATTGAATTTTAAGGACTGATGAGTCTTATGTCCAGTGAATACGGCACTTCATCTTTTTTACGGGAAGTGCCATCCATCGGCGATGGGCGGACGGGGCAGTGAGACATTCTTGATGTCGCTGGTCGAGGTTTTCTGCGTCATGAAATCGGCGAGCACCTGAGGCAGGTTGAGCCTTCCGTTACTCGCGAGGCGATGAGCCATGACGTTGCTGTTGGGCATCTGGCGGCGAGTGGCGGGTGAGGGATGATCGCCTTGGCGAGGGCGAACGGATGCTGAGCCACATCGCGGGAATCATGGTTTTTTCGGAATTCGCTTGCAGCCCTGGCCGCATGCAGTTCAGGGTTTTTTGTCGAATGGGGCGCGCATTCAGTCGCGGTCGATCCGTATCCGCTCGCCGTATCCCGTCATTTCCAGGTAGCCGCGACCCACCTCGCGCTCGTTCTCGCTGACGCTGACCGCGCCTTCCCAATAGACGTTGCCGGTACTGAGGCGGCTGTCGAGTTCCTGGTCGTCGAACAGAGGACTCACCTGGAATTCCCGCGTGCCGACCCTGATGCGCCATTCGACCGGGTAGGTGATGCCGGTGCGCACGGATTGCCACCGGCGTTGCGCTGCGAAGGACACCTCGCCGGGGGCGAAGGTTCGCGTACCTGACGCCTCCCGCAGCGTCGCGGCGGCCCAGAGCGGCGTGCCGTCGGCGCGGCGCAGGCGGAAGACCATCAGCGCGCCGCCGTCGGCCAGGTTCAGTCCGACCCAGTCCCAGCCTTGCGCGGCCTCGGGCAGCAGCTCGCTCGACCATTCATGGTCGAGCCAGGCGCGGCCGGTGACCGGCTGCTGGCGCCCGTCGAGCGTTACCGTGCCGCTCACGCCGAGCTGCGGGCGGCTGTAGTAGTAGCTGGCGTGACGGGCCTGCGGCGCCTTCATGCTGAAACCGCGATCGCCGTTCTGCATCGGCGGCGCTTCGGCAACGAGGGTCAGCGCATAGGAAAAGTCCTCTCCCTGCACTTCGGCCCGATAGGCGCCGTCCTGCTGATGGAAGCGCCAATCGCCGATCCAGACCTCGGTGCGTCCGGCTTCAAAACCCGCGCGGCCGAGGCGGGAGACGCGCCCGATCCGCTGGTCGTGGCGCAGCCGGCCGAGGCGCGGGTCGGCGATGGCTGCGTGGGCCAGGATCAGCTGGCTCGGCGCGAAGCTGCTTGGATTGTCTTCGCCGATGCCGGTGCGCACGCGAAAGAAAGTCGTCTGGAAGCCGAGGGGGCTGCCGTCGGGCAAGCTCAACCAGCCGGTGGCGTACCACCATTCGGTGCGGAAATCCGGATGGGCGCCGTGATCGCGCGGGAAAACGAGCGAGCGACCGGCGACGACCGGCGCGAAATCGGTCGCCGGGTCGGCAGCGACGCGCCGAGCGAACGCTGGGAACGCGCTCAAAGCAGCCAGCGAAAGCACGAAATCACGGCGCCTCATCACCAGTCCTCGCGCACGGCCAGCACCGCGTCCTGGCGCATCGCCTGGCGGCCGGCGAGCACGGCGGCGAGCGCGGCAAGCGCCACCATCACGCAGGCGAACAGCGCCAACGACGTCCACGGGACGTGCAGGTCCATGCTCCAGTGGAAGCTCTGCCGGTTGACGACCTCGATCAGGATCAAGCCGATGACGCCGCCCGCCAGCAATCCGGCACCGACGCCGACGCCGGCAGCCAGCGCGCCTTCCTGCGCCAGCATCCAGCCGATCTGGCGGCGCGTCAGGCCGAGATGGCGCAGCATGCCGAATTCGCGCCGCCGGGCGGCGGCCAGCGCCGCGAAGCTCGCGGCCACGCCGGCCAGGCCGATGACGACGGCCACGCTTTCCAGCAGATAGGTCACGGCAAACGTGCGGTCGAAGATGCGCAGGCTGATGGCGCGGATTTCACCGGGGTAGGCGACTTGCAGCACGCCGGGCGTTTCCAGGGCGAGCAGCCGGTCGGCCACTTGCCTGGGCGAGGCGCCTGCCGCGACCTTGATCGCCGCGTCGTTCGCCAGGCGGTCGCCGGTCAAGCGCCGGTACTCGGCTAGATCGATCAGCACGGCGCCGGTTTGACGCGAGTAGTCGCGCCAGATTCCGGCGACATGCACCGGCACCGGACGCCCAGCCAGCGGGATCTGCACGCGCTGGCCGGGTTCCCATCGGTAGATGTCGCGCATGGCCTCGGAAATCCAGATCGCCGGCGTGTCCGTGCGTTCGTCGAGTTGCCTGGCGCCGACGAGCGGCAGTTCGTGCCCATCGGTCGAGACCGGCCGCGCGAGCAGGGTAGCCGGAGCCAGTCCGGCGTCCAGGCGCAGACTGTCGTGGCGCGTGAAGGCGACGCCGGCGATGCCGGGCATGGTGGCAATCTGGCCCTGCAACGCCTCGTCGAGAAAGGCGCCGGTCTGGACATTCCCGGTCCGCAGATAGAGGTCGGCCGGCAGTACCTGATACAACCATTGATCGACCGAATTGCGGAAGGACGCCACCATGATCGCCATCGCCGCGGCGAGCGCGACGCTGGTCAATACGCCCGCCGCCGCCACGACGGCGTGTCCGGGCGCCGCGCCGAGCCGGGCGGCGGCCAGGCGTGCCGGCACCGAACCGCGTTCCGGCAGCAGACGGGCGATTGCGCAGGCGACGGTCGGCAGCAGCATTACGCTTCCCGCCAACAAGCAGGCGATCGACAGGTAGCCGCCGACCGGCAGGCCGTCGAGCGGCGGAATCCAGCAGGCGCCGATGCTGGCGGCGAGCAGCGCGCAGCCGGACACCGGATGTCCGCGACCGCCCAGCAGGGCGGCTTCGTTGCCGGCCTTCAGCGCCTGGGCGGGCGCGACCGTGGCGGCCTCGCGGGCGGGTAGCCAGGCGCCGGCAATACCGGCCAACATGCCCAACGCGACGTAGGCGACGGTGACGTCCGTCTGCACGTGAAAGGCCGGCCGCAGTCCCGTGAAGTAGCCGGCGCCCAGATCGCCGCCGAAGATCGTCAGCAATCCCCAGGCCAGGACGTGCCCGGACGCGGCACCGACGATGCCGCCGGCGAGGCCCACCAGCGCCCCCTCGGCGATCAGCCAGGCAAACAGGCGGCGGCGATCCAGGCCGATGGCGCGGAGAAAGGCGAATTCCGTCCGCCGCCGCACGACCGACAGCGCCTGCGCCGAGAAGACGAGGAAAGCGCCGGTGAGCAGGGCCATGGCCGCCAGCATGGTGAGATTGACCCGGTACGCGCGCGAAAGGTTGGCGGCCTGGTTTTCGGCTTCCGCCGGCGACTGGACGACGACGCCGGCGGGCAGGAAGGTTTGCAGCGTGCGGCGCGCCGTCTCGCGCGCGACGCCGGGCGCCAGGCGCAGATCGATACGCGTCAGCCGGCCGAGCATGGCGAAATGCGTCTGCACGGCGGCGATGTCCATCACGGCGGCGCGGCGCTCGTCTTCGATGCCGGGCAGATCGCCCGCAACGTCCAGATCGAGGCTGCGCGTGCCAGCTTGCAACTGGAGCCTTCCCTCGGGCCCAACATGGAACGCCGCGCGTGCCGCCGCGCTCAGGAAGATCCGGTCCTCGGCGAGGAAGGAGAAGCGGTCCACGCCGGGCGCCGGGCGCGGCAGTAAGGCCGGCGTCGTTTCCGGCAGCGCAAACGCGTCGATGCCGACCAGTGGCAGCACCTCGTTGCGGCCGGCGACTTTCGCGTCGACCTCGACGATCGGGCTGGCGGCAGCCACTTCGGGGCGGGCGGCGAGCGTGGCGTAGATCGTCTCCGCGAATCCGCCGCGCGGCCCGACCACTTGCAGGTCGGTCGCTCCAGCCATGGCGCGCAGCCCGCGGCCGAATTCATCGAGGGCGGCTTCATGCACGGCCTGGACGGCGGTGCCGAGCGCGACGCCAAGCACGATCGCGGCGAACGAGAAGAGCGTCGCCACGCGCCGCCGGGCGAGCGAGCCGAAGAACACGGGCGCCAGCTTCACGCGTGCAGCCCGTCGGCGGTCAGGTGCAGGATGCGATCGGCGGTTGCTGCCGCTTCCAGCGAATGCGTGACCAGGATACCGATCGCGCCGGCCTGGCGGACGCGTTCGCCGAGCAGCGCGATGATGCGCGCGCCGTTGGCCGGATCGAGGTTACCCGTCGGCTCGTCGGCCAGGAGCAGGCGCGGGCGATGGACCAGGGCGCGGGCGATCGCCACGCGCTGCATTTCGCCGCCCGACAGCTCGCGCGGCCAGCTCTCGGCACGGTCGCCCAGGCCCACGGCGTCGAGCAGCCGTCGTGCCTGCCGGTCCGCCACCTCGCCGTGCAGCCCTTGCAGCCAGAGTGGCAACACCACGTTCTGGCGCAGCGTGAGATGCGGCAGCACATGGAAGGCCTGGAAGACGAATCCCAGCTTGTCGCGGCGCAGGCGGGTCAAGGCGTCTTCATCCAGGTCGCCGTAATCTTCGCCGTCGAGCGCGAGCCGTCCGCCGTCCGGGCGATCCAGCCCGGCGATCAGGTTGAGCAAGGTCGATTTGCCGACGCCCGATTCCCCGACGATGGCGACGTATTCGCCCGGTTGCAAGGTCAGCGAGACGTCGCGCAGGACGATGCGCTGGTTGAACTGGCGGGTGAGGTTTTCGATTTTCAGCATGCTTCTTCGTCGGAATTATCGGCCAAGTCTATGATTTAGAGGGAAATCCCTAGGTTTTTAGAATGCCAATTCTAGGCGCCGTTCCTACAATTCAGATTGGGTACAAGGAGAACACGCCTTGCCAAGACGCAACAACACGCAGCGCAGTACAACATGAGGAGATCGAGATGGGCAATAAACTGGAAGCATTGGCGGGTAGTCTGGTCGATGGCGAACTTGCGGCGAAGTTGAAGGATTCGGCGAATCAACTCTGGCTGGCCGGACTCGGAGCCTATGCCATCACGCAGGCCGAAGGCGAGAAGGCGTTCAATGCGCTGGTCAAGGATGGCGAGGTCGTCCAGGCGCGGACACGCAAGATCGCCGACGAGACGATCGCGTCCGTCACCGACAAGGCGGTCGATACCTGGGGGAGGATCGAACGCGCGGTCGAAGACCGCATCGCCCGTTCGCTCGACAGCCTGGGGGTTCCGACCAGGCGCGACATCAACAAGCTTTCCAGGAGCGTCGTCGAACTGTCGGCGGTCGTTCATCAGTTGGCTGAAGAAAAAGGCGAAGCCAAGGCTGAACGTTTAGCGAGAGAGAGGCGCGGACAAGGCAATCGATCTCGTTGATCGGCGTAAGCCAGCGCAAACCCGCCCGCGTGGCGGGTTTGTTTTTGCGGGCGGGCGACGTGCGGTGAAATTCCCGACGGATCGGGTGGCACGGCACGGCGGCGTCGGGCTAGACTCTCGCCGTGTTGCCTGCCGCACAGGCATTCGACGATTCGACGACCCGGAAAAGAGATCGCATGACCGACAAGACAAACGCAGCAAACGACTACGCGCTCGCCACGCGCGCCATCCACGCCGGCCAATCGCCCGACCCGAGCACCGGCGCCGTGATCACGCCGATCTACGCCAATTCGACCTATCTGCATGAAAGTCCCGGCGTGCACAAGGGGCTGGACTACGGCCGTTCGCACAATCCGACGCGCTGGGCGCTCGAACGCTGCGTCGCCGATCTGGAGAGCGGCGCGCAAGGTTTCGCCTTTGCTTCCGGAATGGCCGCCATCGCGACCATCCTCGAGCTGGTCGACGTCGGCGCGCACGTCATCGCGGGCGACGATCTCTATGGCGGCACCTTCCGCCTGATGGACAAGGTGCGCCGGCAGAGCGCCGGACTCGCCTTCAGCTACGTCGATCTGGCCGATACGGCGGCCGTCGCCGCTGCCATCCGCCCGGAAACGCGCATGATTCTCGTGGAAACGCCGACCAATCCGCTGCTCAAACTGGTCGACCTCGAGGCGATCGCCGCGCTCCGCCGCCGCCACAGCCTCATCGCCGTTGCCGACAACACCTTCGCCTCGCCTTGGATTCAGCGGCCGCTCGAGTCGGGCTTCGACGTCGTCATGCACTCGACGACCAAGTACCTCAACGGGCATTCGGACGTGATCGGCGGCATCGCCGTGGTCAGCGGCGATGAACGCAACGCCGGGCTGCGCGAGCGGCTCGCCTTCCTGCACAACGCCATCGGTTCGATCGCCGGGCCGTTCGACAGCTTCCTCGTCCTGCGCGGCATCAAGACGCTCGACCTGCGCATGCGCCGCCATTGCGAAAACGCCCTCGAACTCGCCGGCTGGCTGGAAGGACACCCCAAGGTCCGGCAGATCCGCTATCCCGGCTTGCGTTCTCACCCGCAGCACGACCTCGCCAAGCGCCAGATGCGCGGCTTCGGCGGCGTGATCACTTTCGATCTGGCGACCGACCTCGCCGGCACCGTGCGCTTTCTCGAAGGCTGCGAGCTGATTACGCTCGGCGAGAGCCTGGGCGGCGTCGAGAGCCTGATCGAGCATCCGGCGATCATGACGCACGCCAGCATTCCGCAGGCGCTGCGCGAACAGATCGGCATCACCGATTCGCTCGTCCGCCTCTCGGTCGGCGTCGAGGACGTTGGCGACCTGCGTGGGGATCTGGAGCGCGCGTTCGAGCGGGTTTGACGCGTGGGCTACTTGCCGAGCCCCTTCTTCTTGAGTTCGCTCTTGAAGTTATCGCGCGTGATGAGCACCGTATCGGTCACTTCGACGAACTTTGGCGGCTCGTCGTTCTTGGCGACCCAGTTGTAGAGCATTTCGATGCTCTTGTAGCCGTGCACGTCGGGACTCGGCAGCATCGATCCGTAGAAGCCGGTGGCGTCGTCCTTGGACAGCTCACCGACCGCGTTGACGCCGTTGATGCCGATGCCGATCACGTCTTCGGCTGCGTAGCCATGATCCTCGGTGGCGCGGATGCCGCCGAGCACCGTGTTGTCGTTCATGCCGGCAACGACCCAGTGCTTGAACTTCTTCGTTTCCAGAAACGCCTTGGCCGCCTCGTGAGCACCGGGAATGTCGTTGGTCTTGGTCGGTGTGGTGAAGATGTTCGCGGCGGAGAATCCACCCACCCGCAGCGCGGTGATGGCGCCGTCGGTGCGCAGGCGGGCAGTCTCCAAGCCCTCCGCGGTGATCACCAGCGCGCCGGATTCGGCAGCCTTCCAGCCGCGCCGCCGCATTTCCTTGAGCATTTCCTGGCCCTGGCGATCGCCGATCTTGCGCGCGGCCATCATCAGCAGCGGCACGTCGTCCATGAACAGCCCCATCTTGTCCTGCAGCCGGTCGTCAACGGTGACGACGCGCATGTTCAGGCTCTTTGCCTTGTCCATGATCGCCGAGCCGAGTTTCGGGTCCGGCGCGCAGATCACGAAACCCTTGGCGCCCTCGGCGGCGAGTTTGTCGATGGCCGCCATCGTCTTTTCGCCGTCGGGCACGCCGATCTTGATCACGTCAAAACCGAGATCCTTGCCGGCTTTCTCGGCATATGCCCATTCGGTCTGGAACCAGGTTTCTTCCGGTTGTTTGACGAGGTAGCCGAGCTTGAGCCGGTCGGCCGCGAGCGCGGGGCCGAGGGTGGCAGCAATGATGAACGTGAGCACCAGTTTATTGATTCGATTGAGCATTTTCCCTCCGATAGCGTTCTTTTTGTTTGGGATTGCCCGAAAAATGGGCAATCGAATCAATACTGCCACAGCGCCGTCGCACGATTGAGCCCCTGGCCGCGATTGGGCATGTTTGTCCATAACATCGGCGACAGCGGACAAGCGCGCCGCCAATGCGTACCGAGCGTAGGGAATGGAACGAAATTTCCACCGACCCTATGAGTTGCTAAACTGCCGTCATATGGGAGATGCGTGTCGGCGCGCGGGCTACTTGCGGGGAGATTTTCGGATGATGAAGTATCGCGAAACCATTGAGCAGAGTGCGGAATACCTGAGACTGGCATTGCCCTTGATGTCGCGACAGGCCGCGGCGCTGCATCCGGTCAGCTACGGCATCTGGTATGAGTACGTCGCCGGTTTCAACAAGCCGCTGCGCAAGGCCATCGATGAACTGACACGGGACGGCAAGGTACTGGACGAGGTGATGACGTCCGAACTCTTTCGCACGCATATCGCGGAACTCGACGAACAGACCGCGCACCGCGTCGCCACCGGTTTCAGGAAAGTGATGGCCGAAGTCTCTCAGGATGCGGCCGACGCCGGTGAGCACGCGAGCCGGTTCGGCAATGCGCTGGAGCAGTGGAGCGAGGATCTGGGCAACGACGGTACTGCGGCTGTGGCCGAGAGCGGCATCAACCTGCTGTTGTCAGGCACGCGCGAAATGCAGGGTGCGATCGCGACGCTGCAGCGCCGTTTGGACGCCAGCCGGGCCGAGATCGAGCGGTTGCAGCGGGAGGTCAACCAGGCGCGCGAAGCGGCGCTGGCTGACGAATTGACCGGGCTGACGAATCGCCGCGGATTCGACCTGGCGCTTGCCGCGCGTCTGGCGGAGGAAGACGGTCAAACCGACGGCACTTGTCTGCTGCTCGCCGACATCGATCACTTCAAGCGCGTCAACGATACCTACGGGCATCTGGTCGGCGACAAGGTGCTGCGGGCCGTCGCGCAAATCCTGAAAGCGAGCGTGAAAGGGAAAGACACGGCGGCGCGCTTTGGCGGCGAGGAATTTGTCGTGCTTCTTCCGGATACGAGCATCGAGGGCGCGCAGGCGCTGGCCGAGAAGCTGCGCAGGACGATCGAGCGCAGCCGGATCCGTCGTTCGGACAATCAACAGGAAATTGCCCAGATCACCGTCTCGTTCGGGATCGCCAGCCATTGCGCGGGCGAATCCGCGAGCGATTTCGTATCGCGCGTTGACAACGCGCTCTACCTCTCGAAGCGCTTGGGCCGCAACCGCGTGACGCTGGCCTCCGAGCGGCAGGCCCGATCGCCGGCCGGCGGCTGGGTCAGTTGATTGTCGGTTGATTCGGCACTCGGCCTACGGCGGGCAGGCGGAAGCGGCGCACGCCGGGCTGGTGCTCCATCCGGCGTTGTGCCCGGGCGCCTGCTCGATGGCTTGGTGCCGTGAATCCGGTGCGAAATCAGCGAGGAAGGTATCGAGTTCAGGCGCCGAGAGCGGACGGCTGAACAGATAGCCCTGCATTTCATCGCAGCCGAGGCGGCTGAGCGTCTGCCGTTGCATCTCCGTCTCCACGCCTTCGGCCAGAATGCTCAGATCGAAGCTCTTCGCAATGCCGAGAATGGCCTGGATGATGGCCGTCGAATCGTCGTTGGCGCATAGGTCGCGCACGAACGATTGATCGATCTTGATGCGGCTGATCGAGAAGCGCCGCAGATAGTTGAGCGACGAATAGCGCGTGCCGAAGTCGTCGATGGCGACCAGCAGGCCGGCATGGCGAAGCTGCCTGACCTTGGCGATGACGCTTTCGGCGTCCTTCATCAGCAGGTGTTCGGTGATTTCGATTTCGACCGCATCGTGCGGGATCGAATGCTGGTCGAGCGGCGTGACGATGCGTTCGAGCAGATCGTCGCGCTCGAACTCGGCAGGAGAGATGTTGATCCCCAGCTTCAGGTCGAGGTGACCCTGCCTGCGCAGCTTTTTGAGCTGGACGCAACCGGCCTGCAGGACCCAGTCGCTGATCCTGACGATCATTCCAGTCTCTTCGGCCAGCGAAATGAACTCATCCGAAGAGATCAGCCCTTGCACCGGATGGTGCCAGCGGATCAACGCTTCGATGCCGACCACGCTACCGCGTGAAACACAGACCTGCGGCTGGAAATGCAGTTCGAATTGCGAACCATCCTCGAGTGCGCGCCGCAAGTCGTTTTCGAGCGATATGCGTTCGATATGCGCGGTGTTCATCGAGGGTTTGAACTCCAGGAAGCCGTTCTTTCCCTGCGCCTTGGCCTGGTACATGGCGATGTCGGCGTTGCGGATCAACGTCGTCGATGTATCGCCGTCCTCCGGGTAGATCGCGATGCCGATGCTGGCCGTCGCGACGAAGTCGCGCGCGCCGACCGAGAACGGGCGCCGCAACTCGGTCATGATCTTCCTGGCGATAACGAAGACGTCGTCCGGCGTGTTGATGTCGGGCAAAAGTACCGTGAACTCGTCGCCGCCCTGGCGCGCGAGCGTGTCGCCCGAACGCAGGCAGGCGCGGACACGCAGTGCGAATTCCTTGAGCAGGACGTCGCCTTCCTGGTGGCCGTAGGTGTCGTTGATCAGCTTGAAACGATCGATGTCCAGGAACATGACGCCGATGCGCTGGTTCCGGCGCTTGGCCTGGGTGACGGCGAGCTGCAGGCGGTCCAGGAACAGGGTCCGGTTGGGCAGTTCGGTCAGGAGGTCGTGAAACGCCTGGAAGGCGATGGTTTCCTCGGCCCGTTTGCGGTCGGTGATGTCGCGCGCGACGCCGGAAGTCCCCACGAATCGGAGATCGGGCGTGGCGTCCTGCGCGTAAACGCCTTGCGAACTGAGGATTGCGACGATCATCCGGTTGTCGAAATGACGCGTGCCTTGTTGCTTGTTCTTGAGCCGGACTTCGAAATTGATCGTGGCGCGTTCGCCCATCCGACGCTCGTTGAACGCGTAATGCGCGCGCTCCATGTCGTCCTCGTGGACGATGACCGAATAGTGTTGATCGATCAGCTCTTCGGGCTTGAAACCGAGCAGGGATTCAACGCGCGGGTTAATGAAGACGAAGTGCCCGCGGTTGTCGACGGTGTAGATGAGATCCGGCGATTGTTCGACCAGGAAGCGGTGCAGGCGCTCCGAATGCTTCAGCTGCGAGGTCATCAGCGCGTGTTCGGCCTCCATCCGGCGGCGATGCAGGGCGCGCTCGACGGCCTGGATCAGGTCGTCGGGGTCGCAATGCTTGCGGATGAACTCGAAAGCGCCGCGACGTAGCGCATGAATGGCCGAGTCGATCGACTCGTCGGCGCTGAAAACGATGACGGACGTGGCGATCCGGCTGCGTTCCATCCACTCCATGATCTCCACGCCGCCGATGTCGGGCAGCATGAGATCGAGGACGACGACATCGATGTCGCGCCGGTCGAGCCGGCGGATGGTGTCCTGGCCGGTGCCGCTTTCTTCGATGATCCTTCCGTTTCCGTTGAGCAGGGAGCGATAGGCGCGGCGGAACAGCGGCTCGTCGTTGACGATCAGTATGCGCTGCGTCGCCGTCGCCGCAGTCTTCGGCACCATGGCTTCGCCACCAAGGAAGATGTTCATTTTTCCGCTGTGCTCCCTTGCAGAGATGAGCGCTGACCGTCGACCGATATCCCCGATTCCGCGATGTCGGTTTTCGGAAAGAGCAGGGCGATGCAGGTTCCTTTTTCCTTCTGGCTGAGGCAGAGCATCTCGATACCCTGCCGGCGCGCCAGTTCACCGACGATCGGCAATCCCATGCCGCGCCGGCCGGAACCGGCGGCATCGGAGGGTAGGCGGATCGCGCGCATGGTGTCCTCGGACATGCCGGGGCCATCATCGTGCATGCAGATCTGGATATAGGTCCGGCCGTTGTGAATCACGTGGTCGGTCAACGAAATCGTGAGCTGATGTCCCTCGGTCAGCGCTTCCGAGGCATTTTTCCAGAGGTTCAGCAGCATCTGCTTGAGGCTGTCCCGTTCGCAGGTGACGCGCAACATCGCTTCCGGGAGGTCGGTTTCGATCTGAATCCCCTTGGCCTTGAACAGCGTGTCGCCGTAGAGCAGGAGAAGTTCGCGGATCAGGTCACCGGGGTTGACGCTTCCGGGCTGCTGGTCCTTCGGGATTTCGCTCATCCGGCTGACGATGCTGGCAACACGGTCGATTTCTTCGGACAGGATCTCCAGTTCCTGGCGCACCTCGGTTTCATCCGGGAGTTTCCGGTCGAGAATCTTCAGATAGCCCTTGATGATGCCGAGCGGATTGGCGGCTTCGTGAACGACCCGCCGCGCCTGCCGCGTGAAGCGGCTGGCCGCTTCCTGATCGGCTTGCCGGCGATAGCTCTTGGCTTCGCGCAAGGCGTCCAGGCTGATCGCCGCGATCTTCCCGAAATTCAGCAGCCACGGCAGGCGGCGCGCGAGGCGTCCATATTGACCGGCACTCAGCCCGCTGACGATGACACCGATGCTTCGACGGCGAACGGACATCGGGATGCACAGCAGTCCTTCGGACGCGAAAGCGCGGGCGAATTGCAGATCGATCAGTGAATTTCTTCCGATGATCCGATCCTCGAAAGAACTGCAGATCTCCTGGCGGACGGCAGCGGCGGCGGCCAGCGAACGTTGTTCTTCCAGCGGAATCTCGACCTGCCGGAAAATCGCCGGCTGTCCGCCGATGTTCTTTCCGGACAATCTGCCGTCCATCTCGTTGCAGAGCAGGAAACCGGTGCGCGGCAGATCGAACAGGATGCGGGCCGATTCGCGGAGCGAAAGCAGGATTTCGGCGTCGCTCTCGAGCGCAAAAAGATCCTGTTGCAGCGGCTGCAGCAAGGCCATTCCGCCCAGCATGGCAACAATCTCGGACTCCGGGGCGTCCTTTTCGGGCACCAGTCTCATCATCTTGGCGGAAGGTGCCCAGGCGCGGAGTCCGATGAGATTTTCCGGCAGCCTGAGGTTGAGCGCGTCGGCGATCACCCGCGTCCGCTGCTCGGCTTGCGTACGCAGGGTCGCCAGATCTTCACGATCGCCGTTCTCGAACATGGCTGTGTGGAGCGCCAGCAGTTCGTCGGAGATGTGTTCAGCGGCCGCCAGCGCATGGGCAACCCAGACGATTTGCGGCAGCTTGGTCGCGGTCACGATCTCGTCGGGCATCGCGTGGTGGAAGAGGATGCCGTCGGCGAAGATCGTGTCCAGTTTCCACTTGTCGGTGAGCCAGGTTCCAATCTCGCCGTGATGAACGCCGAATTTTTCGATTTCAAGCGACTGCAGCGCCACTTCGTCGTCGCTGTGCGCGAGCAGTTCCGCGTAGGGCTCGCCGATGGCCGACAGCAGGACCAACTCGCCGACATCGTGGAGCAAACCGGCCAGGTATGCCTCTTCCGGTTTGGGATAGTCGATGGACGCCGCCAGATTGCGCGAGAGCTCCGCCACCATCAACGAGTGGCCCCAGAACGCCGAAAGATCCGTCGTCGTGGCGCCGGCGTTGCGATCGAACAGGCTCTGGATCGACAGGCAGGTCGCGATCGAACGCACGAGGCGCGTGCCCAGGGCGACCAGGCAGTTCTCGAGGTTGTTCAATTCGCGACCGCGTCTCAACGCCGGGGAATTCGCGGCGGTCAGCACACGTGCGGACAAACCGGCGTCGTGTCCGACCAGGGCGGCGAGTTCCACCATCGTCGATCGGTCGTCATCGACCAGATGCATCAAGCGCAAGAGAATTTGCGGCGGCGAGGGTACCCTGCCCGATTCAATGGCATGAACGATCGGCTCAGGTAGATTACGCATCAACGCCTCTACTTCCCTCTTCGTATCGACCGATGTCGAGGGTTTCGCGGATCACTTTGTCAGGCGGTCATCCAGAAGCTGAACGATGGCCATCTGACGGAATCGAACGCTGGACAGCGTAAGCAACGAAACCACAGAACAACATATCCGGTTGATACTACTACGGGATATTCATGAATTCAATTACTTATGTCGTTGTTTTCAGGGTTTGTTGCAGCTTGTCCCGTTGCGCCAAGTCAGCGGGTCGTCGCGGCTCGCAGGGATAATTCCATAATCATTCCCTTGCGGAGATTCGTGCAGCGCGCTATGCAGACCGTGGCGGCGCGGGTGGTCGGCCGGCGTTGATATAATCCGGCGGGCAGGTAGAGCCATTCGTCGCGGTTCCGCAGATGCACGGGATCGTTTCCTTTTGCCCTCTTTTCGTCTGGAATGTCACGTGATCATCATCCTCGGTGCGATGGACAGCGAAATCGATGAATTCCTGTCCAAGCTCGAACATCGCCATGAATTGCACTGGAACGGCTTCGTCCAGCATCGTGGTCGGCTCGAAGGGCAGGAGGTGCTGGTCAGCAAGAGCGGCGTCGGCAAGGTGATGTCGGCGATGGTGACGCAGCACCTGATCGATCGCTGGCAACCGCGGGCAGTCATCTTCACCGGGCTGGCCGGCAGCTTGCGGCCGCACATCGAGATCGGCGATACGTTGCTGGCCGCCGACCTGGTCCAGCACGACCTCGAATCCGTCGCCTTGAACCTGCCGCGCGGGCAAGTGCCGTTTTCGGACCATCGCTTCATGCCGTCGCATCCCGTCCTGCTCGAACTCGCCGCCGGATTTCGGCCGGCCAGCGGCAAGCTGCACCAAGGGCGAATCTGCACTGGCGACCAGTTCATCACGTATCGTGAAATGAACAGTCACGCGTATCTGACGGAAGAGCTGGACGGTGACGGCGTCGAAATGGAAGGCGCGAGCGTGGCGCTCGTATGCAGCGTCGAACCGCGTGCCTTTCCTCGTGGCGCGGACCATCTCTGACCGAGCCGACGAGGACGCGGCGACCAACTTCGAGGCATTCTTGCCGCAGGCGAGCCGCAACAGCCTCGAACTCGTGCGCTTCCTGTTGCGGGAGATCGGCCAGGTCGATCTGACGAAAGGCGGACCAGGCGGCGCCTGATCCGCTTTATCGTTCAACGTTGCACGTCGGCTGTGCGCCTACGCGGCTTCGACGATTTCGAAATCGTGCGTGATCTTCGCCGTCTCGCCGAGCATGATCGACGCCGAGCAGTACTTCTCTTTCGAGAGATTGATCGCGCGCATTACCACTTCGGGTTTCAACCCCTTGCCGGTCACGCGGAAGTGAAAGTGGATGTGGGTGAACACCTTCGGGTCGGTTTCGGCGCGCTCGGCTTTCAGGCTGACTTCGCAGCCGGTCACCGCGTGACGTCCCTTCTTGAGGATGGCGACGACGTCGAACGCCGTGCAACCGCCGGTTCCCGCCAGCAGCAACTCCATCGGACGCGGTGCCAGGTTACGGCCACCGGCTTCAGGCGCGCCATCCATGAGCACGGCGTGGTTACTTCCGGTTTCGGCAAGAAACGACATGCCGCCTTCGATCCATTTGACTTTACATTCCATGCAATTCTCTCGTCCTGATCCTGGGTTTGATCCCGATTTGCTACGGCACGCATTGCTGCGCGGGTTACGGATTCTACTTTGGATCGCACGCAAGTACCGAGCTGACCAGCGTATCGATGAAATGGTTCAGCCAGCGGCGGATGCGTTAACGATTCCCTTGGTCGACGCGTCGCTCAAGGATCGTCTATGCTCGCTGGTCAGAATGACTGACCAGTTGATTTTCTCGCACGACTTGAGGATATGGCAATGACGAACCCAGACTATGTGCTGCTCGATGCCGCCGGCCTCAATCTGCAAGCGGTGTTCTCGTTTGATCGATTGTCGGCCGAGTCGCGAAAGGGCCTCGATCCGGAAAGCCGTTATGCCCAACTCATCCTGATCGGTAATGGCGGTCGAAGCCTGTGGGAGCGGATCAGGGCGGAGGGCTTCGTTTCGTCCGACCCGGTTAACGACTTCAGCGTGCGCAGGGTGGAAGCGTGGCTCGCGGCGCAAGCGCCCGGGGTGGCTTACGAGATCGCTTATCCGGGCGATCGGCTGATCGGTCTGCAATCCCTCGGGGAACTGGCCGGGTGGCATTTCCCCTCGCCGTTCATGGTCGGAATCAATGCGCAGTGGGGACCGTGGTTTGCCTACCGCGCGGTCGTGTTGGCCAATACGAATTTCGAGACGGTGCTGCCGCAACGTGGCGTGTCGCCGTGCGATTCCTGTCGGAACAAGCCATGTGTTGACGCCTGTCCCGGTGTCGCGATGGCCGACGGGCGCTTCGATCTGGCGCGTTGTGTCGCTTATCGCAAGCAGCCGAATTCCGCTTGCCGCGAGAGCTGCCTGGCGCGGCTTGCCTGCCCCGTTCAAGAAGAACATCGCTACTGCACCGAACAGATCCAACACGCGTATTCGATCTCGATGCGCATGATCGAACGCTACTACTGACCGGTGCGGTCTCGTTATTGCCGGCGCGTCTATGTATTGAAGTATTGGTTATTTTTCAATGGAATAACTCGGTCTTACACTCCGGCTAACCAGCAAATGGACAACCAGCCGCCTAAGGACCGAGAGATGAACTTCCAGCAACTACGCATTCTTCGCGAGACGGTGCGCCAGGACTTCAACCTGACGACCGTCGCCAACACGCTGTTCACCTCGCAGCCGGGGGTCTCCAAGCACATCAAGGACCTCGAGGACGAACTCGGCATCGAAATCTTCGTCCGGCGCGGCAAACGCCTGCTCGGCCTTACCGAACCGGGCAAGGAACTGCTCGTCGTCGTCGAACGCATCCTGCTCGACGTGCAGAACGCGCGCAGCATCGCCGACCACTTCTCCAATCGCGCAACCGGCAACCTCGTCATCGCCACTACGCACACCCAGGCGCGCTACGCCTTGCCGGAAGTCATCAAGAGCTTCAAGGCCGCCTACCCGAAAGTGCATCTCGTCCTGCACCAGGGCAGCCCGCGCGAGATCGCCGAACTCCTCTCCGCCGGCGAAGCCGACATCGCGATCGCCACCGAATGGCTGAACCACGTCCCGGAGATCGCCACCTTCCCGTACTACACCTGGCAGCACGCCGTGATCGTCCCGCGCGACCATCCGCTGACCCGACTGAACGCCCCGACGCTCGCCGACCTCGCCGAGTACCCGATCATCACCTATCACGAAGGCTTCACCGGGCGCACCAACATCGACCGCAGCTTCGCCGAAGCCGGCCTCGTCCCCGACATCGTGCTCTCGGCGATCGACGCCGACGTGATCAAGACCTACGTCGATGTCGGGCTGGGCATCGGCATCATCGCCGCCATGGCCTACCACCCGGAACGTGACGGCAACCTGGTGCGCATCGACGTGCCCGACGTCTTCCCGCTCAACACGACACGACTCGCCATCCGCCGCGGCGTCTACCTGCGCGACTACGCCTACGACTTCATCTTCCGCCTGGTCCCCGGACTCAACGAGGAACGCATCGCCGAACTGCTCCGCAAGGAAACCGTCGGACGAGAGGATTTCGTGATTTGACCCGAGGATGCGACCCGGGCTGATTGCCGACGCCAACAGGCGCATGTCATGCCGCCTTGAAGCAGCGGCACGGTTGGTTTTCGGCTAGCCCGACGTTTGGAAACACGCCAGCGCCCGGCGGATTCCATCGCTTACATTTCCGTTGCCGATCCGTTCGGCCTTCTCGAGACTGTCCGCATCGAGCAGCACCTGAACACGCTTGCCACGGTTCTCCACCGGCTTGCGCTGGGCCGTTGCGGATACGCTGAACCACGGACTTGCGCAATCGCCCGCGATCTCGCGCCACTCAGCGGTGATGCCTTCGGTCTTCCATCGGCACTCGACGATGGAATTGGAAATCCGCGAGAGCGCCTGACGTTCCTTGAACTCTGCCGAGTGTTCCTGCAAGAACTGAAACGAATCGCTGTACTCGTTCATGTCGGTCTATTGCTTTATTGCAAACAACACACGCGCTCCGATCTTGGCATCGTGGTGATTTGCTCAAGCGTTGGCGGTGGCGATGGATAGGGCAAAACGAAAAAACGCCCCGCAGGGCGCTTGTACTCAAAAAACTTGGCGGAGGCGGTGAGATTCGAACTCACGAAAGGTTGCCCTTTGCTGGTTTTCAAGACCAGTGCAATCGACCACTCTGCCACACCTCCGGATTTCGCCGACTGCCGCCTAGGGATCAAGTTGCTGCCAGCAGGCGCCGGTCAGTCATCGCGAGCGCGCATGATAGCACGTTAAAAACTGCTGATTCGACTCCGGAGCCCGGCGTGACGACACGATGTGGCTGCCTCCAGCAGAGACCTCAGGCCACTTTCCTTTGCTGCCACAAAAAGGGGTTGCCGTTTTGCGTCAGCCGTCCACCATTCCTTCCCGGCGTATTTTCCAGACTCACGGCGTGCCGCGGCAACGCGCCCGGATCGAGCGTTGCGCGGATATCGCGCAACGGCACCAGCAGGTGGTTGTCGCCCTTCCATGTGTCGAGCAGTCGTTCGAATGCCTCTGTGAACTTCATGCCCTCCAGTTCGGCGCGCAGGGTGAAAACGTGGTCGCCGTCCAGAGCGTTGGCAAGCTGGGCGATGCGGTCGAACAGCCTGCTCGGGAGAATACTTGGGTTCAAGTACGAGAAGTTCATCGAGGGTTGGGAGCGTTGTCGGCAACTGCGGACAGGCAACGATTTCGCCGTCGATCACGGGAATGAACGGATGGCTGCCGCGGCAATCGCTGGCGTAGGAAAACCCTAGACGTTGCGTCAGGCGCAGTGCATGGCGATTCATTCTCCAGCCGGCGGCGGCATGCACTTTGGGGACAGCGCCAAACAGCGCCTCGAATTTGGTGCAGGCCTTGACCATCTCGCTTTCGACCCACGGATTGCTGGCCCGATGAACGTTTCTTTCCCAGCCGACACGATTCCACGCGTGAATTCCCACCTCAAAACCAGCACTGGATGCCTGTCGCAGGGTCTCGGCGCATCGAACGCCGATATTCGGCCCAGGTAGCAGGCGCCCATACAGGCGGGTGGTCAGATCGTAGTGGCGTGCCAGCGAGGTTGCACGCGCTTCGCATCCGCTCCGGTCATGGCCGAGCGAGAAGAAAAAAGTGGCGCCGGCATCGTGTTTTTGAAGGAGTTCGATCAGCGCGGGGACGCCGAGCAGGGTTCCCCGATAGGTGTTGACGTCGATCTTGAGGGCGATACGTTTCATTGATTCATGTTCTTCATCAGGGATTTTTGCTGCCTAGAGTGTCGGTCATCGTATCGCGGAGCGCGCTGGGTAACAGCGACACCCCGGCCGCGTATCAGCCGAAGAGCAGTGCCGCGGCAACTTTCCGGTTCTCGCTGACGAGAACGTTGTAGGTACGACAGGCGGCCTTGATGTCCATCACCTCGATGCCTTTCTGCGCCAGAATGAGCGGCTGGAGCAGTTCGACCGGGGGAAAGCGCAGCTGATCGCCGGTCGCAAGCAGGATCACTTCAGCGTCGAGCGCGACGAGTTGCGCAAAATCGGAGGCGCTCAGTGTCTCGAAACTCGCCCTTGTCCATTCGGTTACGAGGCGCTCCGGGAGGACGATGAGATTGGCGGTGTGACGCACCGCATTGACGGTGACATAACCCTCGCCATAGGCGGTGAAGATATTGAGTCCAGCCGTTCTTTCGGGTTGCAGCTTCATAAAATTGCGATGCACAAGACGTTAATAGTAGGATTATATCTTTATGCACGGCCTAATTCGAAGGCTCGTGCGCCTGCGTTGCTGTTCGCAGTATTCACTTTGCATCCGGACAGGACGGCTTGCCGAAGCGCAGGCCGCATTGGTTGATCGCTATGAAACCCGTACTCAAATCGAACAAGTTGGCCAACGTCTGCTACGACATTCGTGGTCCGGTACTGCAGCAGGCCAAGCAAATGGAGGATGAGGGCCACAAGATCATCAAGCTGAACATCGGCAATCTTGCATCGTTCGGATTCGATTCGCCGGAAGAGATCCAGCTCGACATGATCCGTAACCTGCCGAATGCAGCCGGCTATTCGGATTCGAAAGGGATCTTCGCGGCGCGCAAGGCCGTCATGCACTACACCCAGCAGAAGCGCATCAAGGGCGTGACGCTGGAAGACATCTATATCGGCAATGGCGTGTCCGAGCTGATCGTCATGTCCATGAACGCGCTGCTCAATGCGGGCGACGAGGTGCTGGTGCCGGCGCCGGATTACCCGTTGTGGACGGCTGCCGTCAGCCTGTCCGGCGGAACGCCGCGGCACTATCTTTGCGACGAGGGCAACGAGTGGTTGCCTGATCTGGACGACATCCGTTCCAAGATCACAGCGAAGACGCGGGCGATCGTGATCATCAATCCGAACAACCCGACCGGAGCACTGTATCCGGACAGCATTCTGATCGAGATCATCAAGATCGCGCGCGAGCACCACTTGATCATCTTTGCCGACGAGGTGTACGACAAGGTGCTGTACGACGGGGAGACGCACACGGCGATCGGTTCGTTGTCCGACGATGTGCTGACGGTCAGTTTCAACGGCTTGTCCAAGAACTATCGCTCGTGCGGCTATCGGGCCGGCTGGATGGTCGTTTCCGGCGATCTGCGCGATGCGCGCGACTACATCGAAGGGCTGGACATGCTCGCTTCGATGCGCCTGTGCGCCAACGTCCCGGGGCAGTACGGCATCCAGACCGCACTCGGCGGCTATCAGAGCATCGACGATCTGATTTCGTCGGCCGGCCGGCTGTATCGCCAGCGCAATCTGGCGCACGAGCTGATCACGGCCATCCCGGGTGTTACCTGCGTCAAGCCCAAGGCGGCGCTCTACATGTTCCCGAAGCTCGACCCGAAGGTCTATCCGATCAAGAACGATCAAGCCTTCATCGCCGAACTTCTGCGCGAAGAGCGTGTCCTGCTGGTGCAGGGAACGGGCTTCAACTGGCCGCAACCGGATCATTTCCGGCTGGTTTTCCTCCCGCACGAAGACGATCTGCGCGAGGCGATCAGTCGCGTCGCACGCTTCCTGGAAGGTTACAGGAAGCGTCATGGCACCTGACTGTCACATCATTGCGGTCACCGACGATTGCGGAAACCTGCTTGAGCCGGATTGGCTGACGCGCGCCGAGACTGTGCATCGTCAGTTGCGTGCGCAGTTGCCGGCCGACTACACGAAGCGCTTGCAGACGATTTTCGCGGCCGGTGCGCGCATGGCACTCGTGGTTGATTCCGACTCCGTCTGCTCCGTCGCGCTTTGGCGTTTGGTCGAAAACACCTACGAAGGCCGTCGTCTCTACGTGGATGATCTGGTCAGCGACGAGACAAGGCGCTCGCGCGGGGCGGGAAAAATGCTGCTCACCTGGCTGGAAGCGAAGGCCAAGTCGCTCGAATGCGATGTGCTGGCGCTCGATTCGGGTGTGCAGCGCGATCGGGCGCATCGATTTTATTTTCGCGAGGGAATGCATGTTTCCTCGTTTTGCTTTAGGAAGGTTCTGAAATGAAACCGATCAACGTTGGACTTCTCGGCATCGGCACCGTCGGTGGCGGCACTTTTACCGTACTCAAGCGCAATGCCGAGGAAATCACGCGTCGTGCCGGCCGGCCCATCCAGATCACGGTGGTCGCGGACAAGAACCTCGAATTGGCGAAACAGGTCACGGGCGGCTCATGCCGCCTGAGCGACGATGCCTTCTCGGTCGTTGCCGACCCGGAGATCGACATCATCATAGAGCTCATCGGTGGTTACGGCGTCGCCAAGGAACTCGTCCTCAAGGCCATCGAAAACGGCAAGCACGTGGTGACGGCCAACAAAGCGCTGCTGGCGACCTACGGCAACGAGATCTTCGACGCCGCGCAGAAAAAAGGCGTCACGGTTGCGTTCGAGGCAGCCGTGGCGGGCGGGATTCCGATCATCAAGGCCCTGCGCGAAGGGCTGACCGCCAACCGGATCGAATGGATCGCCGGGATCATCAACGGTACGACCAACTTCATCCTGTCCGAGATGCGCGACAAGGGGTTGAGCTTCGAGACGGTGCTCAAGGAAGCGCAACGGCTGGGTTACGCTGAAGCCGATCCGACCTTCGACGTCGAAGGCGTCGATGCGGCGCACAAGCTGACGATCATGAGCGCCATCGCCTTCGGCAATTCGATGTGCTTCGACAAGGCGCACATCGAGGGCATCACCAAGCTCGATTCGGCCGACATCAAATATGCGGAGCAACTCGGTTACCGCATCAAGCTGCTCGGTATCACCAAGCGCACGGCGGAAGGCGTCGAGTTGCGCGTGCACCCGACCCTGATTCCGGAAAAGCGCCTGATCGCCAACGTCGAGGGCGCGATGAACGCGGTGCTCGTCAAGGGCGACGCGGTGGGCGCGACCCTGTACTACGGCAAGGGCGCCGGCGCGGAGCCGACCGCTTCGGCCGTCATCGCGGATCTGGTTGACGTGACGCGCATGCACACGGCCGATCCGCAGCATCGTGTGCCGCATCTGGCGTTCAAGCCGGAGGCGATGGTCGATCTGCCGATCCTGCCGCTGTCGGAGGTGATCACCAGCTACTACCTGCGTTTGCGGGTCGAGGACAAGCCGGGCGTGCTGGCCGACATCACGCGCATCCTGGCCGATCAGGAGATTTCGATCGATGCGATGATCCAGCGCGAGCCCGACGAAGGCGAAGATCAGACCGACATCATCATGCTGACGCACCGGACGCGCGAGAAGAACATCGATGCGGCGATTGCCCGGATCGAGGCATTGTCGGTAGTCAAGGGCAAGATCACGCGCCTGCGTTTGGAAGAACTGCTGTAAGCACCGGCAGGCGCGGCTTTCGCGCCGTCCGGCGACCGGGGCCGATGAATGTCTGCGGGGCAATGAATAAGGAGTTTCCGGGTTCATTGCCCCGCCGCTTTTTGGCCGGAACGGGCAGGGATATCCTCGACTCGGGTAAGGGCATCACCGGGTCAGATCAAAGACGGAGTCTTCACCTTGTTCGAAAATGCGTGCCTTGTACGATTCCATTGTTCATCAGGAGATTTCCATGCACGCTTGTGATCACCCAACCCCGGAAGCGCTGTACCCGTTTGACGCTCGAGGCATTGCCAAGCGCTTTCGCCACGCGGCCATCTTCGGCGCGTACGACGCGCTGATGCCGGGGGAGACGATGCGCTTCTGCAATGACCACGACCCCTTGCCCTTGCTCGGACAGTTGCAGGACCGTTACGGGCAGTCCATCGTCATCCGCTACGTGCAGCGCGAACCGGGCGCGATCGTCATCGATTTTGCCAAACAGGCCGTTCCTGCGTAACGCGGCGATAAAGCGTGCTGATCTACCTGGGGTGTTCGGCCCTCGCGGCGTTTCTCGTCAGCCTTGTTTTCCTGCTCTTTGGCGAGCCGTCGCGCCTGGCGACGACGCACCTCGTCTTTGCCGTCGCCATCCTGCCCCTGATTGTCGGGGCGATGACGCATTTCACCACCGTTCTGACACGTAGCGGCGAGCCGAACCGAGCGGTATTCGTCTTGCCGCTCGCCCTCCAGTTCGCCGGAGTCCTCGCCGTCCTTCATTTCCATGGATCGATTGGTCGATGGGGATTGCACGCGGCGGCCGGTTTGCTCTTGATCGCTTGTGCCGGCTTCGGCGTATGGATGATCCATCGGGCGCGGCGCGCGTTTGGCGGGCCGCACCCGGGCTGGCGCTGGTATCTGGCGGCGGTGGCTTGTCTGAGCATCGGTTTGGCGCTTGTTCCGGCGATGGACTTGCGGCCGGAATGGTGGCTGTCGCTACGCCTGCTCCATCTGCATCTCAACACCCTCGGTTTCATCGGCCTCACCGCGCTTGGAACCATGCAGGTCTTGATGCCGACGGTCCTGCATGGCCCGGATGGCGAAGCCGGCGTCCGCCTGCGCGAGGATTTGCTTCCGGCCGTGGCCGGGGTGTGCCTGGTCGCGCTCGGCGCGGCTGTATGGCAGCCGGCGTGGTGGTCGGTGCGCTGGTTGCTCCTGTCGCTCGGGGTGTCGTGCCAGGCATACGTGGTCGGCCGCCTGGGTCTGGCCTGGATGAGGTGTTATGGCTGGCGGGCAATCGTCGGCAGCGGGGCTGCGCTCAGCCTGGCCGGCGCGCTGTGCGGCTACTTGCTGTCGTTGCTTTTCGGGATTGCGCACGGCTTGGCGCTGTTGAGCGGCCGTGACACTGTTCTCGCGTTCGTATCATGCTTCCTGCTGCCGCTGGTGAGCGGGGCATTGATGCAACTGTTGCCGGTCTGGTGTGCTCCCGGCCGGCGAACCGGGCTACGCGATCGCTTGCATGCAATCCTCGATCTCGGCGGCTTGCCTCGTACCTTATTGCTCGTCAGCGGTGGCGTGCTGCTCGCTTTGGGGCGATGGGCAGGCCTCTGGTTGAGCGTTACCGGACTGCTCCTGTTCCTTATCCTCGTCGTGCGTGCGTTGCTGGTCCGCCTTCTGGCTTCGACTGAGTAGAGTAAAATATTATATATATCAGTTGGTTGCGTTTATTGCTTAATATTCCTCTCAAGATTTCCCGATTCCGTCCGTTGCTGCTGTCACAAGAACACGAATCTGCGCGCATCGGATGGAGCCGGATGTAATGAATCGCAACGCCTCGCCACTCGTTCAATCAACTCGACCCGCTTCTCGCAGGTTGCACCGTCGCCACGTGCTCTCGGCAAGCGTTCCCTGCTTCGTTGAGTCTGCCGCGTTCGGCTGCGCCCCGGCGACGGTCGTCGGCCTGCCGCAAACGGTGGTCAGGGATGCGGGCATGCTGGAACTGCTCGCTGCCGAGATGCGCATTGCCGAACTGGAAGCCGAGCTTGCGGCGGCGCGGGAAGCCGCTTATACCGATCCGCTGACCGGTGCGCTCAACCGCCGAGGTTTTGACAACGCTTGCCGGCGCGAGCTATCGCGCGCGCGCCGCAACGGGGCTCCGCTCGCCATCGTTCATGTCGATCTGGACGATTTCAAGCATCTGAACGATACGTTTGGCCACCAGGCGGGCGATCTGGCGCTTTGTCAGCTGGTCTCGGTGTTGCAGAAGTCGATGCGGCCGAGCGATGTCCTGTGCCGTTTTGGCGGCGAGGAATTCGTATTGATGCTCCCGGAAACGTCCTTGCCGGCAGCCACCGAGGTCGTTTCACGCTTCCTGCGCAAGTTTTCGGCGCAGACCATTCCGGGGACGGGACGTAGGATGACTTTCAGCGCCGGCGTCGTCACGCCTCGTTGCAACGAATCGCTCGATGAGGCGATTCAGCGCGCCGACGCAGCGACCTATGCGGCCAAACACGCGGGGAAGAACTGCGTCGTCGCCGGTTAGGCCGATTCTGCCTCCATCGACGTGGCGCGTCCGCCACGGGCGTGATAGAGCGTGCGTGATAAACTCGCGCCCTGATGTGATTCGACCACTCCTCCTCCGTTCTCCTTGCGGGCATGACCATGCGCTACCTTTCGACACGCGGCGATTCAGAGCATTCGTCCCAGAAATCGTTTACCGAAATCCTGCTCGGCGGTCTGGCGCCCGATGGCGGGTTGTATCTGCCGGACGCCTATCCGCAGATTTTGCGTGCTGAACTGGACGCGTGGCGAGATCTCTCTTACGCCGATCTGGCGTTCGCCGTGCTTGCAAAGTTCGTCGACGATATCCCGGCCGCCGATCTGAAGAAACTGGTCGAGAAAACCTATACAGCCGAGGTGTATTGCAACGGACGCGATCCAGCACGGGCTGGCGAAATCACGCCGGTACGCTGGCTGGAACCGGGCCTTGGACTGCTCGAACTGTCCAACGGGCCGACGCTCGCCTTCAAGGACATGGCCATGCAGCTGCTCGGCAACCTGTTCGAGTATGTGCTGGACAAGGACGGCGAGGAAATCAACATTCTCGGCGCGACCTCGGGCGACACCGGCTCGGCCGCCGAGTACGCGATGCGCGGCAAGCGTGGCGTGCGTGTCTTCATGCTGTCGCCGCACGGCAGGATGAGCGCCTTCCAGCGCGCGCAGATGTACTCGCTGCCGGACGCCAACATCTTCAACATCGCCGTGCGCGGCATGTTCGACGATGCGCAGGATATCGTGAAAGCGGTCTCCAACGACCACGCGTTCAAGGCGCGGTTCAAGATCGGCGCGGTGAATTCGATCAACTGGGCACGCGTCGCCGCGCAGGTCATCTACTACGTCAAGGGTTATTTCGGCGCCACCCGGTCGAACGACGAACTGGTCGATTTCGCGGTTCCATCGGGCAATTTCGGCAATATCTGCGCCGGCCACATCGCGCGCATGATGGGGCTGCCGATCGGCAGGCTCGTCATGGCGACCAACGAGAACGACGTGCTCGACGAGTTCTTCCGCACCGGCGTTTATCGGCCGCGCGGGACGGCGGAGACGCACGCGACGTCAAGCCCGTCGATGGATATCTCGAAAGCCTCGAACTTCGAACGCTTTGTCTTCGATCTGGTCGGGCGCGACCCGGCGGTCGTGCGTGATCTATGGGCGAAAGTCGACGCTGGCGGCAGCTTCGATCTCTCGAAGACGCCGTATTTCGACCGGCTGCCGCGATTCGGCTTCCTATCCGGCAAGAGCAACCATGCGGATCGTCTGGCAACGATCCGGTCGACCTACCAGAAGTACGGCTTGACCATCGATACGCATACGGCGGATGGCCTCAAGGTCGCGCAGGAAGCGCGTTCGCCTGCGCGGCCGATGGTGGTTCTGGAGACGGCGCTGGCCGCTAAGTTCGAAGAGACGATTGTCGAAGCACTCGGGCGAAAGCCGGAACGGCCTGCGGCGATGCAGGGTATCGAGGCGCTGCCGCAACGCGTTGAGGTGATGGAAGTCGATGTCGAGGCGGTCAAACGCTATATCGAGCATAGCGTTCAGGGCTGAACGACAGAAGCGATCCGATCTGTGCGTACAAACACGAAGGGCTCCCGACGGAGCCCTTTTTATTGTCTGATGGCGGCGCTACAGGTAAATCACGGCCGGAAAAACTGCCGCGGCGAGCAGGAGAACCAACCATTCGAGGTTATGCCGTGCCAGAAAACCAGTGAAATGCAGGACCAGGATCGTGATTGCCAGCACATAAAACAAAGCAAACAGCATGGGATGTTTCCTTTCTCTTGTTCTGCAGGCGGCGTTCACCAGCCGCTATTCATATCACCCTGTCGTGGATTATAGCCACATCATCGATACGGGTATGTGCAATTGTGCCGGCGCTCGGCGTTTGTTCGGCTGAAGACGAATGACCCGCCGGCGCCGATTTCTCTCGTTGCGGACGCTATCCTTGAAAGCGCATTGACAGGTCGAGTGCGCGCACGTCCTTCGTCAGGCCGCCAATCGAGATCCGGTCCACACCGGTTTCCGCGATGCCTCTGAGCGTTTCGAGGCTGACGTTGCCCGAGGCCTCAAGCACCGCACGGCCGCCGCTGATTTCAACTGCCGAACGCATTTGATCGAGGCTCATGTTGTCGAGCAGAATCATCGTTGCCCCAGCGGCGAGTGCCTGCTGCAACTCGTCGAGTGTCTCGATTTCGACCTGGATGAACTTGCAGCGACCATCCGTCGCGGCGGCTACCTGCTTTGCCTCCGCCATCGCCGCGGCGATGCTGCCTGCGGCGAGGATGTGGTTTTCCTTGATCAGGATGGCGTCATAGAGGCCGAGCCGGTGATTGCCGCCGCCACCACACTTGACGGCGAATTTTTGTGCAAGACGCAGGCCGGGGAGTGTCTTGCGCGTATCCACGACCTGCGCTTTGGTGCCGGCGACCGCGTCGGCGTATTGCCGGGCCCGGGTGGCGACGCCCGACAGCAGTTGCAGGAAATTGAGCGCCGTGCGCTCACCCGTGAGCAGTGCGCGTGCGGGGCCTGTCAGTTCGCACACGAGTTGGCCCGGATCGAGCCGATCGCCGTCAGCGGCTTTCCAGTCGATCGCGATGGACGCGTCGAGCTTCTCGAAGCACCGTTGGAACCACCTCGTGCCGCACAGAACGGCGTTTTCGCGGGAGATGACACTTGCTTGCGTGACAACGCCGGCGGGGACGAGTTGGGCGGTCAGGTCACCACTGCCGACGTCCTCGGCCAGGGCCGAGTCGACGTTGCGTTCGATTTCTGCTTCGAACGAACTTTCATTCTGCATTGAGGCGGGTGTCGTCATGCGGTATCCGGAAAAACTGAAAAACGAAAGCCGGAATTCTATCATCCGGACCTTGGCGGATCGGCCGGACAAACGTAAAGAACGGTCAGAACAAGGCTTCGCGCCGGAGGCGGTGGCCGTCCCAACACAGGTATTCGCCCCGATCCGCGTGCCAGTCGGCGAGCACCCAGCGCTCGATATGGATGCCGTTGACCAGATGATCGTGGGTTGCCGGATGGTGGGTATGCCCGTGAATGAAGGTGGTGTAGCCGTGATCGCGCAGGAAATCGTCAGTGGCGACTGGATTCAGATCCGTCAGATAAGTCTGCGCGTGTTGCAGTTTTTCGTGCTTCGATTTTTCACTCTGCTGCCGCAGCGCATTGGCGATCGCTTTGCGTTCCGCCAGCGGCTTGTCGAGAAAAGAGCGCTGCCAGACGCGGTTGCGAACTTGCGCGCGAAAGGCCTGGTAATCGCGGTCGTCGGTGCACAGCAAGTCGCCGTGCGACAGAACGAATTGCCATTCCGGGAGCGTCAGAACGTAGGGATCGGGCAACAATTCGGCGCCGCTGTGGGTCGCGAATGCCTCGCCGAGCAGGAAGTCGCGATTGCCGTGCATCAGCCGGAGCCTGACGCCCGAGCTGGAAAGCGTCCGTAGCGAATCGACGATCGAGCGATTGAGAACCTCGTCGGCATCGTCGATCGCATCGTCTCCGGGCCAGACCTCGAAGAGGTCGCCCAGGATAAACAGCTGCTCGGCGGAACGGGCGCGTCCGCCGAGATAGTCGAGAAAAATGCGGGTGACGCCGGGTGATGCCGGCGAAAGATGCAGGTCCGAAATGAAGTGGATCACGAGTGGATTTCAGACCTGTCCAAATCGAACGTCAGCAGATTTCCGCACGTTCGATGATCACGTCTTCCTTCGGAACGTCCTGATGAAAGCCGGTGCTGCCCGTCTTGACGCCCTTGATCTTGTTCGACGACATCGGCGCCGTCGACCACTTTGCCGAACACGCAGTAGCCCCAGCCGTTGGCGTTCGGCATCTTGAAGTTCAGGAAGTCGTTGTCGGCGACGTTGATGAAGAACTGGGCGGTCGCCGAGTGCGGATCGGAAGTCCGCGCCATGGCGATCGTGTAGGTATCGTTCTTGAGGCCATTGTCGGCTTCGTTCTTGATCGGGTCCTTGCACGGCTTCTGCTTCATACCCGGCTCAAAACCGCCGCCCTGGATCATGAAGCCGTTGATGACGCGGTGGAAGATCGTGTTGTCGTAGTGCCCGGCTTCGGCGTAGGCGATAAAGTTCTTTGCCGTTTCCGGCGCCTTTTCGGCGTCGAGTTCGATGCTGATGGTGCCGAAGTTGGTGTGAAGCTTGATCATGGAAATTCCTTACTTTTTATCAGGGATGACTTTGACAGACTGGATGACGACCGGTTCGACCGGGACGTCCTGGAACATGCCGCGATTGCCCGTAGGCACCTTGGCGATCTTGTTGACGACGTCCAGTCCTTGCGTAACCTTGCCGAATACGGCGTAGCCCCAGCCGTCACGCGACGGATAGTCGAGCGGCGTATTGTCCTTCTGGTTGATGAAGAACTGGGCAGTCGCCGAGTGCGGTTCGGCGCGGCGCGCCATGGCGATCGTGCCGCGCTGGTTCTTCAAGCCGTTCTTGGCTTCATTGGGAATTTGGGCGCCGGTCGGTTTTTCGCCCATGTCTTTCGTGAATCCACCGCCCTGGATCATGAATCCTTCGATGACGCGATGAAAGACCGTTCCGTTGTAGAAACCGTCGTTCGCGTACTGCAGGAAATTCTTGACCGTGATCGGCGCTTTCTCGGCATCGAGTTCAATGACGATCGTTCCCAAGTTCGTCTGCATTTCGACCGATGGCGCGGCCTGCGAGACCAGGGCGCTGATCGCCAGCGTCGCTCCGGCGGCAAACCTTGAGAGTTTTCTAAACGGCATCACGCGGCTCCTTCAAAAACGATCTTCCATGTACCGTCTTCGCGGATCCAGTACTGGCTTTTCTTCATCTGATTGGAAAGGTTATTGCTTTGATAATCCTGTTCGAACGTGACGACGACCAGTTCATCTTTTCCGGGATTACGGAACATGGAAAGGTTTGCCAACTTGACCTTGATCCAGCTCTTTCCCACATTGACCTGCCGCTTCTGTTTGGCGAATTGCTCCAGGTTCTGGCCGCTGGTCGTGAAACTTCTTCGAATAGTGTTTCAGGTAACGATCGATATCCCGACTTTCCCAGTCCTTGCGCCAGTCCTCGATTTTGTCATTGAGCGCCGTGCGTTCGTTTTGCCAGTCGTCGAGCGTCAGCCATTCGATTGAATTGCTGATGATGACCGGCGTCAGCCCGATTTGCAGGTTCTTGGCAAGCGAGTCGAGGTCGGTATTGGAAAGAACGACACATCCGTCCGATGCCTTGGGGGGGCGCGAAAACGTATCCGACGGCGTGCCGTGCAGCCAGATTCCGTGTCCGTTGCGCCCCTGGCGCTTGTCCCACTCGTTGGGGTAGTTGATCGGAAATGCGCCTGTTCCGTAGAAGTCGCCGACCTTCTGCGGCGATAGACTCGAAGTGACGTGATACACGCCGACCGGCGTCTTTTTGTCGCCTTCCCGCATCTTGTCCGCCCCGAGCTTGCCGTGGGAAATATAGTAATCCGCGACGAAACGTGGTCGGCCGTTGTCGTTTTGATAGAGGTACAACCTCGACTTCTGCGTATCGACGACAATCGCGTTTTTCTGGTCCGGCTGCATCTGCAGCAGGTAACGCGGAACGTAATCCGCGGTCACCGAACGGTCACGATAGGCTTTGAGGCGTACAACGGCTTCGTCGCGCAGATCACTCAGCTTCTCCTGCGGCGCATTGCTTGCATTGCCGAATGTCGAGATCGGTTTGCTGCGGGCCAGCAGAAGATCGCCCTTGATCAGATGCCCAAGCCGGAAAGTAGGGTATTGCTTGAGGAGAGACTCGGTAAGCTGGAGCGCCGATTCAAGCCGATTCGCCTCGATCTCGGAAAAGATTCGCGAGAGTTGAGGCTCCAGCCCTGAATCGGAGTAAGTGAGCGCCGGCCGAGTGCCGGTGTCGGTTCCCGTGTTGAACCAAACGGCCCCTGCCGTGGCGACAGCCGTCGATAGGGCAAGGGTCAGTACCGCTTTGCGAATCAACCGACGCGTTCCTGTTGGATCAGCCATTTGCTGCCGGATTTCACGAAAACCAGTGTTTTACCGGTTGAAGACTTGAGCGAGGAAGAAACGTAGTTTTGCCGAAACCTGACCGTGGCCTTGTCGTCGGCGATGGACACCTTCACGTCATCCACGCTGACCTGAAGCTTGCCGGGCTTGTCGATCCGCTTGGCTCGCTCGGCTTCCCAGTCCTTACGGGCAGCGCCTTTCGGCGTCTGAAAATCATTGGCGTAGTAGCTCAAGTAAGCTTTCACGTCTTTGCGCGACCATGCGCTAGCCCAGCCAAGCAGCGTTTTTTTTACATCGGCTTCGCCGTTGGATACGGCTTCCGGCTGCTTTTCCACCGTGGGTTTGGACTCTTCAGTAGCTTTGGCTTCCGGCGCTTTGGCTACGGGTTGCGGTTCGCTCGTTTTCTCGGCCGGTTTGCTGGCTACGGGCGCTGTGGCGGCGGCCACGGGTTCTGCGGCGGCAGGTTTGGCGGGTTCTGCCGCCGGTTGTGGTGCGGCAACGCCTGGTTTGCCCGGTTTGGTCGTGCTGATCAAATCCTTGATCATCGAAAGCTTCGTTTGCGTTGCCGTGTTCGACGAATCGAGCTGGAGTGCCTTGTCGTAAGCCTGGCTCGCCAGTTTTGCATACACGTCACCGAGGTTCTCGTGAGCGATCGAGTAGCTTGGGTGGGTGCGAATCGCCATCTCGAGCGCCGTGCGTGCCTTGTCGTATTGTTTCTGCTGCGCGTAGAGCACGGCCAGATTGTTATACGGCTCAGGTAACTCCGGGAAGTCTTCAGTCAGTTTCGTGAATACCGCAATGGCATCGGCCGTGCGTCCCAGCTCAGTCAGGATCAATCCGCGCATGAAGCGGCCCTGGGCATCCTTGGGTCTCGTCGAGATGTAGGCGTCAAACTTTCTCCAGCGCCTGCGGCATTTGTCCCTGCTTCATCAGGCTCTGCACTTCGGGGAGCGTTTGCGCGTTGACGGATAGAACCGAGATACTCAGAAACACGCCGACGAAAATGGCTGAAAGGCGCGCCAGTGAAGGCGTTTGGGAGTATTGACGCATCGTTATGGTATAGTTCGGAGGTTGAAAATTTAACTAACGGATTCTAGCAAGAAGCGCGTCGATTCCCAAGTTTTCCTTACGCTCCCGATCATGCGCGGAGCGCTCTCGTGAGCCGAAAATGCTGAAAATCTACAATACCCTCGTTCGGGAAAAGCAGGTGTTCGTCCCCATCGAGCCGGGCAAGGTACGCATGTACGTCTGCGGTATGACCGTTTACGATTACTGCCATCTAGGCCATGCCCGCGTTCTCGTCGTCTTCGACATGGTTCAGCGCTGGCTCCGGGCCAGCGGCTTTGATCTCACCTACGTGCGCAACATCACGGATATCGACGACAAGATCATCCGGCGCGCGCAGGAGAATGGCGAAACGATCGGCGCGCTGACCAATCGCTTCATCGGTTTCATGAACGAGGATTCGGACGCGCTTGGCGTTCAGCGACCGGACCACGAACCGCGCGCGACCGAGTACGTACCGCAAATGTTGGCGTTGATCAACCAATTGGAACAAAACGGGCTGGCCTACAAAGCGAACGACGGTGATGTGAATTTCTCGGTTCGCAAGTTTGCGGGGTACGGAAAACTCTCGGGCAAGTCGCTCGATGACCTGCGCGCGGGCGAGCGCGTCGATGTCGATCAGGCCAAGCACGATCCGCTCGATTTCGTACTTTGGAAACACGCCAAGGAAGGCGAGCCTTCTTGGGCTTCGCCGTGGGGTAACGGCCGTCCAGGCTGGCACATCGAGTGCTCGGCGATGAGCTCCGATCTGCTCGGGAAGCATTTCGACATTCACGGTGGTGGCCAGGACTTGCAGTTTCCGCACCACGAAAACGAGATCGCCCAGTCGGAAGGTGCGCATCAGTGCAGTTTCGTAAATTACTGGATGCACAACGGTTTCGTCCGAGTGGACGACGAAAAGATGTCCAAGTCGCTCGGCAATTTCTTCAGTATTCGGGAAGTGCTCAAGAAGTACGACTCGGAAGTTGTGCGCTTCTTCATTCTGCGCGCGCACTACCGTAGCCCGCTCAATTATTCCGACACGCATCTCGATGACGCGCGCCATGCACTGGGTCGCCTGTATACGTCGCTCAGGGCGGTCCAGGGCGATGACGCGGCGGTGGATTGGAACGAGGCGCACGCGCAGCGTTTCAAGGCGGCGATGGACGATGACTTCAATACACCGGAAGCTTGCGCCGTGTTGTTCGATCTTGCCTCCGAGGTTAATCGCAGCAAATCGGCCGCCTTGGCGAGCCAATTGAAGGCGCTCGCCGGTCTGCTTGGCCTCTTGAAGCGTAACCCGCAGGTTTTTCTCCAGTCGACACCGTCCGGCGGAGAGAACAACAGCGAGTTTTCAGCGGAGAGGATAGAAATGCTGATTGCCGACCGCATCGCGGCGAAGAAGAGCAGGAATTTCGCCGAGGCCGACCGTATTCGCGCTGAACTTCTGGCAGCCGGGATCGTGCTGGAGGATGGCGCGCAGGGCACGAGTTGGCGCCGCGCGTAAGAATACGTCCGCCTCAATGAAAAAGCCCGTTGAGCGATCAACGGGCTTTTTGCTTCTCGCATCAGGTACTTAACTGGCCGCGAAGAAATCGCGCACGCGGTCCATCCACGACTTGGCGCGTGGATTGTGCCGTTCGGCGTTCTCTTTACTCGATTCGTCAAGTTCGCGAAGAAGCTCTTTCTGGCGGTCGGTAAGGTTGACGGGCGTTTCGACCACGACATGGCAGAGCAGGTCGCCATGGCTGTGGCTGCGAACGCCCTTGATGCCCTTGCCACGCAAGCGAAAGATTTTCCCCGATTGCGTTTCCGCTGGAATCTTCAGGTTGGCGGCGCCATCAAGCGTCGGGATTTCGATTTCGCCACCCAAGGCCGCCGTCGTGAAGCTGATCGGCATCTCGCAATGCAGGTCGTTCTGCTCGCGCTGGAAAACAGGGTGCGCCTTGAGGTGGATTTGCACGTACAGGTCGCCGGATGGCCCACCATTGACGCCATGCTCGCCCTCGCCGGAAAGACGAATGCGATCGCCTTCATCGACGCCGGCCGGAATCTTGACCGCGAGCGTCTTGTGTTGCTTGACGCGACCCGCGCCGTGGCAACTGCCGCAAGGTTCGGCAATGAACTTGCCGGTACCGTGGCATTTCGGGCAGGTCTGCTGGATCGAGAAAAAGCCTTGCTGGATACGCACCTGACCACTGCCTTGGCAAGTCGGGCAAGTCTTCGGCTGCGTACCAGCTTTCGCGCCCGTGCCTTTGCACGGTTCGCAGGCTTCCATCGTCGGAATACGGATTTTCGTTTCAGTCCCGAACGCGGCCTGTTCGAGCGTGATTTCGAGGTTGTAACGCAGATCGGCGCCACGATAGACGTTGGAACGACCGCCGCCGCCACGGCCACCACCGAAAATCTCATCGAAGATTCCGCCGAAGGCATCGGAGAAACCGCCGGCGCCGCCAAAACCGCCGCCGCCCATTCCCGATTGCGGGTCGACGCCGGCATGGCCGTATTGATCGTAGGCAGCGCGCTTCTGGCTGTCCGAGAGAATCTCGTAGGCTTCCTTGGCTTCCTTGAAGTGTTCTTCCGCCTTGGGATTGTCCGGATTGCGGTCCGGGTGATGCTTCATGGCCAGCTTGCGGTAGGCCTTCTTGATTTCTTCTTCCGAGGCGTCGCGATTGACGCCGAGAATGTCGTAAAAGTCGCGTTTTGCCATGAGTAGGAATGCCGGATGAGGTAATGCAAATGGGCGAGGGCGCGATTATACGCTCCTCGCCCGGGACGACCCGTGCTGCTTACTTCTTGTCCTTGACTTCCGTGTACTCGGCATCGACGACGTCGCCGTCGTCCTTGGCGGCTTCAGCACCACCTGCGGCGCCCGGCGCGTCGCCGGCAGCTGCGCCCGCTTCGGCCTGCTGCTTGGCGTACATCTTTTCACCGAGCTTCTGGGCCGCCGTACCGAGGGCTTCGCTCTTCTGCTTGATGACGTCGATCTCGTTGCCACGGATTGCGTCTTCGGCATCCTTGATCGCGGCTTCGATCGTGGCCTTTTCGTCGTCGCCGAGTTCCTTGCCATACTCGGTCATCGACTTCTTGACCATGTGGATCATGCTGTCGCACTGGTTGCGCGCTTCGGCGAGTTCGTGCGCCTTCTTGTCTTCTTCGGCATGCAACTCGGCATCCTGCACCATGCGCTGCACTTCTTCTTCCGACAGGCCTGAAGATGCCTGGATCTTGATCTTGTTTTCCTTGCCCGTGGCCTTGTCCTTGGCCGAGACGTGCAGGATGCCGTTGGCGTCGATGTCGAAGGTGACTTCGATCTGCGGCATGCCGCGCGGCGCCGGCGGGATGTCGGAGAGGTTGAACTGGCCGAGGCTCTTGTTGCCGGACGCCATTTCGCGCTCGCCCTGCAGGACGTGGATGGTCACCGCCGACTGGTTGTCGTCGGCGGTCGAGAACACCTGCGAGGCCTTGGTCGGGATCGTCGTGTTCTTCTTGATCAGTTTGGTCATCACGCCGCCCAGCGTTTCGATACCGAGCGACAGCGGGGTGACGTCGAGCAGCAGCACGTCCTTGACTTCGCCTTGCAGCACGCCGCCCTGGATCGCGGCACCGACGGCGACGGCTTCATCCGGATTGACGTCGCGGCGCGGTTCCTGGCCGAAGAATTCCTTGACCTTGTCCTGCACCTTGGGCATCCGGCTCTGGCCGCCGACGAGAATGACGTCGTCGATGTCGCCAATCTTGACGCCGGCGTCTTTGAGGGCGATGCGGCACGGTTCGATCGTGCGCTCGATCAGCTCATCGACCAGCGATTCGAACTTGGCACGCGTGATCTTGAGCGTCAGGTGCTTCGGGCCCGATGCGTCGGCCGTGATGTAGGGCAGGTTGATTTCGGTCTGCTGGCCGGACGAGAGTTCGATCTTGGCCTTCTCGGCCGCGTCCTTCAGGCGCTGCAGGGCGAGCACGTCCTTCTTCAGGTTGACGCCGGATTCCTTCTTGAACTCTTCGATGATGTAATCGATCAAGCGTTGGTCGAAGTCTTCGCCGCCGAGGAAGGTGTCGCCGTTGGTCAACAGCACTTCGAATTGGTGCTCGCCGTCGATTTCGGCGATTTCGATGATCGAGATGTCGAACGTGCCGCCGCCGAGGTCATAGACGGCAATTTTCTTATCGCCCTGTTTCTTGTCCATGCCGAAGGCCAGCGCGGCCGCGGTCGGCTCGTTGATGATGCGCTTGACTTCGAGACCGGCGATACGGCCGGCGTCCTTAGTCGCTTGGCGCTGGCTGTCGTTGAAGTAGGCCGGCACGGTGATCACCGCTTCGGTGACTTCCTCGCCGAGGTAATCCTCGGCGGTCTTCTTCATCTTGCGCAGCACTTCGGCCGAGACCTGCGGCGGGGCGATCTTGTTGCCGCGCACTTCGACCCAGGCGTCGCCGTTGTCGGCCTTGAGGATCTTGAACGGCATCAGGCCGATGTCCTTCTGCACTTCCTTCTCTTCGAAGCGGCGGCCGATCAGGCGCTTGACCGCATACAACGTGTTTTTCGGATTGGTGACGGCCTGGCGCTTGGCCGGTGCGCCACACAGGATTTCGCCATCCTCGGTGTAGGCGACGATCGACGGCGTCGTACGCGCGCCTTCAGAGTTTTCGATGACCTTCGGTTTGCCGCCTTCCATGACGGAAACGCAGGAGTTGGTCGTGCCGAGGTCGATGCCGATGATTTTTCCCATTTCAATATCCTTTTCGAAGTCTTGAATTGATTCTTGATGTGATTCGCAAATACCAGAACGTTTTGAATCGTTGGATGAGCCCTAAGTGGGGCTCACGACCACCATTTCAAGCTTTGGCCTTGGCGACGATGACCAGCGCCGGACGCAGCACGCGATCGGCGAGCAGGTAACCTTTTTGCAGCACCGTGATCACGGTGTTGGGTTCCTGGTCCGATTCGAGCATGCTGATCGCTTGATGGAAGTGCGGGTCGAACTTCTCGCCGACCGGGTTGATTTCATTGAGATTCGACTTTTCAAAGGCGGCGACGAGTTGTTTCAGTGTGAGTTCGGTACCCGCCTTCATGCTCTCGACGCTGGGTGCGTCGGCGGCAAGCGCGGCCTCCAGGCTATCCTTGACCGCCAGCAGCTCGCCGGCGAAGCGCTCAACTGCAAACTTGGACGCCTTGGCAATATCTTCCTGGGCGCGGCGGCGGACGTTTTCCGTCTCGGCCTTGGCGCGCAGCCAAGCGTCGTGATGCTCTTCCGCCTTGAGCTCGGCCTGGCGGATCATCTCTTCGAGGCTCGGGGTAACGTCAGGCGTGTGTTGTTCCGTGCTTTCTGGCGCCGGATCAAGGTTGGTCTCAGTGGTTTCGTTGTCTTGCTTCTGCATGAGTAAGTGTCTCCCGAAAAAACTGCACGCTAGCTTGGGGCAGAATTATCGATTTCAAGCGTTCCGGGTGTGTTTTTTGGTCGAGCGGAAAAATATAATCGGGTGTGTGGTAGTTTTCTGTCGCAAACACGCACCGTTCAAAGGCTTGCGAAAATACCGGGACTCCCATGGTCGAGAAGATAGGTAAATACGAAGTCATTCGAACCCTTGGCAAGGGGGCGACGGCAGTCGTGTATCTGGCGCGCGACCCGGATGCGGAACGTGAAGTCGCCATTAAACTGATCAAGTTCGGTGAGGACAATGCCGCCATGTCGCGTCGTCTGCGCAAGCTTTTCCAGACCGAGGACGCGATCGGACGGCGGCTCGATCATCCGAACATCGTCAAGATCTACGATGCCGTGATCGAATCCGACCAGGCGTATCTCGTCATGGAGTTCATCGAAGGCACCGCGCTCGATCAGTACTGCGCGATCAATCGTCTGCTGCCCATGCACCGGGTGATCGGTGTCATTTTCAAATGCTGTCTGGCGCTCGATCACGCGTTCCGGCAGGGCGTCGTCCATCGCGACATCAAGCCGGCCAATATCCTGATCGACGCCGACGACAACCCGAAGATCACCGACTTCGGCCTTGCGCTCAACCTGAACAAGGATCTGAACAAGGACTCGACTTTCGTGATGGGCGTCGGCTCGCCGGCCTACATGTCGCCGGAACAGATCAAGAACTATCCGCTGAACCAGAAAACCGACCTCTATTCGCTCGGTGTTTTGCTCTTTCAGCTGCTCACCGGACGTTTGCCGTTCCGGGCCGGCAATCAGGGCGCGCTCGTATACAAGATCGTCAATGCGGATACACCATCGGTTTGTGCCTTGAATCCGAATCTGCCGACAGGGCTCGATCCGATCATCAAGAAAGCGCTCGAAAAGGATTTGTACAGCCGCTACCGCAACGGCGCCGAATTCGCGAAGGATCTATCGACCGTTCGTTATCAGATCCTCGACGAGGATTCGACGCAGCAGGATCTGACGCATTTCGAGAAACTGCGACAACTAGAGTTTTTCGCCGATTTTGAAGACGTCGAGTTGTGGGAGGTGCTGCGGATCAGCGTCTGGCGAGAGGTTTCGGACAAGGTCGTGTTGATCCGGGAGGGCGATAACCATCGGTTGTTCGGCGTTGTCGTCACTGGCTTTGTCGAGGTGTCCGTCGAAGGCCGGGCGGTCTGCCGTCTCGGGGCCGGCGAGGTGGTCGGAGAGATGGTTTATCTGCATCCTAGCGACACCAAGCGTACGTCGACCGTGGTGACGCTCGAACCGACGTTGTTCCTGGAAATCAACAGTGCGGCGCTCGACTTGAGTTCGGACGAAGTCCTCGAGCGTTTCCACAAAGTGCTGATCGCCAAGGTAATTGCACGCTTGCGTAGCGCAAACAAGGCGCTCGCCAAGCTCGGGCAACCGGCTGTACGCGGAATCAGCGCCGGCTGCGATCTGGAGTTGGCGCCGCCGTGATCGCGGCCCCGGTATATGAGGTCTTTCGCGGTCGTACCGCAGGTTATACCGTCAGATCAATCTGTTGAATCGTGCCGGCGGCGCCATCTTCGCGAAGATAGATCCCGCTCGCGCGAATTTCTCCCTGCTGCTCGTTCTGCGCGTTCTTCAATTCGAACGGCGTGGTGACGCGGGCCAGGCTGATGGCACCCACATTTGCCTGCTTCAGCGTCGCTAGCCGATCTTCGCCGGCGCTGTCTTTGGTCCATATGCTCAGCTTCGCGTAGGCCGCGTCGTTTTCGTCGATCCAACCGTTGTGGTCCGAGTCGAGCGCGGCCAGTTCAGCGAAACCGTCGCCACTTTTCGCGCCGAACAGTTCAGAACCATTGTTGATTTTTCCATCGCCGTTTCGGTCGAGCGCAAGGAATCCGCTGCCGCCGGTCACGAAGTTGATGTCGTCGGTTTTCCCGTCGGAGTCGAGATCGAAGCTGAAGCGCTGGCTGGTCAGCTGGGCCGCATTTCCTCCGAAATTGATGACCAAGGGGTCTTTTTTCTGGCGCGCGTCACCAAGCCGAATACTGACGTTCGATTCCTCGTGGTAGCTGCGAGTCATCGAAAGCGATAGATCGAAGTGGATTTCCTTGCCATCTTCCGTGCGGACCATGCCGGTTGCTTCGAACGTCGTCTGTTCGGACTCGGTGTAACTCTCGCTGTAGTCGTACTCCACGCCGTAACCCGCCGGCTGCTGCTGGGTTTGCGCGGCAGCGGACTGGTTCGGGTCGGTCACGCCGGGTGCGGGAGTGTTGACGTTCAGTTCACTGGCGTCGAAGACCTCGACTTCCCGGCCGGTCAGCATGCTGATCATGGCTCGAATAAGCCGAAGCATCGGATCGTTGTTCACCGCTTCTAGGTTGTCTTCGACCGTGCTCGTCTCATTCGACTGCGCGGCTTTTGCTTCGGGAGAAAACTGTGCGATCGCCGAGGGCGGGCTGGAGGTGGCTCGTCCAGTGCCTTCGAAATCGGGGCGACGATTCCCCCCCACCCAACTGCGCAACGATTCATGGATTTCGTGGCGCTGCGACTTCAGGTGGCTGGACTCGAGCTGCAACGCAGAACTGGCGATCTTCATGGTGGCTTCCTTCGGCTTCCGGCAGGATCTCCTGCACGAAGGTTAACGGTCGCAGCCGGCGATCACTTGAGCGTGGTCTTGTCTGTTTTTACTGTTTCGCACCCAGCGCCTTGGCCCGTAGCGCGCAGACGGAAAACATAGCCTTGTCCGGCAGGTCTTGTGTCGGCCAGCCTTGCAGGTGTGTCGTCGTGAGCGCGGCCAAGGCGTGTATCCACTCCTCTCGTTCGTTGAGGCACGGGATGTACTGGAATTCCCGTCCGCCTGCCTGGAGAAACTCGGCCTTGCCTTCGATGGCGATCTCTTCCAGCGTCTCCAGGCAATCTGCGGTAAACCCGGGGCAGATGACATCGACTCTCCGTATCCCGGACCGTCCCAGCTCGCTTAGTGTTTGCGCCGTGTACGGCTTGAGCCATTCGGCACGGCCAAATCGTGATTGGAAACTGATGTGGTAATGGTCAGCATCGATGCTCAGGGATTCCGCTAGCAGGCGACCTGTCTTGCGGCATTCGCAATGATAGGGATCGCCTTTTTCCAGCGTATATCGAGGCACTCCGTGGAAACTCATGAGCAGGCGATAAGAGCTTGTCGGACGACCATGCGCCATCCAGTGCTTGCGGACGCTGTTGGCTAGTGCGTCGATATAGCCCGGATCGTCGCCGAAGTTCCGGATCGTGCGAATCTCTGGCTGGTTCCTGAGCTTGCGTAACCAAGAGAACGCGACGTCAAGCGCTGTCGCCGTCGTACTCGACGAGTATTGCGGGTAGAGCGGAATCAGCAGGATGCGTGTACAGCCCCTGGATTTCAGTTGATCGAGGGCTTGGGTGATCGACGGGTTGCCGTAGCGCATGGCGTACTCGACGACGACACGGTGGCCCATGTTGCCGAGAAATCCGCGCAGCAGTTTCGCCTGTTTTTCGGTATATATCTTCAACGGCGAGCCATCCGGCATCCAGATCGCCGCGTATTTCTCGGCCGATCTCTTGGGGCGGATATTGAGAACGATGCCATTGAGGATCAACCACCAGATCGCGCGCGGAATCTCGACCACGCGCGCGTCCGACAGAAATTCCTTCAGGTAGCGCCGGACGGCTCGTGAATCTGGTGCATCGGGAGTACCCAGATTGATCAGCAGGACCGCCGTTTGCTCTTCAGAGCCGTGCGCGTAGTGGGGTTCCGGAAAGAAGCGAGTCATCGAATGTTGTCAGGAGTTCGCTTGGTAGGTTAAAGCCGAGGAGAGCAGCTTCGCAGTGATATCGACAATTGGGATGACGCGTTCGTATGCCATTCGGGTCGGGCCGATGACGCCAACCGAGCCAACGATCTGTCCGTTGACTTCATAAGGCGCGGTGACCACGCTGCATTCATCAAGCGGTGCGAGGCCGGACTCGCCTCCGATGAATATCTGGATGCCGTCCGCCCGATGCGAGACGTCAAGCAATTGCATGAGAGCCGTTCTTTGTTCGAAGAGATCGAACAACTCGCGCAAGCGCCTCATGTTCGAAGAAAATTCCTCGACCTCAAGAAGATTTCTCTCACCTGAGATGATGTATTGATCGGTATTGCGGTTCATTGCATCGTCGCCAGCGGCGAGCGCGGCAGCCATTAGGTCCTGTAAATCGCTCCTGATCTTCAGCAGGTCATCTCGGACGCGGCTGCGAATCTGTACAAAATCATGTCCTGCGAAGTACTGATTCAGATAGTTTGTGGCGACAACCAACTCGGAGGCCGAGTAAGGACGTTCGGTGAAGAGAATTCGGTTTTGCACATCACCATCCGTGGTGACGATAATCAACAGAATCCGTTTTTCGGAAAGGCTGACGAATTCGATCTGTCTGATTTTCGGCGTCTTCCGACGCGGAGATAGCACGATCCCGGCGAAATGGGTGAGTCCCGATAGCAAGTGTGAAGCGCTGCTGATCAAGGGCTGAGATTGCGATGGTTGCAGTCGCCCTTCGATTGTGTGAATTTTTTCCGCTTCAAGCGGATGCATGATGAGCAGACTGTCAACAAAGAGCCTGTAGCCACGCGGAGTTGGTACCCGACCGGCCGATGTGTGCGGACTGGCGATATAGCCTAGATCTTCGAGATCGGCCATGACGTTTCGAACAGTCGCGGCAGACAGATCGAGGCCTGAATACTTCGAAAGTGCGCGTGAGCCAACTGGCTGCCCATCTGCGATATAGCGCTCGATCAAGGTTCTGAGCAGGGTTTTTGAGCGATCGTCTAGCATCGTTTGATTCTACAAAATTTCCTTGTGGGCTAGAAATGTGAGTCAATCAATCTGATGATCGTTTAGCCCGATTCCTGTGTGTATAAAAACAGCGCCAAAAAAACTTGATCAAACAGAAATCGATCTGTAGAATGCGCGGCTTGCTTGATGCAGCGCGCCCGTAGCTCAGTTGGATAGAGTACTTGGCTACGAACCAAGGGGTCGGGCGTTCGAATCGCTCCGGGCGCGCCAAGCAGGTGTTGAGGTTTGTGTTATTTCAATGGATCGATTGTTGGCCGGTATCATTGGCATGGTCGTCAAAGTTTGTTATAATCACTTCCCTTTGTAAGTTGTTGGGTTGCAATTTGCAGATTTTGTGTCTGTGTGCGATCGAATTAAGTCGTGCTGTTGTGCGACTAATCGGGCGCGGGGTGGAGCAGTCTGGCAGCTCGTCGGGCTCATAACCCGAAGGTCACAGGTTCAAATCCTGTCCCCGCAACCAAAGTTCTTTAAAAACTGGACGATCGATAGGTGTGGGTTCTTGATCTGGCTGGATGCGTTTTGCGCATGCGAAGAGATGAAGTAACTCGCACGAAGTAGGAAGGCTCTGGTTCTGAGGAATTGGAGCTGTAGGACGTCAAGCGAGAGTTTTAACAGGAATTGAACTGAAGAGTTTGATCCTGGCTCAGATTGAACGCTGGCGGCATGCCTTACACATGCAAGTCGAACGGCAGCACGGGTGCTTGCACCTGGTGGCGAGTGGCGAACGGGTGAGTAAAGCATCGGAACGTACCGTGAAGTGGGGGATAACGCAGCGAAAGTTGCGCTAATACCGCATATTCTGTGAGCAGGAAAGAGGGGGATCGCAAGACCTCTTGCTTTACGAGCGGCCGATGTCGGATTAGCTAGTTGGTGAGGTAAAGGCCCACCAAGGCGACGATCCGTAGCGGGTCTGAGAGGATGATCCGCCACACTGGGACTGAGACACGGCCCAGACTCCTACGGGAGGCAGCAGTGGGGAATTTTGGACAATGGGCGCAAGCCTGATCCAGCCATGCCGCGTGAGTGAAGAAGGCCTTCGGGTTGTAAAGCTCTTTCGGCGGGGAAGAAATTGCACTCTCTAACATAGGGTGTAGATGACGGTACCCGCATAAGAAGCACCGGCTAACTACGTGCCAGCAGCCGCGGTAATACGTAGGGTGCGAGCGTTAATCGGAATTACTGGGCGTAAAGCGTGCGCAGGCGGTTGTGTAAGTCAGATGTGAAATCCCCGGGCTCAACCTGGGAACTGCATTTGAGACTGCACGGCTAGAGTGTGACAGAGGGGGGTAGAATTCCACGTGTAGCAGTGAAATGCGTAGAGATGTGGAGGAATACCGATGGCGAAGGCAGCCCCCTGGGTTACTACTGACGCTCATGCACGAAAGCGTGGGGAGCAAACAGGATTAGATACCCTGGTAGTCCACGCCCTAAACGATGTCAACTGGATGTTGGAGGGGTTAAACCCTTTAGTGTCGTAGCTAACGCGTGAAGTTGACCGCCTGGGGAGTACGGCCGCAAGGCTAAAACTCAAAGGAATTGACGGGGACCCGCACAAGCGGTGGATGATGTGGATTAATTCGATGCAACGCGAAAAACCTTACCTACCCTTGACATGTCAGGAATCCCGGAGAGATTTGGGAGTGCCCGAAAGGGAGCCTGAACACAGGTGCTGCATGGCTGTCGTCAGCTCGTGTCGTGAGATGTTGGGTTAAGTCCCGCAACGAGCGCAACCCTTGTCGTTAATTGCCATCATTGAGTTGGGCACTTTAATGAGACTGCCGGTGACAAACCGGAGGAAGGTGGGGATGACGTCAAGTCCTCATGGCCCTTATGGGTAGGGCTTCACACGTCATACAATGGTCGGTTCAGAGGGTTGCCAAGCCGCGAGGTGGAGCCAATCTCAGAAAGCCGATCGTAGTCCGGATTGCAGTCTGCAACTCGACTGCATGAAGTCGGAATCGCTAGTAATCGCGGATCAGCATGTCGCGGTGAATACGTTCCCGGGTCTTGTACACACCGCCCGTCACACCATGGGAGCGGGTTCTGCCAGAAGTAGGTAGCCTAACCGCAAGGAGGGCGCTTACCACGGCAGGGTTCGTGACTGGGGTGAAGTCGTAACAAGGTAGCCGTAGGGGAACCTGCGGCTGGATCACCTCCTTTCTAGAGCAAGGCTGGGTCAAGAACTCACAACCTATCGATTGTCACGCGTAGCACAGACGGCGGGTCTGTAGCTCAGTCGGTTAGAGCATCGTCTTGATAAGGCGGGGGTCGTTGGTTCGATTCCAACCAGACCCACCAGGAGATCGGGGGATTAGCTCAGCTGGGAGAGCACCTGCTTTGCAAGCAGGGGGTCGTCGGTTCGATCCCGTCATCCTCCACCACCCCCCCAGTGAGGTGTCAGGAGTTAGGAGTGAAGAGTAAAACCCATGGGTTTGCTCCTCACTCCTCACTCCTCACTCCTTACGGAGTTTGTGCTCTTTAACAAAATGGAAGAAGGTTGTATCGCTGGTAGCCGACAAGCTAAAAGCCAGCGATACGGTTGTGATTGCATCGATCCCTTGCGGAGAGCAAGGGATTGCACAAATGAGTTGCCTGTAGCTGACAGATCTCGCAAGAGAGCTCAAGGTTATAGGATCAAGCGAATAAGTGCATGTGGTGGATGCCTTGGCGATTACAGGCGAAGAAGGACGTGCAAGCCTGCGAAAAGCTCCGGGGAGCTGGCAATGAAGCTTTGATCCGGAGATGTCCGAATGGGGAAACCCACTCCGCAAGGAGTATCGCACGCTGAATACATAGGCGTGCGAAGCGAACCCGGCGAACTGAAACATCTAAGTAGCCGGAGGAAAAGAAATCAACCGAGATTCCCAAAGTAGTGGCGAGCGAAATGGGAGCAGCCTGCAAGTGATAATGACTGCGTTAGCGGAAGCGTCTGGAAAGTCGCGCCGTAGTGGGTGATAGCCCCGTACGCGAAAACCCGGTCATGGTACTGAGCTTGCGACAAGTAGGGCGGGGCACGAGAAACCCTGTCTGAACATGGGGGGACCATCCTCCAAGGCTAAATACTCGTAATCGACCGATAGTGAACCAGTACCGTGAGGGAAAGGCGAAAAGAACCCCGGGAGGGGAGTGAAATAGATCCTGAAACCGCATGCATACAAACAGTGGGAGCCCCTGCACAAAGAGTCTTCGGGGTTCTTTCGCGGAGCGCGCAGCGCGCCGCAAAAGGACAGCAAAGATGAAATAGATCTGTGCAGGCGAAGGACCCGGAGGGTTCTTCGTGCAGGGGTGACTGCGTACCTTTTGTATAATGGGTCAGCGACTTACATTCAGTAGCGAGCTTAACCGGATAGGGGAGGCGTAGGGAAACCGAGTCTGATAAGGGCGACGAGTTGCTGGGTGTAGACCCGAAACCAAGTGATCTATCCATGGCCAGGATGAAGGTGCGGTAACACGCACTGGAGGTCCGAACCCACTAACGTTGAAAAGTTAGGGGATGAGCTGTGGATAGGGGTGAAAGGCTAAACAAACTTGGAAATAGCTGGTTCTCTCCGAAAACTATTTAGGTAGTGCCTCACGTATCACCTTCGGGGGTAGAGCACTGTTTAGGCTAGGGGGTCATCGCGACTTACCAAACCTATGCAAACTCCGAATACCGAAGAGTGCGAGCGTGGGAGACAGACATCGGGTGCTAACGTCCGGTGTCAAGAGGGAAACAACCCAGACCGCCGATTAAGGTCCCCAAGCCATAGTTAAGTGGGAAACGAGGTGGGAAGGCTTAGACAGCCAGGAGGTTGGCTTAGAAGCAGCCATCCTTTAAAGAAAGCGTAATAGCTCACTGGTCGAGTCGTCCTGCGCGGAAGATGTAACGGGGCTCAAACTATGCACCGAAATCGCGGATATGTACGTTCCACTTTAATTCATTCGAAGAAAAGCTTGGGCGACACTAACTTGCGCAGCAAGTTACGTGGAGACCAAAGCCCTTCACTCACTGGTTGCGTCAGTTTGACGCGATGATGGGTGAGATCGCACACATGAGTGAATTAAAGGGAGCGTACATATGGTAGGAGAGCGTTCTGTAGGCCGTTGAAGGTGTCTGGTAACGGATGCTGGAGGTATCAGAAGTGCGAATGCTGACATGAGTAGCGATAAAGGGAGTGAAAAGCTCCCTCGCCGAAAGCCCAAGGTTTCCTGCGCAACGTTCATCGGCGCAGGGTGAGTCGGCCCCTAAGGCGAGGCTGAAAAGCGTAGTCGATGGGAAACTGGTTAATATTCCAGTACCTCTTTGTAATGCGATGGGGGGACGGAGAAGGTTAGGTCAGCCGGGTGTTGGACGTCCCGGTTCAAGCGTGTAGTCGTGCCTGGTAGGCAAATCCGCCGGGCTTTAGATGAGGCGTGACAACGAGTGGTCTTTGACCGCGAAGTGATTGATACCATGCTTCCAAGAAAAGCCTCTAAGCTTCAGTTACAGAGAGACCGTACCGCAAACCGACACAGGTGGGCAGGATGAGAATTCTAAGGCGCTTGAGAGAACTCGGGAGAAGGAACTCGGCAAATTAGCACCGTAACTTCGGGAAAAGGTGCGCCCTGGTAGGTTGTAGCGATTCACTCGCGAAGGCCGAAAGGGTTGCAGTGAAATGGTGGCTGCGACTGTTTAATAAAAACACAGCACTCTGCAAACACGAAAGTGGACGTATAGGGTGTGACGCCTGCCCGGTGCCGGAAGGTTAAGTGATGGGGTGCAAGCTCTTGATCGAAGCCCCGGTAAACGGCGGCCGTAACTATAACGGTCCTAAGGTAGCGAAATTCCTTGTCGGGTAAGTTCCGACCTGCACGAATGGCGTAACGATGGCCACACTGTCTCCTCCCGAGACTCAGCGAAGTTGAAATGTTTGTGAAGATGCAATCTCCCCGCGGCTAGACGGAAAGACCCCATGAACCTTTACTGTAGCTTTGCATTGGACTTTGAACCGGTCTGTGTAGGATAGGTGGGAGGCTTTGAAGTGAGGACGCTAGTTCTCATGGAGCCATCCTTGAAATACCACCCTGGTTTGTTTGAGGTTCTAACCATGGCCTGTGAATCCAGGTCTGGGACCGTGCATGGTAGGCAGTTTGACTGGGGCGGTCTCCTCCCAAAGAGTAACGGAGGAGTACGAAGGTACGCTAGGTACGGTCGGACATCGTGCTAATAGTGCAATGGCATAAGCGTGCTTGACTGCGAGACCCACAAGTCGAGCAGATACGAAAGTAGGTCATAGTGATCCGGTGGTTCTGTATGGAAGGGCCATCGCTCAACGGATAAAAGGTACTCTGGGGATAACAGGCTGATACCGCCCAAGAGTTCATATCGACGGCGGTGTTTGGCACCTCGATGTCGGCTCATCACATCCTGGGGCTGTAGCCGGTCCCAAGGGTATGGCTGTTCGCCATTTAAAGTGGTACGTGAGCTGGGTTTAAAACGTCGTGAGACAGTTTGGTCCCTATCTGCCGTGGGCGCTGGAAATTTGAGGGGACCTGCTCCTAGTACGAGAGGACCGGAGTGGACAGACCTCTGGTGTACCGGTTATGACGCCAGTTGTATCGCCGGGTAGCTAAGTCTGGAAGAGATAAACGCTGAAAGCATCTAAGCGTGAAACTCGCCTCAAGATAAGATTTCCCCGGGGCCTCGAGCCCCCTGAAGGGTCGTCGAAGACCACGACGTTGATAGGCTGGGTGTGGAAGCGCAGTAATGCGTTAAGCTAACCAGTACTAATTGCCCGTGCGGCTTGATCCTATAACCTTAAGCAGCAACTCAACAAAACAATCACAACCCACAAAACCCTTCTTCCCATTTTGCGTATCAGAACACCGATACGGACAAGTTATGCTTGGCGGCCATAGCACGTTGGACCCACCCCTTCCCATCTCGAACAGGACCGTGAAACAACGTCGCGCCGATGATAGTGCACCAACCGTGTGTGAAAGTAGGTCACCGCCAGGCTCCCCAACACCAAAAGCCCCGCATCGAATCACTCAATGCGGGGCTTCGTCGTTAACGACTCCAAGCTCCAAGCGCTCAACAGCCCAGTGCCTTAAGTCTTGTGTAAGCGTCCTACGGCGCCACGTTGCCAACGGTTCTACGTAGAAGCGACGGCCCGGAGCGGCAGCAACTCGTCGATCCTGCTGTAGAGCCAGGTCGGCAATTTTTCGAGCGTGTCCTTCAGCCAGGCAAGCGGTTCGAGATCGTTGAGCTTGGCGATGGCGAGCAGACTCTGGATCGCAGCGGCGCGTGAGCCAGCACGTTCCGAGCCGGTAAAGAGCCAGTTGCGGCGACCGAGCGTAATTGGCCGGATCGCTGAACCGGCCCAAGAAGCCGCTGATCCAGCCCTGGTTCAGGCAGAGATCAACGCCTTGCGAACGCAGCTTGCCGCCCTCGACGCCGAACTCAAACGGCGTGACCTGAAGATCCAGCAACTCACCCTCGAGTTCGCTTGCCTGAAGCGAATCCGCTTCGGCTGCAAGAGCGAAGCGCTGACCGCCGAACAGCGCGATCTGTTTCTCGAGACTTCCGACGAGGATGGCGCGGCGATCGATGCCGAACTCGTGGAAGAGCAGACTCCGACCGATGCGCCGCGTACGCACAAACGCCGTGGCCGCAATCCGCTGCCGCCCGAATTGCCGCGCATCGAACACCGGCACGAACCCGAATCCTGCACGTGCGGTGCCTGTGGTCGTGATCTCGTCAAGATTGGCGAGGACAGCGGGTCAGAACGGCCGACGGCAGCGGTCTGGCGCGTGCCATCGACTATGGCGTGCGAGGCGGTGAGTCTGCACTGAGAAGAATGCGTTGTTGTTTTCATGTTTGGCCCGGTGCATAACCGGGCCTCTTTTTATCGCTAACTTATCTCACGCACACATTCACATATTCTCATCCTTGCATAATCACAAATACACACTATATTGAAGTTACCAACAACTACAAGTGAGGTGTAGCAAATGAGTGAGCAAAAGAAAGTGCCAGTGTCAGAGCGCGCATTGATCGCCCGCATTAACCGTAAGCTGGCGAAAGAACCTTTCCCGCGGAAGCTGTGCAAGGCGCGCCCTGGTAGCAGGATGGAGAGCAATTGCGGTAAGTACCACGTCATCAACACGTATACGAACGCTTTGGACGATTACAAGATTGATGACTTGGAAGAATGGGTTAAGGACCGCAAGGTGACGTGCTAGCTCCATGGGAATACCTAGAAGCCGATTGATCGGACGAACAGAAGAATTAGAAAGGCTAAGCCGGGACGTGTTCCCGGCTTTTTATTTGGTGCGGGCAGCGCGCCCGTTTGTTGTAGTTTTGTTGTGGTACAGAGAGAAATTCTAAAAATCCAAACAAAAAGGCCGATCGAAAGATCGGCCTCTCTGCTTGTATCTACCTGATTTTACTGCTGTTTTCTTTGGTCGGGGCGGCGGGATTCGAACTCGCGACCCCTTGCACCCCATGCAAGTGCGCTACCAGGCTGCGCTACGCCCCGACAGCCTTAAATTATAACCGAGAATAGTGTACTTGTCTCAAAAACGAAGCAGTTCGACAATATTCAGGAGCTCTCTTCGCAATACTTCAGGAGTGAACGCCGAAGGCTTCTCTTCGACTACAGAATCGTCTAGGCGGCTTCGTGCTCCGCTGATCGTAAATCCTTGGTTGTAGAGTAACTCCCTTATTCGTCGCACCAGAAGTACTTCGTGATGCTGGTAATAGCGACGATTGCCGCGCCGTTTTACCGGTTTCAGCTGAGTGAACTCCTGCTCCCAGTAGCGAAGTACGTGCGGTTTGACACCGCAAAGTTCGCTGACCTCACCGATCGTGAAGTAGCGTTTTGCCGGAATGGGCGGTAACGGCTCCTTGCTAGTGTCTTTAGGATTCGGTTCCATCGTAAGTCAATTCAACTTCGCCTTTAAGCTTCTGGCTGGCATGGAACGTGACTACACGTCGAGCGGTTATCGGAATTTCTTCCCCTGTTTTCGGATTTCGCCCTGGGCGTTGTGGTTTGTCGCGCAACTGAAAGTTGCCAAATCCGGAGAGCTTTACTCCGTCGCCGCGTTCAAGTGCGTTTCGAACTTCTTCAAAAAAAGCCTCGACCATGTCTTTGGCTTCGCGTTTATTGAGACCGACTTTCTCAAATAGCAAATCAGCGAGTTCTGCTTTCGTAAGCGTCATGTCTTATTATTCCCATCAGACGCGGAGTTGTGCAGCGAAGGATTGCTGCAAGTAAACGATCAATTCCTGAACTGCAGCATCAACCTCCACGTCTAGCAAAGTCCTTTGAGTATCTTGCATAACTATACGGAAGGCAAGGCTTTTCTTACCTGGCTCAACGCCTTTTCCGGTGTAGATGTCGAACAATCGGATGTCCTGGACGATAGGCGGTTTGTTGGTTCCCAGACCGTCCATGAGCTGCTGCAATTCGATTTTTTGGTCGAACCAGTATCGCCAGATCGCGGACGGCGTAAGGCTGTCGGGAAACTTCCGAGAACACCGGAGTTTCTGCCTTCAGCAGAATTGCTAAGTCGATCTCGAATACGACAGGTGCCGTTGGGAGTTCATATTTTTGCATCCATTCCGGATGGATTTCTCCAAGTACACCTACGGTCGTTCCATCAATCTTGATGCAAGCACACCGTCCTGGGTGAAAAGCTGGATGGTTAACTCTTTCGAACTGTGCGGTCGCCGGTGCGAGAAGAAGCTCAACTTCGGCCTTGATATCAAAGAAATCGACATTGCGCGAGTGTTCCCCCCACTGTTCAGGGAGTGCGCTGCCGTAAGCCAGTCCTGCAATTTTCAACGGTTGATGGAATCCCGGTACGGGATTGCCTGGAGTGTCGCGGAAGAAACAGCGTCCAGTTTCAAAGACACGAACTCTGCTCTGCTTTCGTTTCAGGTTCGTGGACACGTTGGCGATCAACCCACCGATCAATGTTGAGCGCATTACGCACATTTGAGTTGCGATTGGATTGGCTAAACGAATCGGTGCGTTATTGCCTGCGAAATCGGACTCCCAAGTTTCCTCGACAAATGCAAAGTTGACGACTTCCTGGAATCCTCTATCCGCTAGTAGTTGCCTGACCCGGGTGATTGGGCGAGTTGCTTCCGTTTGCGGAAGCATCGCAAGTTGAGCGAGTGGCAAGCGCGTTGGAATCGAGTCGTATCCGTGCAACCGGACGATTTCTTCGATCAAATCCTCTTCTATTTCGATGTCGAATCGATATGTCGGCGGGCAAACAATGAAGTCGCCGTTCTCAAGGCTGTAGCTTAGGCCCAGGTGCGACAGGAGCCCTGAAACGATTTCCTCTGAAAAATCGATTCCGACGACCTTGGCGAGTCGTTGCAGACGAAGGCGGACAGGGGATCGTTTTGGGAGAATAGCTTTCGCTTCGCTGACCGGGCCGGCAATTCCACCACAAATGTCGAGAATCAGTCGGGTTGCTCGCTCTAAAGCGCGTCGCGTGTTTCCGAAGTCCACGCCGCGCTCGAAGCGGTGAGATGCGTCGGACACAAAACCATAACGTCGAGCTCGGCCGGCAATTGCTTTCGGAGCGAAGAAAGCGGACTCGAGGAATATTTCCTGTGTGTCCAATGTGATCCCGCTGCTTTCTCCTCCCATGATGCCGGCCATCGCGACTGCCCGCGCATCGTCCGAGATAAGCAGGACATCGTCTTGAAGTTCCAGTGTCTGTTCATTCAAAAGGCGAATCGTTTCGCCTTTTGACGCCATCCGAGCGTGAATTGACCCCTCCAGCTTTGCGTTGTCGAAGGCGTGTAGTGGCTGTCCCTGTTCAAGCATCACATAGTTGGTAATATCCACCAGTGCAGATATCGACCGGATACCGCTACGTTCCAAGCGTTGTTTCATCCAGTCTGGTGTTGAAACTCTCGCATCGACACCGGAAATGACTCGCCCACAGTAAAACGGACAGGCTTCCGGAGCGTCAAGAACGACGGCGCGCCTTGTTTCAGTTTGAGCAACGACATCCGTAATCTCCGGAAAAGTTACGGCACTATTGGTGAGCGCTGCGACTTCGCGAGCGATTCCGGTTATGGATAAGCAATCAGCTCGATTCGGCGTTAATTTCAGGGTCAGGGAGCGGTCGTCGAGGTCAAGATGTTGGCGGATACTCTGACCTATCGGGGCGTCAGACGCCAAGACGAGAAGGCCTGAGGCATCGTCCGAAATCCCTAGCTCTTTAGCGGAACACAACATTCCAGTCGATTCGATACCTCGGACTTTGGCAACCTTTATCTGGAAGTCGCCGGGAAGAATTGCGCCTGGCAACGCGCAAGGCACCCGTTGGCCAGGCACCACGTTTGGGGCTCCACAGACTATCTGCAATGGCGACGGGAGACCTGCATCAACACGGCACACGTTGAGACGATCGGCATCCGGGTGTTTGTCGACTTCAAGTACGCGAGCAACGACGACCTTGTCAAAGTAGGGGGCAACTGTTTCTTCTTCTTCAACCTCAAGGCCTGCCATTGTGAGAAGGTGAGAAAAGTCGCTTCCATGAACCGAAGGGTTTACAAAAGAGCGAAGCCAGGATTCAGAGAATTTCATGGATGATCCGTATCACCAAAAACCATCAAACGAATTGACGCAGGAAGCGCAGGTCGCCGTCGAAGAAGAGGCGCAAGTCATTGACCCCATAGCGCAGCATAGTCAAGCGATCCGGCCCCATGCCGAAGGCGAATCCCAGATATTTCTCGGGATCTATGCCGACATGACGCAAGACGTTTGGATGAACCATGCCGCACCCGGCTATTTCAAGCCAGCGGCCTTTAAGAGGCCCATTCATGAATGCAACATCGATTTCCGCCGACGGTTCGGTGAAGGGGAAGAATGACGGGCGGAATCGCACCTGTAAATCATCGCTTTCAAAGAAGCGGCGCAGGAAGTCGGCAACGACGCCCTTCAGGTCGGAAAAGCTAACGTCTTCGCCAATCCAGAGGCCTTCAACCTGATGAAACATGGGCGAATGTGTTGCGTCAGAGTTGAACACGATAGACGCGACCAGGGGCGATAATGCGGATTTCCGGCATCGTCTCCAAATGTGCATACTTCGCTACGTGGGCTTGCATGTAGCGCACCTGAATTGGACTTGTGTGCGTACGCAACAGAATCCCCTCGGCCACGCTGCCGTCCTGGTTCTGTAGATAGAACGTGTCATGCATCGAGCGCGCCGGGTGATCCTCGGGAGTATTCAGCGCGGTGAAATTCTGGAAGTCTGCTTCAATCTCCGGTCCGTCGGCTACCTCAAAACCGATTGATCGGAACAAGGCCTCTATTCGTTCCAAGGTTTTGGTGACAGGATGCAACCCGCCTTTGGTTTCTCCTCGCCCTGGCAATGTGACGTCGAGCGATTCCTCGGATAGCCGGTTTTCTAGGGCAAGGCGCCTCAAATGATTACGTCGAGCATTTAGGGAGGACTCGATCGCCTCTTTTGCTCTGTTGATAGCTGCGCCGGCCGACTTCCGCTCCTCAGGTGGCAACTTGGCTAGTCCTTTGAGCAACTCAGTAATCTGGCCGGCCTTGCCGAGAAAGCGCGCCTTGATTTGCTCAAGCGCGTCGGGGTTATCAGTCGCCGCGAACGCAACTGCAGCGTCTTGTGCTATTTGATCAAGGTTCTGCATGAGTATCTACCAAGTTACCGAAAAAAAAGGAGGCGCAAGCCTCCTTTTTTGACACGCTTACAATTAGGCTTTGAGTTGAGCTTTGGCTTGAACTGCCAGTGCAGCAAATGCCGGTTTGTCGAAAACAGCGAGATCAGCCAGCACTTTACGGTCAACTTCAATCTGTGCCTTCTTGAGTCCGTTCATGAAGGTGCTGTACTTAAGTCCAACTTCACGGGCTGCCGCATTGATCCGCGCAATCCACAAAGTGCGGAATTGGCGCTTTCTTTGGCGACGATCGCGATATGCATATTGACCGGCCTTCATCACCGCCTGTTTGGCGATGCGGTATACGTTCTTGCGACGGCCACGATAACCCTTTGCCAGTTCAAAAATCTTCTTATGGCGCGCACGCGCCGTTACACCACGTTTTACTCGAGGCATTGTCTATCTCCTTACGCGTAAGGCATCATGGCGCGAACCATGGCCTTGTCGGAGTCATGCACTCCGGTCACGCCTCGCAAATGACGCTTGGCTTTAGTGGTTTTCTTGGTCAGAATATGACGTTTGAACGCTTGGCCGCGTTTGACGCGACCACTTGCGCTGACCTTGAAGCGCTTTTTGGCGCCACTCTTGGTCTTCATCTTGGGCATTGAATGCTCCTTCTTAATGTGGGAGCAGGTGGCTTCCGGCGGAAGCGCTTTGTTACCTGAAACCACTTATGGTGACTACGGTGTTGCGATTGCTGTTACTTCTTCCTGCTCGGCGCCAGAACCATCACCATCTGACGTCCTTCCATCTTCGGCATTTGCTCAACTGTGGCAAAGTCCTGTAGGTCGATTTTGATTCGCTCGATCTGACGCATTCCAATTTCCTGATGTGCCATCTCACGACCACGGAAACGCAAAGTGACTTTGACTTTGTCTTCTTCCTGCAAGAACCGAAGCATGCTGCGTAACTTGATCTGGTAATCGTTCTCGTCAGTCCCTGGGCGGAATTTGATTTCCTTGACCTGCACCTGCTTCTGCTTGAGTTTTTGTTCGTGCTGCCGCTTTTGCTCCTGATATTTGAACTTGCCGTAATCCATGATCCGGCAAACAGGAGGTTGTGCCATCGGGGCAATCTCCACGAGATCAACCCCTGCTTCTTCAGCAAGCAGCAAAGCTTGGCGAACACTCATGATGCCGAGAGCCTCTCCGTCGGCACCTACCAGTCGAATTTCAGGGGCGTTAATTTCCTCGTTAACGCGTTGCGCCTTTTGCAGTGCGATGGTTTCGCTCCTTGTCCTGACAAAAATTAAGCCGTGCCACTTCGCGCTGCGACTTCTTTACGAAGTTGCTCGATCAGTGTCTCGATTGGCATTTGCCCGAGATCCTGACCACCGCGTGTACGCACGGCAACCAGATTTGCTGCCATTTCCTTATCGCCCACAACGATCTGGTATGGCAACTTATTCAAGCTATGTTCTCGTATTTTATAGGTAATTTTTTCGTTGCGCAAATCGCTCTCGGCGCGGAATCCAGCCACGCGCAGAGCTTGTGCCACTTGTTCCGCATAATCTGCGTGCTTTTCGGAGATATTCAGCACGACGGCTTGCTGCGGTGCCAGCCATAGCGGCAGAGCGCCAGCCCAGTTCTCGATCAGGATGCCGATGAAGCGTTCAAGCGAGCCAAGAATGGCGCGGTGCAGCATGACGGGCACGTGACGCGCGTTATCCTCACCGACATACTCGGCGCCAAGCCTGCCGGGCATCGAGTAGTCGACCTGCACAGTGCCGCATTGCCATGAGCGGCCTATCGAGTCCTTGATGTGGAATTCGATCTTGGGTCCGTAGAAAGCGCCTTCGCCGGGCAGTTCGTCCCATGACAATCCGGATGCGCGCAGGGCTTCACGGAGAGCATTCTCCGCCTTGTCCCAGATTTCGTCCGAGCCGAGACGTTTGTCGGGAGCAGGGCGTAGGGCCAGCTTGACTGCGATTTCGTGAAAACCAAAGTCGGCGTAAACACGCTTCAACAGTGCGTTGAAGGCGGTCACCTCAGACTGGATCTGATCTTCGGTGCAGAAGATGTGGCCGTCATCTTGTGTGAAACCACGTACGCGCATGATGCCGTGCAGCGCTCCCGAGGGCTCGTTGCGGTGACAGGAGCCGAATTCACCATAGCGTAGGGGTAGGTCGCGGTAGCTGCGCAGTCCGGCATTGAAGATTTGTACGTGGCCGGGGCAATTCATCGGCTTGATCGCGTAATCGCGCTTTTCCGATTCGGTCGTGAACATGTTTTCCCGATAGTTCTGCCAGTGTCCAGTCTTTTCCCACAATGAACGGTCAATGATCTGCGGGCACTTCACTTCGAGATAGCCGTTGTTCTGGTAAACGCAACGCATGTATTGTTCGACCTGCTGCCAGAGCGACCAGCCCTTGGGGTGCCAGAAGATCATGCCTGGGGCTTCGTCTTGCAGGTGGAAAAGATCGAGTTGGCGACCCAGTTGACGATGATCGCGCTTCTCAGCCTCGTCCAGCATGGTCAGGTAGGCCTCTTGGTCTTCCTTTTTGGCCCAAGCGGTCCCGTAGATGCGCTGAAGTTGCTCGTTGCGGTGGTCGCCACGCCAGTAGGCGCCGGCGACTTTCATTAGCTTGAATACCTTAAGTTTGCCGGTGGACGGTACGTGCGGTCCTCTGCACAGGTCGACGAAAGCGCCTTCGCGATAGAGCGAGACTTCCTGTTCGTCGGGAATGGCTGCGATCAATTCGGCCTTGTAATGTTCACCAATCGACTTGAAGAACGCGGTTGCTTCGTCGCGTTTCCATACTTCACGGGTAACCGGAAGGTCTCGCTTTGCGATATCTGACATTCGCTTTTCGATCGCAACGAGGTCGTCCGGGGTGAAAGCGCGCCCAAGCGCGAAGTCGTAATAGAAACCGTTTTCGATGACCGGCCCGATCGTGACTTGAGTTTCGGGGAACAATTCCTTGACAGCGTAGGCGAGCAAATGGGCGGTTGAATGGCGAATGACCTCCAGGCCCTCAGGGTCTCGTTCTGTGATGATGCCAACCTGCGCGTCCTTCTCTACGCGGAAGGAAGTGTCCACTAGGACTCCGTTGACTTTGCCCGCCAAGGCGGCGCGGGCCAAGCCGGCGCCAATGCTCTGTGCGATTTCGGCGATAGTTACCGGTTGTGAGAACTCGCGTTGAGAGCCATCGGGTAGTGTGATAACCGGCATATATCGACCCCAGGAATGAAAAAAGCCAGAGGCTCGCTCTGGCTTTAATGTTTGGTAGGCGCGATTGGACTCGAACCAACGACCCCCACCATGTCAAGGTGGTGCTCTAACCAGCTGAGCTACGCGCCTTCTTTGTCGCGAGAGCTGCTTGCGACGTCGAAGAAGGCCGCATTATAAGGATGCCCAAAGGTATGTCAACAGATTTGACGTCGCTTTCAAGGGCTCAGTACCTATTGGCCATTGGCGTTGTTCCTGGCAAGAAGGTTTGATCAGGGGGTAAATGGCTAGTCTGATTTTCATACGACAAAGCGGTGAACCTCCTTGTTGTGCCGGTTTGCTTAGAGCACAATCGCTCTTGGGCTGTTTGAGAAGACAATTTGTGGTTGTCTGCGGGCAGGTGGGTAGATGGTTTTGGGTCGCCTTGCGGTAAGGGGCGTTTATTTATGTTCTGCGAGTTCGGTGATTCCGCCGGACGAGGCCTAATGTGAGTATGGTTCGATGAATACAGTTGTTCGTTTTGGCGATTCCGATGAGCGATCTTCCAAACAGAAGATCTTTCGAAAGCAGTTTGCAGAGAATCTCAATGCGGCGCTCGATAGGCGCGGCGCCATTCCGTCTGGTTATGGGCGCGTCGTGGGTGTTGCCGAGCTTTTTGGCGTGAGTCAGAACACGGCGGCAAATTGGCTGAAAGGCGACGGAGTTCCGGAGTTGTCACGTCTGCCTGAGATCGCCGATATTCTGGGGACGACTGTCGAGCAGCTGGTAGTGGGTGATAGCGGCAAGGATACGCATGTCATCGACGAGAACTACGTCATGGTTGATATGCATGAAGAGGGGAGTCTTGGCGGGTACTCTTGGTACACGCTGCCCGAAACGTTGCGGAGCATGGGTTTGCCGAAGGATGTGAGGATGCTGCAGGTTTCAAGCGACGACATGGCGCCCTATGTGAACAGCGGTGATGCTGTTTTGTACGATCCGAGAGTTCGGCGTATTCAAGCAAACGGGGTTTTTGTATTCCAGATTGGCGATCGGTTCGTGGTTCGACGTGTGCAGCGCGGAATCAAGGGGGATGTTCGACTCAAGTGCGACAATCCGTTGTTCGAAGACGAGGTTTTGGATGAGTCGGACTTGGAGGAGTCGTCATCGAACAACGCAAGGATTAGTGTGGCTGGGCAAGTCGTTGGCCGCCTGTCGGTTGGGAGTTAAGGCAGCGAACGCTGGATAGTCCTTACGATATGATTTTGAAAGCCGTTGATTCCAAAGCGATTCATTCGCTATAATACTCGGCTTTTCCACCTTGCCCCACCGTTAGCATGGCGGGGGGCTTAAACCGTAAGGAGTGTTCATGCGTCATTATGAGATCGTCTTTATCGTCCATCCGGACCAGAGCGAACAGGTGCCCGCGATGGTTGAGCGTTACAAAACGCTCGTGACCTCGCACGGCGGGCAAGTTCACCGCCTTGAGGATTGGGGACGTTGACAATTGGCTTACCCCATTCAGAAGTTGCACAAGGCTCACTATGTGCTGATGAATATCGAATGTAATGGTGAAGTGCTCGCTGAGCTTGAGCATGGCTTCAAGTTCAACGACGCAGTGCTGCGCCACCTGACCATCAAGATGAAACGTGCTGTGACGACGCCTTCACCGATGATGAAGGAAGACAAGTCGAAGTCGATGCTGACAGCTGTGCAGGAAGAGCCTGCGGCCGATGCCAGCGAAGCGGCTGCGAGCTGATTGTCGAGGCTCAGCTGAATCGCGTTGAACTGACTGGAGTCCTGATCGAGCTTAAAGCGCGACGTTTTACCCCGGCGGCCGTGCCAGTGACGGAATGTGTCATTCGGCATCAATCGCGGCAGATGGAAGCGGGCCTGGAGCGGCAAGTTGAGTGCGATATTCAGGCCATCGGATTAGGTGATGTGGCTGGGTGGCTTCAAGCCGCAACGCCTGGGTCTCAGATTCGGGTAGCCGGTTTTTTCGCCGCCAAGAGTCAGAACAGCAAGCAGCTGAGATTGCACATAACAACGATTGAATTTGTAGAAGGAAATCAAAATGGCTAGGTTCTTCAAGAAGAAGGATGACAAGAACGTCAAAAAGCGCGGTAGCGGGTTGTTCAAGCGCCGCAAGTTCTGCCGTTTCACGGCGGAGAAGATGGATGGCATCGATTACAAGGATGTCGATCTGTTTAAGGAATACATCGCTGAGAACGCGAAGATCATGCCGGCTCGTCTGACCGGTACGAAGGCGGGCTATCAGCGCCTGCTGTCTGTCGCCATCAAGCGTGCCCGCTTCCTGGCACTGTTGCCTTACACCGATAACCACCAATAATCGAGGAAACGACGATGCAAATTATTCTGATGGAGAAGGTCGTCAATCTCGGTAACCTGGGCGATCTCGTCAAGGTTAAGGATGGTTACGCTCGTAATTTCCTGATTCCACAAGGCAAGGCCAAGCGTGCTACGCCGGTAGCAATGAAGGAGTTCGAGGCCAAGCGCGCTGAACTTGAGAAAGCCGCGGCCGAGAAACTGGTCGAAGCCCAGGCGTTCGCCGCGAAGCTCGAGGGAGTCGTGGTCACCGTGGCCCGCAAGGCGGGGGTTGACGGACGTCTGTTCGGTTCAGTGACGAATCATGATGTGGCCGATGGCCTCAAGGCGCTCGGTTTCGATGTCGAGAAGTCGGACATCCGCATGCCGATGGGGCCGCTCAAGGTTGTCGGTGAATCTTCGCTGGAAGTTTCGCTTCATACCGATGTGCTCGCGACCATCAAGGTTGCTGTGGTCGGCGAACAGTAAGCGTATTCTTTGCCGCGTTGTTAGCGGAGAAAAAGCCTTGCCGAAAGCAAGGCTTTTTTGTTTTGGTCTGTCGTATTCTCCGGGTAGACTTCTTCCTTCGCCCAATCTGCTTCAGGTCACGAAAGTCATATGGCCAAATCGTTCAATTCCGCGAATTCGAAATTCCAGAAGAACTCTTCAGTTGATCCGGCGGTTGCCAGTCTGCGCATTCCGCCGCATTCGATTGAGGCTGAACAGTCGGTACTCGGCGGCTTGCTGCTCGACAACGCGGCATTCGACAAGATCGCCGATCTGGTGGGCGAAGACGATTTCTATCGCGATGAGCACAAGCGGATTTACCGGCAGATTCGCAAGCTGCTGGAACGGAGCAAACCCGTCGATGTGATCACGGTTGCTGAAAGCCTCGATCAGGCAGGTGAAGGAAGCGATACCGGCGGATTGGCTTACCTTGGGGAACTGGCGGCGAATACACCATCGGCCGCCAATATCCGGCGTTATGCCGAAATCGTTCGCGAGCGGGCGATTCTGCGCCAGCTGGTGACGGCAGGCGATGAAATCGCCGGGAGTGCTTTCAACCCATTGGGGCGCGATCCGAAGCAACTGCTTGACGAGGCTGAAGCCAAGGTGTTTGCCATCGCGGAAGGCGGTTTCCGTCGAACAGACCGGGTTTCAGCACATCAACCCGCTCCTGACGCAGGTTGTCGAGCGAATCCAGGAGCTCCACGACCGGGACAATCCGTCGGAAATCACCGGGGTGCCGACCGGCTATAACGATCTCGATGCGAAGACATCCGGACTCCAGCCAGGCGACCTGCTGATCGTGGCCGGTCGGCCGTCGATGGGGAAAACTTCGTTTGCCTTGAACATGGGTGAGCACGTGGCGATCGAGGTTGGACTGCCGGTGGCAGTGTTTTCGATGGAAATGGGTGGCGCGCAACTGGCGATGCGCATGCTGTCTTCGGTCGGTCGGCTCGATGCGCATCGAGTGCGCACTGGGCGCTTGAACGACGACGAGTGGTCGCGCCTGTCGTTCGCTTTGGGCAAGATGCACGAAGCGCCTTTATATATCGATGAGACGCCGGCGCTGAATCCGATCGACCTGCGCGCACGCGCTCGTCGCCTGCACCGGCAGTGCGGCAAACTGGGGCTGATCATCATCGACTATTTGCAGCTGATGTCGTCGGCGAACGGCGGCGGCGAGAACCGGGCGACCGAGATTTCGGAGATTTCGCGCTCGCTTAAGGGATTGGCCAAGGAGCTGAGCGTGCCAGTGATCGCGCTTTCGCAGCTGAATCGGTCGCTTGAGCAGCGGCCGAACAAGCGCCCGGTGATGTCCGATCTGCGCGAATCAGGCGCTATTGAGCAGGATGCCGATGTAATCATGTTCATCTACCGCGACGAAGTGTATAACCCCGACACGCCGGATAAGGGTAGCGCCGAAATCATCATCGGCAAGCAGCGGAACGGGCCGATCGGCATGGTGCGCCTGACGTTCCTGGGCGAGTACACGCGCTTTGAGAATTTCGCCAATCCCGGAGCGTATTAGTCGGTCGGCTGCGAATTTCCTCTGGGCGAGCAGCGGCCCTCAGTAAAGTTCGGAGCGACTCGCCGTGACGTTGTAGTTCAGATGGTCGGCGTCGAGACTGTCGAATCGGCCGTCCGCTGCTTCCACGGCGGGATAGACGAGGAAGGGAAGGGGGGCTCCGTTCGAGCCGCGCAAGCTGACGTCCAGCGCGGCGTTGAAGCCGATCCAGTTCATTTCCCAGAAGCCGAACAGCAATTTCTTCAGCACGGTCAGCTTCGGATCGCCGGCGCTCAGTTTTTCGTCGTGAATGGCCTTGCCGACATCGGCGGGATTGACCGGGATCCAGCCGTAGCCTGGCGTGTAGAACTCGGCACGACATTGTTGCGCTTCGCTGAGGTTGCCGCTGGCGCCAAGGCTACCGAAAAGACGTGAACCGTCGATGCGCAGGCCGAACACCGGTCGTGCCGGAATGCCGATCGATCGGCAGAGCGCGACGAACAGCAGGGCAATGTCGGCGCTGCGGCCGAACAGATTGCCGCTCTCGAGCATGGCGCCGATGTTGGTATTGCCGACGCGTTTCATCAGCGGGTCGTAGCTCGTGTTCTCGACTACCCATTCGTAGATGGCCTTGCCCTGCGCCAACGGATCCCTGATGCGGCTGATGGCGCGTTCGGCCGTGCGGCGGACGATGTCGTCAGTGGATACGAGGTCGGTCGATTGCAGGCAACGGCGGAGAACTTCGGTTCGTTCTGCCATTGCGCCACGGCGCGTGATGTCGAAGTGGCGGTCTTGCGTGGCGACCTGGCTGACGATCTGCAGTTGGGGATCGGATACACCTTCCGCCCAGTCGGCAAAAAAGACCTCCATCTCGGCGACCGGGTCGCGATAGATGCCGGCACTGACGAAGTTACCCTGCCAACTATGGCCGAGCGAACGCGCCCACGGCGTGTCCTTGTACTGGGCCAGCGGGAACCACAAGCGCGCCTTGCCCTTGATGCCATTCAGGGCGAAGGTCGAGCGGATATCGTAGGTGCGCCACTGCGGAGCCGGTTCGTCAGGAAGACTGATGACGTTGCGGGTTTCCGGCTGCGGTTCGGGTTCGTTGACGACTTCGGGAACTGCTGCGGCAACCGGTTTCTTGGCCGCTGTTTTTGCGTTGGGTTTCGCCGGCGTTTTTTTGGCTGGCTTCGTTTTTGCCGTGGCTTTCTTGGCGGCCTCGACCGGCGCTGAGGCCAGGAACGAGAGAATTGCCGTGGCAGCGAGGAAGTCTCGTCGTTTCAATCGACTCTCCAGGTGGCAAAAACGACTAAGCCGTGTCGTGGGACACGGCTTAGTCGGGCCACAAATTATAGCACTTCGGCTGCGTGGTCCGCGAGACGGGAGCGTTCGCCACGCTGCAGCGTGATATGGCCGGAATGTTCCCAACCCTTGAAGCGATCGACCACGTAGGTCAGGCCGGAACTGCCTTCGGTCAGATAGGGTGTGTCGATTTGCGCGATGTTGCCCATGCAGATGACCTTGGTTCCAGGACCCGCGCGCGTGATCAGCGTCTTCATCTGCTTCGGCGTCAGGTTCTGCGCTTCGTCGATGATCAGGAACTTGTTGAGGAAGGTACGGCCGCGCATGAAGTTGAGCGATTTGATCTTGATCCGGTTGCGAATCAGGTCGCGCGTTGCGGCGCGTCCCCAATCGCCGGCCTCCTCGTCCGTCTTGTTGAGCACCTCCAGGTTGTCCTCCAGGGCGCCCATCCACGGCCCCATCTTTTCTTCCTCCGAACCGGGCAGAAATCCGATGTCCTCACCGACGGGAACCGTCACGCGCGTCATGATGATTTCCGAATAGCGTTTGGTTTCAAGCACCTGAGTGAGTCCGGCGGCGAGCGTCAGCAAAGTCTTGCCGGTCCCCGCCTGGCCGAGCAGGGTGACGAAATCGACTTCCGGGTCCATGAGCAGGTTCAGCGCAAAGTTCTGTTCCCGGTTGCGGGCAGTGATGCCCCAGACGCTGTTCTTCGGGTGCGTATAGTCGGTCAGCGTCTCGAATTCGGCAGTCTTCCCGGCGACCTTGCGCACGATGGCGTAAAGCGGGCGTTCGCCTTCCTGGTAGATGAACTCGTTGACCAGCAGTTTCGAGCACAATGGGCCTTTGACGCGATACAGGGTGCGGCTTTCCTGCTTCCAGGATTCCATGCCCTGGCCGTGCTTGTCCCAGAAATCCGTTGACAGCTCGCGCGCACCGGTGTAGAGCAGGTCGGTGTCTTCCAGAACCTTGTCGTTGAAATAGTCCTGCGCCTCCAGCCCAAGGGCGCGCGCCTTGATGCGCATGTTGATGTCTTTCGACACTAGGATGACCGCGCGCTCGGGATGATGGCGTTGTAGGTGGATGAGCACCGAGAGGATCTGGTTGTCGGCTTTGGCCGTCGGCAGGCCGGTCGGCAGCTCGCTGGAGATGGCCATCGTTTGCAGGAAGAGCTTTCCGCTCGCCAGTTTGCGTGACGGCCCCGCGAGATCGATGCCGTTCTCGATACCTTCGGTGTGGCTGCTGACGATCTCGTCCAATGTCCGCGTGACTTGACGCGCGTTCCTCGAGACTTCCGACATCCCTTTCTTGTGATTGTCGAGTTCCTCCAGCGTCATGATCGGCAGGAAAACGTCGTGCTCCTCGAAGCGATAGACGCTTGTCGGGTCGTGCAGCAGCACGTTCGTGTCGAGGACGAAAATCTTCGTCAATGATGCGTTGCCGGGTTTCGATGCGCTGCGGTTTGCGGCTTTTCTGGCCATGAGCGGGCTGTCTCCGTCTGGTGGGTCGAACTTTAGGTGGTGGCGAGGGATTTCGCGAAATCCAGTACTTCCTGCGCGTGCCCCGGAACCTTGACTCCGCGCCACTCGCGCTGGATCGTCCCGGTCCCGTCAACGACAAAGGTGCTGCGCTCGATGCCGCGCACCGGCTTGCCGTAGAGTTTCTTGTCCTTGATCACCGAGAATAGCGAGCAGAGCGCTTCCTCCGCGTCGGAAACGAGTTCGAACGGCAGGTTCTGCTTGGCCTTGAAGTTCTCGTGCGAACGGAGGCTGTCGCGCGAGACGCCGACGATTTCACAGCCGGCCGACAGAAAATCGGGATAGAGATCGCGAAACTGTTGCGCTTCCGTAGTGCAGCCGGGCGTGCTGTCCTTGGGGTAGAAATAGATGACGAGCAAACCGTGCGTTAACCCGGAAAGCCGGAAGGTCTTGTTGCCGGTCGAGGGAAGTTCCAGGTCGGCGAGTTTCGTTGCGGGCATGTGGCTGCTCCTTTGCGTGTTGGCCCGATTGTTCTGGGAAAGCGGTGGCGGGTCAAGTTGAGGCATGGGTCGTCGAATCGCTGACCTCGATCGCCGGCTGGCCGGTTGCTGACCGGTGCAGGCGGATTCCTGTGTCGCCGGACAGTCTGCAAGTGACGGATTTCATTGGCGCGACCGGTTTTTTGGGTGCGCTTTTCGGCAAGATCGGGTAACCTTGGAAGGTTTGCCATCCCAACCCCATTTTCCCGGAGAATGCCATGCCCGTCGTCGAGGTCAGCCATCCGCTCGTCAAGCATAAAATCGGACTTTTGCGCGAAGTTGACATCAGTACCAAGAAATTCCGCGAACTCACGGCCGAGTTGGCTCGCCTGCTGACCTACGAGGCGTGCCGCGACTACGAACTCGAGCGCACCACCATCCAGGGCTGGGCGGGGCCGGTCGAAATCGACCAGATCAAGGGCAAGAAAGTGACCATCGTGCCGATCCTGCGCGCCGGGCTGGGCATGCTCGACGGTGTGCTGGACCTGATCCCGAGCGCCAAGGTAAGCGTCGTCGGTATCGCGCGCAACCACGAAACGCTGATGCCCGAACCGTACTTCGAGCGCTTCGTCGGCCAGCTCGACGAACGCATGGCGATGATCATCGACCCGATGCTGGCCACCGGCGGTTCGCTGATCGCCACCATCGACATGCTGAAGCGCAACGGCTGCAAGCAGGTGCGCGCGTTGGTGCTGGTCGCCGCGCCGGAAGGCATCAAGGCCCTGCAGGAGGCGCATCCGGACGTTGACGTCTATACGGCGGCAATCGACAGCCACTTGAACGAGATCGGTTACATCATGCCGGGGCTGGGCGACGCCGGCGACAAGATTTTCGGCACCAAATAATCGTATAACCAATAATCAGGGAGACTCTATGGCGAATGTGAACGAACCCGTTTGGCGAACGGCGCTCTCCGGCGCGCAGATCCTTTTTGTCGCGTTCGGCGCGACGGTGCTGGTGCCGCTGCTCACCGGACTGAACCCGAGTCTGGCCTTGCTCGGCGCTGGCGTCGGCACGCTGATTTTCCAGATATGTACCAAGCGTGAGGTGCCGATTTACCTGGGATCCAGCTTCGCCTTCATCGCGCCGGTCATCTATTCGGTGAAAACCTGGGGCATGCCGGCGACGCTGGGCGCGCTGGCGGCGGCCAGCTTCTTCTATTACGTCGCCGCCGGCCTCGTCAAATGGCGCGGCGTGAATTTCATTCATCGCCTGCTGCCGCCGGTCGTCATCGGCCCGGTGGTGATGGTGATCGGTCTCGGCCTCGCACAGGTCGCGATCAGCATGGCGACTGGCAAAGCCGGCGATCAGCAGGTGGTTCCGTACGGCACGTCGCTGGCCGTGGCGACCATTTCGCTGCTGGCAACGATGCTGACGGCGATCCGTGCCAGGCGGCTGCTCAAGCTGGTGCCGATCCTGGTCGGCGTCGCGGTGGGCTACGTCGTTTCGCTGTTCCTCGGCATCGTCGATTTCTCGAAAGTGACGGAAGCGGCCTGGATCGCAATCCCTGAATTCGGCAAGCCTGAATTCAACATGGCGGCGATCCTGTTCATGATTCCGGTGGCCATCGCGCCGATCGTTGAACACGTCGGCGGCATCCTGGCCATCAGTTCGGTGACCGGCAAGGACTTCACCGAATCGCCCGGTCTGCATCGCACGCTGTTGGGCGACGGCCTCGCGGTCAACATCGTCGGCCTGTTCGGCGGCCCGCCGGTGACGACCTACGGCGAAGTGACCGGTGCGGTGATGCTGACCAAGAACTACAACCCGGTGGTGATGACCTGGGCGGCCGTGTTTGCCATCCTGATGGCCTTCGTCGGCAAATTCGGCGCCTTCCTGCAGACGATTCCGATGCCGGTGATGGGCGGTATCATGATGCTGCTCTTCGGTTCGATCGCCGGCATCGGCCTCAAGACGATCATGGACGGCCGCGTCGATCTGGCCAGTCCGCGCAACCTGTGCATTGTTTCGGTGACGCTGGTGACCGGTATCGGCGGTCTGGGCGTCACCATCGGCAGTTTCTCGTTGCAGGGCATCAGCCTGTGCGGCGTGCTCGCTGTCGTGCTCAATCTGGTGCTGCCACGCGAGCCGTCGGCAGCGTAGTCAGCGTAGTTTTTCCTTGTCCATGAAGAGAGAAGCCATGAAAAAGCAAATATCGTTGTTGGTCGTCGCGCTCGTCGCCGGTGTTTTGTTGTCCGGCTGCGGCAAGAAGGAAGAACCGGCCCCGGCCGCCGCCGCGCCAGCCGCCGCGCCGGCTCCCGCCGCTGCCATCGTCGTCGGCCTGGACGACAACTTCCCGCCGATGGGCTTCAAGGATGAGAAGAATGAACTCGTCGGCTTCGACATCGATCTGGCCAAGGAAGCGGCCAAGCGCATCGGCCGCGAAGTGACGTTCAAGCCGATCGACTGGAGCGCCAAGGAAGCTGAATTGAGCGGCAAGCGGGTCGACGTGCTGTGGAACGGCCTGACGATCACCGAAGAGCGCAAGGCGAACATCCTGTTCACCAAGCCGTATCTCGAGAACCACCAGATCGTGATCGTCACCGACAAGTCGGAGATCAAGGCCAAGGCCGATCTGGCCGGCAAGGTGGTGGGCGTGCAGGACGGCAGCAGCGCGGTCGATGCGGTGCAGAAGGACGAAGCGGCAGCCAAGTCGATCAAGGAACTGAAGAAGTTCGGTGACAACGTGACGGCGCTGATGGATCTGTCGGCTGGCCGCCTCGACGCGCTGGTCGTCGATGAGGTCGTCGGTCGTTACTACACTTCGAAGAAGCCCGGCGAGTACCGCGTTCTCGACGAGAACTTCGGTACGGAAGATTACGGTGTCGGCACCCGCAAGGACGATACCGAGCTGATGGCGAAGATCGAGAAGGCCATGGACGACATGAAGGCCGACGGCAGCGCGGCCACCATCTCGACCAAGTGGTTCGGCAAGGACATCGTCAAGAAGTAACGCCGACCCGCTCGATTCGACGGGCCACCAAGTCTGCCGGGAAAGCGGCGAATCGCTTTCCCGGCTTGCCTTGGTGGCCTTGCACTTCCTTTGTTCGTGAAACGTTTCGCTCTCCACTGAAGCCACGGCTTAACGCCAAGAAAAGTAGCGCATGGATTACGTCTTGCAGATCATGAGGCCCCTGCTCGAAGGCACCGGGGTCACCATCCAGGTTTTTCTCATCACGCTCGTGCTCTCGGTGCCGCTCGGCCTGTGTCTGGCGCTGTTGCGGATTTCGCGTTTCAAGGTCATCAGCGGACTGGTCAACGGCTACATCTGGCTGATGCGCGGCACGCCACTCATGCTGCAGATGCTGTTCATCTACTTCGCGTTGCCCTTCGTGCCGGTGATCGGCATCCGGCTACCCGATTTTCCGGCGGCGATCGTCGCCTTCGTGTTGAATTACGCCGCATACTTCGCCGAGATCTTCCGCGCCGGCATCCAGTCGATCGATCGTGGGCAGTACGAGGGCGCGCGCGTGCTCGGCATGACCTACGCGCAGACCATGCGCCGCATCGTGCTGCCGCAGGTGATCAAGCGCATCCTGCCGCCGATCAGCAACGAGACGATCACGCTGGTCAAAGACACCTCGCTGATCTACGTGCTGGCGATGAACGACCTCTTGCGCGCGGCACGCGGCATCGTCCAGCGCGACTTCACGACGACGCCGTTCGTCGTCGCGGCGGCCTTCTACCTGGTGATGACGCTGGTGTTGACGCTGGCTTTCCAGCGTCTGGAAAAGAAATACGCGGTGTACGATGAGTAATGCGATGAACCCGATGATCCACGCCCATGACGTGCACAAGCGCTTCGGTACGCTCGAAGTGCTGAAGGGCGTCTCGCTCGACATCGCCAAGGGCGAGGTGGTCGCCGTGATCGGCCCGTCCGGCTCCGGCAAGAGCACTTTCCTGCGCTGCCTCAACCACCTGGAAACGATCAATCGCGGGCGCATCGTCATCGAAGGAGAAACGCTGGTGGCGAGCGATGTGCACGGCGTCTGCCACTACGTGCCGGAAGCCGAAATCCGCCGCGTGTGCGGCAAGATGGGCATGGTCTTCCAGCACTTCAACCTGTTTCCGCACATGACCGTGCTGCAGAACGTGATCGAGGCGCCGATCACGGTCAAGGGCATGCGGCGCGAGGAAGTCATTCCGAAGGCGGAAAGCCTGCTGCGCAAGGTAGGCCTGCTCGACAAGAGCGGCAGCTATCCGTCGCGGCTTTCAGGTGGCCAGAAGCAGCGTGTCGCCATCGCCCGCGCGTTGGCGATGGAGCCCGACATCATGCTGTTCGACGAGCCGACGTCGGCGCTCGACCCTGAACTCACCGGCGAGGTGCTGCGCACGATGCGCGAATTGGCCGAGGAACACATGACCATGCTGGTGGTGACGCACGAAATGGGCTTTGCGCGCGAGGTCGCCAGCCGCGTCGTCTTCATGGATGGCGGCGAGATCCTCGAGTCGCGTTCGTCGCGCGAGCTGTTCGCCGCGCCTGAGCATCCGCGCACGCGCGCCTTCCTGGAAAACATGCTGTAACGACGCATGTCGCGGACGATCAAGGAAGTCTTCGCCCCTGACGGGCTGCTGGCCACCGGTATTCCCGGCTATCGCGTGCGCGAGCAGCAGGTCGAGATGGCCGAGCGCATCGCGGCGGCGATCGCTGACAACGGCGTGCTGGTTGCCGAAGCCGGCACCGGTACCGGCAAGACCTACGCCTATCTCGTTCCCGCCTTGCTTTCGGGCGGCAAGGTGATCGTCTCGACCGGCACCAAGAATCTGCAGGACCAGCTCTTCTCGCGTGACATCCCGACCGTGCGCAAGGTGCTCGGCGTGCCGGTCCAGATCGCGCTGCTCAAGGGGCGCGCCAACTATCTCTGTCACTACCACCTGGAACGAGCCTTGGACGACGGCCGTTTCGTCGCCCGCGAGGACGCGGCGCACGCCGCGCGCATCGCGCGTTTCGCCAAATCGACGAAGACCGGGGACAAGGCCGATTGCGGCGACGTACCGGAAAACTCGACGGTCTGGGGCATGGTCACCTCGACGCGCGAGAACTGCCTCGGCCAGGATTGCCCGTACAACAAGGAGTGCTTCGTCCTCGCCGCGCGGCGCGAGGCGCTGGCCGCCGACCTCGTCGTGGTCAACCACCACCTCTTTTTCGCCGACGTGATGCTGCGCGACGAGGGCACGGCCGAATTGCTGCCGGCCTGCAACACGGTGATCTTCGACGAGGCGCACCAATTGCCAGAAACCGCCAGCCTGTTCTTTGGCGACAACGTGTTGACGGCGCAGGTCATCGATCTGGCGCGCGACGTGCGTACCGAAGGCCTGGTTTCCGCCAAGGACTGTCTCGATCTGCCCAAGCTGTGCGGCGTCGTCGAGAAGGCGGCCAAGGATCTGCGCCTGACGCTGCCCGTCGAGCCAGCGCGTTTCTCGCTCGCGCAGCTGGAGGAGCGTGGTGGTTTCGACAACGCGCTGGTCGGCCTGATTCGCGAACTCGACGTGCTGACCGCGCTGCTCGAAACGCAGGCGCAGCGTTCGGAGGGTCTGGAGAATTGCTGGCGGCGCGCCGGCGAGCTCGTCGCCCAGCTGCGGCGCTGGCAAAACGGCGCTGACAAGGACTATGTGCGCTGGGGCGAAACCTACACGCTGTCGCTGCAGCTCAACGCGACGCCGCTCGTCATCGCCAACATCATGAAGAAGCAGATGAGCGGCCATCCGCGTGCCTGGATCTTCACCTCGGCGACACTCGCCGTGCAGAAGGATTTTGGTCATTACTGCGGCGAGATGGGGCTGGACGGTGCCGAATCGGCGTTCTGGGACAGCCCGTTCGACTACGAAAAACAGGCGCTGCTCTACGCGCCGACCGGGCTGCCCGATCCGAACAACCACGCCTACACGGAATCTGCCGTCAAGGCGGCTTTCCCGGTCGTCAAGGCGAGCGGCGGGCGGGCGTTCTTCCTGTGCACCTCGTTGCGCGCCATGCGCCGTACGCACGAGCTGCTGGCTGAGCAACTCGAGCGCGCCGGACTCGATTTCCCGTTGCTGATCCAGGGCGAAGGCAGCAAGAACGAGCTGCTCGAGCGCTTCCGCCGGCTCGGCAACGCCATCCTGGTCGGCAGCCAGAGCTTCTGGGAAGGCGTTGACGTGCGCGGCGAAGCCTTGTCGCTCGTCGTCATCGACAAGCTGCCTTTCGCTCCGCCCGACGACCCGGTGCTCTCGGCGCGCATCGAGCGTATGAAGACCGAGGGGAGAAACGCCTTCATGGACTACCAATTGCCGCGCGCGGTGATCAACGTCAAGCAGGGCGCCGGCCGGCTGATCCGCGACGAAAGCGACCGCGGCGTGCTGATGATCTGCGACCCGCGCCTGATCACCAAGCCCTACGGCAAGCGTGTCTGGCGCAGCCTGCCGCCGATGAAACGCACGCGTGAGCTCGACGTCGTGCTCGACTTCTTTGCCGAAGGCGACCGGCGGTGAGCGGCCACGAGCGATCACTGGTGCCGCCGATCCGCCGCGACGAACTGCCCGCCGATTGCCGCGAGGCCGCCGCGTTGCTCAATCAGGGCTGCGTCTGCCGTTCGGTCGATCATCGCAAGCTGAAACGCGCGCTCGAAACCGGCGGCGTCGCGCACGAAGCGCTGTCTTCCTCGCACCCGCACCTCTTCTCGCACACGCAGGTGTACGTCGCCCAGGCGCATCTCGACTTCATGGCCGAGCTCATCCGCGCCATCGAACGCGTCGTCGCGCTGCCGGGCTGGCAGGCGCGCGTGCTGGCCGATGCACCAGCCATCGCCCGCCACGTCCCGAGCGCCGCCAGCGTGTTCATGGGCTACGACTTCCATCTCGGCGACGACGGGCCGCGCCTGATCGAGATAAACACCAACGCCGGCGGCGCGCTGCTCTGCGCCAAGCTGCTGCACGCGCAGGAAGCCTGCTGCGCGTCGCTGCCGCCGTCCACCGGCGTTGCAGCGGAAGAAGTATTCGTTGACATGTTCCGCAGCGAGTGGCGGCTGGCGCGTGACGACGCGCCGCTCACGCGCATCGCCATCGTCGACGAATCGCCCGCCGCGCAGTTCCTCGCGCCCGAATTCGAACTCTTCCGCCAGCTGTTCGAGGAAGCCGGCATCGCGACGCTGGTCGTCGATCCGCAGGAGTTCTCGTTCGCCAACGGCGGCCTGTACGCACGTGGCGAGCGCATCGATCTGGTCTACAACCGGCTGACCGATTTCTCCCTCGACGAAGCGCAGAACGCAGCCCTGCGCGATGCCTACCTGGCCGACGCCGTCGTGCTGACGCCGCATCCGCGCGCGCACGCGCTGTACGCCGACAAGCGCAACCTCGTCCTGCTCGGCGACGGCGACTGGCTCGCCGAAATCGGCGTCGGCACAGCCGATCGCCAGCTGCTGGCGGCGGGCGTTCCGGCGACTTGCGAAGTGACCGCCGACAACGCGGCGGAATTCTGGAGCGGGCGCAAGCAATGGTTCTTCAAGCCGGCGGCAGGTTACGGCAGCAAGGCCGCGTATCGCGGCGACAAGCTGACCAGGCGCGTGTTCGAGGCGATCGCCCGTGGCGGCTACGTCGCGCAGGCGCTGGTGCCGCCCTCCGAACGGCATCTCACGGTCGACGGCGTCGCCCACCGGCACAAGCTCGACCTGCGCAACTACGTCTATCGTGGAGACGTGCAGCTGGTCTCGGCGCGCCTGTACCAAGGGCAGACGACCAATTTCCGCACGCCGGGCGGCGGTTTCGCGGCGGTTTTTCCGGTGTCCTGACGGTAGTCGAAGCACGTTGTAGTTTTCGACACCGACCGCCGGCAGTTTGACGCGGTTGACGTGATGTGCTCTTGAAATCGCCGGCGTTTCCCCCATCTGGTTGCCATCCAGATATTCAGAAGGGAAGCCACCATGCGTCAGGACAAACTTACCACCAAGTTCCAGCAGGCTTTGGCCGATGCGCAAAGCCTGGCCAACGGCCACGACAACCAGATGATCGAACCGCAGCACCTCTTGCTTGCACTGTTGCAGCAGGAAGACGGCGCGTCGTCGTCGCTGCTCGCGCAGGCCGGCGCCAACGTGCAAGCGCTGAAGAACGCGCTCGATCAGGCAATCGATCGCTTGCCCAAGGTCGAAGGACACGGTGGCGATGTGCAGGTCGGGCGCGATCTCGTCAATCTGCTCAATCTCACAGATAAGGAAGCGCAGAAGCGCGGCGACCAGTTCATCGCCAGCGAAATGTTCCTGCTCGCCGTCTGCGAGGACAAGGGCGAGACCGGGCGGCTGGCCAGGCAGCATGGCCTCAACCGCAAGGCGCTGGAACAGGCTATCGCCGCCGTGCGCGGCGGCCAAGGCGTCGATTCGCAGGAGGCCGAGGGGCAGCGCGAAGCGCTCAAGAAATACTGCATCGATCTGACCGAGCGCGCCCGCCAGGGCAAGCTCGACCCGGTGATCGGCCGCGACGACGAGATCCGCCGCACCATCCAGATCCTGCAGCGGCGCACCAAGAACAACCCGGTGCTGATCGGCGAGCCGGGCGTCGGCAAGACCGCTATCGTCGAGGGTCTCGCGCAGCGCATCGTCAATGACGAAGTGCCCGAGACGCTCAAGGGCAAGAAGGTGTTGAGCCTGGACATGGCGGCGCTGCTGGCCGGCGCCAAGTACCGCGGCGAGTTCGAGGAGCGCCTGAAGGCGGTGCTCAAGGAGATCGCGCTGGATGAAGGCAAGATCATCGTCTTCATCGACGAACTGCACACCATGGTCGGCGCCGGCAAGGCCGAGGGCGCCATCGATGCCGGCAACATGCTGAAGCCGGCCTTGGCGCGCGGCGAATTGCACTGCGTCGGCGCGACGACGCTCGACGAGTACCGCAAGTATGTGGAGAAGGACGCCGCGCTCGAGCGCCGCTTCCAGAAGGTGCTGGTCGACGAGCCTTCGGTTGAGAGCACCATCGCCATCCTGCGCGGCTTGCAGGAGAAGTACGAACTGCACCACGGCGTGGACATCACCGACCCGGCCATCGTCGCCGCGGCGGAACTCTCGCACCGCTACATCACCGACCGCTTCTTGCCCGACAAGGCGATCGACCTGATCGACGAGGCGGCGGCGCGCATCAAGATGGAGATCGACTCCAAGCCCGAAGTCATGGACCGGCTCGACCGGCGCATGATCCAGCTCAAGATCGAGCGCGAGGCCGTCAAGAAGGAGAAAGATGAGGCGTCGAAAAAGCGCCTGCAACTGATCGAGGACGAACTGGCCAGGCTCGAACGCGAATACAACGACCTCGAGGAAATCTGGAAGGCCGAGAAGGCGCAGGTGCATGGCACGGCATCGATCCGCGAGGAAATCGACAAACTCCGCGCGCAGATGGCCGAATTCCAGCGCAAGGGCCAGTACGACAAGCTCGCCGAGCTGCAGTACGGCAAACTGCCGCAGCTCGAAGCACAGTTGAAGGCGGCGGAAAAGTCGGGCGACGGCGCGAAGAAGAACCAGCTGCTGCGCACCGAGGTCGGCGTCGAGGAGATCGCCGAGGTGGTCTCGCGCGCCACCGGCATCCCGGTTTCCAAGATGATGCAGGGCGAGCGCGAGAAGCTACTGGCGATGGAGGAACGCATCCACCAGCGCGTCGTTGGGCAGGATGAGGCGGTAAGGCTCGTCTCCGACGCCATCCGCCGTTCGCGCGCCGGGCTGGCCGACCCGAACCGGCCCTACGGCTCTTTCCTTTTCCTCGGCCCGACCGGCGTCGGCAAGACCGAGCTGTGCAAGGCGCTGGCCAGCTTCCTGTTCGACTCCGAGGAGCACTTGATCCGCATCGACATGAGCGAGTTCATGGAAAAGCACTCGGTCGCCCGCCTGATCGGCGCGCCGCCGGGCTACGTCGGCTACGAGGAGGGCGGCTACCTGACCGAAGCCGTGCGCCGCAAGCCCTACAGCGTGATCCTGCTCGACGAAGTCGAAAAGGCGCATCCGGACGTCTTCAACGTGCTCCTGCAAGTGCTCGACGACGGCCGCATGACCGACGGCCAGGGGCGCACCGTCGACTTCAAGAACACCGTCGTCGTCATGACTTCCAACCTCGGCAGCCAGATGATCCAGCAGATGGCCGGCGACGACTACCAGCTGATCAAGCTCGCCGTGATGGGCGAAGTGAAGGGCTATTTCCGGCCCGAATTCATCAACCGCATCGACGAAGTCGTCGTCTTCCACGCGCTCGACGAAAAGAACATCAAGTCGATCGCCCGGATCCAGCTCGGTTATCTGGAAAAGCGGCTGGCGCAGCTGGAAATGCGCCTGGACGTGGACGACAGCGCGTTGTCGGAGATCGCCAACGCCGGCTTCGACCCGGTGTTCGGCGCGCGGCCGTTGAAGCGCGCGATCCAGGCGCAGATCGAGAATCCGCTGGCCAAGGCGATCCTGGAAGGGCAATTCGCCGCCAAGGACACCATCCGCGTGTCCTGCGTGGGCGGGGTGATGCGCTTCGAGAAGGAATGACGGCTGTTCCCGCGCTGCCGCTCATCGGCCCAACGGTCGGGGTCGGTCGGCGCGGGTCATCGCACCAGGCTCCAGAGCAGCATCGCGTTCAGCCCGGTCACCAGCGTCGCGATTGCGTACAAGGTGAGCTGCGTCGACGGTGGATTGGCATATTCGCCCATCACTTCCCGCGACGAAGTCAGGCGCAGCTGCAGGAATACAGTGATCGGCAACTGCAGGCTGAGCACGGCCTGGGAAACGATCAATCCCTTGAACGGGTCCGAGATCAGGAAAATGACGATAAGCGCGAGCCCCAGCGAAACCACCACGCCGGTTTTCGAGTGAATGTCTTCGATGTTGTAGGGCTCGTCGAAAACGCCGGCGTAGATCGAACCGGCGGCGATCGCCGAGGTGATGGTCGAGGCGATGCCAGAGAACAGCAGCGCGGTGCCGAACACCGTCACCGCGGCATTGCCGAGCAGCGGGTAAAGCAGCTGCGCCGCCTGCTGCAGGTCGTCAACGACCACGCCTTCCCGGAAAAAGGTTGCCGCCGCCAGCAGGATCATCGCGCTGTTGATGGCCCAGCCCACCAGCATGGAAAACGAGGTGTCGAGCAGTTCGTATTTGAGGTGTCGTTCGATCGCGCCCTTGCTTTCCTTGTTCCACTGCCGGCTCTGTATGACTTCGGAATGCAGGAAGAGGTTGTGCGGCATGATCACCGCGCCGAGCACGCTCATCACGATCAGCATGCTGCCGTCGGGAATGTCCGGCGTGACCCAGGCGCGGGCGGCGGCGCCCCAGTCCACGTCGACCAGAAACAGTTCGTAGATGAACGACAGGCCGATGATGGAAACGAAGGCGATGATGAATCTTTCGATCTTCGGGTAGGAATGTCCGGACAACAAGGCGTAGACCAGCACCGCCACACCCACGGCGCCGATCCTGATCGGCAGTCCGAACAGAATGTTCAGGGCGATGGCGCCGCCCAGGATTTCCGCCAGCGAGGTGGAGACCGAGGCGATCATGGCTGACCCGAGAATGAGGCGCGAGGTCTTTTTCGGCAGGTATTTCGTGGCGGCCTCCGACAGGCACAGGCCGCTGACGATACCCAGGTGGGCGGCGTTGTGCTGCAGGATGATCAGCATGATGGTCGACAGCGTGACCACCCACAGAAGCGCGTAGCCGAATTCCGAACCGGCGGCGAAATTGGAAGCCCAGTTGCCGGGGTCGATGAATCCCACGGTGACGAGCAGGCCGGGGCTGATGTATTTCAGCAGTTCGAGAATGCCGAAACCGGGCGTGGCGTCCTCTTTCGTGAAAAGCCTGCGAAGTTTTTTTGGCAAGTCCAGCATGTCTTTTTGCACACCTTTGATCCTGGAAAGAAGCAGTTAACCTCAGCGGACACTGCGAACACGGCGAAAAAAACGGGGGGCGTTTCGTCCTGTCTGTGATCTACCCGCCGGATGATGGCACGAAAGGGGTTGAACCCCGGGGCTTCGTTGCGCCCTTCGTTCCGCTTCGGGAAAATTTCCGCCCGCTCACGGCGCGAAGACCAGCTCCGGCAGCACGACTTCCCACTGCTCGCCGCGACAACCGGCCCGGTACTCCGGCGGGGTGTCGCGCTTGCGCCAGACAATGATCGCGCGCACCGTGGCGCCGACGCAGCACAACCCTTCGGGCGGTGAAAACTTGCCGGAAAGGCGTCCGACCATGTGGCCGTCCCCGGTGTGCAGGCAGCCCGCGCGTCCGTCCGGTGCCCATTGCAGCGCGTCGCCCGCACGCAGGGCGGCAAGACGTCGGTGCAGCGCGTCGCCAGGATTTTTGCGCCCGGCGAAACCGAGGTCGATCTCGCGCAGGGACGGGCGGACGTAGCGGTGCTGCAAGCCCGGTGGCGATGGCAGCCATTGGCTGGCCGGGCGACGCAGCAATGCCGTACTGTCGGGCAGACTGTCGAGCAACGGGTGATTTCCTTCCATCCTGGCCAGCGTCAGCGTCTGCCGGGCGCGGGTCATGGCCACGTAGTAGAGACGGCGCGCAGCGTCCGCGTCCTCGCCGTTCTGCCGCTGCCATTCGCCGTCGAGCACGAAGACGTGATCGAATTCCAGTCCCTTGGCGCGGTGGGCAGTCAGCAACAGTACGCCGGTTTGCCTTCGCCTGTTGGCATGGCCCCATTCGGCCAGCCAGTCGCGGAACCAGGGGAAAGAGACTTCGGCATCCTGCGTTTCTTCGGCGAAAGCGGCGATGGCCTCGCGCAGGCTTTCCGTCCACTCTCCGTCGTCCAGATCAGCAAGCCGGTTTTGCAGTGTTCCCGCCTGGACGAGCGGTCCTTGCGCTTCGACGCAAGCCAGCAAGGATTGCGTCTCGCGCAGGCGCCACAGCGGCGGAGTGCCTTCGTCGGCCATATTGACCGGCAGACCGACGCTTTCGCAGGCGGCACGCAACGGGTCGAGGAATTTCCATTGGCGGGCGATCACCGCTGTCTTGCCGAGGTCGAGCCCGAGCGTTCGCAGCCGCTGGAGTTCGGTGAGGACGCTCATGGCCTGCTGTTCGGCGGTTCTGCCGGCCGGCAGGATCTGCACCCGGCCTTGCGCGACGCTGTCGCGACTCTTCCACTCGCCGCCGGCCGGCGACTTGGCGCGCGAAGCATCGATCCGTATCGGCTGCGCGTGTTTCATACGTTCGTTGGCCGGCGCAATCAGCGTGTTCGCGATTTCGATGATGTTGGCCGTCGAGCGGTAGTTCTCGACGAGAAAGCGGGTTTGCGCCTGGTAGTCCTGTTCGAAGCGACGGATGAATTCGACCGAGGCGCCGGCAAAGGCGTAGATGTTCTGGTCGTCGTCGCCGACGGCGAAGAGGTTCAGCTTGCCGTCTTCGTCGTCGCGCTTGCGCCCGGCCAGTGCCGAAATGAGGGCGTATTGGCCGGGGCCGATGTCCTGGTATTCGTCGACGAGGATCCAGCGGAAACCGGCGAGCAGACGATCGCGCTGCACGTCCGCCTCTTCCGGCGGCAGCCCGCGTCCGTCGAGCAGGGCAGTGGCTTCCTCGAGCACGGCGTCGAAATCGATGTCGCCCGCGTCCTTGCGCTCGGCGAAGCTGGCGCCGACCAGGCGCATGGCCAGCGCGTGGCAGGTCATCACGGCGACGCCGTTCGCGTCGTCGCCGATCAGCTCGCGCAGGCGGTGGCGAATTTCCAGCGCCGCATGCCGGTTGTAAGCCAGCGCGAGAATGGCGCGTGGATTCTCGCGGCGCATGTGGACGAGGTAGGCGATGCGGTGCACCAGCACGCGCGTTTTGCCCGAGCCGGGACCGGCCAGCACGAGAACGTTGGCGCCTTCGCGGTCGTCGGCGACGATGGCGCGCTGGTTCGGTTTGGCCAGCGTCTCGACGATGGACTCCCAGGATTGCGGTGTCGTCTGCCGCGTCAGCTCCTTTTCCCGGCCGGGTAGCCAGCGTTGACAGAACTCCGCACTGGGCAGGCGGAAATAGTCGACGGCCAGCTGCATGGCGTCGGCGATGCGCTGGATGCCGCGCTCGGCGTACTCGGCCATGATGTGGATCTGCCGGGTCAGCTCGTCGTAGTGGAGTTGCAGCGGCTGGTAGTTGCTTTTCTCGAACTGCTGCTTCCAGTCGGTTTCCAGATGCAGGGTCATTGCCGTGCGGAAAATCGCCAGTCCCTTGTTGAGCCGCAGCACCTCCTGTTCGTGCAGCCAGAGCAGGGCGCGCTCGACCAGCTTGCGCAGGTCGGCGGTTTCGGATGCGAGCAGGGCGTCGCCGGCGACACTGGCGGTGAGCTTGCCGAGCGTCGTGTCGGCGAGTTTATCGACGCCGCGTGCGCCCTTGGGCAGGCAGGACAGCCAGTGCTCCAGCAGATGGCCGGCCGCTGCGCGGCGCCGCTCGGCGATTTGTTCGATCGCCGCCCAGCTGCGCGTCAGCGTGACATGCACGCTGTCCGGATCGCTGGCGCGGCGCAGCTGCAGGCTGCCGGTCCCGTGACCATCGTCGCGGCCGTCGCCGGCCAGTCCCTTGACGATCCGGCGCAAGCGCTCGGGTACGGCCTGGGCGTGGCCCTGGTCCTTGAGCGCTTGGGAAATCAGCCGCAGCGACAGCGGATAGCCTTCGCCGGCCATCACGTCCGGGGCCGTTTCGCGCAGCCGGGCGATGAGCGCCTTTTCCAAGGCGCAGGCTTCGTCGAATCGTTTCTTCGACGATCGCTCGACGCCGACATGGACGAAGGCGGTCATCCCCGTGTCGTTGCTCGAAATGCCCAGCCGGTCGAGCAGGTGCAGCGCTTCGCGCAGCGAGGTGGCGGTAAAGCCCGACTGGTTCATCAGTTCGTCGGTAGAGATGCCTTCGTCGGCCGGCGAACTCATCAGGATTTGCAGCAGATTCAGGTACTTTTTCCGCTGACCCGGATCGGGGACGTGCGTCGCCAGCAGCGCATCGGCCTCGTCGAGGCTCTTGACGCGCAGCGACGACGGGAACAGCTGCACGCTGTTTTCCTCGCGGCGCACGAGACCGGCTTCCTCCAGCCAGGCGACGGCGGTGCGCACGCGCGTGTCGTCGGTGGCGATGTCGCGCTTGAAGCCGCCGTCTTCGTCTTCGTCGAGAATCTCTCCCGAGGTGGCGACGACGGGCGCGTCGCGGCTTTTCGTTCTCTGCAGCTGGCGCAGGGCGCGGAGCACGCTCTGGATGTCGCGCCGCGAGAGCCGGGACGCGGCCGACATGCCGTGCTGGCGCTCGACGTCGTCGGCCGCGTAAAGCAGCACGCAACGCGCCGCCGCCCGGTCGCGCCCGGCGCGTCCGGCTTCCTGCAGGTAGTTTTCGAGCGAGCCGGGGATGTCGGCGTGGACGACCAGGCGCACGTCGGGCTTGTCGATCCCCATGCCGAAGGCGTTGGTCGCGGCGATGACGCGCAGTTCGCCGGCAATGAAGGCTTTCTGGGTATCCTTCTTGGTCTCGGGCGGCAGCCTGGCGTGGTAGGGCGCGGCGAGCAGCCCCTTGTCGCCGAGGAAACGGGCGAGCTCCTCGGTCTGTTTGCGCGTGGCGCAATAGACGATGGCGCCGTCGCGCGTATCGGGTCGTAGTTCCTCTTCGATCAGGTCGGCGACGTGCGCGAATTTTTCCGCCACCGTCGTCTGGATGACGTCGAAGGTCAGGTTCTTGCGTTCGGAGCCGCCGTCCAGGACGCGGACCTCGATGCCGAGCTTTTCCCGGAAGTGGCCGACGATGTCGGCGACGACCTCCGGCTTGGCCGTCGCCGTCAGGCATTGGATCAACGGCAGTTCGCGCCCTGGATCGTTGTCCGCCGATTCACGGATGAAGCGCGCGACGTAGCGGTAGTCCGGGCGGAAATCCTGGCCCCATTTCGAGAGACAGTGCGCCTCGTCGAAGACCCAGGCGCCGATCGCGCGCTGCGCCAGCACCTTGCGCACGCTGCGGTTGCGCAGCTGTTCAGGCGCGATGAGCAGGATGCCGACGTCGCCCAGGCGGACGCGTTCGAGCACGTCGGCACGTTCGGGCATCGAGAGCAAGCCGTTGATCGCCGCGCAGCCGTCGATGCCGCGTTCGCGCAAGCCCTTGACCTGATCCTCCATCAAGGCGACCAGCGGCGAGATGACGACGGACAGCGCGCCGGTCCGGACAAAGCGCGACAACGCCGGAATCTGGTAGCACAGCGACTTGCCGGTGCCGGTCGGCAGGATGCCGAGACAGTGTTCGCCGCGCATCGCGCTGTCGACGATGACCTGCTGCAGCGGGAGTCCGCTGTGCCGATCGATCGGCTCGGGACGGAACTCGTAGGTTTCACCGAACCAGTGTTTCAATTGCTTGCGCGAATCGTGTTCCCGGCGGCACCAGGCGCACTCGGGATCGGCGCACGGGATGTCGCGCAACTGGCGAACGAGTCTGCCGGCTTCGGGAAACTGGTAGCGTACCCAGGGCGGCATTACCGAATTGCCGCCCGCGACCGACAGCCAGGCCAGCGCGTAGGCGAGCGGCCAGGCGATCCGTTCCGCGCTGCCGACGATCCGCTCGCTGGCCTGGAGGCAGCCTTCCCCGTCGAGCAGGCGTTGCACGGCGGCTTTTGCCTTTTCCTCGGTGGGGCGTAGTTCTTCGCGTACCTTCATGAAGAAGCGGTTCAAGCCGGAAACGCTTTGGTCGATCGTCGTCAGCCAATGCCACGCCAGCAGCAAATCGGGCGACGTTTGCTGCATCCGGCGCAGCGCCAGTTCCTGATCGCAGAACACCTGCAAGGCGAGCTCCGCGTCGAGCAGCGGATCGTTCTTGCGATTGGCGAGCAACTGCCCATCCTGATAGTGCTTGACGAGGTGGTGATACGGATTCTTCGGAAAGGCCAGCGGATTGAGGCGCAGGGTATCGATCACCGGTTTGCCGAACAGACGCAGGTTCGGCTGGGCGGCGCGCAGCTGCGGCAGGTCGAAGGCAAGCAGGTTGTGGCCGAGCAGGAAAGCGGCGCCGTCGGCCAGCGCGTCCAGCGCATCGAGCGCCGCCACGAGTTGGCCGGGCGGATAGGCCAGTCGTTCACCCGTATTGCCGCGCAAGGCGGCGAGCTGGTGAATGATGGCGCTGTTGCGGCCGACTTCGAGGTCGAGGCTCAGGCAATGAGGCTTGAGCTTACGTTCCTGCGTCGAGAATTCGCTGTCTGATGGCAAGGGATGAAACCGGTTGGCCGAAGTTGTCCGTTCCGCATTGTAGGCCGCCATGACGGCTGGAAACCGATTCAATGATCGATCCGCGATCGGAAAATGACGGATTGGTGCAAAATCGGCGGCGTGCGAATACCGCGTCATTCCCCTTCGCTATAATTTCCGACCTGGAACAACACAGACATCACCGATCCGACCATGAAAAACTTGAACGAACGCCGTCTGCGCACCTTGCCCAATCTCATCTTCATGAGCCGCTGGCTCCAGTTGCCCCTGTACCTTGGCCTGATCGTCGCCCAGTGCGTGTACGTCGTGCACTTCTGGGTCGAGCTGGTCGATCTCGTCGGCGCCGCCTTCGGCAATCAGGAATCGCTGGCGCACATCGTCCAGTCGGTCGGCTACGGCGCGGATGCCGGCAAGCTGACCGAAACGACGATCATGCTCGTCGTGCTCGGCCTGATCGACGTGGTGATGATCTCCAACCTGTTGATCATGGTCATCGTTGGCGGCTACGAAACCTTCGTCTCGCGCATGAATCTCGAGCAGCACCCCGATCAGCCGGAGTGGCTGTCGCACGTCGAACGCCTCGGTGCTCAAGGTGAAACTGGCGACGGCGATCATCGGCATCTCGTCGATCCACCTGCTCAAGACCTTCATCAACGCCGAGGCCTACAGCGAGAAAGTGCTCTTGGCACAGGCCGGCATCCATATCGCCTTCCTGCTCTCGGCGATGGCGATTGCCGCGTGCGACCGGATCATGGGCGCCGCCGCGAAAGGTCACGAGGGGCATTGAGCCGCCGGCAGGCACGCCGCTTCAGCGTTTCAACACCGCGTAGCGCATGTATTTGACCGAGAACGGCAGATGCGGGAAGTGTTTGGTTTCGCCGTCGAACGAAACCCAGTTTCCGGTACCAGCGCTGCAGGTCTTCGTGTTCGCCGATGACGCCGATGCTGATCGCCGGGGTCGCGGCGGTTCGCGCCAGCGCGATGACGTGGTCCACCAGCCGTTTGCCGTGCCCGTGCCGCCGTATGGAGGGAAGGACCGATAGGCGGTTCAGGTAGGCGACTTCCGCGTTCGGTGTCTCGTAGGCGACGCAGCCGGCCGGACGGCCGCCTTGATCCAGAATGAAATAGCGTTCACCGCGCGCGAAGTCGGCCTTGACCCACTCGACGTCGCAGAAGGACGGATGCTTCGGGCAGTTGGTCGCGTCGAGGCCAAGACGCACGGCGACGTCACGGTTTGCGTCGCGGATGATTCCGGCGAGGACGTCGGCGTCGGTGGCGGAGGCTTCACGGATGACGATCGACGTGTCTTCGGCGGCGAGTTGCCGCAGCGCCTCGCGCGTGGCCTCATCGTCCGTGCACTCGGTCAGCCGGCGTTCCGCGTCGTGGCGGAGATCCGGCGATACGCACCGCGCAGCCACCAGTGCCAGCGCCTGCCGCAACTCGTCGATCATCCGCCAGTCGGCGGCGTCGATTGCCGAAGAATCATCACCGCCCGTCGTTCGCGTCCAGCCGTCCAGGTCGCCCGAAAAGCGTTGGTAGGTACGAACTTTGGCGAGGGTGATCATGGGTTGTTCCTCCGGGTAGGGACGAGAGTATAGGCAGTCTTGCCGGGGCGATCCTGATCCGGCACGCCGGGTCAACGACGCCGCCAGGCATGGAAGCGCTCGACCCAGCGCAGCAGCCGCTGCGGCGCGTGCGCCTTCTTCCAGACGCCGGCGACGTACTTGTTGGCTTCGGCCAGGGTCGGGTAGATGTGGATGGTGCCGAGGATCTTGTTCAGTCCGATGCCCTGCTTCATGGCCAGCACATACTCGGCGATGAGGTCGGCGGCATGTTCGCCGACGATGGTGACGCCGAGGATGCGATCCTTGCCGGGGACGGTGAGCACCTTGACGAAGCCGCGTGCGGCGCCGTCAACGATCGCCCGGTCGAGATCGGCGAATGGGAACGTACTGGTCTCGAAGGCGATGCCCTGCGCATGGGCTTCCTGCTCGTTCAGGCCGATGCGCGCGATTTCCGGATCGACGAATAACGCCGATGGAATCACCGCGTAATCGGCCTTGAACTTCCTGAACGGGTCGAACAGCGCATTGACGGCGGCATACCACGCCTGGTGCGCGGCGGTGTGGGTGAACTGGTAGGGGCCGGCAACGTCGCCGGCGGCGTAGATGTTGGGAAAGCGCGTCTGCAGGAACTCGTTGGTCTCCACGGTCTTGCCGATCGGAACGCCCAGCTCCGCCAGCCCGTAGCCCGCCAGGTTGGCCGCACGGCCGACGGCGACGAGGACGGTATCGAAGTCGATGCGCACCTCGCCGCCCTGGTGTTCGGCGATCAATGTCTTTTCGCCGCTTTCGACGACGAAGCGCTCGGCGCGGTGCGCGGTCAGGAGGCGGATGCCGTCGGCTGCAAGGTGCCGCTCGACGATCGTGGAGACATCCGCGTCTTCACGCATCAGCAGGCGCGGCGCCAGCTCGACGAGTGTGACCCGCGCACCGAAACGGACAAAGGCCTGTGCCAGCTCGCAGCCGATCGGTCCGCCGCCGAGTACGAGCAGGCGGCGCGGCAGTTCGCGCAGCGCCCAGACCGTGTCGGAGGTCAAATAATCCACGGCTGCGATGCCGGGAATCTGCGGCACGAAGGGATGGGCGCCGGCGGCGATGACGATGGCGCGCGTTGTCAGGCGCAGCTTGCCGCCATCGGCGCGCGCGATTTCCACCTCCCACGGCGAGATGATCTTCGCACTGCCTTCGACGACGTCAACGCCGAGCGCCGTGTAGCGTTCGACCGAGTCGTGCGGCTCGATGGCGCGGATCGTTGCCTGCACGCGTTCCATGACGTCGGCGAAGTTGAACGTCGCGCGTGCCGATGCGATCCCGAATTCCTTCGCGCGCGCCATGTGCGAGAGCAGTCGGGCCGAGCGGATCAACGCCTTGGACGGGACGCAGCCGGTATTCAGGCAATCGCCGCCCATGCACTGCTTTTCGACCAGGGTCACCTTGGCCTTGACGGCGGCGGCGATGTACGCCGTGACCAGGCCGGCGCTGCCGGCGCCGATGACCACGAGATTGCGCTCGAAACGGCGCGGCTTTTTCCAGCCGGCATAGACCTTGTTCGCACGGATGCGCTCGATGGCCTTGCGTGCGAGCAGCGGAAAAATCCCGAGCAGGGCGAACGAGCTGAGCAGGGCGGGCGAAACGATGCCGGCGAGCGATTCGATCTTGCCGATCTGTGTGCCGGCATTGACGTAAACCACCGTGCCAGCCAGCATGCCGGCCTGGCTGATCCAGTAGAAGGTGCGCGCCCTCATCGCGGTGAGACCGAGCAGCAGATTGATCAGGAAAAAGGGAAACAGCGGCACCAGACGCAGGGTGAACAGGTAGAAGGCACCCTCGCGCGCGATGCCCGCATCGATGGTTTTCAGGCGCTGGCCGAAGCGCTCGGCAACCCAGTCGCGCAGCAGATAGCGCGCGATCAGGAAAGCGAGCGTCGCGCCGAGCGTCGAGGCGAAGGAAATGATCAGCAGCCCCCACCACAGGCCGAACACGGCGCCGCCGGCGAGCGTGAGCAGTGTCGCGCCGGGCAGGGAGAGGGCGGTCACCAGCACGTAGATGACGAAATAGCCGAGGAGCGCAAGGCCCGGGTTCGCGGCGCGGAAGGATTCGATGTTCTGCTGCTGCGCCTTGAGCATCTGCAGGTCGAGGTAACGCCCGAGATCGAATGCGAAGTACAGGCTCACGGCGACGACGACCAACAGCAGCAGCGCGATCTTCCTGACGGACATCCCGATTCCCCTTTGCGTAACGCTGCAAGGCTAACTCATCCCTCGCCTGTCTGCATCGGTGTGCCGGCTGCCGCAATCCTTGCGTCGCGGGACGATGGAATCGCACGCGAAGAACGACGTCTAAGGATTTCGGGCAATCGCCGACTAAAATGAATGGACGTTTTTGCCCAAGCCACTCAACGGAGACGGAATGAAGACATCATCACACTTGCTGGGCGTCGCCCTGGCCTGTGTCGCGGCAAGCGCCTTTGCGCAGAGCGCCGGGGATTGGCCGGCGGTCGAGGCGGCGGCGCGCGGCCAGACGGTCTACTTCAACGCCTGGGGCGGCGGCGGGGCAATCAACGCCTACATCGACTGGGCCGCCAGCGAAGCGCAGAAACGCTATGGCGTGACGGTGAAGCACGTGAAGATCACCGACGCGGCCGAAGTCGTCAAGCGTATCCAGACGGAAGCGCGGGCGGGACGCACGGCGGGCGGTTCGGTCAACCTGATGTGGGTCGAACGGCGAGAACTTCCGCAATCTCAAACAAGCCGGCGTCCTGTTCGGGCCGTGGGCCGAGCAGTTGCCGAACTGGTCGTTGGTCGATCAGGGCAAGCCGGTGCGTGTCGATTTCTCGGTGCCGACCGACGGCCTGGAAGCGCCCTGGGGAACGGCGCAGCTGACCTTCATCGCGGATCGTGTCGTGGTGGCGTCCCCGCCGCGCTCGGCCAAGGCGCTGCTGGCGTTCGCCGAGGCGCATCCGGGGCGGGTGACCTATCCCAAATTGCCCGATTTCCACGGCACGACCTTCGTCAAGCAGATATTGCTCGAAGTAGCGCCGGAGCGCGCCGCGCTCGGCCAACCGGTGACGCCGGAAGCCTTCGAGCGCGCGACGGCACCGCTCTGGGCATATCTCGACCGCTTGCATCCCTCCTTGTGGCGGGCGGGCAAGGCGTTCCCGCCGGGCATCGCCGAAATGCACCGCATGCTGGCCGACGGTGAACTCAACCTGTCGCTCACCTTCAATCCGAACGAAGCGGCCAACCTGATCGCCGGCAAGCAGCTGCCGCCGAGCGCGTACAGCTTCGGCTTCACGGACGGCACGATCGGCAACGTCCACTTCCTGGCGATTCCGGCCAACGCGCGCGCCAGGGCCGGGGCGCAGGTCTTCGCCAATTTCCTCCTGTCGCCCGAGGCGCAGGCGCGCAAGGCGGACATCGCCGTCTGGGGCGACGGCAGCGTGCTCGATCCGGCCAAACTGCCCGAAGCGATGCGCGCCGCCATGACGAAAACGGCGCCCGGCGCGCTCGCCGAGAACGTTCCGACGCTTGCCGAGCCGCACGCCAGCTGGGTCGAGGCGATCGAAGCGGAGTGGCTGAAACGCTACGGCGCGCAGTAGCGTGCATTTGAGAATCCTCGCTACGATGCAGGACCCCGTCATTCCGGCGAACGCCGGAATCCAGAATATGGCGGCGGTAGGCTGAAGGTGGCGGGAACGGCACGCCTCGATGACCAGGTGATGAGCGTCCTCGCCATTGCCGGCGTTGCGCTCGTTTTCATCCCATTGTTACTCGGCCTGTATTGGGCGTTGCAGCCCGGCTTTTCATCAGGGGCATGGGCCGCGCTCCTCGCCAACAACGAATGGCCGCAAGCCTTGCGGGCGACGCTGGTGTCGGCGGCCTTGAGCACCGTTTTGGCCTTGCTGCTGGCCGGCGGCATTGCAAGTTCCACCTTTCCCGGACGGGCGTGGTCGGCGCTGGCGCGGCGCTTGGTTCTGCTGCTTTCCGTCCCGCACGCCGCGTTCGCCGTCGGATTGTCCTTCCTGATCGCGCCGTCGGGCTGGCTGGCGCGGCTGTCGGCGCAATTCATCGGCTGGGCGGCACCGCCCGCCTGGGTGACGGTGCAGGATCCTTACGGCTTGAGCCTCGCTCTAGCCCTTGCCTTCAAGGAGAGCGGTTTTCTGCTCTGGATGCTCGTTGCGATCCTCGGCGAGCGGGAGATCGCGCGGCAGATGACCGTCGCGCGTTCGCTCGGCTACCGCCGTGCGCAGGCGTGGCGCCAGATCCTCTGGCCGCAGCTGCTGCCCCGGCTCGGCTGGCCGCTGGCCGCAGTGTTCGCCTATGGCCTGTCGGTCGTCAACATGGCCGTCATCCTCGGTCCCGGCACGCCACCGACGCTGGCGGTGCTCGTCTGGCGCTGGCTGAACGACGCGAGCCTCGAGTTGCAGTCGATGGGCAGCGCGGCGATCGTCGTCCTCGTCGCGCTGCTCGCGGTTCCGGCCTGCTGCGCGCGTGGCGCTTGGCGCTTGGCGCAGGGCCGGCGCGCGCTGCCTGCCGGCCGCCGGGCGCCGATCGAGCCGGCGCACGACGAGCGGAGCGCGTGGTTGCCGCGCGTGCTCCTTACCGTCACCTGGCTCGTGGTCGGCAGCCTGCTGCTCTGGTCGCTGGCCGGCGCGTGGTTCTTTCCGGCCGTACTGCCCGATGCGCTCGATCCCGGCGCCTGGTTGCGCGCCGATTTCTCGCCGTTCCTCAACTCGCTTTGGCTGGGCATGGCTGCTTGCCTGGTGGCGCTGCCGATGACGCTGGCGTGGCTGGAATGGGGGCCGTCGCGGTTCACTGCGCTTCTCTACGCGCCGCTGATCGTCCCGGCACTGCCGCTCGCCGCGGGACAGTACAGCGCGCTGCTGCATACGAACCTCGACGGAACGTCCAGCGGCCTGCTCTGGAGCCATCTCCTCTGGGTGCTGCCCTACATGGTGCTGACGCTGATCGGGCCATATCGCGCCGTCGACGGCCGGTTCATGACGACGGCGCGCGTGCTCGGCCATACGCGCCTGCGGGCTTGCCTTTCCGTCAAATGGCCGATGCTCGTCAAGCCCGTGCTCGCCGCGCTCGCGGTCGGCTTTTCGGTGAGCATCGCGCAGTATCTGCCGACCCTGTTCGCCGGCGGCGGCCGTTTTCCGACGGTGACGACCGAAGCGGTCGCCTTGAGCGCCGGCGGCAATCGGCGCGTATTGGCCGTCCAGGCGCTGCTGCAGGTGCTGTTGCCGCTGGCTGTGTTCGGTCTGTGCGGCTTGCTGCAGCGCGCATTCGGCAGACACCGGCGCGGCTTGCGATAATTGCCGGCATGAGTCCGCTCGAAATCCGCCACGCAACCATCGCCCACGGCGGACAGGCCCTGATCGCGGGTCTGGATCTCCGGATCGCGCCCGGCGAAGTCCTCACCTTGATGGGCGTCTCGGGTTCGGGGAAATCGACGCTGCTCAACTGGATCATCGGCGCGCTCGATCCGGCGTTCGCGGCAAGCGGCGAGCTGTGGGTCGGCGGCACGCGGCGCGACCGTCTGCCGATCGAGGCGCGGCGCATCGGCATCCTGTTTCAGGACGACCTGCTCTTTCCGCATCTCTCCGTCGGGCAGAACCTGGCGTTCGCGTTGCCGGCCACGCTCGCCGGCAAGAGTACGCGCCGCGCGTTGATCGAGGCAACGCTGGCCGACGTCGGCCTTGCCGGCTTCTTCGCGCGCGATCCGGCGACGCTTTCCGGCGGGCAACGGGCGCGCGTCAGCGTCTTGCGCGCGTTGCTCGCCGAGCCTGACGCACTCCTGCTCGATGAGCCTTTCTCGAAGCTCGATGCCGTGCTGCGCGGTCAGTTCCGTTCCTTCGTCTTCGAGCGCATCGCGCGGTTGAACATTCCGGCGCTGCTCGTCACGCACGATCCGGACGATGTGCCGGCCGGCGGTGCGGTGGTCGAGATCAGCATGTTCAACGGCACCGACGGCGGGGGCCGGCATGTTTGACCAGCGCGTGCTCGAAGCGTCGCGCGGACTGCTCGGCGCGCTGGCCGGGCGCTTGGTCGCGCTCGGCATCAAAGCCGATCAGGTGTCGTGGTTCGGATTCGCCGTCGGTCTTGGCGCCGTGCCGTTCATCGCGATGCAGCATGCGGGTTGGGCGCTGCCGTTCATTTTCCTCAATCGCGTGCTCGACGGCGTCGACGGCGCGCTGGCGCGCCGGGTCGGGGCGACTGATCGCGGCGCCTTCCTCGACATCTCGCTCGATTTTCTCTTCTATTCGGCGATCCCGCTCGCCTTTGCCATCGCCGATCCGGCCGCCAACGCGCTGGCGGCGGCGCTGCTCATTTACGCCTTCGTCGGCACCGGCAGCACTTTCCTCGCCTTCGCCGTGATCGCCGCCAAGCGCGGACTGGCCAGCACGGCGTATCCGGGCAAGGGCTTCTACTATCTCGGCGGATTGACCGAGGCGACCGAGACCATCGCCGTCTTCGCGGCAATGTGCCTCTTCCCCGCGTGGTTCGTACCGTTGGCCTGCGTCTTCGCGGCGCTGTGCGGCATGACGACGATCGCGCGCATCGTGGCGGGACTCCGCGCCTTCAAATGATTGCGTCGCCGCCCGGCGCGTCGGCGGACGCGATTTCTGGCGTCATAGCGAATTTGCATTACAGTGATTGACGAGGGCGTCGCCGAATTCCGGCGCACGGCGTTTCCCTTTGAGGTCGCAAGAAGTTCCTCCAACGCAGTGGGTCAGTTCTTCATTGAAAGGAGTTTCGTTCATGGACATGCAATCGATACAGGTCTTCCTGAGTACGACGGCCACCGAACTGGCGATCAAGGTGCTGGCCGCCATCGCCTTCTGGGTGGTCGGCCGCTGGCTGATCGGCAAGGTAATCAGCGTGATGCAGGCGGCGATGAACCGGAATCACGTCGATCCGACGCTGACCAAATACCTCGGTTCGATCATCGCCATTGCGTTGAACATCGCCTTGGTGCTCGGCATCCTCGGCTACTTCGGCATCCAGACGACCTCCTTCGCCGCCTTGCTGGCCGGCGCCGGCGTGGCGATCGGCGCGGCGTGGAGCGGTCTGCTCGGCAACTTCGCGGCCGGCGCCTTCATGCTGATCCTGCGTCCGTTCAAGGTCGGCGACTTCGTCAGCATCGGCGGGGTGGTCGGCACGGTACGCGAGCTGGGCCTGTTCGGAACGGTCATCGTCACGCCGGATAACGTGATGACCATCGTCGGCAACGGCAAGGTGTTTGGAGACACCATCCAGAATTACTCGTCGCTCCCGCTGCGTCGTGTCGAGCGCGTCGCGCAACTCGCCGTCGGCGTCGATCCGTTGGACGCCATCGCCCGCTTCAAGGAAGCCGTCGCCAGGATCCCGAACGTGTCGGACGTCATGCCGCCGGAAGTCAATCTGCTCGACATCAAGCTCGAAGGGCCGCAGATCGCGGTTCGCCCCTACACGCATACCGACAACTACTGGCAGGTGTACTTCGATACCAACGAAGCCATCGTTCGCGTATGCAAGGAAGCGGGCTGGCCGGCGCCGTCGGCGCTGCACCAGATCAGGCAGCTGTCCTGACGCTTTCGCCGAGTCAACGTTGTGCCGCCAACTCCGAAAGGACTGGCGGCGCGATCGCGATCGTCACTGTCTACCAATTGGAATATTGACATTCTTCCGGCAGTCGGCGAACCTGAAATCCCCGACCCCAACAAGCCCGTGCGATCAACCGGATGACGCCACAAAAGACATCATTTCCCTCGCGCAGCGGCATCGCCTACAGGACGGCGTGGATCGTGGCGATGGTGGCGCTTCTGGTCGGCGCGCTTTCACTGGCGGTGATCGGTCCGATCGCGCATGAACGAAGCCGGAGCGACGCCTTGTCGCGGCTGCAAAGCTTGGTCGATACGGTTGCCAATACCACGAGCGCCGCCTGTTTCGTCGAGGACGAAACCCTCGCCACCGACGTCGCCAACGGGCTGTTGAAGAATTCCGTGGTCAGCGGCGTCGTCATCAGGACGGCGAACAAGGAACTGGCCAACGTCTCGCGCCTGGGAGAGCGCTGGAACGGTGCGTCCCTGGCGCGGGCCAACGGGATCGTGCGCGCGGTCTATTCGCCGTTCGACGGCACGGCCGCCATCGGCGAGATCGCGATCATTCCGAATCAGGACGAGCTGACCCGCCTCAGCCAGGAGTCGCTGCTGTTTACCGCTTCGGTCCTCGTCCTGCAGCTTTGCGCCATTGCGCTGGCGACGATCTACGTCGTATTTCGCTGGATCGTCCTGCCGATCAAGACGATGTCCGATCGGCTCCACCAGATGTCTGAAGGAAGTGGCGAACCGCTGGCGGTTCCGCACGGCCATGATGCTTCCGAACTCGGCCGGCTGGTCGGCGATATCAATGAACTGACTTCCGGACTGGCGCGGGCGAAGGATGCCGCGGAACAGGCGAGCCGGAGCAAGGGCGAGTTTCTGGCGACCATGAGCCACGAAATACGCACGCCGATCAATGCAGTCGTGGGCATGGCGTACCTGGCCTTGAAGACGGATCTGACGGAACAGCAACGGGATTACGTCGAGAAGATCCGCGCTTCCGGCGGCCATCTGCTCGATCTCGTCAACGACGTGCTGGACTTCGCCAAGATCGAGTCCGGCAAGCTGGAGCTTGAACTCGCCGTTTTCAATCTCGATCAATTGATCGAGCGGGTGGCGTCGATCGCCAGCTTGCGGGCCAAGCAGAAGAGCCTCTCGCTGGATTTCCACGTCGATCCGGCGATTCCGCGCGATCTGGAAGGCGATAGCCTGCGCATCGGTCAGATTCTCCTCAACTACATCAACAACGCCATCAAATTCACCGCGAGTGGGTTCGTCGAAGTGCGCGCCAGCCTCGTCAACCAGACCGAAGTCGGATGCCGGATTCGGTTCGAAGTCGCCGATTCCGGCATCGGCCTGACCGAGGAACAGATGTCGCGCCTGTTCGGCCTGTTCCAGCAAGGCGACGCGTCAACGACCCGGAAGTACGGCGGGACGGGGCTCGGGTTGGCCATTGCGCGGCAACTGGCCGAACTGATGGGCGGCGCGGTCGGCGTCAGAAGCACGCACGGCGTCGGCAGCACGTTCTGGGCGGTCGTTCACGTCGGCGTGCCGCCGGCCGGCGCGGGCGAGGAACCGGAGCGGGTGCGTGCGGCGGTCCCACACGCGCGGCATCCACGCTTCGACGGCGCCCGCATTCTGCTGGCGGAAGACAATCTCCTCAACCAGCAGATCGCGCGCGAGATGCTGGAGGACGCGGGCGCGGCGGTGACGCTGGCCAACGATGGCAAGGAGGCGATCGATCTGGCGACCGCGGGCGCTTTCGATTGCATCCTGATGGACGTCCGCATGCCCGGGATCGACGGTCTGCAGGCGACGCAGGCCTTGCGCGGCCTGCTGGCGACCGCCGGCGTGCCGATCATCGCGATGACCGCCAATGCGATGGTCGAGGACCGCGAGGAGTGTCTGCGCGTGGGAATGAACGACTTCATCCCCAAACCGGTGAATCCGGAACAGTTTCTCGAGATCCTTGGCAAGTGGATCGCGCCCTCGGCGTCGGTGGCGGCGGGCAATCCGCCGGACGTTTCGACGCAACCCGCCGATTCGACACCGCACGAACCGCACGGGCGCTACGCACATATCGACCTGCGGGAGATCAGCAAGAGTTTTCGCGGGAACGCCGAGCAGGTCCGCAATCTGATCGACCTCTTCCTCGACACCGGACGCAAGGCGCTCGACGGGGTGCGTTTGGCCCATGAATCGGGAAACGCGGCCGATTTGAAGCAGATCGGGCACCGCTTCAAATCATCGTCGAAATACATGGGTGCGTACGCATTCTCCGACTTGATGCTCGATCTCGAGAATGGCGCCCGGGAAGGCGCGTGGGAGAGGATCGCGCTGACGATCGCGCGTCTCGACGAGGAATGGCGCCATCTCGAAGGCGAGCTGGACGCAGCGGCCAGGGCGTATGCGTCAGCTCAGGGCGACGGGGGCGAAAACTCGAAGACGATCTTGACCCGGCCGTCGACCATCGAGCGTTCGAGATAACCGATGGCCCCTTGGGTCAACGAAAGGATCTGGATCTGCTCCTCGCGGCTGTCCGGCGATACCGGCGGCCGGGCGCCGCCGGAAAAGATGAGCCGTGACCAGTAGGCCTTGATCTCGGAAGGGCTCTTGTTCACCAGCTGCCGATAAAAGGCGATGCGCTCCGCGCTGTCAACCGGCAGATCGACCGGTTGGGCGGCGATACCGGACGGCAGCTGGCGCCAGCGCCCCATGAACACGAATACGACCTCTTCGCGCGACATCCGGTCGATCCCGCTTCGGGTTTGCCACCACGACCAGGTCGGCCCATGCCGAAGCGAGCGGCATGAAGACCAGGAGTCCAACAAGTAGGCGCTGGCGCTTGCGCATGGTCAGAACACGAAATCCAGCGCGATGCTGTAGATGTTCAACTTGCCGTTGAAATCCGCGTCATGCGTCGGGTACAGGTAGATCGAATCGCGCGCGCCGCGCACCATGTCCACTTGCGCCTTGAGCGCCATGTTGCGGCGGAAATCCCAGCGCGCGCCCAGGGTGTAGGTCGTCTGGTCGGTGTGGGTGCGCGCGATGGCGTTGTACAGCCCGTCGCTGAGTGGCGCGAATGGCGGCAGGTCGGGAAGCCCGCTCGATACGCTCTCGGCGTTGGAGCGGCTCGTCGATATGCCGGCGAACGGAGTGAACTGCCCGATGCGGTAGCCGGCGATCAGGTAGGCGGCCAGCGAATCCTGGTAGATGGCGCTTTCGTGCTCGACTTGGACCAGCATTCCCTGCACCTGGATGGGGCCGTTGTCATAGACGGCGCCGAGTGAGTAGAAGCGCGACACGGTATCGGTCAGAGAGATGCTCTTGGCGGCCTTTGCCGCATCCGGGAAGCCGAGCTGGCTGGCTTGGTTCAGTCCCGCGCGGAGCGTCGCGACGGCCCCCGGCAGTTCATGCTTGAACTCGATCTGCGCGTAGGTCAAGCGCCATTGCCAGTCGCCGGACTGGTAGTCCACGTAGGCGCCGGCGATCGGGTCGCCGCGCAGGCTCACGAAGTCGTCGGCGACAGGCGCCTCTTCGCCGGATTGCCCGAGAAAGATCCGGCCTTTCAGAACACCGTCGCCGACCGGTGCGATTGCCGTGAAATCGGCGCCGTCGAACGTACTGGAACGGCAGTGCCGTGAAGATCTCCCGTGGCGGACGCACGGTGAGATAGGAATAGCCGACCAGGCGCGAATCGGCGAGCATGTAGAACTCCATGCCGATGCGTCCGGCGCGCACGCTGAGATTGGGGGTCGCGGCGTAGCGCGCATGCGCCGCCATCAACTCGGGACGGTAGTCGCCGCGCGGACCGTAGCGGCTGACGCCCTGCACCAGGAACTCCAGAGAATCGTTCGCCTTGAGGTAGGCCTGCACACCGATCAGCGAATCCTGTTTCAACGAGGGGCTCGTCTTCGCGCCGTGTTGTTGCGATTGGTCGCGCGTCACGTCAACGTCGTCGCTATTCGTCTGCAGCGCACCCAGCGTTCCGAATCCGCCGATCTCCAGTCCGTTGAAGCCGAGGCCGGTTTCGGCGACGGCTACCGTGGAAGTGCTCAGCATGATGGCGATCGAGAGCGCGGAACGCAGTGTTCCGCCAGTGCACGAGTGCATTTTTCTCCCTTTCCGCATGCTTGATCGAGGTCTTGTTATTGGCATGGCGCAGTATTGATCGGATACGTTTTGTGGCCGCCTGTCCAGTATAAGCAAAAGACGCGACGGGAAACGGATTTCCGCATTCGGGTGATCGCCGTTGTTTGCGTTCCTTGAACGACGGGCGACGCGTCGGACCGACGTTGCGGTTTTCCAGATCCCGGCCGTCTTCTCGGCACTGCGCGCCAAGCGCAACGCGTGCGCGCAAAGTCTTTGAACTTTGCCGGAAGGCATCTACTCTTAGAAGTACGAAAGGCAGCGAAGGAGCACACGAACGCGATCTTGAAATAGGCCAGTCCGGACGCATCTTCCCGATAACCCGGGTTTTCCCCCGGTGCAGCACTCGCATGGAAAGGAGCCGTCATGAACGTCGTCTATAACAGCACCCAGTACGCCATCGTTGCCTATCCGGCGCGCCAGGCGTTCGAGTTGGTCGAACAAGACCGGGAAGCGTTCGCTCTTCGTTCAGGGTTCCGTAGCGCTTGGCCTGCGCGAAGCGATCGACAGCATTCCCTTCGAGGACCGCGACGAGGAATCGATCGATGCCTTGCTCGACGATTACTGCGCGGGTGCCGCGCGCCCGATCGCATACCACTGATCGCGCCGCGGGTATAATCGCGACTTTCGGCAGTTGCCGCAGTTGAACCTGATCGGGAGAGCATCAAATGGCGGGGTACGAATCGGAATACACGGTCTTCATGCGTGAAATGCAGGCGAAACATCCGGAATGGACCGACGAACAGCTTGCCGGACGCGCGATTCTCTGGGACCGGCCGATCAACCTGGCCGAGCAGGAAGCCTTCCGCAAGGCGAACGAGCCCAATCGCGCCTATCCCTACGACGTGAATTTCGAGCAGAAGTAGTCAGCGGGTTCCACAAAATGGAGGCGGCCGGATGCGATCATCCGGCCGCTTTTGTTTGTACGGCCCGATCGCGTCAACCGAAACGGCTGCGCGTCTGTTGCCGGAACGCCGACGGCGTGATGCCCTTGACGGCGAGAAAGCGGCGATTGAAATTGGCGACATTGTTGAAGCCGACGTCGAAACAGATCGTCGCCACGTTGTCGTCGGTCTGCATCAGCAGTTGGCAGGCACGCGTGATGCGCACGCGGATCAGGAAGTCCGTGAATGAATTGCCCGTGCAGCGTTGGAAGATGCGCGAGAAATGGCTCTCGCTCATGTGGAAGCGTTCAGCAACTTCCGGCATCGAGAGCGGTTCCGTGTAGTGTTCGCTGATGAATTTGACGATGCGGTCGGTCTGATCCATCGCTTTCTCGTCTTCGAGTCCCTGCAACATCGCGCCCGACAGCAGACGATAGTCGCTGCATCGGCTGAGGACGCCGAGCAGGTCGAAAAAAATGCCGAGGCGCGAGGTATTGCGATTGACCGCGATACGCTCGAAATAGCCGCGCGAGATCTCGCTTAGCCCGAAGAACTCGACGCCGTGTACCGCGCGGTCGAGCAAAGGGAAAATCTCCATCAATTCCGGCATCAGCAATGTTGCCTGCTCGATTGGCGCCCGGCTGAAAACGATGCAGTGATCGCGCAACGGAACCGCCTCCGGTGGCGAGCCGGCCGTGATCCAGTTGTGCGGCAGGCGCGGCCCGGTGAGGACCAGATTCCCCGGCTCGAAATTGCCGATGTAGTCGCCGACGAAGAATTTGCCCGACGTGGCGACCACGAGATGCAGTTCGTAGTCTTCGTGGTAGTGCCAGCGGATCAGCGGCGACGGCGTGCCGTGGCTGACGTAGCGCAGCAAGCCGGCGATTTCCGACGGTGGATCGTAGCCGAGCGCCGCGTTCCGCTGGAACGGATCTTCGAGCGATGCGTGATGAGACGTGTGTTGCTGATTCATCGTGAAATCTACCAAAGTGCAGTCGTGCGTGTCATTCGAATCACAGTAAACAAACTTTTAGCTCGATTATCTACTCCAAATCTGAGTTCGGCAGAGTTCTGCGTCTCCTCACGCGCGCCAGCGTCACGGCGACCTCCTCACAGCATGGGCTGCGTTCCGTCACTTTTGCAGAACTATGCTTTTCGGGAATGTGCGTCTCGATTTTCTACGTCTTCCTTCAGCCAAACCGAACTATCGATAGCTTTTTATCTGTTCAATTGCCGCCCTGACATTTTCAAACGGCGTATCCGGCATAATGTTGATTGCGGACAACAGCAAACCGTTGTTCTTACCGAGATGCTCAACAGTGAAGTAAACATTCCGCCTGACCTCGTCGGGGGTGCCTTTTTCAAGGACCTGAACGGTATCAATCGAAGCAAAGAACGAAAGATCTTTACCGTACTCTTGAGACAGCTGTCGAATGTCCATACTGGTTTGCTGTACGGTATGTAGCATATCCAGGCCTGCATCTATCATGTCTGGAATATACATGCTGCAATCACCGCAACTGTGATGCATGACTGGAATTCCATTTTTCTTGTAAACCCCCCAGATTTTTTCATAACAAGGTTTGAAGAATTTGTTGAACATTTCCAGCGACATCACGCCACTGCACTGCAGTCCGTAATCGTCGCCTGTATGCCCCAAATCGGTTCCTAACTCACAAATTCGTTCTGCGATGCGAATTTTGTTTTCAGTGATTCGGGCGAGCAGATATTCCACGGCTTCGGGATCGGTGTAGCAATAGACAAGAAAATCGGCATATCCAGTCATTGCCCATGCGCGTTCAAACAAGGAATAGTTCTGACCGATAAATACGGCGTGCCCCTTGTCGTGAATCTTCTTCACGATGTTTCCGATACCATGAAAGATGTCTGGATTGTTTGGGTCCGGATAGGGATAGTCATACACTTCTTCGATATCGGTAATCGGTGATGATCTGAGTTCCTGTCCTAAACAATCCATCGTCCACGCGCAACCCCAGCTATCAAATGCCGCGTTTTGCAAACCTTTGTCTTTTGCAAAGCCAAATCGGTACGACTCCGCAATCTGCTCTTTGTCGGTATTCCGCATCTGAATATCTTCCAGCAGAAAGATATCCTCAATATCGTTATCGATCCATTTTCTAAAATCACTCAATTCCATTCCGAACTGGTTGGCGTATTTCTGCTCCGTTACCCGGTCTGCAAAATGGATAAATGTCGGTATGATTCCGTCGCTCGACTTTCTGGTCGCCGCGTTGCGGACTAGTGTTCTTCTATCCATAATGAATTCTCCTGTCTGGTTGTGTGAATTAGCACGAGTTTTTCAGTGCATGGTTTGGAAAGAATCTGTGCTGTTTATACGATATCCAAACTCTCGGTTTGCCATATTTCAAATATCCAGCATTGCATTGAACTATTCATAATCTGAGTACTTCGCTGCTGCGCTGGAATGCGGAAGGTCGATTGGTGCTTCTTGAATGTGGATCAGTTGGTCGTCCCCGACAGGATCTGTATTTTCCGGGACTCATTCCTACGTGTTTCTTGAAGACTCTGGTGAAATAGCTCTGATCCTCGAAACCAACCAGCCCTGCGATTCCCGACAGACTGATGGATTGATCGCGCAGCAACTCCTTGCAATGCTCGACTCGAATCTGATTCAGCACGAAAACGAAGCTCTGCCCCATTTCCTGTTTGAACACTTTGCTGAAATGCGCCGCGCTCACATGCAGATGGTCGGCTACTGCCTGAAGATCAAAGCGTCGCGCATAATGAGTATTGAGGTACTGAAGCGCCTTATGTGCCAAGTCGGCATGCTTGGTTGGTTTCAACGTGAACATGCATTCAGAAAAGCGTCTGAGCATATCGGCCAGCGACACCGATAATTCCTCGATGGATGTGTTTTTCTGAACTTTTGTTAGAAAATCGTCGTTCAATTTCAGAATGGCATCGACCGATGCGCCTCCTTCCAACGCGGCTCGAGACATCAAGACCTCGAGTTCAAGGATACGTGCCTTGGTTAGCCGCATGTCACGACCTGACGCAAAGAGAATAAAACCTAGAAGTTCATTCAATAGCCTGTTGGCGTTGGCATAATCCCCGTGGGAAATCAGCGATAACAGAGTACGTTCCTTGATAAGCGGATAGTCGGGGTTTTTCAATGCGCCATGATCGATTTTGAGTTGGTGAATGTATTCCGAGATACGCGCTTGCTGGCCCTCAACGTGTGTTTCCCAAAGGGCATTGTTGGTTAGTTTCTGGGACAGACCGAGAGCCATGTCGCTCAGTACCTTGGCAAGGGAGCTGATGCGGGTCGGAGGGATATAGGGAACAGCCTTGAATCGGTTGAACAGTTCGTCTTGGTCTCCCGATGTTCGCGGTAAGGTGCTGCTCATCTCTTCGCTCAAATAGTCTTCCGGGTCATTCATCAGAACGGAGCCTGCTACCAGAGCACCGACTACACGGCTATCGACGTACACTGTTGCCGTCCAATGCACCAGGTTTGCCGGGCAAAAATAGATGAAGCTGCCGCCGAAGCGATTGGCCTGGCGGATGGCGTCGCAATGCACGGCGACGCCATCACAGAGAAACGTCGTTTTTCGTGCGTTAGCCATACGGCAGAAACGGCAACCGGGATTCTCGTTTACCGGATTCCCAACGGTGTTGGTTGAATGATGGCGCGGGACAACAGGCATCCCCGCCGAATCCACCGCCACACAGTGCAGACCGGTTGCCGCGGCAAAGTGCGCTGCCAATGCGTGCAGGGATTCCGGGAGCCCTGCGGAAACGAATGGGGAGACGCTGGTCATATGAGTTCAGCTTTCTGCTGCGGGGGAACGAGACTTCGATCTAGGATCGCAAGCCGGCCAGCCAGTCCTGAATCCGCATGTAAGCCTTTTGAACGGCGGTGTACAGGCGGGAATCTCCGGCCAGATTTCCCCAAAGTACGGGGTTGTTGCAGAGCATCCCGACTGGATCGTCAGCCAGACAGATGGCGCGGATGCCGTCTTCACCAAGCAGCTGGTCGGTATAAGAGATCTTCAGGTTTCCCGCGAAATGCTGCTTTAGAAACGCGACAAACAGTGCCGGCAGCATCGCCACACTGTCGATCGACTCGTTGCGTGCCAGTCGGTCGTGAATGGTTGGCGCGATGAAGCCCGGAATCTTCGAGGAGCCATCCATCGCCACGCGTTCGTTGGTATCGCGCACGTAGGGATTGCTGAAACGCTCAAGCACCACGTCGCGATATTTGGCGAGATCGAGCGGACTCGGTTGCAGAACGGGAATGACGTCGTTCGTGACGTAGTCGAACGCTATCTTGCGAATCGTTTCTGCCGCCACGTCCTCGTGGATGTACTGCTTGCCGATCAAGGCGCCGGCCCATGCCACACAACCGTGCGTTGCGTTGAGCAGGCGGATCTTGGCTTCTTCGTAAGCGGCGACGGAGGTGACCATCTCGACGCCGACCTTCTCCCAAGCCGGGCGGCCGGCGATGAAGTTCTCCTCGATCACCCACTGCAGGAAGCTCTCGCCCATCACCGCGGCTTTGTCAACCTGGCCGGTCGCCGCCAGCACGCGCTCGGCGACGTCCGGCGCCGGACGCGGCGTGATGCGGTCGACCATGTCGTTCGGGCTGGTCGTGTTCTGCTCGACCCAGGCCAGCAGGTCCGTATCGCCCAGTTTCTGGATGAACTGCTTGAGACCGCTGCGCGAACGGTCGCCGTTGTGGCGCAGGTTGTCGCAGCAGAGCAGGGTGACCGGTCCGCCGTTGGCGTCCTTGCGCGCCTTGAGCATGACGGCGAGCGCGCCGTAGATCGTCGTCCCGGCGCGGCCTTCCTTGACCGCCGCCAGGTCGTTGGCGATATCGGCGGCTTCGGTGTCGAGCACGTTCTTCGGATCGAGGTAGTAGCCGGCCTCGGTCACCGTGAAGGAGATGATCTTCGTCTGGGGATCGGCGGCCCGGGCGATCAGCGGCTTGACGCCCGGCTCGAAGGGAATCACTTCCTTGATCGAGGTGATGCGGATGTAGTTGTGTTCGTTGGCCGGAGAGATCGTCTCCAGCGTGTATTCGCCCTGCTGCTCGACCAGCGCATTGATCGTCTCGGCCATGTCCGGACGGACGTTGCCGCCGGCCAGGCTCCATTCCTGGTCGCCGGTCTCGCGCAGCATATGGAGGTAGAGCGCCTGGTGGGCGCGGTGGAAGGATCCGAGACCGACGTGCAGCCAGACCCGGGGTTCAGTAGCGTTCGACATTACAAGACTCCTTCGATGCGTTTTATTCTGGGAAAGCGGCTAACCACGGCGGGCACAGCGGGCACGGCGAAAGACTTGAATTTCAGTTCTTTTGCTTTTCGCCGTGTGCGCCGTGCCCGCCGTGGTTAAAAAAGTTTTGAAATCACTTCACCACGACGACGCGGCCCTTGGCGTCGAAGAAGTGGGCGGTCGAGAGGTCGATCTTGACGCCGACCTTCTCGCCGGCGGTGAGACTGCTGCGCTCGGTGTGGCGCGCGACGATCTGTTCGCCCCATTCGGTGGTGACGTAGACCAGCGTCTCGGCGCCGAGCGCTTCGACGAGATCAACGGTGGCCTTGAATTCGCCGTCGGCCGGGGCAACCAGTTCGACGTATTCCGGACGCAGGCCGACGAAGCCGTCGGCCGGGAACTTGCGCCCGGAAGCGGCGAGCGATTTCAGCTTGCTGGCGCCGACCATGTTCATCTTCGGCGTGCCGATGAACTGGGCGACGAACTGGTTGGCCGGACGGTCGTACAGTTCGAGCGGGGTGCCGACCTGTTCGACCAGACCGTCCCGGAGGACGACGACGCGGTCGGCCAGGGTCATCGCTTCGACCTGGTCGTGCGTGACGTAGATGGTGGTGGCGCCCAGATCGCGGTGCAGCTTGGCGATCTCGACCCGCGTCTGGCCGCGCAGCGCGGCGTCGAGGTTGGAGAGCGGTTCGTCGAACAGGAAGACCTTCGGCGAACGCACGATGGCGCGCCCGATGGCGACGCGCTGGCGCTGGCCGCCGGAGAGCTCCTTCGGCGTGCGCTTGAGATAGGTGGTGAGGTTGAGGATCTGCGCCGCCTTGCCGACCTTCTCTTCGATGACCGCCGGGTCGGCCTTGGCCAGCTTGAGGGCGAAGCTCATGTTCTCGTACACGCTCATGTGCGGGTAGAGGGCGTAGCTCTGGAAGACCATCGCCAGGTCGCGCTTGGAGGAGGGTTCGTCGGTGATGTCGCGCCCTTCGAGGTGGATGGTGCCGGCGGTGGTCGTTTCGAGCCCGGCGATCAGGCGCAGGAGCGTCGATTTGCCGCAGCCGGAGGGGCCGACGAAGACGATGAATTCGCCTTGCTGGATCTCGAGATTGACGCCCTTGATGACGTGCGCCTCGCCGAAGGACTTTTCGATGCCGCGCAGTTGCAGATAAGCCATGTGTGTTCTCCCTAAGTTCTTACTTGACGGCGCCGAAGGTCAGGCCTTGCACCAGTTGTTTCTGACTGAACCAGCCGAACACCACGATCGGTGCGATGGCCATGAAGGATGCTGCCGAGAGCTTGGCCCAGAAGAGGCCTTCCGGACTGGAGTAGGAGGCGATCAGAGTGGCCAGCGTGCCGGCCTTGGCGGAGCTGAGATTCAATGCCCAGAAGGCTTCGTTCCAGGAGAGCACGAGGCAGAGCAGGCCGGTCGAGGCGAGGCCGCCCAAGGTCAGCGGCAGCAGTACCATGCGGAATTCCTGCCACAGGTTGGCGCCGTCCATGCGCGAGGCTTCGAGGATCTCGGCGGGGATTTCCTTGAAGTTGGAGTAGAGCATCCAGACCATGATCGGCAGGTTGCCCATGACGTTCACCACGACCAGCCCGGTGCGCGAGTCGAGCAGCCCGCTGTTCTGGGCGAGCACGTAGATCGGGACGAGGGCGCCGACCGCCGGCATCATCTTGGTGGACAGCATCCACATCAGGATGTCCTTGGTGTTCTTGCCCTTGAAGAAGGCCATGGCGTAGGCGGCCGGGAAGGCGAGCAGGAGGCCGACGATGGTGGAGACGACGCTGACGATCAGGGAGTTCTGGGCGTAGAGCAGGTAGTCGCTGCGCTCCTGGACGATGGTGAAGTTCTCCAGCGTCGGTTCGAAGAAGACGAGCGGCGGCACGGAGATGGCCTGCAGTTCGGTCTTGAAGGCGGTGAGCACCATCCAGCCGAGCGGGAAGAAGAGGAGGAGCGCCACCGCCCAGGCGGCGATCGTGCGCACGGTCAGGCCGAGCGCGTTCATTTGGAGTCGGGTCATGTCGGTCTCACTTGTCGAGGTTTTTGCCGACCATGCGGATCAGGAAGATGCCGGCGATGTTGGCGAGGACGACGGCAAAGAGGGCGCCCGCGGAGGCGACGCCGGCGTCGAAGTTGAGGAGCGCCTGCTTGAAGATGAGGAAGGCGATGTTGGTGCTGGCATCCCCCGGGCCGCCGCCGGTGGTGGTGAAGATTTCGGCGAAGACGGAAAGCAGGAAGATGGTTTCGATCATGACGACGACGGCGAACGAGCGGCCGAGGTGCGGGATGTAGAGGTAGCGCAGTTGCTGCAGGTAGTTGGCGCCGTCCATGCGCGAGGCTTCGAGCTGTTCGCGGTCCATCGATTGCAGGGACGTTACGAAGATCAGCGTGGCGAACGGGAGCCATTGCCAGGAGACGATGGCGATCACGGAGAGCAGCGGGTAGTCGGTCAGCCAATCGACCGGGGTGGCGCCGAAGAAGTGCCAGATCTGGGCGATGACGCCGTAGATCGGGTTCATCATCATGTGCTTCCACAGGAGGGCGTTCACCGTGGGCATGACGAAGAACGGGGAGATCAACAGGATGCGGACGATGTTGCGCCCGGGGAAGGGGGCGTCGGTGAGCAGCGCGACCAGCGTGCCGACGATCACCGTGACCAGGACGACACTCCCCACCAGCAGCAGGGTGTTCATCGTCGCCGTGACGAACGATGGGTCGGTAACGAAAAATTCCCAGTTCTCCAGCCCAATGAATCCGGTCTGGTCCGGTTGCATCAGGTTGTACCTGATCACCGAAAAATAGATCGACATCACCAGTGGAACAATCATCCACAAAAATAGCGTGCCGATCGCCGGCGCCATCAGCAGGCGCGGTAGCGTGCGCTTCATAGTTTGACCCCTAACCCCTGAAAAGAGAGGCGGGCAGGTAACCGAACCCGTAATCCGCTACCTGCCTGCCAAATGCGGCTTCATCCCGAACCCACATTCGAGATAGATCGCAAATGCCCACCAGAGCGCCGGAGGATCAGAGACAGGCCACCGGGCGAATACGTGATGCGATCGCGGCCGAATCCCGCTTTTTCCCGGCATCCCCCAGCGTTAGGTAGGCGTGTAGTTATGTCTCAAGTGTTGCTTGCCTCTGCTTTGTATCGTGCTTCGGACACCACGGAGCGGGTGGCCGAAGGCAGGGCACGATCAGGCGAATTGCTTCGTGCCCTGCATTTCCTGCGCTTACTTGTAGTAACCGGCCTTCTTCATCTCGCGGTCGGCTGCCGTTTGCGATGCCTTGAGCGCCGCTTCGACTGTGGTCTTACCTGACAAGGCAGCGCTCATCTGCTGCCCGACAGCAACACCGATCGACTGCCACTCGGGAATCGCTGCAAACTGGATGCCGACGTACGGGCTCTTCGGCAGGGTCTGGTCGTTCGGATTGGCGCTGTCGATCGCGGCCTTTTCGGCGGCGGCGAACTTGGCGACCTTCAGGAAGTCCTGATTTTCATACGTGCTCTTGCGCGTACCGGTCGGAACGTTGCCCCAGCCCACTTCCTTGCCGACGAGGTTGACGTACTCCTTGCTGGTCGCCCAGGTGATGAACTTGGTTGCCGCGTCCACCTTCTGCGTGCTGGCCGGAATGGCCAGTGCCCAGGCCCACAGCCAGTTGGCGCCCTTCGGGGTGACTGCCGTCGGCGCTTGCGCAAAGGCAACCTTCTCGGCCACCTTCGACTGCTTCGGGTCGCTGATGAACGAGGCGGCGATCGTCGCATCGACCCACATGCCGCACTTACCTTCGTTGTAGAGGGCGAGGATTTCGTTGAAGCTGTTCGACGATGATCCGGGCGGGCCATACTTGGTGACCAGATCGACATAGAAGGTAACCGCATCGTGCCAAGGTTTTGAGTCGAATTGTGGCTTCCAGTTCATGTCGAACAACTGGCCGCCGAAGGTGTTGGCCATGGTGTCAATGGGACCCATGTTGTCGCCCCAGCCCGGCTTGCCGCGCAGGCAGATGCCATAGACGCCGTTGGCCGGGTCGTGAATCTTGGCCGCCACGTCCTTGATCTCGTTCCAGGTCGGATTGTCCTTGATCGTCACGCCGGCCTTGTCGGCCAGATCCTTGCGGTACATCAGCATCGAGCTTTCGCCGTAGAACGGAGCGGCATAGAGCTTGCCATCAACCGACAGGCCATTGCGCATGGCGGGCAGCAGATCGTCAACGTCGTAGGCGGCGTCGGTCTTCAGCTCGGCCAGCCAACCCTTCTTGCCCCAGATCGGGGTTTCGTACATGCCAATCGTCATCACGTCGAACTGGCCGCCCTTGGTGGCGATGTCGGTGGTGACGCGCTGGCGCAGGACGCCTTCTTCGAGCGTGACCCATTTGAGCTTGATGTCCGGGTTGGCTTGTTCGAAGAACTTGCCGAGCTTTTGCATCTCGATCATGTGACCGTTGTTCACCGTCGCGATGACGAGTTCCGTTGCAGAAACCGCGCCCGTCGCCACCAGACAGGCTGCGAGGATGAGTGACTTCTTGAGCATCATGTTTGTCCCCTGTTGAAGGAAAATTAGTTATCGCCGAACAACTATGGCGAGCACAGTATTACTCCGCGCCGTCGCCGAGAGATAACGCAATTACTTCATTTTGTCGGTACTTTTATGCCTGCTTTGGCTATTTTGGATAAGTGCGGTTAATTCCGAATGGATATCGATAGTGGTTGGAAATAGTATCGGTTTGGTGAGGGAATCGACGGGATGCTTTGTGGTGCGGCGTTGTTGGTCGTTGTTATATACGGATTAAATGACTGATTCCATGAAACGGCCCGCTGTTTTCATGCATGGGACTTCTGATGTACCCCGGCTCACAAGAAGCTCTGCACATGAGTATGTGAGGCTTAAAAGTACGCAGACGATACTCACGATCACGAAAGGCTGGATTGCCGCTTAGCCATTAAAGTACCGAAAGCGGCGGTGACGAGTGGTGTGGTGCCGGTTTGCCGATCACTGGAATTTGCATCTCGAAGTTCGCCTCCGAGGTAGAGTCTGGCTTTGATCCCACCAAGGCTGGCCTCGTCAACTCCGTCGTGTGCCTGCTGCACTTCTTCACAATCAGAACATCTCGCCGACCATTTCCTCGCTCTTCGACCAGAGCGCTCGGGCATTGTCCGGGTCGACCGCATAGGCCTTCACGCCATCACCGATGCCCTCGTCGGCGGAGAACCCGGCGACATGACAATCCTCGCAATAACGGCCGCCCACCTCGTCTTTATTGGCGACGAAGCCGGCCCAGACGGACGTTGCCGCGCCCTGCGGGATGCTCTTCGACGTCAAGTGTTGTCCCTTGGGCATCGAGGCTTTGACGGCGTCGGCCTGCCTCTTCAGCTCCCCCTCGCTGATATGCCGCGAGAGCTCGGTCTGAATGACCCCGGGATGCACGGCGGTGGCGCGGACGCTGCGGTTCCGATGCCGGCGATCGAACTCCACCGCGAACAGGATGTTGGCGGTCTTTGAGCGGCCGTAGGCGCCGAAGGGGGTGTATTCGGTGTGCTCGAAACTGGGGTCGTCGAGATTAACGTCCGAACGCTGGTGCCCCCTTGAGGAAAGGCTCACCAGCCGGCCGCCGTCCTTGATCAGCCGGGCGATGCGGTTGACCAGCACGAAATGGCCGAGATGGTTGGTGCCGAACTGCAGCTCGAAACCGTCAACGGTCTCGCGCTTTTCGGCTGCGGCCATCAAGCCGGCATTGGCGATGACGACATCGAATTCGTCGCCCTTCGCGTTGAGTGAATCGGCGCAGGCGCGCACGCTGGCCAACGAGGCGAGGTCGCATTCGACGAGTTCGAGCTTGCCCGGTCCCCCGATGCCGTTCGTGGCGCGGCGTGCCTTGTCCAGATCGCGCGCGGCGCCGACGACATGCGCGCCATGGGCGACGAGCACGCGTGCGGTCTCGACGCCGAGCCCGGCCGAGACGCCGGTGACGAGTACGCGCTTGTCCGAAAGGTCGATGCCGTCGAGTACCTCGTCGCTGGTCGAGGTGGCGCCGAAGCGGGCGGGAGGGATGGTATCCATGGAGATTCTCCTTAGGCTGGCTTTGAAGAAGTCCGTTAGCCTTGCAACTGCGGGTGTTACATGCTCGGGTTTGTAGTAAAGGCTTACATGGGTCGCGCCGTCGATCCAGCACAGTTCCTTGGGCTCATGCGCCTGCTTGATTGCAGCCTCACTCATCCATCGGGTCACTGCTTCGTTACCCACGAGCATGAGCAGCGGCCGGGGGGAAATCAGGTCGACGAAACGGAAACCTTCGAACGTCGCCGCGCGATCGATACTGGTCCAGGCCAACTTATCCGCCTGTCGGGGGTGCCTTCCGTTGTCGGTGCAATAGTATTGCCAGCCATCGAGGTCCATCGGGCCGCCGGCGCGGGCTTGCTCTTCGTCGGCCGGACGTATCGGCAACATCATGACGCCCTCTCCAAGGGTTTCGGCCGTGCGAGCGGCTGCGGCAGCATCCAGCATGCTCTGGAATACCGCCGGGTCTTGCTTGCCATCCGCGCCGATCCGGTACCAGGTGCCAAGATCGACACCACTGACGGTGGCGACTGCCTTGATGCGATGATCGCTGGCTGCTGCGGAGACGACAAATCCGCCAGAGGCGCAGATGCCCAGCACCCCGATGTGATCGGAGTCGACCTCGACGCGCGTGCAGAGGAAGGACACGGCATCCTTGAATTCCTCGACGCGGCGAGCCGGATCTTCGACCCCGCGCGGTAGCCCCTCGCTTTCACCCTGGGTTGCGGTGTCAAAAGTAAGTGTTATGAAACCGCGCTCTGTCAGGCGCTGGGCGTACAGACCTGCCGTTTGCTCTTTCACGCCACTGGCTGGGTGGCCCACGACGATCGCCGGATGCTTGCCGGGGGTGAAGTCATCCGGAACATAAAGATGCGCGGCGAGCCGGAAACCATTGCTGTTGAAAGTCACATTCGTTTTCATACTATTTTCTTGTCTTACGTGAAGTATCTGTGTGCCGAACCGGGGTGTGCGAAGCTCCGATGTTGAGATTTTGCTTTGCCCAGCGGCTTCTGGCTCATTGCAGTACGCCGTCCAACTAGAGCAAACGCAGCAATTCATCCATGCCTTCAGCGGGTGTAACTCATTTCCGTCGCCGTAATCTGCATGTCGTCGGCAATCGGACGTCGAGGTTTGATTCCGAGCTTTTGCAGGTCGCCGTGGTAGGCACGCACTGCCTCTTCCGCAGCGATGTTTCCGTCAGCAATTTGACGCAACCAGCCGATGAAGGCCAGCGGATGCTCGGCATCCTTGATCTTTCGCCCATAGAGCGCAACGCGTGCGCCGTATTTCCTGGCTTCGGAGAGCAGTTTGAAGGCGTCGTAGGTCGTGCCGCTGCTGCCGCCCAATACGCCGACGATGAGACTTGGATCGTAGTTGACCAATTCTTCGAGGGCGCGGGGTCCGAAAAACGGAATCTTCAGGAATTCAGGGCGATTGCTCAGCGGTACGGCGGCGAGCATGCGGCAGATCAGGTCGATGACGTAGAACGGCACCTCCTCGGGCGGCAGGCCGGTGTCTACATTCGGCCCAAATACTTCGAGGAAGTAACGGAAGCCCTTTCGTGCCGCTTCGGCGCGAAATTCCCGGAAGGCGTTGAGGGTGACAAAATCTCTGTCCAAGTCATTGTTGAACGTCACTGAATACAAGCCAAGATTGACGGTCGGATTACCCGTGCGTTCAGCGGAGAGGCTGTCGTATTGCACCTCGTCGATGTAACAACTGGAGAAAGGGCGCGAGGGTGATTCGCGGCAGCGGCTGCCGCGCCCGATCCAGATGTCGGTCGTATCGTTGGCGCGAATCGCCGGCGTGACGTCCGAGTTATCGAAGAGTCGTTCGCCGAAGGCCAATTTGCTCATCGTCAACACGGAGGCCAGCATGATGTCCACGTGCCCCTGCTTGACGACCTCGCGAATCTGCTCGTGAAATTCGGGCATCGACAGGTAAGGAAAACCGCCTTCGCGCGGCGGATAGTACAGCCCGGGGCTGGAGATGCCGCAGGCCATGTCGACGTCTCTGGCATCGGCGAGGATGAATTCGCCGCAATCCAGGTTGGCGCGGAGTTTTTCGAGTTTGGTTGTCAGGCGGGTTTTCATGGTTGTCCTAGATGTGACTGAAGTTCTGCGGAGAGTTGCGAGAGATCCGAATTGCGCAAGTCCCCGCGACTTGGCAGCCAGGAGCGCCCGCCGATAACGAGCGCGACGTGACTCGCGTAAAAAGCGGCAAACTCAAGGCATAACGGCAACGCCAGACCGTCGAGCAGCGCCGAGGCGTAAGCGCCATGAAATGCATCGCCGCAACCCGTGGTGTCCACGACCTCGACCACGAATGCCGGCTGATGCAAAACACCGTCCTTGGTCAAGGCCCAACTGCCGTGCACACCGTTGGTCACGACCAGTTGCCCGGCTGTAACCGTAGCTAATTCAGCAAGAGCTTCGACAGGGTCTTGTTTGCCCGAAAGCATCCGCGCACAGGCGAGCGGCAGAATAATGTGCGAACCCAGTGAAATCAGCTGTTTCAGTAACAAGGGATCGCCCGTTTCAACGTCGAGTACGGAAGGCACGCCCGATGCGTTTGCCGCTTCCAGCAGAGAGAACGCTGCGTCGGTTTCGTAAGCATCGACCAGTACGAGTCTGGAATCCCGTACCCGGTTGGCCGGGATATCGCTGGCGAGCAGATGGCGATATCCCTGCAGGCTGTAGAACGTGGTGCGGTCGCCGGAAGTTGGATCGATTTCGACGATGGATACCGCGGGCTGGGCATCCGGTGTGTTGATCAACAACTCGTCGCGCACCTTGCAGCGCGCAAACTCGGCACGCGCGATCTGCGACAGGGTGTCGTTGCCAACGTGGGTAATGAAGCCGGTCTCCCAGCCCAGTGCCGCCAGTACGCAGGCGGCGTTTCCTGCCGGCGCACCGCCCTGCACGACGAGGTCACGAACTTCGTGTTTCTCGCCCGGGCTGATCGGAGACGGCAACCGAACCAGAATGTCAACAACGTTGAGGCCGGTAACGATGACATCAAGGTTCTTCATTTCACTGCTTACTTGCGCCAAACATGACATGGTTTGTGTTGATCGACTTGACCGCCTTTGGCGTTGCCGGAGGTGGGGAAACACTGTCGGGGCAGAGGCGTGATGGAGTGTTCGGCATGGTGTCTTTACCGTGGGTTGAGAGTGGATATATCTTGGCACTCGCCCCGTCAGCGGGCTATTAAAAAACGGGCGTTAAGTGATACGATCCTGCTTTGTTTTAGTGGCATAAAAGTATTATTTGCGTGATTGGTACCATGAAGCCAAAGCTTGAGAACATCCTCCATGCCGAAGCCACGTCATTCAGTTGTATCGGCTATAGCGCTCCATCGTTCGACTGTCCTTACCACCTTCACCCGGAGCTTGAAGTTCTGCATATCGAGGGCAGCCACGGGCGCTTCATCATCGGGGATCGAACAGGTGATTTCCGCCCTGGCGACTTTTACCTGTTGGGTTCCGGGCTGCCTCACTACTTCGTCAACGACTCGACGGAGATCCGAACGCCAACGTTGGCACGTTCACGTGTCATTCAGTTCTTGCCCGATTGCCTGGGTTCGGATTTTTTCAACTCGCCTGAAATGTCGAGCGCACGGGAACTGCTTGAGCGCAGTTCGCGCGGATTGGTCTTTGGTGAAAAAACTCGTCGCAGAGCGGTGCTCATTCTGAATAGCGTGTTCAGAGCCAACGGCCCCCGCAAGCTCGCAAGATTCCTGGATTTGCTCGACCAGCTCGCCTCGGCAACGGACGTCGAGCCACTGGCCGGCATCCTGTTCGAAACGGCGGCAACTCACCGGGACTCGGTTCGCCTGAGCCGGGTTCTCGACTACATTCACGAGCACATCGCGCGTCCGCTCCGTGTCGACGAAGTTGCACGTGTTGCCTTGCTCTCGCCTTCGGCTTTCAGCCGACTGTTTCACCAACACATGGGCAAGCCATTCATTCAGCACGTCAATGAAGTGAGGGTTGCCAAGGCACGCCGCGAGTTGATCGAGACCGACCTCAGTGTCTCGGAAATTTGCCATCGCAGTGGTTTCACGAACCTCTCAAATTTCAACCGCCAGTTTCTTTGCTACACAGGCCAGAGTCCAACATCCTTCCGTCGTACGGCAAGCGGCATACGAAACGGTCAAATCAAAGGTGCTCGGGTCGCACAATCATAGGAGTTCAGGCGAACGCGACGCGGTGCCCGGTCAGCCGTGAGACTCTGGTCGCTTGGGCGGAAGTCGATTGGCCGGTGTGAGCACGAAATGCTGCAACTGCTGGACGACGGGCATGCCGCCTCAGAAGTGGGGATACGTCCGCACATTGCCATCAGCACGGCCGAAGCTCATCGGCGTAACATCAAGCGTAAGCTCGAACTGCACAGCATCGCAGAATTGACCAAGCAAGCCGTTCCCAGGAGTGGCCACCTGCCGGCCGATTTGACCAGGAGAATTTCGCCATGACTGCAACCTGCGATTCCGATTCCGTTCTGCACGCCGCTTCCCTTGCCGAGACACACGAGGTCACCAACGTCTCGCGCGAGTTGAGCGACTACAACCTGTACGCCAGCGATACCGCGTTGCGGGAGGGCATCCGGCGTGAAGGCGCGGCATGGGCCGACGCGGCGCTCGCGGATTTCGGCGCGCTGGTCGGTGCGGCGGATTACCTCGAACTGGGACAGCTCGCCAATCGCTATCCGCCGGAACTCGATACGCACGATCGCTTCGGCAACCGCGTCGATCTGGTCAAGTACCACCCCGCCTACCACCGCCTGATGACGACGTCGATCGAACACGGCCTGCATTCTTCGCCGTGGACCGACCCCAAGCTCGGCGCGCATGTCGCGCGGGCGGCGCACTTCTATATGCATTCGCAAGTCGAAGCCGGGCACGGCTGCCCGGTCACGATGACCTTCGCCGCGATTCCGACGCTGCGTCTGCAGCCCGATCTGGCGCAACGCTGGGAACCCTCGATCACTGCCCGCCGCTACGACCCGCGCAACGTGCCGATGGAGCAGAAGTGCGGCCTCACGATCGGGATGGCGATGACCGAGAAGCAGGGCGGTTCCGACGTGCGCGCCAACAGCACGCGCGCCAGCCCGCTCGGCGCGGGCGGGCCGGGTCGAGCCTACGAGTTGGTCGGCCACAAATACTTCGTTTCGGCGCCGATGTGCGACGCCTTCCTGGTCCTGGCGCAGGCGCCCGGCGGCCTTTCCTGCTTCCTGCTGCCGCGCTGGCGGCCCGACGGCTCCAAGAACCCGCTGCAAGTCCTGCGCTTGAAGCGGAAGATGGGCAACGTCTCCAACGCCTCCAGCGAAACCGAACTGCGCGGCGCGCTGGCCTGGATGGTCGGCGAGGAAGGCCGGGGAGTACGCACCATCATCGAGATGGTCGCCATGACGCGCTTCGACTGCATGGTCGGTTCCAGCGCCGGCATGCGCGCGGCGGCGGCGCAGGCGCTGCACCATTGCTCGATCCGTTCCGCCTTCGGCAACGTCCTGAACCGGCAGCCGCTGATGCAGAACGTGCTCGCCGACCTGGCGCTCGAAAGCGAAGCCGCGCTTGCCTTGACCTTGCGCGTCGCCCGCGCGCTCGACCAGCGTGCCGACGAACACGAGGATTTACTGGTGCGCCTGGTCACCGCCGTCGGCAAGTACTGGATCTGCAAGCGCGTGCCCAATCACGCCTACGAGGCGATGGAATGCATCGGCGGCAGCGGCGTCATGGAGGACAGCGTGCTACCGCGCCTCTATCGCGAAGGGCCGATCAACGCGATCTGGGAAGGCAGCGGCAACGTGCAGTGCCTCGACGTCCTGCGCGCGCTGGCGAAGACGCCGGCCGCGCTCGACGCCTTCTTCGTCGAAGCAGGCCGGGCGAAAGGCGGGCATGCAGCGCTCGACCGGCATCTCGCCGTGCTCGGCACCGAGTTCGGCAACCGCAAGGATCTCGAATACCGCGCCCGCGATCTGGTCGATCGGATGGCGCTGGCGCTGCAGGCCGCGCTCCTGATCCGCGACGCGCCGAATTGCGTCAGCGACGCCTTCTGCCAGTCGCGGCTGGCCGGCGTCGGGCAGCACAACTACGGTGCCCTGCCCAGCGGCATCGACGTGCAGGCGCTGATCGAGCGGGCGACACCGAGAATTGCCGGCGGTGAATGAGCCTGGGGAAAGGCAGTCAACCACGGCGGGCACGGCGAGAAGCGAGAATTCATGCGGGATCGCCAAATAGCTCGTTGGGTGACCACGAAGGAAGGTTTGAAACTCCGTCTTTTCGCCGTGCCCGCCGTGTTCGCCGTGGTTGAACCAAGGTTTTTGGGTAATCGTTCCCTGCGCCGCTATCCGTGCAACGGGCAGACCACGCGCTTGACCGCCGGGTCGTCCGGGTGCGGGTGAATGGTGAAGCCGAGCGATCCCATCAGCCTGAACATCTTGGTGTTCTGCGAGAGGACGTCGCCGACGATGGCGCGGTATCCCTTGATGCGCGCCGATTCGATCAGCGCGCTCATCAGCTTGCGGCCGATGCCGTGTTTCTGCCAGGCGTCGGCGACGGCGAGGGCGAACTCCACCGTTTCGCCGTCCGGGTTGGTGACGTAACGCGCGACGGCGATCTGTACCGTCTTGCCGTCCTTTTCCGGCAGCGTGGCGACCAGCGCCATTTCGCGGTCGTAGTCGATCTGGGTGAAGCGCACGAGCATCGATTGCGTGAGTTCGCGCAGCGTGTCCATGAAGCGGTAGTACTTGCTCTCGTCGGAGAGATTCTTGACGAACTCCTGCTCCATCTCGGCGTCTTCCGGGCGGATCGGGCGGATGGTGATGACGATGCCGTTCGGCTGTTCCCATTCCTGCACGAGGTGCGAGGGGTAGGGGTGGATCGCCATGTGCGAGTAACGGTCGCCGCTCGTCGCCGCGTGGTCGATGACGATGCGCGCGTCAGCGGCGATCGCGCCGTTCTCGTCGACGATCAGCGGGTTGAGGTCGAGTTCCTGCAGCCACGGCAGTTCGCAGACCATCTCCGAGATATGGAGCAGCACGTCTTCGAGCGCCTCCATGTTGATCGGCGGCATGTTGCGGAATTCGCCGAGCAGCATCGCGGCGCGCGTCGAGCGGATCAGATCCTGCGCGAGGTACTGGTTCAGCGGCGGCAGGGCGACGGCGCGGTCGCTGAAAATTTCGACCTCCGTGCCGCCGGCACCGAAGGTGATGATCGGGCCGAAGGTCGGGTCGCGCTCGACGCCAATCATCAGCTCGCGGCCGTTCGGACGGGCGAGGTAGGGTTCGATCGAGACGCCGTTGATACGCGCGTTCGGGTGCCGTTTCTGCACGACCTCGATGATGTCGTGATAGGCGTTGCGTACCGACGGCGCATTGGTGATGTTCAGCCGGACGCCGCCGGCGTCGCTCTTGCGCACCACATCTGGCGAGTTCAACCTTCATGGCGACCGGGAAGCCGATCTGTTCGGCGAGCAGCAACGCCTCGGTCGGCGTGCGCGCGACCATGGTCTGCGCGACCGGGATGCGGAAGGCGCGCAGGATGGCCTTCGATTCCATCTCGGAGAGCACCTTGCGGTGTTCCTGCAGAACGGCCTCGACCAGCATCTTGGCGCCTTCGGTCTCCTGCGGCGAAATGCTCGCGGCGCCGTAGGGCGTTTGCAGCAACAGCGTCTGGTTCCGGTAGTAGGTCGAGATGTGATAGTAGAGTTCGACCGCCGTCTCCGGCATGCGGAAGGCCGGAATGCCGGCATTTTCCATGGCCAGCCGGCCTTCCTCGACGTGCTCCTGGCCCATCCAGCAGGCGATGATCGCCTTCGGCGTGGCGTTGCTGACCTCGATCACGCTCTGCGCGACTTCGGTCGGCCGCGTCATCGCCTGCGGCGCGAGCATGACGAGCACGCCGTCAACGCCATCGTCCTGCGCGACGGTCAGGATGGCATCGCGGTAGTGGTCCGGCGTCGCGTCGCCGACGATGTCGATCGGGTTGCTGCGCGACCAGTTGGTGGACAGCTTGCCGTTCAGCGCCTTCATCGTATCGGCCGACAGCTCGGCGAGCGGGATGTCCATGTCGCCGGCGCGGTCGGCGGCCATCGCGCCCGGTCCGCCGCCGTTGGTGACGATCGCCAGCCGCTTGCCCAGCGGCCGGAACTTCGACGCCAGTGCCTTGGAAGCGTAGAACAGTTGCCCGATCGTCTTTACGCGCACGACACCCGAACGCCGGATCGCGGCGTCGAAGACGATGTCCGAGCCGGCGAGCATCCCCGAATGCACCTGCACGGCGGCCGAGCCGGCGGCGTGCCGACCGGCCTTGAGCAGGATGATCGGCTTGATGCGCGCGGCCGAGCGCAACGCGCTCATGAAGCGGCGCGAATTCCGGATGCCTTCGATGTAGAGCAGGATGTAGTGCGAGCGGTTGTCGTAAACGAGGTAGTCGAGGATTTCGCCGAAATCGACGTCCGCCGTGCTGCCGAGCGAGATGACCGAGGAGAAGCCGACCTTGTTGCTCTTCGCCCAGTCGAGGACGGCCGAACAGATGGCGCCGGATTGCGAAACGAGCGCGAGGTTGCCTTCGCTGGCGGTGACGCGGGCGAAGGTCGCGTTGAGGCCGATCTCCGGGCGGATGACGCCGAGGCAGTTGGGGCCGAGCACGCGCACGCCGTAGCTGCGCGCGATCTCCATCGTCTTGCGCTCGAGCGCCGCGCCGGCATGGCCGGACTCCGAGAAGCCGGCCGAGATGATGATGATGTTCTTGAGGCCGCTGCGCCCGCATTGCTCGACGATGTCGGGCACCGTCTTCGGCTTGGTGGCGATGACGGCCAGTTCGACGCGCGCGCCGATATCCTCGATCGACTTGTAGGCGGCGAGGCCGTGAATCGATTCGTGCTTCGGGTTGATCGGATAGAGCCGGCCCTTGTAGCCCGAATCGAGAATGTTCCTGAAGATGACGCTGCCGACCGAGTTTTCGCGTTCCGAGGCGCCGATCACGGCGACCGTTTTGGGCTCAAAAAGACTGGTGAGATAGTGGCGTTCGAGCATCGGAGTTCACCCCTCGGTTATTCAGCTTTTTTGCGTCGATCGGCCTTATGCGTGGCCTGACTTTTTACCTGGCTATCGTACTCTCGATTTGGATATTGGAAGTCAGTGTCCGATACATCGGGCACTTGTTGGCGATCTCGAGCATCCGCTGCCGTTGTTCGGGCGTCAGTTCGCCGTCCAGCGTGATGACGCGCTCGATGCGATCGACCGGCGGCTGGTCCGCAGTACTGATCTTCTCGTGCCGGAGATCCACGTGGATGCGCTTGAGCGGCAGGCCCTTGCGCTCGGCATACATGCGCAAGGTCATCGACGTGCAGGCACCGAGCGCGGCCATCAGGAAGTCGTAAGGTGCGAGGCCGGCATCGTCGCCGCCCGCATCGATCGGTTCGTCGGCGACGAGTTCGTGCCGGCCGGCGCGAACGGTCTGCTGGTAGCGGCCGGCGCTGTTTTCAGCGACGGTCAGGTGGGGTTGGCGGGTGTCGTTGCTCATGGCGTTTTCATTCCGAAAGCGTGCGGCGGATCGTCGCGGCGAGTCCAACAATGCCGTTCGACGTCAGATCGTCGCAGGTGAAACGGACCGGCGAATGCAGTCCGCTGAAGTGGTTGTCCTGCGAACGGCGGTAGAGCGGATCGTAGTGCAGTTCGAGCAACTCGGCGACGAGCTCGCGCCAGCATTCGCGATCGACGTAGCCGAACCAGCGCTCGATCGTCTCCCGGCTTTGCAGCTTGCGCAGGGAATCGAGGCGTGAGCGCAGCCATTCGGGATCGCGCAGGCAGTAGTCGTAGTCGCGCAGCAGGAAATCGACGCGCGCATCGAACGCGGCCTCGATGTCGATGCAGCCGCCCGCGCGCATCGTTTCGAGCAGCGCGTCGGGCACATGGATCTTGCCGATGCGCCGACTTTCCGCCTCGACATAGACCGGGCGCGCCGGATCGAGCGCACGCAGCGCCGCGAGCAGCCGCGTCTCGAACAGCTTTTGCGACGGCTGCTCGGTGCCGGGCAGGAGGCCGAGGACCGAACCCTTGTGACAGGCGATCTCCTCCAGGTCGAGGACCGGTTCGCCGGCTTGCGCCAGGGCCTGAAGGACGCGGCTCTTGCCGCTGCCCGTCGCGCCGCAGACGACCTTGAACGACAACCGGCGCGGCAGTTCTGCCAGCTGTTCGATGACAAGCTGGCGGTACTCCTTGTAGCCGCCCTGCAGCTGCTGCGCGTCCCAGCCGACGCGGCGGAAAATCAGCGTCATCGCGCCGCTGCGCTGCCCGCCGCGCCAGCAGACGATGAGCGGTGTCCAGTCCTTCGGCCGGTCGTGGAAGCGGTGGCGCAAATGGTAGGCGATGTTCTCGGCGACATACGCGGCGCCGATCTTCTTGGCGGCGAACGGCGATTCCTGCTTGTACAGGGTGCCGATCTCAATGCGCTGCGCGTCGTCGAGCACCGGGCAGTTGATCGAGCCGGGGATATGGTCTTCAGCGAACTCAGCCGGCGTGCGCACGTCGATGATCTCGTCGAACCGGCCGTACTCTTCGATGCGTTCGATCTTGACGATGCCGTGTCGTCCGCTGCTCATTGCCTGGTCGTTATTGTTTTCATTTCAAGAGCGGCGCGAGCCCTTGCCAGACGGTATCAAGCAACATGGGCTGGGCTTCGGCCGTCGGGTGCAGGTTGTCGGCCTGGAAGAGTTCGGGGCGGGTGGCAACGCCGTCGAGCAGGAAGTCGACGAGCGCGGTCTTGCGTTCTTTGGCGACGGCCGCGAAGGCCTCATGGAACTGTGTCGCGTAGGGGCCGTAGTTGGGCGGCAGCCGCTGGCCGACGATCAGCACGCGCGCTTTCCTGTTCTGCGCGGCTTCGGCCATTGCCGTCAGGTTGTCGCGCATCGTCTTCACCGGCAGCCCACGCAGGCCGTCGTTGGCACCCAGCGCGATGATGACGATGGCGGGCCGGGTTTTCTCCAGCGCCGCGTCGAGCCGCGTGCGCCCGCCACTCGTGGTCTCGCCCGAGATGCTGGCGTTGGTGACGCTATAATCGAGCCGTTTTTGCTCAAGGCGCTTGGCGAGCAGGCTCGGCCAGGCCGCTTCTCGCGGGATGCCGTAGCCGGCCGAGAGCGAGTCGCCGAACACCAGGATGTTCTGCGCGGCGCCGGCGGTCGATGCCAGCACGGCGAACGCAATCAGCGTCGCCGTCCGCGCGAGCGTCCGGATCGAGCGTCGAATGAAAAAATCGGATGGGATGTGCAACATGGTTCCGGATCAAGCAAAGGTTATCGAAGTCAGCAGTCTGACCAAGCGCGTGGACAACGGCGGTGAACCGTTGACCATTCTGCACGAGAATTCCTTTTCCGTCGCGGCGGGGGAAACCGTTGCCATTGTCGGCGCGTCCGGTTCGGGCAAGTCAACGCTGCTCGGTCTGCTGGCCGGGCTCGATCTTCCAAGCAGCGGTTCGGTCAGCCTCGCCGGCGAGCGCCTGGCCGATCTCGACGAGGATGCGCGCGCCATGCTGCGCGGCCGCCTGCTCGGTTTCGTCTTCCAGTCGTTCCAGCTCTTGCCGTCGTTGAACGCGATCGAGAACGTCATGCTGCCGCTCGAACTGGCCGGGATGCCCAACGCGCGCGCCGAAGCGGAGTTCTGGTTGAAGCGCGTCGGCCTCGATCATCGCCTGCGGCACTATCCCAAGCACCTGTCGGGCGGCGAGCAGCAGCGCGTGGCGCTCGCGCGCGCCTTTGCGCCCAAGCCGCGCCTGATCTTCGCGGACGAGCCGACCGGCAACCTCGACGCGGCGACCGGACACCAGATCATCGAGCTGATGTTCGCGATCAATGCCGAACGCGGCACGACGCTGCTTCTCGTCACCCACGACGAGGAGATCGCCGCACGCTGCGCGCGCCGCCTGCGCATGCAGGCCGGGGAAATCGCGGAAGTCGTTTCCGGTTGAATAACAAAGCCGAAAAATCTTGCCAAAGTATTACCTTTGGCATAGTTTAAGTTTGAGTGCATTTCATGCTGGTCGAACCAGCGACGAACATCAGGAAGGGGAGCCGATGATCGCACTACCTGAGAGCTTTGGGCTGAGCTTCGTGCAGGATGGCGAGCGGCTTCTGGCGACGCTGGTGCCGGTCGCCGAGCGTTCCGCGCTCGATGCGGATGGCGTCAAAGCGCTGATTGCGCAGGCCGGTTTCGGAAAATGGACGGTCTCCGCGGCAAGCATGGCGACGCTGCTTGAGCGCTGGCCGGATCCCGCGGCCGAACTCGACATCGAGTTGGCGACGTCGTCGGATGCGAGTTTTTCGCTCGAGGTCGCTGGTGACGCGATGCAGGCGTGGGCGAGTGTCATCCCGTCCTGTGGCGGCCAGGCGCTGCAAGCGGATGACGTCTTCATGGCGCTGGGGGCCGCCGGTGTCACCCACGGAATCGATTCCGCCGCCGTCAGCGCGGCGTGCGCGCTGGAACGGCCCGACCGCGTGCTGGTTGCTTCCGGCACGGCGGCTGTCGATGGCGAGGATACGAAATTCGAATTGCTGGTCTCCGACGCCCGTGATCGGTCGCCGCGGGTCAATCAGAACGGGCTGATCGATTTCCGCGACCTCGGGGCGATTCCTTCCGTGTCAGCCGACGAGGCGTTGATGCGGCGTATTCCGCCAACGACCGGAATCGCGGGGCGGAACGTGCGCGGCGAAGTACTCGAACCGGTGCCGGGAAAGAATGAAAGATTCGCCGACAAGCTGATCGGCGCCTACGTGGCGCGCGACGACGCGAACCTGCTGCGCGCGGTGTTCAGCGGCCAGCCCGTGCGCTGCGGCAATGCGGTGAATGTCGAGCAGATCCTGCGCATCCGCAACGTCAATATCGCGTCGGGAAACATATCGTTCGACGGAACCGTCAATGTCGAAGGCGAAGTCCTCCCCGGAATGAAGGTACGCGCCAGCGGCGACATCATCATCGGCGGCGTCGTCGATGGCGCCGAGCTCGACGCCGGCGGCGACATCCGCATTGCGGGCGGCGTTATCGCCAAGGCGCAAGTCCGTGCCGGCGGTTCCGTTTCGATGCGTTTCGTCGAGAATGCGCTGGTGACGGCCGGAACGACCATTGCCATCGACGATGCGGCCCTGCAGAGCGAGCTGCAGGCCAACAACCAGATCCTCGTCGGGATCAAATCGCCGCAGCGCGGCCGTTTGGCCGGCGGTTCGGCGCGCGCGATGCTGTTGATCCGAACGCCGATCCTCGGTTCCGGGACAGGCGGTGTGACCAGGCTGTTGCTCGGCGTCAACCCGGTGCTCGAAGCGGAATACCAGGAACTGGCGCACAAGATCGAGCGGCAGCGCGAGGAAGAACAGAATCTGGAAAAGCTGGTCAAGCATCTGGCGCGGCAGCCTGACAAGGCGGCGCTGCATGCGCGCGCGAAAGCCTCGTGGGAGCAGGCGGTCAAGGCGTGGGCGCGGCTGTTGCCGCAACGCGATGCGCTGGAACAGCAGCTTGCCTTGATCGCCGGCGCGCGGGTCGAGGTCGGCGCGGAGGTGGCCGGCGCGGTCGATGTGACGCTGGGCAAGAAGTTGTTGCGTCTGCGCAAGGCTTACAATGCGGGCACCTTCGCCGTCGAAGGCGAACGGTTCATGTACACCGACCCATACGGAAACTCGACCGTCGCGGCCTGAACTCCGGTCAACGGACTGGCCCGTTGTCGCGTTCTCTACTCAAGCTTGTTTGAGCCGGTCTTGTACAGGAGTGTCGAATTGAATCTTGGTAAATTGACCAAATGGCGCGCCGCGCTGTTGCTGCTTGGCGCAACGGTCGTGTTGCACGTTCCGAATGCCTGGGCCGATCACTGGCGCGGCGGCGTGCGCTACGGCGTGGGTGTCGTCGTCGCGCCGCGCTGGGACCCGTGGTTCTGGGGGCCGCCCTATCCTTATTCGCCGTATCCGCCGGTGATCATCGAGCGTTCGCCGCCGGTCTATATCGAGCAGCCGCAACCGGCTCCCGCCCCGGCGCCGCAGCAGCCGGCGTATTGGTATTACTGCGCGGAGTCGAACAATTACTATCCGTACGTTCCGACCTGCCCGTCCGGTTGGCAGAGAGTCCAGCCGCAGCCGGGCGATTTGCGCTGAAGCGGGTTGGCGAAGCGACGATTTGAGCAGAGAGAATTTCATGCAAAGACACCGATTGGCAAAAGGCGCGCTGGCCGCCTCCGCATTGGTCTTGTTGGGCGCCTGCACCACGGTGCCGACAGCGCCGAGCATTCTGGCGTTGCCGGGGAGCAACCGGAGTTTCGAGTCGTTCCGGGCTGACGATCAGGATTGCCGAAACTACGCCATGCGGCAGATTACCGTTCCGGCGGCCGATCCGGGCGTTCAGTCGGCGGTGGTCGGAACGGCGGTCGGCGCCGCGGCGGGCGCGGCCTTCGGCGGGCAGCAAGGCGCCGCGATCGGGGCGGGGACCGGTCTGCTCATGGGCAGCGCGGTCGGCGCCGACTCCAGCCGGGCCTACACGTATGGGACGCAGCGCCAGTACGACCATGCCTACATCCAATGCATGTACGGGCGCGGGCACAAGGTGCCGGTCTCGGCGGAGTTCGCGCGGAATCTGTCGCAATCGCCGGTCGGACCTGCGCAGAGCGGCAACTATCCGCCGCCACCGCCGCCGTCGACCGTACCGCCGCCGGATTACGTTCCGCCCCGTTGATCTCGCGTTTGGTCGTCTATTCCAGGATCGCCCGGGCGACGGTGACACCGCTGCGCACGGCACCTTCGAGCGTCGCCGGATAGTCGGCGCACACGTAGTCGCCGGCCAGCCAGAGTCCGGGAACCGGCGTTCTGGCGGCCGGGCGTGGCAGATTAGGGCGGCACGAGAACGTGGCGCGGCGCTCGCGGATGACGCGGTGCCATGCCGGTAGGGGCAAGGATTTGCCCAGTGTTTGTTCGAGTTCGCCATGCAGCGTCTGCATCAGCACCTCGTTGTCCTGCTCGTCCCAGGTGCCGTGCGCGCTCAGTACGAACGCCAGGAGCGTCTGATCGCCGAGCGCATGGTTCGAGTCGTCCGGTTCGCGCTGGAATACCCATTGTCCGACGCGGTCGTCCGCGCCGTCATCCAGCCCGAGCATCGGGCAGGGCAGCGGCAGATCATATGGGTACGCGGCATAGACTGTCCCGATCGGTTCAAAGCGGTAGCTGCGTAGTATGTTCGCGATCGGTGCCGTTTGCTCCAGTTGTTCCAGAAGATGTACTGCGTGTTGCGGCGCGACTGCAAGGATCAGGTGATCGAAGCGTTCATCGCCAATGACCAGGTCGGCGCGGATTTCTTCAATCCGGGTTGCGAGGCGAATGCGGCCGCCGCGACTCGTGATGAACTGGCCGGCTGCATCGGGAAAGAGGCGACTCAGATCGCTGGCCGGGAGCAGGACATCCGTGTCGGTCTGTCGTCCGCCGAGGCTGTCGCGCAGCACATTGGCGAAGATCTGCGCCGAAGCGTTCTCCGGCGGCGTGTTCAAGGCCGCGAGGCAGAGCGGCTCCCAGATGAATCGGCGCAGGCGTTTCGATTGCCGGTGACGCTCGAGCAACGCCGTCACGGAGCAATCGTCGGCGAGTCGATATTCCGTTCAACTGCAGCGAGCGCATGAAGCGCGCTGCCGAGAGTTTCTCACGAAGGCCGATCCCTTTTGCACCGAGCAGCCCCAGCGCGAGATTGAACGGTGCCGGCACGCGCGGTAATTTCAGGAGAAAGCCGCCGGCCGGGGAATTGAGCTCCAGCGGCATGCGGCGCAATGATCTCTCGGGGTTTTGGCCAACCCGTTCGATCAGGCGCAGTGCTTCGCGATAGGCGCCGATCAGGATGTGCTGGCCGTTGTCGAGGTGCAGGCCGTTGATGTCGACGCCGCGCGCGCGACCACCGAGTTGCCGGGCGGCTTCGAACACGGTGACATCCCGGTCGGCGGCCGCCAGTTCGACCGCGGCCGCCAGTCCGGCCCAGCCGCCGCCGACGACGGCGACCTTGTTCGCGTTCTTCAACCCTTGATCCAGGTTCGCCAGGCGATCCAGAGCTTGCGGATCGGCGTCAGGGACGTGCGCTGGTTGAGGACCCGGCAGCCGTCGCGCTTGATCTCGTCGAGCAGCGTGCGATAGATCGCCGCCATCACCAGTCCCGGCCGCTGCGTCTTGCGATCTATGGCCGGCAGCGCGGCCATTGCCTGGGTGTAATACTGCTCGGCACGCTCGATCTGGAACTCCATCAGCTTCCGGAAATTGTCCGAGTGGCGGGAGTTCAGGATGTCGGCGACCGGGACTTCGAAGCGCTTGAGTTCGTCCATCGGCAGGTAAACGCGGCCGCGCCGCGCGTCTTCGCCGACGTCGCGGATGATGTTGGTCAGCTGGAAAGCCATGCCGAGGTCGTGCGCGTACTTCAGCGTCTTGCGATCCTGATAGCCGAAGATCTCGGCCGCCAGCAGTCCGACGACGCTGGCGACGCGGTAGCAGTAGAGCGAAAGTGCCTTGAAGTCGAGGTAACGCGACTGCTGCAGGTCCATCTCCATGCCGTCGATGATCTCGAGCAACTGTTCCTGCGGCACGGCGAACTCGCCGATCACTGGCGCCAACGCCTGCGTCACGGGATGTTCTGGCGTGCCGGCATAGAGCTTGGCCACTTCCTGTCGCCACCAGGCGAGCTTGGTGGCGGCGATCTGCAAGTCGTGACATTCGTCGACGACGTCGTCGACTTCGCGGCAAAAGGCGTACAGCGCGGTGATCCCCCGCCGCCGGTTCGGCGGCAGGAACATGAAGCTGTAGTAGAAGCTCGAACCGCTCGATGCGGCCTTTTGCTGACAGTATTCTTCGGGAGTCATCTAGTGCGCTCTGCTCAGGAAGCCGCGATTCTCACACAGTTCCTACATGAACAGCGACCGGCGACCCATCAGCCACCAATCGGACGCCTTGAGCCGGGGACGATGCCGGAATACGTCGCCGCGGACTCGCTGAATCTGCTCAATGATGCGCAGGCCGCCCTGAACCGTCAGGCGGATTTCCCACCCCAGGCGTCCCGGCAACTGCTTGACGAGCGGAGCACCTTCCAGCATGAGACGGCGCGCGCGGTCGATCTGGAAATCGAGCAAGGCGCTCCAATTCGCATCGCAACGGCCGTCAGCAATCTGTTCTTCGCTGACGCCAAAACGTTGAAGATCCGCTTGCGGTAGATAGACACGACCCTTCTCCCAGTCGACAGCGACGTCCTGCCAGAAGTTGATCAGTTGCAACGCGGAACAGATGCAATCCGATCGTCTGAGATTCTCTTCGCTAGCGCGTTTCGCCAGGTGGACGAGCAGACGGCCCACCGGATTGGCCGAGCGCCGGCAGTAATCGAGCAGTTGCGGATAGTCGTCATAGCGCTTCTTGACGACATCCTGCGCGAAGGCGTCGAGCAGATCGCGGAGCAGGCCGAGCGGCAGGTTCCACTTGGCGATGACTTTGGCGAGATCGTCAAAGCGTCGATCGGAAGGGCGCTCGCCTTGCGCTATCCGATCGAGTTCGGCCGCGTAAGCGGCCAAGCCTTGCAGCCGTTCCGCATCGGGGCACACGCCTTCATCGGCAATGTCGTCCGCGCCGCGGGCAAATCGGTAGATCGCCTCCACCGGGCGACGCAGCCTCGCCGGAAGAAGAATGGATGCGACGGGAAAGTTCTCGTAATGATCTACTGGCATCTGGAGGGGAAGAAGCGGGCGCCACGGCGAATAAGCTCGAGCGGCTGACAGTATAGGTCGATCTCGGGTAAAATGACTGATTGCGCGAGAGTGGCGGAATTGGTAAACGCACTGGATTTAGGTTCCAGCGCCGCAAGGCGTGGGGGTTCGAGTCCCTTCTCTCGCACCAAAAACACGGATCGACTGAGCGGCGCTGAGCTGCACATGGGGAAGGGCTCAGCCCGAATTTACAAGACTTCAAGGAATCTCAATGGACACGAACGCAACAACCACCAACGCCGAAACCGAAGCCGCGCAGCTGACCAACGCTCTCGAGCGTCGCCTGGACCTGTTGGTGGCGATCGAGGAACTTGAAAAGGACATCGAACAACGCCTGAAGCGCATCGGCAAGAATTTCAAGATGCCGGGATTCCGTCCGGGCAAGGTGCCGGCCAACATCGTCAAGCAGCAGTACGGCGAGCAGGCGCATTTCGACGCGCTGAACGAAGCGCTCGAGCGCGCGTTCGGTGAGGCCGCCAAATCGCAGGAATTGCGTGTCGCGGGCAACCCGAGAATCGAACCGAAGACGACGGAAAGCAAGACGCACCTTGAGTTCTCCGCAGTGTTCGAAGTCTATCCGGAGATCACGCTCGGCGACCTGTCCGGCGTGGAAGTCGAACGCCCGGTGCTGGAAGTCGGCGCTGCCGAGATCGACAGCACGTTGACGGTTCTGCGCAAGCAGCGCGTGCGCTACGAACCGGTGGATCGCGCGGCGGTGAAGGACGACCGCGTCACCATCGATTTCCTCGGCAAGAAGGACGGCGAGCCATTCAACGGTGGACAAGCCAAGGACTACCCGTTCGTGCTCGGCGCAGGTTCGATGCTGGCCGACTTCGAAAATGCCATCTACGGTTTGAAGGCCGGCGAAAGCAAGACCTTTGAAATGACTTTCCCGGCCGATTACCTCTCGAAGGAAATCGCGGGTCAGGCGGTGACGTTCGAAATTACCGTCAAGGAGGTTCGCGAGCCGATCATGCCGGAAATCGATGCGGATTTCGCCAAGGAACTCGGCGTGGGTGACGGCGACGTCGAGAAGATGCGTGCCGAAATCGAGACCAACCTGAAGCGCGAAGTGAGCAAGCGCCTGCAGGCAAAGGTCAAGGATCAGGTTATGGAAGCGCTGCTCAAGACCAACCCGATCGACGTTCCGAACGCGCTCCTCGAAATGGAAATCCAGCGGCTGATGCAGTCGGCGCGTCAAGACATGGAACAGCGCGGCGGCGCCAAGATGAAGGACTTCCCGATACAGCGCGAATGGTTTGTCGACCAGGCCAAGCGCCGCGTCAGCCTCGGGCTGATCCTGTCGGAGATCGTCAAGGCCAACAAGCTGCAGGCGCAGCCGGATCAGATCAAGAAGATCGTCGAGGAATCGGCGCAGAGCTATGAGCACCCGGAAGAAGTGATCCGCTGGTACTACGCTCAGCCGCAGCGTCTGCAAGAGGTCGAAGGCGTCGCGATCGAGGACAACGTGGTTGCATGGGCACTTTCGGCGTCCAAGGTTGTCGAAAAGCCGGTCGCTTTCGACGAACTGATGGGGCACAAGGCCTGAGCGGGCGTGGTATTCCCGCAATTTGAGGAGCTGGAATGAGTCTGGATCGTTTTGAATCGGAAAGCCGCTGGGATCCGCAAGCGCTCGGCTTGGTGCCGATGGTCATTGAGCAAAGCGGCCGCGGCGAACGCGCTTACGACATCTATTCACGTTTGCTCAAGGAGCGCGTCATTTTTCTGGTCGGACCGGTCAATGACGCGACGGCCAATCTGGTCGTCGCCCAGCTTCTCTTCCTTGAGGCCGAAAATCCTGACAAGGATATTCATTTCTACATCAACTCGCCGGGCGGGTCGGTTTCAGCCGGTTTGTCGATTTACGACACGATGCAGTTCGTCAAGCCGGATGTGTTGACGCTCTGCATGGGGCAGGCGTGCTCGATGGGTGCGTTCCTGCTGACCGCGGGCGCGAAGGGGAAACGCTTCGCGTTGCCCAACTCGCGGGTAATGATCCATCAGCCGATGGGCGGTTTCCAGGGGCAAGCCTCGGATATCGCGATCCATGCCAAGGAGATTCTCTCCTTGCGCGCGAAGCTCAACGAAATCATGTCTTTCCATACGGGGCAGCCCATCGAGCGCATCGAGCGCGATACGGATCGTGACAACTTCCTGTCGGCCGAGGAAGCGGCGGAGTATGGCTTGATCGACAAGGTTCTGGCTAATCGCAGCGCGGTTTGAGTTACAGCCTACAATCGAACGCTATTAAGGATGAGGTAGGCCGGTATGGCTGAAAAGAAAAGCGGCAGCGAGAAGCTGCTCTATTGCTCCTTCTGCGGCAAGAGTCAGCATGAAGTCAAGAAACTCATTGCCGGGCCTTCGGTGTTCATTTGCGATGAGTGCATCGAACTCTGCAACGATATCGTCCGAGACGAGATTTCCGCTGAGGAAAGCGGAAAGGTCGCGAAGAGCGATCTGCCGACGCCAAAGGAGATTTCCGCGCTGCTCGATCAGTATGTGATCGGGCAGGAGCAGGCCAAGCGGATTCTCTCGGTCGCCGTTTACAATCATTACAAGCGCTTGCGCCATTTCGGCAAATCGGCCGACGACGTGGAACTGGCCAAGAGCAACATCCTGCTCATCGGCCCCACGGGGTCCGGCAAGACGCTGCTCGCACAGACGCTCGCGCGCATGCTCAACGTTCCTTTCGTGATGGCTGACGCGACTACGCTGACTGAGGCCGGCTATGTCGGCGAGGATGTCGAAAACATCATCCAGAAGCTCCTGCAGAAGTGCGATTACGATACCGAAAAGGCACAGAAAGGTATTGTTTACATTGACGAAATCGACAAGATATCGCGCAAGTCGGATAACCCGTCGATTACCCGCGACGTATCGGGCGAGGGCGTACAACAGGCACTGCTCAAGCTGATCGAAGGTACGGTGGCGTCGGTGCCGCCGCAAGGCGGGCGCAAACACCCGAACCAGGATTTTGTCCAGGTCGATACGACCAATATCCTGTTCGTCTGCGGCGGCGCCTTCGATGGGCTTGAGAAGGTCATCCGCAACCGCTCCGAAAAGGGTGGTATGGGGTTCGGTGCCGAGGTGAAGAGCAAGGACGACAAGAAAGCGATTGGCGAAGTGCTTCGTACGGTCGAGCCGGAGGATTTGATCAAGTTCGGCTTGATTCCCGAGCTGATCGGGCGTTTACCGGTGGTCGCCACGCTTGAGGAGCTTTCTCCCGAGGCGTTGGTGCAGATTCTTATCGAGCCGAAGAATGCGCTGGTCAAGCAGTATCAGAAGCTGTTCTCGATGGAAGGGGTCGAGTTGGAAATCCGCCCGGCCGCGATGACGGCAATCGCCAAACGAGCGCTTGACCGCAAGACCGGCGCGCGCGGCCTGCGTTCGATTCTCGAATCGATTCTGCTCGACACGATGTACGAGTTGCCAGGGATGGAGAACGTCGCCAAGGTTGTCATTGACGAGAACGTGATCAGTAGCAACGCCAAGCCGCTTCTGATCTACGCAGATCAAGCCAAGGTTTCCGGTTCCAATTAATCGTGTTGCCGCACGTCTGCACGTGCATGGCTTGAAATACGACCCCATGCCCCCAGATCCGGGGCTGGACCCACACCTATAGAGCACAACCGATGTTCTACGAATCTTGTCTTTTCCGCCGAATCCGTCGAACTGCCGCTGTTGCCGTTACGCGATGTGGTGGTCTTCCCGCACATGGTGATTCCGCTCTTTGTCGGGCGGCCGAAGTCGATCAAGGCGCTTGAGGTCGCCATGGAATCCGGCAAGGGGATTCTGCTTGTCGCCCAAAAGTCGGCTGTCAAGGATGAACCCGAGGCGGAAGACCTCTACAGCATCGGATGTATCGCCAATATCCTGCAAATGTTGAAACTGCCTGACGGGACCGTGAAGGTTCTGGTCGAGGGCACGCAGCGTGCTCACGTCGATTCGATCGACTCGCGCGACGAAATGTTCGTCGCCACGACGCGGCCGGTCGCTTCTGAAGATGGTGTCGATCATGAAGTCGAGGCTCTGCGTCGTGCCGTGATTTCGCAGTTCGACCAGTACGTCAAACTTAACAAGAAGATTCCACCGGAAATTCTGACCTCGATTGCCGGGATCGAAGAAGCCGGTCGCCTCGCCGATACCATCGCCGCGCACCTTCCGCTCAAGCTCGAGCAGAAGCAGGAAGTGCTCGAGATGTTCGAGATTCGTCCGCGCATCGAACGTCTGCTTTCACAGCTCGAAACTGAAATCGATATCCTGCAGGTGGAGAAGCGCATCCGCGGCCGCGTCAAGCGCCAGATGGAGAAGAGTCAGCGCGAGTATTACCTCAATGAGCAGGTCAAGGCGATCCAGAAAGAACTGGGTGAAGGCGAAGAAGGCGCCGATTACGATGAGTTGGAGAAGAAGGCCAAGGCCGCCGGCATGAGCAAGGAAGGCATGGCCAAGGTCCAGGCTGAACTCAAAAAACTCAAACTGATGTCGCCGATGTCGGCTGAGGCGACGGTCGTGCGCAACTTCATCGAAACGCTGATCAACTTGCCGTGGCGCAAGAAGACGCGCATCAGCAAGGATCTGGCCGAGGCGGGCAAGGTGCTCGACAAGGATCACTGGGGGCTGGAAAAGGTCAAGGAACGGATCATCGAATATCTGGCCGTGCAGCAGCGCGTCGATCGCCTGAAGGCGCCGATTCTTTGCCTCGTCGGCCCCCCTGGCGTCGGCAAGACGTCGCTGGGTCAATCGATCGCCACGGCCACGGGGCGCAAGTTCGTGCGCATGAGTCTCGGTGGCGTGCGTGACGAAGCCGAGATTCGCGGTCACCGTCGCACCTACATCGGCTCGATGCCGGGCAAGATTCTGCAGAACATGACCAAGGTCGCGGTCAAGAATCCGCTGTTCCTGCTCGACGAAGTTGACAAGATGGGGCAGGACTTCCGGGGAGATCCCAGTTCTGCACTGTTGGAGGTGCTCGATCCGGAACAGAACTCGACCTTCGTCGACCACTATGTGGAAGTCGAATACGACCTTTCCGAGGTGATGTTCGTGGCGACGGCGAACACGATGAACATCCCGGCGCCGTTGCTCGACCGCATGGAAGTCATCCGCCTGTCCGGTTATACGGAGGACGAGAAGGTCAACATCGCGCAACGCTATCTTGTGCCCAAGCAGATGAAGACCAACGGTCTCAAGAAAAACGAATTGACCGTGGCGGAAAGCGCCTTGCGCGACATCGTCCGCTACTACACCCGGGAAGCCGGCGTGCGTTCGCTTGAGCGCGAAATTTCGAAGATTTGCCGCAAGGTCGTAAAGACGCTATTGCTTAAGAAGAGCCAGGCCAAGCTGGCGGTCAGTTCGCGCAATCTCGACAAATTCCTCGGCGTCCGACGCTACAACTTCGGCGTCGCCGAACGCGAAAACCAGATCGGCCAGGTGACCGGCTTGGCCTGGACCGAAGTCGGCGGCGAACTGCTGACGATCGAATCGGTCGTGCTGCCGGGGAAAGGCAAGACCATCACGACCGGGAAGCTGGGTGAGGTCATGCAGGAGTCCGTGCAAGCCGCCCTGTCCGTCGTCAGGAAGCGCGCTCGTTCGCTGGGAATCACGGACGACTTTTATCAGAAGAGCGATATTCACATCCATCTGCCAGAGGGCGCGATTCCCAAGGATGGACCGTCCGCCGGCATCGGACTATGTACCGCGCTCGTCTCGGTCCTGACGAACATTCCCGTGCGTTGTGATGTGGCGATGACCGGTGAAATTACCTTGCGCGGCGAAGTCCTGCCGATCGGTGGCTTGAAGGAGAAACTGCTCGCAGCGGTGCGCGGTGGACTGGCCCGAGTCCTGATTCCCGAAGAGAACGTCAGGGATCTCGCCGAGATTCCGGACAACATCAAGAGCAAGCTTGAGATCATTCCTGTGAAGTGGATTGATCAGGTGCTCGAACTGGCCTTGGAACGTCGGCCACAGCCGTTGCCGGACGATGCGGCTCCTTCCGTGGTGCCGCCGAGCGACAATGCGTCGGCGCAATCCATCGTCACGCATTGATTTGATGCGAACGCTGGCGGAGGGAGACGTCCGGCGTGCCGTATCGAGTCACAGCAACGTTCCGGGGGCTAAAGCTGGTAAAGGTCGGGTGGATGCTGTAGACTAGCCGCTTTGCAGTTTTGGCGCGGGAAGGGTGCTTAGCTCAGTTGGTAGAGCGCTAGCCTTACAAGCTGGATGTCGGCGGTTCGAGCCCGTCAGCACCCACCAAGAATTAAAAGCAGACGCGTTTTTGAGTTCCTGAGAATGACGTATTGCCAAGGAGTGGTAGTTCAGTTGGTTAGAATACCGGCCTGTCACGCCGGGGGTCGCGGGTTCGAGTCCCGTCCACTCCGCCACCATCTGAAGGCGAACGAAAGTTCGCCTTTTTTGTTTGTGCTTCGATGACTTGATTGAACTAACGGGCAATTATCATGTTCGACGCCGTACGCAACAACAAGAGAATCGTTCAGATCTTTCTTGGACTTATCACGCTTCCTTTCGCTTTCTGGGGTGTCGATTCCTACGTAAGGAACATGGGCGCCGGCCGGGATATGGCCAGTGTCGGCGGATCAAAGATCTCAGTTCCCGAGTTCGAAATGGCTTTGCGCGAACGGCAGGATCAGTTGCGCCAGACGATGGGCGAGAGTTTCAGCCCGGAAATGATGAATACGCCGGCCGTGCGCTTGGGCATTCTCAATTCCTTGATCGACAAGCATCTGTTGATCCTGGAAGCGGACAAGAAACACCTGATGACGGGTGACGATACGTTGCGCGACGTGATCAGGGCGATTCCCGGGCTGCAGGAAAACGGGAAGTTTTCGATGGAGCGTTATGAATCGGCACTTCGTTCCAAGGGCATGTCGCGGCCACAGTTCGAAGCCAGGCTTCGGCAGGATTTGACGCTGCAGCAGTTGCTTGGCTCGGTGAGCGAGACGGCCATCGTGTCCGCGACGCAGGCGGATGCCTTGCTTCGTCTTCAGTTGGAGGAGCGGCAATTCAACGAGTACCGGATTGCTTCGGAACCGTTCGCCGACAAGGTCAAGGTCGATGCTGCGGAAGTGCAGAAATACTACGACGACAACAAGATGCAGTATGAAGTCGCAGAGCAGGTGAAGGCGGAATACGTTGTCCTTTCGCTCGATGCGTTGCTCAGTCAGGTGACGGTCAGTGATACCGAGATCAAGGCTTGGTACGACGGTCACAAGGATCGCTACGAAGTGCCCGAGGAGCGTCGTGCCAGCCATATCCTGATTCTGGCCAAGCCGGATGCGGACAAGGCGAAAGCGAAGGCCAAGGCGGAGGAAGTGCTGGCCGAGCTTCAGAAGTCGCCTGCCAAGTTCGCCGAACTGGCCAAGAAGTACTCCGAAGATCCAGGCTCGGCGCAAAAGGGCGGCGACTTGGGCTTTTTTGGGCGCGGCATGATGGTCAAGCCGTTCGAGGAAGAAGTCTTCAAACAGAAGGAAGGCGACCTGTCTGGACTGGTTGAATCCGAATTCGGCTATCACATCATCAAGTTGACCGGGATCAAGGCGGGTTCGTTGCGGCCGATCGAGGAGGTCAAGGCCGAGATCGAAGGTGAGCTGAAACGCCAGGCGGCATCGCGTAAATTCGCCGAGGCGGCCGAAGGTTTCAACAATATGGTCTACGAGCAGTCGGATAGCCTGCAGCCGGCCGCAGATCAGTTCAAACTGAAGATCGAAAAATCTGACTGGATTCCGAAGAATGCCGATGTGAAGGCGGCTGCACAGATTGGACCACTGGCCAATCCGAAGATTCTGGCGGCGCTGTTTACCGAGGACGCCGTCAAGAACAAGCGGAACACGGAAGCGGTCGAGATTGCGCCGAATACGCTGCTCGCCGCGCGCGTCGTCGAGCACTCTCCGGCGAGTGTCAAACCGTTCGAAACGGTCAAGAGTGAAATCGAGGCGCTGCTGAAGAATCAGAAACGGATGGCGATGGCCAAGGCAGCGGGTGAGGAACAATTGGCCGATCTGAAGAAAGGCGACAAGGATTCGGTCGCGTGGGCGGCGCCGAAGACGATTACGCGCCAGCAAGTCCAGTCGATGCCAATCCCGGCGCTGCAGGCGATCTTCAAGGCTGATGCGCAGAAACTGCCGGCTTATGTCGGCGCCGAAGTCGGCGAAAGCTACGTGATCTACAAGATCGTCAAGGTGACCCAACCCGACAAGCTTGACGAGGCGAAGCGCAAGAGCATCCGCGACGAATACACCATGATCGTCGCGCAGGAGGACGCCGCGGCATATATGTCCAGTCTGCGTCAGCGCTACAAGATCGAGATCAACACGGGCTTGCTGGAAAGTCGCGAGCGGCAATAGTCACCGCCGTCTCCCATAAAAAACGCCGACGCTGGTTTCGTCGGCGTTGTCGTTTTCGGCGCCTGGCGGCTATTGCGGAAGCGGGTCCGCGTTGCCGAGCGCAGTCGTGTTCAAGCCGCCATCGACATAGGTGATCTCGCCGGTGATGCCGCTCGCGAGGTCGGAGAGGAGGAAGGCGGCGGCGTTGCCGACTTCCTCGATCGTGACGTTACGGCGCAGCGGTGCATTGTGCGCGTTGTAGGCCAGCAACTTGCCGAAGTTTCCGATGCCGGAAGCGGCCAGCGTCTTGATCGGGCCGGCCGACACCGCGTTGGCGCGGATGCCTTGCGGCCCGAGGCAGAACGCGAGATAGCGCGTGGCCGCCTCAAGGCTCGCCTTGGCCAGACCCATGGTGTTGTAGTTGGGCATCGTGCGCTCGGCGCCGAGATAGGACAGCGCGAGCAGGGCCGGTTTGTTGCCTTTGAGCAGCATCGGGCGGGCCGCCTTGGCGAGTGCCGGATAGCTGTAGGCCGACACGTCGTGCGCGATGCGGAAAGCCTCGCGCGAGATACCGTCTAGGAAGTCGCCCTCGATGGCTTCGGTCGGTGCGTAGGCGATCGAGTGTACGAGTCCGTCCAGACCGTCCCAATGCGTTGCCAGGTCAGCGAACAGCTTGTCGATCTGCGCGTCATCGGCGACGTCGCACTGCAGAACCAGTTGGCTGTCGAATTCGGTGGCGAATTTGGTGATGCGGTCGAGAAAGCGTTCGTTCTGGTAGGTGAAGGCGAGCGTTGCGCCTTCACGATGGCAAGCCTTGGCGATGCCGTAAGCAATCGAATGTTTCGAAAGAACACCGGTGATAAGAATGCGCTTGCCTGCGAGAAATCCCATAGATTGATCCGTCTCGAAAAGGGGTTGAGCCATGTGTTTGCGGCATGGAAAAACCGGCACATTATAAGGGAAATCGCCGTTTGCAAAGATGCGCGTCGATCGCGCGGCGATGCCGAAAAATGCCGAATGTATGTCCGGCCGGGTGGGGTTTCAGAGGCGCTTGGCTTTCGTGACGCTGACGGCCAGGCCGGCGGCGCACAGCGTCATGACGACTGCGAAAACGGCATAGGTCGCGAATCCGGCGCGGATTCCCCAGCTCTGAGAGAGCGCTGACATGAGGAAGGGGAACGCGAAAGCGCCGATCCCGCCGCCGGTCGCCGCGAAGCCGATGGCCTGGCTTTGCGCATGCGGAAAACATTTGCCGAGCAAGGTGATCACCACCGGGTAGTAGATGGAGCAGCCAAGTCCGGCGAAGAAGACGAGCACGCGGCCGATTTCGACGGCGAGCGCATGGTGGCTGGCGTAACCGAGCAGTGTGAGCAGGATGACGGCCGCGGCGGCCAGTGCCGAAAAGCCGATCAGCACGGCGTCCTGACGCTTGCCCGTGTAGAGCAGCGGCACGCCGAAGCGCCCGGCCAGCAGGCCGCCCCAGAACAGGGAGACGAGCAGTGCGCTGGCTGCCGGCGAGTAAGCGAATACGGCGACGAAGTATTCCGCGACCCAGTTGGAGACGCCCAATTCAACGCCGACGTAAACGAACAGTGCGATGAACGACAGCCAGTAGGCGGGATGCCTGCTGAGTCGTTGAGGCGGGAACTCGTCGCCGGACTCCTTGTGCGCGGCGAGCGCGAGCGGGGTGAACAGCATCACGATAGCGAGCACGACGAAGATCGCCGCCATGCCGCGGAAAACGATCGTCCAGCCGAGTCCGCCCTGGATCAGCGCGCCGACGGCCATCGGGCCGAGGATGGCGCCAATGGCGAAAGCGCCGTGCATCAGATTCATCGGTCGGCCGCTGTTTTCGGAGTCGATGCGCAGCGTGGCCCAGTTGATGGTGATCTCGACCGCGCCCTGGCCGATGCCGATCAGCGCGCTCAGCAGGATGTTGGTGAGCGGATCCGGGACCGTGGCGAAAAAGGCGAGGCCGACGACATCGAGCAGCAATCCGAGCAGGAGGGTCGGCTTGGCGCCCCAATGCTGCACCATGTAGCCGCCGGCGAACGTCGACACGAAATAGGCGACGGCGCCCGCACCGATCACGAAACCGGCGATCAGATAGTCCCATTGAAAGTCGGCGAGCAGCACCGGCAAGGTGGCGCCGATGATCGTCATCGACGTACCGTAGATGATGAAGACGGCAAAAAGCAGCAGGAATAGCGCGCGATGATGACGTTGGATGAGTGGCATGACCGCATTCTAAGACGAAACGCCGGCCTTACCGAGTCCGATCTTCGGCCAGGTTGGCGGCGCGGCAAATGCAGTGGGACTTCGAATTATCAAGGTACACTCCGGCTCATGTCTCCTGCCCGCCTCGCCAGCCTGATGTTCTGCCTGTTGCCCGCCGCTTGCGGCTACCCGCAGAATGACCCCTATCCAGCCGACGAACGGGGCAGGAACACGCTCTACACCGCATTCACCGAGCGCCCCAAACACCTCGATCCGGCGCGTTCGTACAGCGAGGACGAATCGGTATTCACCGCGCAGATCTACGAGGCGCCGCTGCAGTACCACTATCTCAAACGGCCCTACACGCTGGTGCCGGCGGCGGCCGAAGCGGTGCCGCATGCGCGTTACCTGGACGCGGCGGGCCAGGTCCTGCCCGACGACGCGCCGGCCGGAACGATCGCGCGCAGCGTTTATGAGATCCGCATCCGCCCGGGCATCCGCTATCAGCCGCATCCGGCGTTCGCGGTCGACGCGGCCGGCCAGCCGGTCTATCCGGCGCTCGATCGACGCGCGCTGGCCGGGATCGATACGCTCTCCGACTTCGAGAAGACCGGCGCGCGCGAACTAGTCGCCGACGACTACATCTACCAGATCAAACGGTTGGCGCATCCGCGCCTGCATTCGCCGATCTACGGGATGATGGCGGAGCGCATCGTCGGGTTGAAGGCGCTCGGTGAGGCGTTGCAAAACACGGCGAAAGACACGCCGGACGATGCCTGGCTCGACCTCGAACGTTTTCCGCTCGAAGGCGTGACGCGTGTCGATCGCTACACCTACCGCATCGCCATCAACGGCAAGTATCCGCAGTTCCTCTACTGGCTGGCGATGCCGTTCTTCGCGCCGGTGCCGCGCGAGGTCGATCGCTTCTACAGCCAGCCGGGAATGGCCGAGAAGAATCTGACGCTCGACTGGTATCCGGTCGGCACCGGGCCGTACCGCCTGGCCGAGAACGACCCGAACCGGCGCATGGTGCTGGAACGCAACCCGAATTTCCATGGCGAGACCTATCCTTGCGAGGGCGAAACTGCGGACAAGGCGGCCGGCCTGCTCGAAGACTGCGGCAAACCCCTGCCGCGCATCGACCGGGTCGTGTTCACGCGCGAGACCGAGAGCATCCCGTACTGGAACAAGTTCCTGCAGGGCTATTACGACGCCTCGGGCATCGCCTCGGACAGCTTCGATCAGGCGGTGAGCTTCGGCGCCGGTGGCGCCGTCCAACTGACCGAGGACATGCGGGCCAGGGAAATCCGCCTCCTGACCAGCGTGCGTCCGTCGCTCTTCTATATGGGCTTCAACATGCTCGACGCGACGATCGGCACCGCGAGCGGCGAGCGTGCGCGCAAGCTGCGGCAGGCGCTGTCGATCGCCGTCGATCAGGAGGAATTCATCTCGATCTTCATGAACGGGCGCGGGATCGCCGCGATGAATCCGATTCCGCCGGGCATTTTCGGTCATGGCGAAGGCGCTTCGGGCATCAACCCCGTGGTTTATGACTGGGCAGGCGATGCGCTGAACGGGCAGCCACGGCGCAAACCGATCGAAGCGGCGAAAAAGCTGCTCGCCGACGCCGGCTGGCCGAGCGGGCGCGACGCCCAAACCAACGAACCGCTTGTGCTCTACCTCGATACGCCGAGCGGCATGGGCGACAAGGCGACGATGGACTGGCTGACGCGCCAGTTCGCCAAGATCGACATCCAGCTCGTCGTGCGCCAGACCGACGGCAACCGCTTTCAGGACAAGTTGCGCAAGGGCGCGGTGCAGATCTTCTTTTTCGGCTGGAACGCCGACTATCCGGACCCGGAAAATTTCTTCTTCCTGCTCTCCGGCGGCGAGGGCAAGGTGGCGAATGGCGGCGAGAACGCGGCGAACTACGCGAATCCGGAATTCGACCGCCTGTTCGCCGAAATGAAGAACATGGAGAGCGATGGACCGACCGGCGCGCGGCGTGCGGAAATCATCGCGCGCATGAATCGCATCCTGCAGCACGACGCGCCGTGGATCTTCGGTTTTCATCCCAAGAGCTACACGCTGGCGCATGCCTGGTTGCAGAACCGGAAGCCGATGGGGGTCGGAAACAACGCGCTCAAGTACCAGCGCATTGACGTCGCGGAACGCGAAAAACGCAGGCGGACGTGGAACGCACCGGTACTTTGGCCGCTGGCGTTGATTGCCCTGTTGCTCGCCGTGCTCGCCATCCCAGCCGTCGCCGTCTATCGCCGGCACGAGCGCAGCATGGCACGTGAATCTCGTCCCGGTACGTAGCATGCTTGCCTACATCGTTCGCCGCCTGCTCTATGCGATACCGGTCCTGATCGGCGTGAATCTCATCACCTTCGCCTTGTTCTTCGTCGTCAATTCGCCCGACGACATGGCGCGCATGCAGCTGGGCGGCAAGCGGGTGGCGGCGGAAGCGATCACCCAGTGGAAGACGGAACGCGGCTACGACAAGCCGCTCTTCGTGAATATGCAGGCGCCGGGCACCGCGAAAGTCACCGACACCATCTTTTTCAGCAAGTCGGCACGGCTCTTCGTCGGCGATTTCGGGCGCGCCGAGGACGGCCGCGACATCGCGCGCGAGATCGCCAATCGCATGGGGCCGTCGCTCGCGATCGCCGTACCGACCTTCGTCCTCGGGCTGTACGTGACGGTCAGCCTGGCCTTGCTGCTCGTGCTGTTCCGCGCGACGGCGCTCGATCTTTCCGGCGTCGTGCTGTGTGTGGCGCTGATGTCGGTGTCCGGGCTCTTCTACATCATCGGCGGCCAATACCTGGTCAGCAAGTCATGGCGGCTGGTGCCGATCTCCGGCTACGGCGAGGGGCTCGATGCCTGGAAATTCCTCGTCCTGCCGGTGTTGATCGGTGTCGTTTCCGGCATCGGTGCGTCGACGCGCTGGTACCGCACGATCTTCCTCGAGGAGATCGGCAAGGACTACGTGCGCACGGCGCGCGCCAAAGGGCTCCCGGATATCGCCGTGCTTTTCCGCCACGTATTGCGGAACGCGATGATCCCGATCCTGACCGGCGTCGTGGTCGTCATCCCGCTCCTGTTCATGGGCTCGCTGCTCACCGAATCGTTCTTCGGCATTCCGGGACTGGGCAGCTACACGATCGACGCGATCAACGCGCAGGATTTCGCCGTCGTGCGCGCCATGGTCTTCATCGGATCGGTGCTCTACATCGTCGGGCTGATCCTCACCGACATTTCCTACACCTGGGTCGATCCACGGATACGGTTCGAGCGATGATCTTCCTGCCCGTCATGCTCTGGTCCGACCTGCTGATCTGGCTGCTGGTGCTCGCGGCGATCGGGCTCGGCGTCGCGTCGTCGCGCAACCCGCCGCTGCGCGCCGCGTGGCGGCGAGTCGGGCAAAGCCGGCGCGGGATGGCGGCGGCCACCGTGCTCGCCGCCTTCGTCGCCATCGGCCTCTCCGATTCGCTGCACTACCGGCCGCACCTGGCGGGCGAGGGCGCCGGGCAGCCGGTGGCGTACGCGGTCGAAGTGCTGTCCGCGCTCGACGCGGCGCTGACGCCGTTGCGCACGCGCCTGGAAAAGACGTACTCGGAACCGCTGGCGACACGTTCCTACGCGAAGGAGTTCATCGACGCGCGCGCGGCCGACGGCAGCGTTCATCCGGTCCGCGACTTTCCACGCCTGATCTCCGGCGGCGCGCACCTGGGCGACGACGAAGCGCGACGCACCGGCGACATCGTCAGGCGCGTGCTGGTCGCGGAGGCGCTTGCGGTGCTGGTGTTTGCCGGTTTCGCATACGGCGTCGTCTGGCTGATCGCGCGGCGCGGCGAATGCGCCGCGCGCAAGGCATGGCGCGCCGTCCGCCGAGGTGAAACCGGGTTCGCCTGGAACGCCGTGCTGGCCGCGCTCGGCATCATGCTGCTGATCGCCGCGCCGCTCGCCGCGCTGTGCGTCGACTACCACGTGCTGGGTACCGACAAGGTGGGGCAGGACGTCTTCTACCAGGTGTTGAAGAGCATCCGCACGGCGCTCGTGCTCGGCCTGGTGACGACGCTGGTCACCTTGCCACTGGCTATCGGCCTCGGCATCCTCGCCGGCTATTTTCGCGGTTGGGTTGACGATGCGATCCAGTACCTCTACACGACGCTGTCGTCGGTTCCCGGCGTGCTGCTGATCGCCGCCGCCGTGCTGATGATGCAGGTGATCATCGACATGCATCCGCAGTGGTTCTCGACCGCCGCCGAACGCGCCGACCTGCGCCTGCTGGCGCTCTGCCTGATCCTCGGCATGACCAGCTGGACCGGACTCTGCCGCCTGTTGCGCGGCGAAACGCTCAAGCTGCGCGAGCTCGAATACGTCCAGGCCGCGCAGGCTTTCGGCGTCTCCGACCTGTCCATCCTGCGGCGCCACATCCTGCCCAATCTCATGCACATCGTCATCATCGCGCTGGTCATGGATTTCTCCGGGCTGGTGCTGGCCGAAGCGGTGCTCTCCTACGTCGGCATCGGCGTCGATGCGACGATGATGAGCTTCGGCATGATGATCAACAACGCGCGCATGGAACTGGCGCGCGAGCCGATGGTGTGGTGGTCGCTGGCTGCGGCCTTCACTTTCATGTTCGTGCTGGTGCTCGCCGCCAACCTGTTCGCCGATGCGCTGCGCGACGCCTTCGATCCGAGGATGCGATGAGTTTGCCGGCCGACGACCTGAAACCGCTGCTTTCCGTGCGCGACCTGCGCGTCGGCTTTGCGTCCGGCCACGGTGTGCTGGAGGCGGTTTCCGGCGTCTCGTTCGACGTCGCCGCTGGCGGGACGCTGGCCTTGCTCGGTGAATCGGGCTGCGGCAAGTCGGTCACGGCGCTCTCCTTGCTCCGTTTGCTGCCCGCCGCCGGGCGCTTTCTTGGCGGGGCCGTGCATTTCGCCGGCGACGACCTGCTGCAACTGCCGGAGTACGCGATGCGCGACGTGCGCGGCGTCGGCATGGCGATGATCTTCCAAGAGCCGGCGACCAGCCTCAATCCGGTGGCGACCGTCGGGCGGCAGATCGGTGAAGTCCTCGCACGGCACCGCGTGCTGGCGGGCGAAGCCGTGCGCCAGGAGGCGCTGGCGTTGCTCGGCGCGGTAGGCATCGCCGATGCGCCGCGCCGGCTCGGCGAATACCCGTTCCAACTTTCCGGCGGCATGAAGCAGCGCGCGATGATCGCCATGGCGCTGGCCGGCAATCCCCGGCTCTTGATCGCCGACGAACCGACGACGGCGCTCGACGTGACGATCCAGGCGCAGATTCTCGATCTGCTCACCCGCCTGCAAGCCGAGCGCGGCATGGGCATGCTGCTCATCACGCACGATCTCGGTGTCGTCGCGCGCATGGCGCAGCGCGTCGGCGTGATGTACGCGGGCGAGATCGTCGAAGAAGCGCCGCGCGGCGCTTTTTTCGCGCAGCCGCGCCATCCCTACACGCGGAAGCTGTTCGCCGCGCTGCCCGATCTGTCGCGGCGCGGCGGCCGGCTGGAAACCATCGCCGGACAGGTGCCCGCGCTCGCGGCGATGCCCGATGGCTGCCGCTTCGCCGAGCGCTGTGCACAGGCGTTCGCGCGCTGCCGGGCCGAATCGCCGGGATGGAGCGATTGCGGCGCGGGGCATCGCGTGCGCTGTCATTGGGTGGCTGAGAACCGTCATTCCGGCGTAAGCCGGAATCTGGCCGGAGGGAATGCAGAGCCAGAATCGGCGCCTGAAGTGCGCAACCGGACCCCGGGCCCTGCGCTCCCTGCTGCCGCTTCCGCCGGGGCGGCGGGACAAAGTGGATTTCTCAAAGTTGACGATCTCGCCGTGCATTTCCCGATCCGGCGCGGCTTCTTCCAGCGCACCGTCGGCCACGTCAGGGCCGTCGACGGCGTTTCGCTCGAACTCGCGCGCGGCCGCACGCTGGCGCTGGTCGGCGAATCCGGCTGCGGCAAGACCACGGTCGGCAAGGCCATCCTGCAACTTATCCAGCCGACCGGCGGGCGGGTGCGACTCGATGGGCGTGAACTGGCCGGTCTCTCGCGCAATGCCATGCGTCCGCTGCGCCGACGCATGCAGATGATCTTCCAGGACCCGTTCGCCTCGCTCGATCCGCGCCTGCCGGTCGGTGAAATCATCGGCGAAGGCATGGCGGCGCTCGGCGTCTCGGGCGCGCGCGGCGGACGGGATGCGCTCGAAGCGGCGATCGTCGCGCTGCTGCAACAGGTCGGCATCGACGCCGCGGCGCTGCATCGCTATCCGCACGAATTCTCTGGCGGGCAGCGCCAGCGCATCGCGATCGCCCGCGCGCTCGCCGTGCAGCCCGAACTCATCGTCTGCGACGAGCCGACCTCGGCGCTCGATGTTTCGGTGCAGGCGCAGATCCTCAATCTGCTGAAGCAGCTACAGGACGATCTCGGGCTCGCTTATCTCTTCATCACGCACAACTTCGCCGTCGTCGAATACCTGGCGCATGAGGTCGCGGTGATGTACCTCGGCCGCGTCGTCGAGCGCGGCACGGTCGGCGAAGTCCTGCGCACGCCGCGGCACCCCTATACGCAGGCGCTGCTCTCGGCCGTTCCGGACGTTCATGTCGGCACTGGCCGGCGGCCGATCATTCGCCTCGCCGGCGAAGCGCCGTCGCCGGCCGATCCGCCGAGCGGATGCCATTTCCACCCGCGCTGTCCGCACGCCGACGACGCTTGTCGACGCAGCTATCCGGCGCAAAGCCGGCTCTCGACAACGCATGCGGTGCACTGCTTCCGATGTGCCGGCGGATGAATGCGGGGCCGGCTACGCCTGAATGCGTCGGCTTTCGTCCGCCAGCCGCTCGACCAGGAAATCCATCAGCACGCGCAGACGATGCGGGATGTGGCGATTGCCGGGCAGTACGGCGTAGATGCCGAGCTCGGGCAGCGGATAATCCTTGAGGATCTCGCGCAGCTCGCCGCTTCGCAGGAACGCGTCGGCGATGAAGGTCGGCTGCTGCGCGATGCCGAGGCCGGCAACGGCGGCCTTGAGCAGCACGTCGCCGTTGTTGGCGAGCAGTCGGGGCCGAATGGCGAACGATTCGGTGCGGCCGTTGACCAGGAAGCTCCAGCGCTGGCTGGATGGCCCAGCGGTGTAGCCGAGGCACTGATGATCGATGAGCTCGGCGGGATGCAGCGGCGTCCCGTGCGCCGCCAGATAGTCGGACGAGGCGAGCACGACCATGCGCGCGGAACCGAGCCGGCGCGCGATGTCGCCGGGGTCGAGCCGGGGGGTGATGCGCACGGCGAGGTCGATCCCCTCCTGGATGAGATTCGAACGCCGATCGGAAAAATCCATGTCGAGTTCGACCTCGGGGTAGCGTTGGGAGAACTCGAGCAGCAGGGGCGCGAGATAACGCAGGCTGTAAACGAGCGGCAGGCTCAGCCGGATCGGGCCGCGCGGCGTTTGTCGCTCCTCGGCGAGCCCGGTTTCGGCCACTTCGACGAGATTGAGTATTTCGCGGCACTTCTCGAGGTAAGCCGTTCCGGCTGAAGTCAGCGACAGTCGGCGCGTGCTGCGCGCCAGCAGCTTGGTACCGAGGTGGCTTTCCAGCGCGGCGATCTGCCGGGTGACGACCGAACGCGCCGCGCCGAGCTGATGCGCGACGGCGGAGAAACTGCCGAGTTCGGCGACGCGAACGAAGAGCCGCATGGCGTCCAGGCGATCCATGGTGACCTCACTGATTCCGTTTGGTTTCCAGTTTATTGTTGCCGGTGGCGGAACGATATTTTCCGTATTGTGTCCTATTTCGCTCCATGTATAGCCGCTACAGTGGCGCCATGTCTTCGGGAGAATGCATGAAGCGATATACCTCGACCGCGATTTTCGTTCATTGGGCGATGGCCGTCGGCCTCGTCGCGTTGTTCTTTTTCGGCCTCTACATGGCCGGCCTGCCCGTTTCGCCGAGCAAGCTCAAGTATTACTCGTGGCATAAATGGGCCGGGGTGACGATCTTCGCGCTGCTCGTCTTCCGCGTCGTGTGGCGGCTCTCGCATCGTCCGCCGGCGCTTCCGGCGCACATGTCGCGTGGAGACCAGTTCGTCGCGCATGCCGGACACGCGGCGCTCTACCTGTTGATGGTCGCCGTGCCGCTCTCCGGTTGGCTGATGAGTTCAGCCAAGGGCATCCAGACCGTGTATTTCGGCGTGTGGCCGATCCCCGATCTGCTGAGCAAGAACGACGAACTCGCCAAGTTGCTGCAGACCGCGCACTGGGCCTTGAACATGCTGCTCGCGGCGGTTGTCGTCGGCCACGTCGCCGCTGCGCTCAAACATCACTTCATCGACCGCGACGACGTGCTGACGCGCATGTTGCCGACCAAGCATTCTTGACTATCCCGTCTCAGACAAAGGAACCCGGAACAATGAACATCGGACGCCGCATAGGCACTCTCACCCTGGCCGTCGTGCTGGGCTTGCCCGCATGGGCAGGGGCCGTCGAGTACAAGACAGTGCTCGCCGACAAGAGCGCCATCAATTTCAGCTTCAAGCAGATGAACGTCGGCATGGACGGGCATTTCAAGAAGTTCAGCACACAGCTTTCCTTCGATCCGGCGAATGCCGCCAATGCCAAGGTCAGCCTCGACGTTGACCTGGCCAGCATCGACACCGGTACGGCCGACGGCAACGCCGAGGTGGCCGGCAAACCGTGGTTCAACACGTCGGCGTTTCCGACGGCCAAGTTCGTTTCGAGCTCGGTCAAGCCGCTCGGCGGCAATCGCTACGAAGTCGCCGGCCAGCTGACGATCAAGGGCAAGACGCAGCCCGTCGTCGCACCGACCACGGTGACGGCGCAGGGCGACCAGGCCACCTTCGACGGCAGCTTCACCATCAAGCGCGCCGATTTCGCCATCGGCGAAGGCGAGTGGGCCGATTTCAGCGTCGTCGCCAACGAGATTCAAGTGAAGTTCAAGATCCTCGCATCAGGCGGGAAGTAAGAAGCCGTATCAACCTCAAGACCCTGACCCTGTTCCACCATTTTCCAGACAAGGAGCATCGCCATGAACAAGACAACCCGCCTAACCCTCGCAGTCGCCATCGCCACGTTCAGCGGCGCCGTGTTCGCCGCACCGGAGACTTTCGTCATCGACGGCGCGCACACTTTCCCGCGCTTCTCCTACAGCCACCTGGGCTTCTCGACGCAGGTCAGCCGCTTCAACAAGACGACCGGCAAGATCGTGCTCGACAAGGAAGCGAAGAGCGGTTCGGTCGAAGTCGTCATCGACACCAAGTCGGTCGATACCGGCTTCGACGTCTTCAACGGCCACATCCAGGGCGAGGATTTCCTGAGCACCGAGAAGTATCCGACGGCGACGTTCAAGTTGACCAAGGTGCGCTTCGAAGGCGACAAGCCGGTCGCCGTCGAGGGCGATCTGACGATCAAGGGCGTCACCAAGCCGGTGACGCTGGCCTTGACCTCGTTTACGCAGCAGCCGCACCCGATGCTGAAAAAGGATGCGCTCGGCGCCAACGCGACGACCAAGATCAGCCGCACCGAATTCGGCGCCGGCAAGTACGCGCCGAACGTCGGCGACGAGGTGACGATCGAGTTGGCGGTCGAAGCGATCAAGGAATAACGGGGCGTACAGTCACCGGCAACGATTGCCGTTGTCGGTACGTCATTCCGGCGCAAGCCGGAATCCATCATCGGAGATCAAGCGCAGACTGGACCCCGGCTTTCGCCGGGGTGACGAATACTTCAGCGTTCTACTTAGCAGGTACTCCCTCCGATGCTTTTCCCCGTTTTCAGGTCAAAGCCGAAAGAGCATGAGTACTCGCCTTTATACTTTGTGCAGATAAGCTTCTCATTGTCCCTTGAACGAAAACGGAAGGTCTTGTCATCGGTACACTTGATGTTGCGATCTGGGGGCATGGCATTGAATATTTCTTTGGCGGCAGATCCTGATATTCCAAAAGCAACGCGTGTGTCGTTGGCTGTCGGTGCAAGAGGTTCCGATAGATCTCTTCCATATAGAACATACTGGGTATGCGCTGGCTTGAAATTCAGCGCATACGACTTCTCCTCATCCGCAGCGGAACACGAAAAACCAATGAAACACATCAGAGCAAAAAGGCATTTGACCATGACACTATGTCCCCCGAAGTGCGGCATGTAGATAGTTGTCGTGTCCCCCAAGTCTTTGTGTACGGAGGATTTTTCTGTCGTTGAAGTAGATCGTCTTCACCATTCCAGTGTCCCGTAGATTGAGCTAGTACACCATACGGATTGACGCATGCCATCTTTGCGCAGCGGACGAAATCGACATCAAGACCGCTTCGATGGCTACTATGGTCGAAATCGTTCTTCCGTATGCCGCAGATCTCCAGGCGCACGATGTGTTGTCGTCCCCAGATTGACGTGATCGCGCCCACCGGCTTGCGCTGCCGCTGTCAGTCTTCCGAAACGCTTGCCGCCGGACGGCCTTGATCAGGCAACCTGAACTTCGATCTTGCGCGGCTTGGCGTGTTCGACCTTGGGAATGCTCAGCTTGAGTACGCCGTGGCGGAATTCGGCGCTGACGCGCTCGCTGTCGAGTTCCTTGCCGAGTGTAAAGGTGCGCTGATAGCGCGACGACTGGACCTCGGCGTGGCTCGCCTCGAGGCCTTCAGCGGTGGACAGGACGACGTCGCCTTCGATGGTCAACGCGTCGGCATCGATCCGCACGTGCAGCCTGTCCTTCGGAACGCCGGGCAGGTCGGCGTAAAGCGTGATGCCGAGCGCATCCTCGATCACATCGACCGGCGGCAGCATGACGCCGCTCTCCACCCGTTCGACGTCGGCGCGTCTGGTATCGCTCTTGGTGACATTCGTTTCAGTCATTTCGATCTCCTTTCAAGTCACTGAATGTTGATACGGCGGCTCTGCACTGCGCTGCGGCGCTTGATGCTGATGCGCAGCACGCCGTCGCTGTAGGTTGCCTTCGTGCTGTCGGCATCGACGTCGTCCGACAAGCTGACGACGCGGCGGAAACCGCCGGAAAAACGCTCGTTGATATGCACGGCCGACTTGCCGCCGTCGCCCGGCAGCTCGTTCTTGCGCTCGCCTGAGAGGGTGAGGACGCCGCGATCGATCGTCACGTCAACCGAGGCGGGATCGAGCCCCGGCGCAAAGGCATGGATTTCGATCGACTCGGGCGTGGCGCCAATGTTCAGTGCAGGGAAGCCGCCGCGGCCGAAGCCGCGAATGCTGCTGGCCGGGCCGGAATAGCGCTGGAACTCGCGCTGCAGGCGGTCCAGGTTGGCGAAAATATCGCTGGGAAACAAGGTTCGGTACATGGTGCTCTCCTTTCGCTGGGACGCTTGGTTTGATACCCGCCGTCACGGTCGTTCCGGCGGGCTTGCATCCAAGGTAGGGATACAAATCAGCATTTCAAGACCTCTTGAAATCGGCTCCTCGCGCACCTATGTTCAGATGAAAGCCACACCGGTGTTGGAACGAGGCCCTCAATGAAATTCCGGGATTACTATCAGGTACTTGGCGTCGAGCGCTCGGCGGGTGCCGACGAAATCAAGAAGCAGTACCGCAAGCTGGCACGCAAATACCATCCGGACGTCTCGAAGGAACCGGATGCCGACACGCGCATGAAGGAGGTCAACGAGGCTTACGCCGTGCTCTCGGACGCTGAGCGGCGCGCTGCCTATGATCAGTTGGGCCACGACTACCAGTCCGGCCAGGATTTCCGCCCGCCGCCCGATTGGGACGCCGGTTTCGAGTTTTCCGGCCACGGCATTCCGCCGGAGAATGCCGCCGACTTCAGCGACTTTTTCGCCGAGCTGTTCAGCCACATCGGCGGCGCCCGCCGCCCGGGAGGAATGGGGGGCATGGGCGGCTATGAAGCGCGCGGCCAGGATCACCACGCGCGCATCGTCATCGAACTGGACGACGCGTGGACCGGCAGCACGCGCCAGATCAGCCTGCGCGTGCCGCAGATCGGGTCCGACGGGCGGACGACGCTTGCCACGCGCACGCTCAACGTCAAGATCCCGCAAGGCGTGCGCGAAGGCCAGCTGATCCGGCTGGCAGGCCAGGGGGCGCCGAGAACGACCGGCGGCGCGGCGGGCGATCTCTATCTCGAAGTGCATTTCGCGCCGCATCGGCGCTTCCGCGTCGAGGGCCGCGATCTGCATCTCACGCTGCCGGTCGCGCCCTGGGAAGCCGCGCTCGGCGCGACGATCGCCATCGATCTGCCGGCCGGGCACCGGGTCAAGGTACGCATTCCGGAAGGCGCGCAGAGCGGGCGCGAGCTGCGCGTGCGCGGCAAGGGCATTCCGGGCGATCCGCCGGGCGATCTCTTCCTGGTCGTCGAGGTGGTGCTGCCGGATGCGGGCGACGAGAAGGCGAGGCAAATCTATGAAACGATGCGGCGCGAACTGGCCTTCGATCCGCGCGCCGCATGGTGAACGGGGATAACGCAAGATGAGCATTCAGGGAAGCCCGCAGCAGAATCAAGCCGAGTGCCACGGTGATGTCCTGGCCGCCGTCGTCGTCGACGAGCAACTGTTCGACTCCGGCCAGTTCGCCGAGGTCTGCGGCGTCACGCTCGAATGGGTGAGCGTGCATGTCGCGGCCGGCGTCTTCGAGGTGCCGGGCGACGCGCCCGGTCAATGGCAATTCTCCGGCCGCGAAATCCGCCGCGCCCGACTGATCGACGCGCTCGAACGCGATTTCAACGCCTTGCCCGAACTCGCCGCGCTGGTCGTCAACCTGCAGGACGAAGTCGCCCGCCTGCGCACGCTGCTGCGCCAGGGCAGGTGAAGGTGCGCTGGAGAATCAGCGGGGTACCGTGGCTCGGCAACGGGACTGAAAAGGTGCTAGCCCACTCGAAAACTCCGGTTTTGGGCTACCGGTCATTCAAGAAATTTGCGAAACTGCCGTCATCGTTCTTCATTGATCGCACCCGACGGCAGACAACGACATGACGACTCCCAGTGAACAGACCAGCCCGGCCATGCGACGCATTCTCGCGCTGCTGGCGCGCAAGTCGGACATGTCGGCGAGCGACATGTCGCGCGAGGCCTTCGTCGGCATCACCACGCTGGCCTGCGGCGGTTATCTGAAAGCTTTGCGCGCGAAGAAGCTCGTTCATGTGAGCGGCTGGCGCAAGACGCGCAAGGGTTTCGTCACGCCGCTGTTCAGCCTGGGTGATCGCCCCGATCTGCCGCGCCCGAGATTCGAGGACGAGGATCGCGATTCGGCCGGCTTGGGGCAGATCGTCGCCGCCTTGCAGCGCTTTGGCGCGATGACCTATCTCGAGGTGGCGCAAGCCACCAGCCTCTCGCCGAACACGATCAAGAACGCCCGTTACATGGACGTCCTCGTCAAGCAAAAGCGGATCCACGTTTCCGCCTGGCGCCGCAACCGCGCCGGTCCGATGGCCGCCGTGTATTCGGCCGGCTTTGCCCCGCCGGCGGAAAAACCGGCGCCGCTGTCGCACGCGGAAAAATGCCGGCGCAATCGGGAAAAGAACCGCGCGCTCGGCGACGACCGCGGAATCGCGGCGCAGCTCGCCCGGTTCTGAGCAGCACGAGTCGCCTTGCCGATGGCGAGGCCGTAGCTGGTATCGGCGAGCTTTCGATGTCTGTTCGGGCCGTTCCGATCATGAGCGGTCGACTTCACCGTTTCGGATGCCGATGAGCTGCTGCGGGAGATACGTCATTCGTACTAATCTTTCCATCCTGTTTGCCGTCGTCTTGTCGCTGTTGAGCGGTTCGCTGCATGCCCAGGACCGCCTCCCGGAGGTCAACTTCGTGGTCACGCGCGAGGGTGATCTGATCCAGACCGAGGCAAGCGTCGATTTGCCGGTCGCGCTGGACCGGGTTTGGGCGGTACTCACCGACTACGAAGGTTATCCCCGGTTCATCTCCGGCATGGACGAATCGAGGATCGTCTCGCGCAGCGCCGAGGGCGTGGTGGTCGAACAGAAGGGCCGCTTCGGTTTCCTGTTCTTCTCGCAGGCAATCGAATCTCGAATTCTGGTCTCCGAACATCCACCCCATGCGATCGATTCAAAAGCGCTCGATGGCGACTTTCGCGTCATGGCCGGACGTTATGAATTGTCACCGGTGGGCGACAAGGTCAGGTTGTCCTATTCCGGCCGGATGATCCCACGGTTCGAGCTGCTGCCCGTTTTTGGACTGAGCATCGTTCGTCACATCCTGCTGAGAAACTTTCGGGAGATGCTCGACGAGATCATTCGTCGCGACGCCGTGTCCAAGAGTTTAGTTCTCCAGGATCCTTAGGGAGAGGCTGGCGTATTCGTCGCCCCGGTGAAAACCGGGGGCCGGTTCGTGGAATTCTCTGGCTCTGCATTCCCTTTGGTCAGGTTCCGGCGTTCGCCGGCATGACGGCGCTTCGATGAATCAGCGTTTCCTTGTAACGTCACAGGAGAGGGGCAATGGCGAGACGGCCGCAGAGCGAACAATTTCTCGGAGCGATTGAGCACCTCCCGGCCATCTGCCTCGGCCTGATGCTGTTCTGTCTCGCCAGTTGTCAAACCCAACCCGAGCAACGCGTCGCCGAGCTTCATGCCAGCCGGGATCTGCCGCGTGCGGCGGCCGTGGCGAACGCCATTCGCTACGAAATCCTTCCCGAGCGTTCGGATATCCGGTTTCTGGTTTACCGTGCCGGCGCCCTGGCAAGACTTGGGCACAATCATGTCGTGCAGGCGAAAGGTATCCGGGGCGAGATATTCCTGGCGCCGGACGTTCGTCAGTCGCAGTTCTCCATCTCGCTTCCGGTCAATGCTTTTCAAGTGGATGCGGAAGCCGCGCGCATGGAGGAGGGCGGCGAGTTCCGTCCGATGCCCGACGCCGAGGCGATTGCCGGCACGACCAGGAACATGCTTGGCGAGCAGGTGCTTGACGCGGCCAACTACCCCACGGTGGAGATCAGTTCAGTCGCATCCACTGGCCCGGATTGGGGCCTGGATGTCACCGCGCGGATCAGAATGCACGGTGTCGAACGTGAGATACTCATCCCGGCAGCCATCGAATACCAGCGCGACACGCTGGTCGTGACCGCGATGTTCTCCGTCAAACAATCGGATTTCGGGATCGTACCGATGCGCGTTCTCGGAGGTGCCTTGCAAGTGGACGATCTGGTCAGGGTGCGGATGCGCGTCGTCGCCGGCAAGCGAGAACTTCAGCCGATGCCGTCGGCTACCGACTGAGGCAGCGCCGGCCGACCGGAAAAACTGGTGCCACGCATCTTCCTGGGCGCTTCTCGGCTCTGTTCGAAGCGGTTTTCCGCATGCTGCAGAACAACCTCGATCCGGAAGTCGCCGAACACCCGGAAGCGCTCGTCGTCGATGTTTGCCAATGATCGGGTAAGCCACGTACGTCGATCCGCTCCTGTGCTGCACTTGTTTTCTGTATATACCGCTGGCTATCGAGCAGCGGGCATGAGCAGCCGCTCAACCCGGACACACCGACAAGCGTGGAACGTCGGAACGTCTTTCTTTTTAAGAGACTGAAGATTGGTTCAGGGGCTGTACGATTCCGTTGGTAGAGGAATATGGTGTTACCGTTTAATGCTGCTGCAGTTTCGTGGTTGATATTCTTGGCTTCACGTGCAACTACGGATACTCGTGGAATTGAAGGAGTTCAAGATCATGTGGCAACCCGCTGACCAAACCCTCTGGCTCGGCCATATCGATTCCGAAGAAGGCGAGCTCGGCGTTCGCTGGCATCAGCGGGTCCAGCCCTTGCTGACCGGCGGTCAGGCGGAACAGACGCCGGGCAACGTGCTGATTGGCTTTGCCTGCGATGCTGGGGTAGTGCGCAATCACGGGCGGGCGGGGGCGGCGGGCGGGCCGGCGGCGGTGCGCAAGTTGCTGGTCAATTGCGCGTGGCACCAGACGCACCCGGTTTACGACGGCGGCAATGTGCAGTGCAAGGGCGATGCGCTCGAAGCGGCGCAATTCGTACTGGGAACGCACGTGGCGACGATGTTGGAAGCGGGGCATCTGCCGCTGGTGATCGGCGGCGGTCACGAGGTGGCGTGGGGCAGCTGGCAGGGGCTGGCGACGTGGGCGACGAAGCTGCCGCCGCAGCGCATTGGCGTGCTCAACTTCGACGCGCATTTCGATTTGCGTGCGGGTGAATCCGGCACGTCCGGCACGCCATTCCGCCAGATATCGGAAGACTGCGCGGCACGCGGATGGCCGTTCCGTTACGCGTGTTTCGGTGTGGCGCGGCCGACGAATACGGCGGCGCTGTTCACCCGGGCGCAAAAGCTGGGTGTTTGCTGGGTGGAGGACGATCACTTGGCGCCTTGGCATCTCGACGCGGCGCGTGAAAAGCTGGCCGCCTTTCTTGACCAGGTCAACGTGCTGCACCTGACGATCGATCTCGACGTACTGCCGGCCGCGAATGCGCCCGGTGTCTCGGCGCCGGCCGTGCGGGGAGTCGAATTGGCGGTGCTGGAGGCGCTGATCGATCAGGCAGTGGCGAGCGGCAAGGTGCGTCTCGCGGAGTTCGCCGAATTCAATCCGAATTTCGATATCGATGGCTGTACCGCACGAATCGTCGTGCGCCTTCTCGAGCGGATTGCGCGCGGGGCGTGGGCTGTGCGGTCAGAAAATCAGTAGTTTTCTTGGCGGGAGCAGGCAATTTCCGAAGGGGGATGTATGGAAGCGCTACTGAAGCTGGGTTGGTTGTCCGGGATCATTGGTCTTCTGTTCTGCGTCGCCGGCGCGGGCATCCGTTTGGCCGGCGAGTTCTGGATCGCCGGGTTTCAGGCGGGAACCTTGTTGCTGGCCGGCATTGCGGGGCTCGTCTTTGGCTGTTTCTGCATGCTGGCCTATCTGACGCGCAAACCGTAGTCGCCCGTCCTCGGCGGGTGCGTTAACCGCCCGGCTGCAGTGTGACCTTGAGTTCCGTCGATTTCCCCTTGCGCAGCACCGTGATGCGGACGGTGTCGCCCGCTCGGTAGTCGTCGAGGCGCGACTGCAGCTTGCCGACGCTGTCGACCGCTTTGCCGTTAACGGCCGTGATGATGTCGCCCGGCACGACTTCGCCGTTGCGCGAGATGTCGATTCCCGCAAGGCCGGCCTTGGCGGCGCTCGATTCGGGCGTAACGCGCAGGACGACGACGCCGGAAACGTCGAGCAGTTTGCTCAGCCGCCGGTTGAGATCCTCGTCGACCTCGATGCCGAGCGTCGGACTGGTGTAGCGTCCGGATTTGATCAGCTGCGGCACCACGCGATTGACGGTATCGACCGGCACGGCGAAACCGATGCCGGCGCTGCTGCCGCTCGGGCTGTAAATGGCCGTGTTGACGCCGATCAGCCGACCGGCCGAATCGAGCAGCGGACCGCCGGAATTGCCCGGGTTGATCGCCGCGTCGGTCTGCACGAGATGATCGATGCTGCCGCCGTCCTCACCGCCCAGCGAGCGGTCGAGCGCCGAGACGATGCCGGTGGTCAGCGTCCAGTCGAGGCCGAAGGGGTTGCCGATGGCGAAGACCTTCTGTCCGACGCGCAGATCGTGGCTGGTACCGATGGGGACCGGCGCCGGACGTCGATTGGGCACCTTGATGCGCAGGACGGCGAGATCGTGCGACTTCGATACGCCGACCAGCGACGCCTTGAATTCGCGCCCGTCGGCGAGTTTGACCAGCGCTTCGCTGGCGTTTTCGATGACGTGGAAATTGGTGATGACGTGCCCGGTATCGTCCCACACGAAGCCTGAGCCGGTGCCGCGCGGAACCGAATAGACGTTGCGCGTCCAGATGTCGCGCACGCGCGAGCGCGTCGTGATGTAAACGACGGATTCGCGCGTCCGCTCGAAGAGATCGATGGTCGCCTTTTCGTCCGCGCCGAGCTCGCCGCGTGGCGTGACGGCACGCGGCGTACCGCTGCCTTGCTGAGCGAGCGCGTCGGCCGGAAGCAACGACAATCCTGAAGACAGCGTCAGCAGGCAAAGCAGGAAATTGAGCCAGCGCGGGCGGGTGAGTGATCGGGTGTCCTGAGGCATGGGCGTTGTTCCGTTATAGACGAGCAATTTGTTCCGATAATGGGAGCGAACCTTGCTACTTTCAAGCCGGACACCGACGGGCGGAGCCAAATGAAATGGGCCGGAGTCTCGTTCTAGAGGCTCCGGCCCGCGGTTTGTCGCGATGCGTATCGTCGGCTTAGCTCTTGCGCAGCTTCTCGAACGCGGTTTCGAGCTGATCGAGGTAGCCGCCTTCGGCGTGGTAGGCCTTGACCGTTTCCGGATCGGGCTGGATGACGCCCTTGCCGGTGAAGATGGCCTGGCGCAGCTTCTCGGCGACGGTGTCGCGCTCGGTTTCCGGGACGATCGCCACGGCGGCGGCCACGGCCGCGCCAAGCGCGGCGCCGGCTTGCCCGGCCTGGATGGCCGGACGGTTCCAGATGGCGGCGATGCGCTTCATGATGCCTTCGCTGGTCGACGGGCCGCCGCAGACGCTGATCGGCGACTTGTCGTTCGCGGCTTCCGGGCCGGCGATCTTCATGCCGTAGCGATAAACGAGGCCGAGCGAGCTGTCGACGACGGCAGCGAAGTCATGCGCGAAGTCGGCCGGGCCGTCGTCGAGACGCACCGGGTCTGGATTCGAATGCACGATCGGGAACGACTCGGTGTCCGGGTGCCAGAAGCGGATGCAGCTGCCCGGTGCGGTGTTGGCGAGCGAGGCGTCGCAGGCGGCGTAGTCCTTGGCGCCGAGACCGTGACGCAGACGCAGGCGGTCCCAGGCGAGTGCGCCGTTGGTGCGGCAGCCGAAGTTGAACGAGCGGCCGAGGCCATCGTACATGGCGTTGGCGGTGCCGGCCATGTCGACGCTGCCGTCCGGGCTGGAGATCATGTACACGAAGCTGGTGCCGAGGCTGAGCAGGTCGCCGGTGGCGAGCACCTTCGACTGCGGGTTGTCGCCCGAGCCGGCGACGATCTTGCAGTCGGCGGCCAGGCCGTACTTCTTCTGGAAGTAGGCGGCGATGCTGCCGCAAACGGCGAGCGGGTGCGCGATCGGGGGCAGCTTGGCGGCGAGGGCGGCAGCACCGCCGGGCAGATCGCCGGCGACGGCGTTCATCACGACGTCGTCCCACTGAAGCTTCGAGTAGTTCATCAGGCCGGTGCCGCAGGCGTTGCCGAAGTCGATCGGAATCGTGCAGTCGCCGGCCAGGATCGCCGGGATGAAGCTGGAAATCTGCAGGATGTGGCGCGTGTCGGCGTAGGCGGCCGGGTAGCGGATGGCCAGCTTGCGATGCACGGTGGCGGCGAAGCGCAGCGGGATGTCGCTGCCCGTGCGCTCGATGATGGCGGCCTTGCCGCCGGTCGCTTCGCGGATGTGTGCGGCTTCGGCGGCGGTGTTGGCCGTCTTCCAGATCGGTGCGCCGCCGTAGGCGAAGCTGTCGGCGAGGAGGTTCAGCAGGCTGTCGCCGGCGCTCGCGGCATCGCACAGGCGGGCGAACGAGGCCTTGGCCTGCGCGTTGAGATAGACGTGGCCGTGTTGCTGGCCGGAGGTATTGATGGAGGCAATCGCGGCTGTGTCGAATCCGGCGGCCTTGAGGTCGGCAAACAGCGCCTCCAGCGCAGCGATGAACAGGCGCGGCGGTTGCTCCGCTTCGCCCGGCTCGCGCGCCGGCATGACCATGGTGTCGTGTTCGAAGCCGAAGCCCAGGAGACGCGGGTCGTCGCGGTAGGCCAGCGAGCGGCTCCATAGAATTTCACCGGTGTTGCTGTTCAGCAGAACGGCGCTCAAGCTCTGCGTGCTGGCGTCGATTCCGAGGACGGTTCGAGGGCTAGTGCTCATGTTTCTTTCCTTGGCGATTGTTATGGAAGTGTGGCCTTGAGGGTCGGGATGCAATCCGTTTGATTCTTGTCGAGAAAGCGTGTTTCGTCTAGGCGGTTTTTGACGGGCATCGCCCGTTTTTTTCTGACCCGGGAATCCTCCAATTCCGACAGGCCATTCGCGCACTTTCGCGAGTAACACTGAAATGCTCTCCTCACATGCGACTGCGCGGCCAACCCCGGAAACCGGAAGCGACCGCGCGAGGATTTTACTGCGCTTTAGGTGCTCAGTCCGGCAGTTTCACCATGATCTTGATCGCATCACCCGGCATCGTCGAAGCGAACTCAAAAGCCTTGACGACGTCCTCCAACTCGAAGCGATGCGTGATCAGCGGCTTCACGTTGATCTGGCCGGAAGCGATGTACTTGATCGCGCGGTCGTAGACATTGGCGTAGCGGAAGATGGTCAGGAATTCGATTTCCTTGCACTGCGCTTCGACGATGTCGATCGGCGCCGGTTCCTGCGGCATGCCGATCAGCACGACCTTGCCGCCCGGAGCGAGGAAGCTCGTCGTCGAGAGGATGGCACGTGGTGCGCCGCTCGCTTCGAAGACGATATTCACGCCTTGCGGGTTCTGCTGATAGACGTATTCCTTGAGATCGCCGCTCGTGATGTTGAAGGTGCTGATGCGCGCGTCGTAGTTCTTGCGGATGAAGTCGAGTTTCTCCTGCTTGGCGTCGGCGACGATGACGTGGCTGCAGCCGCCGGCGATGGCCGCCAGCGCGGTGACGAGGCCGATGGTGCCGGCGCCGAGCACGAGCGCGGTGTCACCCGGCGAGACACGCGCCTTCTTGACCGAATGCACGCCGATGGCGAGCGGCTCGACGAGCGCGCCTTCTTCAAAGCTCACGTTGTCCGGCAACTTGAAGGTGAGGTTGGCCGGATGCACGATCGATTCGCGCAGGCAGCCGTGAATTGGGGGGGTCGCCCAGAAACGCACATCCGGGTCGAGGTTGTACATGCCTTGCAGCGTCTGGCTGCTGGCGTAGTCGGGGATGCCGGGCTCCATGCACACGCGGTCGCCGACCTTGAGATTCTTCACGGCGCTGCCGATTTCGGTGATCGTGCCGGAGGCCTCGTGGCCGAGCACCATCGGTTCGTTAACCACGAAACCGCCGATCTTGCCGTGCAGGTAATAGTGAACGTCGCTGCCGCAGATCCCGACATTGGCAATCTTGATACGCACATCGTTGGCGCCCAGTTCTTGGGGCAGCGCGGCGTCACGCAGGGACAGGCTATCTTGTTTGTCGAGAAACAGGGCTTTCATTTCCGTCTTCCTGATTTTGAAAAATGTGGCGGCCAGGGAGTTGGCCGCCACCAAGGGGAGGTTGTTACTTACTTGATGTTGCCGAGTTCCTTGTGCATCGCGATGAACTTGTCGGCGTTTTCCTTCGTGATCAGCTCAGCCGTGATGAACTGGGGCGAATCAACCTTTTTGCCGGTCAGCAGTTCGTGGCTCATCTTGACCGACAGCTGGGCCAGCGAGAACGCGCTTTGCAGCGAGGTCGAGGTCATTTCACCGGCCTTGATCTTCAGGCAGGCTTCGGCCGTGCCATCAACACCGTAGGTCAGCGGGTACGACTTGGCGCCCGAACCCTTGACGGCTTCCAGCGCGCCGGCGGCCATGTTGTCGTTCATCGAAACGACTGCGTCGAGTTTCGGATTGGACTGGATCCAGTCTTCCATCAGGCGCATGCCTTCGTCCTTGTTCCAGTTGGCGATCTGTTCACCGACGATCTTCACGTCAGGACGAACGTCGAAGAAGTACTTCTTCCATGCTTCACGACGCTTGTCGGAGTGCATATTGCCGGCCGGTCCCATGAGAACGACGACCTTGGCGTCTTTCGGCACTTGCTTGATGGCGAGCTTGGCGTTGACTTCAGCCTGCTGCATCGGGTCAGCGTCGACGGCCGGGACGGTTTGGTCGTTGATGCGGTTGTTGACCGTGACGACCTTGACACCAGCGGCGATCGCTTCCTTGACCGGCGCGACCTGGGCTTCGGAGTCGAGCGGCTGGAGGAGGATGAGGTCGTACTTGCTGGTCACGGCGTTTTCAATGTGCGAAGCAATCATTTCGTTCTTGCTTTGGCCATCGAAAACGGTGACTTGCGTGTCCGGATACTTCTTGACTTCTTTGACGACCGAATCGGCCAGCCAGGCAGCGAAGGAGTCGCCCTGAGCACGCGCGATGTAGGCGATCCGGTATTTCTTGCCATCCTTCGGGGCCGGTGCCTGGCTCCAGGCGGCGGTCGACGTCAGCATGAAGGCGCTTGCCAGGCAAAGTGCGATTTTTCCAGTCAGTTTCATGTTTATTCCTCAAAAAGTATTTGGGTTCTTACAAAAGCATGATCCGCAAGACTTGTTTCTTTGTTGGTTGGTGCGTTTTGGTTTCTTCTATTGCATTCCGAGTCCTCAGGCCTCCTTTCCCCGCTCTTCAATGTTGCCCAGTTGGCTTGCCGTCTTCTTGTTCTTGGACATGATGTCGTAGGCGACGGCGGCGACGATGATTCCGCCCTTGATGATCTGCTGCAGGTACGACTGGATCCCAAGGAGGTTCATGATGTTGTTCAGAAAGCCCATGATGAAGGCGCCGACCAGCGTGCCCATCGCGGTACCGACGCCACCGGAGAAACTGGTGCCGCCGATGATCGAAGCGGTCATCGCGTCGAATTCGAAACCGATCCCGGCATTCGGCAAGCCGGCATTGACGCGCGACATGAAGAGCACGCCGGAGAGCCCGACGAAGGCGCCACTGATCACGTAGGCCGTCATCTTGGTCTGGTTGACCTTGATGCCCGAGGCGCGCGCCGCGTCTTCGTTACCGCCGATGGCGTACAGATGGCGGCCGAAACGGGTGTTGTTGAGCAGATACCAAGTGACGATGGCGATGACCACCATGAAGATGACCGGCGTCGGGACGCCGAGGATGTCGCCCTGTCCGTACACCACGAACTGGTCGAGCTGGTAGATGTTCTGGCCGTTGGTATACAGGAGAGCGGCCCCTCGCGCTGCCGTCATCATCGCCAGCGTCGCGATGAATGGCGGCGTCTTGAAGCGGGTGACGATCAGGCCGCTGATGATGTTGCAGGCGATGCCGATGACGATCCCGGTCAGCATCGAGATCAGCAGCGAACCGGTCGCCTTGTAGCAGGCGACGGCGAGAATGCCGGCGAGTGCCATGACCGAACCGGCGGCGAGGTCGATCATGCCGGAGATGATCAGCATCGTCATGCCGAAGGAGATGATCGTGGTGATCGAGATCTGGCGCGAGATGTTGGAGAGATTCTTCGCCGAAAAGAAGGCCGGACTCAGGATGCTGCAAATGACCAGCATGGCGATCAGAATCAGGTAGATGCTGTACTTCGACGTCAGCTTGGCCATGAAAGCCATGAACTGCTGGGAAAAGCGCTGTGACATGGTTTTGATCATCCTCTGAGGGCTAGTTTCATGATGTTTTCCTGGGAGAAATCCTTGCGGGCCAGTTCTCCTGATATACGTCCCTTGGCCATGACGTAGATGCGGTCGCAGACGCCGATCAGCTCTTCCATTTCGGAGGAGATCATCAGCACTGCCTTGCCTTCCTTGGCGAGTTCGGTGATCAGCTTGTAGATCTCGAACTTGGCGCCGACGTCGATGCCGCGCGTCGGCTCATCGAGCAGCAGGATCTCCGGCGAGCAGAGCAGCCACTTGGCGATGACGATCTTTTGCTGGTTGCCGCCGCTCAAGGAGGAGATGAGCGTTTCCAGGCTCGGCGTCTTGACGTTCATCCGCTTGCTGATTTCGGTGTCGCGCTGGCGTTCCTTGCGGTGGTCGATACCGAACAGGTTGCGCACCTTCTCCAAGCTGGAAAGCGAGATGTTTTCCTTGCAGTCGCGCACCGGGATGATGCCGTAACGCTTGCGATCCTCAGAGACCATGACCATGCCGTGCTCGATGCTGTCCTGCACGTTGTTGATCATCACCGGCTCGCCCTTGATGCAGACCGTGCCCGAGCTGATCGGGTCCATGCCGAACAGGGCCCGGACGACTTCCGTGCGGCCGGCACCCATCAGGCCGGCAAAGCCGACGATTTCGCCCTGGCGCAAGTTGAAGCTGACGTCGCGGAAGGTGCGGCCCTGGCAGAGATTTTCCACGTCCAACAAGACTGGACCGATCGGCGTGTCGTGCTTTTCCGGGAAGGCCGATTCCATCTTGCGGCCGACCATCAAGCGGATCACCGTATCGATGTCGAGCTCCTTGGCCGGACGGGTATCGATCAGGCAACCGTCGCGCAGCACGGAGATCTCGTCGGCGATGCGGAAGATCTCGTCCATCTTGTGCGAGATGTAGATGATGCCGACGCCCTTGGCTTTCAGTTGCGCAATCTTCCGGAAGAGCACCTCGACTTCCTTGGTGCTGATCGCCGACGTCGGCTCATCCATGATCAGGATGTTGGCGTCGTAGGAAATGGCCTTGATGATCTCCAGCATCTGGATGTCGGAAACCGACAGATCCTTCAGCCTGGTGTCCGGCTTGTAGGGCAGGCCTTCCTGCTTGAGCAGGGCCAGCGTCTGTGAGCGGATCGCCTTCCAGTCGACCTTGCCGAACTTGTTGACCGGCTCGTTACCGAGAAAAAGATTTTGCTCGACCGTGAATTCCGGGATGAAGTTGAGTTCCTGGAAGATCATCGCGATCTTGCGCGAACGCGCCTCGATTGGATCGCGCATGACCACCGGTTTGCCGTTCAACGAGGATTTCGCCGCGGTCCGGCTGATAGATGCCGTTGATGATCTTGCACAGCGTCGACTTGCCGGCGCCGTTTTCACCGCACAAAACATGAACGCTACCCGGCTTGACCGAGAAACTCATGTCGCTAAGCGCCTTGACGCCGGGGAACAGCTTTTCGATCCCCCGCAGTTCAAGGAGTGGAACGTTGTCCATGCTGCCCCCTTGCTTGTTGTTTGAAACGATTCTTGCATGGCGTTTTGGCAACGTCAATCAAAAAATGCGCAACAAGACTAAAACTTTGGCAAAGAAAAACTTAATGGCCGGGAAACCCGGTTGGAAATGTAAATTCCAGCGATGGACTTGTGAATTTGTGGGGAATTGGGAAGTGTTGATGCTTTCTTGATGCTTGAGTTGAATTATTTATTTGCGCAATTTTGTTGTTATGTGCGCAATTGTTGGCTTGATATGCGGCTTTTCGGTGGTGTAGTATTTCCGATATGAATAAGAAACCAGTGACGATGAAAGACATTGCCCTGAAGGCGGGCGTGTCGGTGACCACGGTATCGCACGTCATCAGCAAGACGCGGAACGTCGCGCAGGAAACCCGCGAACTGGTCCTGCGTACGTTGGAAGAACTGGATTACCAGCAGGCCGACAACCGGCCGGACGACGTGGCACCACTGGATCGGATCGGCGTGATCACCGCCGACATCCAGGAGGACTACTACATTCTCCTGGTCAAGACGATCGAAACCATCGCTTCGGAAAACAACATTTCAGTCCTGTTCTGCGATTCGGCGGACGACATCGAGAAAGAGGAACGCAACATCAGCATGATGCTGAGCAAGAACGTCGATGGCCTGATCCTGGCCCCTGTCAACAACGGTCCCTACCCGCGCGAGCTCAAGGCGGCCGACATCCCCGTCGTCCTGGTCGACCGCCAGTACGAGAAGCACAATACCTCGTTCGTTGGGATCAACAACGCGGAGAGCGCGCTGTCCGGGACGCGCTATCTAGTGGATAAGGGGTGCCAGAGCGTCGGCTTCATCGGCTACAACGAGTCGGTCTATACGATGCAGCAGCGCGTGGTCGGCTACAAGATGGGCTTGATGCAATACTTGCCGAATCAGGCGCCGCAAGTGCTGCATCTCAAGTACAGCAAGGAAAACTCGCATCACCTGATCAAGGCCTTTCTCTCTGACTCCCATCCCGAAGGTTTGATCTGCGGCACCTCGGATATCTGCTATCAGGTACTCAGTGTCGCCGACGACATGGGACTGGCGATCCCGGAGCAGCTGAAGATCCTGACCTACGACGACAACAAGTGGTTGGATTACCTCAAGTACCCGGTGTCGGTGATTACGCAGCCGACCGTCGAAATCGGCTGCCATGCGGTGGAGCGCATCCTGCAACTGGCGGCAAACCGGCGTGTCGGCCGGCGAACCAAGACGGAAATTCTCTACGACACCCAGATCATCGACCGTCTGAAGAACTATCCGGCCTGAGCGCTGCCGGCTGAGTAGCGCCTGTCTTGTGCCGGGGCGCTTGGCCGAAAAGGCACGTGTCGGCCGACGTCGGCGCTAGTCGCCCGGTCAGGGCGTGTCAGGGGTTCCTGGCGATCTGGATGGTCAGCGTCTTGCCTGGCGTCAGTGTCTTGGCCGATACGCCGTTCCAACGCATCAAATCGTTCGCCTCGACATTGAATTGCTTGGCAATCGAATACAAGGTATCGCCGCGGCGGACCTTGTAGTGCGTGACCTTCTCTGCCTTCTTGCCGACTGGCTTGATTTCTTTGGCTGCGATCTGCTTCTGCTTTTCCGGTTGGCGTGCCTGCGCTACAGCGTTGTTTTTTGCCGAGGCGGGCGAGAGCGAAAGCCGGTAGCCGACCGCGACCTTACTGACTTTCAGGCCATTGATGCGCTTGAGTTCGTCCAGCCCGAGATCGTTGTTCCTGGCGATCGAGGCCAGCGTCTCGCCTTTACGAACAATGTGGGTGCTGGGGGCTGATTCGGCAACGACCCGCTCGGATGTGAACGCGCGCGCGGTTTCGTTCGCCGGTTGATTTTCCTGCTCGGCGAGCGCGGCGATTTCCTGCACGGCGGCCTCTTCCTGCTGCCGTGTGACGAGCAGCGTAAAGCCGGGCGGCATCTTCGCGCGGCCGCGGATGCCGTTGATTGCTTTGAGATTGGTCGTCGTCATGCCGAAGCGCGCAGCAACCTTGTCCAGCCGGTCGCCGCGCTGCAGGGTGTACGCTTGCCAGAGTGACAGTGGCTTGTTGCTGAGTTCATGAGCTTCCAGGTTGCTCATGAAGGTATCGACCTTGTCCGCCGGAATGACCAGCGGCGTGTCGGATTTGATGACCGGGCGGTTGTGTGCCGGATTCAGCGCGACGAACTCCTGGACCGGCATGTCGGCGAGTTCTGCGGCAACCTTGACGTCAATGTCGGCAGTCTTCGTGACCGTTGCGAAATAGGGCTGATTCGGGATCGTGGGCAGATCGAGTTGAGCCATGATCGCCGGACTGCTGAAAATGTTCTTCAGGGCCTGAAGCTTGGGAACGTAGTTCTTCGTTTCGCTTGGCATCGAGAGGCTCTGATAGTCCGTCGGCAAGCCCTGCGCCTTGTTTTTGCTGATGGCTCTTCCAACAGCACCTTCGCCCCAGTTGTACGACGCCAGCGCAAGCTGCCAGTCGCCGTGCATCTCGTAGATCGACTGCAGGTAGTCGAGCGCGGCCGCGGTTGAAGCGACGATGTCGCGGCGTTCATCCTTCCACCAGTCCTGATCGAGGTTGTAGTGTTTTCCGGTTCAACGGGATGAACTGCCAGAGTCCTGACGCTTTGGAGCGCGAAAGCGCCATCGGGTTGTAGGCGCTCTCAACCATGGGGAGCAGCGCAAGTTCCATCGGCATGCCGCGTTTTTCGATTTCCTCGACGATGTGATGCATATAGCGTCCGCTGCGTTCGACCATGCGCCGCAAATAGTCTGGACGATTCAGATACCACTGCTGGTGCGAGAGAACGAGATCGTTGCTGATGTCCGGCATGGAGAAGCCGTTGCGGATTCTCTGGAAGAGGTCGTCCGTGTCGGACGTCAGGTCTATTGTTTGCGAAACCTGCGGTTGATTCGGGATTTCCACCCGGGCAAATCCGCTTTCGTTGTCTGTTTTCGCCTGGTTTGCGGTGTTTTGGTCAATATCGGCCAAGCGCAAGCTTGGCAGAGTCGTCGATCGCGATTGCGCGGCCGTGCGGTCGGTGGTGCCGGTGGTCGCGCAACCAGAGAGGATTGCGAGCAGACCGATCCAGGCGATCGCTACGGTTCGAGTATTGATTCGTGTCATCATCCGTTATTCCTGTGCTTGTCCGCATTCGGCGCGGGGCGGCAGTCCCACGGTATCAGGGAGCGCCTGATCGAAGTTCGTGATAACAATCAGTCGATTATAGACCATGGCCACATGAATGGTAGGGCTATGCCGCGCACTTGCGCGGGTTGATCGTTCGAACTGCTCGGGCCGACAAACAAGAGAATGACCTCAGCGCAGGGTGGATTCGCCGCCAAGTTTCCGGGCGAGCTTAAACAACCGGGTTTGAGGAAAATTCCCTTGTCGAAACAAGGCTTTTGATTGCAGTATGCGCAAAAAACAGGCGCGAATTGTAGCATCCGCGCGATTGGGTGCTGCATGAATCGCCCACTTGAGCGATCGGCAGTCTTCCGGGCCGCAAATCAAATTGTGGTTTAATTCGACCCATGAACACTGAATCCACGACTTCTCCCGATCCGAGCCCGTCTTCGCCGCGAACGATCGCGCTGATCGGCAAATGTCAAGGGCGCGATATTGCGGAAGCGCTTTGTTTACTAGGGAGAAATCTTTCTCTGCGCGGCATTCGGGTGGTGATCGAGGAATTGACCGCGAGGAACGCGGAGGCGCCGCCGGAAATGCAGGAGTGGGCTTGGTGTTCGTACGCGGAAATCGGCGAACAGGCGGATCTGGCGATTGTGCTGGGTGGCGACGGGACGATGCTGAGTGCTTCCCGGCAGCTTGCACGGTACGGCGTGTCGCTGGTCGGCGTGAACCAGGGTCGCCTCGGTTTCATGACCGACATCTCACGGAGCGACATGCTGACCTGCATGGATGACCTGCTCGGCGGGCAATTCACTCCGGAAAGCAGAATGCTGCTCGATGCCGAGGTCAAACGAGATGGGCAGGTCATTGCGTCCAACCTGGCCATGAACGAAGTCGTCGTCAACAAGGGGGCGATCGGCCGGCTCATCGAGTTCGAATTGTTCATCGATGAAAAATTCGTCTACAACCTGCGTTCGGACGGCTTGATCGTTTCCACACCCACGGGATCGACGGCGTATGCGTTGTCGGCCAACGGGCCCATCGTGCATCCGTGCGTGGCCGGCATCGCACTGGTTCCGCTCTGTCCGCACTCGCTTTCCAATCGGCCGGTGGTGATCAGTGACCGGAACGAGATCGAAGTCCGTATCATTCGCGCCTCGGATTCGCGCGTCTATTTCGACGGCCAAGTGACGTTCGACTTGAAGCCGGGCGACTCTCTGCGCATCCGGCGCTCGGAGTTTTCCATCACCTTGTTGCACCCGCCGGGCTATAGCTATTTCTCCATGTTGCGGAAGAAACTGCACTGGAGCGAGCAGCCCAAGGTTCACTAGCCATTTTTCGTTTATTGGGCGACTTCCAACCATGCTGCGACGCCTGACAATCCGGGATTTTGTTCTGGTCGATCGCCTGGAACTCGAGTTCGAGACGGGGTTCGGCGCGTTGACCGGCGAAACCGGCGCTGGGAAGTCGATCCTCGTCGATGCACTGGCTTTCGCGCTGGGCGAGCGAGCCGATACCGGCTTGATACGCAACGGCGCCGAGAGAACGGAAGTTGCCGCCGAATTTGATCTGGAAGGCCTGCAGGACGCGGAGAATTGGCTGCGGGAAAGAGATCTCGATGCCGGCGAAGGCCTGCTGCTTCGCCGAGTGCTGGATAGCGCAGGCCGTTCCCGGGCTTACCTCAACGGCTCGCCGGTGACGGTTCAACAGTTGCGCGAAGTCGCCGAATCGCTGGTCGATATTCACGGTCAGCACGCGCATCAATCGCTGTTGCGTAACGATGCGCAGCGCTCGCTGCTCGATTCGCATGCCGGCTTGAAGCCGCTGCTGAGCGATACCTCCGCCGCATGGCGATCGTGGCGTGAGGCCAGAAGCCTGTTCGATGCCGCGACCAGTGGCGCCGCTGCGCTGGCGGAAGAGCGGGATCAGCTTCAGTGGCAGGTGCGCGACCTGGAAGCTCTCGGTTTTTCAGCGGACGAATGGGAGCGGCTCAACACCGAGCACAAACGCCTTGCCAACGCCGCGCGGCTGGTCGAAGCGGCGAGATTCTCTCTGGATGTCCTTGCAGAAAGCGAGTCGGCTTGCGAAGTTCAGATCGAGGCGGCGGTAGGTCGTATAGACGATTTGATCGAGTACGACCCAGCATTGTCCGAGGTGGGCGCCTTGTTGCATTCGGCGCGGACAGAATTGGCCGAAGCCGTTTCCGCGTTGCATCGCTATGCGGACCGTGTCGATCTCGATCCGCAGCGACTGGGTGAGGTCGAGTCAAGAATCGATGCCGTGCTGGGATGCGCGCGGAAACATCGCACCATTCCGGAGGCGTTGCCGCAACTGCTCGAACGCTGGCTGGAACGCCTGTCGGTACTCAGTGAGACCGCCGATATCGCGGTGCTCGAAGAGAAGGTCGGCGCGGCGCGCAAGTATTATGAGGAAGCGGCCGGCAAACTGACGAAGCGCCGCGCTTCGGCTGCGATCACGCTTGGCAAGGAGGTCAGCAAGATCATGCAGCAACTGGCATTGGCGGGCGGGCGATTCGAGGTGGTACTGGTGCCGGTCGCGGCGGGGTCTGCCAGCGGCAACGAGCAGGTCGAGTTTCGCATTTCCGGACTGTCCGGAACCGATTCTCGAGCCTTGGCGAAGGTGGTGTCGGGTGGCGAACTGTCGCGCATCAGCCTTGCCATCCAGGTGGTGACGAGCCAGGCGGCGAGCGTTCCGACACTGATTTTCGATGAGGTTGATGTGGGGATCGGCGGTGGTGTCGCCGAGGTGGTGGGGCGCTTGCTCCGTGAATTGGGAGCCGAGCGGCAGGTTCTGTGCGTGACGCATTTGCCTCAGGTCGCTGCGCGGGCAAATTGGCAGTGGCAGGTGAGCAAGAATGCACAGAACGGAGAGGTCCGAAGTCGGGTGGTACAACTCGACGAGACCGGGCGAGTAGAAGAACTGGCGCGGATGCTGGGCGGCGTGGAGATTACGACGATCACTCGGCAACATGCCAGGGAAATGCTCAAAATAAACTGAATAAGCTTCTGCCGATTCTCGCGTGCAATGCGTGGGGCGGAACAAAGAAGCAACAACAGGGCAATCGGAGGGTTTATGAATCTAACAATCAGGTCACGGCTTTGGGCCATGGTAATCGTCAGCATCGTCGCACTGTTTGGCGTGGGCGCCGTCGGTTCGTGGACGACACGGGCAGCGCAAAGCACCGTCGCTTCGGTGATTGAAGGCACGATGCCGAGCATTTCCATGCTTGGGGAAATCCAGTCGACATTCCTTTCACTTGAAGTTGACGCGTCCGGGCATATCGCGACCAAGGAACCGGCGATCAAGGATGCTGCCCAGAAGGGCGTCAGCGAAGCGTTCAAGAAGCTTGAGGCTGTCTTTGCGGCCTACGAAAAGCTGGTGAGTGACGAATCCGAGAAGAACATGTTGGCCACCGAGAAGCAGTTGCTTGGCGAATACATGCCGCTGGTGACGCAGATGATGGAAGCCTCGCGCGCGTATGACGTCGATGCGGCGAGTGCCCTGATGTTCGGCAAGCTCCGTCCGGTCAGTCAGAAACTCAAGGAAGCGCTGCGAGCGCACGCTGAGTACAACCGGAAATTGGCAGACGAAATACGTGTGCACTCGGAAAAACAGGCTTCCATCGGCAGTCTGATGTCTTGGGTCGGAATGATTCTGGGGGCGGGTATCGTCGGTGTTTTGGGCTTTCTCACGGTACGTGGAATCGGCGGGGCGCTTCGAGGCATGCAGGAGACAGTGTCGCGGATCGGCCGGGATCGCGACTTTACGGCACGAGTGCCTGTTGCCTCGCGGGACGAACTGGGCGATATGGCGACGAACCTCAATCGCCTGTTCGAACAGCTTCAGGAAGATTTGAGCCAGCTCAAGGCGGCGGCGGTTTCGGTGGCCAGTGCCGCGTCAGAAATGGCCGAAAGCGCGACGCTGGGCGCCGAGAATTCCGAAGCGCAGAGTCAGGCGGCTTCCGGCATGGCTTCGACGATGCAGGAACTGTCGGTGAGCATCTCGCACGTGGGCGAGCAGGCGCTGGAGGCGCAGTCGCTGACGGCCGATGCCGGCCGGTTGGCGAATTCAGGTACGGCAGTCATTTCCGAAACGATCGAGGATATCAATGAGATCGCGGGCGTGGTCGACGGCTCGGCGTCCCTGGTTGAGGAACTGCAGCGGCAGAGTGGGCTCATTACCTCGGTTGTGCAGACGATTCGCGAGATTGCCGATCAGACGAATCTCCTGGCGCTGAACGCGGCGATCGAGGCAGCGCGCGCCGGCGAGCAAGGACGAGGCTTCGCGGTGGTGGCCGACGAGGTGCGCAAGCTTGCCGAGCGTTCTGCCCGGTTGACGGAAGAGATCGCAGGAACGGTCTCGAAGATACAGAACAGCGCGCAGACCGTGGCGAACAACATGGTGCAGACGGTTGCCAGCGTGAAGAAGACCGTAAACAACGCGGGCGGTGCTGGCGATGCGATCCGCAAGATGGGCGAGAGCAGCGCGCGGACGGTCAGCATGGTTTCCGACATCACCGATGCGATCAAGGAACAAAGCAGCGCCAGCCAGAACGTGGCCAATCTCGTCGAGCAGATCGCGCGCATGGCGGATGCGGGTTCAGGGAGTGCGTCGCAGGGTGCGGCCACCGCGAAGCGCCTGGATGGGCTGGCCAAGGAGATACACAGCGTGTTGGCCGGATACAAACTATAGGTCGGGAACGTGGCGGATCGCCTTCGGAGTCCGTGAAGCCATACTGGAAAAACACCTTGACGTAAACTAGGCTGAACCACCTAGTTCCTTGGTTCAAAGGTGTTTTTCCGATGACTCCAGGTGCGCCAGTCAGTTTCGAACCGCGCGGTCTTTGGGCCGGGAACGTCGGTTTTGGCGGCACTCAGCGATCGAGCACGGTCACTGGCCAGCGTACGGAAAGCGAAGTCGGGTCTGGGCTATCGTCGCCTGATGCGAGCAAGGGATTCAGTTCGGAAGAGCAACGAGCAATCCAGCGGCTCAGACAGACTGATCGAGCGGTCCGCGCACACGAGCAGGCTCATCTATCTGTCGGTGCCGAACTGGTCCGTGGCGGTCCGAGCTACAGTTACGAGATCGGGCCGGACGGCAAGCGCTATGCTGCTGGCGGTGAGGTCTCGGTCGACGCTTCTCCCGGTAAGACGCCTGAGGAGACGATTCCAAAGGCGCAACGTGTCCGCGCCGCCGCGCTTGCGCCAGCCGATCCCTCGGCGCAGGACTATCGGGTGGCGGCCGCGGCCTCCCAAATGGAAATCGAGGCGCGCATGGCGTTGGCTCGGCAGCGCAGCGAGGAAATCCGCTCGGGTGGGACTGGTGCTGACGGGCTCGCTTCAGCCTCTTCTTATCGTCAGAGCCAAGTCGGCGACGATACGGACGATCGGATCGGCGGTTTTCTTGACACGTTTGCCTGAATCCGGCTACGCGTGCTCTGCGTGACCTTCTCTATCCTTGTGCGGGCAGTCCTTCTTGATGCACTCAACGTAGAGATAGAGCGCGTGGGCATGAACGGCGAAGCCGCGATCCTTCGCGATTTTCTTCTGTCGGCGCTCGATTTCCTCGTCGAACGAATTCTTCGACGCGCCCGCAGTTGATGCACACCAGATGATCGTGGTGATGGCCGATCTTCTTTTCGAACACGGCCTTGCCTGACTCGAAGTGGTGCCGTTCGAGCAGACCCGCCTGCTCGAACTGGGTGAGCGCGCGATAGACCGTCGCCAGGCCAATATCCATGTTTTCACTGAGCAGCATGCGATAAACATCGTCGGCCGTCAGATGGCGCACCTCCGCTTTCTCGAACAACTCAAGAATTCTCAGGCGCGGCGTCGTCGCTTTGAGTCCCAGGCTTTTCAGGTCGATAGTATTGCTCATGGCTGGCTTGTCTGGCGGATAAAGGAGTCGGAGTTTTCGGTTATGATATACCGCAGAATGCGTCGTCAGAATTCACCATAGCACTCGCGTGCCCTCCAGACCAATTAACCAAGAAACGCCTCAAGCATGACATTCTCTCGATTTGCCGGAACGCTGTTTCTGGCAACAGTTCTTTTCGGTTGTTCCTCGGTTCCGCGCATTGTCAATGAATACAAGATCGACGTGCAACAGGGGAATGTGCTGACCCAGGAGATGGTATCGCAGCTAAAGCCGGGGCTGACCAAGGATCAGGTCCGGTTCATTCTTGGCACACCGGTGTTGGCTGACGTGTTTCATTCCAATCGCTGGGACTATGTTTATCGGTTCCAGGAAGGCAGTACTGGTGCGGTTGAGGTGCGCAAGTTTACCGCTTTCTTTGATACCAATGACAAACTCGTCCGTGTCGCGGGCGATGTGACCGCTGCGCAGGAATCCGACGCGGCCACGGTGCCGGCGGCAAGCACGCGGGAGATCGATCTTGGCTCGATTGACGCGGACGCGGTCGCTCCACCGGTCGAGGAACGGGGATTTTTCGGAAAAATGATGGAAAGCGTGGGGTTCTAGTATGAAGATTGCGATTGTTGGTGCCAGCGGGCGCATGGGGCGAATGCTCATCGAATCTGCCCTGAAGGACAGCAGCGTCGAACTTGTGGCGGCAATCGATCAACCGGGTACGTCGGTGCTCGGGAAAGATGCCGGCGAGCTGGTTGGCATGCCCTGCGGTGTTGTCGTCAGTTCCGATTTGGAAAACGCAATTGCCAAGGCCGATTGCCTGATCGATTTCACCCGGCCGGAAGGAACGCTTGAACATCTGGCTGCCTGCCGTCGGCACAAGGTCGGCATCGTGATCGGCACGACCGGTTTTGATGATGCGGGAAAGCGGGCGATCGCCGATGCAGCGCGCGAGATTCCGATCGTTTTCGCCCCGAACATGAGCGTCGGCGTGAATGTGGTGTTCAAGCTGCTTGACACCGCTTCTAGAATTCTCGCCGAAAGTTACGATATCGAGATCGTGGAAGCACATCACAAGCACAAGATCGATGCGCCGTCCGGCACGGCATTGCGCATGGGGGAGGTGGTTGCGCAGGCGTTGGGTCGCGATCTCAAAGAGTGCGCAATCTATGGCCGTGAAGGCGTGACCGGCGAGCGCGATCCTTCGACGATTGGTTTTGCCACCGTTCGTGGCGGTGACATTGTCGGTGATCATACAGTGATGTATTGCGGTACCGGCGAGCGGGTCGAAATTAGCCATAAAGCCGGAAGCCGGATGCCTTATGCGTTGGGAAGCCTCCGCGCGGCGCGCTTTCTTGACGGGAAAGACAACGGCTTGTTCGATATGCAGGACGTGCTCGGCCTGCGCTGATCCGTTGTTCTCGGCGGTTGTTCCAACGCGGCAAGGTTGCATTTGCCTGGCGTCTTGTTTCAGTCTCTTTGGCCTGATGAATTGCCGGGAGGCTCGTTCTGCGGTATGATTCCAAGGTTTTCAAGCAGTTAAGCGGGATGGGCGAGTGCCTGTCCCGCTTTGCATATCTAGGCTACGGATCAGGAGTATTTCGTGTCGTTGCTACCTTCTCTTCAACCCGCGATTCTCGCGCTTGCCGATGGCACCGTTTTCCGTGGTTACGCCATCGGCGCTTCTGGTGTCACCAGCGGCGAAGTCGTGTTCAATACCGCGATGACCGGTTATCAGGAAATCCTCACCGATCCTTCCTACTGCCGCCAGATCGTCACGCTGACTTACCCCCACATCGGCAATGTCGGTTGCAATGCGGAAGACTTCGAATCACGCGCCAATTTTGCCGCCGGGCTGGTCATCCGCGACCTGCCGATCCGCGCCGAGAGCTGGCGCCTGCAGGATACGTTGGGGGACTATCTTAAGAAGCACGGTATCGTCGCCATCGCCGGGATCGACACGCGCAAATTGACGCGCATCCTGCGTGAAAAAGGCGCACAGGCAGGCTGCATCATGGCCGTCGAAGTGGATGAGGCGAAGGCCATTGCCGAGGCGCAGGCCTTCCCGGGACTGGCCGGCATGGATCTGGCGAAGGTCGTCAGCGTCGATTCGCCTTACGCGTGGGCCGACGGCGAGTGGTCGCTGACCGGCTATCAGTCGGTACCCGAGGCAAGATTCCACGTCGTCGCCTACGACTACGGCGTCAAGCACAACATCCTGCGCATGCTCGCGGCGCGCGGCTGCAAGGTGACGGTGGTGCCGGCGCAGACGCCGGCGGCCGACGTGCTGAAATACAACCCGGACGGCATCTTCCTTTCGAACGGCCCGGGCGATCCCGAGCCGTGCGATTACGCAATTGCCGCGATCGGCGAGTTGCTGGCGGCGGGCGTGCCGACCTACGGCATCTGCCTCGGCCACCAGCTGCTGGCGCTGGCGTCCGGCGCCAGGACGGTCAAGATGAAGTTCGGCCATCATGGCGCCAACCACCCGGTCAAGGATCTCGATACCAACCAGGTGCTGATCACCAGCCAGAACCACGGCTTCGCGGTCGATCCGGCGACGCTGCCGGCCAACCTGCGTCCGACGCACGTGTCGTTGTTCGACGGGTCGCTGCAGGGCGTTGCGCGTACCGATGTTCCGGCGTTCTCCTTCCAGGGACACCCCGAAGCCAGCCCCGGCCCGCACGACGTGGCCTACCTGTTCGACCGTTTCATCAAGCTGATGCAAGACAAGCAGGCTGCAGGAAAGTAACTCATGCCCAAGCGTACAGATCTCAAGAGCATACTCATCATCGGCGCCGGCCCGATCGTCATCGGTCAGGCCTGCGAATTCGACTACTCCGGTGCGCAAGCCTGCAAGGCACTGCGCGAGGAAGGTTACCGGGTGATCCTGGTTAACTCCAACCCGGCGACAATCATGACCGATCCGGAAATGGCCGACGTCACCTACATCGAGCCGATTACCTGGAAGGTCGTCGAGAAGATCATCGAGAAGGAACGCCCCGACGCGCTGTTGCCGACGATGGGCGGTCAGACCGCGCTCAACTGCGCGCTCGACCTGGCGAAGAATGGCGTGCTCGACAAATTCGGCGTAGAGATGATCGGCGCCTCGAAGGAAGCGATCGACAAGGCCGAGGACCGCGAGAAGTTCAAGGCGGCGATGACCAAGATCGGCCTCGGTTCGGCGCGTTCGGCGACGGCGCACTCGATGGAAGAAGCCCAGCAGGTGCAGGCGATGATCGGCTTCCCGGTGATCATCCGCCCGTCGTTTACGATGGGCGGTTCCGGCGGCGGCATCGCCTACAACCAGGAAGAATTCGTCGAAATCTGCAAGCGCGGACTGGAAGCCTCGCCGACGCACGAACTGCTGATCGAGGAATCGCTGATCGGCTGGAAAGAGTTCGAGATGGAGGTGGTCCGCGACAAGAAGGACAACTGCATCATCGTCTGCTCGATCGAAAACCTCGACCCGATGGGCGTGCATACCGGCGACTCGATCACCGTCGCGCCGGCGCAAACGCTGACCGACAAGGAATACCAGATCATGCGCGACGCCTCGGTCGCCGTGCTGCGCGAGATCGGCGTCGATACCGGCGGTTCCAACGTGCAGTTCTCGATCTGCCCGACCGACGGCCGCATGATCGTCATCGAGATGAATCCGCGCGTCTCGCGTTCGTCGGCGCTGGCTTCGAAGGCGACCGGCTTCCCGATCGCCAAGGTGGCGGCGAAATTGGCCGTTGGCTACACGCTCGACGAACTGGCCAACGAAATCACCGGCGGCAAGACGCCGGCGTCGTTCGAACCGTCGATCGACTACGTGGTGACCAAGGTACCGCGTTTCGCCTTCGAGAAATTCCCGACCGCCGACTCGCGACTGACCACGCAGATGAAGTCGGTCGGCGAGGTGATGGCGATCGGCCGCACCTTCCAGGAATCGTTCCAGAAGGCGCTGCGCGGTCTCGAAGTCGGCGTCGACGGCATGAACCAGCGCACGACCGACCGCGAGGAACTGGAGAAGGAACTCGGCGAGCCGGGGCCGGAGCGCATCTGGTACGTCGGCGACGCCTTCGAGAACGGCTTCACGCTCGACGAAGTGCATCAGCTGACGCACATCGATCCGTGGTTCCTGGCGCAGATCGAGGACATCGTCAAGATCGAGATGCAACTCGACGACATGAAGCTGAACGACCTCGGTACGCCGATCCTGCGCGCCCTGAAGCGCAAGGGTTTCTCCGACCGCCGCCTGGCCAAGCTGCTGCGCACGACCGAGGCGCAGGTGCGCGCGCGTCGCCACCTGCTCGGCATCCGGCCGGTCTTCAAGCGCGTCGATACGTGCGCGGCCGAGTTCGCGACGAGCACGGCTTACATGTATTCGACCTACGAGGAAGAATGCGAGTCGAAGCCGAGCGACAAGAAGAAGATCATGGTCCTCGGCGGTGGCCCGAACCGTATCGGCCAAGGCATCGAGTTCGACTATTGCTGCGTGCATGCGGCGCTGGCGATGCGCGAAGACGGCTATGAGACGATCATGGTCAACTGCAACCCGGAGACCGTGTTGACCGACTACGACACGTCGGATCGCCTGTATTTCGAGCCGTTGACGTTGGAAGACGTGCTGGAAATCGTCGCCATCGAGGAGCCGGTCGGCGTCATCGTCCAGTTCGGCGGCCAGACGCCGCTCAAGCTGGCGCGCGACCTGGAAGCCAACGGTGTGCCGATCATCGGCACCACGCCGGACATGATCGATGCGGCCGAAGACCGCGAACGCTTCCAGCAGTTGCTGCACGATCTCGGCCTCAAGCAGCCGCCGAACCGTACGGCACGCGCCGAAGCCGAGGCATTGAAACTCGCCGACGAGATCGGCTATCCGCTGGTCGTCCGCCCGTCCTATGTGCTCGGCGGCCGTGCCATGGAAATCGTGCATGAGCCGCGCGACCTCGAACGCTACATGCGCGAGGCGGTGAAGGTATCGAACGATTCGCCGGTGCTGCTCGACCGCTTCCTGAACGACGCCATCGAAGTCGATATCGATGCATTGTCCGACGGCAACGAAGTGATCATCGGCGGCGTGATGGAGCACATCGAGCAGGCCGGGGTACACTCGGGCGACTCGGCGTGCTCGCTGCCGCCGTACTCGCTGTCGAAGGAAATCCAGGACGAACTGCGTCGCCAGACCAAGCTGATGGCCAAGGGTCTCAACGTTTGCGGCCTGATGAACGTGCAGTTCGCCATCCAGAACGGCGTGGTCTATGTTCTCGAAGTGAATCCGCGTGCCTCGCGGACCGTTCCGTTCGTTTCCAAGGCGACCGGTTTGCCGCTGGCCAAGGTGGCGGCGCGCTGCATGGCCGGCCAGTCGCTGGCCAGCCAGGGCGTGACGAAGGAGATCATTCCGCCGTACTTCTCGGTCAAGGAAGCCGTCTTCCCGTTCAACAAGTTCCCCGGCGTCGATACCATCCTCGGCCCGGAGATGAAGTTGACGGGCGAGGTGATGGGCGTCGGCCGCTCGTTCGAGGAAGCTTTCGTCAAGAGCCAGATGGCGGCCAGCGTGAAACTTCCCGCGGCCGGCAAGGTCTTCATCAGTGTCAAGGATTCGGACAAGGACAAAGTCATCGCCATCGCGCGCGATCTGCACGCGGCCGGATTCAGTTTGCTGGCGACACGCGGCACGGCGGCGACGATATCGAAGGCCGGTATTCCGGTCGTCGTGGTCAACAAAGTGACGGAGGGTCGCCCGCACATCGTCGATATGATCAAGAACAACGAGATTTCCTTGATCGTTAACACGGTCGATGAGAAGCGCAAGGCAATCAACGATTCGCGTTCGATCCGCACGTCGGCACTGGCGGCGCGCGTGACGATGTACACGACTGTCTGGGGCGCCGAAGCAGCGGCCGTCGGCATGAAGAATCGCGGCGAACTTGTCGTGTATCCAATTCAGACACTGCACGCAGAAATCAACTAATCTTTCCTCCAAACCGCCGGTAAACCACGCGTTTTCGCGGGCCGGCGGTTTTGCTTTGGCGGACAACGAACAACTCAGTGAGTGACGACAATGAACATGAATAAAGTACCCTTAACGATCAACGGCGCCGAACGCTTGCGTTCTGAACTGCATCAGCTGAAGACCGTGGATCGTCCGAACGTGATCGCGGCGATCGCCGAAGCGCGTTCGCATGGCGACCTCTCGGAAAACGCCGAATACGACGCCGCCAAGGAACGGCAGGCGTTCATCGAAGGGCGCATCAAGGAAGTCGAAGGCAAGCTGTCCAACGCACAGATCATCGACCCGAAGCTGCTGGACGCCGACGGACGCTGCGTGTTCGGTTCGACCGTGGATCTGGAGGATCAGGATACCGGCGCGCAAGTCTGTTATCAGATCGTCGGCGAGGATGAAGCCGACATCAAGGAGAACAAGATTTCGGTTGAACTCACCGATCGCCCGTGCGCTGATCGGCAAGTTCTCTGGCGACATCGCGCAAGTCCAGGCGCCGGGAGGCCTTCGCGAGTACGAGGTGCTGGACGTTCGCTACGAATAGGCGCGCCGCACGATCGGTGGCGGGAGCGGCGGCCGGATTGCGGCGTTTATTTGCGCGTGTTGCCCTGGAAGCTGCGTTTGGTTCGAACAGGTTCGACTTTTGCGCGACGCGACACCGACTTTGACTTCTCCTCCGGCGCCGGGCGCCAGATCACCAGGAGTTTGCCGATGTGTTGAACCGGAGCCGCACCCAGTTGTTCGCAAATGGATGAAAGATACTGCTCACGAACCTCGCGCTCGTCGTTGTATACGCGAATCTTGATGAGCTCGTGGCTGTCCAGGCTTCTTGCGATCTCTTTGAGCACGGGTTCGGACAGTCCATTTTGACTGATCGACACGACGGGATTCAGCGCGTGCGCGCTGGCGCGCAAGGCGCGGCGTTGTTCGGAAGTAATATCAAGCATTTGGGCAACCTTCTCAAAGAACGCATTTTACCGAGTTTTAGACGATGAAACGTACCCGAACGAGCAACGCGTGGCTGCGTGAGCACGTGAACGATACCTTTGTGCAGCGTGCCAAGGCCGAAGGGTTTCGTTCGCGGGCCGCGTTCAAGCTGATGGAGATTGATGATCGCGATCGCCTGATTCGACCGGGTGAAATCGTTGTCGACCTTGGAGCAAAGCCCGGTGGATGGTCGCAGGTCGTCGCCAAGCGGCAAAAGGGCAACGGACGCGTCATCGCGCTCGATTTGCTGGAAATGGAGCCATTGCACGGCGTGGAGTTCATCCAGGGCGACTTCCGGGAGGAAGACGTACTGCAAGTTCTCGAAATCACGCTGGGCGGGGCGAAAGCGGGGCTTGTACTTTCCGACATGGCCCCCAATATGTCAGGCGTGGCGGTGTCCGATCAGGCGCGCGTCATGCATCTGGCTGAACTGGGGCTCGAATTCTCGCGGAACTGGCTGAAACCGGACGGTGCATTTCTGGTCAAAGTTTTCCATGGCTACGGCTATGAGGAATTCGTGAGGGAAATGCGGCAAGTCTTCACTACGGTGACTACACGCAAACCGGATGCTTCGCGCGATCGCAGCCCGGAAGTCTATTTGCTTGGCCGGGGATTGAAGGGTTAAGACGATCGTCGTTGGCAAGCGGCGCCGCCCGAGCTGCGCGAGAAGGTTTAGAATGATGGCTTTGCAAAATTCCGCGACTTCCGGGGTTGTCCTGGAGTACATCGATACAGAGGTACCGCATTTTGAATAACATGTTCAAGAATCTGGCCGTATGGCTTGTCATCGGGCTGGTATTGATGACGGTCTTCAATCAATTCAATTCCCGCCAGACGCCACAGGCCTCGATGGAGTACTCGCAGTTCATGGAAGAGGTCGGCAAGGGATCGATCTCGAAGGTGGTCATCGAGGGGCGGATCCTCAAGGCGACGACGAGCGACGGACGCAAGTTGACGTCGTATGCGCCGCCTGACCTGTGGATGGTTTCCGACCTCCTGAAACATGGCGTCAAGGTCGAAGCGAAACCGGAAGAAGAACAATCTTTCCTGATGAGCATTTTCGTCAGCTGGTTCCCGATGCTGTTGCTGATCGGCGTCTGGGTGTTTTTCATGCGCCAGATGCAGGGCGGCGGCAAGGGCGGTGCCTTCTCGTTCGGCAAGAGCAAGGCGCGCCTGCTCGATGAATCGACCAACAGCATCACGTTTTCCGATGTCGCGGGCTGCGACGAAGCCAAGGAAGAAGTTTCGGAACTCGTTGACTTCCTGCGTGATCCTTCCAAATTCCAGAAACTGGGCGGGCGTATTCCGAAGGGCGTGCTCCTGGTAGGAAATCCGGGAACGGGCAAGACCTTGCTGGCCAAGGCGATCGCCGGCGAAGCGAAGGTGCCGTTCTTCTCGATTTCGGGTTCCGACTTCGTTGAAATGTTCGTCGGCGTCGGCGCCGCGCGTGTGCGCGACATGTTCGAAAACGCCAAGAAACATGCACCGTGCATCGTCTTCATCGACGAATTGGATGCTGTCGGCCGTCAGCGTGGCGCAGGCTTGGGCGGTGGCAACGACGAGCGTGAGCAGACCTTGAACCAGATGCTGGTTGAAATGGATGGTTTTGAGGGAAGTTCGGGCGTCATCGTCATCGCGGCGACCAATCGTCCGGATGTTCTCGACCCGGCACTGATGCGTCCAGGCCGTTTCGACCGCCAGGTCGTCGTACCGTTGCCGGATATTCGCGGCCGCGAGCAGATCCTGGTCGTTCATATGCGCAAGGTTCCGCTGTCGCCGGACGTCAAGGCCGACGTGATTGCGCGCGGTACGCCGGGCTTCTCGGGCGCTGATCTGGCCAATCTGGTCAACGAGGCTGCGTTGTTCGCGGCACGCGGCAACAAGCGCCTGGTTAACATGGAGGACTTCGAGAAGGCCAAGGACAAGATCATGATGGGCGCCGAGCGCCGCAGCATGGTCATGAACGAGGAAGAGAAGCTGAACACCGCCTACCACGAGTCGGGCCACGCCGTTGTCGCGAAGCTGGTACCCAAGTCCGACCCGGTGCATAAGGTGACGATCATTCCGCGTGGCCGCGCACTCGGCCTGACCATGCAGCTGCCGGAAGAGGACCGTTACGCCTATGACCGGACGTATCTGCTCAGCCGCATCGCCGTGCTTTTCGGCGGCCGGATCGCCGAAGAGCTGTTCATGAACCAGATGACGACCGGCGCTTCGAACGACTTCGAACGTGCGACGCAGATGGCGCGCGACATGGTGACGCGCTACGGCATGTCCGACGTGCTCGGCCCGATGGTCTATGGCGAGAACGAGGGTGAGGTTTTCCTCGGCCGCTCGGTGACGACACACAAGAACATGTCGGAAGCGACGATGCAGATGGTCGATTCGGAAATTCGTCGCATCATCGACGATCAATATGCCTTGGCACGCAAGCTTCTTGATGAAAATCGCGACAAGGTCGAGGCGATGGCGAAGGCGCTGATGGAACTCGAAACGATCGATGCCGACCAGATCGACGACATCATGGCCGGGAAACCGCCGCGTCCGCCCAAACCGCCGCAAATGAAAGCCGTGGATTCGTCTGAAACGCCACCCGATGCGGCACCGAGCGCGACGGCGGCGGCCTGAGCAAGCGCAAGATCGTCTGACCGGAGGAGCGAATCGCTCCTCCGGTTTTTTTACGTCGAGGAATCGGAAATCATGCTCCGCTGTGGTCGTTACAACCTGACTTTTGAGCGCCCGCTGGTCATGGGTATCGTGAACCTGACGCCGGATTCGTTCTCGGGCGATGGTCTCGGGACCGATACCGACCGCGCTGTGGCGCATGCCTTGCATCAAATCGAGGCCGGAGCCGACTTGCTTGATCTCGGCGCGGAGTCGTCGCGTCCGGGCGCCATTCCGGCGTCGCTGGACGAAGAGTTCGATCGTCTGTTGCCCGTGCTCGAAGTGCTGGCGGGATGTTCGGTGCCGATTTCGGTCGACACGTACAAGCCGGAAGTGATGCGCGCAGCGATCGCGCACGGCGCGTCGATGATCAACGATATCTACGGATTCCGTCGGCCAGGCGCCATCGAGGCGGTTGCCGCGAGCGATTGCGCGGCGTGCGTGATGCACATGCAGGGCGAGCCGCTGACGATGCAGCGAGCGCCGCATTACGGCGACGTGATCGCCGATGTTCGCGATTTCCTCGGCGAGCGGGTGATGCGACTGACCGAGGCGGGCGTCGCACGCAACCGTTTGTTGCTCGATCCGGGATTCGGTTTCGGCAAGACGCTCGAACACAATCTGGAAATGCTCCGCCGTCTTTCCGAGTTTCGCGGAGAGGGATTACCTTTGTTGGTCGGGGTGTCGAGAAAGTCGATGCTGGGGACGATCACCGGGCGGCCGGTCGATCGGCGCCTGTCGGCCAGCGTGGCCGCCGCAGTGATCGCCGCCCAGCACGGTGCGGGAATCATTCGGGCGCACGACGTGGCGGAAACCCGCGATGCGCTAGCGGTGCTGCGGGCGGTCGCCGCCTGAATTCATCCATTGGCGAGATTCCGCCCGGCACGAGGCAACTCGTCTGAACGATCTGATCGAACGCCCCAAAACATGACAATCAGCAGCTTTCTCTGCTAGTCTGAAAAGCGGTTCGGCCAGTTGGCCGGCCATCGACGATTGGGGGCGAAGAGCGCGCGGATGGCCAAGGAAATAGAACTCAAACTGGGATTGCCGGCCGCCCAGGCGCGGCGTGTGACGACGCATTCTATTTTGTCCGGGTACAAACCACAGAAGTACCGGCTGTTCAACACCTACTACGACACCCCGGAATTCGACCTGCGCAGTCGCGGGATCGCGCTTCGTCTGCGTCGCAAGGGCTGGACGACATGGTTGATGACGGTCAAGGGCGGCGCCTCAGGTGCCGGGGGATTGGCCCAGCGCAGTGAATGGGAAGCACCGACACAGCCCGGTGTTTTCGATTTCAGCATCGTCGGCGACGAGGAACTGCGGGAGTTCCTCGAATCATGTCATGCGCGGCTGCAAGCCGTGTTTTCGACGGATTTCATGCGCACCGCCTGGATCGTCCCGCACGGGGACGCGGTGATCGAAGTTGCGCTTGATCGCGGCAATCTGAGTGCAATCGACCTGAATGGCGACGCCGGAACCGTCAAGGAAAAAATCTGTGAACTGGAGCTGGAGCTCGTCGAGGGAGAGTCGTCCGATCCGTTGTTCGATCTGGCTATTCGGCTGGCGGCGGAGATCAACCTGCATCCGGAGATCGTGAGCAAGGCCGAGCGCGGCTATGCGCTCGCCGACCCGACATTCATGCGGCCGGTAAAGGCGACGGTTTCTCCGTTGACCAGGGAAATGTCGCTCGTCGAAGCATTTCGTTCGATTGCGCTCGCCTGCGTGCTGCATCTGCAGCGCAATGAGGCAGGTGCCATCGCGGGGCGCGATCCGGAGTTCGTGCACCAGGCGCGCGTTGCCATTCGCCGCTTGCGCTCGGCTTTCAGGCTGTTCGCGCCGGTACTTGCGCCCGACTTCGTCGAAGTTTACGCGCCGCGCTGGAAGGCCTTGGCGGGGGATTTGGGCGATGCCCGCGATTGGGACGTGTTTCTCGACGAGACCTTGGCGCCGTTGGAAGAAGCTTTCCCCGGCGATGCGGACCTGGCTGTCCTGTGCAAGAAAGGCGAGGCCGCGAAAGCCAAGGCGCAGCTATCCGCGGGAAGTGCCTTGTCGCAAGTCGAATACAACCGGCTCGTGTTGGCGTTCTCGGCGGCGCTTCTTCGCATCGAGCCGCCAACGATCGCACCCGAAAACGCAAAATCCGTCCAACGGCTGCGCAAATTTGCCCGGCAGCGTTTGCGCAAATGCGCGTTCGCTGTCGAGGAACTGGCGCGCGAGCATGGCAAGATGAACGCCGAGCGGCGCCATGAGCTTCGCATCGCCTTCAAGAAGCTTCGCTATGCGCTCGATTTCTTCGCGCCGCTTTTCTCTGCCCGGCGGCTTACGGCTTACCAATCCACTTTGTCGTCGATCCAGGATCTTCTGGGAACACTCAACGATCAGGTGACGGCTGCGCGCTTGATCAAGGAACTGCACCCCAAAGGCGAGCCGCAGCCCTTGACCAAGGGCTGGATCGCCGGTCGCACGCAATTGCTGTTGAGCGCGCTGAATGTCGAATTGCGCCGCTTCCGCGCTTGCCGTTGCCCTTGGGATTGACCGCATCGGCATCGAATCACCAGGTCCTTGCCAGGAAGTCTCAAGCAGCCAATTCGAACACTTGCCTTGAACGTTCGAGGTTGACGTCCTGGCGTTCGCCGAGCTTCACCATGCCGTGACGTTCGAGCTGGGCGAGGAGCGCCGGGATGGCGTCCTTGCCGATGCCGTAACCGGAAAGGCGGGTCGATACCTGCATCGATTCGAAGAACCGTCGTGTCTTTTCGATGGCCTGATCGATGCGCGCATCGGCATCGCCTTCCTTGAGATTCCAGACGCGCTCGGCGTATTGCAGCAGCTTTTCGCGTTTCTCCGTGCGACGCACCTGCAGCATGGCGGGGAGGACGATCGCCAGCGTCTGCGCGTGGTCGAGGCCGTGCAGGGCGGTGAGTTCGTGGCCGAGCATGTGCGTCGCCCAGTCGTTCGGCACGCCGGCGCCGATCAGTCCGTTGAGCGCCAGCGTCGCCGTCCACATGATGTTGGCGCGCACCGCGTAGTTTTCCGGTTCCTGCAGCGCTTTCGGCCCTTCCTCGATCAAGGTCAGCAGCAGACCCTCGGCGAAACGGTCCTGCACTTTGGCGTCGGCCAGATAGGTGAGGTACTGCTCGGTGATGTGCACGAAGGCGTCGACGACGCCGTTGGTGACCTGGCGGGGCGGCAGGGTGAAAGTCTTGGTCGGATCGAGCACCGAGAAGCGCGGGTAAAGACGCGAGTTGGAGAAGGCCAGCTTGTCGTCGCTGGCACGGCGGGTGATCACCGCGCCGTTGTTCATCTCGGAACCGGTGGCCGGCAGGGTGAGAACGCTGCCGAAGGCAATCGCGCTCTTCACCGGCGCTCGCTTGGCGAGCAGGTCCCACGGTTCGCCGGCGAACAGAATCGCTGCGGCGATGAACTTGGTGCCGTCGATCACCGAGCCACCGCCGACGGCGAGCAGGAAGTTGACGTTTTCACGCCGCGCGAGTTCGACGGCCCGCATCAGTGTTTCATACGTCGGGTTCGGTTCGATGCCGCCGAATTCGAAGAGCGTGTAACCGGTCAGCGCGGCCTTGACCTCGGCGAGCGTGCCGGTCTTGACCACGCTGCCGCCGCCATAGGTGATCAGCACGCGCGCGCTGGCGGGAATCTCGCGCGCGATATCGGCGATGCGCCCCTGGCCGAAGAGGATGCGGGTCGGGTTGTGGAAGGTGAAATTGTTCATCGTCGATTTCTCCTGAAAGCCGGGTTGGCGGCGTTGATGGAATGGGCAGGCTGCGCCCACGTGTCGCTCGTTTGCTAATTCTGCGCTTCCTCGCGCGACGCGCGTAGCGCCTCGGCGAGCTGGAAGACCGACATGGCGTAGAAGCTCGAGCGGTTGTAGCGCGTGATCACGAAGAAGTTGTCGAAACCGGCCCAGTATTCGGTCGGCTGGCCCGGCGTGACCAGATCGATCAGCGCGGCGGGGCGATCGGCGTCGCCCTCGGCCACTACCCCTTGTTGCGCCAGCACGTAGAGCGGTTGCTCCGGCTTGATGCCGGCCGCGATCAGCTCGCTCGGGTCGCCGGTTACCGTGGCAGGCACGGCGATCGGCGCCTTGGGCTGCCAGCCGTGCATATTCAGGAAACGGGCGACGCTGCCGATCGCATCGGTGGTGCTCTCACGCAAGTCGATGCGGTCGTCGCGGTCGAAATCGACGGCGAACTGGCGCTGGCTGCTCGGCATGAATTGCGGGATGCCCATGGCGCCGGCGTAGGAACCCTTGATGCTGAGCGGGCTGACGCCGTTTTCGCGGGCCATCAGCAGGAACTGTTCAAGTTCCTTGCGGAAGAAGGGCGCGCGCGGCGGATAGTCGAAGGCCAGCGTGGCGAGCGCTTCGAATACACCGAACTGGCCCATATTTTGTCCGTACTCGGTTTCGACACCGATGATGGCGACGATTATTTCCTGCGGGACGTCGTAGATCGCTTCGGCGCGCGCCAGTTCAGCGAGGTTCTCTTGCCAGAAAATGAGGCCGTTGGTGATCCGCCGTTCGTTGAGGAAGCGCGACCGATAGCGTTGCCAGGAGCGCTGCTGCTCGGGGACGGCAGCGGGTGTGATCAGCTTCAGGACGGAGGTGTTGGAATGAATGCTGTCGAACTGCCGGGTCAGATGTGCGACGTCGAAACCGTACTCTTCGTGCATCGCCTCGATGAAAGCGGGTACGTCCGGATGGCTGCTGAACGGCGGCGCCTTCGGCGCGGGCTTCGCGGCATGCGTGTTGAACGGCGAAAGGCAGGCCATCAGTCCGGCGACGAGGGCGAATCTTCGCAACGATCGAGTGTCTTGCTTGCCGAATCCGAATCGGGTGAATCGCTTGTTCAAATCCATGTTCTCCGTAATCGTGGCGTCTTGAGCCGCCGTGTGCATTCTTTCAGCCGGTTCAACTGTTCGGCCGTGCCGACGCCGTAGTGCAGGGCAGCGAACAGGTCGGCCGCTTCACGTGTCAGCGCGCCGAACACGGGTCTGACCTCGGCCACTCGTGCCGCGAAGGCCAGCGGACCTTCCCACGGTTCGCGCCGCAGACCCTGGCCTGCCAATCTCTTGCAGAAGGCATCCCAGACACGCTGCGCGGGCGTCACGCGGTTGCGCTGGAACAGCGTCCAGGCGGTGACGGCGAACAGTGCGATGCCGCCCAGGACGGCGAGCGCGGCGGTCATCGTGCGCCAGTCCGGGTCGCTCAAGCCTAGGCGCGAGAGTACTTCCCGCTGCCGCTCGGGATTGTAACCGAGCACCCACTGGTTCCAGGCGTTGTTGGCGGCTTCCCAGCGATTGCGCAGGTCGCGCAGCCAGTCGGTATCGATGCGGATGAGCGCCGGCAACGGATCGCTTGCCGGCAGCGCCGCCTCGATACCGCTTTCGATGCGCGAAGGCGCCACGGCGGCGGTCGGATCGACGCGAATCCAGCCTCGGTCCGCGATCCATATCTCGGCCCAGGCGTGAGCGTCGGATTGGCGCACGGTGAGGTAACCGTTGACCGGGTTGATCTCGCCGCCCTGATAGCCGGCGACGACGCGTGCCGGGATACCGGCCGCGCGCATGAGGAAGACATAGGCCGAGGCGTAGTGCTCGCAGAAGCCGCTGCGCGTGTCGAACAGGAACTCATCGACCGCCTGCTGGCCGAGCACCGGCGGCCGCAAGGTATAGCGGAAAGGCTCCTGGCGGAAATGCAGCAGGGCCGCGTTGGAAATCATTTGCGGCGACTTGAACGTCGCTTTCCATTCCGCGGCGAGCGCGCGGGCACGTGGATTGAGTCCGGGCGGCAGCATCCGGGCCAGTTTCAACTGGGCCTCGCTCTCGCCACGGTTGACCACGAAATCGACCGACGAGGCAAACGCAAAGCGCGTACGCGAAAGAATCCGCTCGCGCGTCAGCGTTTCCAGCGTCGGTGCGAGCACGGCATCCTTGGGCAGCGTCACCGGCATGTCCAGCGCTAGCAGCCAGCGCTGATTGTGCGGTTCGAGCGTCGTCACATAACGGAAAACGGCACCGCGCGGCTCGATGACGGGCGGCTGTTGCATCGGTTGATTCGCTTGCTGGTAGGTTTGCCCGGTGCGGCTCGCGTTCCAGTTCTGGCCGTCGTAATCGTTGAACACCGGGCCACGCCAATAGCGTTGCGCTTGATCGGGCACGTCGCCCTCGAACTTGACGCGGAAAGCGATGGCGCCGGAGAGGATGAGATCGTTCAGCGAGCCGGGCGCCATGCGCTCGGAAAGACCGCTAAGGCCGGAATGTGCGTCCTGCGGCAAGCCCCAGAGCGGGCCATTGACGCGTGGAAAGAGCATGAAGGCAATGAGCATGAAAGGCAGCGCCTGCACCAGCATCAGGCCGGCGTAGCGGGCGATGGCGAGCGGCGGTTGCCGGCCGCCGTAGATGCGGATGAGCGTCGCCGTGAGCAGTGTCGCGGTCGCGAGCAGCCAAAACCCGGTCGGAATCGTCTGCGAGTAGAAGTAATGCGTGAGCAGCAGGAAAAAGCCGAGCATGACGACGACGATCGCATCGCGCTGCGTGCGCATTTCCATCGGTTTCAGGGCCATGAAGAAGACCAGCAGCGCAACGCCGGCATCACGGCCGAACAGCGTGCGGTACTCCCAGCCGATGCCGGCAACGCCGGCGACGACCAGGAGCGCCAGCTGCCAGCGCGCCGGCAGCGCGCCGCTTTTCCACCACGACACGCCGCGCCAGGCGATGGCGCCGCCGACGGGCAGGGCGAGCCAGGGCGGGACGTTGCCGGCGTGCGGCGCGGCGGTTGCCAGGGCGACCGCGAGCAGCCAGGGGATCGCGCCCGGATCGATCGGTGTCGAAGGTTTCGCCTTCCTAGCCATACAGGGCCAGCGCTTCGAGGCTCTTGGCGCGGTGCGTGTCGCCCTGATCGGGCGGGATGGCTCGACCGGGCAGGCGGAGGCCGTAGCGGATATGCGCGGCTTCGGCGGCGAGAATCCAGCCGGCGAGGATCGAAAGCCGGGTCTCCAGCGACGCGTCGGCCGGCGTGAGTTCCAGGTCGAGCCAGAGCTCCTCGCTCGCGCCGCCGGCAAACTGCTTGATCAGGAGCGGGCGGTGTTCGATGTCGCGCGCGACGGCCTTCCAGGCGATATGCCGCGGCGAGTCGTTGGATTGATAGGCGCGCAAGCCGGAGAAGTCTTCCTGCCCGCGTTCGCCATGATGCTGGCCGGCAGGCGTCGCGATCGACGAAACGGGTAGCGGCGCGTCGATGGGCTTCGGGTAAACCAGGCAGGAGAAGGTTGGATGCGGGTAGCTCCAGGCACGGAAAAGACCGAGCGGATAGCGCGTCACGAGCGTGATCCGGCCCGGCTCGTGGCGGCCGCGCTTGGCCGTCCGGCTGGACAGGATGGCCGTCACACGATCGTTGCCCGGCACATCGAACGCGGTGCCTTGCCCGGTGCCGAACGAAAAAGCGAGGGCGCGGCGCGGGTATGGGCGCGTGTTCTCGATGCTGAGCGGAAAATGCGCCAGATCGCCGGCAAAGACCGGATCGACGCGACCGGGCGACAGGCGCAGCGCCACCAGATTGCGGAACGTGTGCACCATGGCGACGATACCCAGGCCGCCGAGCAAGAAGACCAGCGCGTGGCCGAGGCTCAGGTCATAGTTGATGGCGCCGAGCAGCATGACGCACAGCACGACGGCGAAGAGCAGCCCCGAACCAGTGGGGACGATGAAGATCCGTCGTTGCGTGAGGACGATCGGCGATTGTTCGTCGCGGCCGAAGCGGAACAGCCATTGCCGTAACGACTGCGCGATCGACATCAGCGGATCGGGGTGTTGCGGACCAGCTCAGCGACGTCCTCGGCGCGCGCATGGCCGGCGCCGCTCGTCAGGCGCAAGCGGTGGCAGGCGATGCTCGGCAGGACGGCCTGCACGTCTTCCGGCAGCACCATGCTGCGCCCTTCGAGGAAGGCCCAGGCGCGCGCGGCGGCGAGCAAGGCCAGCGCCGCGCGCGGACTGAGGCCGTGAATGAACTTCGCGCTGCTGCGCGTGGTTTCGACCAGCGTCTGCACGTAATCGAAAAGCGGCGGCGCAACGTGTACGGCTGCGGCTTCCCTCTGCAGAGGCACCAGTTGGTCCGGCGTGAAACAGGCGGCGAGCTCCGGCAAGTGCTCGCGGCGGCCGCCACCCTCGAGCAGAGCGCGCTCGGCCGCGCGATCCGGGTAACCGAGTTCGATGCGCATCAGGAAACGGTCGAGCTGCGATTCCGGCAGCGGGAACGTCCCGATCTGGCTCGAAGGATTCTGCGTGGCGATGACGAAGAACGGTTCGGGCAGCGGCCGCGTTTCGCCTTCGATGGTGACCTGGCGTTCCTCCATGGCCTCGAGCAGCGCGCTTTGCGTCTTGGGCGTCGCACGGTTGATCTCGTCGGCCAGCAGAATCTGCGAGAAGAGCGCCCCCGGAATGAAGCGGAAGTCGTTGCGTTCGCGGTCGAAAATCGATAGCCCGATGACATCGGCCGGAAGCATGTCGCTGGTGAACTGGATGCGCGAAAACTGCAGGCCGAGCAGGCGGGCCAGCGTATGCGCGAGCGTCGTCTTGCCGACGCCGGGCAGATCTTCGATCAGCAGATGGCCGCGCGCCAGCAGGCAGGCCAGGGAGAGCCGGATCTGCGTGTCCTTGCCGAGGATGATGCGGTTGGCGGCGGTGATCAGTTCAGAAACGGTAGCGGCTTTTCCGGTCGGTTGCATTGTTGTGACGTTCGGGCGGTTGGGCTGATAATGAGGCGGAAGCGCAAAAGCACTCATGGAAGTACCTCGACACTATATCCCGTCTCGATTTTTCGCAGGGAGGTGGAAGTGGCCAGTACCGCATTCATTACGCATCGCGATTGTCACCTCCACGACATGGGTTCGTTCCATCCGGAAAGCCCGGCGCGCTTGAGCGCGATCAGCGACCACATGATCGCGCAGGGGCTGGATCACTACTTTGCCTATTACGAAGCGCCGCTGGCGACCTTTGCGCAGCTGCTCAGAGTCCATTCCGCCGCGCATCTCGAACGCTTGAAGCGCAGTTCCCCGAGCGTCGGGATCACCCACCTCGACCCCGATACGGCGATGAACCCGCATACCTGGCAGGCCGCGCTGCGTTCCGCCGGTGCCGGTGTCATGGCGGTTGACCTGATTATGGGCGGCGAAGTTCAGAACGCCTTTTGCGCGGTCCGCCCGCCGGGCCACCATGCCGAGCGCGAAACCGCGATGGGTTTCTGTTTCTTCAACAACATCGTCGTCGCCGCGCGGCACGCGCTGAAAAGCCACGGCCTGAAGCGCGTCGCGGTCGTCGATTTCGACGTGCACCACGGCAATGGGACCGAGGATTGCCTCAAGAACGATCCGCAGGCGTTGATGGTCGGCATGTTCCAGCATCCGTTCTACCCGTACAGCGGAACGGAAAATACGGCCCCCAACATCCTGAACGTGCCGATGCCCGGCGGGACGACCGGCGAGGACTTCCGCCAGATGGTTGCCGACGTCTGGTTGCCGCCGTTGCGCAGGTTCAAACCGCAGATGCTCTTCATCTCGGCAGGCTTCGACGCGCACTACGAAGACGACCTCGGCGGGATGAAACTCCTCGAGAAGGACTACGCCTGGGTGACCGAGCAGCTCAAGCAGATCGCCGATGAGAGCGCGCACGGGCGCATCGTCTCCATGCTGGAGGGCGGTTACGTCCTGTCGTCGCTGGCGCGCAGCGTCGCCGCGCACATCAGGATTCTGGCGGGGCTCTGAAACATCTGCATACAACTTGGCGACGCGCATCGGAATAATATTTCCGGCTCGCCTGTCAGCTGAATGGCTTCGTCCGCGTTTTCAATGGTCGGGCGTCCCGCCTTCGGTTAGAATCTCACGATCGTTTTTTCGCTGTTTCCCGCGCTGTTCTGCGGCTTTCCTTTTGGTGCTTGAATAAATGAACATGATTACTGGATCCATTGTTGCGATTGTCACCCCGATGCACGAGGACGGAAGTCTTGACCTCGAAGGCATGCGCCGCCTCGTCGACTTCCACGTTCAGGAAGGCACGGACGCCATCGTTTCGGTCGGCACCACCGGCGAATCGCCGACCGTCGATGTCGAGGAACATCACGAGATCATTCGTGTCACGGTCGAGCAGGCGGCCGGCCGGATTCCGGTGATCGCCGGCGCCGGCGCCAATTCGACGGCCGAAGCGATCGACATGACGCGCTTCGCCAAGAAAGTCGGCGCCGATGCTGTGCTGTCGGTCGTGCCTTACTACAACAAGCCGACGCAGGAGGGCTTGTACCAGCACTTCAAGGCGGTGGCCGAAGCTGTTGACATCCCGGTCATCCTCTACAACGTCCCCGGTCGTACCGTTGCCGATTTGAGCAACGAAACGGTCCTGCGTCTCGCGCAGATTCCGAACATCGTCGGCATCAAGGATGCGACCGGCGGTTTCGATCGCGCCTGCGAGTTGATCGCGCGCGCGCCGAAGGATTTCGCGGTCTACAGCGGCGACGACGCCAGCGCGATTGCGTTGATGTTGATGGGCGGCAAGGGCAACGTTTCGGTCGTCGCGAACATCGCCCCGCGCCTGATGCACGAAATGTGCGTTGCGGCGCTCGGCGGCGATCTGGCGAAGGCGCGGGAATTGCATTTCCGTATGTTGGGCCTGCATCGGCAATTGTTCTGCGAGGCGAATCCGATTCCGGTCAAGTGGGCATGCCAGCAACTCGGGCTGATCGAATCCGGTATTCGCCTGCCTTTGACGCCGTTGTCGAAGGAGTGCCACGACCGTGTTCGCAGCGCCATGCGCCAAGCCGGCCTATCGGTTTAACCCCAGGTTTTCAGCTCAGGAATTTTCGATGATTCGTGTAGTCCTTCGCGTGGCGCTATGTGCGGTTGCGGTCAATCTGGCCGCCTGCAGCAGCATCGGGATCGAGACCAAAAAAATCGATTACAAGTCAGCTTCGGCGACCAAGGTGCCGACGCTTGAAATTCCTCCGGATTTGACGTCGCCCTCGCGGGACGACCGCTTTGCCGTGCCGGATACGGTCGGCAAAGGCTCGGCTTCCTTCTCCGAGTATGCCGGCGAGCGGTCGCCGCAAGCGCGTGCGCAGCAGCAGAGCGATGTACTGCCGACTGTTGCACAAGGCGCATATCGAACGTGCCGGAAATCAGCGTTGGCTGGTCGTCGAGGGAACGCCCGATAAGCTTTGGGAACAGGTCAAGGAGTTCTGGCAGGAGACAGGCTTCCTGATCAAGCTCGAACTCCCGGAAGCCGGCGTGATGGAGACCGATTGGGCCGAGAACCGCGCCAAAATCGCGGAAGACGGTCTGCGCAACCTGCTGGGCAAGGTGATCGATTCCCTGTACTCGACGCCCGAGCGGGACAAGTTCCGGACGCGTCTCGAGCCGGGTTCGGTGCCGGGAACCACCGACATCTTCATCAGCCACCGCGGCATGTACGAAATCTATATTTCCGAGGGGAACGACCAAACGCGCTGGCAGCCGCGCGAACCGGACCCGGAACTTGAAGCCGAGATGCTGCGCCGCCTGATGGTCCGTTTCGGTGCCGATCAGAAGCGCGCGGACGCTGAAATGGCGGCGGCGAAGGTCAAGCCGGTCGATCGAGCCAAACTGACGCGCGGCAACGACGGCGCCGGAACGCTGGAGTTGCAGGAATCGTTTGACCGGGCCTGGCGGCGCGTGGGGTTGGCGCTCGATCGCGTTGGCTTCACCGTCGAAGACCGCGATCGTTCGAAGGGGTTGTACTTCGTTCGCTACGTCGATCCGGAAACGGATATGGAAGGCAAGAGCGACGGTTTCCTCTCCAAGCTTGCGTTCTGGAAGGATGGCGCGCCCAAGCCGGAGACGAAATACCGCATCTACGTGAAGGCTGGCGGGTCGTTGACGACAGTGCAGGTGCTGTCGCTCGAAGGCGGCGTGGACCAGTCCGATACGGCGAAGAAGATCCTCAGCTTGCTCTACGACCAGCTGAAGTAGCGGAAACCAAGACAGGCCAGCTTCGACTGGCCTGTTTCTTTTTGGGCGTCAACTCATGCGCTTCGCATCCCTGGGCAGCGGCAGTCGTGGAAATTCTCTGGTCGTCGAGGCCGGAGCGTCGCGCGTGCTGCTGGATTGCGGATTCTCGGCCAAGTCGACTTTGGAACGGCTCGGACGTCTGGGGTTGGCGGGGGAAGATATCAGCGCAATCCTGGTGACGCATGAGCACGGCGATCACGTTTCGGGGGTTTTCAGATTCGCGAGCCGTTTTCGCATTCCGGTCTATCTGACGCACGGTACGCAAGCCGCGACGACCCGCATCGCAGACCCCATGCCGCAGTGTCGCCGGGTCGATCCGTCTTCGGCCTTTTCGGTCGAGGCGATCGAGATTCTGCCTTTCGCTGTGCCACATGACGCTAGGGAGCCGGTTCAGTACGTGTTTGGCGACGGCAAGCATCGGCTTGGTGTGCTGACCGACAGTGGATCGATTACGGCGCATATCGTCAACATGCTTCGGCGATGCGATGCGCTGGTTCTGGAGTGCAATCACGACGCCGAGTTGTTGGCCGCGTCCGATTACCCCGCAATGCTGAAGCGCCGAATTCTCGGCAATCTGGGGCACCTGGAGAATCGGCAGGCGGCGGCGCTGCTGGCGGAGATCGAGACGCGGCGGCTCCAGCATGTGATCGCCGCGCACTTGAGCGAACGGAACAATCGGCCTGATTTGGCGAGAACAGCGTTGGCGGCTGCGTTGAACTGCACGCCGGAATGGATTGGCGTCGCAACCCAGGAAGACGGATTCGGTTGGCGCGAAGTTGCCTGAGTTCGGCAAAGACTCGAGACGAAAAAGCCGGCATGCGCCGGCTTTTTTGGCTCAGGAAGTAAGAATTACTTCTTGGCTTCTTCAGCGGCCGGAGCAGCAGGCGCTTCGGCTGCGGGAGCGGCAGCATCGGCGGCCGGGGCGGCAGGGGCTTCGGCTGCAGGTGCGGCGGCTTCGGCGGCCGGGGCAGCGGGAGCTTCGGCAGCAGGCGCAGCCGGGGCGGCAGGGGCTTCAGCAGCAGGCGCAGCGGCTTCAGCGGCCGGAGCAGGAGCTTCTTCCTTTTTGCCGCAAGCGGTAAGGGTCAGGGCGACAAGAGCGGCAACGAGGAGCGAGTTTTTCATTTGAAATTCCTATCAAGTAAAAATAACAACAACGAACCGAGAGTGTTCTGGTTGACTGATGTTGAACAGATGTCTGAATCAGTGTGCCTTGCATTATAGCAGGCGAGAGGGCGGCAGGCCAAAGACGAAGGCATTTCGATTTTCGTGAATGTCATAAGCCGAGCGTCGTCGCGCTGATCGGTTCGCCGCCTTCGCTGACAATGTCATTGAATCGCTGCACATGGGGCAGACAGGCCTCGGCGTCGTCGACAATGACCCGGGCGCGGGCATTGTCCTTGTGGAAACGGACCAGCGCATGCGTGTCGTTTACGATGAACAGGGCGTCGTTCAGCGCGTGCAGATGTTCCGGGCATTGGACGACCGTCATCTGTGCGGGATACGTCGCAAGCAGTTTGAACAGGCGCGGACTGCGGCAACGAAACGGTTCCGCGTTCTTCAGCACGATGCGGATATGGTGCCGGGTGCCATCGGCGAGAAATCGGCGCAGGATCTCGACGTTCTCCGGGCGTTCGAGCCGCAACCGCACCAGGTCTTCATCGAAGATCGAAAGAGAAGTTGACAACGCGCGGAGAATGCGCTCCAGCGACGCGTCGTGTTCGGACCAATGCATCGTCAGTTCCGAGCTCATGGCCATTTCCTCCGTGATGAGTGGCATGGTACCCGGCGGATTCGGGCACGAGCAAGAATTCAACCTAGAAAAAGCGGTTAACCACGGCGAACACAGCGAAAAAACAGAGAGTTATGTGGATTCGCAGGATCACCCATTGGGTAGCAACGAAGAACGGAAGAAATTCAGTCTTTTCGCCGTGTGCGCCGTGTCCGCCGTGGTTGAACTGAGGCTTTTAGGTTCAAGAGACAAAAAAACCCGCCGCGGCGGATTTTCCGACGCCAGGCCGATCAGCGATCGCCATGAGCGCGGCGATTGCCGCCTGCCCCGCCGAAACGCTCGTCCCGCGAGCCGCGTTGCGGATTTTTCGCGAATCCGTCACGTTTGGGCATCGATCCTGGCGCGTCCTGCTTGTTGAAGCGGCCTTCGCTGCGCGCGGCCGGCTTGCCGTTTCCGGCGAAACCGCCGTGACCACGGTTTTCGCCCGATTTCCATGCCGGGCGCTTGCCCGGCTTGTTACCGGGACGTGGCGACGCGGACGGTGGACGGCGCGTCGGTTCATGTCCTTCGACGACCTCGACCGGGATCGACTGCTTGGTGAAGCGCTCTATCTTGCGCACGTTGAAATGCTCGGCGTGATTGACCAGCGAGATGGCCAGACCGTTGCGTCCGGCGCGGCCGGTGCGGCCGATGCGGTGCACGTAGTCTTCGGCGAATTTCGGCAGGTCGTAGTTGAAGACGTGGGTAATGGTCGGTACATCGATGCCGCGTGCCGCGACGTCGGTGGCGACGAGGATGCGCACCTGGCCGCGCCGCATGGCGGCGAGCGTGCGGTTGCGCGCGCCCTGGTGCATGTCGCCATGCAGTGCCGCGGCATTGAAGCCGGCGATGTTCAGACGGTCGGAGATGGTATCGGCGTCACGCTTGGTGGCGGTGAACACGACGGCCTGGTCGATGCTGGCGTCGCGCAGCAGGTGGTCGAGCAGGCGGTTCTTGTGCGAGAGGTCGTCGACGAAATGCAGGCGTTGCTCGATGTTCTCGTGTTTCGTGTGGGCGGCGGCAACCGAGATGACCAGCGGATCGCGCGTGATGCGGCGTGCCATCTGGCCGACGACGCCGTCGAGCGTCGCCGAGAAGAGCATCGTCTGGCGGCTTTCCGGGGTGGCGGCGATGATCTTCTCGATGTCGTCGATGAAGCCCATGTCGAGCATGCGGTCGGCTTCGTCGAGCACCAGCATCTGCAGGTTCGAGAAATCGATCTTGCCCGATTCCATATGGTCGATCAGGCGGCCCGGGGTGGCGACGAGGATTTCCGGATTGCGTCCAAGCAGTTCCATCTGCTTCGGATAGGGCATGCCGCCGAGGATGGCGACTGCCTTCAGGTGGCGGATCTGGCCGGCGTACTTGTCGGTCGCGGCGGTGACTTGCAGGGCGAGTTCGCGCGTCGGCGCGAGCACCAGCATCTTCGGCTGCGCTGGCTGGAAGCGCGGCCGCTCGCGGCCACGGGCGCGCGCCGACTGGCGTTCCTGGTTCGGGGTGCGGCGGGAATACGAAGGGGACGGCACGAAGGGCGGGCGCTCCTGCGGCGCCAGGCGGTGCAGGGCCGGCAGCATGAAGGCCGCGGTCTTGCCGGAGCCGGTCTGCGACGAAACGAGCAGGTCGCGTCCTTCGATTGCGGCGGGAATCGCCTGCGCCTGGACGGGGGTCGGTTCGGTGTAGCCGGCGTGGGTAAGGGCTTTAAGCAGGGCTTCGTGAAGCCCGATTTCTGCAAAGGTCATCAATCTCTTTCGTGTAGAACAGCGCCGCTCGGTCGGTATGATCCGGCGCGCGGACGCGAAAATGCAACGCCAACCAACGAAAGTGCGGAGAGACTCTGCCTGGGCAAGAGAAATCAGAACATTTCGGCACAACAAGCTTTGTGCCAGGGCGGTGCTTATGGATCTACACCAGGAGGCAGGGGGGCTTGGGAGATGCGGCGCGGTTCGCGAAGCGAAAAATCATTGCAATTCAGTGCGATAGAAAGCCTCGAATTGCATGAGGCGCGGATTCTACTGGCCGGAGTGCCCGGTGTCGAGCACTATTTTGTGTTTGTTTTGTTCGCGGGCTGCTCGGCGAGCGCCGGAGAAAAGACCTCGGTGACCAGGACCGCTTGCCTGCCGAACGAGAAACCGGAGCGCCGCGCCCACAAAACGATTGGGGCGGTTTCGGCGTTCGTCGCCGTCGCATGATTGCCTGGGGCCAGCTTCATGGCCGCGATGGCGGGGGCGAAGAGCGCGTCGCGTCGGTCGATGCGGCGGCTCGACAGCGGTCCGCGCACGAAGCCGGCGTGCGAAAAGAGCAGCGCGCCGAGCGACCGGTTGCCGAGACGGGCGAGCCATTGCGTCATCGGTCCGCGCGGGCGATACGGCAGCACGGTGTGCGCGAAGACGACCGGCTCGCCGTCGCAGTAAAGCGCCACTTCGCGTATCCAGGCGATCCGTTTTCGAGGAATCCCGAGCGCTACCGCCTCGTCGAGCGTCGGAACGCCAAGCCCTTGCCGCAGCACGCGTACGGCGAAGACGCCACGCGCTTGTAGACGGGCGGTGAGCGAATCCCGATCGCACAGCCAGTTGACGAAAGGCAACGACGCTGCGTTGCGCACTGGCTTCTTGCGCCAGGCGAGTCTTTGCTTCAGGGTCATTACGGACTATTGAGGGCGCGGCGACTTCTCTACGCCACCGATGTTCTGGCCGGGCGCGATGCCCTTGCCGGCAAACCAGCCCTTGTTCATTTCGAGCGCGTAGCGCGCCGGCGCGGCGGCGCAGTGGTTGTCTTCGGTCTGCGGTTCCATGTCCTCGATGTTGAGGATTCGGCCCTTGGCGTCGAGAAAGGCGACGGACAGCGGCAGGAAGGTATTGCGCATCCACATGCAGTGGCGATCCTCCTGCGGGAAGACGAAGAGCATGCCTTCGTTCGCTTGCATGCTGCGCCGGTGCATCAAGCCTTGCATGCGGTCCTTCTGGTTGGCCGCGATTTCGGACACGATGCGGTAGAAGCCGGCGGTCAATTCCATGCGCGGCATCGGTGTTTGCGCGTGCGCGCTCGAGACGAGCAGGGCGGTCAGGCAGAGCGATGGAAGGAGATGGCGCATCTCGGGCTCCTGTGTGAGGGCGTGGTTATTTCTTGCTGAGAACAGGTTTCTTGGTTTTCGTCTTGGCGACCTTTTGTGCCGAGGGCGACTTGACCCTGTTCATCTGCTTGGCGCTCTTTGTCGTTTTCTTGGCGGGAGCAGCAGATTGTTTCGCGGCGGGCTTTGCCGTTTTGGCCGACGCCTTGGGGCGCGGGACGTCGGGCACGATGCTGACGGTGCCGTTTTCGTCTTCCGCAGCCTTCGGGATAGCGTGGGCGAGGCAGGCGGACAGGGTGAACGCGGCGGCGAAGGTCAGACGCAGCACGCGGTGAAATCGTGAATGCATGGATCGGGAGCGCTGTGGTTTCCGCCAGAGACGAAACGATCGGGCCTCTCTGGCTCGGTTGGATCAAGCGCGTGATTCTATTCCAAGGCCGCGGTCAGCGGCGGATTACTTGTGTGTTCGCACGAGCATTCACCGCCACTTTGACCAACACCTACTCACCCGGATCAGTCGCTCCAGCCGGCTTCGGCCATCTTCGCCTCGATCCAGCGGCGGGCGTTGATGATTTCCTGCACCGGCTCCTCGGCTTTTTCGGTCCACATCTCGATCAGGAAGGTGCCGCGGTAGTTCAGCGCCTTGAGCTTGCGGAAGACGTTGAGGAAGTTAACACAGCCTGCACCGAACGGCACGTCGCGGAACTGGCCGGCGCAGGTATCGGTGACCTTGAAGGTATCCTTGAGGTGGACGGCGGCGATCTTGTCGATGCCCTTGAGCAGTTCGCCATCGACGTCGTCGTTCCACGCCGACAGGTTGCCGACGTCGGGATAGACGGTGAACCACGGCGACTGAATGCGCGCGTCCCAATCGAGCCAGCGTGTGATCGAACTCATGAACTTGGTGTCCATGATCTCGACGCCGATCATCACCTGCGCCGCGGCGGCGCGTTCGACCGCCCATTGCAGGCCTTCCTCGAAGCGCTGGATGGTGCCCTCGTCCTGCTCTTCGTAGTAGACGTCGTAGCCGGCGAGCTGGATGGTGCGGATGCCGAGGTCCTGCGCCAGGTGGATGGCCTTCTCCATCAGGTCGCGCGCCTGCTGGCGAATGAGCGGATCGCGGCTGCCGAAGGGGAAACGGCGATGCCCGGAGAGGCACATGGTCGGGATGCGGATGCCGGTCTCCAGCATGGCCTGGTTGATTTTCAAGCGCTCTTCCGTTGTCCAGTCGAGCCGCGCGAGGCGAGCGTCGGTTTCGTCGATCGAGATTTCGACGAAGTCGAAGCCGCAGGCCTTGGCCAGCGCGAGGCGCTCCAGCCAGCTGAGGCCTGGCGGCAACGCTTTTTCGTAGATACCGAGGGGATTTCTTCTCATGATTGAGTCTCGTGGCAAGAAGCGGCTGCCCGCTCAGGCGGCTTGGGGCAGCACGTTGAGCGCGCTGGCCAGTTCGCGGAAGTAGGTGTACTTCTCGCGGTAGCGCGGTGCAGCGGAAAGATCGGGGTCGAGACGCGAGCCGGTCGGGCACATGGCGGCCATCGCTTCGAGGAACGACGAGTAGATGCCGGAGCCGACGGCAGCGGCGATCGACGCGCCGAGGCAGCCCGATTCCTTGACGTGCATGACCTCGACCGGCATCTCGCTGATGTCGGCGACCATCTGCATCCAGACGTTCGAGCGCGCCGGGCCGCCCGTCAGCCGCAGCAGGCGGTCGCGGTCGGAGAGGGCGAGGATGCGTTCGAGGTGCGAGTGCTGCGAGAAGCAGATGCCTTCGTAGACCGCCTGCACCAGATGCGGCAGTCCGTGCGCGTTGGCCAGTCCGTAGAACCCGCTCGACAGGTTGTCGCCGAGATTGGACGAGAACAGGTAGGGCAGGAACTGGACACCGGTTTCGCCTTTCTTCAGCGTGGCGACCATTTCGTTGCATTGCTGGTACGGATGTTCGGCGTTGGGCATGAAGTTGCGCACGAACCATTCGAGGTTGGAAGCCGAGGTCGGGCTGCCTTCATGCACGAAATACTTGCCGGGAATGCAGTAGCGGCCCCAGGTGTAGGGGTGTTCGGCGGCGGGAATGCTATCGGCGATCCAGGTTTCGATCGTCCACGTGCCCATGACGACGTTGATGAAGCGCTCGTCGGCCAAGCCGGCGCAGACGGCGGCCGAGACGACGTCGAAGAAGCCGCCATAGACCGGTGTGCCGACGGCGAGGCCGGTCTCTTCGGCGGCCTTGGCCGAGACGCCGGCACGGCTTTCGGTCGAACCGATGACCGGCGCGACGCTTTCCAGCTGTTCCTCGATGCCGAACAGCTTGAACAGCGCCGGTTCGTAGGTGCCGGTATCGACGTTGTAGAGGTTACTGCCCGAGATGTTGGTAATCTCGGCGCCGAACTCGCCGGTCAGTTTGTAGCGTATCCAGTCGTGCGCCATCAGGATGCGGTAGATGCGCTTGTACGAGTCGGCTTCGTTGGCCTTCAGCCAGGCGAGGATGGAGACCGGATGACCGGCCCAGACTTGCTGGAAGGCATAGGGATAGGCCGCCTTGTCGACGTTGCGCGATTTCCACTCGCGGACGATCGGCAGGGCGCGATTGTCGGAGGAGATGATTCCGTTGCGCACCGGCTCGCCGTTGATATCGACGGCGTACAGGCCCTTACCGTGCGCCGAGAAGCTGACGCCCTTGATTTCGCTAGGCGCGACGCCGCTGTCGGCGATCACCTTGCGGATCGTCGCGCAGACCGTCCGCCACATGGCGCGCATGTCGCGCTCGCTCCAGCCGACCGGGCCGGCGACGGCGGTATCGTTCAGGGATGCGACGGCCTTCTCGTTGCCGCGCTCGTCGTACAAACCGCTCTTGATGATGGTGCCGCCAATATCGACACTAAGGAAGTGGGCCATGGCCGCCTCTCCAGTATTCAAATCCAGATTGCAGGGAAAAAAGTGGCCGAGCGGAGACAAGAGCCCGGCCACAAGGAGGATTGATTCATCGCTTCGGGGAAGCGTTAAGCTGCCTGTTCCTGCAGCCCGTGCATCACGTTCCTGAGCGACGGGTAGAGATCGCAGTAGAGCCTGAACTGCTTCTCGTAGCGCGCATGGACTTCGGGACGCGGACGGGTGCGTTCGTCGAGCCGGATCCAGCCCTGCTCGACCGCGGCGTTGTCGATCACACCGGCGCCCGAGGCTGCGAGCAGCGAAGCGCCGAGTGCGGCCTCGACCTCTTCGCGGATCGTGTAGACGGCATAACCGGTGACGTCCGAGATGATCTGCATCCACAAGTCGGAATGCGCCGCGCCGCCGACGACGATCAGGCGATCGTCGAGCTTGGCCGCGCCCTTAGAGCCGGTCACCATGTTGTGATAGAGCGCGAAGGTGACGCCTTCGAGCACGGCGCGATAGAGATGCGCGCGCGTGTGGTAGAGGGAGAGGCCGACGAAGGCGCCGCTCGCCTTCGGGTCCCAGATCGGGCTGCGTTCGCCCATCAGGTAGGGCAGGAACATGACACCTTCGGAGCCCGGTGCGATTTCGCCGGCTTTTTCCTCGAGCAGCCGGTGCGGGTCGCATTTCACTTCTTCGGCGCGCAGGACTTCGGCCTGGCAGAACTGTTCGCGATACCAGCTGACCGAAGCGCCGGCCGTGATCGCGCCGCCGAAGATGTAGAGCTTCTTGTTGCCTTCAAAGACGTAGGGCATCGAGATCAGCCCGTGTTTGGCGTCGGTCTTGTCGTTGATGTAGCCCCAGCACATGCTGGTGCCGATCATCGCCACGTGGTCGCCCGGGTGGGTGACGCCGGCGGCCAGCGTGGCCATCGCGGCATCGACGCCACCGCCCATGACCGGCATGCCGGCCGTGAGGCCCAGCTTGTCGGCCCAGTCGGCCGACAGGCCGGCGACGACTTCGCTCGATTCGACGAGACGCGGCGGCATCATTTCCAGCGGAATGCCGAGCATGGCTAGCGTTTCTTCCGACCAGCAGCGGTTCTGCATGTCGTACACGCCGCCGATGTTGCCGGCCGAGCTGTGATCGACGGCAACCTCGCCGGTCAGCCGGAAGTTCACATAGCTGTTCGGCGGCAGGAAGTACTTGATCTGCTTCCAGACTTCGCGCTGCTCGTTCTTGATCCACAGCATCTTGGTGTAGCCGTAGTAGCTGTTGACGCTGTTGCCGGAGATTTCCATCAGGCGATCGAGGCCGGGTAGGGCCTTGACCCAGTTGACTTCGCGCGTCGCGCGGCGGTCCATCCAGATCAGGCAGGGGTGCAGCGGCTTCATGTCGGCATTGACCGGAATGCCGGACCCACCATAGAGGCTCGAGACGCACAGGGCCTTGATCGATTGGGCCGGGATGCCCGCTTTTACAGTCAGGCGTTTGATGCAGTCGGTGACGGCCGTGAACCACACGTCGGGCCATTGTTCCGCCCACATCGGGCGCGGCGTATCGACTTGATACGCTTGCGACTCGGCGGCGACGATCTTGCCGTCCGCGTTGACCAGCAGGGCTTTGGTGCTTTGCGTGCCGATATCGACACCAATTACGTAGTCCATCGTGTTGTTGTCATCCAGTATGAACAGGTATTCCCGCGAACTCAGGGCGAACAAGTCTCCTCGGGGCTTGCGCCCCGATGTCGCCGAGCTGTGCGGCTCGCTGGGGGAGGACGGTTTACTTCTGGTCGGGGACGAGCAGCACCTTGATCGACTCGACCGAATGCGCGCAATCAAACGCGGCCTTCCAGTCGGTGAGCTTGTAGCTGTGCGTCACGATGCCCTTGGACGTCGCCAGACCGCGCTCAAGGAGGTCGATCGCCACCGGATAGGTGTAGGGCGAGAGGTGCGCGCCGCGGATGTCGAGTTCCTTGCGGTCGCCGACGACCGACCAGTCGGTCGTCGTTTCCTTGCCGAAGACAGAGAACTCGACGAAGCGGCCGAGCTTGCGGATCATTTCCAGGCCTTGCGTGACGCCGACCGGGTTGCCGGTCGCTTCGATGTACACGTCGCAGCCGTAGCCGCCGGTCAGTGCCTTGATCTTGGCGATCGCGTCTTCCTTGGCCGGGTTGATGACCATGTCAGCGCCGTAGGTCTTGGCGAGTTCAAGGCGCTCGTCAACCGGATCGACGACGATCAGCTTCTTCGGCGTCTTGAGGTGGGCGACCTGCACCATGAACAGGCCGAGCGGACCGGCGCCGGCAATGACGACCACGTCGTCGAGGCCGATGTCACCACGATTGACCGTATGGATCGCGCAGGCCAGCGGCTCAATGATGGCGGCGTCCTCGGCGGAGAGGCTGTCCGGGATCTTGTGCACCAGCGAGGTCGGCGGGAACAGCATGTATTCGGACATGCCACCGTCGGCAACGGTCTTCTGGAAGCCAAAGATGTTGTGCACTTCGCACATCCAGTATTTGCCGCTCTTGCAGAAACGGCATTTGCCGCAAGGAACGATCTGTTCGGCGATCACGCGGTCGCCGAGCTTGACGTCAAAGTGCTCGAGCGCGCCTTCGCCGGCTTCGACGACGGTGCCGAAGAATTCGTGGCCGGGAACGACCGGGGTCTTGACCCACGGATCGATGCCTTCCGCACCGCCCCAGAACATCGCCGCGCCGGCGTGGCACTTGTCGTCGCCGGCGCAGATGCCGCAGGCGCCGATCGCGATCAGGATTTCGTTGGCCTTGGGTTTCGGCCGGGCGACGGTTTCGAGGCGGTAGTCTTTCGGTCCGTGGTTGATCAGAGCGAGCATTTCGTTGGTACTCATGGTGTTTCTCCTGGTTAATCTGTTCGTGTTTTCAATTCGTGGGGATATCCGGGGCGCCGCGCCAGGGATGGCGGCGCGATGCCTTCAAATGCGGGTTAGCGGCGTTTCTTCCGTTCGCGGCTGATGTAGATGGCGAAGAGGATGATCAGACCCTTGATGATGTTCTGCACGTAGGGCGAGACACCCATCATGTTCAGGCCGTTGTTCAGCACGCCGAGCATCAGCGCGCCGATGAAGGTGCCGATGATCGAACCGCGGCCGCCGGCGATCGAGGTGCCGCCCATGACGACCGCCGCGATGGCATCCATCTCGAAACCGACGCCGGAATTCGGCTGGCCGCTCATCAAGCGCGAACTGAGCACGAGGCCGGCCAGCGCGCAGGTGAAGCCGCTCAGCGCGTAGATGAACAGCTTGTAGCGCGCGACGCGGACGCCGGAAAGACGGGTCGCTTCCTCATTGCCGCCGATCGCATAGATGTAGCGGCCGATCGGCGTCTTGTCGAGCAGCAGGTAGGCGAGGAAGAAAGCGATCAGCATGATGACGACCGGCGTCTGGATGCCGAACACCGTGCCGCGGCCGAAAAAGGCGAACGCTTCCGGCAGGCCGTCGATCGGGTAGCCACCGGTGTAGATGAGGCCGATGCCGCGCGCGATGCCCATCGTCGCCAGCGTGACGATGATCGGCGGCATGCCGGCGTAGGCGACGAAGAAACCGTTGAACAGACCGAAGGCGAGACCGACGCCCAAGCCGAGGACGATCGCGGCGTAAGGTGGTACGCCGGCGATCATCGAACCGGCCATCAACGTTCCGGCGAGCGCCATGACCGCGCCGACCGAGAGGTCGATACCGCCGGAGAGGATGGCGCAGGTCATGCCGATGGCGATGATCGCGTTGATCGAGACCTGCCGGGCGATATTGAGAAAGTTGTCCGCCGAGAAGAAGTTGTCGGTGGTGACGATCATCACCAGGCAGACCGCCACCAGGCCGGCCAGCGGGAAGAAATAGGTCGAACGCTTCATCAGCGTCAGCCAGTTGGTCGGAGCGGTTGCGGAGACGCCAACCTTGCTATTCATACTAGTTGCCTGTTGTTGCATAGCGCATTACCTCATTGGAATTGATTTCATCGCCGGCCAGGGTGGCGACGATGGCCCCTTGCCGGAAAACCGCGACGCGATCGCACAGACCGACGATCTCGGGCAGCTCCGACGATATGAAAATGATTGCGTAACCCTCGTTGGTCAGCCGGCGCATCAGCATGTAGATTTCAGCCTTGGCGCCGACATCGATGCCGCGCGTCGGCTCGTCGAAGATCAGCACCTTGCAGTGGTGGTTGAGCCAGCGCGCGATGACGACCTTCTGCTGGTTGCCGCCGGAGAGCTGTCCGACGATCGTCATCGGATCGGGCGCCTTGACGCCGACGCGCTTCATCATCTCTTCCGTGGCGCCGTATTCGGCACGGTGGTTGATGAACGGGCCGGGGCCGAGATACTTCTTCAGGTTGTTGATCGAGATGTTTTCGCGGATCGCGAAATCGACGATCAGGCCCTCGGTCTTGCGGCTTTCCGGCAACAGGCCGATGCCGGCCTCGAGCGCTTCGGCGGTGTCCTTCAGCGCCACCTTGTTGTCGCGGAAATAGATTTCCTTCTGGTAGGCTGGGTCGGCGCCGATCACCGCGCGCGCCAGTTCCGAGCGTCCCGAACCGACGAGTCCCGCGAAACCGAGAATCTCGCCTTCGTGCAGGGTAAAGCTATTGACCGGCCCGCCCTCGCTGAGCTGGACACTGCGCGCTTCGAGCACCTTGCGCGGATTCTTCTGCGCCTCGGGCTTCGGCGGGAAGGCTTGTTCCAGACGGCGGCCGACCATCCATTCGACGAGCTTGTCGACGTCGGTGTCCTTGACGTCGGTGGTGCCGACGTAGTTGCCGTCGCGCAATACCGTGATGCGGTCGCAGATCTCGAAGATCTCTTCGAGGTGGTGCGAAATGAAGACCATCGTCACGCCGTGCGCCTTGAGGTCGCGCATGATGCCGAACAGGTGTTCCGCCTCCGACGGCGTCAGTGTCGCGGTCGGTTCGTCGAGGATCAGGATGCGCGCATTGAGCGACAGGGCCTTGGCGATTTCGACGAACTGCTGCTGTGCAACGCTCAGCTGGCACACCGGCACGTCCATGTCGATGTTGATGCCGAGCTTCTGGAACAGCGCGGCTGCTTCCTTGCGCATCGAGGCGCGGGTCAGGAAGCCGAGGGAATTGGTGTACTCGCGTCCGAGATAGATGTTCTCGACCGCGTTGAGGTAAGGAATCAGGCTGAATTCCTGAAAGATGATCGAGACGCCGGCAGCGACGGCTTCGTTGTAGCTGGCGAAGTTGTGTTCTTTCCCATCCAGGAGGATGCGTCCTTCGTCCGGCTGATAGATGCCGCTGAGGATCTTCATCAAGGTCGATTTGCCCGCGCCGTTTTCACCGAGCAGGGCATGAATCTCACCTTTGCCTACCGACAAATCGATATTCGTCAGCGCATTCACTCCTGGAAAGCGCTTCGATATCTGTTCCAGTCGCAAAACCGTATTCATACTTGTTCCATATTCAAGAATTTCCCGGGGACTCCCCGCCGCCGGGGCGGCGGGGAGAGGGCCATCGCAGCAGCCTTCGCGCTCGATCGTGCAGAGCGCGGAAGCTGTCAGGAAGGCGCGATTACCACGTGAAGGTCTTGGCGCCTTCGGCGTCGATCAGCTTGACTTCAACCGGAACGTGGGCCGGGACGTTGGCGCCCCACTTCTTCGCCAGCGCCATGCCGATCGCGATGCGGATCTGGTCGCGCGGATACTGGGCGGACGTGGCAATGAACTTGGAGTTCGGCTTCTGCATCGCCTTGATCGCTTCCGGCGCACCGTCAACCGAGGTCAGCTTGATGTCCTTGCCGGACGCTTCGATCGCGGCCAGCGAGCCCATCGCGCCGCCGTCATTGACGCTGAAGATGCCCTTCAGTCCCGGGTTGGCCTGGATCATGTTTTCCGTCACGGCCAGTGCCTGGTCACGCTCTTGCTTGCCGTTCTGCGTCGTCACGATCTTGATGCCGGGGAATTTCTTGAGCGCGTCCTTGCAGCCGCGCACGCGTTCGAGAATCGGCACGACCGGGATACCGTCGAGAATGGCGACATCGCCCTTGCCGTCCAGCGCCTTGCCCATGTATTCGCAGGCCATCACGCCGGCATCGTAGTTCTTCGAGCCGACGAAGGTGTTGACCGGGCCCTTGGCGTTCGCGTCGACCGCGGCGACGACGAGGCCGGCGGCCTTGGCGGACTTGACCGCGCCTTCGACGCCGGTGGAGTCGGTCGGGTTGAGCAGGAGAATGTCGATCTTCTTCTGGATCATGTCTTCAACGTCGCTGATCTGCTTGGCGACGTCGTGACGCGCATCGGTGATGACGACCGTCGCGCCGACCGAAGCAGCGGCTTCTTCCAATGCCTGCTTCATGGTGACGAAGTAGGGGTTGTTGAGCTCCTGGAACGACATACCGATCTTCAGCGGAGCGGCGGACGCCGGAATGGCAAGGGCTGCACCCAACATCAACGGAAGAACCTTTTTCATTGCTTTCATCACTAATCCCTCGATTTATAGATAAAAAATGCTTCAGGGTTTGAACTGGCGGGCAATCGCTTGCGACGCCAACGGGTTAAACGGAACTTCGACTTGCTGCAAACGACCGGGCTGAATTTCAGGCAAAAGGTCCCCCCGGCAGCACCTCATGCCTTTTCTCCTACTAGTAGAAAACGGGGTCAGCGTCGCCCGATGGGCGGCGGGTGTGTGCGTTCGATCACGGCTCGGGCTCCTGGAGCGAGAACTCGGACTTCAGCGCTCGATAAAGTCTGCGGAAGCGGGCGTGGCGGATTTCCAGCTCTTCCTGCCAGTCCGCGCGAGGAACGATGGTCTCGACGACCGGCGCCGAGAAAGAGAGATCGGCGATCGAACAGCTGCCGGCGGCCAAACTTGCGAGCCTCGCCGCACCCAGGCCCGCCGCATCGAACTCGTTGTCGTGCAGATTGAGCGGCATGCCGCAGGCGGTAACCACCAGTTCGCTCCAGAAGCGGTTCTGGCTTCCGTCACCGATCAGCGACGCTTGCCGGATGCGCGTGCCGGTGTCCTTGATGGCGGCGATGCCGTCGGCCACGCTGAAGGCGACGCCTTCGAGCAGCGCATAGGCGATCATGTCGGGCGTCGTATCCTCGGTCAGCCCGAAGAAGATGCCGGAGGCGCGCGCGTCGTTGTGCGGCGTGCTCGCACCGTTGAGATAGGGCAGGAAGACCGGCGATTCGTGCTTCTTCGCCTTCGCGGCTTGCGCGTAGATCGTCTCGCGGCTGGCCGATCCCAGGATGCTGGCCCACCATTCGAGGTTCGTCGTGCATGCCGGAGCGACGCTCATCTGGCTCCACAGATTCGGCAGGCAGTGCCCGAAATTGCGCACGGCGCGTTCCGGGCTCGGACGCGGGCCCGTGGTGCTGACGAAGGTCAACCCGCTCGGCCCGAGACTGACGTAGGCGTCGCCCTCCTTGATCGCGCCGAGGCCAAGCGCCGTCGCCGCGGGGCGCGCGGCGCCGGTGGCGATCGGCACGGCACGCTTGAGGTTCCAGGCGTCGGCCAGCGGCGCGCGCAAGTCGCCGACTTTCTCCGAGCCCTCGGCGAGACGCGGGAATTGCTCGCGTGAGAGGCCGATCGCGGCAATCATGCGATCCGACCAGCTTCTGTGCTCGACGTCGAAACACAGCGTGGAAGATGCGTCGGACATTTCGGTGACGAACTCGCCGGTCAGGCGGAAGACGATGAAGTCCTTCGGCATCAGCACCTTGGCGATGTTGTCGAAGACCGAGCGTTCATACTTCTGCAGCCAGAGCAGCTTGGGCGCGGTGAAGCTGGGGAGCGCCATGTTGCCGGTGATATGGCGCGAATTGGTGACCATCGCTTCCAGCTCGATGCATTCGGCGCGCGCGCGGGTGTCGCTCCACAAGATGGCCGGGCGCAACAGGCGATGGTGTTTGTCGAGCAGGACGGTGCCCTGCGTCTGGCCGGAGACGCCGATACCGCTCAGGCTGTTGAAGCCCGCCGGCGAGTCGGCGCGCACCTTGGCGATCGCCTCCAGCGTGGCGTGCCACCATTCCTCCGGGCTCTGCTCGCTCCAGTGCGACTGCGGGCTGGAACGCGTCAGCCGCACGGCGGCATCGGCCAGAATCTGGTTCGCCGAGTCGAAGAGCGCGACTCTGACCTCGAAGATTCCGAGATTGATGCCGAGGTAGGTGGGGGGCAGCAACATGATCGTGGTCTGTTCTTGGCGCGTGGCTTCAGGCAACCGCTGAAACGATGTTCATCTGGTGCAGCGAACGGAAACGGCTCGGCGGCACGCCCTTTTGCGCGAGGAAGTGGCGGTTGAAGTTGGAGACGTTGTTGTAGCCGACGCGGAAGCAGATGTCGGCGACCGACAGGCCCGTATCGACGAGCAGTTCGCAGGCGCGATGGATGCGCAGCGTATTGACGTGCTGTACGAAGGACATCCCCGTGTGCTTGCGGAAGTAGCGCGAGAAGGTGGTGACGCTCTGTCCGGCCAGGTCGGCCACGTCCGATTCGCACAGGTCGCTGGCGAGGTTCTGGTCGATGTAGGACAGGATCTGGTTGATCGTCGAGGACATGTAGCTCGACGGATCGGGCGAAAAGCGGTGGCTGGCCAGCAGCTTGCGCTGGTCGTCCTTGGCGATCAGTTCGAGCAGGGCGAGGAACAGGGCGACCCGGCGTGCCCCGGTCGCGGTCAGCAGTTCTTCCATGATCGGACGCGCGGCGTCGCCGGTCGCGTCGGAGAAGAGGACGGCGCGTTTCGATTCGGTGACCAGCTTGTCCAGGAAACGCATCTCCGGGAAGGCCAGGACGCGTTCGTTGAGGAATTCCGCGGAAAACTGGCAGATGAGGTTGCGCCGCTCGACGGTGCAGCCTTCCGGCAATTCGCTGACCCAGTTGTGCGGCACGTTGGGCGCCATGAAGACGAGGTTGCCCGGCGCGAAGCGGCCGACGTAATCGCCGACGAAGTACTGTCCGGAAGTCTGGGTGATCAGCTGGATCTCGTACTCGGGGTGAAAATGCCAGCGCACCGTGCGGAACGGGTAGCCGTGTCCCCAAACCTTGAACGATTCGTGTTGCAGTACATCGACAACTTCAAGATCAGGTTTCATGCCAGCCCCTCCACAAAAAATCGCGTCGCCACGATCGTTGTCCCCGTTCGCCCCTCACTGGGCGTTTGCTTCGTTTTGCCAGACCGTATCGTCGGTCTTCCCTGTTCGTTCATCCGTTTCTGCAGGTGGCGCCACTTTAGTGCTTGCCGCAACCACCCATCAACCAATAAAGCGCTCGGCTCTCGATACTTTTTTGCCACTTCGGAGGTGATTGATTCAACAGGGAAAAATCGGTTCATGGTGCAATTCCAGCCACTTGGGCCGATGAAAAATGCGCAATTTGAGCAAAAAAATGGAGAAAAGCGCACAAGGTGAGCGGCTGCTCGGGATGCCGTCGAGAGTGAATCAAACGTCCGTTCTGGTCGTCGGCGAATGGCGCGCTCCACCGTGCTGGACGGCGATCGAGTTGTAGCGGATGTGCGCGTTGATGACGCGTTTGTCGCGCGGCATCAAGGTAAAGGCGTCGATCAGGATGTCGCGGGTCTTGGCGGCCCGTTCCTCGGACCAGTTCTCACTGAGATGCTCGATCGATTCGGCCATGGCAATCATCATCCGCTCGCCGAATGCCGGGGAACGTTCTTCTTCGTCGGTGTCTTCGCCGCCGGCCCTCTTGCTTTCGAACCAGGCGTTCAGCCGCGCCTTGATCTTGCCGGGCAGCGATTCCCTGGTGGAAATACGCGCCATGACCGCGGCGGCCCGGCCGACCTCGCCGTGCTGGACAGCCTCCTCGGCGATTTCGACGGCGACGGAGTCGGTGGCGGCCGAGGCGTCGGCGTCGAGCAGTTCGAAAGCCTTGTCCAGACTTGATCGGGCTTCGCTCATCTTGCCCTTGCCGCGCTGCACCATGGCCGACGCAACCTCGGAAGCGAGTTCGCCGGACTCGAGCTGGCGCGTCTCGACGCGCATCTCGTCGGCGACGGCGGATGCCTCGTCGACGCGTTTTTCGTCGAGCAGGTTGCGCGTCAGCGAAATGTAGTCATCCACCTTCAGCATCGACGAGCGCTGCGTTCGTTCGAGCACGCGCTTCAGCGTGCTGATGACCTTGTTCCGATCACCGGCAACCTCGGCCACTTCGGCGATCTTGCGCAGCCGATCCGTACTGGTCGACGAGGTGATCGACGAGGCGCGTTCCAGGAGTTCGATGGCTTTCTGGTATTCGCCCGCGTCTTCGTGGATTCTGGCCAGGAGATCGTACACCGACATGAATTCCGGGTATTCCTGGTTCAGCAGGCTGGCCTCATCCTTTGCGGCATCGAATTTCTTCTCGCGTTGCAGCATCATCGCGTAACCCATGCGCGCCCAAGGCACGGCCTGGGTCGAGGCGATCGACTGATAGATGGCGGTGGCTTCTTCCGTGCGGCCGAGGGCGACGAGCGATTCGGCCTTGATGCGCAGGGCATCGAGCGCGTAGCGCGGTGTCGTATGAATGGCGCGGTCGCAGGCGTGGATGGCGTCTTCGTGCGCGCAGACTTCGAGATGGTCGAAGACGTGGCGCAACGCCTTCTTCTTTTTCAAGGCGCGATCGAGACGCGTGGCGAGTTGCCCGGGCGTGTAGGGCTTGACCAGATAGTCATCCGGGGCGAATTCGGCGGCGGCGACGACGTGGTTGTACTGGCGTTCGGCGCTGGCGATCATGAACACGCTGCGCAGCGGCAGGATGTGCAGGAAGCGCAGTTCTTCCAGCAGTTGCTGGCCGTCGCGCTTCTCGTCGAGGTGGTGGTCGCAAATGATGATGTCGTAGCCGGTATTGCGTGCCATGCGCATCAGTTCCGAGGCGTTCGACGCCATCGAGACAGAGGTCGCGCCGATCACCGACAGCAGCTCGCGCATCCAGGTACGGATGCTGACATGCTGATCTGCAATCAGGATACGGAGGTCTTTCAGCATTCCAGTTCTTGGGCTTCGACAGATTGCGCCATGGTGGGTCGAGCGGGGCGCGCTACGCGGTACATTCTACGGCAACCCGGATTTTGCTCCGGAATCAGATCGGACCATCGTTTTCATCATGCGCTACCTCGACTGCCGGCCGCATGTCGAGCCACTTGAGCAGGGTGGAGAACAACGTGTTCGGTTCGAACGGCTTGGCGATGAAGTCGTCCATACCGGCTGCCAGGCAGCGTTCCCGGTCTTCGGCGAACGCGTTGGCGGTCATCGCGAGAATCGGTGTGCGGCGATGCGCGGCGATATTGCGGATCAGGCGTGTCGCCGCCAGGCCGTCCATCTTCGGCATCTGCATGTCCATGACGATCAGCGCGTAGTCCGTCCAGCGCGCCATCGCGACGGCCTGTTCGCCGTCGTCGGCCGTTTCCACGGCCAGCCCGCAGTCTTCGACGAGAAAGAGCGCTATCTCCATGTTGGTCGGGTCGTCGTCCACGATGAGCACCCGGCGGTTGGCATGGCGCTCCCTGATCACCTTGTCGGCGGCGATCCCGGGCGTCGTCGCGGCGCTGGCGGGAATCGTCCTTTCTTCGTCTAGCCGGCCGAGCCGCGCGGTGAACCAGAAGGTGCTGCCGAGCCCGGGCTGACTGTCGACGCCGACCTCGCCGCCCATCATTTCGGCCAGACGGCGCGTGATGATCAGGCCGAGACCGGTTCCGCCGTACTTGCGAGTCGTCGAGTCGTCCGCCTGGACGAAAGCCGAGAACAGGCGCGGAACGATGTTGGCCGGTATGCCGATGCCGGTATCGCGAACTTCGAAGCGGAGCAAAATGGTTCGCGGATCTTCCTCGACGACCACGGCGCGTGCGGTAACCGAGCCGTGATCGGTGAATTTGATGGCGTTCATCGCGTAATTGAGCATCGCCTGTTGCAGGCGCGTCGGGTCGCCGCGCAGGCGGGCGGGATAGGAACCTGGTTCGACGCGTAGTTCGATCCCTTTGGTTTGCGCCCGATCGGCAACGATGGCGACGACGTTGTCGAGCAGATCCGTGATGGAGAGCGGGGCTTCGTTGAGCGCGAACTTGCCGGCCTCGATCTTCGAAATGTCGAGGATGTCGTTGATGATCTGCAAGAGATGGCTGACCGACGTGTCGATCTTGTCGAGCCGCTCGGCCTGTGCTGGCGTCACGCCGTTGCGGCGCAGGATGTGCACCATCCCCGTGATGCCGTTCAGCGGCGTGCGGATTTCGTGGCTCATATTGGCGAGGAAGCTGCTTTTCGCCCGGTTGGCCGCCTCGGCGACGTCGCGCGCGGTGACCAGAGCCTGCTCCGCCGCTTTGTGCTGGGTAATGTCGGTCAGGAAAGCGATATATCGGGGTGGCGTGGCACCGGTGCCAGGAAGGAAGTGAACGACGACGCCCACCGGGATGATGCTTCCGTCCTTGGTAATATTGACCGATTCGAATCTCGCCCCCTGTTCCTGCCGCAATCGGCAGTTTGGCGACGTGGGATTGCTGTCGGCGAAACTGGGGTCGACATTGGCGATGTGCATACCGAGCATTTCCTCGTCGGTATAGCCGAGACTGCTCGCCGCGAAGCGGTTGACGTAGAGGAAACGGCCGGTATTGGCGTCGATCCAGTGGATCGCGATACCGACGCTGTCCATGACGAACTGCGTGTCCTGCAGGCGGCGGTTCGCGTCCCGCAGTTCCGCGGTACGGTCTTGCACGAGCATTTCCAGATGCTGGCGATGCTGTTCGAGTTCGATCTCGCCCTGCCGCCGATCGGTGATGCAGCGCGACAGCATCAGGAACCGCTTGTCGCCGGCCGGCTGCCCATCCCTGGCCGTCTTGGTCGTGACCGACAGTTCGAACCAATGCCGCCGTCCCTCGATCTCGAGTTCGATCACGCGACCGTGGTCGCTGCCGCTGAGATCGGCGGCGGCCAAGGATTCGAGTGCGGTTCGCGCGGCCTCGGCCGGCAGGACGTCCCTGACCGTCTTGCCGAGGACTTCTTCACGTGGGCGGGCGAGGAGATTGAGACGGCTGGCGTGGAGGTCGTGGTAGCGGCCGTCCTTGTCCATCTCGAACAGGAGGTCGGGAATGGCCTCGAGCGTCGACGCGAGATTGCTGTGCGCAACCTCGGCGACGTACCGCGCCGCGGATAGTTCGGTTAACGCGGCGTTCAGCGCGCGCGTGCGCGCGTTGACGCGGACGCGCAGCGAGAGATTCCAGGCGAACAGCAAGCCGCCGACCAAGGCCAACGCCAGCAGGCCCCAGCCGACGTAGCGCACGTACGGCATGAAACTGATCGATGGCGGCGCCAACCATTTGTCCGCCAGCGCGCGGCGTTCGTCGGTGCTGATCGACAGCATCCCGTCTTCCACTTCCTTCAGGATCGCGCCGTTGCCTTTCTTCACCGCGCGGTGCGCCTGCCCGAGGTAGAGCTCGAAGGCCTTGGCGAAGTCGTGCTGGACGTTCCGGCGATACAGATAGAAATCGGCCGGCTGCTCGTCCATGCAGAACAGTTTGACCTCTTCCGCCAGCGCCGCCTCGATCAACCGTTCGTAGTTCGTGTAGCGGCGGATTTCGGTCACGCCTTTGCGTTCCAGGACGTCGATGCACGCGTCGCCATCCTGCACGCCGATCTGGAAACCGCGCAGCGCTTCGACATTCTTGATGCCGCTGATCGACGCATGGCTGTAGACCATGACCGGAAGATCGGCGTACGGCTTGGAAAACTCGTAGAGCGGCTCGCGCGGCGGTGTGCGGTAGATCAGGTCGATGACCTCGGCATCACCGTTCAGAACCATCCGCTGCGCGTCGGACCAGGTGGTTGCGATCAATTCGACTTTTTTCCCGGTCTTCGCCTGCCAGAGCTGCCACAGTTCGACGAGATAGCCATCAATCTTGCCGTCGGCATTGCGAAAGACGAAGGGCGGGTAGTTGTCGTCGGTTACCACGCGGAACGGGTAGTCGCCCGGGGCGGATGCGTTGGTTTCGGCGAGGGCGAGGCCGGCGGTCGGGCAGAGGAGCGCCAACCATGCCGCGGTCAGGCAAAGAAGCGCGCGAAGATTTCTACAGCAAACTCCCATGAGGCCATCCCTCGAAAGGCGTCCAGCCGTTGTCGTTCGCGTTGTCGTTCGTATTCCGGAATCGGGCGGGCGCAGCCGTGGATGGCATCGTACCACGATCGAATTGCGGCCAGATTCGCCGAACGCCAATATCCATGCGGCGTTCGGGTTGTTTGCCCCGGTTTGCGGCGCTATTTGATCAGCAATTTGCAAGCCAGGCCGATGCCCGCCATGACGAGATCGCCGACTTCGAGGTCGAGGTCGATGTTCGACGTGGACTTCTGGTCACGGCGTGGTTTGCGCTGCCGTTCGACTTCCAGCAGCGCCTCGGCGAGCGCCTCCGGGTCGCGACGGTTGTTGGCGACTTCCTTCTCGTGGTAGCCGGCCAGCGCCGTTTCGACCGCTTCTTCGTCGAGGATGCTGATCGGCGCCGAACAATGGCTGCACACGGCCTCGCTGCGGATGTTGACCGGCGCGCCGCAGCCGGAGCAGTGGATCGTCCCGATGCGCGCCGCCAGCGCCTTGACCTCCATCGGCGCCAGTTGCCGCACGAAGCCCTTTTCGATCATGAACTGGGCGAAAACCGTGAAACGCCCGTGCTTCTGCAAGCAACGCTGGTAGGTGAAGCGGCCGCTCTTGGCGACGTCGAGCACCGGCAGCAGCGGATCGTCGCAGCGCGGGCAGTACAGCTTGGCCGGATGCGGCGTACGCTGCTCGTCGCGGTGCGCGTGGATCAGCTTGAACAGGTCGATGATGCCGCCCGGGCTGATCTGGTAACTCTCGAACTCGTCGAACCAGATCCCCTGGCATTGGAAGCAGAGGTCAAGTTCGACGTGGCCGGCATCGCGTTTGGGCAGTTGCAGGTGCGACATCGGCTGTCGGCAGGCGGGGCAGGCAACGGATGAAGTCATGTGGCGGATTTCTCATGAGGCGTGGCGCGGGTCCGAACGGATCGGACCCGCGCCCTTGGCCCGATGCGCTACGCCGCAGCCAACGCGGCGTTGATGTCGAAAGTCAGCATCAGCGACCAGGGCGTTTCGGCAGCGCCGGTGTGGATCGGGAAGAGCAGGCGAGCGACGCCTGCCTGGTCGATGCTGCGATACGGCCGGGCCGTCTTGATCGCTTCCCTGGCTTCCGCGTCCAGATCGTCAGCGGGCTTCCCGGCACGCTGTGCATCCGGGTGGGTGACGTACGACGCGTTGGTCGAAATCAGCGCGAAGCGGCCGGCGCCCAGGGGTTGCTGGCCGGAGAGTTCCGCTTGCAGGCGTTCCAGCGAGAAATCGGCGCCGAGCGTGCCGATGAAGTTGCCGTTTTCCTTGATCACGACCATCAGCGAGGTCATCCGCACGAACTTGCCGCTGATGCGGTAATCGTACGGTTCCATCATCAGATCCTTCGACGCCTGGCGCGGCAGTTCATACCAATCGTTCATTCCCGGCTTGTCATAGTCGGCCAGGGGCTCGAGTGCGACACTACCTCCCGCGCGGTTCCAATAGGCGATGAAACGGCCGGATGCGTCGTGGCCGGGCTGATTGACGAAATCGCTGTCGCGACCGTCCAGCGCATTGGGTTCGCAACAGCATGAATAGGCGAGCAGGTCGGGGCTGGCCTTCAGGTTGGTGGACAGCACGATGTTCAGCAGATCGCGCGACGGGGTCAGTCTGGCTTCCTTTTGCCCTTGGATCAGATGCTTGATGCCGTGCATCGAGGCGACCAACGCCGTGAACCGGGTTTCCAGCCGGGAAGCCTCGGCGGCCAGTATCAGATTGGCCGTTTGCAGCAGCGACTCGCGTTCGGCCTTCTCCACCCCCTGCGCCGCCTGCGTCGTTTCGTTCTGGATCGACATCACCATGCGGCTGATATCGGCCGTGGCCTTCGTCGTGCGCTCGGCCAGCTTGCGCACCTCGTCGGCGACGACGGCGAAACCGCGTCCGGCTTCACCGGCGCGGGCCGCCTCGATGTTGGCGTTGAGCGCGAGGAGGTTGGTGTGCTTCGCCACCTGATTGATCACTTCGGCAACGGTGCGGATTTCCGCCGAACTGCTCTGCAACCCGCTGACCAGTTTCTTCACCCGCTCCATTGTGCTGGTACTGCTGTCGGAATGGTCCGGGGCGGTCCGCGGGCTGGGCGCACCGACGGGAGGACGTACGGCAAGTTCTTGCATGCGATTAACCTCGGTCATGAACGACGGGGAGGCACCGACCATCAATCGGAAATCATCCCCGACGCGTCTGGATTGTTGTTTTCCCGCGGTCAGAAGGTCGGTACGACGCAAGCGGCTCGCTGCCCGCGAGGGCTAGGATTCTAAGCACGGAAAAGGATACAGCAAGCCGTGGAATCGGCATAATTCCCGGTACTCGTTTTCCGGCGCTCTCGCTGCGCTTGCTCAATCGGCGTCGGCGGCAAAGCGCTCCAGGATATGGCGCGACATGTTCTGCGCCAGGGCTTCCTCGCCGAGGAACACGGTGCCGATGCCGTCCTGCTGCAACAAGGCGGATTCGTCTTCGTTGTGCGTGCGCAACACGATCTCGATGTCCGGGTTGAGGGTGCGCGCGGTATGCGCCATCCGTCTGATCTCGATCGGATCGGAGAGGGCGACGACGAGCATGGCCGCATCGGCGATATGGGCCTGGATCAGGACTGCCGGGTCGGCGGCATTGCCCGAGACGGCGGCCTTGCCTTTCCGGCGCAGGGTTTCGACCAGCTCGCGGTTCTGTTCGGCGACCACGTAGGGAATTGCGTGCTGATCGAGCTGCGCGGCGATGCGCCGGCCGACGTGTCCATAGCCGACGAGGACGATCTGCCCCTCGAGGTACTTGCGTTCGGTCGTCATCGGCAGTTCGGCGGTCGCGTCCTGGCGCAGCTCCAGCTTGCGCGCGTAGCGGGAGCGTTCGAGCAGCCAGCGCTTGAAGGGGGCGATGGCGGCGAAGACGAAAGGGTTGAGCGCGATCGACATGAGCGCGCCGGCCAGTACCAGGCTGACGCCTTCGGCCGGCAGCAGGCCGAGCGAGAGTCCGAGGCCGGCGAGAATGAACGAGAATTCGCCGATCTGAGCGAGGCTTGCCGCGATGGTGAGCGCGGTACTGAGCGGGTAGCGGAAGGCGAGGACGATGGCCATCGCCGCGATCGATTTGCCCAGGATGATGATGGCGACGACGCCCAGCACGCGCAGCGGTTCCTCGACCAGGACTCTCGGCTCGAACAGCATGCCGACCGATACGAAGAAGAGGACCGAGAACGCATCGCGCAGCGGCAGCGATTCGGTCGCCGCGCGGTGGCTGAATTCGGACTCGCGCATCACCATGCCGGCGAAGAACGCGCCGAGCGCGAAAGAGACGCTGAATAGCTCGGCGGCGCCGTAGGCCACGCCGATCGCGGTGGCGATCACGGCGAGCGTAAACAGCTCGCGCGACCCGGTGCGCGCCACCTGCCAGAGCAGCCAGGGCACCGCGCGCCGGCCGACGAGCATGATCAGGACGATGAAGGCCGAGACTTCGAGCAGCGTCCGGCCGACGGTCAGCCAGAGCGAACCGCCCGCGCCGTCGTTCGGCATCGTTCCGCCGAGAATGCCGGCGAGCGGCGTGAGCATGACGAGAACGAGCACCGTGATCAGATCCTCGACGACGAGCCAGCCGACCGCGATACGGCCATTCATCGATTCGATGATGCCTTGTTTTTCGAGCGCCTTGATCAGTACCACGGTACTGGCGCAGGACAGCGAAATGCCGAAGATCAAGCCGGTGCCGAAACTCCATCCCCACCAGTGGCTGAGGACCATGCCGAGCACCGTGGCGAGGCCCATCTGCGCGATGGCGCCCGGGATGGCGATGCGTTTGACGGCGAGCAGGTCCTTGAGCGAAAAATGCAGACCGACGCCGAACATCAGCAGCATGACGCCGATTTCCGAGAGCTGCGAGGCGAGACCCACATCGGCGACGAAACCGGGCGTCGCCGGGCCGATGAGAATGCCGCCGAGCAGGTAGCCGACAAGTGCGGGAATCTTCAGGCGCTCGGCAATGAATCCGAGGATCAAGGCGGTGCCGAATGCGGCAGCGACGGTCGTGATTAAGGGGATGTGGTGTTCCATGAATGCCCTTTGGTATAGCCGGTTATCGCGGTCGGAATGACCGGACTATACCTCATTGCTCTGGCACGCCCGGAGACGGGCGGGTTTTTCAAGGCAATTCCGCCGCCGGCTCGGCCTTGATCGGGGCGTCCGGCGGCGGCAAAGGGAATGATGGAAGTAAGTGGGAGAGGGCGGTTGCGTCAACGGATCTCCCGCCGCCGTAGAGGAGGAGACGGCGGCGGGAGCGTTGGTGCTACTTGCTGCTCGGTTTCATGCGTTTGCGATTCAGGTGGTGGAGTGACGGGCCGGGCGGGCAATGTGGTTCGTCCTGTTTGTACGCTGCTGTCCCATCCGCTCGTTGGTCCTCTGGAATTCCTTGAGCACTTGCCCGATCCAGAGGCGTTTCATCTCGCCGCCCGACTTCAGATTCGCCTCGACGGCTGCAAATCGTTTGGATGAAACCGGTCGTAAGGCTGGCTGAAGCATGGCATTCATCGTGAATCTCCTATGACAATTCGAAAGCTGGAAAAAGAATGACGTTGGTTTTGCACTTCAAGATCAACATCCAGTGCGGCCAGAGTATCGAGCCCGGCCACGTACGGCTTGACCCTTCACGCCAAACGCATGACCGCCCGCGCCACATGCTTTCCCCGAACGTCGATCGGGCGCCGATCATGTCCACGCCATATTTCTGCTTGACAATGGCGTTGATTGCCAAGCGATCGGCGCGCAGGGCCAAGCGTTTCCTCCCGATGCTGCGTAGGCTCCGTGCGATGAGCAGAGACAACGGAGAGGAAGGAGAACATGCTTGATCAACCCACTTCGCGCCGTCGATGGAAAGACGAATCGAGGCTCGCCGCGCAGGGCTCGAACGATTCTTATTCGGACCGTGATCCGATCACCGGATTCCTGACCCGGAGCGCGGGTCTGCATGTCGCGGTACGCGCGGTCGCCGAGGCTAATCGAGATCAGTCGGGCCTGGTCGCATTCTGGTTCGATATCGACCGCTTTCGTCAGATCAACGACTCGTTCGGCCATGTCATCGGCGATAGTGTCATTGCCCAGATCGCCAGACGGATTCAGGACATCGTCTTGAAACCCGCCGAATTCCTGCGCATGGGGAGCGATGAATTCGTCGTGTTGATTCCGAGGCTTGACCGGAGTGGTACCGAAGAACTGGCGCGCAAGTTGCTGGTGGCCATCGAGCTGCCTTTGCCGATCGACGACCTCCTGATTCGTCCGGTCCACCAGCATCGGCATTGCGCTGGCGCAACATGGCGACAACGCGCTCGACCTGCTCGAACGGGCCGACCGGGCGATGATCGAAGCCAAGCGGCAGGGTGGGAGCCGGATGGTCGTCGCCGGCGAGGAGCCGGCGACCGGCCGGCTCGGCGTTCAGCTCGCGCGCGATGAGCTGGTGATCGAAAGTGCCTTGCATGACGCACTGGAGAACAATGAACTGCAATTCGAATTTCAACCGATCATGCGTCCCGATGGGCGGATCGAGGCGGTCGAGGCACTCGCGCGTTGCAACGCCCGTGGTCTCCAAATCTCGCCGGCGCGCTTCATCCCGGTCGCCGAGAAAACCGGGCTCATCCTCCGGCTGGGCGAGTGGAGCCTCTTGCAGGGCGCGCACTATGCCGCCCAACTGCGTGATCTCGGGTGTCCGACCAAGGTGGCGATCAATGTTTCGCGCGCGCAGCTGCGGGCGCGTTCCTTCATGCAGGCCCTGCATGGTGCGCTGGTTTGCGCCGGCGTCGCGCCGGAACTGATCGAGCTCGAGTTGACCGAATCGCTGTTCATGGATCTCTCGCCGGTGGTCCAGGACAATATGCGCAGCGCGCGCGAGGTCGGGGTCGGGCTGGCGATCGACGATTTCGGTACAGGCTATTCGAGCCTGTCGAGCATGAAGGACTTTCCGGCCACCAAGCTCAAGTTCGACCGGGCGTTTGTCGCCGCTTTGCCGGCCGACACCCGCGCGCTGGCGATCATCAGGGCGATGACACAGCTGGCGAAGGACCTCGGCATGGTCGTCGTCGCCGAGGGCGTCGAAAACGCCGATCAGTTGGATGCGTGCCTGGCCGCCGGGGTGGACGCCACGCAGGGCTACTTCATCGGCCCGCCGATGACCGACTCTGCCTTGTGGTCGTGGATGAAAGCCGGCAGGAAGAGCTGGCGGGTGGTGACTGGCCGGACCCCCTGATCGGGACCGCCGTCAAGGCGGCGGCGATATCAATCGCGAGACCCGATGCGCTATATTCGCGTCAGTGAACGTTGAGGGTCTCGTCCATGGCATCGACAACCTTTCTTGCGACCTTCGGGTTGATCGGCCTGCGCCTGCTCGAGTTGCACGGTATCGAGCCGGAGCGCTTCGTGCGCGAACTCGGGATCAACTCGATCGTCGTCCCGGACACCAAGACCCGCCTGCCCTCCGACCTGATGGACGCCGCCTTCGCCAAGGCGGTGGCGTTGATTCCCGACCCGGCGTTCGCGCTGCGCGTCGGCGAATGCTGGCACCCTTCCAATCTCGGCGCGCTCGGCTACGCGTGGTTGTCGAGCCGCTCGCTGCGCACCGCGCTCAAGCGCCTGGAACGTTTCTCGAAAACGATCGGACAGAAAGCGACCTCCCACTGCGAGGATGGCCCGGACGGCATCCGTTTCATCCTCGAACACAAGCGCGGCGACAACGCGACCGGCTACGCGATGGCCGATTTCTCGATGGCGCTGGCCGTCTCGATGTGCCGGACGAACTGCGGCGCGTCGTTCAGTCCGCGGGCGATCACCTTGCGCCGCCCGGCGCCGGAAGATGCCGGACCGTGGGAGGATTACTACGCCTGTCCGATCCGCTTCGCGGCGTCCGACGACAGTTTTCTGGTGGCCGAAGACGTCGCCGGCCAGGCCTTGCCGACCGCCAACCAGGAGTTTGCCAAGACTTTCGATGCGATCCTGATCGCCGAGCTGGCGGCGCTGTCCGACAGCGACCTGCAGACGCGCTGCAAGGCCTTCCTGCTCGACCAGCTGACTTCCGGAGAACCGTCGGAAGAGGATCTGGCCAAAGCGATGGCGATGAGCCGCCGAACGCTGCAGCGGAAACTCGGACATCTCGGCGCGAGTTACAAGGGATTGCTCGAGCGCGTGCGCTACGACCTGGCCTTGCGCTATCTCGACGATCCGGGCAAGAGCGTGACCGACATCACCTTCCTGCTCGGCTTTTCCGAGCAGAGCTCATTCACCCGCGCGTTCAAGCGCTGGAGCGGGCAGGCGCCGACCGCGTATCGCGAAAGCCGGCCGGCGCACGGCTGATCCCGGCGCCATGCGGGTCGCCGCGCCGCATTGACGGTGGTCGGCGGACTCGGACATACTCGAATGCCTTCCCATGCCGCCACAGGAGGCCAGCGCCATGCCACTGCATACACCATTTGCCGCCAGCTCCGATCGTTACACGACCATGCCCTATCGCCGCAGCGGACGGAGCGGCCTCAAGCTGCCGGCCGTTTCGCTTGGCCTATGGCACAACTTTGGCGGCATCGACCGCTTCGAGACCGGGCGAGAGGTGGTGCGCACCGCGTTCGACAATGGCATTACGCACTTCGACCTCGCCAACAATTACGGTCCGCCGCCCGGTTCGGCCGAGGAGACCTTCGGCGCCCTGTTGCGCACCGACCTCAAACCGTATCGCGATGAACTGATCATTTCCAGCAAGGCCGGCTACACGATGTGGCCGGGGCCATACGGCGACTGGGGGTCGCGCAAGTACCTGATCGCCAGCCTGGACCAGAGCCTGAAGCGCATGGGGCTCGATTACGTGGACATCTTCTATCACCATCGCCCGGACCCGGAAACGCCGCTCGAGGAGACGATGGCCGCGTTGGCGCACATCGTGAGCAGCGGGCGCGCGCTCTACGTCGGCCTCTCCAACTACCCGGCCGACCGGATGCGCGAAGCCGCCGCATTGCTGCGCCAGCTCGGCACGCCCTGCGTGATCCACCAGCCGCGCTACAGCATGCTCGACCGCCGCATCGAGGCCGCGCTCCTGCCGGCGTTGGCGGAAGAGGGGATCGGCTGCATCGCCTTCTCGCCGCTGGCGCAGGGCGTTCTCACGGATCGCTACCTGAAGGGCGACATTCCCGAGGACTCGCGCGCGGCGCGCGGCGCTTTTCTGAAGCCGGAACAACTCACGCCCGAGCGGCTCGATGCCGTGCGCCAGTTGAACGATATCGCCGCCGGATGCGGACTGACCTTGGCGCGCATGGCGCTGGCCTGGGTGTTGCGCCACGCGTCGATGACTTCGGTATTGATCGGCGCCAGCCGACCTTCGCAGGTGCTCGATGCGGTCGCCGCGACCCGGGCCGCGCCGTTCGACGCCGATGTGCTGGCCGAGATCGATCGTATCGTGGCGCCGCTGCAGCCGTAGGCGTCGAGGCAACACGCCGGCATTTATCCCAGGTTTGTAAAAATGTATGCGGACTGTCAATAAGTCCCTGGTTCTTCAAGGGGCATGACTATAATCTCGGGGTCATGCGGTCGGTTCGCGGGAGTGATGGTTTGGAAAAGCAATGGTCCTTGGAGTCTTTCGGTACGGATGGCGCGCATGTCGAGTTCGTGATCTCGCAGCTGCCGTGCCGGATCGGACGCGCCAAGGAAAACGACCTGGTCATCCCGACGCTTGGATTGAGCCGTTCCCATGCCGTGCTCGAACGCGACATCAGCGGACAACTCCGCCTCTTCGACGACAACAGCACCAACGGCACCTTCGTCAACCGCGAAAGGGTCAACGGCTACTGCCTGCTCAAGGAAAACGACATCATTCATTTCGCCAGCGCCGAGTTCAAGCTGCGCATGACGCTGGTGGATCAGAGCGACGTACTGGCGTTCGACCAGATGCACACCATGATCATTCCGTCGAACATGGCGCTCTCCGAGAACTTCGTCCCGAACGAGATCGAGTTCGACGAACTGCTCACGGGGCTGGGCATCTCGGGCGCGGCACAGCCGATCGTCGACGCGCGGTCGCGCCGGATTTTCGGCTATGAACTGCTCGGGCGCGCCAAGCATCCGCGATTGCCGGAGATGCCGATCGAACTGTTCGGCCTGGCGGAGGCCATGGGACGCGAGGTCAACCTCAGCCTCGCCTTCCGCGAGTTCGGGCTGGACAGGATCGCGCCGCGCATTGCCGGCAACACCTTGTTCATCAACGTCCATCCGAAGGAAACCTTCAACGAGGGCTTTATCGCCTCGCTGGAACGTCTGCGCCGGCGCTCGCCGGAGATGAGCATCGTCGTCGAGATCCACGAGACGGCGGTGACCGACATCGAACAACTGCGCACGCTGGCTGGTCGTCTCCAGCAACTCGACATCCGGTTCGCCTACGACGACTTCGGCGCCGGGCAGGCGCGCCTGCTCGAACTGGCCGACGTACCCGCGCACTTCGTCAAGTTCGACCGGACGTTGATCCGCGACATCCACAAGGCCAGCGAACGCAAGCGCCACGTCGTGCGCGACCTCGTCCAGATGGTCCTCGCGGCCGGCTCCGTACCGCTCGCCGAAGGCGTGGAGGATGAAGAAGAAGCACAAGCCTGCGTCGAAATAGGCTTCGTGCTGATCCAGGGCTATCTGACCGGCCGGCCGATCCCGGCCGATTCGCTGTAGCGGCGCGTACTCAGTTCTCGAGTTCCTCGTCGGTCAGGCTGCCGACCACGAGCATCCGGTAGAGCGCCCTTTGCGAGAGGTCGGCGACGCTTTTCGCATAATCCTGGAAGCGATCGACCATCTCGAGCATGGCGTCGAATTCCGCCGGCGAGTTGCGCCGAATCTCCTTGAGCATCTGCGCGCTCGAAGACAGGGCGACGAGGCAGAGTTTGTGCTGATGCAGGCGTTCGCGCGTCGCCGCGGCTTCTTCCAGGGACTTGATCTCATCCGGCGAAATCTCGGCGTCGAAGTCGGCGAGTTTCGCCATTTCCTCCGCTGAAAGTCCCTCAAGGTTGCTGTTGCCCATCTTGTCGATTTCCATGTCACAGTTCCCGGCGTGAATCGAAAAAGCAAAAAACCGCACTCGGGCGGGTTTGATTGCTACGCGCATTGCTTGTTCAGATTGGCTTCCTCGTCAGGAATCGAACCTGAATCTTACGCTTTGGAAGCGCGTGAATTATCGCCAAAAACCCAGCGTTGACGCGACTTTCAGGCGAGTATGGCATCCAAGAATCAATTTCTGGCCCACTTTGGGCACACTTGGAATTTTATGGCGACGATCAGAAAACGGGCGTCCGGCCACTATCAGGCGATTGTTCGGCAGCGTGGTTGAAAGGCACTTGGCGCTGCTGATGGATCCCGACAAGATCAAGACAGCGGAGCCGCGCGAGTTGAAGGTATAGGGTGTTCCCTTGTGACCGTTTGACGTTGAAACGAGCCTTGGAGCGCGCCTGCGCCCGTGCTGGCATCGATGATTTCCGATGGCATGATCTCAGGCACGAGGCGCCTTCCAGACTGAAAAAATGGCGCAAAAACTTGGATAATTACTCAAAGGTAAAACGTATCAACGAGTTTCGATATAAAAGGATGTTCATGCGACCGTCTGCTGCGCTTGATATGAAGCGAAGCGCAGTGCGGGAAGCGGTAGGCCGCTTCCGCGCCGCGAACCCGCGCGTCTTCGGTTCGGTGCTGCATGGCACCGATCAGGACGGCAGCGACCTGGATCTGTTGGTTGACGCGCTGCCCGGTGCCACGTTGTTGGACTTGGGCGATTTGGAAGAAGAACTGAAATCACTGCTCGGCGTTGACGTCGATTTTCTGACGCCCGGTGACCCGCCGCCGAAGTTCCGGGCCAAGGTGCTCGCGGAGGCGCAGCCGGTATGAGCGAAAACCACCGACTACCCAATTACCTCGACCACATACAATAGGCTGCGATCGACGCGTGCAGTTTCGTGGAAGGGCTGACCAAGGACGACTTTCTGGCCGACAAGCGTACCCAGCAGGCCGTCATCATGAGCCTCATCATCATCGGCGAAGCCGCTACGAAGGAGGCTAGTCGTCACTCCCTCGAAACGATTGGCTATCGCGGCTCCAATCCGTATCAGATGTGGTTTGACGAACTGGATGCGCAGGCTGCGGCAAAGGTGACCGTCGTCAAGAAGCCGGATGGAACTGGGCAATACCTCGAATATCGATTGGTTTCGAGGTATTGGCGAATACAAGGGAATGCGCAATTCAGCACATCCCGGCGAGTTGCTTCGTGAGTGTATTCCCGAGGGAATGACGGTCACGGAAGCGGCCGCATAGCTCGACGTCTCGCGCGCCATGTTGTCGAAGATTTTGAACGAGAGAACCGGTGTGAAGGCTGACATGGCTTTGCGCTTGTCGGCTTGGCTGGACACCACCCCCGAGGTTTGGATAGACATGCAAGCCGCACGTGATCTCTGGCAGGCCGAACAGCGTGGCTTGCCTGATGTGAGGCCGTTGGCCTAGCAGCCTGAGCAAATACACCGTTCGGCCGCGTTGCCGCTTGATGGGATAGATAATCTGGCAGCAGTCGGCCAGGAGCCGAAATATGCCCGGTCCTGGAGAACTTGGCGGCCATGCAGAAAAAAGTCGTTTCCGGAAAACTCGCCGAACAGACCACCACCGACCGCACCACCTGCGAAGCGGTTCGGTGGAGCACCAACGCGGTCTCCGTCAGCCTTCTGCTGAAGGGTCTGCGCAAGTCGGTCAACGACCTTTCGTGCGGTGCCCTGGTTTACGACACCGTGTTCACCATCGCGCTGCCCGCCATTCAGGACTGGGCCATCGCCGCCGGCTGAGATCATCAGATCCGGCCGATTCTCCGAGCGGCCGGATCTCGCATCCTGTCGGCTGCAGCGTGGCGCTCAGGTGCCTAAGCGCGTGCCGCACTGCGCGCAGAAGGCCGCGCCGTTCTCGATGGCAGCTCCGCAGTTCGTGCAGCCGGCCTCGGCGGTCGGCGGCTGGTCGGCAACCGAAGCGATGGCCAGGGCGACCGGCGCCGGCAGTATGCCGGCTTCGGGTGATTTCGCTTTGGTCGCTTCGTTCATCATGCCGAGCGCTTGCGCGCGCTGCATGTCGACCCCCGACGTCGGCGCGACGATCATGCTCTGCTGTTGGCCGAAACTCTGCAGATGAGCGTGCAACGCTTCGGCCTCGTCCTTGAGTCCGCGCATTCCGACGATCGAGCGCAACGTATCCTTGCCAAAGGCGACAGACTCGAGTTCAGCGATCCACACTCGCAAGGTCATCGACTCGACGTTGATGACCTGTTTCTGCGTCTTTACGCGGTCGGTGAACTGGTTGCCGAAATTCATGTGTGCGGCCTGATAGTTGCCATTCATCTCGACCCAGATCAGCTTGGAAATGAAATCGAAACGGCCCCACAGGATGCCGCCGGCACGGAAGCAGAAATTGCCAACTATGATCAGAGCGAGTCCCAGCGTCGCCGCGCTGGCGACGCGCGGATTGATCCCCTCGGGGGTGTGGAATGTCAGCGCAAAGCCGATCAGTGCCACTGCTGCGATGGTGAGAACGCCGACACCGTAGGTGTTGAGCCAAGCCAGCCAGCGGTAACGCGCCTCGCTGAAACTCGAGGCCAAGGACAGATGCTGCATTTCAGAGCGCGGCAGGGGCTGCGTCTCTTCGATCAGCTCGCCCGCAAAACTCCCCGACTGGGCGTTGAGTGTAACTACCGGCAGGGTGCGCGCGTAACGGCGGTTGGGCAGCGAGGCGACCCACTGTTCCTGCTGGCGCCGCTCGAGTTCGTCCTGGACCTGCTTGGGGTGGCTGTTCATCGTCAGCGTGCCCTGGACCATGGCCATTGTCGCTTCCGGCGGCGCACTGATCGTCTGCTTCATTACCGCCAAAAAAAACAACCCGATGGCAATTTCGGTGACCACCATCAGCAGCGCAGCCTGACCGAGTCCGGGCAGCCAGCCGGGCAGCGTCGAGCCTTTGGTCACCAGCGGAATGACGACTGGTCCGAGGATGGCGATCAGAATCAGCACGACCAAGCCCTTGAATCCGAGGCTGGAACGCCCCAGGGCGCCGACGTCGAGTGGCTTGAGCAGAAAGAAGAGCGCCAGCGCGAAATAGAAGAGCCCGAGCCAGCCGCTCGCCTCGCTGCCGGTGCCGATCAACGAGACAAGCAGGCTGAGTAGCGATACGCCAATAGCCAGAGCGTTCTGAAACTGGCGCTGGGCGACCAGTTGAATGCGCTGTGGCGCGTAGATCAGGTTGGGGATCAGCGAATACAGCGATCCGTTGAGAGCGCCGGTCGGTTCCTGGAACGACAGCGAACTGTGGCGCAGGAGCTGCCTGAGGTGATCCGCTTCTGGTGTACTCCCCGCCTCATCGGGAGCTAGGCTGGGCGCCAAGTTGCTCGGTTCTCCGCGGCCGAAGAAGAAGCGTAGGCGCGACATCGCCCGCGCCGCGAAGGTGATGCCCTTGATCAGCAGTACCACGCCGAGACCGAGCGGCGTCATGGCGATCGCCGATCCGCTGCTCAGGCTGCCGCGCGCGGTCATCAGCAGGATCAGCGCGGCGACGATCAGGATCGCCGCGGCGATGAAGTAGAAGACGTTCTCGATCCGGTACGGATTGGGAAAATCCAGGCGACTGTCGCGCGAGTTATATACGTAGGACATGTCCGGCTCCGCTGCGAACTAGACTTCGGTTTTGAGGTCGCCGGCCTTGACCGTCATGCGCTGCATTCCGGCGGACAGGGAAGGATCGGCGCGCTTGGTCACGATTACGGTGCCGCCGTTCTTGGTCTTGACCGAATTGGATTCGAGCGCCACTTTCTGTGCTTTGGCGTCCGCGCCATTGACTCCGATGATGATCTCCGAGCTGCCCCGTTCATCGGCGACCCGTTCGGCGAGGGTCTTGAGCTTGTTAAGCGCGGCATCGTATTCGGGCGTGCCCTTGGTGGAAGTGGGTAGGTCAACCGTCACCGAGTCGAAAGCCGTGTATTTCTTGGTTTGCTTTGTGCTCTTGTCGATAGCCGTTACTTCGACCGTCTTGACCTCGCCGACGTTGACGGCATTCGCCTGCGCGGGCGGTAGGCTGGCCAGCGCGGCCTGGGCGTCCTTGCGTGCCTGTTCGGCGGCGGCGATTTCCTCCTGGCGAGCCTTCTCGAAGCCGATCAGGCCGCCGACCACGGCGCCTGCGGCACAGCCACCCAGCGCGTTGCGACCCATGACATGGGCCAGCACCGCGCCCGCTGCGCAGCCTATCGCGGCTCCGCCGACGGTACTCACCGTTTTGTCGTCCATGCCGGTCTTCTCCTGCATCTGGGCGCAGCCGGACAGTGCGAGCGTGACACAAAGAACCGGCAGCGAAATACGTTTTGCATCCATGGGTGGGTTTCCTATTGAAGAAGTTCGTCGAGGGTCTTGTTGGTTTGCTTGATAACGGCCTTGTCGCGCTCTCGTGCCTGGGAGGTCGCGGCCGATGTAGATGTGCCCGGCTTTTTCGCTGCGGTCGGCTTCTTGTTCTGGTCAGCCACCTTCGCCGACCTCGGATCGGGCGCCGGTGTGGCAGCGGCAGGGGCTTGTGCCGCCGATGCTGGCTCGGCTACCGGAGCCTGAACCGGCGGGGCTATCGGAGTCTGAACGGGGAGAGCTACCGGGACTGGCATGGGAGCGGTGACTGGAGCAGGCGTCGCAGTCGGAACCGGTACCTGGGCCTGGGGTATGGCGGCCGGAGCCGCCGTTGGCGACGCCGTTGCGGCACCAGTCTGTCCGGAAATCCACCACCATACGCCAGCGGAGACCGCGGCGATGACGAGGATAACCGCGAGCCCGATCAGTACCAGTCGTCCCGTATTCGGTCGAGCGCCGTTGTCCGGGGTAGCCATGCGCGGTGTTGCGCCGGGGGCCGCAAGTTCGGTGGCGGGTAAGTTAGTGGTTTCAACGGCGGCGGGCTCGGTCTTCGTCGCCGGAGTCGCCGCACGAATCTCGGTGCTCGCCTCAGTCGTGGGTATGGGCACGGACTGGGCGGCAGTGCCGACGGGCACCGGCGTCGCGGCACCGGTCGAAAGCGCCCCGTCCGGGCGTGGTAGCTCAACTGCCGTCAGCTTGGCGGACGGGGCGCCGCCCACGGCGCCCGCTGCCGCCAGTTCAGGGGGCTGTGCCGCGATGGGGCTGCCGCAGCTCTTGCAGAACTTCGCGTCGATCCTGACCTGGCAGCCGCATTGCGGGCAGTGTGCTGCATCCGCGGGCGCCGGCGGGGCAACGGGTGCGCTGGTCGGCACCGCTTCGCCGCACTTGCCGCAGAACTTGGCGAGTTCGTTGAGGGTATGGCCACACTTTTTGCAAAACATGACTTCGAGTCTCCAGGAGGGGGGTCAGATGATGCGTTTGCCGCAGTTGCCGCAAAAGACGTCGTCTGCTGCCGCCGTCGCGGAACAATGCGAACAATGCGGAGTGACCGGCGCAGCGACTGGGGCACTGGCGAGCTGGCTGCGCGCTTCGTTTAGCTGGCGACGCGCCTGTTCGCCCTTTGCCCGGGCGGCATCGACGGCGTCTTGCAACTGGCGTTCAATCTCCGCGGTTGACAGATCCTCGGTGACGTTGGCAAAGATGATGCAATTCCCTGCGAGTGCGACGAGCAACGGCAGCGTGATCGCCAGCCCGGTGAGCAGCGCCAGTCCGAACATCGCCGCCGCGAGATACCCGGAACCATTGCCATGACCGCCAATCATCCCGCCCAACAGCGCTTCCGGGCTCATCGCAGAAAATCCCTGGCCGAGCAGCGGCACCGACATCGCGCCGGTCAGCGTAATCCCGGCCATGATGCAGGCGGCGACCAGCATTCCGACCAAGGCGACGAGCAGCGCCAGCAGGATCATCTGCACGACGACCGGGAAAAGGCGCCGGCGGAAGATCGTGCCGAGTACCCCGACGGTGCGCAGCACCGGGTGTCCTTCCCAGATCGCCGGCCCATGCAGCGCGACGATGAAATAGCCGCCAAAGACGATCGTCCCCAGAAACAGCGCGCACGCCGGGGCGACGATCGCGTACAGCAACGGGCCGACACCCGGAATCTTGCACAATAGGATTGCGACGAAGGCGAGCGCCACGGCCAGCACACCGATCACCAGCAGGATCAGCAATGCGCCAAGCATGCGGTGCAGCGTCGCCAGCGAAAACAGCAGGGCTTGGCCGACCGTTTTCTGCTCGCGTCCGTGTACGCGGTCGTTGAGCAGGAAACCGGTGGCCGAGACGCCGATCAGCAGCAAGATCAGCGAGGCGAGCGTGCCGATCGCGCCGACTCCTTTGCCCAGGTCGAAGTGGCCGTTGAACATCAGGCTGGCGGCGGCGGCGCCGACGACGGCGGTCAGCATGGCCACCACAGCAAAGGTGGCAAACAGGGTGATAAAGGCGCGGCGATCAGTGATGGCATCGATGGCGCCGAGCAGGCCTTGCGACTTATTGAATTGTTCGAGTAGTTTCGACACGGCGACTCCTGGTGGTTGGATTACTGGAAATCGATGGAGGGCATTTACTCGATGTGATCGCGAATATCGGCTGCGCTGGTCGTCAAAGACACGGCGCACGCGAATAGCACCGCCGCAACACTTGGCAGCAAAGGTGAACATCTCATGGTTTTTTTTTGCTCTCGAACTGAAATTTATGACGTAAATAGCGTCAAGCAATCAGGAGCAGTACAGGAGTGACGATGCATGACACCGGCAGCCCTGCTAGCATAGCGACTCCTTCCCGCCTTAGCCCAGAAGCTTTGCGCCCCCACTTTTCAGAGTGGTTTGCCTTTGTTTATTCGGGCGGTATTTTAACCCGTTCGGTTGTTCGAGGTTGTGCAAAATTCCATGTTTTTGGCATGGGTAATGTGCGCAAGTTTCGGCACTTGCTGGAGAGGCATGATCTGGGGCGACAGTTGTTTCAGGAGGTGCATCGGCATATGGAAGCTCAAGGACTGAAGGTTTCGACGGGAACCATCGTCGACACCACCTTACGTCCCTATGATGAACGGCAACTCCTATCACTTAAACAAACCGAAAACCTGTCCAACTAACCGGGGCCACTCCTCTTCAGGCACAAATCGAGCACACTCGGGGTGCCGAAAGCATATGTATTAGCTAATGATGTAACTAAACGGTATGGAAAAATCGGGGTAATAAAAAACCCGCAAAGCCTTCAGCAGAGCGGGTTATAGAGGATTTGTTACGTTTGCTTTTTTGGCCTCCTCGTCAGGAATCGAACCTGAATCTCACGCTTAGGAGGCGCGTGCACTATCCGTTATGCTACGAGGAGAACGGGCGGTATTGTACTTGTTCGGGCTTGCCGGCGGCAAATCGAAGTGGCCGGCGAAATCGGTCGTATGGGCATCGGCGACCGCTGGCGAGCGACAGGCGCGGTAGAATCTCGCGCTTTGGCGATCGGGCGGCGAACGTTTTTCCCCGGTTGGCGCGCCGTCTTCTCTTGAGTGATTCCGAAACATGCCGTACCTGATCCTGTCCGACGCTTCGCTTGCCTTTGGTCACGTTCCGCTGCTCGACCACGCGGAGTTCATCCTCGAGCCCGGAGAGCGCGTCGCCCTGATCGGGCGCAACGGCTGCGGCAAGTCTTCGCTGCTGCGCGCGCTGGCCGGACAGGGCATGATCGACGACGGCAGCGTCTGGCGGCAACCCGGCGTTCATCTCGGCTATGTCCCGCAGGAGCCGCCGTTCGATCCCGAATTGACGGTTTTCGAGGCGGTCGTCGCCGGCATGGGCGAAGTCTCCCGACTGCTCGCCGAGTACCACGCGGTTTCGCACGCGTTGGCGGACGGCGCGCCAGCGGATCAGAGCGTTCTTCTGGATCGTCTGCATCGCTTACAGGGGGAACTGGAGGCGAGGCAGGCCTGGTCGTTCGAGACGCAGGCCGAGCGCGTCATCCAGCGCTTTACACTCGATCCCGACGCGAAGGTCGGCACGCTCTCGGGCGGACAGAAGAAACGCCTGGCCTTGGCTCAAGCGCTTGCCGTTTCGCCGGAAATGCTGCTGCTCGACGAGCCGACCAACCATCTCGACATCGGTGCGATCGAGTGGCTGGAAGACATGCTGATCGGCTCGAACGTCTCTCTGGTCTTCGTTACCCACGACCGGCGCTTTCTCGACCGCGTCGCGACGCGCATCGTCGAACTCGACCGCGGACGGCTGCTGTCATGCCCCGGCAACTTCGCCGCGTACCAGGCCAGGAAGGAGCAGATGCTGCACGACGAGGCGATCCAGAACGCCAAGTTCGACAAGTTCCTCGCGCAGGAGGAAGTTTGGATACGCAAGGGCGTCGAAGCGCGGCGCACGCGCAACGAAGGCCGCGTCCTGCGCCTCGAACAGCTGCGGCGCGAGCGCGTCGCGCGCCGTGACCGGCAAGGCAAGGTCGAACTGGCGCTCGACGCCGGCGACAAGAGCGGCAAACTCGTCGCCGAGCTGAGCAATGTCAGCAAGAGCTTCGGCGAAAAACGCGTCGTCCGCGATTTCTCCTGCCGCCTGCAGCGTGGCGACCGGATCGGCCTGATCGGGCCGAATGGCGCCGGCAAGACGACGCTGCTGCGCCTGATCCTCGGCGAACTGCAGCCGGATGCCGGCAGCGTGCGGCTCGGCACCAAGATCCAGGTCGCGTACTTCGACCAGTTCCGCACCCAGCTCGACGAGGAAGCAGCACTGGTTGACGTCATTTCGCCCGGCTCGGATTTCGTCGAGATCGGCCGCGAGCGCAAGCACGTGATCAGCTATCTGGGCGACTTTCTTTTTGCGCCGCAACGCGCGCGTTCGCCGGTCAAATCGCTCTCCGGCGGCGAGCGCAACCGCCTGCTGCTGGCGCGTCTGTTTGCGCGGCCGGCCAACGTGCTGGTGCTCGACGAACCGACCAACGACCTGGACATCGAGACGCTCGAACTGCTCGAACAGCTCTTGCAGGACTACGCGGGAACGCTCTTTCTGGTCAGCCACGACCGCGCCTTCCTCGACAACGTGGTGACGCAGACCATTGCCTTCGAGGGCGACGGGCTCTGGCGCGAATACGCCGGTGGTTACCAGGATTGGGCCGACTACCAGGCGAAACGCCGCATCGAGGAACAGAGCGCGGCGCCGGCCAAACCGGCTTCCTCAGGTTCCGTAACGGCGGAGACCCCGGCGAAGGCTAGAAGCGAAGGCAACCGCAAGCTGAGCTACAAGGAGTCGCGCGAACTCGCCGAACTGCCGGTAAAGATCGCCGCGCTCGAAGCGGAACAGAAGGAAATCAACCGCCGCTTGGAAGATCCGGCGCTTTACCAGTCGCAACCCAGGGAAGCGCACGCGCTGTCCGAACGCCTGGCGGCGATCGACGACGAGCTGCTGCAACTCCTGGAGCGCTGGGAAGAACTGGAATAGCCGGGCGTCAAACAGCCGCTCGATACGTAGTCGATGACCGGCGCGTTGCCGGCGGCGCTGGCTTGCCGATAGCGGATGAAACACTGCGCGTCCCACGCGTCTTCGTCGATCACGCCGTGCCAGTACACCCAGGCGCCGGCAATCGAGCTGGCGCGCTGGTTCCAGTCGCCGGCCGGCGTCGTGACGAGTTGGACGATGCCGGTCGCCGTGCCGGCCGGGTAGCCGTAGGCGAAGCTGATCGCCTGTCCGTCGATGGTCAGCGTGGCGCTCGCCTGATCCGTGATCCCGGCGACGATGGCCTTGGCGTGGCCCAGGTCGGCCGCGCTCTGCAAGGCGCCGCGCAGGCTCACCGTCGTGCCGAGGAGCGCATCGCGCCGCAGGTTGACGAATCTGGGCAGCGCCGCAGCCGCCAGGATGCCGACGATGGCGATCACCGTGATCAGCTCGATCAGCGTGAATCCGTCAGGGCGGTGGGTCGTGGTGCGGGTTGTGGGCAAGATTCGCTCGCGGGGCGGGGCGGTCGGGAACGACGGATTATCCTTGAAACCGCAGTTGCGGAGAGGAAATCCCGCCCATGCTTCGACAAGCTCAGCACGAACGGGATTTTGGTGAATCACCCGGCGGGTGAGACCCGGAAGAACCGTTCGCCCTGAGCCTGTCGAAGGGTGAACGGTTCCAGCGCGACTCAACAGCGGTTTCAAGGATTATGCGGGCGTCGCCCGGGCGGTGCGCCGCCGGCGATTCAACGCGCAACGTTGCGTTCGTATGAATGGAATCCGTCGAAGTCTTCCTTGCCGATCGCCACGCCGCGGCTGCGCAGGATGGCGTAGGCGGTCGTCAGGTGGAAGAAGAAGTTCGGCAGCGCGTACTGGTACAGGAACTCGGGCGCGCGCAAGGAGACGAGCGCGTTTCCTGCCCTGCTTTCGAGAATGCGCGATTCGCTGCCTGCAAAATGCGCCGGTTCCAGCGAACCGACGAGTTTCACCACTCGTGCGATGCACTGTCGAAGGCCGTCGAACGAGGCATCGAACTCGCCGTAGGGCGGGATGTCGCGCCCAGCCAGCGGAAACGCCGCGCGCAACGCGAAATTGGCGGCGATGCGCACCTGCGCCTCGAACGGCAGCATGTCCGGCGCCAGACGGGCGTTCAACAACTCGCCGGGCGCGACGTCGTGCGCGCGCGCATGCGCGTCGGCAATGTCGACCCAGGCCGCCAGGCGGTCCAGGTAACGCAGGAAAACGGGGGCCGATGCTTCGTACAATCCGGGCAGTCGATTGGTTGGCATGCGATCTCTCGAACGGGCGCGTTGCGCGCGGGCGAGGGGGCAGCTTACATGCGCGAGCGGATCAGCTCAATCTGCGGCCGGTCCTTACCGTCGATCGGTTCGAGGTTGAGTTCATAGGTCGGCCGCCACGCGCCGCCGGCCCACATGAACCAGTCGAGGCACGCCGCGTCGGCCATGTCCAGGAAGCGGTCCAGGGCCTGCAGCCAGCGCGGGTCGTCCATCGGCACGCCGGTCTCGCCGATGGCGCCGCGCTGGCCGTGTTTCTGCAGCCAGGCGATGAACGGCTGCAGGCGCTGCGCCGCGCGCGCCGCCGCGTCGACGCCGGCACCGAGCGGCACCTTGTAGCGGCCGCTGAAATCGTCGTCGAAATAAATGTGCGCCTCGTACACGATCCTGTTCGCCGGATCGTTCGACGAAAGGCGCCGGGTGCTGCGCCGGCCAGGTCTGCGCGTTGCTCCAGTTGTCGCCGCCCACGTAGATCGGGCGCGCGGCGTCTTCGGAGCGGATGGCGTCGACCCCGGCCTGGGCGATGGCCGGCCAGGTGCCGCCGGTGTGGTGCGGCTCGTTCATCAGTCCCCAGGCGAAAATGGCCGGGTGCGACTTCAGTTCGCCGGCGAGGCGCTTCCAGAAGCCGGCGAAGGACGCGACCGGCACGTCCTGCGAGCCGATCAGCACCTTGCGGTAGCGCGCGTAGTTGTGCAGGTCGATCAGCACCTTCATGCCGTGGGTCTGGGCGATGTCGAGGAATTCGCGCGTGTGCTGGAGGTAGCGCGCGTTCAGCGAGCCGTTCAGGATCGGCTGCATTTCCTCCCAGTACAGCGGCAGGCGGATGGCGCTCAGGCCGACGCCCTGGTAGTAGGCCACGTAGGGGGCGTCGGGAAATTTCATTTCCACCGCGTTGTCGTACCAGCCGGTCGGCAGCGGCACCAGGTTCAACGCCGCGAATCTGTCCGGCGCATGCGGCCTGCGCCGGCAAGTGCGGGAGCAGGGCCAGCAGTGCGGCGGCGGCGAAGATCCGGATGCGGGTCGTCGATTTCATCCTCGAAACCTCCGTTCAACCACGGCGAACACAGCGAAAAAACAAGAGCGCATGTAGGGTTGTCTGATCACCTGTTGGGTGTGACTAAGAAAAGGAAACTCAGGCTTTTCGCCGTGCCCGCCGTGTTCGCCGTGGTTAACTGCTTTTCCCAGGTTCATTTTCTCCTCCAACTCAGGCCGCAAAGGCCGGGCGCGGCACGTTGCTGCGGCGCAGGAGGCGTAGCACGAAGAGCATCGCCACGCATTCGCCGGCGATGACCGGCGCGACCAGCCAGCCCGGCCGGCCGAGCGCGCAGGCGACGCCGACCAGCGCTAGCGACACTGCGGCGCCGGCGATGGTGGCCATGCTCAGCGCGCGGAAGCGGCGCAGCGCCTGCGCGCCGATGCCGAGGCAGGCACGGGTTTGCGACACCAGGTTGGCCGCCCCCCAGAACGCCACCAGATAAGCGATGTCGGCGCCGTACTTGCCGGCGAAGACCAGGGGCGAGAGCAGCGGCCAGGCCAGCCAGAGCGCGCCGAGGAACAGCAGGTTGAAGGCGGCGAAGGCCCAGAAGGCGTGCGTCAGGGTGCGCCGGAACCCGGGCGCGTCGCCGCGCGCGAGCAGCGCGGCGAACTGCGGACGGGCGACCCGGGCCCAGGCCGCGCTGAGCAGGTTGAGCGGCCCGAACAGGATGCGCCCGGCTTGCAGCAGCGCCACCGTGGCCGGACCGAAGACGACGGCGGCGATGTACAGATAGCCGCGGTTCTGGATTTCGGTGGTGACCACGCCGAGCAGGCTCCAGCGGATTTCGTGCAGCTGGCCGCGCAGTACGCCCGCCGCTTCCGCGGGCAGGCGGCGCCACGACGGGACCTTGATCGACGCGGCGATCCACGGCGCGGCGGTGAGCATCCCGGCGACGCCGACGACGAGAAAGACCGAAGGCGCGATCCGCCACTGCGGATCGGCGGCGAGCGGCGGCCAGTCCAATCGGTGCAGCACGGCCAGCGCGCCGGCGGACAGCACGGCGCAGGCCAGGTCGGCCGCGAGCAGGGCGGCGAGCCGGCCCTCGACGGCCAGCTGCGCGCGGTGGAATTCGCGGACGAACTGGGCGAACAGGTAGAACGACGCGCACGCGGTCACCGTCAGCCCGCCCGCGCCGAGCCGCCAGGCGAGGATCGCCGCGCCGGCCAGCAGGACGCAGATCGCCAGCGCCAGGTTGACGGCCGTGAAGGTGCGCAGCAGCAGGTTTTTCTCGCCGGGGCCGGGCGCCGCCGGCAGGTGCACGGAGAGCGGGGTGTTCACGATCGCGTTCTGCACCATCGCGGCGAACAGCGAGGCCGCGTTCACGATGGCGAACAGGCCGAAATCCTCGGGCGCGGCCACGCGCACCAGGTACAGGTTGAGGGCGAAATTGAAGGCCGAGACGATGCCCTGGTCGGCGATCGAGAGGGTCAGGTGGCGCTTCATGCGACCTCCCCGGCCGTCCGGCGTGCGGCGCCGCCCGGCGTGACGAGGCGGCGGCGCAGCCAGTTCCGGGCGGGCAGTTCGAAGAAGCGCCAGCACAGATAGCTCGCGCCGAGCAGGGCGATGACGAACACGACGCCGGAGTACGGCGCGAATTCGGCGATCTTGCGGCCGACCAGCAGCTTGAACGCCCACGAGGCGAAGAGCATGGCCGGGGTCTGCAGCAGGTAGACCGAATAGGAGACGTCGCCCAGCCAGCCGCCGACGCGTTCCCATGGCGCGCCCAGGCGGCCCTGCGCGCCGATCAGGACGAGCGTGGGGAAGACGGCGACGGCCAGGACGCTGTCGCTGATCCAGTTTCCGTCAGCCCAGAGCGCCAGGCAAAGCCCGGCCACCGCGGCGGCGGTGGCCGGTCCACCGGCCCGCAGCCGGGAGCGCGCCGCACACAGGTAAACCACCATCCCGGCGGTGAAACCGAACAGCACGCGCAGGCTGCCCAGGTGGAAGGTCGCGGCCGTGAGGCCGCCGTCCAGGCTGCCGTTCGCCCGCGCCGCAAAAACGAGCAGCACGGCGGATCCCGCGGCCAGCGCGAGCAGCGGCTTGAGGCCGAGGCGGCGCAGGCCGGCGATGAAGACGAGGTTGACCGCCAGCTCGAAGAAGATCGACCACGACGCCGCGTTGAAGTAGAACAGCCGGTCCACGCCGTAGGACTGCACGAAGCTTGGCAGCATCAGGACGTTGAGGGCCAGCGCGTAGAACACGTCGGGCGCGTCGAGGAAGCCGAGGTCGCGCGTCGCCTTCATCGTCACGGCGACGAAGCCGATCAGCGTGGTCAGGAGGAACAGCGGCCACAGGCGCGCAATCCGCGCCGCCAGGAATTCCTGCCACGACAGCGCCGGACGGACCGCGGCGTGGTAGTTGGCGGCGATGACAAAGCCGCTCAGGATGAAGAAGAAGTTGACGGCGAGGTAGCCGCGGGCGATGAGGTGCGTTGCGCTGCCCAACATGTAGTTCATGTGGAAGAGCAGCACGGCCAGCGCCGCCAGGCCGCGCATCAGGTCGAGCACGGTGTAGCGGCCGCCGGGGGCCGGGGCAAGGGGAATCGCCTGCGTGCGGTTCATTAGCGTCCTTCCGAGGCAGGTCTGTCGGTGTCGGCGAGGGACGCGGCGACAATCCGCTTGATCCCCGATCGTTCTCCCGCGACGGCGCTGCCGCGCGGCGAGAAATGGCCCGCGTCCTGGTACAGCGGAACGCCGTCGAGGGCGGTCGTGCATTCCGTGTCCGTGCACAGCAGGGGGGCGAACGAGAAGACCGTCGCGCCGGTCTCCCGGCCGACCGCGTTCAGCGTGCGCGTCAGCGCGGCATCCCGCGCGCTCCAGGCGGCGCGGTCGATCCGGCAGTCGGCTGGCGCGCCGACGTAGGGCAGGTTTTCGCGCCGGCGCTCGATGCAGCGGCGGATGTCGAAGCTCGCCGAAGGGGGCGGCAGGACGAGCAGCACCTTCCTGCCGGTCGCGCCGATCCGGGAGATCAGCGCGTGCGCCGCCGCGCCGACGGTCTCCGGGGCGAGGGCCGCCGCGCTCCGGGAGACCTTTCCCGAGGCGTCGCGCACGGCGAAGGCGCCTTCTCCCTCCGGCTCGAAGTACTGCCGCCATTTCGAGCCGAGCACGACCACGCGGATTTCCGGATGGTCGTCGAGGAAGCGCAGGACGGAGTCGTTGAACGCCAGGCATTTCGCGGCCCAGGCCTCGCCGTAGACGCCGCCCGGCGGGGCGATTCCGGGCAGCGGCCCGCACAGGCTCTTGGTGGCCTGATGGAAGCCGAACCCGGCGTCGGACGAGAGCGCCTGCGCGAGGTGCATGGCATACGAGTCGCCCCACAGGAGCACCGACGGCGCCGGGGACGACTGGCATTCGGGGCGCGGCACGAAAGCCTGGTCGGCGGCGCAGGCCCGCCCCAGGCCGTAGTTCGGCGAACGGTCGGCGGGGGCCTTGTCCGGGGCGGGCGCACGCAGGGCAAAGGACGCCGAGGCGGCGAGCAGGAGCGCCGTGGCGCCTGTTCCGGCGAGCAGGAAAATGCGCCGGGGCGGCAGCCCCCGCGCCGCGCGGAAGGGCTGTTCGACGAAGCGGTAGGACAGCGCGGCGAGGACCAGCGCGACGAGCATCAGGAAGACGCTGGCCGCCAGCGGGACCTTCTCCGCGAAGACGTGGTTGGCGACGGCGAACAGCGGCCAGTGGAACAGGTAGAGCGAATACGAGATGTCGCCCAGGAAATACATGGCGCGGGCCGGAGCGCGGGTGCCGAAGTCGAGGGCGCCGAGCATCAGCAGCGCGGTGGCCAGGACCACGATCAGCGCGGCCGGGCCGGGATGCGGCGCGGCGGGCGGCCAGGCCAGAGTGGCGGCCAGCACGCCGAGCGCCAGCCACTTGGCGAGAGCCGGCACCTCCGGCGCGCGGCCTTGTAGCGAAAGTACCGCGCAGATCGAACCGGCCAGCAGTTCCCAGGCGCGGAAGGGCAGCAGGAAGAAGGCCGCCTCCGGCTTGAAATGCACGGCGGCGAGGCAGGCCAGCAGGCTGCCGAGGCACAGCGCGGCGAGCAGCGCAAGCGGGCCGGCGCGCCGGCCGAGTAGTCCGCGCACGCCGAGCCAGAGCAGCGGCGGCAGCACCAAGTAGTACTGTTCCTCCAGCGACAGCGACCAGGCATGCAGCAGCGGCTTGAGCGCCGAGGCGGTGTCGAAGTAGCCGGACTGCTGCCAGAGCACGACGTTGGCGGAAAAGCTCAGGGTGCCGGCCATCTGCTTGAGCAGTTCGAGCAGGTCGGCGCGCGTGAGGAGCAGGGCGCCGAGCGCCGCCGAGAAGGCGAGCATCGCGTAGCAGGCCGGCAGCAGGCGCCGGAAGCGGCGGGCGATGAAGCCGGCGTAGGAGAAGGTGCCGCGCTCGATGGCCGGGAAGATGTTGCGCGTGATCAGGAAGCCGGAGAGGACGAAGAACACGTCCACCCCGAGGTAGCCGCCGGGCAGGAAATCCTTGTCGGCGTGATAGAACAACACAGCGAGCACCGACAGGCCGCGCAGCCACTGGATGTCGTCGCGCAGCGCGCTGGCCTGCCCGCCGGCGAGCGGCAGGGCCGGGCTCGCCGCGGGCGCGGCGAGGGCGGATTCGGTCGCTTCAGTGGCGCGCGGCATAGAACCTCATGAGCGTGAACATCAGGCAGATGATGAGCAGGGTGACGAAGCGGCTGACCGTTGGCCCGCTGTAGCCGACCAGCAGGATCGCCACGCCGAGCACGCCGTGGCACAGCGCGCTGGCACGGTCGCGCGGGTCGGGGATGGCGGCGGCGGCGGCCATCAGCCGCAGGTAGAGCAGCAGGAAGGCGGCCAGGATCAGCGAACCGAGCAGGCCCATCTTGAGCTGGAAGTACAGGTAGGCGTTGTGGATGTAGGTCTCCTCGCCGGCGAAGTGGCCGCGCGTCGAAATCGTCTTGTAGACGCCGTCGAAACCGATGCCGAGCACCGGATGGCGGGCGATCGACTCGAGGGCCATGGCGTTTTCCTTGCCGCGCCAGCCGAAGGAATCGCCGGATTCGATTTCCCGGCCGATGCCGAAGGCGCGGTCGAACGCCGCTTCGCCGACGCGCGGACTGACGGCATAGACGGCGGCCCAGACGACGAGCGTCGCCGGCACGATCACGGCGGCCAGGCGCAGGCAGCCGCGCACGCCGGCGGTGAGCAGGGTGAGCAGCGCCACGCAGACCACGGTGGCGATCCAGAAGGTGCGCGTGTAGGTGCCCATCAGCCCGAGCAGCAGGATGGCCGCGGCCGGCAGCGGCCAGGCGTGCGACAGCGCGAACTGCGCCCCGCGGCGCGCGATCAGCAGCAGCGCCAGGATGATCAGCAGTTCGGGTCCCCACAGCACGGTGCGGGTGACGCCGGTGGTCTGTTCGAGGCCGAGGTCCTCGAAGCGTCCGCTGAGCAGCTGGACGTTGGCGAAGGCCTGCACGGCGATGTACAGGGCGATCAGCACGCCGAAGACGATGACCAGCCGTTCGGTCAGCTCGACGCGCCGCCGGTCCGCCAGCAGGCGCGGCAACAGGGGCAGCAGGGCCAGCGGCAGGAAGTTGCGCAGGACCGGAAAGGCGAAGTCGCGCTGGCCCATGAGGTAGGCGCTGGCCGCGAAGGACAGGCCGAGCGCGGCGAAAGTGAACAGCGCGACGGCGGTGAAGCGGGCATCGAAGCCGCCGGCGCGATCGGCCGGATCGGCCGGCATCCGCCCGTCGCGCAGGACGTGTACGGCGGCCGAGGCCAGCGTCGCCAGCAGCGCGAGCTCGGCCGGCTGGATCAGGGCGCCGCCAAGCGGCAGCGCCGGAATCAGTGCGCCGGGAACGGCCTGCGCGGCGAGGGCCAGGGTGAGCATCAGGCCGAAGTAGGGCGAGGCCAGGATGGCCAGCCCGACCGCCATAGCGGCGAAGGCGCCGAGCGCCAGCCACCACGGCGCGAGCGCCGAGAACGCGCCGCCCGCCAGCGCCAGCGCGGCGAGGGTCGCCGCTGCGGGGATGGGGCTGGTCGCTCCGGAGGGAGAGGCGGCCGTGCCGTCGTGCCGGAGGGTCATCGCCGTTCGCGCCAGGCGTGCCACAGGAAGGTGGCGTTGCCGACCAGATAGCGCCGCCACAGGCGCCGCGGTTCGAGCAGCAGCCGCCAGGCCCATTCGAGCCGCGAGCGGCGCACCCAGGCGGGCGCGCGGCCGACCTCGCCGGCCAGGAAGTCGAACAGGGCGCCGACGCCGATGCAGGCGGTGGCCCGGCTGGCCGCCGCGCAGCGGTCGATCCACAGCTCCTGCAGGGGGTTACCCATGGCCACCAGCAGCAAGTTGACGCGTTTCCCGCGCAGCGTGGCGAGTAACTCGGCCTCGTCGTCGAGCGTGAAGTAACCATCGCGAAAGCCGACCCACTCATGGTGCGGGAAACGCCGGCGCGCCGCCTCGTAGGCGCGTTCGACCACCTGCGGTCGCGCGCCGAGCAGGAAGACGCGCAGCGGCAGGAGCGAACGTTCGAGATAGGCGGGAACGAAGTCCGTGCCGTTCAGATTGTCCGGGAAGCGTTGGCCGAAACGCAGCCAGCTCGCCAGGTTGACGCCGACGCCGTCGTTGAACACGGCGAAGCGCTGCAGTACCTCGCGATAGCGTGCGTTGATGCGCGCCGTGTTGAGCGTGTGCGCGTTGGCGAAGGCCACCTTGATCGGCACGCGGTGGCGTACGTGGGCGTCGAGGATGTCGATCGCCCGGCCGGCCGGCAGCGCGTGGAAGTTGACGCCGAGCAGCGAGCGGGTGGTGTGCGCGTCGCCCAGGACGGGGATGTGAGCCGCGTTCATGCCGCGGTCCGTTCGCGTTCGAGCCGGCTCTTGGCGTACTCCTGGTGCCGGTAGCCGTGGATGCCGGTGATGATGCCGATGCCGCGCAGCAGGTGGATCGCCGCGCTGCTGCCCCAGCGTGTGGACAGCAGCAGCGTGGGCAGGCCGAGCAGGCCAGTGCCGGCGCGCGCCAGGCCGAGCGCGTATAGATTGAGGATGCGCGCGGAACGGCGGGAAAGACGGGCGTCGAGGGCGAAGGTGTTGCCCAGGCGGATCTGGCGTTGCGCCATCCAGCGCAGCGTGGTGCGCGCGCGCGGGATGTCCTCGAACACCTCGGCCTCGGCCGACCAGTGGATGACCATGCCGGCCGCCACGCATTGGCGGAAGAAGCGGTAGTCCGAGCCGCCGCTGGCCTGCATGCGCTCGTCGAACTCGATGCCGTGCCGGAGGACGAAGGCGCTGCGCACCAGCACGTTGTTGGTGGCGGCTTCGAAGATCTGCGCGCGGTGCGGGAACCGCCAGCCTTCGAACACGCGGCTGCGCTGTATCCAGCGCGGCGTGCCGGGCGGAAAGACCGGCGTCACCGGCCCCAGCACGCAGTCGCTGTAGAGTTCGACGGCCACCTTGAGCAGGCCGCGCAGCCAGGTCGGCGTCGGATACTCGTCGTCGTCGATGAAGGCGAAGTAGTCGCTGTCCTCGATTGCGTGCAGCATGCCGCGGTTGCGGGCGAAGGGGATGCCGGGGCGCGGTTCGTGCAGGGCGTCGATGCGTATGCCGCCCGCGTCGGAGAACTCGGCGAGCACGGCGGCGGCGCTGCCCTGCGGATCGTTGTCCACGACGACGATGCTCAGTTCGTTGACAGTGGTTCCGGAGAGATCTTGCCGCATCAGCCCACGCAGCAGCTTGCGCAGACCGTCAGGGCGTTTGTAGGTGATGGCGACGACGGCGATTTTCATGTGTTTTCTCCGTTTTTCGGGTGATTCAGTACAGTTCCCAGGCCGGGCGGCCCATGAAGAACAGCAGCTTGCCGACGTTGCCCGAGGTGCGCAGGGCGAAGCGCATCGAGGCCGCCGGTACCATCGCCCACGCGGCGGCCGCCATGACCGAGAAGGCGGCGGCGAGCGCGGCGGCCTTGGCGATCTCCAGCGCCTTGCGCGGCGCGCCGGCATGCGCCAGCACGGTCGAGGCGTAGCTGTGCCCGCCGCGCGCGTAGCGGCGCAGCAGGTGCCGGCGCTCCAGCCGTTCGGCGGGAACGTGTTCGTAGACGGTCGCTGTCGCGGAGCACACAATCCTGCCGCCGCTCGCGGTAAGGCGGAAACACAGGTCGGTGTCCTCGCCGCCGCTGCGCCCCAGCGCCGGATCGAATTCGAGCCCGCGCTCCCGGAGCGCCGCGCGGCGCAGCAGCAGGTTGCAGGTCGAGCCGACGCGGATGGCCTGCCCGGCAGCGCCGTAGGTCTTGTCGTAGGGGCGCAGCTTGCTGGCCCAGGCAGGCGCGTGTTGGGGATAGATGCCGATCACGCGGCCCTGCACGCCGTCCGCGCCGCTGTCCTCGGCCTGCCGGACGAGCTGCTCCAGCCAGTCGGCGGCCGGGACCTCGTCGTCATCGACGAAAACGAGGTATTCCCCGGCGGCGTGGGCCATCGCCCGGTTGCGCGCGAGCGAGATGTTGCGCGCGCCGCTGGCGACGACGCGCACGTCCCGCCGGCCGATCAGGTCGCCCAGCACGGCGGCCGCCTTGTCCGCTCGGCTGTCGTCGGCGATCACGATCTCGCGCGCGAAGCCGGGCGGCAGCGCGCAGGCCAGCGCCGCCTCGACGGTGTCGCGCAGTGAGGGCCGGCCGATGCTGGCGATGCAGATCGAGACCAGCCGCGTTCCTTGGGTTCCTTCGTTCTCTCGCATGCGGCTCACCAGTCCTCGAAGCTGAAGCGGTAGCGGCCGGCCTGCACGTCCTCGGCGATCGAGCGGACGGCCTTGGCCGGGAAACCGGAAATGAGGGAATCGCTGGCCTCGACGCGGCCGAGCACGACGGTGCCGAGCGCGACGATGTTGCGGTGGCCGATCGACGTTCCCGGAGCGAAGCGCACGGCGGAGCCGATGTAGTTCTTTTCCCCGATGATGATGTCGCGGTCCATCACCGACAGGCCGTGGGTCCAGAACTGGCTGCCGTTGCCGGCGATCCAGCTGTCGTTGCCGATCTCGACGCGGCCGTAGATGTCGAAGAAGTGCGAGTTGAGCACCAGCGAGCGGTCGCCCAGTTCGAGGATCGGCGTGTAGTCGCGCGCGGCGAACTTGTCCGAGACGATGTGCCACGAGCAGAAGAACTGGTTGAGGCGCCCGATCCTGGCCTGCGCGCCGATGCGCACCCGGATCGGTCCCTTGAACACGTTGAGCGGGCCGATCGTCGTGCCGTCGCCGATTTCCAGCGATTTCACGCCGATCACCGTGCCGAAGCCGATAAGCACGCGTGCGCCGATGTGGTAGCCGAAGAGCAGGCGGTAGAACATCACCCGCAGGGCGTTGAGCGGCATCAACGATACCAGGAGGGGGAGCAGGAGTTTTCTCATTATTCTTTCCTTCAACGTTGGCGGGGAGCAGGGAAAGGGCGTTCAGCGGCGCACGTCGTTGAGCACCGATCCGACGACGGCGCAAGTTTTTCCGAGGCCGGTAGCCAGCGACGCGAAGGCGGACAGGGAGGAACGATCCTGGCGTGCGACCAGCAGGGCGCCGCCGGCGCGCGCGGCGAGGGTCAGCGCATCGGCGTATTCACCGACCGCCGGCGTGTCGATCAGCACCACGTCGTAGTCGCGGCAGGCCGTGCGCAGCAGTTCGCCGAAAGCGGCGCGGCCGAGCAGTTCCTGCGGATTGGGCGGCAAGGCACCGGCCGGCAGGACGGACAGGGCGCGCAGCCCGGGAATGCGCACGATGACCCCGTCGCCGGCGCGTCCGGAGAGCCGTTCCGACAGGCCGGGCCGGGTGTCGAGCCGGAACAGCCGGTGCTGCGCCGGCGCGCGCAGATCGGCGTCGATCAAGAGCGTGCGTTCGCCGAGCTGCGAAAAGACCACGGCCAGGTTGGCGGCGATGAAGCTGCGGCCTTCGTACCGGCCGGTGCCGACGACGGCCAGCGCCCGGCCGGCGCGCGCCGCTTCGAACCAGCGCAGCATGAGCTGGCTGCGCAGTCCGCGCAGCTGCTCGACGATGCGCGCGTCGGGGCGGTAGGCGGCGACCAGGCTGGGGTCGGGCAGCGAATCGAGGCCGGAGCCCAGGCCGGAACGCGGATCGCCCGCCGGCAGGCAGGGGTAGTCGAACTGGTGCGCGAGCGCGAAGCGGATGTCCTCACGGCTGAGCAGGCCGAGCTCGATCGCGGCGTCGCCGAAGCGGCTGCCGTGCTGCTTCTGGAAGCGCAGGATGCTCTCCGCGTCGGCCGGCGAGAGGCGTCCGGCGTCGATCAGGATGGCGCCGATGGAGCGCCCGAACGACGGGTCGACCGGCGCTTCTCCGAGCGCCGGCAAAAGGGGGGCGTGCATGCGGTTCATGATGTGCTCCGGGCCGGGCGCAGGGAGGTCCGCCCGACGGAAAGACGGAGGCGTCGCCGGTGCGGATTGGCGGCGGCAGGCAGGTCGGCGAAGTGGTCGATGGCGGCCAGCAGCGGAACGCCGTCGACTCGCGCCAGGTCGCCCGCGGCGCGCACGCGGCGATCCAGGAATTCCAGCAACAGGGCGAACGCCGCACCGAGCAGGCTGCCGAGGACGAGGGCGACCAGGACGTTGAGCGAAGTCTTGGGGCGCGACGGATCGGTCGGCTCGGCAGCCAGGCTGAGCACGACGGCATTGGTCTGCACCGACAGGCTTTCCAGGCGCGTTTGCGCCGAACGCTGGCTGACGCCCTCGAAGGCGCGCTGGGCGGATTCGACGTCGCGCACCAGGATGCTGAGGTCGTCGCGCTGGCGGTTGAGGCCGAGCACGCGCTGTTTCTGGCGCTCGATGGCGGCGGCAAGCTCGGATTCCTTCTGCTGGCCGATGCGGTAGGCGGTGTCGACGCTGGCGGCGATCTTGCCGGTTTCGCTGTCCAGGCGCGCCCTGAGCGCCGCCAGTTCGGATTCGGCGCGCTGCGTTTGCGGATGGTTGCGGCCGAGATTGACGTTGCTCTCCTGCAGTTTCGCTTCGAGCCGCGCGACGTCGGCCTTGAGGTTGTTGATCAGCGGGTTCTGCAGGATCTCGGCGAGGGCGCCGCCCGCCGCGCGGCTCTTGCCGCGGTTTTCGGCGTTTTGCCCCTGCGCCAGCGCGAGTTGCGACGACAGTTCGTTGAGCCGGGCCGTCTCGAAGTCCAGCGTTTCCTCGGCGGCGACGATGCCGGCCTTCTGGCGGTAGGCCGACAGCGCCTGCTGCGCCGTTTCCAGCCGGGCGCGCAGGGCGCCGGTCTGTTCCTCGAACCAGGCCGCGTTCTGGCGGGCGGGTTCGACCTTGAGTTCCAGGTTGACGTCGATGAACGCCTGCGCGAAGGCGTTGGCGATGCGCGCGGCGGCGTCGGGACGGGCCGCCTTGAAGGCGATGTTGATGACGTTGCTTTCGCGCGAGGGCTTGACGTCGAGTCCGGCCTGCAAGCGCGACGCCAGCCAGGCGGTGAGGTCGCCCTGGCCTTGCGTGGCCGCGCGCCACTGCTCGACGAGTTCCGGGTCCTGGTCGAGGCGCAGGCGCTCGACCACGCGCCGGGCCACGCGGTCGCTGTTGATGATGTCAACCTGGGTGGCCATGTAGCTCGGCGAGATCATGCCGGGCAGCACCAGGCCGGCGATCGGGTCGGGCGATTTGACGTCGATCACCACCGCGGTGGCGGCCGTGTACTGCCGGGGCAGGAGCAGGCTGACGGCGAGCGCCGCACAGGCGGCGAGCGCCGCGCTGTACAGCACCGTGCGCCAGCGCACGCGCAGGATGAGCAGGATCTGCTGGAGCGTCATGGCGTTCTCCTCAGAAAATGCTTTCGCGGACGTAGATTACGTCGTCCGGCCGCACGGGTTCGCTCATCTCCGGGGTGAGCTGCTGCACGGCCCCGGAGGCGGTCTTGCGATGCAGGCGCAGGCGGTCTTCGCTGCCGCGCGCGGTCGGGCCGCCACCCTGGGCCAGCGCCTGCATCACGGTCATGCCGCGCTCGATGCGGTAGGCGCCGGGGCGCTGCGCTTCGCCGTAGATGTAGAAGACCGGAGCGCGGTGCACGTAGATGGTGTCGCCGCCGGCCAGCACGATGTCGTTTTCCGGATGCGCGCCGATGTACATCTCGGGGATGTCGATCTCCTTGCGGAACGGCTTGCCGTCGCGCACGCCGCTGACGATGGCCACGTCGTCGCCGGTCGGCGTGGTGCCGCCGGCCGCCGCGAGCAGGTCGCTGACGCGCATGTTGAAGGTCTCCAGCGGGAAGCGGCCGGGCCGGTTGACCTGGCCGAGGACGCTGACCTGGTTGCCGCGGATCTGCACCAGCACGATGTTCACCTGCGGCTGCTGCACGAAGCCGCCGTCCTTGAGCGCGCGGGCGATGGCCTGTTCGGCGGCGGCGATCGACAGCCCGCCGACCCGGATGGCGCCGATCAGCGGGTAGGTGATCGAGCCCGTTTCCGAGACGCGGGTTTCCAGCGCCAGGTCGGGATTCTGGAAGACCTGGATGCGGATGGCGTCGCCCTCGCCGAGCAGGTAGTCCTGCCGGGCTGGCGGTTCGGCCGCCGCGGCGAAGCCGCTGGTGAGACAGGACAGCGCGAGAAAGAGACCGGCCAGCGCGCGGCGTAGCGACGCCGCGCGGCCGGCGGGAAGGGCACGGAAGAAACGGGAGGGAGCGGTCGGAGCGTTCATGGCGAGCGTCTTCGTGGTGGGCGATTCGTGGCGGGTGGTCAGAAGGAGAACTGGGCCGAGACGGTGGCCGTGGTGTCGTCGAAGTCGTAGGCGGAACGGTTCGAGTCGCGCCTTTCCTGTTCCAGCGCGGCGGCGACCTGCAGGGTGCGCAAGGGCTGCCATTCGAGCGCGAACCGGAGGTTTTGCAGGCGGTCCTTGCGCCCGCTGTCGGGGACGTCGGCCAGCGCACCGTGGAAGTCCCGCCACGCTTGTTCGAACTGGCCGCGCAGCGTGGTCTTGGCGGCGATCCGCCAGGACGCGCCGAGCACCAGGCGGTCGGTGCTGGCGTAGCTGCTGGCCGCGGATTGGTAGGCGCTGAGTTCGCGGCCGGCGTTGCCGGTCAGCGCGAGCTTGTCGGTGGCGCGCAGTACGACGGAGAGGTTGCCGACCATGCCGGAATAGTCGCGGACCGGAAAATGATCGTGCCGGCGCTCGACATACGCCAGCCGCCCCTGCAGCGTGCTCTTGGCGCTGAGCGTCCAGGCCGCGCGGATTTCCTCCTCGCGCTGGGTGAAGGCGTCGTCGAATTGATCGACGAAGGAAAGGTCGGGACGGTTGAAATACTCGCCGCGTCCTTGTCGGGCGATCAGGGCGAGCCAACTGCCGGAGAGGAAGTCGCGGCGCACGCCGGCCTCGACCGTGTCCAGGCGGTTGTCCGACTCCGCGAAGAAGGGTTCACTGTTGCGCCGCTCGCTGCGCGCGATGCCGCCGAGCAGGCGCCATGCGCCGTCCAGCTCGTACAGGGCGTCGAAGCGGTACTGCTCGTCGGTGCGCACGTTGCGCACGTCGTAGTCGGTGTAGTCGTTGAAGCTGTTGAGCGCTTCCGTGCGCGTCGCGGTCAGGTTGCCGCGCAGCGCCGGCGTGCAACTGCCAGCGCCAGGCGCCCGCGTAGTTGCGCGCGGTGAAGTCGAGATAATCGAAATCGCGGTAGCGGTAGTCGACCAGGAAGGCTTCCAGTTCGAAGCGTTGCAGGGAATAGGGCTTGTTCACGCGAATGCCCGCCGTGGCGATGCCGACCAGGTCGGACCTCGACGACTGGCCGAGCGCGGCCTGCGTGTCGGCGTCGTCCGCCAGGCGGAACAGGTTGCTCTCGTAGCGCACCGAGTAGCCGGCGATCAGGTCGAGGGCGTCGCCGTCGTCCGGCGTCGTCTGGGCGTGGAGCGTGGTCATGGCGGTCGTCAGGATGGTGGTGAGCAGGATTCGGTTCAGGCATCGGCAGAGCGCGGCACGCCGGAGCGGGCGGCGGCGGGCCGCCTGGCTCCGCTCGTCGCGCTCTTGCGTGTCGCCGTCTCTGGGGAACGTTCGGATCAATCGGGGCCGTTGTCTTTCCCGCCGGAAGGCGATGGGGGCGTCGTCAGTACGCTGCCTGGTCGCGGAAGACGACCAGCACGGTGCGCAGGATGATCTTCAGGTCGAGCAGGAGCGACCAGTTGCGCAGGTAGTCGATGTCGTAATCGACGCGCGCCTGCATCTTGTCCAGCGTGTCGGTCTCGCCGCGATGGCCGTTGACCTGCGCCCAGCCGGTGATGCCCGGCTTGACCTTGTGGCGCAGCATGTAGCCGCGGATCAGGCCCCGGTATTGCTCGTTGTGCGCCACCGCGTGCGGGCGCGGGCCGACGATGCTCATGCGCCCTTGCAGGACGTTGATGAACTGCGGCAGTTCGTCGAGCGAGGTCTTGCGCAGGAAGGCGCCGAGCCGGGTGATGCGGGCGTCGTTCCTGCTCGCCTGGCGGATGACGCCGCCATCCTCGCAGACGGTCATCGAACGGAACTTGTAGACCAGGATTTCCTCGCCGTTGAGGCCGTAGCGGCGCTGCTTGAAGATGACCGGCCCCGGGGAGCCGAGCTTGATCGCCAGCGCGATGACGAGCAGCAGCGGCGAGATCAGGAACAGGATCAGGCTGGCCAGGAGCTTGTCGCTGAGCCACTTGACCATCGCGCTGCGGCCGCGGAACGGCGTCTCGCACACGGAAATCACCGGCATGCCGCAGATGGCGTCGGTATGCCCCTGGATCAGGTCGGTGACGAACATGTCGGGGACGAAATAGATCGACGCCGTGGTGTCCTTGAGCTCGTCGAGCACCTCGCGGATGCGCGGATGCGAGGTCATCGGCATCGACAGGTAGATCAATTCGATGCGGTGCTGCTTGACGAAGGCGGGCAGATCCCTGAGGTTGCCGAGCAGCGGGAATTGGCCGGGGCCGGCGTCGCCCAGCCGCTCCGCCGAGCGGTCGTCGAAGAACCCGGTCAGCGCGATGTTCGCGTAGTCGGTGCCGCCGATCCGGCGCGCCAGTTCGAGTCCCTGCGCATTCATGCTGACGATGATGGCGCGTTGCGCCTGGGATTGGATGCGGGCCAGCACCGGCGCGTAGGTGCGCAGCGCCAGCTGCGCGCCGATTGCGCTGAGCGGCGCGGCAACCAGCCAGACGGCCAGCGCCTGCTCGGAGAAGAATCTGAACGAATTGGTGGCGGCGCCGAGCAGGGCCAACAGACCGGCGATGAGCAGCCAGCCGAAAACGATGTCCAGGACCATTTTCGTCCGGGAAAACTGCAGCCGGGAGCGCCCGGGGAACGAGGCGGCGAAGGTCAGGGCCGCCAGGATCAGGTAGGCGGGCGGCAGCCGGTACTCGAAATACAGGCAGACCAGGCACAGCGAAAGCGCCTGCATGGCCGGTTCGAGAAGCATTTCGATGGCTTGCAGGAAACTGTTACGCGCCGGTGTTTCCAGCGTCGGCGGCAGGGAGATGCCCGGAGGGGAGAGGGCTAGGCTGTTTTCTGACGACATTCTCGATGTGAAGGGCGCATGGATTGGGTCGGTAAAGCGTGCTCGCGGAATGACGAGCCGCATGGACTTTTGGCAAGCGCCGTGCCAAGCGGGGATGTAGTCGATAAAAAACAATGGGATAAGACGAATCAGCGGTGGCGCAGTCGAGGGCGATGAGTGCTTTTCTGCGTGCTCGCGGCCCATTTCGTCGCCATACGGCGACGAAATGGAAGAAGGATTGTAGAAATTTCAGTAAAACAGGGAGTTGCCGTGTCGCCGAATCACGACATCGGTTTACTCATCCCGGACTGTTCGTCAGCCGGTTTGGGTGGGATTCGGCGCATGCCGTCAGCGTTCCTCGCGGCGCGATGGGGCATGTCTTCCAGCGTCAAAGGACGGAGAAAATCCTTTTGGATCAACTTGATATGTGATGATCATGGTGGGCAAAGTGCCACCGGGCGACGGGTTTGCGGCCAGCTTCGGCAAGCGCGCGGTGTCGGTGTCGGGCGGGCGTCGCCATGCTTGCATCATCAGCCGTCTTGCGCTCCCGAATCCGGCATCCTTTACCACTGTCCGTGCCCTGGAACCGGTACATCACGGGCGCCGCCGGTGTTTGTCCACCCAGTAACCGCACAGTACGAAAAGCCACTGCAGCTGGCCCGCCCAGGCAATGGCCTGCGCGTTCGGTGGCGGTCCGCCGAACAGGTTGCCGGCGTAAATGACGAGCAGTACGACGATCAAGGCAGCCAGTCCCCACTTTCCGACGGCGTCGCTGGCGACGGAGCGGCGGATATAGAGCCAGACGCCGCAAAGAAAGAGCGGAACCTCGATCAGCAGCGTGAGCGGCAGCGATGACCAGACGCCGAGACCGACCAGCAGGTGACTGCCCGGCAAGAGCGGCAGATCCGGCTGATGGACGACGGCATCGAGGAACCAATGGCTGACGACGAGCGCGCCGATCACGACAGCGCTTCGGCGGTCCCGCCGGCGGTAGAAATGAACGCCTCCAAGCAATACGGCCCAGCCGCAGACCGCAAGCAGGCTGTGCGAGAACGGGTAGTGCTCGAAGCGCAGCGGCGTGACCCGGGTGGCGCCGGGCGCGATGTGTACTCGCTCAAGGCCGAGCAGGAGGAAGACAGGCCAGAGCAGATCGATGAACTGCGCCGCCATGAGCAGCGTTCCGAGGGATGTCTTGGGTGCCAGGGTCTTTGCGCCGAATCCCAAGCCGAAGTGACCGATGAACATGGAGATGCCTGACGAAGCCGGAAATTGAGGAGATCGGCAATGATGCAGCCGGCGCGTGCATGAGACAAGTCGGGCGAACGGTCGAGTCTGCCCGCAAGAAAAAACGCCCGGAGCGGCCGGGCGTTCTGGGAGCGGCGTCGCGGGATGGTCGCTACAGGATCATCCCGGCGCCGACCGTGTTGTTGCTCGATTCATCAATGACGATGAAGGCGCCGGTGCCGCGGTTGCTCGCGTAGGGGTCGGGGAAGATCGGCTGCGCGAGCTTGAAGCTGACCTTGGCGATGTCGTTCATGGCGAGCTTGTCGGCCGGGACTTGCTCCATGGTGTTGACGTCGGTGCGGTATTCGATGCCGGCGAGCATGGCCTTGCTGTCGCGCGTGGTGTGGCGGATCAGGTACTTGCGGCGCGGGTCGAGCGGGGCTTCGGAGAGCCAGCAGAGCATGGCGTCGAACTGCTTGGTGACGGCGGGTTCCTCGCCGGTCTTGACGATCATGTCGCCGCGCGAGATGTCGATTTCGTCTTCGAGCAGGAGGGTGATCGACTGTTCGGCATCGGCGGTGGGCAGCGTCCTGCCGAGAATCTGAATGTCCTTGACGCGCGTTTCGCGGCCGGAGGGCAATACTGTGACGGCGTCGCCGACACGGATGCTGCCCGATTCGACACGGCCCATGAAGCCGCGATAGTCGTGCAGTTCCGGGTTGGCCGAATCCTGCGGCCGACAGACGTATTGCACGGGGAATCGGAAAGGCTCTTCGTGCTCGACGTGCGAGGCGGTGGCGGTTTCCAGCAGGTCGATCAGCGTCGGGCCGGTATACCAGTCGAGCCGGTCGCCGCGTTCGACGACCATGTCGCCGTTCAAGGCCGACATCGGGATGAAACGCACGTCGCTGATGCCGAGCTTGGCGGCGAAGTCGAGGTAGTCGGCCATGATCTGGTTGAACACGTCCTGCGAGTAGTCAACGAGATCCATCTTGTTGATGGCGACGACGAGGTGCGGGATGTTCACCAGATGCGTGAGATACGAGTGGCGGCGCGTCTGTGTCAGGACGCCCTTGCGTGCGTCGATCAGGATGACGGCGAGATCGGCGGTCAACGCGGCGGTGACCATATTGCGCGTGTACTGCTCGTGCCCCGGTGCGTCGGCGATGATGTACTTGCGCGTGCCGGTGGTGAAGTAGCGGTAGGCGACGTCGATGGTGATGCCCTGTTCGCGCTCGGCTTGCAGGCCATCGGTGAGCAGCGAGAGATCCATCGCCTCCATGCCGCGCTTCTTCGACGTGCGCTCGATGGCGTGCAGCGTGTCGGCCAGGATGGCCTTGGTGTCGTAAAGCAGACGGCCGATCAGCGTGCTCTTGCCGTCGTCCACACTGCCGCAGGTGAGGAAGCGCAACAGGCCGTTGTCGTGGATCTGGGCCGGGATGTTTTCGATGGCGGACATTAGAAGTAACCTTCTTTCTTGCGTTGTTCCATGGACGCTTCCGACGTCTGGTCGTCGAGGCGCGTGGCGCCGCGTTCGGTAATGGTGGTGGTCGCCGTCTCGGCGATGATCTTGGTGATCGTGTCGGCATCCGATTCGACCGGCGCCGTGCAGGTGATGTCGCCGACTGTGCGGAAGCGCACTTGCAGCAGCTCGACCTTGTCTTCCGGCTTGGCCGGCGTGATGTCGGTCACCGGCAGCAGGCCGCCGGCCTTGCGCACGACCGGGCGGGTGTGCGCATAGTAGATCGACGGCAGTTCGAGGTTTTCGCGCTCGATGTATTGCCAGACGTCGAATTCGGTCCAGTTGGAGATCGGGAAGACGCGGATGTTCTCGCCCTTGAAGGCGCGGGCGTTGTACAGGTCCCACAGTTCAGGACGCTGGTTCTTCGGGTCCCATTGGCCGAACTCGTCGCGGAACGAGAAGATGCGTTCCTTGGCGCGCGCCTTCTCCTCGTCGCGCCGGGCGCCGCCGATACAGGCGTCGAAGCCGAATTCCTCGATCGCTTCGAGCAGTGTCACCGACTGGTGTTTGTTACGCGACTCGTCGGCCGATTTCAGAACGACGGTGCCGCGCTGCATCGAATCCTCGACCGAGCGCACGATCAGCCGCTCGCCGAGTTCGGTGGCGCGCTTGTCGCGGTAGTCAGTCACTTCCTTGTAGTTGTGGCCGGTGTCGATGTGCATCAGGGGAAAGGGGAACTTGCCCGGGCGGAACGCCTTTTCGGCAATGCGCAGCATGCAGATCGAATCCTTGCCGCCCGAGAATAGGAGCACCGGATTGGCGCACTGGCCGGCTACCTCGCGCATGATGTGAATGGCTTCGGATTCGAGCCAGTCGAGGTGGGAGAGCGTTTGTTTTGTCAGTGTTGTCATCATTCAACCTTCAAGGGTTCAAGTCTTCTTTACGTGCAGGCCGCATTCCTTGGTATCGGGGTTCTCCCACCACCAGCGCCCGGAACGAATATCCTCGCCCGGCGTGATGGCTCGCGTGCAGGGCGCACAGCCGATGCTGGGGAAGAAGCGGTCGTGCAAGGCGTTATACGGAACCTGATGCAGCTTGATGTACGCCCAGACTTCCTTTTCGGTCCAGTCGGTGAGCGGATTGAACTTCTCCAGTCCGTTGTCTTCATCGAACGCTTGCAGCGGTAGCGCGTCGCGCGTCGCCGACTGCTGCGCGCGCATGCCGGTGATCCAGGCTTTCTTGCCGTCCAGCGCGCGGCGTAGCGGCTCGACCTTGCGTGCGAAGCAGCACGCTTTGCGTAGTTCGACCGACTCGTAGAATGCGTTGATGCCGTGCTCGCGCGTATAGGTTTCCACGAGGTCGTGGCGCGGGTAGTACAGCTTGAGCTGGAAGCCGTAATGGATACGGGCTTCGGCCATCAGGTCGTAGGTTTCGGTCGGCAGGCGTCCGGTATCGAGCGAGAAGATCTCGATCGGCGCATGGATCGCATCGATGAGATCGGTCAGCACCATATCCTCGGCGCCGAGGCTGTTGGCGAACACGGCGGGTGAGAACTGCTCGGCGATGCGTGTCAGCAGGATCTTCGCTTCTTCAGCCTTGGCGGCGACGGAATCGAGCAGCGCTTGGTCGTTCAAATTGACTTGGATTGCCATCCCGATTCCCTACACGGTCTGTGCGGTGTTGGTTGACCGGCGCCGGAACAGCGGTTGCGGTTGATCGACGGCGGCCTGGTAGGCATCGCTGAAATCGCGCAATCCGGCGAGCGCGGCTTCGATGTCCTTGTCGGCGCGCACGGCGTAGGCGTCGATGCCGCAACGCTTCATGAAGAACAGCTGATCGCGCAGCACGTCGCCAATGGCGCGGATTTCGCCGGCATAGCCAAAGCGTTCGCGCAACAAACGCGCCGTCGAGTAGGCGCGGCCGTCGGCGAATTTGGGGAAGTTCACGGCGATGATCGGCAAACGGCCGAGGTCGCCGGCGAGCGCTTCCGGCCCTTCGCTGCTGTCGAGCCAGACGCCGGCGGTGGCGACGCGGGCCAGCAATTCGTTTTTCCGCGCCAGCCAGACGGCGAGCGGAAACAAGGTGGGCGCTTCAGGCAGGACGATGGACTCGGCGGTCTCTCCTTCGCCCAGTTTGAGGACTTGCCAGGTGTCTTCGACGATTTGGTTGTTCCTGATGATCTTAGACATGGATGGCCTCCTCCGCGTTGACCGAAGCATTTGCTGATTTATGTTTTTCGCGCCCGTCGTAGGCACGCGTCTTGAACGGCTCGATACCGAGCCGTTCGAAGGTGTCGATGAAGCGCTCGCTCGGCGCGCGTTGCTCGACGTAGACGTTGATCAGCGCTTCGATGACCAGCGGGACCTCCTCGGCGTAGAAGGATGGACCGATCACCTTGCCGATGGCCGTCGAATTGCCTTGCTGTCCGCCAATCGTGATCTGGTACCACTCCTCACCGTTCTTGTCGACGCCGAGAATGCCGATGTTGGCGACGTGGTGGTGGCCGCAGGAGTTCATGCAACCCGAAATGTTGAGCGAGAGATCGCCGATGTCGAACAGGTAGTCGAGATTGTCGAACTTCTGGTTGATCGCGTCGGCAATCGGCACCGAGCGCGCATTTGCCAGCGAGCAGAGATCGCCGCCCGGGCAGCAGATCATGTCGGTCAGCAGGCCGATGTTCGGCGTCGCCAGACGGTGCTCGCGCGCGGCTTGCCACATATCGTGGAGGTCGCGCTTGCGGACGTCGGCCAGCACGACGTTCTGTTCGTGGGCCGAGCGCAATTCGCCGAAGCTGAAGCGATCGGCGAGATCGGCAACGGCCTCCATCTGCACGTCCGAAATGTCGCCGGGCGCGACACCGGGCGCCTTGAGCGACAGCGTCACGGCGACGTAGCCCGGGACCTTGTGCGCATGCACGGAACGCTTGAACCAGGCGGCGAAAGCCGGTTCGCGAGCGAGTGCGGCATCGAGCGCCGGCTCATCGTCGGGCAGCGTCTCGTAAGCCGGCGGCGCGAAGTGCGCGGCGATGCGCTCGAATTCCTCGTCGGTCAGCGTCGTCGGGCCATCCTTGGTGTACGACCATTCTTCCTCGACCTGACGGGCGAATTCTTCGACGCCGAGCGCATTGACCAGGATCTTGATGCGCGCTTTGTAGATGTTGTCGCGCCGGCCATGGCGGTTATAAACGCGGAGCAGGGCGTCGAGGTAAGAGAGCAGATGCTTGCGCGGCAGGAACTCGCGCACGACCTTGCCTAGGATCGGGGTGCGCCCCAATCCGCCGCCGGCGAACACGCGGACGCCGAGTTCGCCATCGTCGCCACGCACGATCTCCAGTCCGACGTCGTGCGCGCGGATGACGGCGCGATCCTCGGCCGCCGCATTGACGGCGATCTTGAACTTGCGCGGCAGGAAGGCGAATTCCGGGTGGAAGGTCAACCACTGGCGCAGCACCTCGCACCACGGGCGCGGGTCGGTCAGTTCGTCCGGGGCGACGCCGGCGAATTCGTCGGTTGTGATGTTGCGGATGCAGTTGCCGGAGGTCTGGATGGCGTGCATTTCGACGGTCGCCAGTTCGCCGAGGATTTCCGGCGTTTCCTCGAACTTCGGCCAGTTAAACTGCATGTTCTGGCGCGTCGTGAAGTGGCCGTAGTTGCGGTCGTAGCGGCGCGAGATCTCGGCCAGTTTGCGCAACTGCGCGGAGGAAAGCTGGCCGTACGGAATGGCGACACGCAACATCGGGCCGTGGCGCTGGATGTAGAGGCCGTTTTGCAGGCGCAGCGGGCGCAGTTCGTCGTCCGAGAGCGTCCCGGTCAGATTGCGCGCAATCTGGTCACGGTACTGCGCAACGCGTTCGTTGACGAGTTGCTGGTCGATGGAGTCGTAGCGATACATGGGGTATTCCTTTGGTGTTTCCGCGTTCTTTACAACGCAATCAGCTTGCCGCCGACCAGAACCAGCATCGTGGCAAGAATGGGGCGTAAAACCCGGTCCGGGACGCGCGACGACGCGTGGCTGCCGAGCCAGATTCCCGGCAATGAACCCAACAGCAGGCTGCCGAGCAAGGCCCAGTCAACACTCCCGATGAACCAGTGCCCGATCCCCGCGATCAGCGTCAGCGGGACGGCGTGGGCCAGATCGCTGCCGACGATGCGCAGGGCCGGCAGCTTGGGATAGAGGAAGAACAGCACGGCCACCCCGAGGGCGCCGGCGCCAACCGAAGAGATCGTGACAAGTCTACCGAGGAGTACACCGGTTACGACCGTGATCGGCGCCTGAAATTCCGTGTGCGCGGAGTCATCTGCGTGGCTGAGCGCGTAGCGCTGCAGTTTCTGGCGGAAGATGATCGCGCAGGCAGTGAGCAGCAGCGCGATGCCGAGGGATACGGAGATGATGTGTGTGACGGTCGGACTCTGCTTGGGGAGGTACGACAAGGCCCAGATGGTCAGGATCGAGGCCGGGATGCTGCCGGCGGCGAGCAAGCCGGTGATGCGCCAGTTGACGTGGCCTTTTCGGGCATGGACCACGGTGCCGCCCGCCTTGGTGATCGCGGCGTAGAGCAGGTCGGTGCCGACCGCGGTGGCCGGATGGATGCCGAAGAGCAGCACGAGCAGGGGCGTCATCAACGAACCGCCGCCGACGCCGGTTAGCCCGACGATGCCGCCGACGACAAAACCCGACAGTGTGTAGAGAGGATCCATGACGCACCTTGGAAAACCGAGTGGGTGCATCGTATCAGTCGGGTTCTTGCTTGAAAAAGAATAGTCGGTTAGATTGTTATAACAATTTGTTATTACGAGCTGATGATCATTTTCTCCAATGAAACTACAGCAACTCCGTTATCTCGTTGAAGTCGCGCGCCGCGGCCTCAACGTTTCCGAAGCCGCCGAAGTGCTCTACACCTCGCAGCCCGGCGTGTCCAAACAGATCAAGATGCTGGAGGACGAATTGGGCGTCATCGTCTTCGAGCGCAGCGGCAAACGCCTGACGGCGGTGACCGAGCCGGGCAAGCGCGTGCTGGAGATCGCTGAGCGCATCCTGCGCGAGGTGGACAACATCAAGCGCGTCGGCGACGAGTACGCCGGCGGCGATACCGGCAGCCTGATCATTGCCACCACGCACACGCAGGCGCGCTATGCCTTGCCGGCCGTGGTCAAGCAGTTCATCGATCGTCATCCGAACGTCCGGCTGTCGATGCACCAGGGCAGCCCGACGCAGATCGCCGAATGGACGATCAAGGGCGAGGCCGACATCGCCATCGCCACCGAGGCGCTCGATCAGTATCCGCAGCTCGTCATGCTGCCGTGCTACCAGTGGGGGCACTGCGTGGTGGCGCCCGACGGGCATCCGATCCTGGCCGAAAAGAGTCTGTCGCTGGCCTCGCTCGCCAACTGGCCGTTGATCACCTACGATCCGGCGTTCGCCGGCCGCTCGCTGATCAACAAGGCCTTCGAACGCGCGCAGTTGGAACCGAACGTCGTGCTTGCCGCGATCGACGCCGACGTGATCAAGACCTACGTCAGCCTCGGGCTTGGGCTCGGCATCATCGCGCGCATGGCCTACGACCCGGCGCGCGATTTCGGCTTGCAGGCGATCGACGCCGCGCATCTCTTCGGCTCGAATACGACGCGGATCGGCTTGCGGCGCGGAACCTATATCCGTCAGTTCGAGTACGACTTCATCGAGCTGTTTGCCTCACAATTGTCAAAGAGGGCCGTCGATATGGCGATGGCCGGTCCCGGAGCGGATGATGCGTATCAACTTTAATGCAGGGCAGCGAAAGCCACAGGGCGTGGTCGCGCAAGTACTGACCGCGCTGGTCGGTGTCGTCGTACTGATCGGCGCGGCGATGTTTTCGCTGGTGTTTCTGGCGGTCATTGCGGTCGCCGGGTTGATCTTCTGGGTCTACTTCTGGTGGAAGACGCGCGCCATTCGCGCGCGGATCGAGGAGCAGATGCGCGCCCAGGCGCAATACCAGCAATACCACGATGCCGGTCCGCAAGCGGCGGCGTCCGCGCCGGGCGGGGATGTGATCGAAGGCGAGGCGGTGCGCGTCGTCGAGACCGAGCGCATGCTCGACCGGAAGAACGACCCGCAGGCGTAACTACGGACGGTTTGCTTTACGCCGAGGATGAGGCGACCACGCGGTTACGACCACGCGCCTTGGCTTCGTAGAGCGCGGCGTCGGCCGCCTGGATCAACGCCTGGCTGTCGCTTTCCGTACCTGTAGCGACGGCAACGCCGACGCTCATCGTCACCGGGATGTGCTGCGTTTCCCAGACGAAGTCGGCTTTTTCAACGAGGGCGCGCATCCGTTCGCCGATCTGCATGGCGATTTTCAGGTTGGCGTTGGTCAGGATGGCGGAAAATTCCTCGCCGCCATAACGGAAAACCATGTCTTCCGCGCGCGAGGCGTTCTTGAGCACATCCGCCAGTTGGCGCAGCACGGCGTCGCCCGCCGCATGCCCGTAGTCGTCGTTGATCCGCTTGAAGTGATCGATGTCGAGCATCAAGCAGGCCAGCGGCGCACCGCTCGATTGCGCGAAAACCCACTCCGAGGCGAGGAAATCCAGGCCGTTGCGCCGATTCGGGAGCTGCGTCAGCGTGTCGGTCAGCGCATCCTGCAGCAAGCGCTTCTGGGCGACGGCGAGTTCGTCGGTCGAGCGCATGACACCGAGCCGCTCGCGATGCATTTCCTCGCGCAGCATCGTCATGCGCGCCGTCGTGTTCAGATGCACGCGCAACGTCTGCTCGTTGACCGGCTTGATCAGCACGTCATCGGCGCCGGCATCGATCGCCTCGAGCGTCCGGTGTTCGAACGCCGGCGAGGCCAGCAGCAGGACATGGCTTTCCTTGCCGGCCGCGCTCTGGCGCAGGTTGCGGCAGAACTCGACGGCATCCTGAACCGGCATGCGGATATCGGCGATGATGACCTGGGCCGGGCGGCGCAACACCTGGTTGAGCGCTTCCTTCGTGTCGTCGATCAGGATGGGCTGGTGCCCGAGTTTCTCGATCTGCTGCATCAGCGGTTGCAGTTCCGCGAGTGGGATGCCGACCAGCTGGACGTTGAGGCACGGTCCGCGCGAGCGCCTGTTCTCCGTATCGCCAGCGCTGCCGTTGCCCATGCGCCGCATCGGCGGCGTCGCCGCGAGGATCTCGGCGAACGGCGGCACGTCCTGCGTGCGCACCTGCAGCTTGGCGCCCCATTCGCGCCAGCGTTCGACCATGCGGTCAACGAGTTCGTTGAGAACTTCGCCACCGATGCCGAGCCGTGCCGCGCGCGCCAGCAACCCCGGCAGCAGGCTCCAGCGCGATTCCTCGTCGACCATGCAGAGGTGGGCGAGCGCGCTGGCGAAACTCAAGGAATGGGTCAGCGTCTGCACGCGCGAGCCATCGGCGAAACCCGCTGCGTCTGGATTTTCGTGATGGAAGGCGGCCTGAATCAGCACGTCGGGCAGGCCCCACTCGTTGAGCAAGGTCGCGCCGAGTTCGTGGTGATCCATGGCGAAGCGCTGCTGTTCGAGCGCGGCGATTTCACCGCGCTCATTCTGGCATTTGATCAGGATTCCCGCGTATTCGTCGGGATAGAGCGTGGCCAGGGCGAGCTCGCCGACGCGCGCGAGCAGGCCGATGGTGAACAGTTCTTCGCTGGCGATCTGCGCGAAGTGCGCCAGTTCCTGGCAAGCGATGCCGGTCGCCAGCGAATGGCCCCAGAACCCTTCGTAGTCGAATTCGCTGCACGTGCCGTTGCGGTGGCTGTGCATGACCGACAGCCCAATGACGAGATCGCGCACGCGAAACGAACCGAGGGCGACGATGGCGCGTTGCAACGAGACGATCGGACGCGAGCGCCCGAAGGCGGCGGCGTTGGCGAAGTACAGGATGCGGCCGGCGATGGCCGGATCGGACTGGACGAGGCGGACGAGGTCGCCGATGCGGAAGTCGTCGCGCTGCAGCAGGCGGATGATCGATAGGGCAACCCCCTTCGGCGAAGGCAGTTTGCCGGTCGCTTTCAGCGCGGCATAGCGGTCTGGATCGACGAGACGCATGGGCTGTTACCGAAAAAACATATCCGCATCATAAACGCTATGTGCATTCGGCGCTTCACGGCGGCGCCGGCCGGCGGGTCATCCGGCCGGAGGCTCCTGAACGTCGGTGCGCCGGGCGGTTTCGCCGGAGACAATATAGCGGGAAATCCACTGTTTGATGTCGATGATCTTCGGGTCGAAGCGGTCGTAGGCCATCAGGCTCTGGCCGAAGACGTACGCATAGAGCAGGAGGCTGCGGCTCTTCGCTTCGCCGTCCGAGAGTCCGGTGGCGACAAAGAGTCTGCGCGCGCTGTCCAGGCGGTAGCTGTCAACTTCCTCCACCACCGCGCTCGCCTGCGGGTCGCGCCGCGCCCAGTCGCGCACGGCGAGTTCGATGGCAATTCCCTTGCGGCTGCGGTTGGCGCTGTAGACATCGATGATCTGCTGCAACTGTTCGCACTCGCTGCCGGCCGGTAGCGCGGCCTGCTTGTCGATGTCGCGGATACGGCCGTCCTTCCAGGTCTGCAGCATCGCCAGGCAGAGATCCTGGCGATCCTTGAAGTGCCAGTAGAAGCTGCCTTTGGTGACGCCGAAACGCTTGGCGAGCGCCTCGACGCGCATCCCGGGCAGTCCTTCCTCGGCCAGCGCCTCGATCGCGCCATCGATCCACCCGCCGCGATCGAGTTGTGTTCTTGGTTTGGCTGGAACTGTTTTCATTACAGCGTTGTCCTTTCAAGCGGCTTTTTGCTGGGCTATATTCAAACGGGCGTTTAATCCATGTTGACAGCGACCATACCGAACCGTATGCTCGACCATACTGTTGAGTATGGGCTATTGTCGTGCCGGATGAATTTCGTGTCAAACCAACTGTCAGCCGGCTCGGCAGCCGTGCTTTCGTCGCGCAATACAGAGGAGATCAGCTTTGAAGATTCTTGTTCCGGTCAAGCGAGTCGTCGATTACAACGTCAAGGTCCGCGTCAAGGCCGATGGCTCGGGGCTCGATCTGGCGAACGTCAAGATGTCGATGAATCCCTTCGATGAAATCGCCGTCGAGGAGGCAGTCCGGCTCAAGGAGGCCGGCGTCGCGACCGAGGTCGTCGCCGTGTCGGCCGGCGTCGCGGCTTGCCAGGAAACCTTGCGTACCGCGTTGGCGCTCGGTGCCGATCGCGCCATCCTGATCGAGGCGGATGCCGACTTGCAGCCGCTGGCCGTCGCCAAGCTATTGAAGGCGGTCTGCGCGCGCGAGGCGCCGCAGATCGTCCTCTGCGGCAAGCAGGCGATCGACGATGACGCCAACCAGACCGGTCAGATGACGGCCGCGCTGCTCGGCTGGCCGCAGGCAACCTTCGCCTCCAGGGTTTCGGTCGCCGACGGCAAGGCGACCGTCGTACGTGAAATCGACGGCGGCCTGGAGACGGTCGCCGTGACCCTGCCGGCTGTGATCAGTTCCGACCTCCGGCTGAACGAGCCGCGTTATGCGTCGCTGCCCAACATCATGAAGGCGAAGAAGAAACCGCTCGATACGCTGACGCCGGACGCGCTGGGCGTCGATGTGGCACCGCGTCTGACGACGCTACGGGTGGCCGAACCGGCCAAACGGGTCGCCGGCATCAAGGTGGCCGATGTGGGCGAGCTGATCGCCAGACTCAAGAACGAAGCGAAGGTGATCTGACATGAGCATTCTGGTTATCGCTGAACACGACAACGTTTCAATCAAGAGCGCGACGCTTAATGCTGTGACGGCAGCGGCGCGGATCGGTGGCGAAATTCATCTACTGGTTGCTGGAAAGGCTTGTGCGGCGGCTGCGGACGAGGCCACGAAGATCGCCGGCGTCGCGAAAGTGCTGCTCGCCGACGCGCCACAATATGCCGACCAACTGCCGGAGAACGTCGCGGCACTGGTCGTGGCCAAGGCGTCCGGCTACAGTCACGTCCTCGCTGCCGCGACCACCGCCGGCAAGAACTTCATGCCGCGCGTGGCGGCGCTGCTCGACGTGGCGCAGGTGTCGGACATCGTCGCCGTCGAGTCGCCCGATATCTTCGTGCGTCCGATCTATGCCGGCAATGTGCTGGCGACGGTGCAGTCGCTCGATGCGGTCAAGGTAATCACCGTGCGCACGACGACGTTCGAGGCAGCCGGGCAGGGCGGTTCGGCGGCTGTCGTGGCGATCGACGCCGGGTTGGACTTCGGACGCAGCACGCTGGTATCGCGCGAACTCACGCAGTCGGCGCGCCCGGAACTGGCCGCCGCCAAGGTCGTGATTTCCGGCGGGCGCGGTTTGGGCAGCGCCGAGAACTTCCGCACGCTGCTGGAACCGCTCGCCGACAAACTCGGCGCGGCGATGGGCGCGTCGCGCGCCGCCGTCGATGCCGGCTTCGTGCCGAACGACTATCAGGTCGGGCAGACCGGCAAGATCGTCGCGCCGCAGCTCTACATCGCGGTCGGCATCTCCGGCGCCATCCAGCATCTGGCCGGCATGAAGGAGAGCCGGGTGATCGTCGCCATCAACAAGGACGCCGACGCGCCGATCTTCCAGGTTGCCGACTATGGCCTCGTCGGCGACCTCTTCGAGGTCGTACCGGCGCTGACCGCTGCTCTGTAGATCAGCGCGGCATGAAGAATCGTTTTTCCGGGAGTGCTTGATCCAGACAGGGGGGTGAAATGAGCGAATACCGTGCGCCGATTCGTGACATGCAGTTCGTGCTGAAGGAATTGGCCGGGCTGGAAGCGTTGTCGAAGCTGCCCGGCTGCGAAGAAGCGACGCCGGACGTGGTCGACGCCATCCTCGAGGAGGCCGCGAAATTCGCTGAAGCGGTCCTGTCACCGCTCAATGCCTCGGGCGACAAGGAAGGTGCGCGGTTTTCCGAAGGTAGGGTGACGACGCCCAAGGGGTTCAAGGAAGCCTACAAGCTGTTCGCCGAAAGTGGCTGGACGGCGCTCGGCAGCGAACCGGAGTGGGGCGGGCAGGGTTTGCCGCGGCTGGTGGCGACGCCGGTGGCGGAAATGTGGAAGTCGGCCAACCACGCCTTCTCGCTCTGTCCGCTGCTGACCGGCGGCGCGATCGACGCGCTGGTGCTGTCGGGTTCCGATACGCTCAAGAAGACCTTCCTCGAGAAAATGGTCACCGGCGAATGGACGGGGACGATGAATCTCACCGAGCCCGGCGCCGGCTCGGACCTGGCCGCTGTGCGCACGCGCGCCGAACCGCAGGCTGACGGCAGCTATCGCGTCTTCGGCCAGAAGATCTTCATCACCTACGGCGAGCACGACATGGCGGACAACATCGTCCACCTTGTCCTGGCGCGCGCACCGACAGCGCCGGAAGGCGTCAAGGGCATCTCGCTGTTCATCGTGCCGAAGTTCCTCGTGAACACCGACGGCAGCCTCGGTGAGCGCAACGACGCGTGGTGCGTGTCGATCGAGCACAAGCTCGGCATCCACGCGAGTCCGACGGCGGTGATGGCCTTCGGCGAACACGGCGGCGCGGTCGGTTACCTGGTCGGCGAGGAGAATCGCGGCCTCGAATACATGTTCGTGATGATGAACGTCGCCCGCTTCGGCGTCGGCATGGAAGGTGTATCGGTCAGCGAGCGTGCGTACCAGCGCGCGCGCGACTACGCCAGCGAGCGGATTCAGGGAACCGACATCGGCACGCGCGGCGGACCGCGCGTGCCGATCATCGCGCATCCGGACGTGCGGCGCATGCTGATGACCATGCGCGCGCAGGCCGAGGCCACCCGCGCGCTCGCTTACGTGGTGGCCGGCGCGCACGATGCGGCGACTTGCCACCCCGACGCCGACCAGCGCAAACGCAATCAGGCCTTCGTCGATCTGATGATTCCGGTGGTCAAGGGCTGGAGCACCGAGATCGGGATCGAGGTCGCCTCGCTCGGCATCCAGGTGCACGGCGGCATGGGCTACATGGAGGAGACCGGCGCGGCGCAATATCTGCGCGACTCGCGCATCTCGACGATCTACGAAGGGACGACCGGCATTCAGGCCAACGACCTGATCGGCCGCAAGATGGCGCGCGACGGCGGTGCCGTTTTCCGGGTCGTGCTCGGCATGATGCGCGCGGTCGAGCAGGAACTCGCCAGGTCGGATAACGCCGACCTCAAGGCCATCGGTATGCGGCTGACCGTTGCCATCGATGCATTGACTCGCGCCGGTGCATGGGTGGTTGAAACCTTTGCCGCGGACATCCGCAGCGCATCGGCGAGCGCCGTGCCCTTCCTGCGGCTCTTCGGCGTCGTCGCCGGCGGCTGGCAGATGGCGCGCGCCGCGTTGGCCGCCCAGGCGCGGATCGACGCCGGCGACGGTGACGGCGCCGATCCCTTCTATTCGGCCAAAATCATCACCGCACGCTTCTACGCAGACCATCTGCTGGCGCAGGCCGACGGGCTTGCGGCGACGGTGATCGACGGCGCAGGCGCGGTCATGGCGATGCCGCTGGACCAGTACTGATTCCGAGCCTGGCCGTAGCACGGCCGATCGCCGTACTTTGCTCAAAAGACGTCCGCATGAGTTTAGAATGCGGACAGGTATTCGACTGCGAAGGAGTGCGACGTGATTCAGACGATTCAGGATGCGGTAGTGGCGTTCCGTCGCACGATCAGCGCGGCGACGGTTGGCGAACTCAGTTTTCCGACCAGCCTGGATGCGAGCCGCCGCGTGCTCAAGGCCGTGGAGAATCCGGATATCGGGCTGTCGGCGTTGGCCAAGATCGTCGTCGCCGAGCCGCTGTTGTCGGCCAAGGTCATCCGTCTGGCCAATTCGGTGGCGCTCAATCCTAGCAACATGGTCGTGCGCGACGTGCGTCAGGCGGTCGTGCGCGTCGGCATGGACCCGATCAAGGCGCTGGCGATGGTGCTGATCATGGATCAGCTGCGCCATTCGCAACGCCACGTGGCGACCCGCGAGCTGTCGAATCGCCTGTGGGAACGCAGCGTTCACGTCGCCGCGCTGTCCTACGTGCTGACCAAGAAGCTGACGCGCCTGAATGCCGACGAGGTGATGTTCGCCGGGATCGTGCATGATCTGGGACGTTTCTACCTGCTCTCGCGCGCCGCCGAATTCCCCGCCCTGCTCGAAGACACCGTCGTCCTCGCCGAGACGATCAACGACCTGGCCGAACGGACGACGGAACGCATTCTTGGCGAACTCAATCTGCCGCACTCGGTCGTGGAAGCCGTGCTTGCGTCGCGGCAATTCAGCGGCACCATGCCGCCGGCGACGATGGGCGACATTCTGTTCATCGCCGGCGTCGTTTCGCCGCGTCCCGACCCGTTCGACGAACTCGATGCGCGCGTGATCCCGCTCTCCAACAGCGCGGTTGCGCTGGGTCTCGACCAGAGCATGGTGTCTGAAATCATCGCCGCCTCGGGCGACGAGATCTACTCGATCGCGATCGCCCTCGAGGGCTGAGCGGTCGCGGACGGCGGCTTTCGGCGACGCCGGAGGCGTGCGTCACATGTTGGAATAGTTCGGCCCTTCGCCGCCTTGCGGCACCACCCAGTTGATGTTCTGCGACGGGTCCTTGATGTCGCACGTCTTGCAGTGAACGCAGTTCTGCGCGTTGATCTGCAATCGGGGTGCCGCGTCCTCGCCCGGCACGATCTCGTAGACGCCGGCTGGGCAGTAGCGTTGCTCGGGCGCGTCGTAGAGAGCCAGGTTGAACTTGATCGGGACCGCCGCGTCCTTGAGTTGCAGATGGCAGGGCTGATCTTCCTCGTGGTTGGTGTTCGACAGGAAAACCGACGACAGGCGGTCGAAGGTGATCACGCCGTCCGGTTTCGGGTAGTCGATCGGCGTGCTGTCGGCCTTGCGCTTGAGCTGGACGTGGTCGGCGCCGGGGTGATGCAGCGTCCACGGCGCTTTCCCGCGCAGCAGGAGTTGGTCGATGCTGAACAGCACGCTGCCGGCAATCAGCCCCTTGGCCATCAACGGCTTGAAGTTCCTTGCCTTGTGCAGTTCCTCGTACAGCCAGCTGCGCCGGAAGGCCTGCGGGTAGGCGGTCAGCTCGTCGCCGCCGCGGCCGGCGCCAAGCGCGTCGAAGCAGGCCTCGGCGGCCAGCATTCCGGATTTGATCGCGCCGTGCGAGCCCTTGATGCGCGAGGCGTTGAGGAAGCCCGCGTCGTCGCCGATCAGGGCGCCGCCCGGGAAGATCGTTTTCGGCATCGATTGCAGTCCGCCGGCGCTGATTGCGCGCGCGCCGTACGCAATGCGTTTGCCGCCTTCGAGGAAACGGCGATACGCCGGATGCGTCTTCAGCCGCTGGAACTCCTCGTAGGGCGAGAGGTAGGGGTTGCTGTAGCCGAGACCGGTGACCAGGCCGACCGAGACGAGATTGTCCTCCAGATGGTACATGAAGCCGCCGCCATAGGTCTGGTTGTCGAGCGGCCAGCCGGCGGAATGGATGACGAGACCGGCTTGATGCTTTTCCGGCTTGATTTCCCACAGTTCCTTGATGCCCAAACCATAGACTTGAGGTTCGCAATCCTTGCAAAGTCCGAAGCGCGCTTCGATCTGCTTGCCCAGATGCCCGCGGCAGCCCTCGGCGAACAGTGTGTAGCGGGCACGCAGCTCCATGCCCGGCTGGAAGGCCGGCCCCTCGCTGCCGTCCTTGAGCCGTCCCATGTCGCCGGTGGCGACGCCAACGACCGAGCCGTCGGCGCCGTACAGCACTTCGGCGCCGGCAAAGCCGGGATAGATTTCGATGCCGAGCGCTTCCGCCTGCTTGCCGAGCCAGCGGCAGAGGTTGGCCAGGCTGATGATGTAGTTGCCGCCGTTGTGCAGGCAGTCCGGCAGCATCCAGTTGGGGACGCGAACGTCGCCGCTTGGCGTAAGCATCAGGAAGCGGTCTTCTCCGACCGCCGTATTGAGTGGTGCGCCCAGGTTTTTCCAGTCGGGAAACAGTTCGCCGAGCGCACGCGGGTCCATGATCGCGCCAGAGAGAATGTGCCCGCCGATCTCGGCGGCTTTCTCGATCAGGCAGACGTTGATCTCCTGATTCTTCTCGGTCGCCAGTTGTTTCAAGCGGATTGCGGCGGCAAGGCCGGCCGGCCCGCCGCCCACGATCACGACATCGTATTCCATGGATTCTCGTTGCATCGTTTACCTCATTTTCCCGGCTCGGGACGTCGTGAGCTGTCGAGCGGCGCGACGAGTCGTATGCGGTCGGGTTGTGGTGCGCTTTTCAATACGGTATCGTATGGAAAATGACGTTGCGCCGTCAAGTTGCCGAGTTCCCACCCTGCTCAAGGAGTCGTCATGGAGCATGCCCACCCGCCCAAAGTGCTTGCCTATACCAGTTATATTCCGATTCGCTGGGGCGACATGGACGCCTACCGGCATGTCGAACAACACGCTGTATTTTCGTTACATGGAGCAGGTGCGCGTCGAGTATCTGGCGAGCGTCGGCGTCACCGTTCAGCCGAAAGGCTCGGCCCCGGTACTGATCAACGCCAGTTGCACTTTCCTGATCCCGTTGACCTATCCGGGCACCGTCGAGATCAGGATGTACTTCGGCGCGCTGGGACGAAGCAGCGTCCATACGAGCTACGAGATCCTTGTCCAGGGCGACGACACGCTTTATGCGACCGGAGAGGCGAAAATCGTGTGGATGGACGTGGCAACCGGAAAATCCGTGCCGATCCCCGACGATTTGCGCGCCAGAATGACGGCGTAGCGCGGCAGGTGTCGGCTGACTGAAACTGGAGAAATAGGAATATGCGCACACTCGGGAATTTGCTTTGGTTCATCATGGGCGGCGTCCTGATGGGACTCGGCTGGTGGCTGGTCGGTTTGCTGGCTTTCGTTTCCATCGTGGGCATCCCCTGGGGCAAGGCTTGTTTCGTCATCGGGCAGTTCGCTTTCTGGCCGTTCGGCAAGGAGGCGGTGAGCCGCAAGGATTTGTCGGGAAAGGAAGATATCGGGACCGGCGGTCTGGGTCTGATCGGGAATATCATCTGGTTTCTGCTTGCCGGCTTGTGGCTGGCGATCGGTCATGTACTATCCGCCGCGGCATGCTTTATCACGATCATCGGAATCCCGTTCGGCATTCAGCACCTCAAGTTGGCCGGTATCGCGCTGGCGCCGATCGGCAAGACGATCGTCGAGAAGGAACTTGCCGCCGCCGTGCGCGGTGAAAATGCGCAGGCGGAACTGTCCCGGCGTCGGGACGCCTGAATCATGGAAATCGAGAGAAACCGGGAATACCTACATGAATGTTGCGATTGATATCGTTTCCGACCTTGTCTGCCCCTGGTGCTTCATCGGAAAGGCGCGTTTGAAGGGCGCGCTGGCGCTGGTGAAGGAAACGCATCCCGATGCCGAATTCCAGATCAACTGGCTTCCCTACTTCCTCAACCCCGATACGCCGAAGGCCGGAGAGTCGTATCTCGCCTATCTCGAAGCCAAGTTTGGCGGGGCGAAGCAGGTCAACCGCATCCAGGCCGACGTCGCGGCGGCCGGGCGCGATGCCGGCGTCGAATTCAATTTCGACCGGATCGCCACCCGGCCGAATACCTTGCTTGCGCATCGGCTGGTCTATCGCGTGCAGTCGATCGGGCATCATCCCGACGAAGTCGAGGCGCTGGTCGAGCGGCTTTTCGTCGCGCACTTCCAGCGCGGCGAGGACATCGGCGATGGCGCGACGTTGGCTGCCATCGCCGCCGAATGCGGTGAAGACAAGGACGATATCGCCGAATTTCTGGCGGGCGACGAGTCCGAGCGGCAGGTCAAGTCGCTGGTGGAAAAGGTGGGGAAACTCGGTGTGACCGGCGTACCCTTCTTCATCTTCCAGCGCCGGTTGGCCGTCTCCGGCGCGCAATCCTCCCCGGCGCTGGCGGCGGCGATCATGCAAGCGATGCAGCCGGCCGCGTGATGTCGGGGAAGAGGGCGCCAACATCATCGCGGGCAGCATCGAAAAACAAAAAACCCGCAGCGCGATTTCGCGGTGCGGGTTTGTCAGGATTGTGTTGCCGGAGTTGCTGTTTTACTTGGTGCCCAGGAAGGGACTCGAACCCCCACAGTGTTGCCACCACTAGGACCTGAACCTAGCGCGTCTACCAATTTCGCCACCTGGGCATCTCCAGCGAAGGCGAGATTCTAAAGGATCAAAATTAAATGTCAATCAAAAAACTATCGAAAATCAGAAAGAGCGATCCGTACTTCCATCGTGAGGCGGCGAAGTACGAGCAACCGTTGCCGTCCCGCGAGTACATCCTGAGTGTGCTCGAAGAGCAGGGCAAGCCGGTCGGCTTTTCCGAACTCTGCGTCCTGCTGGATATCCACAAGCACGAATACGACATGTTCCAGCGGCGGTTGGCCGCGATGGAGCGCGAGGCACAGCTGATGCGCAATCGGAAGGACGCGTACATCGTGCCCGAGCGCGCCAGCCTGATCGCCGGACGCATCGAAGGGCATTCGGACGGCTACGGCTTCCTGGTGCCGGACGACGGCGGCGACGATCTCTTCCTCGATGCCAAGCAGATGACCAAGGTCTTGCACCGGGACCGCGCGCTAGCTCGGGTGATCGGCGTCGATCGCAAGGGGCGGCGCGAAGGCGTCATCGTCGAAGTGTTGGAACGGGCGAACAGCAAGGTGGTCGGGCGTGTCCTGGTCGAGCACGGTATTACGGTGGTCGTTCCCGAGAACCGGCGCATCAATCAGGACATCCTGGTGGTTCCGGACCGGAAGCATAAGGCGCGCGCCGGGCAGGTGGTGATGGTCGAAATCATCGAACAGCCGAACCGCCATTCGCAGCCGATCGGCAAGATCATCGAAGTGCTCGGCGACTATGCCGATCCAGGCATGGAGATTGAAATCGCATTGCGCAAGCACGAGTTGCCGTTCGAGTTTTCGCCGGCGGTTGTCGCGGAAACGAAGGCGCTGCCGGACAAGGTCAGGAAGAACGAGTGGGCAGGGCGCAAGGACATTCGTGATCTACCGTTGGTGACAATCGACGGCGAAACGGCCAAGGATTTCGACGATGCGGTGTTCGCCGAAAAGGATGGTCGCGGCTGGCGGTTGGTCGTGGCGATTGCCGATGTCAGCCATTACGTGCGGCCCGGCATGGCGCTCGACCGCGAGGCGATGCAGCGCGGCAATTCGGTTTACTTCCCGCGCCGGGTGATTCCCATGCTGCCGGAAAAACTGTCGAACGGCCTGTGTTCGCTCAATCCTGAAGTCGACCGCCTGGCGATGGTGTGCGACATGAATATCGGGTTGACCGGCAAGATCAAGACCTATTCGTTCTACCCGGCCGTTTTCCGTTCCAGAGCGCGCCTGACCTACAACCAGGTCTGGAACTGGCTCGACGGCGGCGCGCAGCCGGAGAACGAGGTCCATCGTGAGTTGTTGCCGCAACTGCAATCCTTGTACGCACTGTTCCAGGTGCTGCTCAAGGCGCGCCACAAACGGGGTGCGATCGATTTCGAGACGATCGAGACGATGATGCTGTTCAACGATCAGGGCAAGATCGAGAACATCGTTCCGGTGCAGCGCAATGACGCGCACCGGCTGATCGAGGAATGCATGTTGGCGGCGAACGTGTGCGCCTCGGCTTTCCTGCAGAAACACAAGCAGCCGTGCCTCTACCGGATCCATGAAGGACCGACCCCGGAGAAGCTGGAGGCGCTGCGCAGCTTCCTGCACGAATTCGGACTCGGCCTGCCGGGCGGCGAGAACCCGACGGCCAAGGACTATGGCGCGCTGCTGGAGAAGATCAAGGAGCGCCCCGATGCCCAACTGCTGCAGACGGTCATGCTGCGCTCGCTGCGCCAGGCCATGTACAGCCCGGACAACGTCGGCCATTTCGGGCTCTCCTACGAGCACTACACGCACTTCACCTCGCCGATCCGGCGCTATCCCGACCTCCTGGTCCATCGCTCGATCAAGGCTGTACTCGAAGGCACGCATTACACGCCGGGCAAGTGGGACGACATCGGCCTGCATTGTTCGACCACCGAGCGGCGTGCCGACGAGGCGACGCGCGACGTCAACAACTGGCTCAAGTGCTATTACATGCGCGATCGCGTCGGCGAGGAGTTCGACGGGGCGATTTCGGCCGTGGTGCCGTTCGGCATTTTCGTCGCGCTCGATTCGGTCTATGTCGAAGGGTTGGTGCACGTCTCGGAACTGGGCGAGGACTACTTCCAGTTCGACAACGTCAAGCATCAGATGTTGGGCGAGCGCAGCGGCAAGCGTTTCCGCCTCGGCGACCGGGTGCGCGTGCGCGTGGTGCGCGCCGACCTGGAAAGCGGGCGCATCGATTTTGTCCTGGCGGAACAGCAAGCCGTGACGACCGCGAGCGCGGTGCAGCCGGCGTTCAAGGCGGTGGCAAAGAGAACGGAGAAGGCTCCAGCCAAACCGTCTTCGCGTGCCAAGGCCAAGCCGGCGGCAGGAACGAAGCCGGTCGCCAAGACAAACAAGCGGGCAGTGGCGAAAAAGCACCATTAGGCGGCCCAGGCGGCTGCTGGCAGGCGCCTCGCCCGGCGGGCGCCTGCCGAACGCAAGGTAGAATAGCGGCTCGATCCCGCACCAGAGAATCCCGATGTCACAAACCAGCTTCATCCACGGCTTTCACGCCATCATCGCCAAGCTTCGCCATCAGCCGGACGCCATCCTGGAGATCTTCATCGACGCCGAGCGGCATGACGCGCGCGCGCGCGATCTCATGCGCCACGCCGAGTTGCAGAAGGTCAAGATCATCCCGGTCGATGCCAAACGGCTCGAAGGCATGGCCGGCGGCATGCGCCATCAGGGCGTGGTGGCGCGCGTTTCGGGCGAATCGCGCCATGTCACGCTCGACGACGTGCTCGATACGCTGGAAGAGCCGGCTTTCCTGCTGGTGCTCGACGGCATCCAGGATCCGCACAACCTCGGCGCTTGCCTGCGCGTGGCCGACGCGGTCGGCGCGCATGCCGTGATCGCGCCGAAGGATCGCGCGGTCGGGCTGACGCAGACGGCGATCAAGGTTGCCAGCGGCGCGGCCGAGAGCGTGCCGTACATCACGGTGACCAACCTGGCGCGCACCCTGCGCGAGTTGCAGGAACGCGAAATCTGGGTGATCGGCACCGATGCCGAAGCCCGGGAAGACATCTATGCCGCGCAATGGCCCGAAGCGACCGCCTGGGTGCTGGGCGCTGAGGGCGACGGCATGCGCCGCCTGACGCGCGAAACGTGCGATCAGCTGGTGACGATTCCGATGCTCGGATCGGTACAGAGCCTGAACGTTTCAGTCGCTTCCGGCGTGTGCCTCTACGAAGCGCACCGTCGCCGCGCCCGCTGAGCGCATCCGTTTTTCGTCCGCTTGTTCAATCCACAAAGGGGAATGCCATGAGTGATCTGAAAGCACGTTTCGAGGCCGCGGTTGCCGATTCCAAAACGCTGAACGAGCGTCCGGACAACGCGACCCTGTTGAGACTCTATGCGCTCTACAAGCAGGCGACAGCGGGCGACGTCGAGGGCAAGCGTCCCGGCTTTACCGACATGGTCGGCCGCGCGAAATACGACGCCTGGGCCGCGATCAAAGGAACGGCCGGCGATGAAGCGATGAACCAGTACGTCGCGCTGGTCGAATCGTTGCGGGCCGCGTGATCCGGCCATGCAAACACGACAGATTCTTTGCTTCGGCGACTCGAACACCTGGGGATACGCGCCGATCAGCGCCGAACGCTATCCGCGCGACGTGCGCTGGACCGGCGTCATGGCCGCCCAACTCGGTAGCCGTTTCCATGTGGTCGAGGAGGGGCAGAACGGGCGGACGACGGTGTGGGACGATCCGCTCGAAGGCGGCCACAAGAATGGCCTGACTTATCTGACGGCGTGCCTGGAAAGCCATCATCCGATCGACCTCGTGATCCTGATGCTGGGCACCAACGACCTGAAGGCGCGCTTCGCGTTGCCCGCGCTGGACATCGCAGCGGGCGGGGAACGTCTGGTGCAGACCATCCAGCATACCGGGTGGGGCGTGGACGGGAAGGCGCCGGCCATCCTGCTCGCCGCGCCGCCGCCGATCGATCCGCAGGGCGACCTGGCGGAAATGTTCGCCGGTGCCCGGGAAAAATCCGTTCAACTTCGGGCGACGCTACGCGGAGGTCGCCGCGCGCTGCGGCTGTCCGCTGATCGACGTCGGCCGGATCATCGCGGTGGATCCGGCGGACGGCCTTCACTACAGCGGTAATGCGCACCGGCGGCTCGGCGCGGCGATGGCTGAACGGGTATTGGCGTTGTTCCCGGATTGATCGAATCCGCTCAGCCGTTGACCGGCTCGCGTGGCGTTTCGAGCGTCAGCTGGTAGAACGCGAGATCAAGCCAGCGGTCGAATTTGAAGCCGGCCTGCGTGATCGTGCCGGCATGCACGAAACCGAGGCGGGTATGCAGCGAAATGCTGCCCGCGTTGGTGCTGTCGATGCCGCCGATCAGGAGATGCAACCCCTGCGCGCGGGCGCGCTCGATCAGCGCTTGCAGCAGCGTCGTCCCGTAGCCGTGGCCGCGCTGCGCATGATGTACGTACACCGAGTGTTCGACCGAATACTTGTAGGCCGGCCAGGCGCGGAAGGTGCCGTAGGTGGCGAAGCCGAGCAACTCGCCGCTATCCGCCTCCAGTCCGATGACCGGGAAGTTGCCCGCCGTCTTGCCGGCGAACCAGCCGACCATGCTTTCCGGCGGGCGCGGTTTGTAGTCGTAAACCACGGTCGAGTTGACGATGGCTTCGTTGAGGATGGCGAGGATAGCCGGGCCGTGGCGTTCGAGGGTGCAGTTGACGAGTTTCATGGTGGAATCGATTGGTGCTCGTTGGTCGGTATTGTTTGCCGGAATTTCAGCGATGCCGGTTTGTCGCGATGATGGTCAAAACTCGATAGTTGTACCGACATGGCCGGGAATGAAGCGCTCGCCGAAAACCGCGTACAACCGGGCCATCATCCTGAACCCGGTGCAATGGCCGGCGATAACGAAATCGGGAGAGAGGGTCTGCAATTCGTCGATCGTTTGCTCCTGCTGCCTGGCTGATGCCGGACCGAGATGCGTGCCGCCGATCCAGCCTGCCAACCGCTTGGCGCCGGTAACGGCAAGGCCGTGCCTGACCATGTTGACGAGGCCGGAGTGCGTGCATCCGCTGATGACGACCAAGCCTCGGCCACCGTTCTTTCCCTCTTCGCCGGTGGCGCAGAAAAGCGCCATGTCGTCGGCGATGGCATCCTGTCGGTCGCAATTACAGGTTGTGTCATGGACAACCAGGCGTGCATCGCCTGTTTCGAACGGCGTGACGCGCGGAACGGACCCGCTCAGCCAGAAGCCGGGAAGGATTTCCTGCGCTTCGCGGAGCGGACGGAAATCCGCCCCGAGCGCGCTGAGATGCGCCTGCCGGAACGGGATGCCGACGAATCGTCGCTGGCCGTCGGAAAGGGAAAAGCGCGGCTGGAACGCATCGTCGTGGAGATAGACCGGCATCGTCTTGCGCGCGTGGGCCAGTAAGGACGCAAGGCCGCCGGTGTGGTCGTAGTGGCCGTGGCTGAGAATGACGTGATCGATGGATGAGGGCGATACACCCAGCAGGCTCAGGTTGTGGACTACGGCGCCGGTTTGTCCCGTATCGAGCAGAAGGCGGGTGTCGCCGGTTTCAATCAGGATGCTGAGGCCGTGTTCCCCGACGAAAGGTTGTGTCGAATGGGTCGGGACGCTGTTGTCGATGGCGATGGTGATTCTCGTCGGCATGTCGTCTGGAATTTCTGGGGGCCTGGACAGAAGGAATCCGAGCGTACGCCGGGACGAGCGGCAGGGCAAGGCGGCCCGCCTTTCGGGCATCGATGGGTGGTATAAGGTCGTGGCGCGCAGGGACCCTCGGCGCCACACCGGGCGGCAGTCATGGCCGGCCCGGCCCGGATCAGGGTCGATGGCCTACAGCCGGCGTTCGCTCTCGGCGTCGAAAACCGAGACGCTCCGGCGGTCGATGCGGAAGCGTACCCGCTGATCGGGCCGGATGGGCGCCTGCTTGTCGGTCGTCAGCGCGATCGCCTGGCGTTCGAAATCGAGCCAGACGATCTGGTGGTCGCCCATCGGCTCGGTCACCGATACGCTGGCGTCCAGCCCTTCGTCGCTTCGGTCGCCCGCTCCGCCCGATAGCGTGACGTGCTCGGGGCGGAAGCCGAGAACGGCGGGGCGGCCGGCCGGCGAAAGTTCGGTTGGCCGGTCGAAAACGCCGTCCGGAATCTCCAGCACCAGGCCGCCCGCCCGGAAGATCGCGGCGCCGTTTTCGCGGGCGAGTTGGCCGCGCACGAAGTTCATGCTCGGTGAGCCGAGAAAACCGGCGACGAAGAGATTGGCCGGGCGCTCGTAGATCGCTTCCGGCGTATCGATCTGCTGGATGTGACCGTCGCGCATGACGGCGATGCGGTTGGCCAGCGTCAGCGCCTCGACCTGGTCGTGCGTCACGTAGATCATGGTCGAGCCGATTTCCTGGTGCAGGCGCTTGAGTTCGCGCCGCAGTTCGGCGCGCAGCTTGGCGTCTAGGTTGGACAGCGGTTCGTCGAAGAGATAGACGCCGGCGTCGCGCACCAGCGCCCGGCCGATGGCGACGCGCTGGCGCTGGCCGCCGGAGAGTTGCGACGGCTTGCGGTCGAGGTAGTCGGTGAGGTGCAGCAGTTTGGCGGCGAAGTCGACGCGCTTCCTGATCTCGTCCTTGGCCACGCCGCCGATGCGCAGGCCGAACGACAGGTTGCGCTCGACGTTCATCGTCGGATAGAGCGCGTAGGACTGGAAGACCATGCCGATCGAGCGGTCCTTCGGGTCGGCCCAGGTGACGTCGGCGTCGTCGATGTGGATGCTGCCGTCGCGCACGTCGACCAGCCCGGCGATGCTGTGCAGCAACGTCGATTTGCCACAGCCGGACGGGCCGAGCAGGACGAGGAATTCGCCGTCGTTCACGTCGAGGTCGAGGTTGTCGATGATGTTCGCCCCGCCGTAGCCGATGCGAAGGTTGCGGATGGATACGCGTGCCATGGTTTTCCTGTGTTTTTGTGTCTTCGGGTTAGCCCTTGACCGAGCCGGCGGCGATGCCGCGCACGAACCAGCGCCCGGAGAAGAGGTAGATGGTGAGCGGCACCAGCGAGGTGAGGATGGTGGCCGCCATGTTGACGTTGTAGAGCCGCTCGCCGGTGGTCGTGTTGATCACGTTGTTGAGCTGAACGGTCATCGGCAGGTTGTCGCGGCCGGCGAAGACGAGGCCGAGGATGTAGTCGTTCCAGATGGCGGTGACCTGCATGATGACGGCGACGGTGATGATCGGCACCGACATCGGCAGCATCAGCTCGACGAAGATGCGCAGGAAACTACCGCCGTCGACGCGCGCCGCCTTGAACAGCTCAATCGGAATCGAGGCGTAGTAGTTGCGGAAGAGCAGCGTCATCACCGGCATGCCGAACGCCGTGTGGATCAGCACGATGCCGGGCAGTGAACTGAACAGCGACAGGCTGGCGAGCAGACGCACCAGCGGATACATCATCACCTGGTAGGGGATGAAGCAGCCGAGCATCAGGACGCCGTAGAGCAGATTGGCGCCGCGCACCCGCCAAAAGGACAACGCATAGCCGTTGAGTGCGCCGAGCAGGATCGAGAAGACGGTGCTCGGCACGACGATCTTCACCGAATTCCAGAAGCCGACGCGGATGCCGTTGCATTCGAGGCCGGTGCAGGCCTGCGTCCACGCCGAGACCCAAGGTTCCAGCGTGAACTGCTGCGGCAGGGCGAAGAGCGCGCCGAGGCGGATCTCGTCCATCGGCTTGACCGAGGTGACGAGCATCACGTAGAGCGGCAGCAGGAAGAAGAGGGCGGCGCTGGCGAGGAAGACGTAGGTGCCGACGCGCGCCGGCGTCCAGCGGCGACGGCCGCGTTGAAGTTGCACATTCTTGCTCATCGCTTGTTCTCCTTGCGCGCCGCCTGCTGGCGCAGATAGACCCAGGGCAACAGGAACGACAGCACCAGCAGCAGCATCACCGTCGACGCGGCCGAGGCGAGGCCGATGTTGGCGCGGCCGAACAGGTAATCCATGATGAACTTGGCCGGCACTTCGGTCGCCGTGCCGGGGCCACCCTGCGTCATCGAGACGACGGCGTCGAACAGCTTGACCACGCTGACCGAGAGCAGAACGCAGACGGTGGCGATCGACGGCCCGATCATCGGCAGCACGATCGAGAGGTAGACGCGCCAGGGCGGGATGCCGTCGATGCGCGTCGCCTTCCAGATTTCCTCGTCGACGCCGCGCAGCCCGGCGAGGATCAGCGCCATCGCCAGCCCCGACGCCTGCCAGACCGAAGCGAGGACGATGGTGTAGATGGCGAGATCCTGGCTGACGATCCAGTTGAAGGTGAAGCCGGCGGCGCCGAGCTGGCGGACGGCTTCCTGGATGCCCAGCGTCGGGTTGAGTATCCACTGCCAGACGAGGCCGGTGGCGACGAAGGACATCGCGTACGGATAGAGAAAGATGGTGCGGAAAATGCTCTCGCCGCGGATGCGCTGGTCGAGGAAGACGGCGAGCAGGAAGCCGAGGACGAGGCACAGGCTGATGAACAGTACGCCGAAGATCGCCGCGTTCTTGAGCGACATCAGCCAGCGGTCGTTGCCGAACAGCTTGACGTACTGGGTGAGGCCGACGAAGTCGCCGGCCGGAAAGGTGCGCGCGCTGCTCAATGACACGCGGAACGACCACAGCGTCGAGCCGACGTAAACGAAGACCACGGTAATGAACATGGGCACCAGCGCCAGATAGGTTCCGGCGTTCCGGCACCAGCCGGGTTTTTTGGCCAGCATGACGATCCCTGAAAGTTAACTGGTGGACCATGCACTGAAGAATATCGTCATTCCGGCGAATGCCGGAATCCAGGAAGTCGAACGAACCGGACCCCGGGCTCTGCACTTCCTTCGGTCGCCTTCGCCGGGGTGACGAATACTTCAGCGCCGCCTTGTCGTTCTTGAGGACGACTCCGAACGGCGCTGAAAATTCTATCCGCGCAGCGCGGCGGCGAGCGCCTTGGCGGCTTCGTTGACCGACTGGTTCTTGTTCCAGAAGTTGGTGATCACGTCCTGCATCGCGCCCTCGACGTCGGTCGGCACCAGCATCGTGCTGGTCGGCAGCTGGCGCGACTTGTCCTTCATGATGGCGATGCCCTGCTGCGCGCAGATGTCGAGCGCCGAGGTGTTCGACGTCGGTGCGGATCGGGATCGATCCCTTCTTGTTGTTGAACGCCACCTGCGTCGCCGGCGCGACCATGGTCGAGGCCAGCAGTTGCTGCGCCTTGACGACGTTGGCATCCTGGCTCTTCGGCATGATGAACACGTCGCCGGCGATCACGTAGGGCGCCTTGTCGTCGAAACCGATGAAGCAGCCGAACTCCTTGCCGGCCGTCTGGTTGGCGGCGAGGAATTCGCCCTTGGCCCAGTCGCCCATGATCTGCACGCCGGCCTTGCCGGAAATCACCATCGCCGTCGCGTCGTTCCAGTTGCGGCCGGGCGAGCCGGCGTCGACGTAGTCGTGCAGGCGCTTGAAGACGGTCAGCACCTTCTTGAATTCGGGCGTGTTGATCGCATCGGCGTTACGGTCGCGGTAGACCTTGAGGAACAGATCCGGTCCGCCGACGTAGGCGAAGATGCTGTCGAACATCATCTTTTCCTGCCAGGCCTGGCCGCCGAGCGCCAGCGGCACCAAGCCGGCGGCTTTCAGCTTGTCGAGCGCGGCGAAGAAGTCGTCGATCGATTTCGGTTCGCTGGTTATGCCGGCCTTGGCGAAGGCCGCTTTGGAATACCAGAACCACGACGGGTTGTGGATGTTCACCGGCACCGCGTAGTAATGGCCGTTGACCTTGATCGTGTCGACGATGGCCTTCGGCAGCATCGCGTCCCAGTTCTGCTTGCCGGAGATGGCGTCGAGATCGTTGAGCATGCCTTCGTCGATCAGATCGCGGAACTGCTTGCTGGTGTTGAATTGCGCGGCGGTCGGCGAGTTGTTGCCGACCATGCGGTTGATCGCCGCCGAGCGCGCCTGTTCGCCGCCGGCGATCGCCGTGTCGACCCACTCGCCGCCAGCCGCCGTATAAGCCTTCGCGAGTTCCTTGATCGCCGCCGATTCGCCGCCGGAAGTCCACCAGTGGATCACTTCCGCGCGCGTTCCCGCCGCTTGCGCCGACATCGCTGCACACCCCGCGAGAAGCGCGACTATCAGTTTCCTGGTACTGAACATGTTTGATCTCCTTTGGTTATTGAACAACGTTTGAGCCGGCGGCTCGTCTTGATGCGGCTGCCGTGCGGGCAGCGAGTGATCAAGTTGATTCCATGGCGCCGTTTTCCCGGCGCCGTTCGGCGAGGAATCTACGGATGGTCAGCGCACTATGCTTCGGCGTGCGCTTCTGCGTCGCGTAGTCGACATGGACGATGCCGAAGCGCGCCGCGTAGCCGTAAGACCATTCGAAGTTGTCGAGCAACGACCAGGCAAAGTAGCCGCACACGTCGACGCCTTCGCGCATCGCCTGGTCGATGGCCCAGAGATGGCCGCCGATGAAACCGATGCGCTGCGTATCGACGACCTCGCCGTCGACCACCTGGTCGTCCGAGGCCATGCCGCTTTCGGTGATGTAGATCGGCGGCAGGTTGGCGTAGGTGTCCTTGAATTCGACCAGCAGTCGGCCCAGCCCGTCCGGGTGGACTTCCCAGCCCAATTGCGTGGTTTCGACGTCGTCCACCGGCACTTCGATGAAGCCGTTGGCGCCGTCGCTCTTCAGGCTGGTGCGGAAGTAGTAGTTGATGCCAAGGTAATCGATCGGTGCGGCGATGGTCTCCATGTCGCCGTCGAAGACGAGCGGCGCGCTGTCCGGCCACAGCGAGTCGAGCTCGCGCGGATAGCTTTGCTTGAACAATGGGTCGAAAACCCAGGCGTTGTGCTGCGTCTGGAACAGCCGAGCGGCTTCCGCGTCGGCCGGCGCATCGGTCGCCGGCGTGCCGTAGCCGACGTTGGCGACGAGGCCGACTTTCGCCTGCGGGTCGTTGGCGCGCAGCACGGGAATCATGTTGCCGTGCGCCAGCAGCAGGTGGTGCATGGCCTGGCGCGCATAGCGCAGGTTTTGCAGACCAGGCGCCTGTTTGCCGCTGGCGTGGCCCAGGTACGCCGAGCACCATGGCTCGTTGAGTGTCGACCAGACGTTCAACCAGGCCGAGCAGCTCGCGGCTCATCAGGTCGGTGTAGTCGGTGAGGCGGTAGGCGACGTCGCGGTTGATCCAGCCGCCGCGCTCCTGCAGGTATTGCGGCAGATCCCAGTGGTACAGCGTGACGAAAGTCTGTACTCCCATTTCGCGCAGGCGGCCGAGCAGGCGCTTGTAGAAGTCGATGCCTTTCCGGTTGGCTTGCCCTTTCTCGTCCATCACGCGCGGCCAGGCGATCGACAGGCGGTAGGCGTCGAGGCCGATTTCCTTCACGAGATCGAAGTCCTCGGGCCAGCGGTGGTAATGGTCGCAGGCAACCGCGCCGGAATCGCCGTTGGCGACCTTGCCCGGCGTTGCGCAGAAGCGGTCCCAGATCGACGGCAGGCGGCCGTCCTCGTCGATGGCGCCTTCGATCTGAAACGCCGAGGTCGCTGTACCGAAGACGAAATTGCTCTTCCACATGGCCGAGTCGCGCGGTGGGGTGAGCAAGGAGAGTTCGGAATCAAGCAAGTTTGTTGACACGGATAAGTCCTTTTTTGAGAAAATGGAACCGGTTCCAAAATCGATTGGCGAAGTCTAGCACCGTGATTTTCGAAAAGTAAAGGAATATTTTCGGTGACCGATTCCAAGCATTGCTTGAGGCGTTTTTTGGCTGAACGCGCCCGCTGCTGTTATCATGCAACGCGTCTCGCAGGGACCAAAAATCAGATTCAACCAATTGATATGTAAAGGAGTTTTGGTGGCAACCATACGCGATGTGGCACGGCATGCGGGAGTTGGCGTGGGCACCGCGTCGCGTGTGATTTCAGGTCGGGGATCGGTATCGAAGGACGCGATCGAGCGCGTTAACGCCGCCGTTGCCGAACTCGGCTTTCGCCCGTCGGAAATAGCCAGGGCGTTGTCATCGATGTCGGCAGGCCTTGTCGGCGTTTATGTGCCTGACTTCCACGGCGCGTTCTTCGGTCCATTCCTGCAGACGATCAGCCATGAACTGCGCACCTGCCATCGCCGCATGGCCGTCGCCAACGGTTTCGGCGACGGCGATGAGCGCACGCAGGCAATCGCCGGCGTCGAATTCCTCGTCGAGCGCGAATGCGACGGCATCCTGGTCTTCAGCAATCACCTGCACGACGACGATTTCCACGCGATCCACCGCCAGCAGCCGAAGCTGGCGATCATCAACCGGCACGTGCCGGGCCTCGAAGAGAACTGCTTTTTCGTAGACCATCACATCGGCGGCGCGTTGGCGGCGCGCGCGCTGCTGTCTCACGGCCATCGCCGTTTTGCCGTGATCGGCGGGCCGGATTCGGCGCTCGACAACGTCTGGCGTCTCGACGGATTCTTCGCCGTTCTGGCCGAGGAGGGCATCGCGCGCGATTCAGTGCCGGTCCTCGACGGCGGATTCTCTTTCGAAGGCGGTCAACAGGCGGCGCAGATTTTCATCGATCGCCATGAAACGTTCTCGGCGCTGTTCTGCGCCAACGATGAAATGGCGATGGGTGCCATGTCCTGCCTGCAGGAAAACGGCGTCGTCGTACCGCGTGACGTCTCGGTCGTCGGTTACGACAACACCGTCATGTCGGCCTACACCGCGCCGCGCCTGACGACAGTCTCCATTCCCATGCGCGAAATGGGTGCCAACGGTTGCCGCTGGCTGATCAATCAGTGTTTCCAGACCCGTCTCGAAGTCCAACGCGGCTTTTCGATCGACGTCGTCTGGCGTGCCTCCGTCGCCGAAGCTTGCATTCGCTGATTGGCTGTATAAAAATACAGCTATCGAACCGAAGGAGCACACCGTGATCAAGCTGACCCCACGGCAACAGGAAATTCTTGATTTCATCCGCAATACGCTGGAAGTCCTCGGCGCGCCGCCGACGCGCGCGGAGATCGCCAACGCCTTCGGCTTCGCCTCGCACAACGCGGCCGAGGAGCACCTCAAGGCGCTGGCCAAGAAGGGCATCATCGTGCTCGAACCCGGCTCGGCGCGTGGTATCCGCTTGGTCGAGCAGCTCGGCCTGCCGCTGATCGGCAGCGTGGCGGCGGGAAGTCCGATTCTTGCCGTGGAGAACGTGCAGGGGCGCTACGCGCTCGATTCGACGCTGTTCAGGCCGCGCGCCGATTTTCTCCTGCGCGTGCGGGGACTATCGATGATCAACGCGGGCATCCTCGACGGTGACCTGCTGGCGATACATCGTAGCAGCGAGGCGCATAACGGCCAGATCGTGGTTGCCCGGCTCGACGATGACGTGACGGTCAAGCGCTTCCGGCAGCATGGCGACATCGTCGAACTCATCGCGGAGAATCCGGATTTCGATCCGATCGTGATCGATACGCGCGAACGATCGGTTGAAATCGAGGGTATCGCCGTTGGCCTCATTCGCGGCGGCGAAGCGATGTAACGCATTGCGCGTCGCCGTGAAAGAAGCCGCTATTTCTTCTCGGAGTAACCCTTCAAGAGCTTCGTCGTGACCGGGTGCTGATTCTGTACGGCGTAGTCCAGCGGGATCTTCCCGTCCGCGTCCTTGGTCAAGGGATCGGCGCCTTTTTCGATCAGGTACTTCGACAGTTTTGGCTGACCGGTCGACGCGGACAAGTGAAGCACAGTCTGGCCGGAGGTCGATGTGACCGAGACGTCGGCCTTTTTGTCGATCAGGACTTCCACCGCCTGTCGTCCGCCGGACAGCACTGCAGCGTGGAGTGGCGTCATCCCGACGTTGTCCTTGGCGTTGATGTCGGCACCGTGTTCGATCAGGAACTCCATCGTCTTGAGACGCCCGTAAAACGCGGCCATGTGCAACGGCGTTCTTCCCAACGCGTCCTTGCTGTCGATATTGGCGCCGGCATCAAGCAACGCCTTGATTTCGTTGAGGTCACCCTTGATGGCCGCCTTGGAAACTTCCGGTTCGGCGACTGGAGGCGCTTCGCTCTCGACCGGTTCTTCAACCGGTTTTTCGACGGGCCGGTTGCAGGCCGCAAATTGCAGTGAAAGCGCGCCAATCAATAGACTTGCCGCAATTTGACAGATCACTCCGAGGCAGCGACTACGGCCGTCGGAGCGACGAACTGTGGTGCGTTGGTTCATGTGTATCTCGGGTCACGGATGGTCGAGGTCAGACCGAATCATAAACGATTGACTCCACATTTGCGCCAGCTGATCAGGATCAGCGGGATGCGTGCGGATAGCCGGCGGGTTTCGAGACGGTCGATATCGGCTTTTGGCGCTTTCCGGTTTTCGGCTACAATTCGGCTTTCCCGCTGCAGATATTTCCATGACCAAATACGTCTTCGTTACCGGCGGTGTGGTGTCCTCGCTTGGCAAGGGCATTGCTGCTGCTTCATTGGGTGCGATCCTCGAATCGCGTGGCATCAAGATAACCCACCTCAAACTCGATCCTTACATCAACGTCGATCCGGGAACGATGAGTCCGTTCCAGCATGGTGAGGTTTTTGTCACCGAAGACGGCGCGGAAACCGATCTGGATCTCGGGCACTACGAACGCTTCACCAGCGCCCGCATGACCCGGCGTAACAACTTTACGACCGGGCAGATCTACGAAACGGTGATCAAGAAAGAACGCCGCGGCGAGTATCTCGGCAAGACCGTTCAGGTAATCCCGCACATTACCGACGAGATCAAGAACCATATCCGGCGCGGCGCTGAAGGCGCAGACGTGGCGATCGTCGAAGTCGGCGGTACGGTGGGCGACATCGAGTCGCTGCCGTTCCTCGAGGCGATTCGCCAGATGGGCTTGCAGGAGGGGCGCAACAACGCTTGCTACATGCACCTGACGCTCCTTCCGTACATCCCGACGGCGGGCGAACTGAAAACCAAACCGACGCAGCACTCGGTGAAGGAATTGCGCGAAATCGGTATCCAGCCGGACATCCTTCTTTGCCGCGCCGATCGCCATATTCCCGAGGACGAAAAACGCAAGATCGCGCTGTTCTGCAACGTGCAGAGCGAAGCGGTCATCGAGTGCCTCGACGCCGATTCGATCTACAAGATTCCCGCGATGCTGCACGATCAGATGCTCGACGAGATCGTTTGCCACAAGCTCGGCATCCTTGCCAAGGCGGCGGATCTGTCGATCTGGAAGAAGATGGTGCATTCGCTGGAGAATCCGGAGCGCCTGCTCAACGTCGCCTTTGTCGGCAAATACGTCGACCTGACCGAGTCGTACAAGTCGCTGACCGAAGCGCTGATTCATGCCGGTATTCACACGCGCAGCAAGGTCAAGATCAATTACATCGACTCCGAGGAAATCGAAAGTCGCGGCTGCGAAGCTCTGACGGGCATGGATGCCATTCTAGTGCCGGGCGGTTTCGGCAAGCGCGGAACCGAAGGAAAGATCATTGCCATCCGCTACGCGCGCGAGAACAAGGTTCCCTATCTCGGCATCTGCCTCGGCATGCAACTCGCGGTCGTGGAATACGCGCGGGACGTTGCCGGCCTCGCCGGCGCGCACAGTACGGAATTCGAGAAATCCACGCCCTATCCGGTGATCGGCCTGATCACCGAATGGCAGGATGCGTCGGGCAAGGTCGAGAAGCGCGACGAGAGCTCGGACCTCGGCGGTTCCATGCGCCTCGGTGGGCAGGTCTGCATGCTCGGCGAAGGAACGCTGGCGCGCGAGATTTACGGCAAGGACGAGATCGTCGAACGCCACCGCCATCGCTACGAGGTGAACAACACGCTGCTGAACGAACTGGAAGCCAAAGGTCTCGTCGTGGCAGGTCGCGCGCCGGGCACCGATCTGTGCGAGATGATCGAGTTGCCGAAGACCGAGCATCCATGGTTCGTCGGTTGCCAGTTCCATCCAGAATTCACCTCGTCGCCACGCAGCGGCCACCCGCTGTTTTCGTCGTTTGTGCGCGCTGCGATCGACTACAAGGCCGGCAAATGAAGCTGTGCGACTTTGAGGTCGGGCTGGATAAGCCGCTATTCCTGATCGCGGGTCCGTGCACGGCCGAATCGCTTGATCTTTGCGTTGACGTTGCCGGACGGATGAAAGATGTCTGCGTCCGTCTTGGCATGCCTTACATTTTCAAGGCTTCCTACGACAAGGCCAATCGTAGTTCGGGGCGATCGGCGCGCGGTCCCGGGCTGGATGAGGGGCTGAACATTCTCGCCGAGGTCCGTCGCCAGGTTGGCGTTTACGTATTGACCGACGTGCATACCGAAGACGACGTCGAAGCCGTCGCTTCGGTCGTTGACGTCCTGCAGACGCCGGCTTTCCTTTGCCGCCAGACCGACTTCATCCAGGCCGTCGCTACCTGCGGCAAACCGGTGAATATCAAGAAAGGGCAGTTCCTGGCGCCGGGCGACATGAAACATGTGGTCGGCAAGGCCAAGGAAGCCAACGGCGACGCCGATACGATCATGGTTTGCGAGCGAGGCGCGTCCTTCGGATACAACAACCTGGTGTCCGACATGCGCTCGCTAGCCATCATGCGCGAAACGGCCTGCCCGGTCGTCTTCGACGCCACGCATTCCGTTCAATTGCCGGGCGGACAGGGAAGCGTCTCCGGCGGCCAGCGCGAACACGTACCGGTCCTTGCGCGCGCGGCGGTTGCGGCGGGGATCAGCGGGCTGTTCATGGAGACCCACCCGTGTCCGGAAAAGGCGCTTTCCGACGGTCCGAACAGCTGGCCGCTCGATCGCATGGAGCGCCTTCTGACGTCGTTGCTGGCGCTTGATCGCTTGGTCAAGGGCGACGGTTTCGAGGAAATGCGATAGCGGTTGCCCGCTTGAGGGCCTCAGGAGTACTGCACACGTATCTTTTGTAGAAAAGGAAAGACCATGAGCTCTGTTGTTGATGTTGTTGCGCGCGAGATTCTGGACTCCCGCGGAAATCCGACCGTCGAATGCGACGTATTGCTCGAGTCGGGCGTCATGGGGCGTGCGGCGGTACCGTCGGGCGCCTCGACCGGGTCGCGCGAGGCCATTGAATTGCGCGACGGCGACGCGAGCCGCTACCTCGGCAAGGGCGTCATGCAGGCCGTCGAGAACGTCAATACCGAGATCGCCGAAGCGATCATCGGTCTTGATGCGCAGGAACAGGCCTTCATCGATCAGACGCTGATTCAGCTCGATGGCACCGAGAACAAGTCACGGCTCGGCGCCAATGCCATGTTGGCCGTGTCGATGGCCGTCGCCAAGGCCGCCGCCGAGGAGTCCGGTTTGCCGCTCTACCGCTACTTCGGCGGGTCGGGTCCGATGCAGATGCCGGTGCCGATGATGAACATCATCAACGGCGGACAACATGCCAACAACAGCCTGGATTTCCAGGAGTTCATGATTCTGCCGGTCAGCCAAGGCTCGTTCCGCGAAGCACTGCGTTGTGGCGCCGAAGTGTTTCACGCGCTCAAGAAGCTGCTCGATAAGAAGGGCTTCTCGACGGCGGTCGGTGACGAGGGCGGCTTCGCGCCAAATCTCGGCAGCCATGCGGAGGGTCTGCAAATGGTCGTGCAGGCGATCGAAGCAGCCGGCTATTTCCCCGGCGAGGACGTCCTGATCGGTCTCGACTGTGCCGCCTCCGAGTTCTACAAGGATGGCAAATACCATCTCGCCGGCGAGGGGCTGCAGCTGACTTCCGAACAGTTCGTCGATTATCTCGCCAATCTCGCCGATGCTTTCCCGATCGTCTCGATCGAGGACGGCATGGCCGAAGGCGACTGGGATGGCTGGAAGCTGCTGACCGACCGTTTGGGCGAACGCATCCAGATCGTCGGCGACGACGTCTTCGTGACCAATACGCGGATCTTCAAGGAAGGCATCAAGAAGGGTGTCGCCAACTCGATCCTGATCAAGATCAACCAGATCGGCACGCTTTCCGAGACCTTCGCCGCCATCGAGATGGCCAAGCGCGCCGGTTATACCGCCGTGATCTCGCACCGCTCCGGCGAGACCGAAGACAGCACGATTGCCGACATCGCGGTTGGGATGAACGCCTTGCAGATCAAGACCGGATCGCTTTCGCGTTCCGATCGCATCGCCAAGTACAACCAGCTGCTGCGTATCGAGGAGGATCTTGGCGATACCGCCGGTTATCCCGGGCGCGACGCGTTCTATAACCTTCGGTAAGCAGCCGAGGCGCGAGGTTGAAGAAAACGATCCGGGCCGTCTCGCCAAGGGATGCCCGGTGTTTTTTTGTCTCGTCCCGGATTGATCGATGCGCTGGCTCTCCGTCGCCCTGATTGCGCTGATCGCGCTCTTGCAATATCCGCTGTGGATCGGCAAGGGCGGGTGGCTGCGCGTGTGGGACGTTGACCGGCAATTGCAGTTGCAGAAAGAAGGCAACAAGAAGCTGGAAATCCGCAACGCCGGCCTCGATGCCGAAGTGCGCGACCTCAAACAGGGTTACGACGCCATCGAAGAGCGGGCGCGCTATGAACTGGGCATGATCAAGGAAGGCGAGGTCTTCGTCCAGATTCCGGAGCGGCCTGCGGATAAGAACGTACAAGGAAAACCTGCGGCGCCGGACTCGAATTGATGGGAAGGGGGATGGTCGATGCGCCTTCCCGTTTACCCGTCGTGCTGTTGCACTGTCAAGTCACTCGAGTTCCACTTGTCCGGAAATGTTGGCCGTGACTTGGGACTCGCCGGCCTCGATCGGCATCGGCGCGGCTTCCGACGACATCGCCGATTTCGCCGCCATGCGGAACATGGGTTCGGCAATTCGTCCACTGGTATTCACCGACAGCTGTTTGATCTGGTAGGACTTGCCGAGCGCATCGGCGATGACCTTGGCACGCGCCTTGAATGCCGCGATTGCGTCGAGCATCGCTTCATTTTCGGCCTTCTTCCGGGTTTCAGGCGATGGCTGCATGACGATGCGCGAAACGCCCAGCGACGTCTGCAGCTTGCCCAGCAATTCCGACATCGCCGCCGTGTCGCCGGATTCCAGCGAAATCTCCGAACGCATCCGCCAGGATTCGATTTTTCCCGACTTCGAATAGATCGGGTAGGTACTGGTGTTGCCGCTCTGAACTTTCACCGCGGGATACGATTTCGATACCTTCAACGCCTCGGCGATCAAGGCATTGATCTGCTTTGAGAGATCGCCGAGCGCGGCGCCAGCGGCTTCCGCCGAAAGGACCGCATGGACCTGGTCATTGGCTGCAGGACGGCTGGCCTCGGCGGAGAGTTCGACGATCGGCAGTTTCGAAGGGGCGGGCAACGACGTCTGCGCGAAGGCCGGAAAGGCAGCCAAGCAGGAAACGAGGCAAGCGGTACGCAGCAGGTTTTTCGGGTTCAACATGAATCTTCCTCCGTTTTCAAGAGATCGAATCTTTTCGCCAGGTCGCGGTCTGTGGTTGCGGTTCGCTGAAAAACAGGCATGATAGGACCGCATTTCAGGCAGTCATTCTAGCCCAGCACGACTTTTGAATTCTTCTATTCAGGCCACTGAAGCTTGGTAGAATCCGATCGACCTGTCCGCTCCCGCGGCGGGCGAGTCGGGTAATCAAGGAGGCTCAATGCTGAAAGTTGGACAAGCGGCACCGATGTTCGTCCTCCCCGATGCGGATATGGAGGACATCGATATTGCCCAGTTTCGCGGCAACAAGAATGTCATCCTGTTTTTCTACCCAAGAGACGACACACCGGCCTGTACGCTTGAGGCGACCGATTTTTCGGACCATGAGGACGAGTTCTCGCGGCACGATTGCACCGTGATCGGCATCAGTCGCGACGACTGCCTCAAACACGCCGAATTCCGCGACAAGCACGGGATCTCGGTGAGGCTCCTTTCGGATGCCGAGGGGCTGGCTTGCAAGCAGTACGGTGTGTGGCAGGCGAAGGAAGTGGACGGCGTCAAGAAACACGGCATCGTGCGCTCGACCTTCGTCATCGACAAACAAGGCGTTTTGCGACTCGCGTTGTACGGCGTGAACGCCAAGGGCCACGCGCTCGAAGTATTGCGCGAGGTGAAGGAACTCAATTCATGAACATGCAAGTTGTAAAAAATTCGGTCGTAACCCTCGACTACAACGTGACCGATCCGGACGGCGAACTGGTTGATGCCGGACAGGAACCGCTGGTCTATCTGCACGGCGGATACGACGATATCTTCCCGATGATCGAGGAAGCCGTTCAAGGGAAAAAAGTAGGTGAATCGGTCGTCGTCAAGATGCAGCCGGACGACGCGTTCGGCGAATACGATGCCGAGCTGATCCAGATGGAATCGCGCAAGGGCTTTCCCAAGGAATTGGAAGTCGGCATGCAGTTCGAGGGCGTGCCGGAAGGTGGCGATGACGACGATATCCTGATCTACCGCGTGACGGAGATCGCCGACGACAAGGTCGTCCTCGACGGCAACCATCCGCTGGCTGGCATGGCGCTGGTCTTCACCTGCACGGTGACGGCGATTCGTCCGGCAAGCGCGGAGGAAATCGAGCACGGCCATGTCCATGAAGACGGCGACTGCGAGCATGACGACTGATCGAGGTCGATGAACCAACAAAAAACGCAGCTTTCGGGCTGCGTTTTTTGTTTTCCGGCGAAGCTCGCGAATCAGCGCCTCATCGGCTCAGCGATTTGAGCTCGTAGAGCGCGTCGAGCGCCTGTCTGGGCGTGAGTTCGTCCGGATTGATGTTTTCCAGCCGCAGCATGGCCGGACTGGGTTCGGCCTCGACCGGTTCCGGTATCGACGCGAACAGATCGGGTTGCAGCGGATTGATCGACGCGCGTTGTTCGAACTCGCGCAGTTGGCGCTTGGCCGCCTTGACCACGGAATGGGGAATACCGGCCAGGGCGGCGACCTGGATGCCGTAGCTCTGGTTGGCCGGCCCTTCTTCCACGGCATGCAGGAAGACGATGCGCTCGCCGTGTTCGACCGCGTCGAGATGGACGTTGGCGAGATCGGCGTATTCGTTGGCGAGCAGGGTGAGCTCGAAGTAGTGCGTGGCGAACAAGGTCAGCGCGCGACTCTTTTCGACCAGGTGGCGGCAGATCGCGAAGGCGAGCGCCATCCCGTCGAAGGTTGAAGTTCCACGGCCGACTTCGTCCATCAGCACGAGGCTGTTCTCGGTGGCATGGTGCAGGATGGCGGCCGATTCGGTCATTTCGACCATGAAGGTCGAGCGGCCGGATGCCAGATCGTCGGAAGCGCCGATACGCGTAAAAATCTGGTCGAGCGGGCCGAGCGTCACCCGGTCGGCAGGCACGAAGCTGCCGACATGCGCCATCAACGCGATCAAGGCTGTCTGCCGCATGTACGTCGATTTACCGCCCATGTTCGGGCCGGTGATCAGCAGCAGGCGGCGACCGTCGCCGAGTTTCGTGTCGTTGGCGATGAACGATTCGCCGCCGGCCAGTTCGTTCTCCACCACCGGGTGGCGGCCGCTTTCGATGAGCAGGCCGGGTTCGCTCGAGAAGATCGGGCGGCAGTAATTACGCGAACGGGCGACTTCGGCGAAGCCGGCGAGCAGATCGATCATCGCGACGGCGCGCGCAATGCATTGCAGTTGCGGGAGATCGGCCTGCAAATCCGTCAGGATGCCGTCGTAGAGCAGCTTTTCGCGCGCCAGGGCGCGGTCCTGCGCCGAGAGCGCCTTGTCCTCGAAGGCCTTGAGTTCCGGCGTGATGTAACGTTCGGCGTTCTTCAGCGTCTGGCGTCGGCGATAGTCGTCGGGCACCTTGGCGGCGTTGGCGTTGGTGATTTCGATGTAAAAGCCATGTACGCGGTTGTATTCGACCTTGAGATTGGCGATGCCGGTACGCTCGCGCTCGCGCATTTCCAATTCGACGAGATAGGCCCCGCAGTTTTCGTTGATGCCGCGCAACTCGTCCAGTTCGACGTCGAAGCCGTTGGCGATCACGCCGCCTTCGCGCAGCAACGCCGAAGGCTCTGGGAGAATCGCGCGGCTCAGCAGGTCGAGCGCCGCCTCCGGCGTTGCCAGTTGATCGAGCAGATCGGCAAGCAAGGGCGACGGCGTCGCGACCAGCGGCGCACGCAGCCCGGCCAAGCGATGCAGGCTGTCGCGCAGGCTCGACAGATCGCGCGGCCGGGCGCTGAACAGCGCGACGCGCCCGGCAATGCGCTCGATGTCGGCGAATCCGCGCAAAGCCTGCCGAATCGCCTGCGCACGCTGAGTTTCGTCATCGAGCAGCGCCTCGATCGCCGCGTGTCGCGCCGCCGGTATCGCCGGGTTACGCAGCGGGTGATGCAGCGCGTGGCGCAAGGCGCGCGAGCCCATCGACGTGATACAGACGTCGAGCAGGCTGCACAGCGTCGGCGACGGTTGGCCGCGCAAGGTTTCGGTGAGTTCGAGGTTGCGCCGGGTCGAGGTATCGAGGCCGAGGTAGGTGCCGTCACGTTCCACGATCAACGCCTGTACATGGGGCAGGGCGCGCGTTTGCGTGGCCTGCGCGTAACGCAACAAGGCGCCGGCCGCGGCGATCGACGGGCGCAGGTGATCGGCGCCGAAACCCGACAGCGAGGCCGTCTTGAAGTGGGCACATAGCTCGCGCGTGGCCGCTTCGATGTCGAAGTGCCAGTCCGGCTGGCGCGTCAGCGCAGCCTCGGGTGCGAACGGCAGCACGACACTCTCCGCTAGGATGATTTCGGCCGGGCGGATGCGCTCGAGCGTCGCCGGGAGCTTATCGAGCGCGATTTCGCACAGTCTGAATTCGCCGCTCGAGAGATTCAGCCAGGCCAGACCGGCCTGCTGGCGCGCCGTGCTCAAGGCGAGCAGCAATACGTCGCGCTTGTCGTCGAGCAACGCCGCATCGGTCAGCGTGCCGGGCGTGACGATGCGCGAGACGGCGCGTTCGACCGGGCCTTTGCTGGTCGCGGGGTCGCCGACCTGTTCGCAGATCACTACCGATTCGCCGAGTCTCACCAGTCGGGCGAGATACTGTTCGACCGCGTGGTATGGAACGCCGGCCATCTTGATCGGCTGCCCGGCGCTCTGCCCGCGCGTCGTCAGAGTGATGTCGAGCAGGCGGGCGGCTTTTTCCGCGTCGTCGAAGAAGAGCTCGTAGAAATCGCCCATTCGATAGAACAACAGAATGCCGGGATGCTGCGCCTTCAGCTTCAAGTACTGCTGCATCATCGGCGTGTGGCCGGCGACATCCTTCTCTGCAGGAGATTCTTTCATGGTCTTCCGAACGGTATTTTCTGCGGTGATGGGGTCCTGTCTTTGCCTACGCGCAGACAGAGTTGGCGGATACCGGGTCTGTCGCGCTGCGGCAGGAGAAAAGCCGGAAAATTGTACTGGATAAGCGGCCTGATTCGCTGCCCGCGCTGATCATTTGGCGACGCCGCGCGATACTATCGTGTCTGCGTACGAGCGGTATCGGGTTGAGAATCGTTCGCAAGACTCGTGTTCAACGTTCTGTGTACTTGTTATGAAGATCCTGATGGTTTGCATGGGGAACATCTGCCGTTCTCCACTGGCGGAGGGTGTCGTCCGGCACTTGGCGGATCGCGCGGGAGTCGGTGCCGCCATCGAAGTGGATTCGGCCGGCACGCTGGCCTACCACGCGGGCGAGCAGCCCGATCCGCGTGCGAGAAAGGTTGCGGCCAGCCGTGGCTATGACCTCTCCCGGATGCGTGCGCGTCGGGTGGCCGAGGACGACTTCGCCCACTTCGATCTCGTCCTCGCCATGGACCGGCAGAATCTCGCTGCGCTAGAGCGATTGTGCCCGGAAGAGCATCTGCACAAGCTCCGCCTGTTCATGGACTACGCCGAAAGCGGCGAGGCGGATGAAATCCCCGATCCCTACTACGGCGGTCCGGACGGTTTCGAGCGCGTACTCGATATGTGCGAAGCGGCTGCGCGGGGGCTGATCGGGGCGATCGCCGGTTCCGGGAAACGCCGCTAGTCGAGCTTCTTCAGGTAGTCCTTGGTGAATACCTTGTCCGGCAGGTCGCGCAGCTTCATGCTGTTGTATTCGAGCACTGACTGGTTTCCGGCCTTGAGTGCGTCTTCCATGACGAGACGGGTCGGGCGCAGCCGGCCTTCCATCATCTGGAAATTCTCGTACTTGCAGACCTTGAGCAAACGGTTGGAGAGTGAATAGAACTCGGCCTTGAACGGCCAGTTGTCCTTTTGCCGTACCCAGTAGACCACTTTCTGGTAGGTCACGCTGCGATCGACGGCGATCAGTTCCAGGACGTTGTAGATTTCCTTGTCGATCGTTTCGGTGCGCAAGAGCTTCGGGTTGTAGTCCGCCGCGAAGTTGGCGCGCGCCAGATCGCCGTTGGCCACCTGACCGGTCAGGCGCTGCGAGAGTGCGATCCGGATCGGCTGCGATACGTCGGGCATGAACACCCACAGATCGCGGCCTTTCATCAGGATGATCTGGCCGCGTTCCGACGCAGGTTCGGTGACCATGACCACGGTGTTGCTGTTGCCCTTGGTGAGCACGCGGTATTTGCGCAGTTCGCTGTCCTGCCCGGGCTGCGAACTCGTGATGTCGATATCGACCTGGAAGCCCTCGTTGGGGAAGCGTACGAGGTCGGCTTTTTCCACGATTTCGCGTGCAGCCGGATCGTCGGCCGGCGCCGCGGGTTCGGCTTCCTGTGCCCCGCAAAGCGAGGCTGAAAACGTCAGCGACAGCGCGGTGAGAAATGACGCAAGCTTGACACGTCGGTGCCGGATAGTCATGATTTCCATCGTTTTGTCCCCATTGTGCTGATCGCAGAGATGGTCGGCAGAGAGCCTTCCGATGAGCGTTGTCCGCCTAGAACACGTGTACAAGGATTATCTGCTTGGCGATCAGAAAGTCCAAGCCCTGAAGGACATCACACTGTCTTTCGATCCGGGCGTCTTCCTCGCGATCGCCGGCCCATCGGGCAGTGGGAAAACGACGCTCCTGAACCTCATCGGCTGCATCGATACGCCGACCAGCGGCAAAATCTTCATCAACGACGAGGACGTCAGCGGTCGGAGTTCCGACCAGCTTGCCGATCTGCGCAGCCGGACGATCGGTTTCATCTTCCAGACCTTCAATCTGCTGCCCGTGCTTTCGGCGGCGGAAAACGTCGAGTACCCATTGCTTCAGCGGCGCGATGTTTCGGAGAGAGAGCGCAAGAAGAGAGTCGACTACTTTCTCGACATTGTCGGGTTGTCGAAGTTTTCCGGCCATCGGCCGAACCAGCTGAGCGGCGGACAGCGTCAGCGCGTCGCCATCGCGAGGGCGCTCGCCATTCTGCCGTCGATCGTGCTCGCCGACGAACCGACCGCGAATCTCGATCATCACACCGGTGAAGAAATCCTGCTGCTGATGAAGCGGATCAACCGGGCATTCAATACCACGTTCATCTTCTCCACGCACGACAAGCGCGTGATTTCGAAAGCCGATCGCCTGATTCGCGTTGAGGACGGCGAGGTTTCCGCGTTGGGCGTGCGTTCGGAAGCCAAATGGTCGCTGGCTAGGCAACGGCGGCCTTCGGATTCAGCGCGGCAACAGAACCTCTGACAGGACGCCGAAAGGGCAGGCATGCATCGAGAGAATTCACGAACGCTGTTGCGACCGTTTACACCCGTTGCCGTCATGATCGCCGGGCTGTGCTGCGTCCAGGGATCGATCGGCGTGGTCGGTGCGGCAGAGAGCACGGGGCTGTCGGCAGGATACTCGGCGCAAAGCCAGCGGCTTCTGTTGGCGGCCAACGGCGTCGAAAGCGACGGTATCGGCAGTCGCGATGAACTCTTCGGTGACGATGTCGACTTGTCGAATAGCAAGCCGGAGGCGAAACCGGCCGCGGCTGGCAGTGGAATCAAGGGCTATCTCCAGTTTGAAGCGGCCCGGACGATTGCCGACCCGGTTCACTGGTCGAAGATGCTGACGCGCGGCGAGCTCAGTTCCCAGGGCAGCCTTGGCGACGGCATCAAGTGGAAACTGGGCGCACGTCTGGACTACGATGCCGTATACGATCTCTACGATTACTATCCTGGTGCCGTCGAGGACGACCAGCGCCTCAATCTCGTACTGCGCGAGAATTATCTCGATATCAGCGCCAACGACTGGGATTTCCGCTTGGGCAAGCAGAATGTCGTGTGGGGCGAAATGGTCGGTCTGTTCTTTGCCGACGTGGTGTCGGCGCGCGACATGCGCGAATTCCTGCTGCCGGAGTTCGATACGATGCGCATCCCGCAATGGGCGGCGCGCGCCGAGTATTTCAAGGACGACTTCCACGCCGAACTGCTGTGGATTCCGATCGCCAGCTACGACGAGATCGGCGAACCCGGCACCGAGTTCTTCCCCTATCAGCCGGTGCCGCCGGGCATCGGCGTGCGCTATCGGAACGAGGATATTCCCGCGCATACGATTGCCAACTCGAATTACGGCTTGCGTCTGTTGACGCTCAAGAACGGCTGGGACGTTTCCGGATTTCTGTACAGCAGTATGGACATTACGCCGACCTTCTACCGGGATGCCGTCAGCGTACCCGGAACGTTCATCTACGAGGCCAGGCACGATCGCATCGATCAGGCCGGCGGTACGCTGGCCAAGGATTTCGGAACGATCGTCCTGAAGGCGGAAGCGGTTTACACGCATGGACGCCGGTTTACCGTCTTGCGGCTGAGCGACGCCGACGGCGTCGTTGCGCAGAACACGCTCGATTGGGCGCTGGGATTGGATTTCGACCTCCCGGCGGATACGCGGCTGAATGTTCAGGTATTCCAACGCGCATTTTTCGACCATGACCCGGATCTACTCGCCGAGCAGCACGAGAATGGCTACAGCTTGTTCGTCAGCCACAAATTCACCGACAAAGTGGAAGGCCAGGTCACGTGGATCTCGAGCCTGAACCGTACCGACTGGATGTTCCGTCCAAGAATGACGTGGCAGTTCGAACGGAATTGGCGGCTGGCCGCCGGGGTCGACGTATTCAACGGGCCCGCGTTGGGATTGTTCGGACGATACGATGCGAACGACCGAGTCTATTCGGAAGTTCGCTACAGCTTCTAGGCGGTGTGCCGCGCGTTCGGCTTCGGCTGTCGGACGGGGCGATCGGCCGGGTGTTGTATAATCCGGCGCCTCAGTACTGACTGTTTTTCCCAGATTCGTCAGCGGTTTATATCGTGCGGCCTGGAGCCGGGGCTGTCGGGTGATACTCTCTCGCCCCCGTTCCGATCCCGGAGATCATGCCAGCACGAAACCTTGATTCCGCCGATCCGTTCGTCGTCCACCGTCGTTTGATAAAGAGTTCTCCGTGACAGTTGATTCCGCTTACCCGCCGAAGGTCGGCTTCGTTTCCCTTGGCTGCCCGAAGGCGTTGGTCGATTCAGAACAGATCCTGACCAAGCTCCGGGCCGAGGGTTATCTCATCTCGCCGTCTTACGACGGCGCTGATCTGGTGGTCGTCAACACCTGCGGCTTCATCGATGCGGCCGTCGAGGAGTCGCTCGACGCGATCGGCGAAGCGCTCGCCGAAAACGGCAAGGTGATCGTCACCGGTTGTCTGGGCGCGAAGGAAAACGTCATTCGCGACGTGCATCCGCGTGTGCTGGCGATCACCGGGCCGCATGCCGCGGACGAGGTGCTCCAGCATGTCCATACCCACTTGCCGCAGCCGCACGATCCGTTCACCAGTCTCGTCCCGCCGCAAGGCGTCAAGCTGACGCCGCAGCACTTTGCCTATCTCAAGATTTCCGAAGGCTGCAATCACAGCTGTACGTTCTGCATCATCCCATCGCTGCGCGGCCCCTTGGTCAGCCGGCCGATCGGCGACGTGCTGACCGAGGCGAGGAATCTTGCCGAAGCCGGCGTGCGCGAGCTGCTGGTGATCTCGCAGGACACCAGTGCCTACGGCGTCGACGTGAAGTACCGTACCGGTTTCGTCGGCGGTCGGCCGCTCAAGACGCGTCTGAAGGAGCTGTGCGAAGCATTGGCGGAATTCGGCATCTGGGTGCGCCTGCACTACGTCTATCCGTATCCGAGCGTCGATGATCTCATCCCGTTGATGGCCGAGGGCAAGCTCCTGCCGTATCTCGACGTACCGTTCCAGCACTCGAACAAGCGCATCCTCAAGGCGATGAAGCGGCCCGCGAGCGCCGAGAACAACCTGGCGCGCATCCGCGCATGGCGCGAGATCTGCCCCGAGATCACCATTCGCAGCACCTTCATCGCCGGTTTCCCGGGCGAGACTGAAGCCGAGTTCGAGGAACTGCTCGAATTCATCGAAGAAGCGCGGCTCGACCGCGTCGGCTGCTTCGCTTACTCGCCGGTCGAAGGCGCGGCTGCCAACGATCTGCCCGGTGCCGTGCCGGATGAAGTGCGCGAAGAGCGCCGACGCCGTCTGATGGAAGTGCAGGAAGACATTTCCGCCGAACTACTGGCGGCCAAGATCGGGCGCGAGATCGACGTGCTGGTCGATGCCGTGGACGACGAAGGCACGATCGCCCGTTCGGCGGCCGATGCGCCCGAGATCGATGGTCTCGTGTTCATCGACGAATTCTTCGATGCCGAGCCGGGCGATTTCCTGCGCGTCAAAGTGCTCGATGCCGATGAGCACGACCTCTACGCCGAGATCGCCGAAAGCCAATAACGCGACCTGTCCGTTCGGAGCAATCCCCTGAATCCATCGAATCTGCTCGATCAACTCGGCGCCATCGTCGGCGCCGGGAACGTCCTGACGTCCGCCGGCGACACCGCGCCGTACCTCGTTCAACTGGCGCGGCCGCTATCGCGGCGCGGCGGCCTGCGTGGTGCGCCCTGCGACGACGGAAGAGGTATCGGCGGTGGTTCGTCTCTGCGCGCGACACGGCGTTCCGATGGTGCCGCAGGGCGGAAACACGAGCCATTGCGGCGCGAGCATCCCGGACGCGAGCGGCGCAGCCGTCCTGATCAGCCTGTCGCGCATGAACCGTATTCGCGCGGTTGATCCGGTCAAACAGCACGATTACCGTCGAGGCCGGCTGCGTGCTGCAGACGATCCAGGAAGCGGCGGTCGGGATCAACCGGCTGTTCCCGCTCTCGCTCGCCGCCGAGGGAAGTTGCCAGATCGGCGGCAATCTCTCAACCAACGCCGGCGGCGTGCATGTATTGCGCTACGGCAACATGCGCGAGCTGACGCTCGGCCTGGAAGTCGTGCTGCCGAGCGGCGAGGTGTGGCATGGTCTGCGCGGTCTGCTCAAGGACAACACCGGTTACGACCTCAAGCAGCTGTTCATCGGCGCCGAGGGAACGCTCGGCATCATCACGGCGGCCGTGCTCAAGCTCTTTCCGCTGCCCGCCGCGACGGCGCTCGCCTGGCTGTCCGTCGATTCTCCGGGAGCCGCGGTGCGCCTGCTCGGCGATCTGCAGGCCAGCTTCGGCGCGACGCTGACCGCCTGCGAGCTGGTCTCGCACGTCTCGCTCGGCCTGGTGCTCAAGCACATTCCGGGCGCCCAGGCGCCGCTCGCCGAAAGCCCGTGGTATCTGCTCGCCGAGCTCTCCGGCGGCGGCGACGATACGACGCTGCGCGCTGCCTTGGAGGCGTTCCTCAGCGATGCGCTGGAGAACGGATCGATCAGCGACGCGGTCATCGCGCAGAGCGTCGATCAGGCGAAACGTCTGTGGGCGCTGCGCGAGACGATCAGCGAAGCGCAGAAGATCGAAGGCATCAGCATCAAGCACGACATCTCGGTGCCGGTCTCGAAGATCGCCGAGTTCGTCGAACGGACCGACCGGGCGCTGCAGGCCGCTTTCCCCGGCATCCGCATCGTCACCTTCGGCCATCTCGGCGACGGCAATCTGCACTACAACCAGTCGAAGCCCGAGGCCGGCGAGAACGCGGCCTTCCTTTCGTCGCAGCCCGAGGTGAACGCGATCGTCCATGACCTCGCGCATGAGCTGGGCGGCAGCATCAGCGCCGAACACGGCATCGGTCAGCTCAAGCGGCAGGAAATGCTGCGCTACAAGGATGCGCTGGAGATGGAGATGATGCGCTCGATCAAACGCACCTTCGATCCGCGGGGGTTGATGAATCCGGGCAAGGTCTTGTGATCCGGTTCATTGCTGCGGCGGGAGCGGTTTGAGCTTTTCCAGCTGGCGGTCGTGCCGGGCGGCGAAAAACACCAGCGCGACGATGGCGCCGATCAGCGCCGTCAGCATGTCCGACTGCGTATCCCACACATCGCCTTGCGTGCCGAGGAACTCGTCGGCGCCCTGGCCGGCGAGTAGGGCGACCCACCATTCGATCAGTTCGTAAAAGGCACTGATCGCCAGGACAACGCAGGCGATCAGGAAGGCGCGCATCCGCCGGCCATTGACGAACGCGCCACGGACCAATATCTCGCGCGCAACGAGGGCCGGGACGAAGCCCTGGAAGAAGTGGCCGATCTTGTCGTAGGGATTGCGCGTCAGATGGAACAGTTCGGCGATCTGGAAGCCAAGCGGGACGCGGGCATAGGTATAGATGCCACCGACGATCAGCACCAGGCAATGTACGAAGATGCACGCGTAGAGCAGGGTGGTCAGCGGAAAGCGGCGGTAGGTGGCGACCATGAGCACGAGCGCGATGGCGGCGGGAAGAACCTCCAGCGCCCAGGTCGCCCGGTCGAACGGGGCGATGCCCGAATAGACGAGGATGCCGAGCAACAAGAGGGCGAAAACGGACAGCGTTCGAGTGCGCGGGTCGGTCATGAGAAGAACCTTGGTTGCATTGCCGGAAGGCGTATTATCCCATCGCGCGATGAAATGCCGCGGGGATGGTTGAGCGCCGGCTCGTGGGCGAATGATCAATGAATGATGGGTTCTTCGGTTCGATAAATGGGTACATCGATGGCTTTCATGAGTTTTCTGACGAAGTTCACCTGGCTCGACTGGGTCGGATTCGGTTTGTTCGTCACCAGTTGGGTCGGCTATGAGCAAGTGGTCGAGCATGGCTGGTTCCGGACCAAACGGCTACGGGAGGAAACCAACAAGCTGCGCCTCAAATGGGCGTTCGTCATGCTCAAGCGCGATCCGCGGGTCAGCGATGCGGCGATGATCGCCAACCTGCTACCCAGCCTCTCTTTCTATGCCAACACCACGATCTACATCATTGCCGCATTGTTTGCCGCGCTGGGCGCGATCGACCAACTGATGAGCGCCGCGTCGGAACTCCCGTTCTCCCGAGTCCTTTCGCGCGAAGCGATGGAGCTCAAGCTTCTGATACTGACGGGTGTCTTCGTGATCGCCTACTTCAAGTTCACCTGGTCCCTGCGCCAGTTCAACCTGCTGACGATCACGCTCGGCGCCGTGCCGCTGGTCGGCACCGACGATGAGATGGCCAGGCATGCGCGCAAGTTCGCCGCCGTGAATTCGTGCGCCGGCAACGACTTCAATCGTGGCCTGCGCGCGTACTACTTCGGGATGGCGGTGATGGCCTGGATGGTCTCGGCCTGGCTCTTCATCATCTCGACCTTCATCATCGTGGTCGTCATGGCGCGTCGCGAATTCGCTTCGCCGGTGTTCAAGGCGCTGAGCGAGTTTGCCGACGATTGAACGACGTCCGAGCCGAAAAAACAAAAGGGGCGCCGATCATCGACGCCCCTTTTTGACTTTCGAACCCCTCAATGCACCGAGGTTGGCGTTTCCGGCACGTTGCTGAACAGCTCGTCGATCGCCGCCTTGTCGAAACGGTACTCGTGGTTGGCGAGGTCGTCGCGGATGACGATGACGCCGCGCTCCTTGATCACCGCGTAAACATCTTCGCGGCCGAGCGAGCGCAGCATGTTGCCGACCTTCACGCGGTCTTCCGGGCTGTTGTTGGTTACCGGTTGCGCGTCGAACACGCGCACGGTTTCCTCGTGGAAAAGGCGTGTCAACAATTCCTCGGCGGAAAGATCCAGCAGTTCGTCGGAATTCGCCGTTGCTGCCAGCGCCTCGACACGCGCCCAGCCGTCCGGATCGCGCGCATCGGTCGTCGGCATCTTTTGCACGAAGAGACCCGCCGCGCCCTCCGCCGTTGCCGCCAGAAAGAAGCGCGAGGACAGCTGTTCGGATTGCTGCAGGTAGTGTTCGAAGACCTCGGCGATCGTGTTGCCGGCGAGCGGCACGACGCTCTGGTAAGGCTCCTTCATCGACGCCATGTCCAGCGATAGCAACAATTGCCCTTTGCCGAGCAGATCGACGAGCGATGCGGCGGCAATATTCTCGCCATGCTGCGCCATGCCGCGGATGTTGAGTGTTTCGTTGCAATCGATCACCAGCAGCGACACCGGACCTTCGCCGCGCAACTGGATGGTCAGTCGACCCGGCTGCTTCAGGTTGTCGGCCAGGAGCAGGGTCGTCACGCTCATCTGTCCGAGCAACTCGATGACCGGCGCCGGATAGTCGCGATGGGTTAACAGGCTCTGCCACACGGTATCCAGGCGAACGACCGCGCCGCGGATGTCGAGGTCCTCAAACAGAAAGCGTCGCACGTAGTTGTTCATTGCTTCAGTTCCACCGCGTAGTTTTCGGGATCGAAGCCGACGATCAGCTTGTCGCCGGTGTCGAGCACCGGGCGCTTGATCAGCGCCGGATAGCTGTTCATCAACACCAAGGCTTTGGCCTCGTCGACGTCGGCACGTTCCGCATCGGAGAGTTTTTTCCACATCAGTCCGCGCGTGTTGAGCAGCACTTTCCAACCCGCCCGCGCATTCCAGTCGGGCAGATGGCTTGCCGTCACACCGGCCTTCTTGTAATCGATGAACTCGTAAGCGACGCCGTTGGCGTCCAGCCAGGCAAACGCCTTCTTCATCGTGTCGCAGTTCTTGATGCCAAATATCTTGCAGGAGGATGCGCTCATGATCGGCCAGCCTTTCGTCGGGGTTCCCGGTCGAACCGGATCGGTTTCGAGGATCGGCATTTTACCGGAATGCGCCGCTCAAACCTTGCGCTTGCCGTCGATTTCCGGGATACGGCGTTCGTGCCGGAGGTTGTCGCGCCAACGTGCGCGAACCATCGGCTCGCCGCTCGGTGTCAGGCCGCCGTAGGTTCGCAGCCACGCGCACAGCATTTCCTCGTCCGCGAAAAAACCGTCTTTCCGCTCCTTCGTCCGGCGCGGCGTTCTGTTGATACGCGCGTCGATCACCGCGCATTCCTCGTGTGTCTCCGGCACGCGCCCGTTGTCGTGGCAGTCATGCTCAAAGTCCCAAATCGCTTCCTTCAAGTGCGACTGCGTGCTGCGCTCGCTGCGCCGGACAAATAGAAATCGTTGATTTATCTCGATAAAGCACGCAAGCATCGCCTCGAAGTCGGCAATCATCTCGACGCTGGACGCAGCATGCACCATCTCGTTCATCAGCCGCGTGGCAAACGCGTTGAGGAAACCCTCCGGATCGCCTTTCCTTATGTGCGGAAACACCATCGCGTAACGCGTATCGATGTCCATTGCCACCGCGCATGGCTTGCGCTGGATGCGCAGGAAATGCACCAGCCATTGCTGCACGTAGCGCGCCGGCTCGCCATCCACGTCGATCAGATGCGGCCCGTCCTCCGACGGATGCGGCGACGGCGCCTCGCACACCAGCGGCGCCGGGCCGGCTTTCTTCGGCTCGATGAACTCGGCGAAGGCTTGGGAGCAGTTGAAGACGATCATGGGGTAATCGGATGAACCATGCGATGGTGGCAGGCTACCGTTTGAGCTTCGCGAACGCCGCCGCCATCGCACCGGCCGCTTCCGGCTGGCGTGCCTGCTGCTGTTTGGCCTTGCTGCTCATCGGTACGCCGCCGCTCTTTTGGGCAGGCGCCGGGTCGTCGGTCAGGCGCATGGTCAGCGCGATGCGCTGGCGCGGCGGGTCGACTTCGAGCACCTTGACCTTGACCACGTCGCCGGCTTTGACGACTTCGCGCGGGTCCTTGACGAACTTGTTGGAGAGCGCCGAGATGTGCACCAGGCCGTCCTGATGCACGCCGATGTCGACGAAGGCGCCGAAGTTGGCGACGTTGGTGACGACGCCTTCGAGCAGCATGCCGGGACGCAGATCCTTGACGTCCTCGACGCCGTCCTTGAACACCGCCGTCTTGAACTCGGGGCGCGGGTCGCGACCGGGTTTTTCCAGCTCCTTGAGGATGTCCTGAACCGTCGGCAGACCGAACTTCTCGTCGGTGTATTTCGCCGGCTGCAGCGATCTGACGAGGCGCGCATCGCCGATCACGTCCTTGATGCCCTTCCTGATGTCGGCCAGGATGCGCTCGACCAGCGGGTAGGCTTCCGGGTGCACGGCCGAGGCGTCGAGCGGGTTGTCGCCGTCGTTGATGCGCAGGAAGCCGGCGGCCTGCTCGAAGGTCTTTTCACCGAGGCGCGGCACGTCGAGCAGCGTCTTGCGGTCGCGGAAGGCGCCGTGCTTGTCGCGGTAGCCGACGATGTTGGCTGCGAGCGTGCTGTTGAGGCCGGAAACGCGGGTGAGCAGCGGTGCCGAGGCGGTGTTGACGTCGACACCGACGGCGTTCACGCAGTCCTCGACGACGGCGTCGAGCGCGCGCGCCAGCCGGGTCTGGCTGACGTCGTGCTGGTACTGGCCGACGCCGATCGATTTCGGATCGATCTTGACGAGTTCCGCGAGCGGGTCCTGCAGCCGGCGGGCGATCGACACGGCGCCGCGCAGGCTCACATCCAGCTCCGGGAACTCGCGCGCGGCATATTCCGAGGCCGAGTACACCGACGCGCCGGCCTCGGAGACGACGATCTTGGTCATGCGCAGGTCGGGCACGAGTTTGATCAGGTCGGCGGCCAGCTTGTCGGTCTCGCGCGACGCGGTGCCGTTGCCGATGCTGATCAGGTCGACGTTATGTTTTTTCGCCAGCAGCGCAAGGGTATGCAGCGCGCCATCCCAGTCACGGCGCGGTTCGTGCGGATAGACCGTGGCCGTGTCGAGCAGTTTGCCGGTGGCGTCGACGACGGCGATCTTGCAGCCGGTGCGGATGCCGGGGTCGATGCCCATGGTCGAGCGCTGGCCAGCCGGTGCGGCGAGCAGCAGGTCGTGCAAATTGGTGCCGAAGACGCGGATCGCTTCTTCCTCGGCGCGTTCGCGCAGGGCGTTCATCAGGTCCAGTTCGAGGTGCATGAAGACCTTGATGCGCCAGGTCCAGCGCACCGTGTCGGCCAGCCACTTGTCGGCCGGACGGCCCTGGTCGGCGATGCCGAAATGTTTGGCGATGCGCGCTTCGCACGGGTTGTGCCCGACCGGCTTGTTGGCTTCGTCAAGCTCGGAATCGAGCACCAACGCCACTTGCAATGCGCCTTCGTTGCGTCCGCGAAAGAGGGCCAGCGCGCGGTGCGAGGGAATGGCGGCGACGGGCTCCGAATAGTCGAAGTAGTCGCGGAACTTGGCGCCTTCGGTTTCCTTGCCTTCGACGACGGTCGATCTGACGACGCCGTGTTCTTCCAGATATTCGCGCAGTCTGCCGAGCAGCGCGGCGTCTTCCGAGAACTGCTCCATGAGAATCTGGCGGGCGCCGTCGAGCACGGCCTTGACGTCGGCAAAGCCCGCGTCGGCGTTGAGATACTTCTCCGCCTCGTCCTCGGGCTTGAGCGTCGGATCGGCGAGCAGCGCCTCGGCCAGCGGCGCGAGGCCGGCTTCGCGGGCGATCTGCGCCTTGGTGCGGCGCTTGGGCTTGTACGGCAAGTAGAGGTCTTCGAGGCCCTGCTTGGTCTCGGCGGCGTCGATCTGGGCGGCGAGTTCGGGCGTCAGTTTTCCTTGCTCCCCGATCGAGGCGAGGATCGCGGCGCGCCGTTCCTCCAGTTCGCGCAGATAGGTCAGGCGCTCGTCGAGCAGGCGCAGTTGCGTGTCGTCGAGGCCGCCGGTGGCTTCCTTGCGGTAACGGGCGACGAAGGGCACCGTAGCGCCTTCGTCGAGCAGGCCGACGGCGGCGACGACCTGATGCAGGGAGCAGCCGACTTCTTCGGCGATTTTCTGGGTGATGCGGAGTTCTGCGGAGGAGGCCATTGGCAATCAGGGTCTCGAAAAAAGGGCGAACTATGCGCAATCGGGGGGCAAAACTCAAGTATGCGGCGCGCCTCGCGCATGAGCAGCATCCGGGAATGACAAATGCGCGGCGTTTTGTTGCGGGTCGTAGACGATTCGGGTTAAATGAGCCCGGTGCACTTTCCGTGCCTACATCGTGGCGCTTACGTCTGACAGGGGATTCAGCATGAAGATCGATATCGAACGGTTTGGCTTGACGAATGTTCCGATTGATCCGGAAACCGTGTTTACCTTTCCTGAAGGCATCGCGGGTTTTGAGGAATGCAAGCGCTTCAAGCTTTTCCATGAGGAAGGCAAGACGACGGTGTTCTGGTTGCAGTCGCTCGACGATACCAGCCTGATGTTCCCGATCGTAGCGCCGGATGCGTTCGACATCGAGTATCAGATCGAGTTCGACGGACGCCGATTGTGCGCTGATCGACCTGCCGGGGACGGAGGATGTTGCCGTCGTGGTCATCGTCTATCGCGATGAGGCGGAAGGCGGCAGGATCGCGGCGAATACCCGTTCGCCGGTGATTCTCAACCTGCGCAGCCGCAAGGGCATGCAGAAGGTACTGCGCGAAGTGCATCCGACACTCTTGTACCGCGCGCGCTGAAATCCTCTTGCCGGACCCGGTCGGGTCCGGTGCGTCGCCCGAGCGAATTCCCGAGCAGTGGCGGTTCGCGGTTCGGGCGTATCACAAAGCAATGCTGGAACAAGTGAGCGGCTCTCTGCTAAGGTTCGGGTTTTTCGAAATCCGGGCTGTCAGGCTCGTCCGGCGGCACCACCAATCCGATTCCTTCATGTTCCCGGTTTCTCTTCTGTTGTTCCCCCTATGCACGCTTGGTTGCGCGACTTCGCGACCGCGGTACTTGGCAGGTTGAACCATGACCATTGACGAACAAACACTCACCGATGTCGCGCCCGAGCTTCAATTGCTTCCCTTGGGCGATACGTCATGGACTCTCGAATTTGGTAAGGTTATCGACCCGGCTGTGCATGCCCGCGTGTTAGGACTGGCGGGTGCGCTGGAAAAAGCGCGCAAGGAAGGCGCGAACAAGGAGCTGTCGGCCATCGTCGATGTCGTGCCGACTTTCCGTTCCTTGACGGTGCATTACAACCCGCTCGCTTGCGACGGCGAACGTCTCGGCGAGGCGCTCGCGCTGCTTGCCGGATCGGCCGGCGCAGCAACGCAAGAGGGCCGGCGCTGGCGGATTCCGGTCTGCTTCGACGACGACTTCGCCCCGGATCTCGACGATCTGTGCCAGACCAAGGGGATGAGCCGCGACGCGGTCATTGCGCTGATGACGGAAGCTGTTTTCCAGGTCTATATGATTGGCTTCATGCCCGGTTTCCCGTACATGGGCGGGCTGTCGGCAATGCTCGAAATGCCGCGTCTCGCTTCGCCGCGCAAGGCCGTTCCGGCGCGTTCGCTGGCCGTTGCCGGGTCGATGTGCTCGGTCTATCCGTGGGAAAGCCCCGGCGGCTGGCGCTTGCTCGGCCGGACGCCGATTCCGATGTTTTCGCTGCAGACGGTCGACGCGCCGTCGTTGCTCGCCTCGGGTGATAGCGTGCGCTGGCAGTCGATCGATCGGGCGACTTACTCGGATATGGAGGTGGCGGTCGAGTGCGGCGCGTTCGACCGCAAGCGCCTGCTGGTCGGCGAGGAGGGCAACTGATGCGCGCGCTGATTGAAGTGATCGATGGCGGCATCGGCAACAGTATCCAGGATCGCGGACGTCCCGGCTTTCGTCATATGGGGATCACCGTTTCCGGCTGGATCGATCCGATGCTGGCGCGCTGCGCCAATGCGCTGGTCGGCAATGATGCGGACTGCGCCTGCATCGAGATCCGCGCTGCCGGCCCGACGCTCGTCGCGCGCGAAGGCCGCTTCCGGATGGTGCTGGTGGGCGACATCACGGCGACCTTGAAGCGCGAGTTCGGCCCGTCGCGCGAGATCGCGCCATGGACGAGTTTCACGCTGGAGGCGAACGATACGCTCGAAGTCGGTTACATCGCCGGCGGCACGGCCTATCTCGCCCTCGGTGGCGGCATCGATACGCCGGTCCAATTGGGCAGCCGGTCGACCTACCAGCGCGCGCTGATCGGCGGTGTCGACGGGCGGCCGTTGGCGACCGGGAACCAGCTTGCCGCCAAGCCGATTCGCGATCCCAAGTTCCAGGAGTACCGCGCCGAACCCTGGCGGCATGAGCAAGGTCCGATCCGCGTCGTGCTCGGTCCGCAGGCGGACCATTTCGATCCGGCGTCGGTCAAGGCGTTCGTCGAAAACGAATACCAGGTGACGACGCAGCTTGATCGCATGGGCGCGCGTCTCGAAGGTCAGGCGCTGGTCCATGTTTCGAAAGCGGCGGCCGACATCGTCTCCGACGGCGTGACGCCCGGTTCGATCCAGGTGCCGGGCAACGGGCAGCCGATCATCCTGCTCGCCGACGCGCAGACGGTGGGCGGTTACCCGAAGATTGCAACCGTGATTTCCGCCGATCTGCCCAGGCTTGGGCAGGCGAAGCCGGGCGAGTCGATCCGCTTCGCCGCCGTCAGCGTGCATGAAGCGCGCGCAGCGCTGGCCGCGCGCGAGCAGCGCTGGCGCGAGTGGGCAAGAGACGTGAAGTTCGGCCTGCCAGCACCGTGCTCGATGTCCGACGACATGGGCTACGGCTGGCTGGGCGGCGAAGACTACTGATCCTCTGGAGCGAAAAATGAGCAAGAAACTGAATCTGAATTCCGATCTCGGCGAGGGCTTCGGCGCCTGGGACATGGGCAGCGACGACGCCATGCTGCGCATCGTCAATTCCGCCAACGTCGCCTGCGGCTACCACGCCGGCGATCCGCTCGTGATGTGCAAGACGACGAAGCTGGCCGGGGAATGTGGCGTCAGCATCGGCGCGCACCCGGCGTACCCCGACCTGCAAGGTTTCGGCCGCCGACGTATGGACATTCCGCCGGCTGAGCTCGAAGCCATGCTCATCTACCAGATCGGCGCGCTCGATGCCTGCGCACGGTCGCAAGGCGGGCGGGTGACGCACGTCAAGCCGCACGGCGCGCTCTCCAACATCGCCTGCGCCGACCGCAAGGTGGCCGACGCCGTCGCGCGCGCGGTGGCGAAGCTCGATCCGTCGCTCGTGCTGCTCGCGCCGGCCGCCTCGCAGCTTGTTTACGCGGGGTGCGACCTGAACCTGCCGATCGTCGAGGAAATCTTCGCCGACCGCGCCTACACCGACGACGGCAACCTCGTGCCGCGCAGCCAGCCGGGCGCCATGATCCACGGCGCCGAAGCGAGCCTGCAGCACGTCATGCGCATGGTCGAGGAAAGCGCGCTGATCTCGATCAACGGCAAGCGCATCCCGGTCAATCCGCAGAGCATCTGCGTGCATGGCGACAACGCCGACGCCGTGGCGACGGCGCAGGCAATCCGCGACGGCCTGCTCAAGGCCGGCTACGAACTGGCGACCATTCCCGAACTGGTCTAGTTCGCAACGACATTCCCGAGGACAAGCACCATGACGCTGCGCATCATCATCACCGGCGGAACCTTCGACAAGCAGTACGACGCGATCCGCGGCCAGCTGACCTTCAAGGACACGCACCTGCCCGACATCATCAAGCAGGTGCGCAGCAGCGTGCCGGTCGAGCTGGAAATCAACCAGATGGTCGACAGCCTCGACATGCAGGACGAGAACCGCCAGCGTGTGCTCGCGGCCTGCCGCAAGGCGCACGAGAAGATGATCGTCGTCACCCACGGCACCGACACCATGCCCGAAACCGCAGCGGTGCTCGGGCAGGCAGTGAAAGCCGGCGACCCGGCGCTTGCCGGCAAGAAGGTTGTGCTCACCGGCGCGATGGTGCCGTACTCGGTTTCCGGCAGCGACGCGCTGTTCAACCTCGGCGGCGCGGTGCTGGCCGCGCAGTTGATGCAGCCGGGCGTGTACATCGTGATGAACGGCCGTTGCTTCCACTGGGAGAACATCCGCAAGAACCGCGAAGTCGGCGTGTTCGAGGGCGACGCGCTGTAGATTTTCCAGTGTCGGACAAGGCAAAGGGCCGCGCATCGCATGATGTGCGGCCCGTTCTTTTTTTACCGCCAGGAACTGAGCGTCATAGAGAGTATCGGGACTGTTCGGCTGGTAGTCAGTCACATCGAAACGAAAGACAAGGATAGCCATGTCATCCCGGCGAAAGCCGGGATCCAGAGGCGCACCACTGGCTCTGCACTTCCTTCGGTCGGATTCCGGGTCAAGCCCGGAATGACGGATTCTGCAAGGTCCATCGTAATCATCATGACTGACTACTAATAGCCGCGCCGCCGATCGACCACGCCGTTCATCGGTTCGCCGCGCGCCTGCGCCGCCAGATTGGCGACGATCTGGCGCACGGTTTCCTCGGGGACCGTGGCGGCAGCGACATGCGGCGTGACGATCACGCGTGGGTGACGCCAGAACGGATGATCTTCCGGCAGCGGCTCCTCCGCGAACACGTCGAGCAGGGCAAAACGCAGATGGCCGCCGTCGAGCCGCTCCAACAATGCGCGCTCGTCGATCAGCGAGCCGCGTCCGGCGTTGATCAGCGCCGCGCCGTCGGGCAGCAACGCCAGTGTTTCGGCATCGAGCGCATGGCGGGTTTCCGGCGTGGCGGGCAGTACGCAGAACAGCACGTCGGTTTGCCGCAGCAGTTCGCGCAGTCCGGAACCGCCGTGCAGGCAGCGGACCCCATCGACGGTCTTCGCGCGCCGGCTCCAGCCCGCGACCTCGTAGCCCAGGCGCGACAAGGCTTGTGCCACCTGCCCGCCAAGTTCGCCCAGGCCGAGGACGGTGACGCGCACGTCGCTCGCCGAGCACATGTCGAGCGGGCGCCACTCATGCTGGCGTTGCTGTCGTGCGTACGCATCCATCTGCCGTTGGTAATGCAGCACACCGTACAGGCAGTACTCGGTCATCTGCCGGGCCATGCCGGCGTCGGTCAGACGGACGATCTGCACGGCGGCCGACAGGTCGCTTCGCTGCAACAATCTGTTCAACGCCGGCCCCCATCACGAAGACCGTGCGCAGGTTGGCAAAGCGCGCGAAGAAATCCTCGGGTGGCGCCCAGACGGCGGCGAGCGTTACCGCCAGCGGATCAACCCCCTCCGGCCAGCAGGCAACCGTCTCGTTCGGCAGCGCTTCCTGCAAGAGACGTCGATATCGATCGGCTTGATCGGCGTTGTAGAGGTAGAGCATGTCGTTTTCCAATACGGGCAAATGCCCGTCGTCGATGCAACAAAAAGGCCGCACACCAAGCGATGTGCGGCCTGTTCGATAGCGGAAGGCGGCAGTTACACCGGCTCGCCGAGTTCGCGCACGGCGCGCCGCCATTGGGCGACGTAGCGGTCGGCGCTCGTTTGCAGGTTGGCGACCTCCTCGTCGGTCAGTTCGCGCACGATGCGGCCGGGCAGGCCGACGACGAGCGAGCGGTCGGGGATGACTTTGCCTTCCGGGATCAGCGTATTGGCGCCGATCAGGCAGTTCTTGCCGATCACGGCGCCATTGAGCAGCGTCGAACCCATGCCGATCAGGCTGTTGTCGCCGACCGTGCAGCCATGGAGGATGACGCGGTGGCCGACGGTGACGTTCTTACCGACGACGAGCGGGATGCCCGGGTCGGTATGCAGCACCGAGTTGTCCTGGATGTTGCTGTTTTCACCGACCGAGAGCAGGTCGGTGTCGCCGCGCAGCGTGCAACTCCACCAGATCGATGCGCCCTGGGCGATTTCGACCTCGCCGATGACCGTGGCGTTGGGCGCGATCCAGCTGTCCGGATCGATTTTGGGAGAGAGTTCTCCGAGCGGGTAGATGGGCATTTCCTGTCCTTGCGATTCAAATCAAAAAAAGTGGGATAGATAAACTTGTTGATAATCAGTCGGTTACTGGTAGCGCAACGCCTCGATCGGGTCGAGCGCGGCGGCCTTCCGGGCCGGATAAAACCCGAAGAATACGCCAACTCCGGCGGCAACGGCGAAGGCGACGAGGACGGCGCCTCCGGATATGACAATGACCATTCCGCTGAGCGCATTGACGAGGAGCGCGCCGCCGATGCCGAGCAGCAGGCCGATCAGGCAGCCGGTGATGGAGATCATGATCGCTTCGAGCAGGAACTGGGCGAGGATGTCCTTCCGGCGTGCGCCGATGGCACGGCGGATGCCGATTTCGCGCGTCCGTTCGGTCACCGAGACGAGCATGATGTTCATGATCCCGATGCCGCCGACGACGAGCGAGACGGACGCGATGGCGCCGAGCAGCAGCGACATGACGCGCGTGGTCTCGGCCGCCGAATCGGCCGCGGCGGCGAGGTTGCGGATGAAGAAGTCGTCGTCCTGTTCGTCGCGGATGCGATGGCGTTGGCGGAGCAGGGCGGTGACCGACTTTTCGACCGCCGGCATCGCCTCCGACGACGCAGCCTGCACGATGATCGAACGCACCGAGCCGGCGAACGGCACGCCGAAGACCTTGCGCTGCGCCGTGGTGAGCGGAATGATCACCGTGTCGTCCTGGTCGCGGCCGTCGAGGTTCTGGCCCTTGGGGGCCAGCACGCCGATGATCGTGAAGGGTGTCTGGCGGATGCGGATGGTCTTGCCTAGCGGGTTTTCGTCGGGCGCGAAGAGGTTTTCGGCGGCCGTCTTGCCGATCAGCGCGACGCGCGTCGCCGAGCGCACGTCGGCGTCGCTGAAATTGTGGCCGTCCTGCAGGAACCACGCGCGCGCGGCGATGTAGGCCGGTGTGCTGCCGACGACCGCCGAGTTCCAGTTCTTGGCGCCGTAGATGATCTGTTGCGTTCCCTGATGCACGGGCGCGACGTTGATCACGTCATCGAGTTCGGCCATCGCATCGGCGTCGGCGACGCGCAAGGACGGCCCGAAACCGCCGCCGCTACGCACGCCGCCGGTGTTCGTCGAACCGGAAATGATCACGTAGAGGTTGCTGCCCATCGTACTGATCGTCTGCGCCACGGCGAACTGCGCGCCCTGGCCGATGGCCATCATGAGCACCACCGAGCCGACGCCGATCACCATGCCGAGCATGGTCAGCGCCGTACGCATCGGATTCGAGCCCATCGCGTGCCAGGCTTCGCCGAGCATGGGTTTCAGCATGGTCGTTGTCTCGCGGTGTGTTCGATGCTGTAGCCGTACGATTCCGCATCGAGGTGGGCAACCGCCGCTCTGGATCCCGGCTTTCGCCGGGATGACGTCTGTAGCGTCATGGCGTGTGATAGCTCCGTCATTCCGGCGGAAGCCGGAATCCAGTAGCGGCGCATCAGACGATCTCCTCGTACAGATCCCGCCAATCGGGGTTGGACGCTTCGATGAGTTCGAGTTTCCACGCCCGTTTCCATTCCTTGACCACCTTTTCGCGGCCGATTGCAGACTCCATGGTGGCATGAGCTTCGTACCAGACGAGCGTGTGCACGCGGTACTTCTGGGTGAAGCCTTTCTCCAGGTCGTTCTTGTGCTGCCAGATGCGCTGGATGAGATCGGAGGTGACGCCAGTGTAGAGCGTTCCGTTTCTGCGGCTGGCGAGAATGTAAACGCAGGGTTGTTTCATTTGCGTGGGTTCTGGCTCTGCACTTCCTTCGGTCGGATTTCGGCGTTCGCCGGAATGACGTGGGGGAACCAACCGCTATCGCCAACACCGTCATCCCGGCGAATGCCGGGATCCAGTAGCGGCGTATCCGACGATTTCAACGTTTGGACGTCACTCACGATCAGCCCATCAAGAAATCGCACCTGACGCCGGGCGTGCGCGGCGATGTCGTGTTCATGGGTGACGAGGACGATGGTGATGCCTTCCGCGTTGAGCGCTTGAAAGAGCGCCATGATTTCCTCGCTCGTGTGGCTGTCGAGGTTGCCGGTCGGTTCGTCGGCCAGGATCAGGCTGGGGGTGTTGATCAGGGCGCGGGCGATGGCGACGCGCTGCTGCTGGCCGCCGGAAATGCGCGCGGGCAGAGATTTGGCGTAGCCGTCGAGGCCGACCCTGGCGAGCATCGCGCGCGCCTTCGCGCGGCGTTCGTCGCGTTCGACCTGCGCGTAGAACGAGCGGCAGGGCGACGTTGTCCTCGAGCGTCATGCGCGGCAGCAGATTGAAGCCCTGGAAGACGAAACCGATGGTGCGGTTGCGCAGACGGGCGAGTTCGTCGCCGGGCAGGTGCGCGACGTTGCGTCCGACCAGGAAGTAGTCGCCGGCCGTCGGCGTATCGAGACAGCCGAGCAGGTTCATGAAGGTCGATTTGCCGGACCCGGACGGCCCCATGATGGCGACGAACTCGCCGCGCTCGATGGCGAGATCGACGCCCTTGAGCGCCGGAAACAGCCCCGCCTCGGTGACGTAGGACTTGCCGAGTCCGGCGACGCGGATGACCGCTTCGTCCACTAGAACAACCTCATCCCGAGGCTGCTCGGCTTGCTCGGATCGCCGGTCGGCCGCTCGCCGACGATGAGCAGGTCGCCGGCCTTCAGCTCGCCGCCGGTGATCTCGGTCGTTCGGTTGTCGGTGATGCCGAGTTCGACGGCGACCGGGCGAATGGTCTTGCCTTCGACGATGTAAACGGTGCCGCTGTTGCCATCGTTCTTGCCGCGCTTGCCCTTGCGTCCCTCGCGACGGTCGGCGCCGTCGGGCGGACCGTTGCTGGGGGCTACATCGCCGTTCGCCTCGGCCGCCTTTTCCGGTGGTTTGAAACGGAGCGCGGCATTTGGCACCGTCAGCACGTCGTCGGCTTGGGCGATGGCGATGTTGACGTAGGCCGTCATGCCGGGCAGCAGGATCTGGTCAGGGTTCTGCAGGGAGATGCGGACGTTGTAGGTGACCACGTTCTGAGTCACGGTCGGATTCAGGCGGATCTGCTGCACTTCGCCCGAAAAGGAACGATCGGGGAAGGCGTCGACCGTGAACTGCACTCCCTGCCCCGGTTTGATCCGTCCGATATCGGCCTCGGCGAAGCTCGAGTCGATGCGCATTTCGGAGAGATCCTGCGCGATCTTGATCAGTGTCGGCGTCTGCAGGCTGGCGGCGACGGTCTGCCCGCGATCGACCACGCGGTCGACGACGATGCCCGAGACCGGCGAGCGGATCGTCGTGTAATTGAGGTTGACCTGATCGCGGTCGGCGAGCGCGCGCGCCTGCGCCAGTTGGGCCTCGGCCGATTTGCGCGCCTGCGTCGCTTGGTCGAACTCCTGCCGCGAGACGTATTCCTGCGCGAAGAGCGCCTTCATCCGCGCCTCGTTGGCGCGTGCCAGTTCGAGCGTGGCCGAGATGTTGCCGATCGCGGCGGCGGACTGTCGGGCCTGCGCGGCGAGCAGCGAGCGGTCGAGTTCGAGCAGCGGCTGGCCTTTCTCCACCTTGTCGTTGAAGTCGACGTAGAGCTGGGTCACCGTGCCTGAAACCTGGGTGCCGACGTTGACCAGCACGATCGGGTTGAGCGTGCCGTTGGCCGACACCGTCTGCGTGATGTCGCCTTTCTTCGCGCTCTCCAGGCGATAAAGCTGATTGGGCGTTTTATCCTGGTTGCGTTTGACGACGTACCAGCCGGCGCCGGCGACAAGACCGAGGCCGACGATGAGGAGCAGGTATTTGACGAGCGGCTTCATGGCGAGGATTCCGTAGGTGTCGCGGGCATCGTCGGGTCGAGCAGGCTGCCGTCCAGCGTGCCGATCGCCCGCGCCAGCGCCGCACGCGCGACGTGCCAGTCGAGCGCCGCCTGGATGCGTTGCAGGCGGGCGGCGGCGAGCGCGCTTTGCGCGTTGAGGAGATCGAGAATGTTGCCGACACCGGCCTTGTAGCGCCCGAGCGCGACGCGTTCGGACTGTTCGGCGCTGGCCAGCAGGTCGGCGCTGGCGGAGAGCGTCTGGCCGGATGTCGCGAGATCCTGATAGGCCGTCCACACGTCGAGCGCGACTTGCAGGTTGACGTTGTCGCGCAAGGCGCTGGCGGCCTCGAAGCGGGCCTCGGCGGTACGCACGTTGTACGTGGTTTCAAAACCGGAGAATAGCGGGATCGACAGCGTCAAGCCGATCGAATTGCTGCGCGTGTTGAAGTCGTTGCTGTGCATATCGGTTCCCTGCCAGCTTGAACCGGCGCCCAGCGCAAGGCTCGGCTTGCCCGCCGCGCGCGCCTGGTCAACGTTCGCGCGCGCCGCGCCGACCCGCGCCTCCGCTGCCTTGAGCTCCGGCCGGCGCAGGCGCGCTTCCTGGATCAGCGCTTCGACGTCGCCTGCGCGCCGGGCGTCGGCGGGGATCTTCGGAATGTCTTCCAGAACCAGCGGACGGCTGGCGTCCTCACCCATCACATTGGCCAGCGCGCCGTAAGCCGAGCGCAGGATGCCCTCGGCCTTGATCCGGGTCAACGTCGCCTGCGACCACGCGGTTTGCGCCTGCAAGCGGTCGGCTGGGGTGCCGGTGCCGACCTTGTAGCGTACTTCCGCCGCGGCGAGGCTTTCGCGGCTGGCGCGTTCCGATTCCTCGGCGGCGGCGACGGCGGCGCGTGCGGCCTGCGTCGCGTAGTAGGCGCGCAGCGCATCGAGAAAGACCGTCTGCACGGTGGCGTCGAACGTGTGCGCGGCGGCGTTCAGCAACTGGCGCGCATTTTCGAGGTTGGCGGCGCGTGCGCCGAAATCGTAGAGCAGCCAGGCGAGCGTGAGCGAGGCGCTGTTCTGCGTGCTGGCGTCGGCGCTGCCGGTGCTGCGGCTGACGCCGATTCGTCCGTCGAGGTCAGGCAGAAAATCCGACTGCGCTACGCCGACCTGCGCGGCCTGGACGCGTGCATTGGCCCATGCCTCGCGTGTTTTCGGGTTGGCGCAGAGCGCCCGGTCGACGACGTCGAGCACGCCGTAGCGGTGGGTTGTCTCGACCGGCTTGCAGGGAATGAAATGCGTTTCGGCCGAAGGCGCGAGCCGCGGCGGCGCGGGTGTGATGGCTTCCGTGCCGAACGGATCGGTCGCGTCGAAAGCCTGCGCGGTGCCCGCCAACAAACTGGCCAGGATGAGCGGCAAGGCGAACGTGGCACGCGGGACAGCGGCGGAGATTGGGCGCATTGGATCGGGAACGACGGGTTTTCGGCTAGTATAGCGAGCTTCCTTTTCCACCATGTCTCGCCGGGTCGGGCTAGCCGTTAACAATTGTTACAGGCGCTGCGTCCGCATCGACGGGACTTTCCGCACGTTTTCATGGCGCTCAAAGCAACGATTTTCAAGGTCGATCTGTCCCTCGCCGACATGGATCGCAACGTCTATTCCGATTTCTCGCTGACCATCGCGCGCCATCCGTCGGAGAACGACGTCCGGATGATGGTGCGCCTGTTCGCTTTCATGCGGCTTGCTGATGAGCGTCTGGAGTTCGGTAAGGGCTTGTCGACCGACGAGGAACCCGATCTCTGGCTGAAGGATCTCACTGACGCGATCGATCAGTGGATCGTCGTCGGTCAGCCGGACGAACGCTGGCTGCGCAAGGCGTCAGGGCGGGCCGGCACGGTGTTCGTGTTCGCCTACGGCGATCGCCTGGTCGACGTGTGGTGGGAGCAGAACCGCGACAAGCTCGAGAAGCTGCCGAACCTCGTGGTCTATCGCCTGACGGCGGACGACGCGCAGGCGCTGGCCGGGCTCGCCAGCCGCACGATGAGTCTGCAATGCACGATCCAGGAAGGCGAGGCGCTGATCACCGGCGAAGGCGATCCGGTACGCGTCGAGCCGGTCGTGTTGTTTGCCGCGTAGCCGGCCCGTTCATGAGCCCTCGCCCATCGCGCGGCGGCGAGGTGTTTCCCGTTATTCGCCGCGCACGTCTGTCATGAGGATTGCTCAACCATGGTGAATACGCTTCCCGTTTCGATCATCGCCGACGAGCTCGCTCGTCTGCGCGCTGCCAACCCGCTGGTGCATCTGCTGACCAACGAAGTCGTGCAGGAAATCACCGCGAACGTCTTGCTGGCCGTCGGCGCCGCGCCGGCGATGATCGTCGCCGAGGAGGAGGCGTCGATCTTCGCCTCGATTTCGGGCGCCTTGCTGGTCAACGTCGGCACCCTGTATCCGGCGCGGCTGACGGTGATGCAGCAGGCCGTTGCCGCCGCAAACAAAGCCGGCGTGCCGTGGACGCTCGATCCGGTCGCGGTCGGTGTGCTCGATTACCGCACGCAGGCGTGCCGCGAGTTTCTCGCCGCAACACCCGCCGCGATTCGCGGCAACGCATCGGAAATCCTCGCGCTGGCCGGCTTCGCCGGGGCAGGGCGCGGCGTCGATACGACGGCCGGATCGGATTCGGCGGTTGCCGCCGCCGAGCAGCTGGCGCAAACGACCGGCGCCATCGTCGCCGTGACCGGCGAGACGGACTTCATCACCGACGGCAAGACGACCTGGGCGACGCCGTGGGGCAATCCGATCATGACACGCGTGGTCGGCACCGGCTGCGCCTTGTCAGCGCTGGTCGCCGCCTTCACCGCGCATGCGCCGAACCGCCTCGACGCCGTGGCCGCGGCGTGCGCCGTCGCCGGCATGTGCGGCCAGCGCGCAGCGGCCAGCAGCAAGGGTCCGGGTTCGTTCAAGGCCGATTACCTCGACGCGCTGTACCAGATCGATCCGGACAATCTGCGCGAGCAGGCGGCATGAACGCGATCGATCTTTCGCTCTACCTCGTCCTCGATCCCGATCTGTGCGGTGGCCCGGAAGGCATGGTGCACACGGCGATTCAGGCCGCCAGGAACGGCGCAACGGTCGTGCAACTTCGGGCGCCGAACTGGAAGAAGCGGCAGTGGCTGGAAACCGCCCTCGAACTCAAGACGGCGCTGGCGCCCTACGGTGTTCCGTTGATCATCAACGATCACATCGACGTGGCGCTGGCGGTCGATGCCGAGGGCGTGCATGTCGGGCAGGGCGATCTACCGGCGCTGGAAACGCGCCGCCTGATCGGGCCGGACAAGATCCTCGGCCTGTCGGTCGGCAGCGTGGAAGAAATGACGACGGTGCCGGCGGCCGGCGTCGACTATCTCGGTATCGGCCCGGTTTACCCGACCGGCACCAAGGCGGATGCCGGCGAGGCGACCGGCGTCGTGCTGTTCGCGGAACTGGTCGCGGCTACACCGCTGCCGGTGGTGGCGATCGGCGGCATCCATCGCGAGAACTGCACGCCACTGTTCGCAGCCGGAACGGACGGCGTGGCGGTGATTTCAGCCATCTGCGGGCGGGACGATCCGGCCCGCGCGACTGCCGCGCTCAACGAGACGATCCGGCTGGCGCTGAAGCGCTGAAGAAACACCGGGAAATTCGGCACCCCGACGAAAACCGGGGGCCAGTTCGTTGAGTTTTCTGGATCCCGGCTTTCGCCGGAATGACGAATCTTCAACAAATCAGCGCATCCCTGAGTGGCCGTTTCATTTCTGCTTCGGAATGCCCAGTGACTTTACGACGCCGGTGACCGTGCCGCTGCCGATGCCCTCGACACTCTTCACCAACCCTTCGAGATCGACACCGAGCTTGCCGGCGATCGCGGCGGCGACTCGCGTCAACAGGTTTTCGTTGAGCGAGAAAGATGGGTCGTTGATATCGCCGGTCAGCACGAAGTTGGCCGAGATCTTGCCCTTCCTGCTCTTCAGCATCTTGACCGCGAGCTTGAGCGGAATGCCCATGATCGAGGTGGATGACGGCGCCAGTTCCAGGTCGCTGAGCACCAGCGATCCCGGCGCGTACAGCATTCCTTTCTTGACCGACGAATTCAGTTCGAAGTCTAGCCTTCCCTTGCTGACGCCGGTCTCGTTGGCTTTGACGAGATAGGGCTGGAATGAAACCAGGTCGACACCGCGCAGAGTGGTCGTGATACCCGATTCACGCGTCGCCAGTTCGATCGAACCGTCGATGGAGATCCTGCCGTCCTGATGGATTCCCTTGTGCATCGCCTCGAGCCGGATCGTGCTTTGCCCGGTCAGCTCGGGGATGCGGATGCTGCCGATGCGGGCGTTGATACGATCGAATTGCTGCTTGACCGGCAACTTGCGCAGCGTGGCGTCGAAGAAGTCGATGGCGCCGTCGATCACTTCGATACTGGCGATCGTCAGTGGCGCGGCGGGCGGTTTGGAGACCGTCGGCGACGGAGTACCCGAACCGGCTCCGGCGGCCGCCGGATCAGGGGACAGCCGACTGGGCAGCACCTGCACTTTTCCGTCCTTCGTGCGCAGAACTGACAGGTAGGCGCCTTCGATGCGGATCGAATCGAACACCAGGCGCAAGCGCATCAGGTCGAGGAAAGACGGCATCGCAAGGATTCGTGTGGCGCGCAATTCGTCCTCCGCCGGCCACGCGGTTTCCCTGGTCTGCGGCGATGGCGCACGAATCCGCAAGCCCTGGATTTCGAGTCCGGTCAGCCCGAGGTGCAGCGCCTGTACCTCGCCGCGTGGCCCGAGCGCTTTCATCACACTGTCTTCGATGGCGCGGACAGCAAGCCGATAGGCCACGAAGCCGGCGATCGACAATGCGCCCAACACGGCGATCACGGTCCGCGTCCGCCGTCCGTACCGACTGCTTGCCTGCAAATCCATGAATCCCCCGCTTGCTTGCGCGAAAGAACGATCGGTATCCCGGTCTCCGATCTGTCAGGATAGCCCGTCTTGCCGAGAATTCACGGTAGCGACCGCGGGACGGCTGAGCAATTCTTCGCGCGATGGACTATGATGGGCTTGCCGGTTCCCCCCGGATCAAGAAAAAAAGGAGTTCACCATGGAAATCGGATCGGTCTCATCCAGTCCTTACGCCAGCACGACGGCCTCGAACACGCAGAGCGCGCGGCCGGCGTCGGATGCCTCCGAGAGCGAGTCGGCAGCCAGCGCACGGGCCGAGGCCGAGCGGAACCGGCCGACGGTGAATCTGAACGGCCAGACGGTCGGTACGCGAATCAATACGACAGCTTGAATTCGAATCAAAGTACGCTCGGAGAGCGGCGGAGCTGACTTCGACCCGCAGCGCTTCTGATTGTTTTCTCTGCCCTGTGTCTTGGCCGGCTCCCTTTGGGCCGGCTTGTTTTTTATGCCATTGCCGCCCAGGCGGCGGTCAGGTGATCCGGGCCAGGGTCCAGGAAATGCCGCCCATCGTCGATGCGACGGCGGCGATGAGCAACAGAAGGCGGGTTGCCGTGTAAGTCCGCGGATTCGCCTGCTGATCGACCGCGGCGAAAATGCGCGACGCACCCCAGAGCGTGGCGCTGCCGAGCAGCAACGAGACGCCGATGATCTGCATCTCGGTCGCATCGAGCGCCAGCATGCGGCCGGCGCGCCAAGGCACGACGACGAATACGCCCAGCGTCCAGAACAGTCCGAAGCTGCCCAGCGCGCAAAACAATCCGACGATGCGGGTCATCCAGGTTTCCACGATCACTCCTTTTTTACTTCGATTCGGTGTTTTCGGTCGATGCGGGCAGGAAGCGGCCGCGCAATTCCTCAAGGTTGAGCTCATGCAGGATGGCTTCCAGCCGCTCCGTGGCGTTCGCGCGCTTCTGACCGACGTGGCGGGCGACGATCAGTTCGTTCTTCATCGAGTGCTCCCAGCCGACCAGCTCGGTGACCGTCACCTGATAGCCGTGCGCCTCCAGCATCAGGCAGCGCAGGGCGTTGGTCAGCTGGCTACCGAATTCGCGCGTGTGGATCGGGTGGCGCCAGAGCTCGGAAAGCGGGGTCTTCGCGAACGACGCGTTCTTGTTCTTGCGCAGCAAGGCGGCGACTTCGGCCTGGCAGCACGGCACGAGGACGATGAATTTCGCGTGTTTGTGCAGGGCGAACCGGATGGCGTCGTCGGTCGCCGTGTCGCAGGCGTGCAGCGCGGTGACGATGTCCACCCGCTCGGGTAGCGCGGCCGACGTGATTGATTGCTCGACGCTGAGATTGAGAAATTCCATGCGGGCGAATTCGAGCCGCTGCGCGAGTTCGCGTGATTTTTCGACGAGTTCCGATCGCGTTTCGATGCCGAAGATGCGGCCGCTGGCTTTGCTCTTGAAGAACAGGTCGTAAAGGATGAAGCCGAGGTAGGACTTGCCGGCGCCATGATCGGCGAGCGCGATGTCGTCGTTGCCGGTCAGCAACTCGGCCAGCAGCGGTTCGATGAAGTGGTAGAGGTGATAGACCTGCTTCAGCTTGCGCCGACTGTCCTGGTTGAGCTTGCCGTCGCGCGTCAGGATGTGCAGTTCCTTCAACAGTTCGATCGATTGCTCGGGCTTGATTTCCGCGATGGTCGGCACGGCGGGTTCTTTTCGGTGATTGAAAGGGCGTCATTTTAGAGGCAATGAACGCGCGCCGGCGAACAAATGGGATAATCCCAACTTTTCATCAAAGCGGTTTTCCCATGGCAATTCAATGGTTTCCCGGTCACATGACCTCGGCGCGCAAGAAGGCGGCCGAGACGATGGCGGCGATCGACGTCGTCATCGAAGTGGTCGACGCGCGCTTGCCCGAGGCGAGCACCAACCCGATGGTGCGCGAGCTGCGCCTGCATCGGCAGCGCCCCTGCCTCAAGGTGCTCAACAAATCCGACCTCGCCGATCCTGTGGTCACCAAGGCCTGGCTGGCGTACTACAACAAGCAGAGCGGCGTGAAGGCGGTGGCGATTTCGAGCAAGAACGCCGGCGAGGTCTCGCGTCTGCCCAGCCTTTGCCAAAGCCTGGCACCGCACCGCAACGACAACACCAAGCAGCTGCGCATGATGATCATGGGCATTCCCAACGTCGGCAAATCGACGCTGATGAACGCGCTCGTCAAACGCAAGATCGCCAAGGTGGGCGATGAGCCGGCGGTGACCAAGTCGCAGCAGATCCATCAGATCAGCGTCCGCCATGCGATCGTCGATACGCCGGGCCTGATGTGGCCGAAGATCGAGCACGACAGCGACGGCTTGATGCTGGCCGCCAGCCACGCCATCGGCCGCAATGCGGTGATCGACGAAGAAGTCGCCGTCTTTCTCGCCGGGCTACTGCTCGACCGCTATCCGGCGCTGGTGTCGGCGCGCTACAGTTTTCCGGTGGATGGCATCGATGCGGTCGCCGTCGTCGAAGGCGTCGCCCGGCGGCGGGCGCTCGTCATGCGCGGCGGCGAACCGGATTTCGAGAAGGCTGCGGCCGTGCTGTTGCAGGACTACCGGGACGGAAAGCTCGGGCGCATCAGCCTGGAAACGCCGGAGACGCGCGCCGCGATGCTGGCCGCCCATGCCGAACGAGCGGAACCCGGAGCGGTCGAGTGAGCGGTGCGTTGGCGGCTATTGCTGCGGCGGTTGTTGCGCCTGGGAGGCTTCGGGTTGCGGTTTGACGATGTAAGAGCGGGCCATCGGGACGAGTGTCGTCCACGTGTACCATCCGCCATAGCCGAGCACCGCCAGCCAGAAGATGAGCTGCAGGGAGAAACCGATGGCGTTGCGCGTCTGCCGGCTGATCTTCTTGCCCGGGTCGGTGGCTCCGCAGCCGGGGCAGGCCAGCGCCGACGTATCAACCTGATGGCCGCATGCACGGCAGGGAACGAGCGACATTGAGTGATCCTCTTATTGATGACTACGGAATGGTTGCCCACGAACGTGGCGGTATTCTACCCTCTTCAACCCTTTGCTCCAGCCCTGGTATACGCGACTGAAATGCCCATGACCGAACCGATGAACGACCGATTGACCGAACTCGAAATCAAGTTGAGCCTGACCGAGGATCTGGTCGACGAACTCAACCGCACGGTGTTTCGCCAGCAGGAACAGCTCGATCTCCTGCAGGCCCAACTGCAACTGCTCTACAAGCAGATGCAATCGGCGACCGGACCGGCCGAGCCGCGCAATCTGCGCGACGAGATTCCCCCCCACTATTGAGGTATTCACGCCGGCCGTCCTAACGCACGGCGAGCGGGATGGTTCGCTGCCTTTTCAGCTTGCCGACGACGTGCATTTCGCATGGCTTGCAGTCGAAGCGCAAGGTGAACTTCTCGTTTCCGTTGATCAGAACCATCGGATCGGGACGGACGCCCTTCACCTGTTTTGGACACAGATTGAAGCTGTAGCGCAGGCAGTGCTTGGTGATCATCAGCGAGACGTCGCCCTTTTCCTGATGGCACTCGAACGCGGGCTCGATGACCTTGACGCCATGTTTTTCGTAGAAGGCGCGGGCCTTGGCGTTGTAGACGTTGCCGAGATAGCTCAGCGCGTCTTCCGGATAGCGTGCCGGCGGGTCGAGCGGCGCAAGGCGAACCGGGCGCCGATAGGCAATGCCGCGTGCGCGGTCGAGCGCATCGACGGCGTCGCGGCGCAGCGCGTTGAGCGTCGAGGCGGGAATGAACCACGGCATCGACGAGGCGAGGTCGATCGTTTCGGCGGCGTAGATCGTATTGCCGAGCTTGCCGAGGTTTTCGCGCAGCGCGAGTTCGGCGCGTTCGGCGTTCCGGGCGGCTTCCTTTGCGTGGTCGAGCGTCGCCGTGGCGCTGATTGCGCGGTCGTCGGTCAGCCGTAGCGCGAAACCGGTGGTCGTTTCCTCAAGGCGGATGTCAACGGGAATGCGCCGCTCGGCCGACTTCCTTTCGAGCAGCCGCTCGAATTCCTGATCGCGGTTGCGGTAGATCAGCGTGCCGATCTGCAGATCGGCGGGCAGCCGGCCGTCGGTGAGCGCGGGCGAGAGCCGGTAGAGGTCGCCCATCGCTTCGGCGAGATTGACGCGCGTGCCGACGAGTTCCCGCTGCGCGTTGTAGTAGGTGATGCCGTCGCCGTTGTGCAGCACCTGCTCGCTGCGCACGTCGAAATGGGTGCGTCCGAGCCTGACGATCTCGCCGATCGCCTCGCCGACGAACTTGGGCGAATCGAAGGCGCCGACGTCGATGTGGCGCTCGTTGAGGAAGTAGTCGGTCGAGCCGCGATTGAAGGTCTTTTCCGGCCTGGGCGCGAACAGGAAGGTGCTGCGCCCCGAGGAACTGCGCCGATACGCCGGCAGGTCCTCCAGGATCGCGTCGAGTTCCTGCCGGTAATGGGCGGTGACGTTCTTCACGTAGGAAAGATCTTTCAGCCGCCCTTCGATCTTGAACGAGCTGACGCCGGCCGCGATCAGCGCGCGCAGGTTGGCGCTCTGGTCGTTGTCCTTGAGCGACAGAAGATGCTTGTCCTCGGCGACGAGTTGGCCGTCCTTGTCGGCAAGCGAGTAGGGCAGGCGGCAGGCTTGCGAGCAGTCGCCCCGGTTGGCGCTGCGCCCGGTCTGCGCGTGGCTGATGTTGCACAGGCCGCTGTAGCTCACGCACAGCGAGCCATGCACGAAGAATTCGAGCGCGGCGGTGGTGTTCCCGGCAATCTTGCGCACTTGCGCCAGTGAGAGCTCGCGCGCCAGCACCATCTGCGAAAAACCCACGGCTTCGAGAAAGCGGGCCTTTTCGACGGTGCGGATATCGGTCTGCGTGCTGGCATGCAGCTCGATCGGCGGCAGATCGAGTTCGAGCAGACCCATGTCCTGCACGATCAGCGCGTCGGCACCGGCTTCGTAAACCTGCCAGACGAGGCGCCGTGCCTCTTCCAGTTCCTCGTCCTTGAGGATCGTGTTCAGCGCGACCAGCACGCGCGCGTTGTAGCGATGCGCGAACGACGCCAGCCGCTCGATATCGCCGACCGGGTTGCCGGCATTGGCGCGCGCGCCGAACGCCGGACCGCCGATGTAGACCGCGTCGGCCCCATGAACGATGGCTTCGATACCGAAATCGGCGTTCTTTGCCGGGGCGAGCAGTTCGAGGGTGCTTCTGTTGGGCATCGGGGTGATCGTGGAGGGAGAAGGGGCGCCATTGTAAGTCATTGATTGAAAAGAATCCTGTCAAGCGTTGAGTGACCGTGTCCGGGAGCGTCCCCGCAGCGCCGCTGTTTTATCTATTACTTTCGTCAACCCAATCGAAAAAACCGCGTTATTCACCCCATGGTGGCTGTCCACCGTATTCAACGGAGTTGATCAAGATGGGTAGTCTGAGTACCGAGTCGTTCGAAGAGTTTCTGGATTCGCTCAAAAAAGCCGGCGTGGCCATTACGAATGAACGCGAACTGCGCGAACGTCTGGCTGAGGCTCAACGTTGGCGTTATGCCTTCGCGACCCTGGCGGCGCATGGTCGTCCGCTCGGAATTCGCTTCCAGGACCCGGCCGAGATGGTGAACGAAGCGGAGATCCACCGCGCATTCATGCAGTTCGATTTCCCCGAGAGTACCGAAGCGGCTTTCGCGGCCAGCCTGAAGTCGACGCACTGACAGAGACATCGCCCCCTGGCCGGGTCGGCCGGAGGCGCAAGCAATCCGCCGATTCCCGACGCTTTCCGGGTTTCGGGGAGTTAAAAAAAGACCCGCGGATCCGATCCGCGGGTCTTTTTCATTCTGATCCGCGCAAGCGTCAGCGCGTGATCGGCTTGTAGCGGATGCGCTTCGGCTTGGCGCCTTCCTCGCCCAGCCGTTTCTTCTTGTCTTCCTCGTATTCCTGGTAGTTGCCGTTGAAGAAGGTCCATTGCGACTCGCCTTCGCAGGCCAGGATGTGCGTGCAGATGCGGTCGAGGAACCAGCGGTCGTGCGAGATGACCATGACGCTGCCGGCGAATTCGAGCAGCGCGTCTTCCAGCGCGCGCAGCGTTTCGACGTCGAGGTCGTTCGACGGCTCGTCGAGCAGCAGCACGTTGCCGCCGGAGATCAGCGTCTTGGCCATGTGCAGTCGGCCACGCTCGCCGCCGGAGAGTTGGCCGACGAACTTCTGCTGGTCGCCGCCCTTGAAGTTGAAGCGGCCGATGTAGGCGCGCGCCGGCGTTTCGTACTTGCCGACGGTGAGGATGTCGGCACCGCCGGAGATTTCGTCGAACACGGTCTTGTTGCCGTCCAGACAATCGCGGCTCTGGTCAACGTAGGCGAGCTTGACCGTTTCACCGATGACCACTTCGCCGGAATCGGGCTGCTGCTGCCCGGTCAACATGCGGAACAAGGTCGATTTGCCGGCACCGTTCGGGCCGATGATGCCGACGATGGCGCCAGGCGGGATGGTGAACGAGAGCTTGTCCATCAGCAGACGGTCGCCGAAGGCCTTGCTGACTTCCTTGAATTCGATGACCTTGTTGCCCAGCCGCTCGCCGACCGGGATGAAGATTTCCTGCGTTTCGTTGCGTTTCTGGTAATCGACGTTGGACAGTTCGTCGAAGCGGGCGAGACGCGCCTTGCTCTTGGCCTGGCGGGCCTTGGGGTTCTGACGCACCCATTCGAGTTCCTGCTTCATCGACTTCATGTGCGCGTCAACCTGCTTCTGTTCCTGCTCGAGGCGTTCTTCCTTCTGCTCCAGCCAGGAGGAGTAGTTGCCCTTCCACGGAATGCCGTGCCCGCGGTCGAGTTCGAGAATCCACTCGGCGGCGTTGTCGAGGAAGTAGCGGTCGTGGGTGACGGCGACCACCGTGCCGGGGAAGCGGACGAGGAACTGCTCCAGCCACTCGACCGATTCGGCGTCGAGGTGGTTGGTCGGTTCGTCGAGCAGCAGCATGTCGGGCTTGGAGAGCAGCAGTTTGCACAGGGCGACGCGGCGCTTCTCGCCGCCCGAGAGATGCTGGATCGTGGCGTCCCACGGCGGCAGGCGCAGCGCGTCGGCGGCGATTTCCATCTGGTTTTCGGTATCCGAACCGGCGGTGGCGATGATCGCTTCGAGCCGCGCCTGTTCTTCGGCCAGTTTGTCGAAATCGGCGTCGGGTTCCGCGTAGGCGGCGTAAACGGCTTCCAGCTTGGCCTGCGCTTCCATGACTTCGCCCATGCCGCTTTCGACTTCCTGACGCACGGTCATGTCCGGATCGAGTTGCGGTTCCTGCGGCAGGTAGCCGATCTTGATGCCGGCCAGGTGCTGCACCTCGCCCTCGAATTCCTTGTCAACGTTGGCCATGATGCGCAGCACGGTCGATTTTCCGGAGCCGTTGAGCCCCAGCAGGCCGATCTTGGCGCCGGGGAAGAAGGAGAGGGAGATGTCCTTGATGATCTGGCGTTTGGGGGGAACGATCTTGCTGACGCGCAGCATCGACATTACGTATTGGGCCATGGCGAGTATCCGAATTGTCCGAACCGAGAAAAGCGAAGACCGGGAGTTTACCCGAGCGCTTCCGGTTTGGGCGCGATCATTGCTGGAGGGCGAAGATCGCTTCCGGCGTCTCCTTGACCGCGACGTTGACCCGCATCTCCTCGCGGTTGCCGCCGTTGCGCATGCCGCGCACCGGCCCGGCGTCGAGGTAGTCGCGGCCGACGGCGAGGCGACAGAAATGGCCGTCGGCGAAGCGGCCGTGCGTCACGTCGCAGCTGATCCAGGCGTTCTCGTCGTCCAGCCAGGCATCGACCCAGGCATGGCTGGCGGCGTGTTCCTCGTCGGTGAGCAAATAGCCGCTGACGTAGCGCGCCGGAATGGCGCAGGCGCGGCAGCAGGCGACGAAGACGTGCGCCTGATCCTGGCAGACGCCTTGGCCGAGGCTCATCGCCTCGATGGCCGTGTGCGTGACGTCGGTGATGCCCGGCTGGTAGGCGATGCTTTCGCGCACGCCTTGCATCAGGCGCATGAAGGCGTCGCGGCCGGGGGGCTTGCCGTTCGGCGCCAGATGCTTGCGCGCGAGCGCTTCGATTTCTTCGTCGGCCGTCGTTTGCGGTGAGGCGGCCACGTAGGCGAGCGGCGATAATCCGTTGCCGCGCGGCAGCAGGGTGATGCCGTCGCGCGTTTCCACTTCGCCCTCGACGACGAGCGAGATTTCCTGGTGCGGCCGCGAGAGCACCAGCGTATGCACGGTGTTGCCGTGCGCATCCGTTTGCGAGCGCGGATGGCCGGGCGTGGAGAGATGCCACTTCAGGATCTGCTGGTTCGGGTCCGGGCGCGGCGTCAGGCGCAGCTGCTGAATGCTGTAAGCGACCGGATCGTCGTAGCGGTAGTTCGTGACGTGGCGGATGTGAAGGCGCATGACGGTCTCCGATTCAGCGGATTTTTCAACAGGTGACGGGAACGAGAAAGTCGTCGGCGATGCGGCTGCCCAGGCGGTACAGGCGCTGCAGGAATTCCTCCAGCCAGTTGTTCAGGCCGCGTTCGACGATCTTTTCGATGCGCCCGAAGCGCAGTTCGGCTTCGAGTTCGCCGGTCAGGCGTTCCGTCTCGCGCGAACGGCTGTTGGAGACGGCCTTGAGGTTGTGGAAGACTTCGGTCAGGCAGCGCACGAGCGAGCGCGGCATGTCCGGATGCAGGATCAGCAGTTCGGCGACCTTCTGCGGCGTGATCAGGTCGCGATAGACCTTGCGATACATCTCGAAGGCGGAGACGGAATGCAGGAGCGCGCTCCACGGGTAGTAGTCAACCGCCGGCTCGGCCAGCGAGACGCCGGGTTCGAGCGTGTGGAACTTGGAGTCGAGGATGCGCGCCGTGTTGTCGGCACGTTCGAGGAAAGTGCCGAGGCGCATGAAGCGCAGGGCGTCGTCCTGCAGCATGGTGCCGACGGTAACGCCGCGCGAGAGATGCGAACGGTACTTGACCCATTCGCAGAACTCGCCGATGCCGCGCTCGCGCACGCCGTCGCGCGCGTCGTCGCGTACGGCGAGCCAGGTCGCGTTACTGGTTTCCCATAGCTCCGAGGTGAGCGTGCCGCGCACGGCATGGGCGTTGTCGCGCATCGTGCGCAGGCAGTTGATAATGCTCGACGGGTTGTCTGGATCGAACACCATCAGGTCGAGTACGGCGTCGGGCGAGATCGTCGCGTGCTTGGCGAAATACTGCGCCTCGATGTCCATGATCTTGAGCAGGCGGCCCCAGTTGGTCGCCGTCTCTTCCTCGGTTTGCGGCAGCAGCGAGGTGCGGTAGCTGGTGTCGAGCATGCGCGCCAGGTTTTCGGCGCGCTCCATGTAACGCGCCATCCAGTAGAGATGATCGGCGGTGCGGCTGAGCATGATTAGTCCTCCAGAACCCAGGTGTCCTTCGTGCCGCCACCTTGCGACGAGTTGACGACTAGCGAGCCTTCCTTCAGCGCGACGCGGGTCAGGCCGCCCGGGACGAAGCGGATCTCGCGGCCGGAGAGGATGAACGGGCGGAGGTCGAGATGGCGCGGCGCGATGCCGGCATCGACGAAGGTCGGGCAATTGGACAGGGCGAGCGTCGGTTGCGCGATGTAGCGCTCCGGCGTGGCGATCAACTGCGCGCGGAAGGCTTCGACCTGCGCCGAAGTCGCCGCCGGGCCGACGAGCATCCCGTAGCCGCCGGCGCCGTGCACCTCCTTGACGACGAGTTCCGGCAGGCGCGCGAGCACGTGCGCCAGATCCTCCGGCTTGCGGCATTGCCAGGTGGGCACGTTGTTGAGCAGCGGCGTCTCGCCGAGGTAGAAGCGGATCATGTCCGGCACGTAGGGATAGATCGATTTGTCGTCGGCGACGCCGGTGCCGATCGCGTTCGAGAGCGTGACGCGCCCGGCGCGGTAGGCCGAGAGAATACCGGGCACGCCGAGCATCGAATGCGGCTTGAAGGCGAGCGGATCGAGGAAGTCGTCGTCGATGCGCCGGTAGATCACGTCAACGCGCTGCGGCCCTTGCGTCGTGCGCATGAAGACCTGCTCGTCTTCAACGAAGAGATCCTTGCCCTCGACGAGTTCGACGCCCATCTGCTGGGCGAGGAAGGCGTGTTCGAAGTAGGCGCTGTTGAAGGCGCCGGGCGTCAGCACGACGACCGTCGGGTCGGCCACGCCCTGCGGCGCGACGCTGCGCAGGGTATCGAGCAGCAGGTCCGGATAGTGTTCGACCGGCGCCACCTTGTAGCGCGAGAAGAGTTCGGGGAAGAGCCGCATCATCATGCGCCGGTCTTCGAGCATGTAGGAGACGCCCGACGGCACGCGCAGATTGTCCTCCAGCACGTAGAACTCGCCCTGGCCGGCGCGCACGATGTCAACGCCGGCGATGTGCGCGTAGATGCCGCCGGGGACGTCGATGTTCTGCATCTCCGGCCGGTACTGCGCGTTGCTCAGGATGTGCGACTCGGGAATGACGCCGGCGCGCAGGATGTCCTGGCCGTGGTAGATGTCGGCGATGAAGGCGTTGAGCGCGCGCACGCGCTGGCGCAGGCCGTCGGAGAGGAGGCGCCATTCGGCGGCGGGGATGATGCGCGGGACGATGTCGAAAGGAATCAGCCGCTCGGCGCCGCCCTCGTCGCCATAGACGGCGAAGGTGATGCCGACGCGGTGAAACAGGGCGTCCGCCTCGGCGCGCTTGGCGTTGATCTTGCCCGGCGGCGTTTCGTCGAGCCAGCGGACGTAGGCCTCGTAGTGCGGGCGGACCGCACCGGCGGCATCGAGCATTTCATTGAAAAAAATCGGGGCGTCCATGGCCGTCTTCTCGCCTGCGTTGAAATGACATGCATTTCGATGCGAGAACTGTGCCAACGGCTAACGCCATGAAAAATCAATGCTTCTCGCACGGCCTGCGCGTCGGCCGTACCAACGCGGTGCGCATGCGCTCACCGTGGGGCAGGGGGCGCCCCAGGTTGGCGCAGGGACGAGCCGTGGGCGTTACGTGCGGATCGTCTCGTCGAGCGTGATGTCAACCATCAAGTCGTTCGAGATCTGCTCGAGATCGCTGGTCAGGGCGCGCGCGTCGAGCGTCGGTGACGCCGTCAGGTCGGCCGTGGCATGAAACAGGATGGCCGCCGACATCGGCGCGCTCGCGGTATGGGTGCTCAGGTCCTCGACATTGACGGCGTGGCGGGCGAGCACCTGCGACACCTCGCGCACGATGCCGATGCGGTCGTGGCCGACGAGCGAAAGCTTGAGCCGGCGGCTGGCCGGCCGTTCGGCCGGCGTGTTGCCGGTATCGCCGGCGCCGGAGACTTCCGCCGTGACGCGCAGGCCGGAAAGGGCGGAAAGCTCCTTCTGCAACGCTTCCAGGTCGCTCTCCGCGATGCCGACGCAGACGATGCCGGCGAACTTGCCCGACAGGTGCGCCATCGACGATTCCAGCCAGTTGCCGCCGTGCTTGCTGACCGCCGTCGCCAGCTGTTCGACGAGGCCCGGACGATCGTCACCGATGACGGTGAGAACGAGTGAGATGGTTTTGCTGGCGTTCATGGCGTGCTCCTGTCTGATGGACGGCCGGATGGGGAGGTGTCGCGGTCGCTGGCGATTGTACCCTCCGGTCTTACGTCTGTTGCACTTCGAGCGTGAGGATGAGCTGCCGTTCGGCGACTTCGTCGCCGACCGCGACGAACAGTTCGACGACAGTGCCCGTGTGCGGCGAAGGGATGTCGAGCGCGGTTTTTCCAGTCTCCAGCACGATGATCGTATCGTCACGATCGACGTGGTCACCGGGAAAAACCAGCACGTCGTCGATCGAGAGACTGCCGCTGCCGCAGTTTCCGCAGCTCGACCAGCATTCGGGGTATTTCGGGACGAGGACTTCGACGATCTTGCTCATGCGATGGCGAAAAAACGGTGGATCGGGCAACCATTCTATCGCCTGGGCGGGTTTGGGCAGGGCGGTGGGGTAATTGCATGAATTCCATCAGAATATCGCAAGACGGCAACGCCTCCCTGTGTCGTCATTCCGGCGAACGCCGGAATCCAGGTTTTCGGAGCACGAACTGGATCCCGGCTTTCGCCGGGACGACGGAGCCTGAACCGTATCGGCTCCAACACGCCCTGTATTGATGACTTATGAAGTCATGCGATTGCTCTGCAGCAGGGCGGTTTTCCGTCGAGTCCGGTGCGCCAAACGTGTATCATTCGACCTTTGATTTTTCGGTCAGTTTTTGAGCGCCGCCCGCGAATCGCCAAGGGCTGCTTCGAACTGACCGTTCTCATTTCCCGCCGGAGCAAGCATGACCGCCCCCGTCCCCCGCCTGGAACTGCTCAAGGTTACCAAGCGCTATCCCAGTATCGTGGCCTGTTCGGAAGTCTCGTTGTCGGTGATGCCGGGTGAGATCCACGCCGTGCTCGGTGAAAACGGCGCGGGCAAGAGCACCTTGATGAAGATCATCTACGGTGCGGTCAAGGCCGATGCCGGTGCGATCCTGCTCAACGGCCACGAGGTGAATATCGCCAATCCGGCGCAGGCGCGGCGCCTGGGCATCGGCATGGTGTTCCAGCACTTCTCTCTGTTCGAGACGCTGACCGTGGCCGAGAACATCGCGCTGGTGCTCGACGAGTCGTTCGACATTCCGGGGCTCTCGCTGCGCGTCAAGGAGATCTCGGAGCGCTACGGCCTGCCGCTCGATCCTTTGCGCAGGGTGCACAGCCTCTCGGTCGGCGAACGGCAGCGGGTCGAGATCGTGCGCTGCCTGCTGCAGAAGCCACAGGTGCTGATCCTCGACGAACCGACCTCGGTGCTCACGCCGCAGGCCGTCGAGGCGCTTTTCCAGACGCTGCGCCAGCTGGCGGCGGAGGGCGTTTCGATCCTCTACATCAGTCACAAATTGCACGAAATCAAGTCACTGTGCGACCACGCGACGATCATCCGGCACGGCAAGGTCACCGGACAGGCCGTGCCGCGCGAGGAGACGCCGGCCAGCCTGGCGCGCATGATGATCGGCCGCGAGCTGCCGGTCTGCCAGGCACCGGCCTTTACCGGCGAACAGCGGACCGTGCTGGCCGTCGAAGGTCTTCACTTGAGTTCGGACGATACCTTCGGTACCGATCTGGTCGATGTCTCGCTGACCGTCAAGGCCGGTGAAATCCTCGGCATCGCCGGGATTTCGGGGAATGGACAGGCCGAGTTGATGGCGGCGCTGTCGGGCGAGGATACGGTCGACAAACACGCTATCCATCTCGACGGGTTGCCGATCGGCCATCTCAATGCCGGGCATCGGCGGGCGAAAGGGCTTGTTTTCGTCCCCGAAGAACGGCTCGGGCGTGGCGCGGTGCCGGCCTTTTCGCTCAGCCACAACGCGCTGCTGACGGCGCACCGCAAGGGCATGAAGTACTGGGGGCTGGTGCGCTACAGCAAGGCGCGCGAGTTCGCCGAGAAATGCGTGGCGCGTTTCGACGTGCGCGGCGGCCACGCCGACGATGCGCGCTCGCTGTCCGGCGGCAACCTGCAGAAGTTCATCGTCGGGCGCGAGATCATGCTCAAACCGAAAGTGATGATCGTCGCCCAGCCGACCTGGGGCGTCGACGTCGGCGCCTCGGCGGTACTGCGCCAGGCGCTGCTCGATCTGTCGCGCAACGGCGTGGCGATCCTGGTCATTTCCGAGGAGCTGGAGGAATTGTTCGAGATCAGCGACCGCATCGCGGTACTCGCGCAGGGCCGCCTGTCGCCGGCCATGCTGAAAACCGAGACGAACGCCGAAACGGTGGGGATGATGATGTCCGGCCTGTTCGACGAAGCGGCGGCGCACAAGGAGGCCAGTCATGCATTTGCTTGAACCGCGCGCGCGGCCGTCGAAGGTGATGCGCTGGACGGCGCCGCTGATCGCCATCCTGGCGACGCTGGTCGTCGGCTCGCTGCTTTTCTGGGCGCTCGGCAAGCCGGTCGCCGAGTCGTTCTACGTCTTCTTCATCCAGCCGATGACGAGCAGCTACGGCTGGAGCGAGCTGCTGATCAAAGCCTGTCCGTTGATCCTGATCGCCGAAGGGTTGGCGATCGGCTTCAAGGCGCGCATCTACAACATCGGCGCCGAAGGGCAGTTGATCGTCGGTGCGCTGTTCGCCGGCGGCGTCGCGATCTACACGGACGGCAGCGACGCGGCCTGGGTGATCCCGGCGATGATCGCCGCCGGCGCGCTCGGCGGCGCGCTGTGGGGCGCCCTGGCGGCGTGGCTGCGCACGCGCTTCAACGCGCAGGAGACGTTGACCACGCTGATGCTGACCTACGTGGCGACGTTCATTCTTTCGTACATGGTGCATGGCCCGTGGCGCGATCCGGAAGGCATGAATTTCCCGCAGTCGATCATGTTCGGCGACAGCGCGCTGTTCTCGATCCTCTTCGAAGGATCGCGCGTCAATACCTCGGTCTTCATGACGCTGTTCGCGGTCATCGCGTTCTGGCTGTTCAATGCGCGCAGCTTCATGCATTTCCAGCTCGAAGTGGGCGGACACGCGCCGGCCGCTTCGCGCTACGCCGGTTTTTCGGCGCGGCAGACGGTGTGGTTCAGCCTCGTCATGTCGGGGATGATGGCCGGGCTGGCCGGCGTCGGCGAAATCGCCGGGCCGGTCGGGCAGTTGAACCTCAACATCTCGCCGGGCTACGGCTTCGCGGCGATCATCGTCGCCTACCTCGGCCGCTTGCATGCCTTCGGGATCGTCCTCGCCGGCTTTCTGATGGCGCTCATCTATCTCGGCGGCGAAGCGGCGCAGGTCGGCCTGCAGATGCCGTTCGCGATCACCGGCATCTTCCAGGGCATGCTGCTCTTCTTCCTGCTCGGATCGGACGTCTTCATCGACAACCGCCTGCGCCGTTCGGCCTGATTCGCTCGAGAGAAAACCATGATCGAACATCTCATCCCCATCCTGGCCGGCACGCTGGCGGCGGCGACGCCGCTGGTCTTCGCGGGACTCGGCGAACTCGTCGCCGAACGCACCGGCGTCATCAACCTGGGCGTCGAAGGCATGATGCTGGTCGGCGCCATCGCCGGCTTCGCGGCGGCCGCCGAGACCGGCTACGGCGCGGCGATCGGCCTGCCGGCGGGCGCCGTCGCCGGGGCTGCCACCGCCTTGATCTTCGCTTTCTTCGCCTTGTCGCTGGCGGCCAACCAGGCGGCGTGCGGCCTAGCGCTGACCATCTTCGGCGTCGGCCTCTCGGCCTTCGTCGGGCAGAGCTACATCAGCTACAACCTGCCGGGCTTGAAACCGATCGCCATTCCCTTGCTCTCGAAGATCCCCGTGCTCGGCCCGATCCTCTTCGTGCAGGACGCGGTGGTGTATCTGTCCATCGTCGCCTTTGCCGCGGTCGCGTGGACCTTGAGCCGGACGCGTCTCGGGTTGCTGCTCAAGGCGATCGGCGAGTCGCCGGACGCGGCGCACGCGATCGGCTATCCAGTGATCCTCATCCGCTTCGGCGCGGTCGCCTTCGGCGGCGCGATGGCCGGCATCGCGGGCGCCTACCTGTCAACGGTCTATACGCCGCTCTGGGTGCAGAACATGAGCGCGGGGCGCGGCTGGATCGCGGTGGCGCTCGTCGTGTTCGCGACCTGGAAGCCGACCCGCCTGCTGCTCGGCGCCTACCTGTTCGGCTTCGTGACGATCCTGCAGTTTCACGCCCAGGGGCTCGGCATCATCCTGCCGGTCCAATTCCTTGCCGCGTTGCCTTACGTCGCGACCATCGTCGTGCTGGTGATCATCTCGCGCGATCGCCGGCTGCTGCAGAACAATCTTCCGGCATCGCTGGGCAAGCCTTTCCTGCCCTGATCTCGAGAGCACGAAGAAAAACGCCCTGGAAGCTTTCCTTCCAGGGCGTTTTCGATTGTGCGCGGCGTTCAGCGGTTTTTCTTGATCGGCGGCACGAACTTGTAGTCGATATCCCACGGAAAGTAGATCCACTTGTCCTGGTTGAACTCCTTGACGCACAGATCGACGATGTCACGGCCCATCGGTTTGGCGTAGAGCGTGGCGAAGTAGGCCTTGGGCAGGAGCTTGCGGATGACGCGCGCGGTGCTGCCGGTGTCGACCAGGTCGTCGATCAGCAGGAAGCCTTCGCCGTCGTGATCGACGCCCTTGAGGATGTTGACCTCGGAGCGCGAATTCTGCGCGCCCGACTCCACCGACTCTTCGTAGCTGGAAGCGCAGATCGTGTCGAGCAGGCGGATTTCCAGCTCACGCGCCACCAGCGCGGCGGGGATCATGCCGCCGCGCGCGATGGCGATGATGCCCTTGAACGGGCCTTTTTCCATCAGCGCGTGGCAGAGAATGCGCGTATCGCGATGCAGTTCGGGCCAGGAGATGACGATGTCGTCCCGGTAGGGGCTGTTGATTTTGGAATCCATGGGGCAATCCTTGAATGGTTGAACGGGGCGCATTATAGACGGAGCTTCGAGCCGGCCAAAGCGCTGAAGAAGTGGCATCGTCGCGCTGCTCCGGACAATGAAAAACGCGGCCCGGGAGCCGCGTTTTTCGTATGCTGTCGCAAGTATTACTTCGGAATACTGCCTTCGACGCCTTCGACGTAGAAGTTCATCTTCTTCAGGTCAGCGTCGGTGTAGGACTTGCCGGCGGCGAGAACCTCCTTGCCCGACTGGTCCTTGAGCGGCCCGGTGAAGGGGTGAAGTTTGTCCGCCTTGATGGCATCGCGGCGCTCTTCGGCGAGTTTCTTCACGTCGGCCGGGAGATCGGCGGCGAAGTTGTCGATGTTGACCGCGCCTTCCTTGACGCCCCACCAGATTTCGTCGTTCTTCCAGGTGCCGGCCTGAACGTCGTCGACCACTTTCTTGTAAACAACGCCCCAGTTGAGCACCGAAGCAGCGAGATGCGCCTTGCCGCCAAACTTGGTCATGTCCGAATCCCAACCAAAGCCCATGACGCCTTTTTCCTGGGCGGTCTGGACGACGGCCGGCGAGTCGGTGTTCTGCATCAGCACGTCGGCGCCCTGCGCGATGTGGGCGAGGGCCGCCTCGCGTTCCTTGCCCGGATCGAACCAGGAATTCACCCAGATGACCTTGGTCGTGATGTTGGGATTCACGCTGCGCGCGCCGATGGTGAACGCATTGATGTTGCGGATGACTTCGGGAATCGGAATCGAGGCAACGTAGCCGACCTTGTTGTTCTTGCTCATCTTGCCGGCGACGACGCCGAGCATGTACGAGCCTTCATAGGTGCGCACGTCGTAGATGCCGAGGTTTTTGGCGGTCTTGTAACCGGTGGCGTGCATGAAGGTGGTATTCGGGAAGGCCTTGGCGACCTTGACCATCTGGTTCATGTAGCCGAACGAGGTGCCGAAAATCACCTTGTTGCCCTTTTGCGCGAGGTCGCGGAAGACGCGTTCGGCGTCGGCGGTCTCCTGCACGCTTTCGACGAACGCGGTCTGCACCTTCCCGCCTGACTGCTCTTCAAGCGCCTTGCGGCCTTGATCGTGCGAATAGGTCCAGCCGTGGTCGCCGGTCGGGCCGATGTACACGAAACCGGCTTTCAGCGGATCCGCGGCATGGGCGGTGGTCAGGCTGGCCATCGCCAATACCGCTACTGTGGTCAGGGTCTTGAGGCGGGAAAGCAACATGCTTGATTCTCCTTGGAAGGGACGAGGGTAAACGGGTTCTACTTTAGCAGCTTCGGTCATCGCTTCACATCATGAAATCTGCGAAACGAGATCCAACAACGGCTTAAGCAAACCGCATGCCTGTCGACAAGAAGAACGTGTCGCGCTTTACCGCGTCATTTTTCGACGAACGCCCGCTCGATCACGTAATCGCCCTGGGCGCCGATGTGCGGCGACACCTCGAAGCCGCGTGCGTCCAGCAAGGCGCAGCAATCCCGGATCATGTGCGGGCTGCCGCAGATCATCACGCGGTCATGAACCGGGTCGAGCGGCGGCAGGCCGATGTCCTCGAAAAGCTTGCCGGTTTCGATCAGGTCGGTGATCCGGCCTCGGTTCTGGAAAGGTTCTCGCGTCACGGTTGGGTAGTAGACCAGCTTGCCGCGCACCATTTCGGCGAAAAACTCGTGACGCGTGAGTTCATCGGAAATGAAATCACGGTAGGCCAGTTCATCGACGGTGCGCACGCCATGTACCAGGACGACTTTCTCGAAGCGTTCGTAGGTCTCGGGATCCTGGATCAGGCTCAAGAATGGTGCGAGCCCGGTCCCGGATGCCAGCATGTAGAGTGTTCGCCCCGGGCGCAGATCGCGCAAGACCAGCGTCCCGGTCGGCTTGCGGCTGACGATGATCTCGTCGCCGACCGCGAGATGCTGCAGTTTGGAGGTCAGCGGGCCGTCCGGCACCTTGATGCTGAAGAACTCCAGATAGTCCTCGTGGTTGGCGCTGGCGATGCTGTAGGCGCGCGTCAGCGGGCGGCCTTCGTGCTCCAGGCCGAGCATGACGAACTGGCCGTTGATGAAACGCAAACCCGCGTCGCGGGTGGTGCGGAAGCTGAACAGGTTTTCGTTCCAGTGATGGACGGAAAGGACGCGTTGCGAGGAAAGCGAACCGCTTGCACTCATGGTGATCTCGCTGGATGGTTTTCGACACTGACGATGCTATTCCGGGCTAATATATCTGTAAAACAGATTGTTTAGATAATATATATCCAACTTGTAGATATGAAATTCAGCTTGCGTCAGATGGCCGTCTTTGCCGCCGTGGCCCGCCAGGAGAGCGTTTCACGCGCGGCCGAGGCGCTTTCGCTGTCCCAGTCGGCGACGAGCACGGCACTCGCCGAGCTCGAACGCACCTACGAGACGCCGCTCTTCGACCGGATCGGCAAGCGTCTGCGCCTCAACGAAGCGGGGCAGTCACTGCTGCCGTTGGCGCTCGACATCCTCGAACGCGCCGAGGCGATCGAGGACGCGCTGGAAGGCGGCGCGGGTTACGGCAAGCTGCGCATCGGCGCCACGCTGACCATTGGCAACTATCTCGCCACCTTGATCGTGGCCGACTATCTCAAGCGGCATCCCGCCGGCTCGGCCGAGCTGCACGTGCGCAACACGGCGACCATCATCGAGCAGGTGGCGCGCCACGAGCTGGACGTCGGGCTGATCGAAGGTCACTGCCAGCATCCCGAACTCGTCGCCGAGCGCTGGGTGGAGGACGAGTTGGTCGTTTTCTGCTCGCCGTCGCATCCGTTGGCGAACAAGGGCTCGGCGCATCTGGCCGACCTCAAGCAGGCGTCGTGGATCGTGCGCGAAGCGGGCTCGGGAACGCGCGAAACGCTCGATCAGGCGCTGCGTCAACACCGCTTCAATCCGAACATTCGCCTCGAACTGGAACACACCGAGGCGATCAAGCGCGCCGTCGAGCATGGCCTAGGCATCGGCTGTATCTCGCGCCTGGCGTTGCGCGAGGCATTCCGGCGCGGCAGCCTGGTCGCCATCGAAATGCCGGAACTCGATCTGCTACGCGATTTCCAGTTCGTCTGGCATCAACGCAAATTCCAGACGGCCGGGATGCGCGAGTTCATCGATCTGTGCCGGCAGAGGACGGCGGGCGTCCGGCGCAGCGACGAGATCGACTGGCCGTTCATCCCGTGAACCGGGCTAAAGCAGGGCCTCGATTTCGCCAGCCAAGCTTTCCGGCGTCGCCGCCGATGCGAAGCGCTTGACGACGCTGCCGTCACGGTCGACGAGGAATTTCGTGAAATTCCATTTGATTCCCTCGCTGCCGAGCAGGCCGCGCGCTTCCTTTTTCAGATGCTGGAACAGCGGATGCGCGCCGTCGCCGTTGACGTCGATCTTGGCGAACATGGGAAAAGTCACCCCGTAGTTCTTTTGGCAGAAACTGCCTATTTCGTCGGCTGATCCCGGTTCCTGCGCGCCGAACTGGTTGCAGGGAAAGCCGAGTATCTCGAAACCGCGTTCCCTGTAACGTGTGTAGAGCGCTTCCAGTCCTTCGAACTGCGGCGTGAAGCCGCATTGGCTGGCCGTGTTGACGATGAGCAGGACCTTTCCGGCATAGTCGGCAAGCGCGACCTTGCCGCCGGCGAGGCGTTCGGCCGAGAATTTCGCGAGTTCGTAGTCGGCGTGCGTTTTGTTCATTGACTCCTCCTTGAGGTAACGATATCCGCAGTCCGCTATTCATTCATTTGACGGATCGTGACGACCGACGTGGCGGTCGGGCGCGGCAGAAAGACGGTCAGCGTAGTCGTATCGTCCTCGTCCGAGGTTAACATTTCGACATCGCCATGCTGCGCCACGGCAAGCAGTTTCGCCGAATAGGTGCCCAGTCCGCTGCCGCCCTGCTTGCCGGCGGTCACGAATTTCTCGAAGAAGCGTTCACGGACGGTTGGCGGCACGACACCGCGGTTTTGCAGGGTGATGCGCAGCGGCGTTTCGTCGCTCAGGATTACGCTGACGCGGCTATTCGGCGGCGCCGCTTCGCACGCGTTCTTGAGTAGATTCTGGAACAGTGAGTAGCAGAGCATGGAATCGCCTTCGGCTACCGGCGGTTCGCTACCGACCGGGACATCGGTGTTGACGGCGATCACGATCCGCTTTTCGGCGTAGCTGGCGCGCGCCATCTCGACGATACGGCGGAGAATGTCGCCGATCACTACCGGTTTTGCCTCGAGCACGAATCGGCCGGATTCGATATTGTAGAGATCGGTTGACAGATTGACCATGTTCAGCGCCTGCAGGGCGGCCTCTTCGATGAGGCGTAACTGTTCCAGCTGTCGGTTGGTCAGCATGTCGTCATCGGCCAGCGACTGCGCCAGGCCGATAACGCCGGCCAACGGCCCTTTCAGGTCATGACGGGTGATTGCCTCGACGTCGTCGCGCAGGCGCGCAACGGCTAGCATTTCATCGTAGCTGGCCTGCAATTCCCGGCGCAGTTCGACGTAGCGCATGAAATTGCGGACGCGCGGTTTCAACAGTTCGGGAATGATCGGTTTGCTGACGAAGTTGACAGCGCCGAGCTCCAGCCCTTTCATGCGCGCTTCGTCGCCGTTCATCGCAGTGACGAAAATGACCGGAATCATTTCCGCGTTTGGGTGCCCGCGCATGCGCCTCAAGACCTCGAAGCCGTCCATGTCCGGCATCATGATGTCGAGCAGGACCAGATCGGGTGGACTGTCGCCGCTGCAGATGTTGAGCGCTCGAGTGCCGTTGTGCGCGATGCGCACGCGGTATTCGTCCTTGAACAGATGGAAGAGCAGGTGCAGGTTGTCTGGGACATCGTCGACAATGAGAATGGTTGACCGACTGTCCTTCGCGGTGGCCTCGGCCGGGGGGCCGGATGGCGTCGGCGCATGCGGCGACGGCACGAACGGCAGATCGCTTTCCGCCAGCGGATTCGCGCGCGGCTTCCAACGCAGCGCTTTCTCGACGCGATCGGCCAGATCGCCGGCGGTGTACGGTTTGACGATCAAGTCGCTGACGCCGCCGGCGATCGCTTCCTCGATGCGCCGGCGTTCGGTCTCGGCGGTAATCATCACGAAAGGCAATCGTCCCAGGCGAGCATCGCCGCGTATCGCCTTGAGCAGTTCCAGGCCGCTCATGACCGGCATGTTCCAGTCGGAGAGGACGATCGTCACCGTCTGATGTTGCAGTATCTGCAAGGCTTCGGCGCCGTTTCCGGCGACCGAGATCCGCTCGATGCCGAGTGCCCGCAGTTGCGCCGACGTGACGGCGCGCATCGATTCGAGGTCATCGACCACGAGAACGGCAATATCGCGCGGCAACATGGCGTTAATTCTTCGGCTGGCTGGCACTGGCGATCGAGAGGTAGTCCGCCTTCTGCGCCAGATCCTGGTCGCTGTCGGCGAAACGGGCGGCAATCGAACGGAATTCGTCCTGCAGTTCGAGGAATGCGTCGATCATGTCAGGATCGAAATGCGCACCTCGCCCTTCGACCATGATGGCCGCGGCTTTTTCGTGCGGCATGCCGTCCTTGTAGATGCGGCGGCTGATCAACGCGTCGTAAACATCGGCAACGGCCATCAGGCGGGCCGAGATCGGGATCGCATCACCAGCCAGCCCGACTGGATAACCGCTGCCATCCCATTTCTCCTGATGCGACAGCGCGATCTCCTTCGCCGTGCAGAGGAACTCGACCTCGGTGCCGAGCGATTTCTCGGCATGTTCGATGGCTTCGCAGCCGAGTGTCGTGTGCGTCTTCATGAGCTCGAATTCGTCCGGCGTGAAACGACCCGGCTTGAGCAGGATGCGGTCGGGAATGCCGACCTTGCCGATATCATGAAGCGGCGCCGATTTGAAGAGCGTGGAGATGTTCTGTTCGGTGAGAAACCACGCGAAGCGGGGATGCGTGCGCAGTTTCTCGGCCAGGGCCTTGACGTAGTGTTGCGTGCGGCGGATGTGGTTGCCGGTGTCCGAGTCGCGCGTTTCGGCCAGCGAGGCCATGGCGAGGATGGTTACGTCCTGAATGGCGACTACTTCACGTGTCCGTTTGGCGACTTCGCTTTCGAGGAAGGCCGCTCTGTCGCGTAGAAAATCGGCCGACGCTTTCAGCGCCAGGTGGGTCTTTACCCGGGCCAGCACGATGGGCGGACTGATCGGTTTGGTGATGTAGTCGACCGCACCCAGCTCGAGGCCTTTCTGCTCGTCAGCTTCCTCGCTCTTCGCGGTCAGGAAAAAGACCGGGACGTCGATCGTGCGCGGATCGTGCTTCAATTGGTGGATGACCTCGTAGCCGTCCATGCCCGGCATCATGATGTCGAGCAGGATGATGTCCGGTGGATTGTCCGACTGCGCTATCTTGAGCGCTTTCTCGCCATTGTTGGCTACCTTGACCTTATAGTCGTTCCTGAGCAGGCCACTCATCAGCACAAGGTTGTCCGGCGTATCGTTCGACGACAAGGACGACCGGTTTTTCAGCTGAATCGAAGGAATCCATTTCCGCTCCTCAATCGGTGGTTGCGATGGTTGTCATTGCGTCGGTCAACAGGATCAGTGCCTTCTCGTAGTCGAAAGCTTCGACGGCCTCCGTCAGCTTGCGATAGTGCGCCGGGAAAGCGACTCGAAATGCTTCGGCGTGCTCGTCGAGCACTTCGCCGGCAGCGGCGTCGTCGTCGGCGAGCAGGGTGCGCAGCCGTTCGCAATAGGCCCTGATCCCGAGACCGTCGGCCACGGTTTCCGGACCGGCCATCTCCGTCGCTACGGACAGTACGTCGATGCCGGCGATCACCGGATCGAGCGCCGCCAGCGTCCGGGCGAGCAAGGCGTCGATTCGTTCGTCGGCGGCGCCGTCCCGGCAAGCCTGCTCCAGTTCCGCAGCAGCAGCCTGTACCTCCTGCGCGCCGATATTCCCGGCCGTACCCTTCAGCGTGTGAGCGGCGCGCTCGGCCGCCTGTGGATCGTCATCAAGACGGGCGGCGGCGAACTGCGCTGCGAAAGTTGATTGCCCGTCGTTGAACTTCTGCAGCATGCGCCGGTAGAGCGTTTCGTTGTTCATCGTCCTGGCCAGTCCGGCCGTGGCATCGATTCCGGGCAGCGACAGCCTGGCGCCCCCGGCAGACGGTGGCTCACGGCGGCCGGCGGCCGCCGTTGGCGGCGCCGGTTTGACCCAGCGGGCGATCGTCGCAAACATGGCGGCGATATCGAGCGGCTTGGCGATGTGATCATTCATGCCAGCGGCGAGCACCTTTTCACGGTCGCCGGCCATCGCGTTGGCCGTCATCGCGATCACGGGAAGTGTGGCGAAGGCCGGATTTTTCCTGATCTCGCGGGTTGTGGTATAGCCGTCCATCACCGGCATCTGGCAATCCATCAGTACGCCGTCGAAGTGCGGATCGCTCGCCAGCGTGTCGAGCGCGAGTTGCCCGTTGGCGGCGACGACGACGCCGACACCGACTTGGGTCAGCAACTCCACCGCAAGCTCCTGATTCATCTCGTTGTCTTCGACCAGCAGGAGGCGCGCGCCCTTCAGGTTAGCGATCGCCTCGGCGTTGTGTTCGGCTTTTTCGGTGGCGCGCGTTTCCGTAACGAAGCCGTGGCCGAGCGCATCGCCAAGTGCTTCGAGCAACGTCGACGGCGTCACCGGTTTGGTCAATACCGAGTGGAGTTTGACGCCCCGGTTGGCGGCTGATGCGATCGCCTCGTCGCGTCCATAGGCGGTAACCATGATCACCGCCGGCGTTCGTGCGTGCGCTCCGTCCTGAAGACGATGCACGGTCTCGACGCCGTCCATCGTCGGCATTTTCCAGTCCATCAGCAGTAGATCGTAGGCCACGCCGTTTCTCTCCGCCTCGGTCAGCATGCGGAGCCCCTCGCCGCCGCCGGCAGCAGTATCGACGGCGAGTCCGATGGTGCGCACCATGTCGGCCAGAATCTCGCGTGCCGAAGCGTTGTCGTCTACGACCAGAACACGCGCGCCGAGCAACTCGTCGGCGCGGAACATGCGTCGCGGCATGGGGTCGGCCTGCAGGCCGAAACGGGCGTGGAAATGCAGGGTGGTTCCCTGGCCCAGTTCGCTGTCGCACCAGATGCGGCCGTCCATCAACTCAACCAGCGTCTTCGAGATCACCAGGCCGAGGCCGGTGCCGCCATATTTCCGTGTCGTCGAGGCATCCGCCTGGCTGAAACTCTCGAATACCCTGTCGCGTTGTTCCGGAGTCATGCCGATGCCGGTATCGCGTACCCAGAAATGGAGTTCAACACCTTCTTCATCCTCGGTCGTTTTTTCGATGCCGACGACGATCTCGCCGGAGTCGGTGAACTTGACTGCGTTGTTGCCGAGGTTGATCAGGATCTGGCCCAGTCGCAGCGGATCGCCGATCAGCGCGGTCGGCACGTCCGGCGCCGATTGGAAGAGCAACTCCAACTCCTTGTCCTCGCACCGCATGCCGATCAGATTGAACAGGTTATCCATCACATCTTCGAGGCGGAAATTGGTGTGTTCCATCGACATCTTGCCCGCCTCGATCTTAGAAAAGTCGAGAATGTCGTTGATGATTCCGAGCAGGTTGGTACCGGCACGGTGGACTTTCTCGATGTAGTTGCGCTGTTTCTTGTCAAGGTCGGTCTGCAGCGCCAGATGCGACATGCCGATGATCGCGTTCATCGGGGTACGAATCTCGTGGCTCATGTTGGCCAGGAAGTCGCTCTTGGTGCGTGTGGCTTCCTCGGCCTTACGGCGCGCCTCGGAAAGGGCAGTGATATCGATGTTCACGCCCGTCGCGCGCAGTGCCCTGCCGTCCGGGGCACGCACGACGGCGCACACGGCACGCAGGGTTCGTACCGTTCCGTCGTCCTGCCGGATGATGCGGTAATCGCTGTCGAAACGGTTGACCCGGCTGGCGATCGCCTCTTCGAATGCGCGGTTGGTACGCTCGGCGTCGTCCGGATGCGTCATTGCTCGCCAGTGGTCGAGCGTGCCGGTAAAGCTGCCGACTTCCATTCCGTACATGCTTTCGAGCTGAGGTGTCCAGTAATCGCGACCGGTCGTCATGTCGACGTCGAACAGACCGATGCCGCCGGCCTCCTGTACCAGCGTTAGACGAGTGCTCGCCGTGCGCAACTCTTCCTCGGCCGCCTTCTGCGCGGTGATGTCCTGATAAGCGCCATACATGAAGAGAATCTTGCGCGTGCTTTCATCCCGCACCACTTTGCTGGCAGCGTGTACCCAGACGATCCTGCCGTCCACTGGGCGCTTGTAGGCATAGATCGAATCGTAGCGGTCGTATTCTCCATCGACCGCGCCCTGATAGCGCTGCGCGGTCAGCGCAGCCGCCTCGGGATCGGCTTCCTGGAGCCGACTGAACCACTCGGTGGCCAGGTGATAACGGCCGTCGGGCTTAAGCGGCTCACCGAGAATGCGCGCAGCGCGGTCGGATTGGTAATAGTAATCGGGGTCGCTGTAGTCGACCACCCAGTAACCGCTGTCGGTCAGCTCGAGTGCGATGTCGGACAGGAAGCTGGAGCGCTTGATCTCGTCTTCCAGACGCCGGCGATCGGTGACGTCGCGGAAGACGACGACGGTGCCGACCGGATCGCCATTCTTGAAAACCGGCGTCGTTGCGTATTCGACCTGCAGTGCGCTGCCGTCCTTTCGCCACAGGACTTCGCTGTCGATCAGGCGAGGCTTGCCGTCCTGCCCGGTCAAGTACATCGCGCACTCATCGAGCGGGAAGGGGCGGCCGTCCGGATAGGCGTGATGCACCAGCGTATGCATCTGCGCGCCGACCAGTTCGCTTTCGTCATAGCCGAGCAGTGTCGACACTGCCGGGTTGACGAAGCTGATCGTGCCCTCGGTGTCGATGCCGATGATGCCTTCGCCGACCGCACCGAGAATGAGCCGGCTGCGCTCCTCGAGGGCGGTCATCATCTCGACGGTATCCTTCAGCGATTTCTGCTGCGCCTCCAGTTCGACCGTCTGTTCCTCGAGTTGCATCGCCTGCTGTTCCATCGTTTCAGCCTGATATTGCGTTTCCTCAAGGAGCTGCTGCGTGCGCAAGTTGCGCTCGATGATCTCCATGTTCATGGCGAGCATGGGCAGCAGGCCGTCGAGCAGCGCCTGTTCATTGGCGCCGAAGTTCTCGAAAGTCGCCAGTTCGAGCACACCGAGAAGGCGGTCACCGTGCACGATCGGCAGCACGGCAATGCTGCGCGGCGGCGCCTCGCCGAGGCTGGATGCGATGGAAATGTAGTCGGCCGGCGGCTGCGTGATGATTATCGGCGCGCGCTCCAGCGCGCACTGGCCGACCAGCCCTTCACCGATGCGGAAATATTGATTGTCACGCTTTCGTTCGCGATGCGCCCAGCAGCCGAGGAGGCGCAGACGGCGTTGCGCCTCCTCGTGCACGAAGAACGCGCCGCGGCCAAATTTCAACGTCGGCGCCGCGGCCGACAGGAAGCGATGCGCGAGGTCGGTGAAGCTGGTCGCAGCCTGCAGCTCACCGGTGATGGCGGACTGGTGAGTCTTGATCCAGTGCTCGACGGAAACCCTTTGCGCCTTGACGCGCAGCACGTCGATGGCGCGCGCCAGATCGCCTGTTTCATTCGGATAATCGGTGTTCGGTACGTCGCCTTCGAGCTCGCCGGCGGCAAGCCGGACGACTGCATCGCGGATGCGTTTGCTCGGCTCGCTCACCGAGCGGCTGATCAGATACCAGGCAGCGGCGCACAACAGGATGGCGACCGCCAGCAGCACCATGCTGAGTTGTTGCCCCGCCAGAGCCAAGCGCTGTGCCGACTTCGCAATTTCCTGCGAACCGCTTTCCTTGGTCCCGGCGACCTGATCGATCGCCTCGCTGGCTAGGGCGCTGGTTCGCTGGAAGACGGTCGAAGTGACCAGTTCCTGCGCCTGGGTCAGATCATCGCGCTGAATCAGAACGACGGCCTTTTCCACTTCCCGCTGAAAGGCGGCATAGGTTTCCTCGAAGCGATCCAGTTGCAGCCTCTCTTTTGCCCGGGTCAGGCGCGGCCTCAGTTCCCCGAGGTTTCGGCTCAGTTCGGCTCTTGCCTCTGTCAGTTGTTCGATCGCTTGTTCGCGCGATTCCGCATCGGGAACGATCAGTGCATGGCGCAGTGAACGGCCGATCGTGGCGAAATTGTTCTGAACATCTTTGAGATCGAAGACGCCGAGCAATTCGATCTCGTAGAGATAACGGATTTCGCTTTCCAGCTTTTGCTGGTTGAACAGACTGTTCAGACCGAGGCCGATGATGATCGGCAGAATACTGGCGAAGCCGAGCAGCAGCCGGAAACCGAGCGAGCGCCTTTCGAGCGCGGTGAACAGGCGATTGATGGCCTTCATGAGCGGACCTCCGGCGCGGGTGCGTGTTCACGAACAACCGATCCGACGATTTCGAGATGTATCGCCAGCAACTGTGCCAACTCCTCGAACTGCTCGCGCTCTGCGTCTTCCGGCATCTTCAGCACGGCGACCTCGATGGCGCCGAGCAGTTCCGCCTTGAGAACGAGCGGCGCCATCATCACCGCCGCCGGCATGGCTTCGCCCAGCCCGGAGCGGATCGTCGCGAAGCCGGCCGGCGTCGTCGCGACCACCCGTGACTGGCGTTCGAGCGCGCATTGGCCGAGCAGGCCTTCACCCAGGGCCAGCGTCTCCGGCGTCTCCGGCGTATCGGCATAGCTCGCCAACAGTTGCAGATTGCCGTTGTCGCCAACGACGTAGACCACACCCTGCAGGGTGCCGATCAATCTGTGCGCCTCGCGCAGGAATGTCTGTGCCAGTGCGTCAGCGGTTCGCTCCTGTTGCATTCGCAGGCCGGCTGTCGCCAGCATTTCCTTGCGCACCGCCGCGTTCTCCTGTGCCCTGGCATAGTCCTGTAGCTGGCGGGTCGTTTTCTGCCGCTGATACCGGGCGCGCAGCAGGCCGTGCAGCAGGGTGCCGCCGGACAAGAGGAGCAGGGCGGTCACAATCATTACGACTAGGTGGTCGCGCGCCGGCACGGTACGGGAAAGGTCTTCGATCAGGACCAACTTCCAATCACCGGTCGGATCATTCCACGCGACGGGAACGCTGGCTACCGCGATGCGCCGTTCTTCGAAATCGGACAGGCCGTCGTCGATGGAGAAGGGCAGTGCGACTTGCTGTTTTTTGTCGATCAGCGTTCCGAACTGCCCCAACTCACGGACCTTTGTCAGCCGCTCCAGCGACGGCGTACCGGCGAGACTGCCGATCCATTCCTTGCGGCTGCTGGCGAAGACAACTCCCTGCGGCGACAGCAGCAATGCGTCGTCGGCGGCGTCCTGCAGCAATTGGTCGATCGCCTCCACATTACTGCGCCCGACGGCGACGCCGATCGGATCGCCTTCCTTGCGCTTGCCAGCGTAAACTGGCGCAGCGAAATACAGAACCCGGTCGCCGCGCGCCAGGCTGACCGCCGCGTAAACGTTTTCCTTGCCTCGCATGGCCATCTGAAAATATGGACGGAACTTTACATCGAGGCCGGTCAACGGCTTGCCGATGTCGTCCCAGGAGGACGCGATCACACCGTTGCCCGCCACCACGAAGACGCCTTCCACCTCGTAGGCGAGGCCGAGGCTTGCGAGTATGTCGAGCATGTATGGCGAACTGTTCGCGGCGAATCCCGGCTTGCCGCCCACGCGCGCATCGACCTTGACCGCGGGATCGATCAGCCCGAGCATGGTCAGCGAACCCATCATGCCGCCATCCTTCGTCTTCGCCATCAGCTCGATTCCGCGCCGTTCGGTTTCGTAGCCGAGTTGGCGCAACCGTGCTTTCTCTTGCTCGACATGCAGCTTGTCGCCCACCAGCCAGGATAGGAACGCGATGACGATGAGCGACAGAACGGTCGTCAGCCGCGGCCGCTCGACGATGCTGCGGGCCAACCACTGCGCCAGGCGGCTCATGACTCGGCTCCCGCCCGGTGTGCCGCATCGAACACCCAGGTCAGCAACAGCCGCTTACCGTCCTGTTCTATCCAGCGCGTGTTCAGCATGACGGGAATTTCCTCGCCGTCGGAACGGCGCAGACGAGTTTCAAAATAATCGACGCGGCCCTCGTTGCGCACACGCTCGAGGTATTCCCGGCGTGCGTCGAGATTGACCCAGAATTCGGTGGCGCGCCATGTCGGCTGGACGTCCGGCGGCAAGCCGAGCAGCTCCCGCAAACGCTGGTTGGTGAATATGTGATTGCCTTCTTCATTGACGATCGTCACCGCTGCCGGGCTTGCTTCGAGCACTTGCCTCAGCCGAGACTCACTGGCGCGAATTGTCGCCTCGAGCGCTTTCCGTTCGGAAATGTCCTCGACGATCCAGATCGTGGCGTTGTTGACGCCTGCCATTTCGAACGCTTGCGTCGAGACCATGGCAACAAAAGTCGTACCGTCGGCATGGCGGAGCGGCCATTCGATGTGAACACCCTCGCCGGCGGCAACCCCAGGGCCGGCTTGCGCCTGGAATTCCCGGTAGCTGTCGGGTGAAGCGAAGAGCATAGCCAGCTCGGCACCTGCCACGGCCTCGATATCCCTCCCAAGCAGATCGGTCAGCGCGCGATTCGCGCGCTGGACCCGGCCGGCGGCGGCGTAGATGATGCCCATTGGTGCATTGTCGAAGATGGCGTCCTGCTCCCTCAGCATCGACTCGACGCGCTCCTTGTGGCTCGCCAACTCGCCGGACTGCAGTTGCGACGCGTGCAGGAGTTCCCGTGTCCGGCTGTTGCGCACGAGGATTTCCATGCACAACGCCAGCATCGGCACCAGGTTTTTGACCAGAACCAGTTGCGCTTCGCTGGCGGAATCCAGCAGCGCAAGCTCCAGAACGCCGATCACTGCCTCGTTGCTGACGACCGGTAACACGAGCAGGGTGGCCGGCTCTCCTCCGGCGAGCGCCGACTCGACGCGCAGATAACCGGGCGTCGGTTGATCCAGCCGGATTGGCCGCGACTCGAGCGCGCATTGCCCGACCAGCCCTTCGCCGAATCCGATCATGGCAGGCGGCGACGCGGTCGCGGTGCGGGCGTAGCCGCCGCACAGCCGCAGCGTGCGATCCGATTCCATGTCGTCGGTGGCTGGAGTGACGGCGACGCGGTAGAGACTTCCTTGCCCGAGCGGCAGCCACGCGGCGATGCAGGAGAACAGTTCGCCGGCTAGTGCCGGATACGACTCGGCGTTCTGCAGGCGCGGTGCCAGGGTTGCCAGCGCCGAGGCGTGCATTTCCTGCAACTCGAGCTTCCGGTTGCTGTTGGAAAGTTCCATGAAAACTCGGCCAAGCGGCTGTGTGACGCTACGCGCCAGCCGCCGGGCGAAGAAGATGCTGAGCACGGCGACGCCACCGATCAACAGGTACAGAACGACGAGCAGACGTCCTGACCATGCGGAGAAGTCGCTTTCCGGGGCGAGCATGGCGACGCGAAAGGTCTGGGTGCCGAACGGAATCCGGCGCACCGTCGCCAACCAGGCCTGGTCGTTTTCGGCAGCGCCGCTCGGAATGTGGAAGGTGCCGTCTGCACCGGTCGGGCCGGCAGTGCGCAAGGCGGCAGCAAGCAGCGGCAGGCCGAGACTCTCCGGTGTCAGCAGGGCCGAGTCGTTCAGTGCCCGTCTGGCGTCAACATCGGCATTGCGCGGCAGGCCGACTATCCTGCCGTCTTCGGTGACGACGGCGACGCTTCCGTTCTGCCCGAAGACGAGTTCGCGCGTCGAGTTGGAAAAATCGGTGAGCAGGATGTCCATGGCAACGACGAACTGTCGGCCGCTGGCCTTGTCAACCCAGCGCAGCGAAGCGGTGATTCCAGGCTCCTGCGTCAACTGGAACAGGTAAGGTTCTGTCCAGTAAACGCGGCCCTCCGGCACTTCCAACGCACCTTTGAACCACGGGCGCCGACGCGGGTCGTAGTCAAGCTCCTTCCACTCCTCGCCGATCGACGTAAACTCATCCCGCCACAGCAGCCAGTGTTGCTGGACGCCGTTTTTCGGAACATCGGTCAGGCGATTCCTGAAGCCGTCGGGTGTTTTCAGCAATAAGATTTCGCGGCCTTCGTCGCTGGCCAGATGCATCGAACTGACGATTGCGCGCGACTGCATGAACGGAATCATCAACCGATTGAAGCCGGCCGGATCGTCCATGGAAGCCAGTCCGTCGGTTGCCCAGGCGCGTGTCGTGACGAGGATGCGTTCGACCTGTCCAACCAGCATCTCGACGCGGCCAAGCACGCTTTCGACCGCCTGATTCTGCCGGGCATCGGCATCTGCCCTAGTCTGTGGGACGACCTGTAGCCAGTAGAAACTGACGGTGACCAGCATGACCGCCGCTACGGCTAGCGCCGTGGTTGTCCAGCCCAGGCGGTTGAACAATTGCCCAATATGCGCCGCGCCGTCGTTGTTGGCGATCGACCGCTTGTTTCGTTCGTCTGCCGTTACGCTCATCCGCCACTCCTCGCCTGCGCCAGTGTCGCGACATCCCACATGATTAACGGTGCCAGCCCAGTAACTTCCTGTAAGCTCCGCTTGCCGATGCTTCCATCCTACACCCGAGCTGGCAATAGTGCTCCGCCGGCTTGGCCTGGCGCGAACGTCCATCCCGTTTGGCATGATGATTCACAGCCGAGGTGATCGGAGGGCGGCGCTTGTCGCCGGCGGTTTGCGGCTGATCAAGAAAAAAAGGCCGCTGCGGTACGAGACCGGAGCGGCCATTTTGTCGCTCGGAGCGGATCAGCTGTAGTCGCTCATCGGCGCGCAGGCACAGAACAGGTTGCGGTCGCCATAGACGTCGTCGATGCGGTTCACGCTCGGCCAGAACTTGTTAGCCGCCACCCACGGCAGCGGGAAGACGGCTTCCTCGCGGCTGTAGGGGCGGTTCCAGCCGGCGTCGATGATGTCGGCCTGCGTGTGCGGGGCGTTCTTGAGCGGATTGTCGTCCGCCGGCCAGACGCCCTGTTCGATCTTGCGGATCTCGTTGCGGATCGACGCCATCGCGGCGCAGAAGCGGTCGAGTTCGGCTTTCGATTCCGACTCGGTCGGTTCGACCATGATCGTGCCGGCGACCGGGAAGCTGACGGTCGGCGCGTGGAAGCCGTAGTCCATCAGGCGCTTGGCGATGTCGATCTCGGCGATGCCGGTCGCCGCCTTGAGCGGGCGGATGTCGAGGATGCACTCGTGTGCGACGCGGCCGTTCTTGCCCGTGTAAAGCACCGGGTAATCCGTGTTCAACTGTGCGGCGACGTAGTTTGCGTTGAGGATGGCGACTTCGGTTGCGCGCTTCAGTCCCTTGCCACCGAGCATGGCGATGTACATCCAGGAGATCGGCAGGATCGACGCCGAGCCCCACGGCGCGGCCGAGACGGCGCTTTGACCGGCGTGCGGGCCGCTGATCGGTTGCACGACATGGTTGGCCATGAACGGCGCGAGATGAGCTTTCAGACCGATCGGCCCCATGCCCGGTCCGCCGCCGCCGTGCGGAATGGCGAAGGTCTTGTGCAGGTTCATGTGGCTGACGTCGGCGCCGATGTGGCCGGGCGAGGTGAGCCCGACCTGGGCGTTGAGGTTGGCGCCGTCCATGTAGAACCTGCCCGCCGTGCGCGTGGATCGTCGCGCAGATATCCTTGATCGCTTCCTCGAACACGCCGTGCGTCGAGGGATAGGTGATCATCAGGCAGGCGAGGTTGGCCGCATGCTGCGCGGCCTTGGTCTTCAAGTCGGCGACGTCAACGTTGCCGTTCTCGTCGCAATTGACGACAACGATCTCCAGCCCACACATCTGCGCCGTCGCCGGATTGGTGCCGTGCGCCGACTTCGGGATCAGGCAGACGTTGCGCTGGCTCTCGCCACGGCTGGCGTGGTAGCGGCGGATGGCGACGATGCCAGCATATTCGCCCTGCGCGCCGGAGTTCGACTGCAGGCTGATCGCGTCGAAACCGGTGATCGTCTTCAGCCAGTTTTCCAGCCCGCCGATCATCTCCATGTAACCCTGCGCCTGGTCGATCGGCGCGAAGGGGTGGAGGTCGCCGAATTCCGGCCAGGTGACCGGGATCATTTCGCTCGTGGCGTTGAGCTTCATCGTGCAGGAGCCGAGCGAGATCATCGAGTGGTCGAGCGCCAGATCTTTGTTTTGCAAGCGCTTGAGATAGCGCAGCATCTCGTGTTCGGTGTGGAAGCGGTTGAATACGGGGTGCGTCAGGATCGCATCGCCGCGCAAAAGTTCGGCCGGGAGCGTCGGGTCCGCTTGTTTGATCTGCGCGTCGATCGCTTCGATGTCGGCCGCGACGCCGGCGATGAGCTTGATCAGTGCCGCCACGTCGTCGCGCGTCGTCTTCTCGTTGAGCGCGATGCCGAGCACGCCGGTCGTCACCTGCCGCAGGTTGAAACCGGCGGCCAGCGCATTCTGATAGACGGAAATCGCGCGTGCGCCGAGGTCCAACTGCAGCGTGTCGAAGAAGTGTTTGGACGACACCGCGATGCCGGCGCGCTTCAATCCTTCGGCGAGAATCGCCGCTAGCCGGTGAATGCGCCCGGCGATGGTGCGCAGGCCCTGCGGGCCGTGGTAAACGGCGTACATGCCGGCCATGTTGGCGAGCAGCACTTGCGAAGTACAGATGTTGGAATTGGCTTTCTCGCGCCGGATGTGCTGTTCGCGCGTCTGCAGCGCCATGCGCAGTGCCTTGTTGCCGCGCGCATCGACGGAAACGCCGATGATGCGGCCCGGCACCGAGCGTTTGTGTTCGTCCCGCGTGGCGAAAAAGGCGGCGTGCGGACCGCCGAAGCCCATCGGAATGCCGAAACGCTGCGTCGAGCCGAGCGCGATGTCGGCGCCCATGGCACCCGGCGACTTGAGCAGCACGAGCGCCATCAGGTCGGAGGCGACGGCGACGACGCCGTTGCGCGATTTGACTGCCTCGATCGGGCCGCTCAGATCGCTGATTTCACCCTTGTCGTTCGGGTACTGGAAGAGCGCGCCGAAGACTTCCTGCTGTGCCGCCTCGTGCGGTGCGCCGCAGACGAGTTCGAAACCGAAGAAGCCGGCGCGCGTTTTCAGGACGTCGATCGTCTGCGGAAAACAGGCTTCGTCAACGAAGAAGAGGTTCGATTTCGACTTGCTCACGCGACGCGCCATGGTCATCGCTTCGGCGGCGGCGGTCGCCTCGTCAAGCAGCGAGGCGTTGGCCAGTTCGAGGCCGGTGAGGTCGATGACCATCTGCTGGTAGTTGAGCAGCGTTTCCAGGCGACCCTGCGCGATTTCCGCCTGATAGGGCGTATAGGCGGTCTACCAGCCCGGATTCTCAAGCACGTTGCGCACGATCACTTTGGGCGTCAGCGTATCCGCGTAGCCCATGCCGATCAGCGACTTGTTGATCCTGTTCTTGGCCGCGATCGTCTTCAGTGCGGCGAGCGCTTCGGCTTCCGGGCGGGCGTCGGCGAGCGGCATCGGCGCCGGCAGGCGAATCGCCGGCGGCACGGTCTGGTCGATCAGGGAGTCGAGATTGGGCGCGCCGATGGCGTCCAGCATGGCGTCGAGGTCGTCGCTCGGCGAACCGATGTGGCGGGCGATGAACTCGTCGCGTTGTTCGAGTGCGGTCAGGCTGAAATTCTGGGGCATGGTGGAATCCGGGTGGTGATGTTTCGGACTGCTGCCGAGCCGGCAGGGCCGCATCGGGCGCAAGCCGCTTGGGATGAGCCCGCGGATTGGGGGCGGTGATGCGCCGGAAGGTACGTACCGCCGATTCGCGATGGTGCCGCCTTGGCGAACCGTGTCGTTACCGCCTTCCGGGCGAAGCGATGAGGGCCGACTATTCAGCGGCGCAAGCCGTGTATTCGGCGGCGCCGAGCAGCGCGTCAACGTCGGCGGCGTTGGCTGGCTTCATCTTGAACAGCCAGGCGGCGTAGGCATCTTCGTTGACCGATTCCGGCGCGTCGCTGACGGCCGTGTTGACTTCGGTCACCGTGCCGGCGATTGGCGCGTAAACGTCGGAGGCGGCCTTCACCGATTCGACGACCGCCGCTTCCTGTTCGGCGGCCAGCGTCTTGCCGACTTCGGGCAGCTCGACGAAGACGAGATCGCCAAGCAGCTCCTGCGCGTGATCGGTGATGCCGATCGTGACGGTGCCGTCGGCTTCGGCGCGCACCCATTCGTGGCTCTTGGTGTACTTGAGGTGGCTTGGGACGTTCATGCGGGGCTCCTGGAAAAAAGGGGGATAAGGGCTCTAACCACAACGGGCACAACGATCACAACGAGAAACAAGAATCATAGACGGCGTTTTGCTTTTCGTTGTGCCCGTTGTGTTCGTTGTGGTCGAACCTGTCAAATCATCGACCCGCCATTGCGGGCGAAACAGGGCTTGACCACCTTGGCGGCGAGTTCCTTGTCGCGGATGACGACCTTGACGACATCGCCGAGCGCGCTGCCGATCGGCAGGCGCGCCAGCGCGACCGACTGCTGCAAGGTCGGCGAAAAGGTGCCGCTGGTGATTTCGCCGTCGCCGTGCGCGGTGAGGACTTTCTGATGCGCGCGCAGCACGCCCTTGTCGAGCAGCAGCAGACCGAGAAACTGCTTCCGTTGGCCTTGGGCGAGCAGGGCGGCCTTGCCGACGAAGTCGCGCGGTGATGCGAGATCGACCGTCCACGCCAGCCCGGCGTCGAGCGGCGAGACGGTCTCGTCCATGTCCTGGCCGTAGAGATTCATCCCGGCCTCCAGGCGCAGCGTGTCGCGCGCGCCCAGGCCGATCGGCTTGACGCCGGCATCGGCGAGCGCTTGCCAGAAGTCTTCGGCCTTGCTAGCCGGCAAGGTGATTTCGAAACCGTCCTCGCCGGTATAACCGGTTGTGGCAATGAAGCAGTCGCCGACGATGGCGCCGAAGAAGGGCTTCAAACCTTCGGTCGCCGCGCGGCTTTCCGGCAGTACTTCCCAGACTTTCTGTTTGGCATTTGGCCCCTGCACGGCGATGATCGCCAGGTCACGGCGCGGCAGGCAGGCGACGTCGAGTTTCCAGTCGGCGATACGGGCGGCCATCCAGGCCAGATCCTTCTCCGCCGTACCGGCGTTGATGACCATGCGGTACTGGCCGTCGCCGATGAAATACACGATCAGATCGTCGACCACGCCGCCGGCTTCGTTGAGCATGGCGCTGTAGAGCGCCTTGCCGGGCAACTTGAGCTTATCGATGTTGTTGGCGATCAGGCGCGAGAGAAAGGCCTTGGCATCAACGCCCGCGATATCGACTGCGCACATGTGCGAGACGTCGAACATGCCGCAGTCGCGGCGCACCGTGTGGTGTTCCTCGAGCTGCGAACCGTAATGCAGCGGCATGTCCCAGCCGCCAAAGTCGACCATCTTGGCGCCGAAACGGCGATGGGCGTCGTTCAGGACAGTTTTCTGTGTCATATCAAGGCCTTGAAAAAAGTAACGTCTTTTTCAGAAACAAAAAAAGGGCGAACTCGAACGAGTTCACCCCCCTGTCCTTGATACCTGAGAGATTATCGTGAGGAATCGAAAAATCCCAACACGTTGCCCCATCGGTGGGCGCCTGTCGTGCAGCGCCGCTCTCCAGAGTTCAGTTCACAAACGGTCCTTTTGCCTGAGCGTTTCCGGGTGGATTGCGCCTTCGGCGGCGGCATCGATGCGGCCGCTCTCTCCCGTTTGCGGGCCGAACTATAGCGCGCCGGGCGGGCGGGCGGCAAGTTCGGCGCCGCCGCGCCTACTTGCCCGTGAAGCTGGGTTTGCGCTTCTCGCGGAATGCGCGCAGACCTTCGCGGTAGTCCTCGCTGTCATAAACGATGCGTCGCATGCCCTGGATCCGTTCGAACAGGTCGGGCGTCACCGCGTGCGCGCTCGAAAGCAGGCGCAGCGAGTCCTTCATCACGGCGATGCTGAGCGGCGAGTTCTGCCCGATGCGCGCAGCCATGTCGTAGACGAAGGTTTCGATCTCTTGCGCGGACTTGACGTAGTTGATCATGCCGAGGTTCAAGGCATGTTCCGCCGGCAGCGGCTGCGCGGTGAACAGCATTTCCTTGAAGACCGGCAGCGGGATCATGTTGATCAGCGTCATCAGCCCGCCCAGGTTGTAGGGAACGCCCAGTTTTGCGGGCGTGATGGCAAACGCGGCGTCGGGCGTCGTCACCAGGATGTCGCAGGCCATCGCGACCTCGCAGGCACCACCCCAGACGCTTCCTTCGATCAGTCCGATCACGGGGGCGGGGAATTCCTGGATGGCGCGGATCAGGATGCGCAGCGGATCGTTCCAACCCAATGGATCGCGGCCGCTGTCGGGCAATTCGCTGACGTCATGGCCGGCCGACCAGACCTTGATTCCCGGTTGGGCGCGCAGGACGACGGTACGGATATCGATCGCCCTGAAACCATCGAGCGCGCCGGTGATTTCCATGATCAGCGCTTCGCTGAGCGCGTTGCGTTTTTCCGCATGATTGAGCGTGATGATGCCGGTCGAGTCCTTCTTCTCGGTAAGTACCAGGGCCATGAGCGTCTCCTTCCATCGTGGGGATTATCGTCAAAAGCGAGTTTACACTTCCCGGTTGTTCGTGTTTCCCACTTGTTTCGTGAATGCGCGGTCGTTGCCGCGTACCGGTTCCCGAATCGGTAGATCGGAGGGGCTTTCGTCACTGTGCTATCATCGTCGGCTCGATTTTTCTCCGATTCGTTCACATTTCCCGTGCAGATTGTTGATCTCCACTGTCATTCTTCCGCGTCCGACGGGCTCTTGCCTGCAAGCGAAGTCGCGCGTCGAGCGGCGGAGAACGGTGTCAACATCCTCGCGTTGACCGATCACGACGATTTGGGCGGCTTGGCGGATGCGCGCGCCGTTTCCGTAGAAACCGGGATGCGGTTCATCAACGGCGTCGAGATCTCGATCGAGTGGGGCGGCCTGCAGGTGCACGTCGTCGGCCTGAATTTCGACGATCGCGATGCGGCCCTGAACGCCGGCCTGCTGTCGATTCGTTCGGGGCGCGTCGGGCGTGCCCAGCGCATGTCGGCCGAACTGGAAAAGGTCGGTATCGAAGGTTGTTTTGAAGGCGCCATGCGCCACGCGGAAAACCCGAACCTGATCAGCCGCGCGCATTTCGCCCGCTATCTGGTTGAAATCGGCGTCTGCAAGGACGTGCGCAGCGTGTTCGAGTCGTACATCGTCCCCGGGCGACCCGGCTACGTCGAGCATCGCTGGGCGACGCTCGAAGAATCGGTCGACTGGATCCGCGGCGCGGGCGGCGTGGCGGTGATCGCGCATCCCGGGCGTTACAAGCTGAGCCGGAGCGAAATGCGCCGGCTGCTCGATGAATTCAAGGCGATCGGCGGGCAGGCAATCGAAGTGGTCTCGGGCAGCCATTCGCTCGAGAACGTCGCGGTCTTTTCGAGGCTGGCCCGTGAATACGGCTTCATGGCGTCGTGCGGTTCGGATTTTCACGGTCCCGGCGAGAGCTACGTCGATCTCGGGCGGCTGGCGCCAACGCCGTCCGGTTTGACGCCCGTTTGGGAAGTCTTCTGATCATGGCGCGCTATTTGTCGATCCATCCCGAGGATCCGCAGCCGCGCATGCTCGGCCAGGCGGCCGAAATCCTGCGCGAAGGCGGCGTGATCGCGGTGCCGACCGATTCGTGCTACGCCCTCGGTTGCGCTCTCGGCGACAAGGATGCCGTCGAACGCATCCGCCGGATTCGTGGGGTCGACGACCGCCATCATCTGACCCTGATGTGCCGCGATCTTTCCGAGATTGCACAGTTCGCCCGCGTCAACAACGCGCAATACCGTCTGCTCAAGGCGACGACGCCGGGCAGCTACACCTTCATCCTTGAAGGCACGAAGGAATTGCCGCGCCGCGTCCTGCATCCGAAACGCAAGACGATCGGTTTGCGCGTGCCGGATCACAAGGTCGCGCTCGCGTTGCTGGCCGAACTCGGCGAACCTCTGCTGACGTCGACGTTGATGCTGCCGGGCGACGAGTCGCCGCTGACCGAGGGCTGGGAAATCCAGGATCGGCTTAACGATCACGTCGAACTGATCCTCGACGGCGGTTACTGCGGCACCGAACCGACTACCGTCATCGATCTGACCAACTGGCCGCCGGAACTCGTTCGTGCCGGCCGCGGGTCGCTCGAGCCGTTCGCATTCGAGTAGGCGCAGCATGGATACCTCTTCATTGATACAGACGATCGCGATTTCCGCCTTGCCGGTGATCTTCGCGATTACCGTGCATGAGGCGGCGCACGGTTATGCGGCTCGCCACTTCGGCGACAACACGGCTTGGGCGGCCGGACGCATCAGCCTCAACCCGCTGCGCCATATCGATCCGATCGGAACGATCCTGTTGCCGCTCCTGCTGTTCATCGTCAGCAGTCCCTTCCTCTTCGGCTGGGCCAAGCCGGTGCCGGTGAATTTCGGCCGCCTGCGTAATCCGAAACGCGACATGCTCTGGGTCGCCGCCGCCGGGCCTGGCGTCAATCTGCTGATGGCCTTCGGCTGGGCGCTGCTGTTCAAGCTGGCGGTGCTGATGCCTTTCAACATGTACACCCGGCCGCTGGCGTTGATGAGCGACATGGGAATCAACATCAACCTGATGCTGATGGTGCTCAATCTTTTGCCTCTGCCGCCGCTCGACGGCGGCCGCATCGCGGTGAGCCTGCTGCCGCTGCCCTGGGCGATCAGATTCTCGCGCCTTGAGCGTTGGGGTTTTCCGATTCTCTTGCTGCTTTCGTTCGTCGGTGTCCTGGGCAGCGTCATGTGGCCGTTCGTGGCCCTATTCAAGCAACTGATCATCCTCATCTTCCAGCTGAATTGACACTATGTACGCAGAACGAGTCCTCTCCGGAATGCGCCCCACGGGCAGCCTGCACCTCGGTCACTATCACGGAGTATTGAAAAACTGGGTCAAGCTCCAGCATGAGTATCCTTGCCTGTTCTTCGTCGCCGACTGGCACGCGCTGACCACGCAATACGACGATCCGCACGGCATCTCGCAATCGGCCTGGGAAATGGTGATCGACTGGCTGGCGGCCGGCGTCGATCCGGAAAAGGCGTCGCTGTTCATCCAGTCGCAGGTGCCGGAACACGCTGAACTGCACCTGCTGCTGTCGATGATGACGCCGCTCGGCTGGCTGGAGCGCGTGCCGACCTACAAGGACCAGCAGGAGAAGATGTCGAACAAGGATCTGTCGACCTACGGCTTCCTCGGCTACCCGCTGCTGATGAGCGCCGACATCCTGATCTACCGTGCCGACAAGGTGCCGGTCGGCGAAGACCAGATCCCGCACGTGGAGATCACGCGCGAACTGGCGCGCCGCTTCAACCACATGTACGGGCGCGAACCGGGCTACGAGGAAAAGGCCAAAGAGGCCGTGGCGAAGCTGGGCAGCAAGAACAAGCGGACGTTCGAGCATCTGCGCACCCGCTTCCAGCAGGATGGCGACAAGGAAGCCGTCGCCAAGGGCCATGCGCTGCTGGCCGAAATCCCGCATCTCTCGGTGGCCGACCGCGAACGCCTGCTCGGCTACCTCGAAGGCACCGGCAAGATGATCCTGGTCGAGCCGGGCTATCTGTTGACCGAGGCGTCGAAGATGCCGGGGCTCGACGGGCAGAAGATGTCCAAGTCGTACAACAACACGATTACCCTGCGCGAGGACGAGGCGTCGGTGACGCAGAAGATCAAGCGCATGCCGACCGACCCGTCGCGCGTTCGGCGCACCGATGCCGGCGATCCGGACAGATGCCCGGTCTGGCAACTGCATCAGGTGTATTCGGACGATGCGTGCAAGGATTGGGTGCAGAAGGGTTGCCGCAGCGCGGACATCGGCTGTCTGGAGTGCAAGCAGCCGGTGATCGACGGCATCCTCAAGGAACAGGCGCCGATGCGCGAGCGGGCGCGGATGTATATCGAAAAGCCGTCGCTGGTGCGCGAAATCATCGCCGAGGGCAACCGGAAGGCGGGAGCGCTGGCGCGCGAAACGATGCGCGACGTACGCGACGCGATGGGTTTGAACTACCGCTGAAAGACAGGCGGTCGGCCGAACATCGATGAGCGATACCGCTACTCACGAAGTGCCCGACCAGATGCCAGCCGCTTCGGCCGATCCGATCGCGCGCATCTATGGGCAGCCGATGGAGCAGCTGCCGCTCGATCTGTACATTCCGCCGGACGCCATGGCGGTCATGCTCGACGCCTTCGAAGGGCCGCTCGATCTCCTGCTCTACCTGATTCGCAAGGCCAACGTGAATGTGCTCGACATCCCGATGGCGCCGCTGACCGTGCAATACCTGACCTATGTCGAAGCGATGCGTTCACAGAATCTGGAGCTCGCGGCCGACTATCTGGTGATGGCGGCCATGCTGATCGAGATCAAGTCGCGCATGTTGCTGCCCAAGCCGAGAGCGGCGGAAGGCGAGGAGGCTGAAGATCCGCGCGCCGAATTGGTTCGTCGCCTGATCGAATACGAACAGATGAAGCAGGCGGCGCGTCGTCTCGATGAACTGCCGCAGGCGGAACGGGATTTCGACTGGGTCGACGTATGGGTCGAGAAGTCGATGCTGCAGCGCCTGCCGGAGGTCAGTCCGGACGATCTGAAGGAAGCCTGGAGTGCTATCCTGCGCCAGGCCAAGCTGCATACGCGCCATATGATCCAGCGCGAGGAACTGTCGGTGCGCGAGCACATGGGGCTGATCCTGCGTTCCTTGCGTGATGCGGGCGGTTTCGTTGAATTCGTCGACCTATTCGACCCGATGCAGGGGGTGCAGGTCGTGGTGGTGCATTTTCTCGCGATGCTCGAACTGGCGCGCGAACACTTGCTCGAGATGACACAATCCGAAGCGTTCGCACCGATCTACGTGAGGTTGGCCGATGGACGAGTTGAAGCAACAAGCGCACACGGAAGCGAAGATGATGCAGGCAGCGGAATCGAATTCGACGCGGCCGGATAATCCCGCCGGGCTGAAGCGTGTGCTGGAAGCCGTGTTGTTCAGCGCGCAGCAGCCGCTGACACCGCTCGAACTGCGCAAGGTGTTCCTCGACGAAATCGGCACCGACGTCCTGCGCGCCTTGCTCGACGAACTCCGCCAGGAATGGTCGGATCGGCCACTGGAACTGGTACAGACGGCGAGCGGCTGGCGTTTCCGGACGCGCGCCGAATATCTTCCGTACCTTGAGCGCCTGAATCCCGAGCGGCCGCCGAAATATTCGCGCGCCGTGCTGGAAACGCTTGCCATCATCGCCTATCGCCAACCGGTGACACGCGGTGACATCGAGGACATCCGTGGCGTTACGGTCGCTTCGCAGATCATCAAGGTGCTCGAAGAGCGCGGCTGGGTCGATGTCGTCGGCCACCGCGATACGCCGGGACGACCGGCGCTGCTGGCTACGACAAAGAAGTTCCTCGACGACCTCGGTTTGCGCAGTGTGACCGAGTTGCCACCGCTCGAGATGATGAACCAGACACTGGAGTTGGCCGATGCCCAACAAGACAACACGTAAGACCGCCTTCGCAACGCCGGCGGATGCGGAGCGCAAGCCACGAGGCGCGCGGTCGGCCAGAGAGCGATCGCAGCAACACCCGGTCGAAGGCGAGCTGCTTGACAGCAAGCCGCGTCGTCCGCCGCGCACGCCCCGCGCCGACCTCTCCAATCGCGCGCGTCACAAGGAGCTTCCCGGCAAACCCGAGCGCCTGCACAAACTGCTCGCGCAGAGCGGGATCGGTTCGCGCCGCGAAATGGAGGAATTGATCGCGGCCGGCCGCGTCAACGTGAATGGCGAAACGGCGCAGGTCGGCCAGTCGGCCAGTCCCGGCGATCGGATCAAGGTCGAACGGCAAACTCGTGCACCTCAAGTTCTCCAACCGGCTGCCGCGTGTGATCATCTACCACAAGCCGGAAGGCGAAATCGTCTCGCGCGACGACCCCGAGCATCGCCCGACCGTCTTCACGTCGCTACCACGGATGTCGGGCGGGCGCTGGGTCGCTGTCGGAAGGCTTGATTTCAACACGAGCGGGCTGCTGCTCTTCACGACGTCGGGCGACCTTGCCAACCGCCTGATGCACCCGCGCTACAACCTGGTGCGCGAATACGCGGTACGAATTCTCGGAGAGTTGCCCGAAGACGCGAAGGAGCGGCTGCTCGCCGGTGTCGAACTCGATGACGGCATCGCGCAGTTTGCCACCTTCGAAGACGCGGGCGGCGAAGGCGCCAACCGCTGGTATCGCGTTTCGCTCTTCGAGGGACGCAACCGGGAAGTGCGGCGGATGTTCGAATCGGTCGGCGTCGTCGTCAGCCGATTGATGCGAGTCCGTTACGGCCCCTTTGTTCTGCCGTCCAATCTGAAGCGGGGCCATGTTCTCGAGTTGGGTGAGACGGATGTGAAAAAGCTGCTGAACGATTTCGGTATGGAAACGCCGGCGCTCGATCGTTCGCCACGCCGGCCGCGCGAGCGTTGATCGGCTGCATGGCAAGCGGCCTCGTTGTGGCGATCGCGGCGCGACGAGGCGCGCAATGAACGGCTGCCGAGAGCGGTTCTTGAATCATGAAACTGGCGAGTTTCAATTTACGTAGGCGCAAAAACTCGTTATAATCCAACGGTTTTTTCCGCTCGCCCTTGTGGGGGCAGTTATTTCGGAGATGGGCGTTTCGCCCATTTTTCATTTGTGGATATGGATTTGCACGAACTTCTCGACAAGACGGTAAGCGGCCTCGGATACGAACTGGTCAACGTGGAGCAGAGCCCGCGTGGCCGCATATTGCGGGTATTCATCGATCGGGCTGCTGGAGCTGGCAGCATCGATATCGAAGACTGTACGTTGGTCAGCAATCAGTTGTCGCGCGTCCTGACGGTCGAAAACGTTGACTACGACCGTCTTGAGATATCTTCCCCGGGGCTGGATCGGGTGTTGAAGAAACTGACGGATTTCGAGCGTTTTGCGGGTTCGGAGATTAATCTAAGGTTGCGCTTGCCGATGGCTGGCCGGCGCAATTTCAACGGCGTCTTGCTGGGCGTGCATGATGGCAAGGTGCGCCTGACCGTCGATGTGGGCGAGGTGGAGCTGGAGTTTGGCAATATCGACAAAGCCAGGCTGGTTCCCAAGTTCGACTAGTTAATGATCAGGCTGGATAGGGGGTAGTGAGTATATGAGCCGCGAAATTTTGCTTCTGGTGGATGTGCTGGCGCGCGAAAAGAACGTGAGCAAGGAGATCGTTTTCGGCGCTCTCGAGCTGGCGCTGGCGTCTGCAACCAAAAAGCGGATTCACGACGATGCCGACGTTCGCGTGGTGGTCGATCGTGAGAATGGAGATTTTGAAACTTTTCGGCGCTGGGAAGTGGTTGCCGACGAAGATTTCATCCTCGAGGCTCAACATATTCCACTGTCCGATGCGAAAAAGCAGGATCCCGACGTGGAAATCGGCGACTATCTGGAAGAGGCGCTGGAGCCGATCGACTTTGGCCGGATCGGTGCGCAGGCAGCCAAGCAGGTGATTCTGCAGAAGATTCGCGATGCCGAGCGTGACCAGATCCTCAACGACTTCCTTGAGCGCAAGGAGCATCTCGTCACCGGTACGATCAAGCGCATGGAACGCGGCAATGCCATCGTCGAGGCGGGAAAGATCGAAGCCGTGTTGCCGCGGGATCAGATGATTCCGCGTGAAAATCTGCGCGTCGGCGATCGCGTCAAGGCATTCCTGCTGCGTATCGATCGCGCGGCTCGCGGTCCGCAGCTGATCCTGTCGCGCACGGCGCCGGAGTTCATCATCAAGCTGTTCGAGATGGAAGTGCCGGAAGTCGATGATGGCTTGCTCGAAATCAAGGCGGCGGCGCGCGACGCGGGCATGCGTGCCAAGATCGCCGTCAAGTCGAATGATCAGCGCGTCGATCCGATCGGAACGTGCGTCGGGATGCGCGGCATGCGCGTGACTGCGGTTACCAACGAACTCGCCGGAGAGCGCGTCGACATCGTGCTTTGGTCGGCGGATCCGGCACAGTTCGTGGTCGGCGCGCTGGCGCCGGCAGAGGTGACGTCGGTGGTGGTCGATGAGGATCGTCATTCGATGGACGTGGTCGTCGATGAAGACAATCTGGCGATTGCGATCGGGCGCGGTGGGCAGAACGTGCGTCTGGCTTCCGAGTTGACCGGCTGGACGATCAACCTGATGACCGAGGAAGAGTCGCAGACGCGCGTTGAGGCCGAGTCGGCGGCCATCCGGGTCCTGTTCATCGAGAAGCTCGATGTGGACGAGGAAGTGGCGAATATCCTGATCAGCGAAGGCTTTTCGACGTTGGAAGAAGTCGCCTACGTCCCGTTGCACGAAATGCTGGAGATCGAGGCTTTCGATGAAGCCACGGTCCAGGAACTGCGCGATCGTGCTCGCAACGTCTTGCTGACCGAGGCCATTGTTACCGAAGAACAGATCGGTGATGTCGCCGAGGATCTGCTGGCTCTGGAAGGTATGGACAAGGTCCTGGCGGGCAAGCTGGCCGTGAATGGCGTCAAGACTCGCGATGATCTGGCGGATCTGGCAATTGACGAAGTCGTCGAGATGACCGGTATCGATGCCGATCGTGCGAAACAACTGATCACCACGGCGCGTGCGCACTGGTTCGAGTAAGCTTTAACGAGGAATCCACATGGCGCAAACAAGTGTTGCCCAATTAGCCACCGATCTGAAAATGCCGGCGGATGCATTGCTGGAGCAATTGCAAAGGGCGGGCGTTGCAAAGAGCAAGGCGAGCGATCTTCTTTCCGAGCAGGATAAATCAAGGTTGCTGGAGTATCTGCGGCGTTCCCACGGCGACGCCGAATCCAAGACCAAGATTACCTTGACGCGCAAGGAGACGACCGAGATCCGCTCGCAGGATTCGCATGGAAAACAGCGAACGGTTCAGGTCGAAGTGCGGAAGAAGCGGGTTCTTGTCAAACGCGATATTCCCGAGTTGCGTCCCGGAATGCAGGAGCCTGCCGCTTCGGTAACGCAAGCAGCCGGCGCGACCACGGCAGCAGCGCCATCGGTGAAAGTCGAGCCGGCGGTTGTTGAACCGGTGGTCGAAGCGGCTTCTATGCCGGAACCGGAAGTTGAAGTCGCAGAATCCGTGCTCGAAGCGGTAGCCGAGGCCCCGGTGCAAGAACAGGTCGTGCCGGAAATCAAGGCGGAGCGCGTGCCTGAGCCGCAACCCGAGCTTGAATCCACGGTTGTTGATGCCAAGACAGGAAAGTCGCAGGCGGACACGAAACACACGGCCAGGGTGGAAACCGGAGCCAAGCCCGAATCGCCGAGCGAACACAAGCCCGGCGTCAAGAAGGTGGTGACCCGTGCGTCGATCATCGGCGAAGAACAGCAGCGTTTGCGTGCCGAGGAAGAACGCCGCAAGGCCGAGTTGCGCGCCCGTCAGGAAGCGGAATTCCTCGAAAAGCAACGGCGCGCGGCTGAACTCGCTCGCCTGAAGGCTGAGGCGGAAGAAAAGGCAGTGGCAGCCCGGGCCGCGGAAGCAGCGAAACAGGTCGCGGCAAAGACGGCTAGCGACAAGCCTGCGGAAGACAAGACCTTGCACAAGCCTGCATCGAAGACTGGCGCTCCGGAGAAGAAGTCGGCGGAGAAGAAGGGCGGGCAGTGGAAGAATGAAGGCGCCAACAAGCGCCAGGGCCTGAAAACGCGTGGAGCGACCGGTACGACGGGCTGGCGCGAAAACAAGCACGGCAAGCGCAACAATCGTAATAGCGAGGTCGAGGAACAACACGCCTTCCAGGTGCCGACCGAGGCGGTTGTGCATGATGTTCATGTCCCCGAGACCATTTCGGTGTCCGATCTGGCGCACAAAATGGCCGTGAAGGCGACCGAAGTCATCAAGACGCTGATGAAGATGGGCTCGATGGTTACCATCAATCAGGTGCTTGACCAGGAAACGGCGATGATTATCGTCGAGGAAATGGGGCACAAGGCGTTTGCCGCCAAGCTCGACGATCCGGACGCATTCATCGACGACGATTCGGCGCATCAGGATGCGGTGCAGGAGCATCGGGCGCCGGTCGTGACCGTCATGGGTCACGTTGACCACGGCAAGACGTCGTTGCTCGACTACATTCGCCGTACACGCGTTGCATCGGGCGAGGCCGGCGGCATTACCCAGCACATCGGCGCCTATCACGTCGAAACGGCGCGCGGCATGGTGACCTTCCTCGATACGCCGGGTCACGAAGCGTTTACGGCGATGCGTGCGCGTGGCGCTCAGGCGACCGATATCGTCATCCTGGTCGTCGCGGCCGATGACGGCGTGATGCCGCAGACGCGCGAAGCGATCCATCATGCCAAGGCGGCAGGCGTCCCGATCGTCGTCGCGGTGAACAAGATCGACAAGCCCGAAGCGAATCCCGAGCGTGTTAAGCAGGAGTTGGTTGCGGAGGAGGTCGTGCCGGAAGAGTACGGCGGTGATGCGCCGTTCATACCGGTATCGGCGAAGACCGGCGCGGGGATCGATGAACTCCTCGAAAACGTTCTTCTGCAAGCCGAAGTGCTTGAGCTGAAGGCGCCGAAGGAAGCGCCTGCCAAGGGATTGATCATCGAAGCGCGACTCGACAAGGGGCGTGGCCCGGTCGCCACGATGCTGGTCCAGTCGGGAACGCTTCGCCAAGGCGACGTGGTCCTCTCCGGGCAGGTGTTCGGGCGCGTGCGTGCCATGCTCGACGAGAATGGAAAGACGATCAAGGAAGCCGGTCCGTCGATTCCCGTGGAAATCCTCGGATTGTCGGACGTGCCGTCCGCCGGTCAGGATGCCGTGGTGTTGGCCGACGAGCGCAAGGCGCGCGAGATCGCGCTCTTCCGCCAGGGAAAATTCCGCGATGTCAAATTGGCGAGCAAGCAGGCGGCAAATCTCGAGAACATTCTCGATCAGATGACCGAATCCGAGGTCAAGACCTTGGCGCTGATCATCAAGGCGGACGTGCAGGGTTCGCAGGAAGCGCTCGTGCAGTCGTTGCAGAAGCTGTCCACGGACGAGGTCAAAGTCAACGTCATCCACGGCGCGGTCGGGGCGATCAGCGAATCCGACATTCATCTCGCGCATGCCTCGAAGGCGGTCATCATCGGTTTCAACACGCGCGCCGATGCCGGTGCGCGCAAGGCAGCGGAAAGCGTGGGCGTCGATATTCGTTACTACAACATCATCTATGACGCGGTCGATGACGTGAAGGCGGCGCTGTCAGGGCTGTTGTCGCCCGAGAAACGCGAGGAAATCACCGGGTTGGTCGAGATCCGCCAGGTGTTCCGCGCGACCAAGATCGGGACGATCGCCGGTTGCTACGTTCTGGAGGGCGTCATCAAGCGCAGTTCGCGCGCCCGTCTGCTGCGGAACAATGTCGTGGTCTGGGATGGCGAACTTGAGTCGCTCAAGCGCTTCAAGGATGATGTCAAGGAAGTCCGTGCCGGTTTCGAATGCGGTCTGTCGTTGAGAAATTACAACGCGTACGAAGAGGGTGACCAGCTCGAAACGTACGACGTGACAGAAATCGCGCGGACGCTCTAAGTGACGGCCAACAAAAGCTTTTCCCGCAGGGATCGGGTCTCGGAGCAGATCCGCCGCGAGCTGGCGGAACTGATCCGTACCGAATTGAAGGACCCTCGCGTCGGAATGATCAGCCTCACTGACGTCGAAGTCACCAGCGACTATGCGCACGCCAAGGTGTACTTCAGTACCCTGGCCGGCGGCGAAAACCTGCCGGCGGTGATGGCTGGGCTCGAAAAAGCGTCGGGCTTCCTGCGTCGCGAGCTGGGGAAGCGCATCAGCATCCACACGACGCCTCAGCTGCACTTCGTGTTCGATCACTCGCTGGAGCGTGGCGCGGATCTTACAAAGTTGATCCAGGAAGCGGTTGCAATCTCTGAGAAATCAGAGCCGGACAGTGACAGCTGATTTTGGCGGCGAGCGACAGCAGGATCAAACGCGCGTGGCAGCGCGTTGACGGTGTCTTGTTGCTGGACAAGGCGACCGGCATTACATCGAATGCCGCTTTGCAAGGTGCGCGGCGACTTTTTTCCGCAGCCAAGGCCGGTCATACGGGAACGCTCGACCCACTCGCGACGGGGTTGTTGCCGCTTTGCTTTGGCGAAGCGACGAAATTCTCGGCTGACCTGCTTGACGCGGACAAGACCTATGAAGCCGGTGTGCAGTTCGGCGTCACGACGGACACCGGCGACGCGGAAGGACGCGTGCTGCGGCGCTGCCGAGTGACCTTTCGGCAGTCGGAATTGGATGCCGCAATGGCGTCCTTTCGCGGCGCAATTACCCAGATTCCCCCGATGTATTCGGCGCTCAAACTGGATGGAAAACCGCTTTACCGGTTGGCCAGGCAAGGCATCGAAGTCGAACGCACGCCGCGACAGGTGTCAATTCTCGAGCTGGAACTTCTGGAATATTCGGGTGAGTTCTGCCGCTTCCGCATCTCTTGCAGCAAGGGAACTTACATCCGGACGCTGATGGAAGACATCGGAAACGTCCTGGGTTGCGGTGCGCATCTGGCCGCGCTGCGCCGAGTGGCCGTTGGTGAGTTGGATGTCTCCAGTGCTTTTACGATGGATCACTTGGCCGCGCTTTCCGAATCCGAGCGCGCGGCGTGTCTTTTACCACCAGACGCTTTACTGCAAAGTCTGCCTATAGTCAGCCTTGATGAGAATGCCTCATTCCGATTCTGTCACGGCAATCCGGTATTGTCGGAGACAGCGCTGTTAACGGGGAAGTGTCGTGTTTACGCTGCAAACCGCCTGCTGGGCGTGGGGGAGATTGATGCTGCGGGATACGTCAAGCCGCGGCGGCTGGTTTGTCTCTGATTGACGATCGCCTGGGTTGCAGCCGATACGTCGAACCGGCTATAATCCGCGCCTCGCTTCGCCGCGAAAATCGTTTTTTAACCGGACGTTAGCTCTATCAAACTGGGGCGGCGTCGTATTTTTGATGAAAGAGAGTTTGAGATGGCGATTACTGTTGCGCAAAAAGCGCAGATCATGACCGATTATCAACGCGCTGCCGGTGATACCGGTTCCTCGGAAGTCCAGATTGCGTTGCTGACGGCACGCATCAACGACCTGACCGGCCACTTCAAGGAGCACGTCAAGGATCATCATTCGCGTCGCGGGTTGTTGCGCATGGTCAGCCGTCGCCGCAAACTGCTCGATTATCTGAAGACGACGAACGTCGATTCGTATCGTGCGCTGATTCAGCGTCTCGGCCTTCGCAAGTAATCCTGCGTGCCGGACCGCAGTGCGGTTGGTCAAGCAGCGTAACCGAATAAATGACAGCGGCCAGTCCGAAGTGGACTGCGCCGCTGTTGTTGCATTTGCAGTATTTCGCCACTTCGGCGTGTTGTTGAATTGTGGGCCGGTGTTGTGGGTCCGCACGTTGAACTATTGAGAGAGGTAAAAATGTCTACTATTGCCAAGAAAACGTTCACCTATGGTGCTCATCAGGTCACGCTGGAAACGGGCGAAATCGCCCGCCAGTCTAGCGCGGCGATCCTGGTGTCGATGGACGACACCGTCGTGCTGGTCACCGTGGTCGGCAACAAGTCGGTCAAGCCCGGCCAGGATTTCTTCCCGCTGACGGTTGACTACATCGAAAAGACTTACGCCGCTGGCAAGATTCCAGGGGGCTTCTTCAAGCGCGAAGGGCGTCCGTCGGAAAAGGAGACGCTCACCTCGCGCCTGATCGACCGCCCGTTGCGTCCGCTGTTCCCGGAAGGTTTCTATAACGAAGTGCAGGTTGTCGCGATGGTGATGTCGCTCAATCCCGAAATCGACCCGGATATTCCGGCGATGATCGGCGCTTCGGCGGCAATGGCCGTTTCCGGCATCCCGTTTGACGGTCCGCTCGGCGCCGCCCGTGTTGGATACGTCAACGGCCAGTACGTACTCAATCCGACCTTGAGCCAGCTCAAGACCAGCCAACTCGATCTCGTCGTCGCCGGGACGCAATCGGCTGTTCTGATGGTCGAATCGGAAGCCGACATCCTTCCGGAAGAAGTGATGCTTGGCGCCGTCGTGTATGGTCACGAGCAGATGCAGGCCGTGATTACGGCAATCAACGAGCTCGTGGAAGAGGCCGGCAAGCCGGAATGGGATTGGACTGCCGCAGCGAAGGATGTGGAGCTTGTCGCCAAGCTCAACGCGCTGGTCGAAGCCGACCTGCAGGAAGCTTTCCGCATCACCAGCAAGCAATTGCGTACGCAACGCATCAAAGAGATTTCCGCCAAGGCGGTCGAAGTGTTAACGGCCGGCGAAGGCGCGCCGGATGAAGCGACGATCGGCAATCTGTTTTTCGACATCGAATCGCGCATCGTGCGTGGCCGCATCCTGGCCGGCGAGCCGCGCATCGACGGGCGCGATACGCGCACGGTGCGGCCGATTGCCATTCGTTCCAGCGTGCTGCCGCGTACGCACGGTTCTGCCCTGTTTACGCGCGGTGAAACGCAAGCGCTGGTCGTCGCCACGCTCGGCACCGGCCGTGACGAGCAGATCATCGATTCTCTGGCCGGCGAGTATCGCGAGCGCTTCATGCTGCACTACAACTTCCCGCCCTATGCCACCGGCGAATGCGGTCGTGTCGGCACGCCGAAGCGTCGCGAAATCGGCCACGGCCGTCTGGCCAAGCGCGCGATGATCGCTGTGCTGCCGAAGCCGGAAGATTTTTCCTACACGATGCGCGTCGTTTCCGAAATCACAGAATCCAACGGTTCCAGCTCAATGGCCTCGGTTTGCGGCTCCTCGCTGGCGCTGATGGATGCTGGCGTACCGCTCAAGTCGCATGTGGCGGGCATTGCCATGGGGCTGATCAAGGAAGGCAACCGCTTTGCCGTCCTGACCGACATTCTCGGTGACGAAGATCACCTCGGCGACATGGACTTCAAGGTCGCCGGTACCGATACCGGGGTGACCGCGTTGCAGATGGACATCAAGATCCAGGGGATTACCAAGGAAATCATGCAAGTGGCGCTGGCTCAAGCCAAGGAAGCGCGTTTGCACATCCTCGGGCAGATGCAGAGTTCGTCCGCCGGACCGCGTGAAGAGGTTTCGACCTACGCTCCGCGTCTCTACACCATGAAGATCAATCCGGAAAAGATTCGCGACGTGATCGGCAAGGGCGGCGCCGTGATCCGTGCCATTACCGAAGAAACCGGCACGACGATCGATATCAAGGAAGACGGCACGATCACCATCGCGTCGGTCAATGGTGATGCGGCCAATGCCGCCAAATCGCGTATCGAAGCGATCACCGCCGACGTCGAGGTTGGCAAGGCTTACGATGGTACGGTTCTCAAACTGCTCGATTTCGGCGCCATCGTCAGCATCCTGCCCGGCCGGGATGGGCTCCTGCACATCTCGCAGATTGCCAACGAACGCGTCAACGCCGTTGCCGATTACCTCAAGGAAGGCCAGAAGGTTCGCGTCAAGGTTCTCGAAGCGGATGAGAAAGGTCGCGTGCGTCTGTCAATGAAGGCGCTGACGGCTGAAGAAGGTGGGGCAGTTGCTCCGGCAGCGACGGCGCCTGTGGAATCGCAGTCGTAATACGGATTCCTATAGCAGCAAATAAAAAGGACGCTTCGGCGTCCTTTTTATTTGGCAGGCGGCGTTGCGGCTCTCAGCAACGCCTCGTGCAAAAGCGCAATTACTTGGCGACTTGCCGTTCGCGGACTTCTTCGAGCGTCTTGCAGTCGATGCAAAGCGTGGCTGTGGGGCGGGCCTCCAGGCGCTTGATTCCGATCTCGACGCCACAACCGTTGCAGTAGCCATAGTCGCCGTTGTCGATCAGGGCGATCGTGTCGTCAATCTTCTTGATCAGTTTGCGCTCGCGGTCGCGATTGCGCAGTTCGATCGCGATATCGGTTTCCTGGCTTGCCCGGTCGTTCGGATCGGCGAAAACGGTGGCTTCATCCTGCATGGTGTGGACCGTCCGCTCGATGTCATTCATCAATTCCGACTTCAGCGTTTCGAGGATGGTGCGGAAATGAGCCAGTTGCTTCGCGCTCATGTACTCCTCACCGTTCTTGGGAACGTAAGGAGCGAACTGTTTGTGGATCAATTCTTCAGGCATGTTCGTGAACCATCCATTCGTTTTTGCAAAGAGGCGATTAAATATCAGAAATCGTCACACACTGCAAGCAATCCACGAAAGGGCGGCTCGTCTGAGCATCGAAAAACTGAACCGCTGGTCGCCATGGAAAGCGCGAGACGCGTCGGCGTATCAAGATCGCCGCAACTTAAGCGCAACATCTCCCGATTCATGCTTTTTTGATTGACCGCTGGATTTCGCATCTGTAGAATGCGCGCTTCCTCGGGGCGTAGCGCAGCCTGGTAGCGCATCTGCTTTGGGAGCAGAGGGTCGTGAGTTCGAATCCCACCGCCCCGACCAGTTTAAGTGAAGTGAAAGATTGCGGTACCGGCGGGAAGGAAATGCCCAAAAGTTTCGCGACTCGCGCCCGTAGCTCAACCGGATAGAGCACCGGCCTTCTAAGCCGGGGGTTGTGAGTTCGAGTCTCGCCGGGCGCGCCAGAACAATGGCGGTGTTAGCTCAGTTGGTAGAGCATCGGATTGTGATTCCGAGTGTCACCGGTTCGATCCCGGTACATCGCCCCAAATCGAAGCCCCTGCAAGCGTTTGCTTGTGGGGGCTTTTGCTTTCAGCCTCGAAAACTCGCTTGGTGTCCCAAACCAGTGTCCCGAACGACAGCGGACAGACAAGCGGGGCCAGCATGTCCTATCGCTTACCGGCACACCTTCACCGCAACCGGCACGGCGTTCTATACTTCCGCCTTTCAGTTCCGCCCGGCCTGCGTCACATTGTTGGTCAGCGGGAGGTTTATCGAAGCCTTCGCACTGCGAGTGTGCGACGGGCGGCATCTGCTGCCCAGGCTCTCACAGTCGCCTTTAGGGCGATCTTTAGAGAAATGTGTGGCGACCCTATGGGCGAGAATAAAAAAGACGCCAAAACCGCTTGGGAAGAGTTCGTGGCGCTCCCCGATCTTCGGCAGCGAATCAAGATCGCCGGTCAGCAACTTGTCATCGAAGAGCAGCAAGCGAGGTTGGACAAATTCGAGGATGAGATTGTCCGGCGCGACGAGCAGCATGAGCGCGATCTTGATCTTGTTGCCAAAACCGCGTCGGCGAGAGCGGCAGAACCGCCCAAGCCAACGGGCGGGAAGACCATCATGGAAGTGTGGGAGGCGTTCAAGGCTGTTCAAATTGCGAAGGGCGCTCAGGGTGATATGCGGGGAGGCTGGAAAAATCCGGAGCGGGTGAGCGTTGAGCAGCTTCCCCACGTCCGGTCGTTTGTTGAATTCATTGGGGGCGACAGGCCAATTGCAGAAGTGACGGCAAAGCAGGTGATCGGCTTCCGTGAGTATGTTATGACGACAAGTGATATTGGGTCGTCAGGGGTTAGAAAGCAAAGGCTAAACAGGTCAGGAGCAGTGTTCAAGTACGCGGCATCAGTGCTAGATATTGATGACGATTTCGCCGCGTATTTCAAATTCACAGGCCAGATAAAGAAGAACCCTTACCAGAAATTTGATCGTGATGACCTTGTTGCTTTGTTCGAGTCGGAAACCTACCGGGAATGCCGCTTTGAAACCTCGTCAGAATACTGGTTGCCGTTGCTTGGTCTATTCACCGGCGCACGGTTGAACGAGTTGTGCCAGCTTCTCAAGTCCGATATTGGGCGTCATGAAGGCGTCGATACGATCCTGATTATCGACGGCGAAGAAAACAAGCGACTGAAAACGGATATTTCAAGGCGCATCGTTCCCATTCACTCGAAACTGATCGAGTTAGGATTTCTTGAATTCGTCAGGTCGGCATCGCATGGGCGGATATTTCCGCATCTTCGGGAAGACCCCTTGAAGCCCGGTGATTACGGCCAGCGGGCGACCGAAGACTTTACCGCGTATCGGCGAAGTGTCGGTGTAGGTAACCAGGCGGGAGAGGGTAAGAGTCGCAAGGCGTTTCACAGCTTCCGTTCAACCTTCATCGATGCCATGAGAAAGGCGAAGCCTCCGGTTCCGAAGGATCGAAGGACGCGCTTGGTCGGCCACGAATACGATGACACGCACGACGACACATACAACGGCGGCGATGCGCTCACAATGTTCTCGATCGATGCATTAAAGGGCGACGTTGAAAGTGTTCGATTCGATGTGCGCTTCACGCCCTATCGAGAGGCTTGATACCCGAGCAGTTCCTCCTGTCGCAATCGCGCCAGGATCACTTTTCTACTGCGTGGGCGGGGTAGTCGAACAACTCTGAGATACGCACGCCTAGCGCGTCGGCAAGGGTCTGTACGGCGTCTAGCGATGGGTTCGCGCCGCCACGCTCAACGCGGCTCATGTAGCTGCGCGCAAAGCCGCACTTGTCAGCAAACGCCTCCTGTGAAAGTCCCGTCGCTTGCCGTAGCTCTCTCACTCGCAGACCAAATTGCCTTCGGATGGGTGTCGTCGTCACCCGCCGAACTTTGGGTTAGTGTATCCTTATCGGCCACGCACTAATCGTGACATTCAAATAATGGGAGAGATGAATTGAAGCATGTGTTGCTTGCCGCTGCTGCAACTGCATTGTTGGTTGGTTCTGTCCAGGCCGCACCAATGCGCTGTCCTGCCGTGGAGTTCGGCGAACTTCAAACTTACTCGACGAAAGAACTGGTCGATTTGTATATGACCTACTCATCAACTTCGATGGCAATCAGCACGTCGAACATGGCTGAGTTCAAGAATTGTGACGATCAAATGAAGCGAATTTATCGCATCGCTGTGCAGCGGCCAGACAACAAGACGTTTAAGAAGAAGGAAGAAGTTGCGCAGTAACATTGTTGCGCAAGGTTGGATTGCTATTAGTGCAACACGGACTGTAAAGTCAGTCTGAGCAATACCGCTTCACCGAACTGACCGACAACTGAAAGTGCGCCGCCGTCTGTGTGATGGTGGCGCGGTTCTCAACCTTCCATGCCTTCACGGCGTCTGCGTCGTGAGCATACGGACGGCCCAGGCTGGCCTTGCCCCGATGCGTCTTCCCTGTCTTGGCAAGCGCGACACGAGCCTTAGCGCGGCCGTCGTCGCACCGCTCCTTGATGCGGTTGCGCTCCATGTCGGCGACCTGAGCCAACACCGCTAGGATCAGTTCGCCGACACCGCGACCGATCACACCCAAACCGCGTACATTCACGCTTACGCCCTTGTTTAGCAAATCCCTGACAGTTGCCTGCACGTCGAGCGCATCACGACCCAAACGATCAACGGCATACACTGCGATGGTATCGCCTTCGCGCACGTATTTCAGAAGCTCAGCGAAGCCTGGTCGATCAGCAGCGGGTACAGAACCGCTCACGCCTTCGTCCGAATATTCCTTGTCGAACGCTCCGCCCATCGCGGAGCGTTGCGCGTCGATGCTCTGGTCGGATGTTGAAACTCTGTAGTACGCGACATTAGCCATAAAGCCTCACTGATTGGCTCAAAAGATACTGCGTCATTCTGAGCATGGTTCAAAAATGATTTCCATATGTTATGAGCCATGTTCCGGCACCCCAACGACATGGCTCATAACTTACAACTTAAGGACATGGTAACACTTAAAACGTGACTTAGTAACTATATTGTGGTATAGTCATGCCCATGACAGAGCAAACTACGACAGCGAAGCGAGGGCGCAAGCCCTTGGGCGATGCCGCAATGACACCAGCGGAGCGGCAGCGCCGTCGTCGCGAGTCGCTTCGCAAGGAAGGCGATAAACACTACTTGGTGTGCCTTACCGGGCTATACCAAGAGTGGGTGGAAATTTTCGCTAAGTCGAACAGTGTCAGCGAAACGAAAGCGCTCCATACACTGATCGAAGCCTCGTTGGATCGCTATATTGGGGTGTTGCGGCGTTGTGAGCGGTTACACGAAATGGGCGCCTCTGATGTGGCAATCGAGGCATTCATGCACAGGCATTTTCTTCCAACCCTACCCAACATTGACGAACTGGAGATTCCCTCAGAAAACGACTGAGGAAAAAACTGTCGCGCTTTATCGGCATCCAAACGTTCGGGTGGGACAGATGGCACAAGAGGTGCCAAAAGGAATTAGAAGGAGCTGGCGTAGTTTCAACGGTGGAGTTGGCCCCAAAGGTCGCCGCAGGCCGTGCCAGTGAGTGTGATTCGACGAGCGCCGGACCTCAATCTAGTCGATCATGCAACACATAGCTGCCGCTACGATTGAGGACGGAAAAGTGACCTATACCATGGGCTATTCATGGGCGGGTCGAGGCGTGCCACTCAACCTTATCGCTTGCGATGGGGTTGGGGGAGTTTTGCACCTCGACCTACCCATGGGTTGTAAAAGCAAGACCAAAGCCTTTAAGGCTTCGCCTTAAACGCTAAAGCGGAAAGCGGAAATTGCGTTCGCGGTAATCATCAGTACATAGACGACATGACCAGAAAGACCGCAACACCTACAGAGATCAGTGAAGCATTGGCATTGCGAGAGGCCGGTTATACCGTTCTCTCCATCAGCCAGCGCTTGGCGATCCCAGGGCGAACGTTGCAACGTTACTTCGCGGAACACGGTGCCAAGAAAGGCAGTATAAAGGGCGAGGTTCTGGCGATAGCTAGAGCCGACCTGTTGAAGCGTGTCACGTCTGACGAGGCAATCAAGGAGGAGGCTGCCAAGCTCATCAATGACGACCTCGCTCACGCTCGGTTCCTTCGTGAAGTCATGATCGATGCAGCGGAACAGCTTCGGGCTGCGTCGTTGAAGGAGGCCGTTCTGGTGATGCGTGCGGCCGCCGCCTACTCAACCGCGATCAAGAACACGTCCGACATGATGCGAAAATCGTTCCAGTGTGACAGTCGCGACGAAGGACAGACAACTGACTTGCCAGAATTGATTGTTCAGGAGTTGTCGCAGGAAGATGTTACTGAGCTTAGGCTCGCGCAACTGCAGAGTACCGATTGAGGACATGCTGGTCTAGCTGTAGCTTGGGCAATTAAGGAATTGAGGAGCTGTGGCACCATGTCTGGGATGTTCTGTCTGCAATTCTTGGCTACCGAAAATCTACGGGAGAAATTATGGAAAATGATGATTGGGTTTTTGAGAGTACTGAAGAGGCGGAGGAAGAAGAGCGCGATGTAATTACCTATCAAATCAATTACTACCCCGCGGACCTTACTCTGAAGGGATACCTCGACAAATGGAATGCGCGACAGTTGATTATCCCGCCATTTCAACGTAGTTATGTTTGGGATCAAGTTAAGGCTAGCAAGTTGATAGAGTCATTTTTACTTGGCTTGCCTGTGCCGAATGTATTTCTCTACAAAGAGCGTAGTACCAATAAGCTCCAGGTCATCGACGGGCAACAGCGCATTTTGTCGGCTATTCGTTTCTTTAAAAACGAGTTTGATGAAAATATTTTCCGCTTGAAGAATGTTCATGCAAAATGGAACGGCAAGACGTACGAACAGCTCGACGAGGCTGATAGGTTTCAGCTGGATGATACAGTGCTTCGGGCAACAGTTGTTCAGCAACTTGATCCAGAAGACGACTCTAGTATGTTCCATATATTTGAACGTCTAAATACTGGCGGTATCAATCTTAATCCAATGGAAATTAGGAAATGTGTCTATAGTGGCGCGTATTTTGCCCTCATAGAAAAATTGAATAGCCTAGTTTCTTGGAGGAAAATCATTGGCCAGCCGAAAATAGACAAGAGAATTCGAGATTCAGAATTGTTACTTCGAGTAGCGGCGCTAGATCAGTCGTGGAAGGCCTACAAGAAGCCAATGAAGCAATTCTTAAATTCGCATCTTGCTAGTTGCAAGAAGCTCAAAGACGGGCCTTTGGATAGCTTTATTGAAAGGCAACAAGGGCGGTTTGAAAAAGTATTCGATTATGTATTGAACAGCCTAGGGGAGAAACCATTTCATCTCCGGGGGCGCCTAAATTATGCTGCACTTGATTCGACGATGGTTGCAGCAGCGGTTGCTCTTGAAAGAAATATCACAAACCTTGGCGATAGATTCAGTGCTTTATTAGAGGATGGCGAATACCAGCAGTGGTGTGCAAAAGACACAAGCGATGAAAAGGTTTTGATTTGTCGGATCGAGAGAGCGATCGATATACTATCTCAATAAGCCGATAAAAATGGCGACATTGTTAGTTAAGACCAAAGCGGTACTCGAAGATTGCGAAAAGCACCTTCATGATAATAAAGCGTTTGGCTCAGAGATTGAGTCATATTTAACGCAATATTTATTAATTGTGCTATGCGCTGATATTCAGCAGGAGATATATAAGATAACAGACAGCCGTGCCTTGGCTGCTGGGGACGTTGCTATATCTACATACATTAGTGCAGCATCAAAGCGAATACTAAGGAGCGTGAGCAAGGAGGAAATAGGGAAATACGTCGGAATGTTCGGGGATAAGCCGAAATCCAGAATGAATAGTCTGATAAGCGACTCCGACGTGACTGTCTATGGAAATGCTATTAATAACAGGCATGAAGTCGCGCACAAGAGCGGAACCCAGGTGACTTTTGGCGAGCTGAAAGATGCGGTAAAGGCTGCGGACAATATTCTGTTTGCAGTAGCCGAGTCATTAGGAATTTCTGAGCCGTAGAAAATGATGTTCGTCCCAAGGGGGCGCTTAGTGGCAAGATAATGGCGCGTTCTTGGCATGAAGCGAAGTCCTAGAGATTCCCGAAAGGACTATGTGGTTAGCGTCTGTAGTCCGGGGGGTAATTTTGAAAATCATTCGTTTTTTTGGGACGGTGAGGTGCGTGGCCCCTGTATAATACGTCCCAAGCAGGTGTCCCAACCCGGAAAGCTTGCGAAGTATGAGCGGGTTCTTGGGGGCTTAAGAATCAGGCGGTTATGGAAAACTGGCTGGTGACACCGTGATTCCGAGTGTCACCGGTTCGATCCCGGTACATCGCCCCAGAATAAAAGCGGGTTGCAGAGGTCTTCCTCTCAACCCGCTTTTTTCGTTTTTGGCGTAGCCGAGTAGGTTGAACCATTGTCCGGGTACTGTGCCATATCGCCAGTAAAGTACGTGGAGTAAACGTAGCATCGCCTTCCAATGAATACAATCAGTCTGGACATTTCTGTAGAGCCGCCAAAGCCGCTGTTTTCCTATCGCAAGTACTGGGCGAAGCGTTTCGGTGTCGCGCCTTTCTTGCCCATGTCGCGGGCTGAGATGGATGTGCTTGGATGGGACTCCTGCGACATCATTCTTGTGACGGGGGATGCCTACATCGACCATCCGAGTTTCGGCATGGCACTGGTCGGTCGCTTGTTGGAGGCGCAGGGCTTCCGCGTCGGAATTATTGCGCAGCCGGACTGGTATTCGGCCAAGGCGTTCCGCGCATTAGGCAAGCCCAATCTGTTCTTCGGCGCAACGGCAGGCAACATGGATTCGATGGTCAATCGCTACACGTCCGACCGCAAGATCCGTTCAGATGATGCCTATACGCCAAACGCCGAGCCGAACAAGCGGCCGGACCGCGCCGTGGTGGTCTACGCACAACGTTGTCGCGAAGCCTATCCGGATGCGAATATCGTCATCGGATCGATCGAAGCCAGTCTGCGCCGGATTGCGCACTACGACTACTGGTCTGACAAGGTGAGGCGCTCGGTGCTGCCCGACTCGAAGGCCGACATGCTGATCTTCGGCAGCGCTGAGCGAGCGATCGTGGCGCTGGCGCATCGCCTTGCCGCAGGCGAGAAAATCGCCGAGATACGTGATCTTCGCGGCACGGCCTTCATGGCATCGCGCCATTGGTTGCCGGATGAAGGATGGTCGGAAATTGACTCGACCGATGTCGATGTGCCTGGGCCGCTTGTCCGCCATGCCGATCCATACGCGGTCGAATCCGGATCGAGCCAGGGCGTCTCCTGCGCCTCGGGTGGCGAAGCGTCCACAGCAAAGGCCATCAGTCTCAAGATACCGGGCAAGCTGTTTTCGCGCATGCCCAAACTGAATCGGCACCGAACGGTGATCCGTCTGCCTTCCTATGAGCAGGTGAAGGACGATCCGGTGCTCTATGCGCACGCGTCGCGAACTTTTCACCTCGAGTCGAATCCGGGCAATGCGAGGGCGCTGGTCCAGGCACATGGGGATCGCGACGTCTGGCTGAATCCACCGCCGATTCCGCTGACGACGCCGGAAATGGACGGTGTTTTCGCCACGCCTTTCCAGCGCAAGCCGCATCCGTCCTATGGTGATGCCAAGATCCCTGCCTTCGATATGATCCGTTTTTCGATCAATATCATGCGTGGTTGCTTTGGCGGCTGCACGTTCTGCTCGATTACGGAACACGAAGGAAGGATCATTCAGAGTCGCTCGGAGGAGTCGATCCTGCACGAGATTGAGGACATCCGGGACAAGACGCCCGGTTTCACCGGGACCATTTCCGATTTGGGTGGGCCGACTGCCAACATGTATCGGCTGGCTTGCAAGGATCCGAAGATCGAATCGTCTTGCCGAAGGCTTTCCTGTGTTTTTCCTGGGGTTTGCGAGAATCTGAATACCGACCACGCGCCGCTCGTTCAGCTTTACCGCAAGGCGCGGGCGGTCCGGGGTGTGAAGCGGGTATTGATCGGTTCCGGCTTGCGCTACGACCTCGCCGTGCGGTCGCCGGAGTATGTCAAGGAACTGGTTCAGTACCATGTGGGCGGCTATCTGAAAATCGCGCCGGAGCATACGGAAGCGGGGCCGCTGGCGCACATGATGAAGCCGTCGATTGCCAGCTACGACGCATTCAAAGCGATGTTCGACAAGTTCTCGAAGGAAGCGGGCAAGGAGCAGTACCTGATCCCGTATTTCATCGCCGCGCATCCCGGAACGACCGATTTCGACATGCTGAATCTCGCGCTCTGGCTCAAGCGCAACAACTTCCGCCTGGATCAGGTGCAGACCTTCCTGCCGACGCCGATGGCGATCGCCACGGCCATGTACCACACGCAGCGCAATCCGCTGAAGAAAGTGGCGCGTCAATCCGATACCGTGGAGACCGTTCGCGCCAGTCGGATGCGCAAGCTGCATAAGGCGTTCTTGCGCTATCACGACCCGGAGAACTGGCCGCTCCTGCGTGACGCGCTTAGGCAGATGGGCCGTGCCGACCTCATCGGCAATGGCAAGAAACAATTGATTCCAACCTTCCAACCGCCCGGAACCGGCTTGCGTCATCAGGAGCATCGGCATCCCAAAGCGTCGCCAAACGTTGCCCGGCGTTCTCGTTCTCTGGAACAGCCGATGAGAAAACGCTGATTTTTTCCAAGAAAACAGATGCTGCGCCACAACGCGATTAGTCTCAGCGCACAACATCCGATACCTTGGCCGTGCTAGAATCGCCCCCTTTTTTCAACGAGTTACCTCTCATGTCCCGTTCCGTTCGCAACATCGCCATCATCGCCCACGTTGACCACGGCAAGACCACGCTGGTCAACAAGCTGCTGCAACAGGCCGGTACCTTCGCCGCGCACCAGCACGTTGCCGAACGGGTCATGGATTCGAACGACCTGGAGAAAGAGCGTGGCATCACGATCCTGGCCAAAAATCTGGCGGTCGATTACGAAGGCGTGCATATCAATATCGTTGATACGCCGGGGCACGCCGACTTTGGCGGCGAGGTGGAACGGGTCCTCGGCATGGTTGACGGCGTGTTGCTGCTGGTCGATGCAGTGGAAGGGCCGATGCCGCAGACGCGCTTCGTGACCAAGAAGGCATTGGCGTTGGGCCTCAAGCCGATCGTCGTGGTGAACAAGATCGACCGCGACGGTTCGCGGCCGGACTGGGTGGTCGATCACACTTTCGATCTGTTCGACAAACTCGGCGCAACCGATGAACAGCTCGATTTTCCGGTGATCTACGCCTCGGCGATCAACGGTTACGCGATGACCGACCTGAAGAATCCAGGTACCGACATGCGTCCGATGTTCGAGGCTATCCTGAAACACGTCCCGTCTCCCGAAGCAAGTGATGTCGAAGGGCCGCTGCAGTTGCAGATCGCGGCGCTTGATTATTCGTCGTACGTCGGCCGTATCGGCATCGGCCGCATTCAGCGCGGCAAGTTGAAGCCAGCGCAACAAATTACCGTGATGTACGGCCAGCCGGATGCCGCTGGCAATTTCGAGCACGGTGCGCCGAAGAACGCCAAGGTCAACCAGGTGTTCGGTTTCAAAGGTATTGAACGCACGGCGCTTGATGAGGCCGTGGCCGGCGACATCGTGCTGGTGACCGGCATCGATGAACTCTCGATCGGTTGCACGATTGCCGATCCGGTGTCGCCGGAAGCTTTGCCGATGCTCAAGATCGACGAGCCGACGCTGAACATGACCTTTGTGGTCAATAGCTCGCCGTACGCCGGTACTGAAGGCAAGTTCGTCACCAGCCGCCAGATCCGTGAGCGTTTGCAAAAGGAACTGCTGACCAACATGGCGCTGCGCGTCGAGGATACGGCCGATACGGACCAGTTCCTCGTTTCAGGACGTGGCGAACTACATCTGACGATCCTCCTGGAGACCATGCGCCGCGAGGGCTACGAATTGGCGGTTGGCCGGCCGAAGGTGATCTTCAAGACGATCGACGGCGAGCAGTGCGAACCGTATGAAATGCTGACGCTGGATGTCGAGGAGCAGCACCAGGGAGGCGTCATGGAGGCGCTCGGCTATCGCAAGGGCGACTTGGTCGAACATGGTCTCGGACGGGCGCGGTCGCGTACGTCTCGAGTACCGCGTGCCGGCGCGCGGTCTGATCGGTTTCCAGGGTGAGTTCATGAACCTGACGCGCGGCACTGGCCTGATGAGCCACGTCTTCGACGACTACGCGCCGGTGAAGGGGGACATCCCGGGGCGGCGCAACGGTGTACTGATCTCGGCCGAACACGGCGAGGCGGTGGCCTACGCGTTGTGGAAACTGCAGGACCGCGGCCGCATGTTCGTGGTGCCGAACGATCGTTTGTACGAAGGCATGGTCATCGGTATCCACTCGCGGGAGAACGATCTCGTCGTCAATCCGATCAAGGGTAAGCAACTGACCAATATTCGCGCTTCGGGCACCGACGAAGCCGTGCGCCTGACGCCGCCGGTCCAGCTGACGCTCGAATCGGCCGTCGAATTCATCGACGATGACGAACTGGTCGAGATCACGCCCAAGACCATCCGGATCCGCAAGCGCTTCCTGTCCGAGCACGAACGCCGGCGCGCCATGCGTGCCGAAGGCTGATTCGGCGACGCCATTTGCAGTGTACTGACTGATTCGCGCGACGCTTTGCGGAGTTGTCGCGCCAAGTTCGATGGCCGACTTTGCACCATTTGATGACGGGAATCCGGGTAAAATCCAGCCATGAGTTATCAAGTATTGGCGCGCAAATGGCGCCCGAAAACGTTCGAGAGCCTGGTCGGGCAGGAGCATGTCGTGCGCGCCCTGACGCATGCCTTGACCGATCAGCGGCTGCACCACGCCTACTTGTTTACCGGAACCCGCGGCGTGGGCAAGACGACGCTGGCGAGAATCCTGGCCAAATCGCTCAATTGCGAAACGGGGGTTACAGCGACTCCGTGCGGGGTCTGTTCGGCCTGTACCGAGATCGATTCCGGGCGTTTCGTCGATCTGCTCGAAGTTGACGCCGCGACCAACACCAAGGTCGACGAGATGCGGCAACTGCTTGAGAACGCGGTTTATGCGCCGACGCGGGGCCGTTTCAAGGTTTACGTGATCGACGAAGTGCACATGCTCTCCAACTCGGCGTTCAACGCGATGCTGAAGACGCTGGAAGAGCCGCCCGAGCACGTCAAGTTCATCCTGGCGACGACCGATCCGCAGAAGATCCCGGTCACCGTCCTGTCGCGCTGCCTGCAATTCAACCTCAAGCAGATGACGCCGCCGCTGATTGCCGGCCACCTGAAGCATATTCTCGGCGTCGAGGGGATCAGCGCCGAAGCGGGCGCCTTGAATCTGCTCTCGCGTTCCGCTTCGGGCAGCATGCGCGACGCGCTGTCCTTGCTCGACCAGGCGATCGCGCATGGCGCCGGCAAGGTCGAAGAGGCGCAGGTACGCGACATGCTGGGCAGCGTCGATCTCGACTATCTGTTCTCGATATTCGGCGAACTCGTCGCGGGAAACGTGGCGGGAATGCTGCAAGTCGCCGAGGACATGGCGATGCGCAGCCTTTCCTTCGATGCGGCATTGCAGGAAATGGCCAGTCTGCTGACGCGTTTGCAGGTCGCGCAACTGGCGCCGCAGGCGATCGCCGACGATCTCCCCGAGCGCGAACGGCTTCTGGCGTTGGCAGAGCAGCTCGATCCGGAATTCGTCCAACTCGCCTACCAGATCGCGGTGCACGGACGCAAGGAGCTGCCGTTGGCGCCCGACGAGCAAGCGGGTTTCGTCATGACGCTGCTGCGTTTGTATACCTTCCCGGCCCGCGGTTGCGGGCGATGGCACCGCGTCGGGCGCGCGGCCGTCAATGGCGGCTTCCGTGAAAGTGAAGCTGCCGGGGCGTTCTCCCACGGCGGTTTTGAACGAGGTCGGCAAACTGCCGAACGAAACGGAACCCGCGCCGGTCGATGGCGATCCCGGCCGGATTGCGTCGGCGGACGCCGTGTTGCCGTCCACGGATGCGGACTCGCGTGGCGGCGATTGGCATGCGATTCTCGCCGCGCTGAAACTGAGCGGCATGGCGCGCGAACTAGGGCAGCATTGCGAAATGCGCCAGCTCGATGGGGCTAGGATCGAGCTGTGTCTCTCGCCAACGCATCGCCATCTGCAAATGAAGCCGGCGCAGGATAAGCTGCAACAATCCCTTTCCGAATATTTTGGCCGCAACATGCAATTGGCCATTCGTCTTGACGATGTCGTTGGCGAGACGCCAGCCGCAGTGGCGCAACGCCAGCGGGATGAGCGTCAAGAGCGTGCGGTGGCATCGGTCGAGCAGGATGGCTTCGTGCGCGAGGTCATCGACATGTTTGACGCAACGCTGGTCGAATCATCCATCAAACCCGTTTAACAACATAACCATAGAGGCAAGGAACATGATGAAAGGTGGAATCGCCGGGCTGATGAAGCAGGCTCAGCAAATGCAGGAAAATATGAAGAAGGCGCAGGAGCAATTGGCTCTGGTGGAGGTTGAAGGGCAGTCCGGCGCCGGAATGGTCAAGGTCACGATGACCTGTGCGCACGACGTGCGCCGCGTCACGATCGATCCGTCGGTCATGGACGACAAGGAAATGCTCGAAGACCTCGTTGCGGCAGCGGTGAACGATGCGATGCGCCGCGCCGAGCAGGTCTCCCAGGAAAGAATGGCCGGCTTTACCGCCGGTCTCAATCTCCCGGCAGGAATGAAACTGCCATTCTAATGTCGACGCCATCCAGCCTCGAATCGCTGATCGAGGCATTGCGTTGCCTGCCGGGAATCGGCCCGAAATCGGCACAGCGCATGGCTTACTACCTCATGCAGCGCGACCGATCAGGGGCGCAACGTCTGGCCGATGCGTTACAACTCGCGCTGAGCGCGCTGCGCCATTGCGAGCGATGCAACACGTTTACCGAGGCAGATATCTGTGAACGGTGTCGATCGAGCAAGCGTGACGCCAGTCTCCTGTGCGTGGTTGAAACGCCGGTGGACATGAACATGATGGAACAGACGCATGCCTATTCAGGTCTGTACTACGTTCTCATGGGGAGAGTGTCGCCGCTCGATGGAATCGGGCCGCGCGAGTTGCACCTCGAACAGTTATTGAATCGAGCGTGCGACGGCGTTGTGCAGGAAGTCATCCTGGCGACCAATTTCACCAATGAAGGTGAGGTCACGGCGCACTATCTGACCGAAATGCTCAATAGCAAGGGGGTCCGCGTTTCGCGAATTGCGCGCGGTGTTCCGGTCGGGGGAGAACTCGAGTACGTCGATCCGGGAACACTTGCGCAAGCCGTGCGCGAACGAAGATCGCTTGTGGATTAGGGCCTTAGCGGCCAGCGCCCCTTCATTCGAGGTGGGTTTTAGCGTATAGTCCGATACTTATGTTTCACTGTTGGTAATTCCGTTCAGAGGATCCGCACGATGAGCACAACAAGCAAAGTGGATTGCGGCAGACGACGGTTGATAATCGCGACTGCAGCGGTCGGCGGAGCAGGGGCAGTGACCGCGTTAGTACCCTTTCTTTCCAGCATGCTCCCATCCGAACGAGCCAAGGCTGCTGGTGCGCCTGTCGAAGTGGACGTCAGCAATCTCGCGCCGGGGCAGATGATTACGGTCGAATGGCGGGGAAAGCCGGTATGGGTCTTCAATCGAAACCAGGAAATGCTTGACACGCTGTCGGGCTTGGACGCGGCAGTCGCCGATCCGGGCTCGGAAAACAAGCAGCAGCCGGACTACTGCAAGAATGAGACTCGTTCGATCAAGCCCAATTTGCTCGTCGCCGTAGGTATTTGCACACACTTGGGGTGTTCGCCGACGTCCAAGTTCAAGAAGGGAACCGAAGAAGGCATGGCGGCGGATTGGCCGGGCGGGTTCATTTGTCCCTGCCACGGTTCGACTTTCGATTTCGCGGGCCGCGTTTACAAGAACAAACCCGCCCCGAGCAACCTGGTTGTGCCGCCGCATACGTATCTGAGCGATACGCGCATCTTGATCGGCGAAGACACGAAAGGGGCGTAAGACATGGGATCGAACAAGAATTACGAAAAGTACAAGTCCGACGGGTCCGTGTTGGGGAATCTGCTGGCATGGTTCGATGCTCGTTTCCCGGTGACGTCGATGTGGCGCAGCCACTTGTCCGAGTATTACGCACCGAAGAATTTCAATTTCTGGTACTTCTTCGGCTCCTTGGCCATCGTGGTCTTGGCGATCCAGATCATTACCGGGATATTTCTGGTCATGTTCTACAAGCCGGACGGGGCGTTGAACGCGAACGGCGTTCCCATCGCATTCGCCAGCGTCGAGTACATCATGCGCGACGTGCAATGGGGTTGGTTGATTCGCTACATGCATTCGACGGGGGCTTCGGCTTTCTTCTGCGTTGTGTACCTGCACATGTTCCGCGGCATGCTCTATGGGTCCTACCGCAAGCCGCGCGAACTGATCTGGGTGTTCGGCGTGCTGATCTTCCTCGTGCTGATGGCCGAAGCTTTCATGGGGTACTTGTTGCCTTGGGGGCAAATGTCGTTCTGGGGTGCGCAGGTGATCGTCAACCTCTTTTCGGCGATTCCTCTGGTCGGCGAGCCGTTGTCGATCTGGATTCGTGGCGATTACGTGATCGGAGACGCGACGCTCAACCGGTTCTTTTCATTCCATGTGATCGCCGTGCCGCTTGCGTTGTTGGGTCTGGTCGTCGCGCACATCCTCGCGTTGCACGAGGTCGGTTCCAACAACCCGGATGGTATCGAGATCAAGGAGAAACTGGACGCCGACGGTATTCCGCTGGATGGCATTCCTTTTCATCCGTATTACACGGTCAAGGACATCGTTGGCGTCGTCGTCTTCCTGATCGTCTTCGCGAGCATCGTCTTCTTCGCGCCGGAGGGAGGCGGCTATCTCCTCGAGTACAACAACTTCTATCAGGCCGATCCGCTGAAAACGCCGCCGCACATAGCGCCCGTGTGGTATTTCACACCGTTCTATTCAATGCTGCGCGCAATGGTATGGCCGCTCCTGGGCTTGGATGCCAAGTTTTGGGGGGTGGTGGCGATGGGGGCGGGTGTTGTGATCCTTGCCTTCCTCCCTTGGCTTGATCGCAGTCCGGTCAAGTCAATTCGTTATCGTGGGCCGATTTTCAAGATCTTGCTTGCGCTGTTTGTCATTTCGTTCCTGATTCTCGGGTTCCTTGGTACGAAACCCCCGGAATATGCGTTTTTCGGGGTTGTTCCGGGCGCGCCGGTGGCACAGTTGATGACTTTGTACTACTTCCTGTTCTTTCTGACGATGCCTTGGTGGTCGAAGATCGACAAGTGCAAACCGGTTCCGGAAAGGGTGACGTTCAAATGAAAGCGGACTTCATGAAGAAATTCCTGTTGGCGCTCCTGTTTGTTCCGGCTATCGCCTTCGCGTCCGGAGCGGTTCATCTGGACAAGGCGCCGGATCTTCAGCACGACCAGCCGGCGCTGCAAAACGGGGCGCGCGTGTTCGTGAATTACTGCATGAATTGCCATGGCTTGAGTTTTGTCCGCTATAACCGCTTGACCGAGCTTGGTTTGTCCGAGCAGCAGGTGATGGATAACCTGATGTTTACGGCGGAAAAGATCGGCGATCAGATGCGCGTGACGGCACGTGCCGCCGAGCAGAAACAGTGGTTTGGTGCAGCGCCCCCCGATTTGACCTTGGTCGCACGGGCACGCGCGTCGGCCGACGGTAGCGGCGCCGATTGGCTGTACACCTACCTGCGCTCGTTCTACCGTGACGAACAGCGTCCAAGCGGTTGGAACAATACGTTGTTTCCCAACGTGGCAATGCCACACGTTCTTTGGGAACTGCAGGGAGAGCAGGTTCTTGATCACGAGACTCATGTACTGAAGCTCGCCGGTTCGGGGCAATTGTCACCGGTGGAATACGACAAGGAAGTCGCCGATCTTGTCGGATTTCTCGTTTGGGCCGGAGAGCCCGGTGCCGGTTTTAGAAGGAATCTCGGTATCGGGGTTTTACTCTTTCTGTTTGTTCTCCTGGGCGTTTCCTATGCGCTCAAAAAGAACTACTGGAAAGACGTCGAGAAGAATTGAGTTAACTTGTAACCGCCTGATTATTCAGGCCTCGGCATCGCCGGTATCGTGCGTTGGGTTGCGCGGGCCGATACGATGCCGGTTCGTTTTTTTGGGGTATTGATCATGATGAATCTCTATTCAGGCACCACCTGTCCATTCAGCCAACGTTGTCGCATCGTTCTCTACGAAAAGGGAATGGACTTCCAGGTGATCGACGTCGATCTCTTCGCCAAGCAGGAAGACATTGCCATGGTCAACCCGTATGGCCGCGTGCCGGTGCTGGTTGAGCGTGACCTGATCTTGTACGAGCCGAACATCATCAACGAGTATATCGACGAACGCTTTCCGCATCCGCAGTTGATGCCGGCGGATCCGATCATGCGGGCACGGGCAAGGCAGTTGCTGATCACGATGGAGCGAGAGGTGTTTTCCTACATCGACGCACTGGAGAAGAACCAGAAGACGGCCGACAAGGCACGCCAGACGATTCGCGAGCGTTTGACCGAAATGGCTCCGGTGTTCGTGAAGCAAAAGCATATGCTTGGCGACGACTTCTCGATGCTCGATGTGGCGATCGCGCCATTGTTGTGGCGCCTTGATCACTACGAAATCGACTTGCCAAAGTCTGCAGCGCCGCTGATGAAGTACGCAGAACGAATCTTCAGCCGTCAGGGTTTCATCGACGCGTTCACTCCGTCTGAAAAGGCAATGCGCCGCTGACGTACCCGGTGATTTTTCCTTCGACTACGCCCGGTTCTTGCCAGACCGGGTGTTTTCTTTTTCTCGGTCAGTTTTTTCAAGGGAACAAGCGTGAATCTGCCATCGACCAAACCCTATCTGATTCGTGCCATTCATGAGTGGTGTTGTGACAACGGATACACGCCCTATATTGTGGTGGTTGCCGATGGGCGCGCGCGCGTCCCGCGTGAATTTGTGCGCGACGGACAGATCGTTCTGAATATCGGCTATGAAGCGACCGGACATCTCAGCATCGCGAACGAAGAGATTACGTTTCAAGCCCGTTTCGGCGGTGTCGCGCGCGAAATATACGTTCCGATCAGCAACGTGGCGGCAATCTACGCAAAAGAGAACGGTACCGGGATGGCTTTTGAGCCGGAAAGCGATGTGACCACGGAAGAGACCGAGGGTGAGTCCGAACCGGACATCGATTCCGATCCGGAGCCACCAACGACGCCTTCCAGCCGCCCGAAATTGCAGCGCATCAAATAACGCAGCACAGCTTTGAAGCGGGCGACTACGGTGCCGCACCAATTTGAAGCAACCAAGTCTGTAATCCGACAAGCCATCCGCACGGTTTCGGCGCCCTGATCTCTGGCACAGACGTTGCTCCGTCTGTGCCAGACCTCTCATCTTTCATATCGATGCCGCGTCAGGTTCGGTTCATTACCTGACGGTGCGGAAGCACGATGGCGAGCATTCGGGAATGCGGCTTTACCCGCCCGAGCGCGGATAGAACTCGCGTGTTTCCTTGGGCTGTCGCTGGAACCTTATCGCATGGGCGCGTACTCAGATGCAGGGGCGGTCATAGTGGCAAACAGCAATCGGCGTTGTCTTGACACGTCACGGAGAATGCATGAATTACGCACATTTCATCAGAGAACTCGGACGTGGGCGCGAGGGGGCTGCCGATCTGTCGCTTGAAGACGCGCAGCAACTCTACGGGGCCATACTTGATGGTGGCGTACCTGAACTCGAGTTAGGTGCGATTGCGATTGCATTGCGCATGAAGGGCGAGACTTTCGATGAGATGATCGGTTTTCTGTCGGCCGCGAACGAAAGACTGCATTCGTTGCAGATGCCACAAGGCCGGTTTCGGCCAGTCGTCATTCCGAGTTACAACGGCGCGCGCAAGGGGGTTAACCTGACACCGCTTTTGGCGATGCTTCTGCGGCGCTACTCGATTCCGGTGCTCATCCATGGACTGATCGAAGGGTACGGGCGGGTGACGACGGCTCAGATTCTCAGGGAATTCGGCCTGATTCCGAGCACCAGCAAGTCGCAGGCGCAGCAATCGCTCGATGAAAGCGGCTTGGCGTACGTTCCGCTCTCGGTGATTTCCCCGGGGCTCAATACGCAGTTGGCCTTGCGCAGTCGTCTCGGTTTGCGGAACAGCGCGCATAGCCTGGTGAAAATGGTCGATCCTTTCAAAGGGCAGGGCTTGCTGCTGGCCGCTGCGACCCATCCGGACTACCTAGACGCAATGCGCGAGGTGCTCGGCGCTTCGGGTTCGCATGCGATATTACTGCGCGGCACCGAGGGCGAACCCTTCGCCAATCCGAAACGCCGCCCCCGCATAGAGCATCTGCATGACGGCGTGGTCGATGTGCTCTTCGAGGCCGAGCACGAAAGCCTCAAGACGTTGCCGCATCTCCCCGAAACGTGCGATGCAAAGAGCACAGCGGACTGGATGCGCCGGGTGCTCGCAGGCGAAGCGGCGCTCCCCGCGCCGATCGCCAATCAACTGGCGTGCTGTCTCTACAGCTGTGGCTATGCCGACGATTTCAATCAGGCCAAAGCGATCGTTGCGGTGGAGGGCTCCGGTCAACACGCCACTTGAACTGGCCTTCACGTCGTTGAAATGCCATAGGAAATACGCCAGCCGGTATAATTCGTCGATCAAACGTGGTCCCTCCGCGTATTTCTGGGGTAGTGGCGCTAAATGGAAATCCTGGCAATCTTGGCTAATCCGGAGTTGTGGATCGCCTTCTTCACCCTGACCGCCCTCGAACTGGTGCTTGGGATCGACAACATCATTTTCATCTCCATTCTCGTCGATCGCTTGCCTTCGGGGACGCGAGAGCGCGCGCGCAAGCTCGGGTTGTTTCTTGCCATGTTCATGCGCGTCGCGCTATTGCTGCTTCTTTCGTGGATCGTCGGCGCCACGGAACCGTTATTCAACGTTTTTGGGCATCCTGTCTCGCCACGCGATCTGATCCTCATGGGTGGAGGCGTTTTCCTGCTGTGGAAGAGCACGCAGGAAATCCATCAATTGCTGGAAGGGGAAGAGGGTGGTGAGGCGAAAACGGTGAAGGCGACGTTTTCAGCCATCATCCTTCAGATCATCATCATCGACCTGGTGTTTTCGCTCGACTCGATCATCACGGCAGTCGGCATGGTTCGTAACGTCGGTGTCATGATCGCTGCAGTGATTGCCTCGGTTGGGCTGATGATGGTTTTTGCCAAATCCATCGGAAGTTTCGTCTCGGACCACCCAAGCATCAAGATGCTGGCACTTTCCTTCCTGCTCGTGGTCGGGGTGACGCTGGTGGCCGAGAGCTTTGGTCATCACGTGCCCAAGGGCTACATCTACTTCGCGATGGCCTTCTCGCTTGGCGTTGAAATGCTCAATCTGCGGTTGAGGAAGAAGCATGGGACTCCCGTGCGTCTCCACGAACCCTATGGCCCGCCGCCAAGAGATTGAATTTGTATTTCGACCAACGGCATGACTGCGTGAATGGACATATTTCTTCTTCTATTGTTGATCCTGTTGAACGGCGTTCTCGCGATGTCCGAGATCGCCGTCGTTTCGTCGCGGAAGGCGAGGCTGCAGAAACTGGCGGACGATGGTAGTCCGGGCGCGCAGTCGGCGCTGGAACTGAACAACGAGCCGTCGGGCTTTCTTTCGACGGTTCAGGTCGGCATCACGACCGTGGGGATTCTCAGTGGAGCCATCGGCGAGAATGCACTCGCCGATCCGCTGGCGCACTGGTTTTCCGGTTTTTCATTTCTTGAGCCCTATGCGCGCGGCCTTGCGTTGACACTGGTGGTCGTCGGATTGACCTATTTTTCGGTCGTTGTCGGCGAACTCGTTCCGAAGCGACTGGGATTGCTTGCGCCGGAATCGATTGCGGCATTGATTGCCACGCCGATGAACGTGCTTGCGCGCATGACTCGCCCGCTGGTCTGGCTGTTGTCGTCCTCGTCGTCATTGTTGTTGCAGCTTGTCGGCGCGCGCCATCGCGGCGATCCGCCGGTGACCGACGACGAGATCAACGTGTTGATGGAGCAGGGCGCCGAAGCGGGCGTGTTCCACGAAAGCGAGCAGGTCATTGTCTCCAACGTGCTTCGGCTAGATGAGCAACGTATCGGCGCGATCATGACGCACCGGAACGACATCTATGTGCTGGACCTCGACGAGCCGGAAGACGTGATTCGCACTTGCCTGGCGGAAAGCCCATTCACGCGCATCGTCGTCTGTCGTGATGGCCTGGATCACATTATTGGAATTCTGCGCACGGCCGATCTGCTCAAGCTGGCGTTGGCCGGAGAAAAACTCGACATTGAGCGCTTTTTGCGTCCCGCACTGTACGTGCCGGAAGGCGTGAGTACGACGCACCTTCTGGAGAGCTTCCGCAAGGCCCATCAGCAATGCGCGTTGATCGTCAACGAATACGGGGAGTTGCAGGGCCTGGTGACGCTGACCGACGTGCTGACTTCGATCGTCGGCGAGTTGCCTTCGTCCGATACGCCCAACGAACAGGACATCGTCGAACGAACTGACGGATCCTGGCTGGTGGACGGCGGCGTGGCGATCGAACGGCTCAAGCTGGTGTTGAAGATAGAAGACGATCTGCCGGGTGAAGACGAGAACGCGTTCAATACGCTCGGTGGACTGGTCATGTACGTGTTGGGCCGGATTCCGACGGTGACCGATCAGTTCGACGTGGCGGATTATCGGTTCGAGGTGGTCGATATGGACAAGAATCGCGTCAACAAGGTGTTGCTCACACGACTGGCTGTATCGATCGAGCAAGCCGAGGGCGCGGCCAACTGACCGAGTCGCTCCCGCACGAATCAGCAGCCTGCTTTGCGCCGCCGAACGCGGTCCGTCGGCTGGCGTCGATTGCGTTTTTCGTGAAAAACCGAATGGCTTTGTCGAGTTTGCATCCGTTTTTTCACATGTCAGAGGTTCTCAAGGGCAAAATGGATCGCATGATTGCCGTGAGGTCTCATTTCTCGCACCTTATGCGTGCCTCCTGAGATAGAATCCCTGCTTTTTGGAGGGCGACAGAATATGCTGGAGCGCTATTTTCAGCTTTCGGCGCACGGTACGAATGTGCGCACCGAGGTGATGGCGGGACTCACAACGTTCCTGACCATGGCCTATATCATCTTCGTCAATCCGGACATACTGTCGGCCGCAGGCATGCCCAAGGAGTCCGTTTTCGTCGCGACCTGCGTCGCTGCCGCGATTGGTTCAGCGATCATGGGCCTCTACGCGAACTACCCGATCGCCTTGGCGCCTGGAATGGGGCTCAACGCCTATTTCGCCTTCGCCGTCGTCAAGGGTATGGGCTTTACCTGGCAGGCGGCGCTCGGCGCGGTGTTCATCTCCGGCATGCTGTTCATCTTCGTCAGCCTGTTTCGAATTCGCGAAGCGATCGTCAACTCGATTCCGCGTTCGCTCAAGTTCGCCATTTCGGCGGGTATCGGGCTGTTCCTCGCCATTATCGGCCTGCACAATGCCGGCATCATCACCGGCCATCCGGCGACGCTTCTGACCTTGGGCGACCTGCACAAGCCTGATGCCCTGCTGGCTGTCCTCGGTTTCATCCTGATCGTCGCCTTGGAGCAACGCAAGGTGCCTGGCGCGATCATCATCAGCATTCTGCTGGTGACCGTTGCCTCGGTTGCTTTGGGCTTGACGCCGTTCGGCGGCGTCTTTGCCATGCCGCCGTCCATCGCGCCGACTTTCCTGCAGATGGATATTGGCGGGGCGCTCAATGCCGGCCTCTTGACCGTGGTATTGACGTTCTTCATGGTCGAGCTCTTCGACGCCTCGGGGACGCTGATTGGCGTCTGCCACCGCGCTGGACTGCTTGATGCGGACGGCAAGCTGCCGCGCTTGAAGCGAGCGTTGCTGGCCGATTCGGGGGCGATTGCCGCGGGCGCTTTGCTCGGTACGTCGTTGACCACGGCTTACATCGAATCCGCCGCCGGAACGTCGGTCGGTGGGCGGACGGGTCTGACCGCCGTCGTGGTGGCGATTCTCTTCCTTGCGGCGTTGGTCATTGCGCCCTTGGCGGGAACGGTCCCGGCATTCGCGACGGCGCCAGCGCTTTGCTACGTGGCGGTGCTGATGATTCGCGGCCTAGCCGAAATCGAGTGGGAAGACTTGACGGAGTCCGCGCCTGCGGTCGTTACGGCGATCAGCATGCCGTTTACGTTCTCGATCGCGCACGGCATCGCGTTCGGTTTCATCACCTACGCTTCGACCAAGCTTCTGGCGGGTCGAACTCGGGAACTGTCCCCCATGGTCGCCGCGATTGCCGTTCTATTCGTGCTCAAGTTTGCGTTCCTGTGAGACCGATTCATGGATACCCGCTTCTTTGAAAGTCATATCCGTACCATCGCCGACTGGCCGGAACCCGGCGTCCAGTTCCGCGATATCACACCGCTTTTGCGTGACGGCAAGGCGTTCCGCGCGCTGATCGATGCGTTTGCCGAGCGTTATGGCGACGCGCATATCGACGCGATTGCCGGTATCGACGCGCGTGGTTTCATCATCGGCGCTGCGCTGGCCTATCGTCTGGAATGTGGGTTCATCCCGGTGCGTAAGGCTGGCAAACTGCCGTTCGACACCATGTGTGAATCGTATTCCCTGGAATATGGCGAGGCGACGGTCGAGGTGCACACCGACGCCGCCGCGGCCGGGGATCACGTGCTGGTGATTGACGATCTCATCGCGACGGGCGGGACGATCCTCGCCGCCGCGAAACTGATGCATCGTCTCGGAGCGCGCATTGTCGAAGCGGCTGCGGTCATCGATTTGCCGGCGCTCGGCGGCTCGGCGCGTTTGCAGGAGGCAGGGGTTCCCGGATTCGCGCTGTTGAAATACTAGCGGCGCCGTAGGCGGCGGCGCATGGTCGCTTGCAGCCCCCTTCTCTGTCGGCCGGATTCAACTGACTTCGAGGTGAAAGCCATGCCAAGAACCGCCCTGATCCTCTTTGCCCACGGTTCGCGCGATCCGGAATGGGCGTTGCCGCTCAAGCGCGTTCGTGCAGCGGTGATTGCCGAGGCGCCCGATCTGCGGATCGAGCTCGCCTTCCTCGAATTTCTCGCACCGAGCCTGCAAGACTGCGTTTCGACAATGGTCTCGGAGGGGTTTGATCGCATCGTTGTCGTTCCGATGTTCATCGCCCAAGGCGGTCATCTCAAGAATGATCTGCCGTTGATCATCGACGAGTTGCGCGCTCGTTTTCCTAATGTGGCATTTGAAATGCCCGGGCCGGTCGGCGAGGCCGAAGGCGTTGTGCAGGCGATGGCCGCGCATGTGCTGAGGTGTTCTGCCGCCTGACAAAACCGCGCCGTGTCAGATGCGGAGATGATCCTGGACCAGCTTGCCGGCCGATTCGAGGCGCGGGATCGTCGGCTTCAGGTTGAGCCCGGTTTCCTTGTGCAGCCGCTGAGCGCGGGCAATCAGTTCTTCGAGGCTGACATCGACGCCTTCGCCGGCTGTCGCGAAAGCAATCGTGTTGCCGCTGTCGCATGACGGAAACACGAGCGAACGTCCGTCGAACGCCTTGGCAATTCGCGCCTGGCTGGCCTGGAACCCGCGGCTGTGGCCGAGAAGATTGGTGACCAGCAATCCGGTCTCGGACAAACGTGCCCGGCAAGCCTGATAGAAGGGCAGCGTGTCGAGGACACCGGCACGCCCGTGTTTATCGAAGCCATCGACCAGGATGCAGTCGAACTTCTTTCCGTGTTCGAGCATGTACTGCGCACCATCGCCGATGACGACGTTCAGCCGCAGCGGGTCGTCGGGTAGCTTGAAGTGGAGCCTGGCGATGATCTCTACCTGCTGGTCGATCTCAACCACCGTCATGCGCGTTTCCGGCAGCTTGTGGTAAATGTACTTGATCAGCGATCCTGCGCCGAGTCCGATCAACAGAACGTTCCTTGGCCAAGGCGGCTCACGCAGCAGCAATCCCGCCATCATCTCGCGGGTATAGGCGAGTTCGAGCGAATTGGGGCGCTGGATGCGCATTGCGCCCTGGACCCAGTCGGCACTGAAATGCAGGTAACGGACACCACCTTCTTCGCTGACTTCAATCAAGGTATTCGACATTGTGTTCCATATTCGGGACAGGCATGCAGGGTCGAATCTTATCTTCTCAGCCCCGTTGGCGAAACTGCGGCCGATTCAGCCTGTGCCGAACGCCACTCGATGTATCGTGCACCGCTATCTCCGCGTAACGATTCTTGCCACAGGAACCTTCGCTCAATATGAACCCCGATTCGCAAGCCGCGCCGTTCTCTACATTGACCCCTGATTCGATACTGGACGCTTTGGAAGCTCTGGGCCTTCGCCCGGACGGACGCCTGCTTGCCCTCAATAGCTATGAAAACCGCGTCTATCAAGTGTCGATGGAGGAAGGAGCACCGCTGATTGCCAAGTTCTACCGGGCAGACCGGTGGTCAGAGGCGGCGATTCTGGAAGAGCACGAGTTTTGCGCGGAACTTGCCGAGCGTGAATTGCCTGTCGTGGCGCCGATGCGTTTTGCAGGAAAAACGCTGCACCACCATGTTGATTTGCGTTTCGCCTTGTTCCCTAAGCAAAACGGTCGCGCGCCCGAATTCGATAGCGGGCAGGTTCTCGAATGGATGGGGCGTTTCATTGGTCGAATTCATGCTGTTGGATCGCTCAAGCCATTTCTTGCACGCACGGAGATCAATGTCCAGACGTTTGGCGACGAGCCTCGAGATTTTTTGCTGGATGCGGGCTTCCTGCCTGCGGAACTGGAAGACGTCTACTTCGGCGTGGTCGATCAGGCGCTCGATGCGGTTGAGGATTGTTTCGAATACGCCGGTGATGTGGCGATCTTGCGTCTGCATGGCGACTGCCACGTCGGCAACGTGCTTTGGCAGAATGGGCCGCACTTCGTCGATTTTGACGACGCCCGCATGGGACCAGCCGTTCAAGATATCTGGATGCTGCTCTCCGGCGAGCGGCAGGATCAGGAACGGCAACTATCCCAAGTGCTTTCCGGCTACGAGGAGTTCTTCGCGTTTGATCCGCGCGAGCTTTATCTCGTCGAGGCGTTGCGCACGCTGCGTCTTGTTCATTACGCCGGCTGGTTGGCACGACGTTGGGACGATCCGGCTTTCCCCGCCGCGTTTCCTTGGTTCAATACGCAGCGCTACTGGCAGGATCGGATTCTCGAGCTGCGCGAACAGATTGCACAAATGCAAGAGCCGCCATTGAACGCATCGCGCCGACGGCAATGAGCGGATGGGCCGCGGCGATCAAGCCTGGAGCAGGAAGATTGTCGGACGCCGATCGATCGCAGGCAACTCCTGTTTTCTCCACTCGCAGCAGGTCCGGGTCTCGATACGCTGGCTGCCGAGTGTCAGGTCCGTGGCGATGCAGATTCTTGTGTCCGCCGAGCATGAGCCTGTAAGACTCTCAAACATCTGCCTGTTGCGATAAGGCGTTTCGATGAAGATCTGCGTCCTCTTTTCAAGGCGGGAATGTTTTTCGAGTTCCCGAATCTTCTTGTCGCGCTGATCGGATTTCGCCGGCAGATAGCCGTGAAACGCGAAGTTCTGCCCCGACAATCCCGATGCCATCAGCGCAAGGAGAATCGATGACGGGCCGACCATCGGGATGACGGTGATTCCGCTCTCGTGCGCAAGCGCGACCAGATTGCTCCCGGGATCAGCGACGGCGGGGCAACCCGCTTCGGAAACCAGGCCGATGTCGTTCCCCAAAAGCAGCGGCGACAAGAGTACTGCGAGTTCTTCCGGGCTGGTGTGTTCATTCAGCTCGGAAATATGGATCTGTTGTAGCGGGATGAGCGGGGGGAGTGATTTCAGGAATGCCCGCGCCGACTTGGCATTTTCAGCGACGAAATACTGAAGTTGTCTGGCACACTCAATCACGCCATCGGGCAACACGGACTTTGTCGCCGTTTCGCCCAAGGTCACCGGGATCAGGAAGAGCCTTCCCTTGTTCACGCTCGACCCTCGGCAGCGCTCTGCAAGACGTTCACATTTTCAATCCGCAATAGATCGCAGAGTGCTATCAGTGGCAAGCCAACAAGAGCGTTGGGGTCGTCGCCACTGATTTTCTCAATGATGGCGATTCCCAAACCTTCTGATTTGGCGCTGCCCGCGCAGTTGTAGGGTTTTTCGCGATAGAGATAATTCTCGATTTCTTCATTCGTCAAGTTACGAAATGTCACCAGCGTCGGGATGCCGCGAACGTGCGCTTGCCCAGTCCGCGCGTTTAGCAGGCAGAGTCCCGTAAAGAAATTGACCGTTCGGCCTCTCATCGCACGCAGTTGCATGACGGCGTTCGCGTGCGTTCCCGGCTTGCCGTACACACGTCCGTCAAGATATGCCACCTGGTCGCTTCCGATGATCAGGGCTCCCGGATGGTCAGCAACGACGGCGCGCGCTTTCACCTCCGACAGTCGGAGCGCTGTCGCTTCGGGAGATTCACCGGGTAGTGCGGTTTCGTCAGTTTTTGGATTTGCCGTTATGAACGGTAATCCAAAGCGCGAAAGTAGTTCTTTGCGAAAAGGCGAAGTTGATGCGAGAACGATTGAGATCGATTGCGTAGTCATGGAGAGTGGATGGATAGCGCCACCGCAGCACTGTTTTTGCAAGCGAACGACAAAAACAGAGGAAAGGTTCAGTGCTCCGGCCAGTGGCTTTGACTTCGAAAGCCAAAAATAATATCATGCGCGCCTTATGTCTCAACGGATTGTTATTGACAGCAAGGCATTTGCCCGGGAAGCGCGGCTGCTTGAAGGGAAACTGCCGGTAGCAAGTCTGGATAATAGAGTGTTGGATCTGCTCATAGATTCAGGCGGAAATCTACAGTATCGCGTTGAAGGTTTGGTTGATTCGCGAAACAAGCTGCAAGTCAAGCTGTGGTTGGACGGGAGTCTTTCAGTGCGCTGTCAGCGTTGTCTGGAAAGTATCGTGTATCCAGTCAAAATTCGCAGTCTGCTGGAATTCGTTGATGATGAAAGTGAGTTGACGCAGGAAGACTTCGAGGATGATTCGAAAGATTTCCTCTCTGCGCAAAAAGAACTTGATGTGGTCGCGTTGATCGAAGATGAGATAATTCTCGATTTGCCCTCTGCGCCTCGTCACGAAAGTTGTGCTTTGCCCGATGCAGAGCTTGGAACGGGAAAGGTGTCCCCGTTTTCGGTGCTTCAAGGCTTGAGACGCAAAGCATAGTGAATTTGATATCTGGAGTTTACATATGGCCGTTCAACAGAACAAAAAATCCCCGTCGAAGCGTGGCATGCATCGTGCACATGATTTTCTGACCAATCCACCGCTTGCTGTTGAGCCGACGACCGGCGAAGTGCATCTGCGGCATCATGTGAGCCCGACCGGTTACTACCGCGGTAAGAAAGTGGCAAAAGGAACCGGCGAGTAAGGATTCAAGATCAGGCAGACACATTCCCCGAAAAGGGGGATTGTCTGCCTTTTCTTTTGTCTTTTTGGATGACTGTTACCGTCGCTATTGATTGCATGGGCGGGGACCATGGTCCTGGCGTTACCGTGCGAGCTGCACTTGATTTCGTGCAAATGCACGAAGATGTGCGCGTTCTCCTTGTTGGAATTGAGGATAATCTTCGCCTCTATCTTGGCGGTGTGTCCAGTTCCAGGGTTTTGATCCGTCACGCGAGCGAAATTGTGGGGATGGATGAGTCGCCCGCATTGGCGATTCGCAGCAAGAAGGGTTCTTCGATGCGTGTCGCGCTCGATCTCGTCAAGACAGGCGAGGCTGACGCATGCGTGTCTGCAGGTAACACGGGCGCTTTGATGGCGATCTCGCGTTTCGTGCTCAAGATGTTGCCAGGCATCGATCGTCCTGCCATTTGCGGGGTATTGCCGACCGTCAATGGCCACGCTCATGTTCTTGACCTTGGCGCCAACGTCGATTGCTCACCTGAGCATTTGCTCCAGTTCGGGATCATGGGAGCGTCTCTGGTTGGGGCCATTGAGCACAAAGATCGTCCTTCCGTCGGGATTCTGAATATTGGGGAAGAGGACATCAAAGGCAATGACGTCGTCAAGCGCGCGGCTGAACTACTGAGAGAATCCGGACTGAACTTCGTCGGCAACGTGGAAGGCGATGGTCTTTACAAGGGCGATGCCGAAGTCGTCGTTTGCGATGGCTTCGTCGGCAATGTGGCCTTGAAGGCATCCGAGGGATTGGCCCAGATGCTTGCTACTTTTTTGCGACAGGAATTTGGACGCAACGTCTTGACGAAGTTGATCGCGTTACTCGCGATTCCCGTGCTCAGGCATTTCAAGCGACGGGTAGATCACCGTAGATACAATGGCGCCAGTCTGCTCGGGCTGCGTGGGATTGTCGTCAAGAGTCATGGGTCAGCTGACGTGTTCTCGTTTTGTAATGCGCTCGAGCGGGCGGCCGACATGGTGAGAAGTGGTGTCTTGGCGCGCATTACCGAGCGCGTGGCTCAGCAACAACCGATTCAGGAGGCGAAATAGCATGTTTGCGCGCATCGCAGGCGTTGGAAGTTATCTGCCAGGTTAACCTGTAAAAAATCAAGATCTTATTGCTCGCGGTATTGACACGAGCGACGACTGGATCGTCAGTCGAACTGGTATCAAGTCCAGGCATCTGGCCGACGTCGGTGTTACTTCAAGTTCGCTGGCATTTGAAGCTAGCCGCAACGCACTTGCATCGGCAAATGTCAGTGCCGATGAAATTGATTTGATCATCGTCGCTACGTCAACGCCGGATTATATTTTTCCAAGTACTGCCTGTCTCCTCCAGGAAAGGCTTGGCAATGTTGGTGCCATGGCCTTCGATGTCCAGGCAGTCTGTAGTGGGTTTGTCTATGCATTGACCGTCGCGGAAAAATTCATCCGCTCGGGAAGCCACAAGAAAGCGTTGATTGTTGGCGCTGAGGTGTTCTCCAGGATCCTGGACTGGGAAGATCGGGCAACCTGTGTGTTATTCGGTGACGGTGCCGGTGCGGTGGTTCTTGAGGCTTCCGACAAGCCGGGGATATTGGCGACCGCAGCACATGCTGACGGTTCGCATCATGGCATACTCTCCGTGCCCTGGCAGTGTCTGTGGTGGCAAGGTGACTGGTGACCCGTTCCTGCGGATGGACGGCCAGGCAGTGTTCAAATTCGCCGTACGTGTCTTGGCCGATGTCGCCAAAGAGTGTTGTGCCGCGGCGGGGGTGTCATCGTCCGAAGTGGACTGGTTGATTCCTCATCAAGCCAACATCCGTATCATTGAATCGACGTCCAAGAAACTGGGATTGGACTTGGATAGGGTTGTCGTCACAGTTGACCAGCACGGCAATACTTCCGCGGCGTCTATTCCGCTTGCGTTGGATGCTGCTGTGAGCGATGGGCGTATCCGACGGGGTCAGAAGATCATGCTCGAAGGCGTCGGTGGCGGCTTCACATGGGGCGCCGTATTGCTCGAGTTCTAGAAAAGGATAACAACGTATGACTTTCGCTTTTGTATTTCCGGGCCAGGGATCGCAATCTGTCGGAATGATGAATGCGTACGGCGAGTCTCCTGTGGTCCGCCGTACGTTTGATGAAGCATCCGCAACGCTCGGGCAAGACTTGTGGCAACTTGTCGCGGATGGGACAGTCGAATCGTTGGCTCAGACGGTGAATACGCAACCGCTCATGCTTACTGCCGGGATCGCCGCATTTCGTTTGTGGTTGGAAAAAGGCGGTAGGTTACCCGCTGTCGTCGCAGGCCATAGCTTGGGCGAATACTCGGCGCTGGTCGTTGCGGGTGTCATCGACTTCAAGGACGCGGTTCCTCTCGTTCGTTTGCGTGCTTCTGCGATGCAGGAGGCGGTGCCCGTGGGTACCGGTGCGATGGCGGCTATCCTGAACCTCGACGATGAGAAGATTCGCGAGGCTTGTGCCGAAGCGGCGACCGCGGTCGGTAAAGGCGAAGTCGTCGAACCGGTCAATTTCAATGGACCCGGCCAGACTGTGATCGCCGGAAACAAAGCCGCGGTTGAGCGCGCCTGTGAGGCGTGCAAGGCACGGGGCGCCAAACGAGCGGTGTTGTTGCCGGTATCTGCTCCGTTCCACTCGTCGCTGATTCGTCCAGCTGCGGAAAAGTTGGCGCGGCGCTTGGCTGAGCTGGAGTTTGCGGTGCCGAAGATTCCCGTGATCAACAATGTCGATGTCGCGATTGAGAACGATCCGGCAAGAATCAAGGATGCTTTGGTTCGTCAGGCATTTTCTCCTGTGCGCTGGGTTGAAACTGTCCAGAAGATTGCCTCGTTGGGAGTGGTGACGGTCGCCGAATGTGGTCCAGGAAAAGTGTTGGCAGGCTTGACCAAGCGGTGTTCCGATTCATTGAACGGGATTGCATTGGTCGATCTTGCGTCGATAGAGGCTGCGGTCTCGTCGCTGGAGTAACTCGAATGCTTGATCAGAAGATTGCGCTCGTAACTGGCGCTTCGCGCGGAATTGGCCGCGCAATCGCACTCGAGTTGGGTAGGTTAGGCGCGACGGTGATCGGTACCGCAACAACTCAAAGTGGTGCAAATGGCATTTCAGAGTATTTGGCAACATCAGGCGTCAAAGGATTGGGCAAGGTTCTTGAAGTTCGGAATCAGTCCCAGATTGACGATGTTGTCGCTGATATCGAGAAAGAGTTTGGATCGATATCGATATTGGTTAACAACGCCGGTATTACTCGGGACAATTTGTCTATCCGTATGAAGGAAGATGAGTGGGATGCGGTCCTGGATACCAACCTGAAGGCAGTATTTCGCCTTTCCAAGGCGGTCACGCGCGGCATGATGAAAGCGCGTGGCGGCCGCATCGTGAATGTGACCTCTGTTGTTGGCCATTCTGGCAATCCAGGACAAGCCAACTACTGCGCGGCTAAGGCAGGCGTAACAGGAATGACTAAGTCGTTGGCGCGCGAACTTGGTAGTCGCCATGTCACGGTAAACTGTGTCGCTCCGGGGCTGATCGATACCGATATGACCAAAGTTCTCGACGACAAGCAACGCGAAGCGTTGTCATCGAACATTCCCCTTGGGCGCCTCGGCTTGCCCGAGGAAGTGGCTGCGGCCGTCGGTTTTCTGGTTTCCCCGGCCGCCGCCTACATCACAGGAACGACCATCCACGTGAACGGTGGGATGTTCATGGATTGATGCCTACCGTGCGGAGGGATGGATGCTTGCTCTTTGTCGGTTTGGTAAGCATCGGTCGATTTGGTAAAATAGAGTGGTTTTGTTTCACACATGAACCTTTAGAAGGAGCATCCTGATGGAAAATATCGAACAACGCGTCAGAAAAATCGTTGCAGAACAACTGGGCGTAAATGAAGCGGACATCAAGAACGAGTCGTCGTTCGTTGACGACCTCGGCGCTGACTCGTTGGACACCGTGGAACTGGTAATGGCGCTTGAAGAAGAGTTCGAGTGCGAGATTCCTGATGACGAGGCAGAAAGAATTACCAATGTGCAGCAGGCCATCGACTACGTTGTGAACCACAAGAAATAGCCATTCTGCGGAACAAGTCTGCTGGCGAGGTTAGACTGTTGGCGTACTTGTTCCATTCGGTTTGATAGTCTTAGAGTCGTTTTCTGTTTTCCGGAGAAGAAATTGGCACGTCGCAGAGTCGTCATCACCGGCCTCTGGAATTATTTCGCCCGTCGGTAATTCCATTGAGGAAGCTTGGGGGAACATTCTTTCCGGACGATCCGGTATCGATCGGATCACGCGTTTCGATGCTACCGCGTTTCCCGTTCAAATCGCTGGCGAGGTCCGAGGTTTCGATATCGCGCAATACATACCGGCGAAGGACGCGCGTCGAATGGATACGTTTATCCACTACGGCATGGCGGCTGGTATTCAAGCGATAAAGGATGCGGGCCTTGACGCGCATCCGCTCAATGCAGAGCGGATTGGTGTATCTATCGGGTCTGGTATCGGTGGGTTGCCGTTGATTGAGACGACACGTGACGAGTTCGTCGCGGCTGGTGTGCGGAAGATTTCACCATTCTTCGTCCCAGGTTCAATTATCAACATGATCTCCGGCAATCTTTCGATCATGTATGGCTATAAAGGACCGAATATCGCATTGGTCAGTGCGTGTTCGACGGGGACGCACAGTATTGGCGACGCAGGGAGACTGATCGAGTACGGCGATGCGGACATCATGATCGCTGGTGGGGCAGAATGCACGGTTTCGCCACTTGGTCTTGGCGGGTTCTGCGCGGCTCGGGCGCTGTCGACTCGCAATGACGATCCGAAGACGGCGAGCCGCCCGTGGGATAAGGATCGCGATGGCTTCGTTCTGGGCGAAGGGGCAGGCGTCATGGTGCTCGAAGAGTACGAGCACGCGAAGGCGCGTGGCGCTCGTATTTACGCCGAATTGGCCGGCTTCGGCATGAGCGCAGATGCGAATCACATGACTGCGCCGTGTGAAGATGGAGAAGGGGCTGCGCGCTGTATGCTCAACGCATTGAAGAACGCGCAGGTTAACGTCGATGAAGTCAACTATCTGAACGCGCATGGCACGTTGACACCGCTTGGCGACAAGGCAGAAACGGTGGCGATCAAGCGTGCTTTTGGCGAGCAGGCAAAAAACTCGTTGTGAATTCAACGAAGTCGATGACTGGGCATCTGCTTGGCGCTGCTGGTGGTATCGAGGCGGTGTTCTCGACCTTGGCAATCTACAACCAAGTTTCACCGCCGACCATCAATATCTTCAACCAAGATGAGGCGTGCGATCTCGACTATTGCGCCAACGAGGCGCGGAAAATGAAAATCGAGGTTGCGATTTCGAACTCGTTTGGCTTTGGCGGTACCAATGCCACCATGGCTTTAAGGCGGCTCTAGTCGAAACCAGAACGAACGGCGTGCATTTCCCGGTTCTTATTGATTTCCGCCGTTCGGTTCGATTCTCTCTTCTCATCGTCATCTCGCATTCCGTTGCGTTTTGCGCGGTATGCTTGGCTTCTTTGCCTTGGCAGCTGCGGCTGTTTCTGTTTCTGCTGATTGCTTGCGCGGGGTGGCACGCATTTCGCACTCCAGCAATCCTCGGTTTGAGGATCCTTGGAAGTGATCGACTCGTCGGTGTTTTGGCCGACGGCACCCATGTCAAATTGAGTATCAGTACGCAGAGTGCCGTATATCAGCAAGTGATTGTCTTGCGCGCTCGCTCGGACGATAAGAGCAAAACACTGAGTGCGGTTCTGTTTCAGGACCACATGTCGGAAAGACAGTTTCATCAATTGCGCTTGTGGCTTCGCGCTCAAACGGCGGTTAAGAGAAGCGCAAAGCTCGGCGTTTCCTGAGCAGACTATTGCGCGCTTTCTTGAGCAAATCAGGATAATCGCGACTGAAATGGAGACCGCGGCTTTCTCGTCGCTTTAGTGCGCATTGGACGATTAGGTCGGCGGTTAGGACGAGATTTCGTAGTTCAATCAGGTCGTGGCTGACCCTGAAATTTGAGTAAAACTCATCGATTTCCCGTTCCAGAAGTCTAATGCGATGCTGGGCCCGTTGGAGGCGCTTCGTGGTTCGCACGATGCCGACGTAATCCCACATGAAGCGTCGCAACTCGTCCCAGTTGTGAGAGATCACGATTTCTTCGTCAGGGTCTGATACTCGACTTTCGTCCCACTCGGGTAATTGCGGTACAGCAACCGGTGGTCGGGTGAGGATGTCATTGCTTGCTGCTTCTGCGAAGACGATGCATTCCAGTAGCGAGTTGCTCGCGAGTCTGTTGGCGCCGTGTAGGCCGGTACATGAGGCTTCGCCCGCAGCATACAGTCCCGGAATGTTCGTTCGCGCGTTGAGATCAGTAACGATTCCTCCGCACGTGTAGTGCGCGGCAGGGACGACCGGGATTGGCTCACGAGTAATGTCTATGCCAAGTTCGAGGCAACGCGCGAGGATGTTCGGAAAGTGCTCGCGGAGGAAGTCGGCGGGCTTGTGGGAAATGTCAAGGTATACGCAATCCAGGCCGCGTTTCTTCATTTCAAAGTCGATTGCTCTAGCAACGACATCCCGCGGGGCAAGTTCACCGCGCGGGTCATGATCTGGCATGAAGCGTGTACCATCGGGAAGGCAAAGCAATCCGCCTTCGCCTCTAACAGCCTCCGAGATCAGAAATGATTTAGCCTGGGGATGGTAAAGACAGGTCGGATGAAACTGGATGAACTCCATGTTTGAGACCCGGCAACCCGCACGCCAAGCCATGGCAATGCCATCGCCCGTCGAAGTGTCCGGATTCGTTGTATAGAGATAGACCTTGCCAGCACCACCGGTAGCGATCAGTGTATGTTGCGCACCAATCGTCAATACTTCACCACTATCGCTATCGAGCGCATATGCACCGTAACAGCGATTCTCGGAAAGACCGAGTTTCTCGCCTGTGATCAGATCAATCGCTATGTGTTGCTCTAGAACGGTGATGTTCGAATGTTCCCTGACTTTCTTGGTCAGTGTGTTCTGCACTGCTAGCCCGGTCATATCGGCGACGTGAATGACGCGCCGGGTGCTGTGGCCGCCTTCTCGGGTCAGGTGGTAGCCCGCTTCGTCGCGTGTGAATGGGACGCCTTGGTCGATGAGCCACTCGATTGCTCTTCGACCGTTCTCTATAACGAATCGTGTCGCGACGGGGTCATTAAGGTAGGCGCCAGCAGTAATGGTGTCTTGAATGTGGGCTTCGATTGAATCCTGGCTATCCAACACGGCGGCGATTCCGCCTTGGGCCCAGCCTGAGGCGCTGTCTTCCAGATCTCGTTTGCTGATCAAACCCACCTTTTGCGTTTCTGCCAGACGCAACGCCGCTGACTGGCCGGCCAAGCCGCTACCAATCACGAGAATGTCAAATTGATGCACCACAATACGTTCCTGTTGACGGGACGAATCACTATATCACGTGCTTTCGCCCCTATTTGGGCGACTTCGGAGCTCATACGGTGGAAAGGAGGGGCTTGGCGAAAATAATGGATACCCTCGCCGCGGCCTTACTTTTGTTGCGCTATACTCCTGTAGAAGAGTACTAGATCGTGTCCGACAGGGAATCCAAATAGCATGAACGAACGCGAAATTGACCAGGAACTGGTCGAGCGCGCACAGGCAGGCGATAAGCAGGCTTTTGAACGGCTGGTCGAAAAATACCAGCGCAAACTCGGAAGGCTGCTGTCACGCTTCATCCGTGATCACGCAGAAGTTGAAGATGTTGCACAAGAGGCCTTCATCAAGGCTTATCGTGCGCTGCCGTCTTTTAGGGGCGAGAGCGCCTTTTATACGTGGCTGTATCGCATTGGCATCAATACGGCAAAGAACTATCTTGTTGCGAGAGGGCGTCGTGCGCCCACTTCGACCGATTTCGACGCGGACGAGGCGGAGTCGTTCGAGGATGCCGGTCAATTGCATGACATCAATACGCCTGAGCGCCTCCTGCAGTCGAAGCAGATCGGACAAACGGTCAATGCCGCGATGGAGGCGTTGCCCGAGGAACTGCGGAACGCGATCGTATTGCGCGAGATTGAAGGCTTGAGCTACGAAGAGATCGCTGAAGAGATGAACTGCCCCATCGGAACCGTGCGATCACGTATTTTCCGTGCGCGCGAAGCCGTTGCCGAAAAACTGAGGCCGATGCTTGATACGGCCCCAGATCATCGGTGGTAACCCCTTGCCGCATTGGGAGTGACGCCTCGGATGGCTGATGCGAAAGGAATTATTACCGCTCTTGACGGGGAGTATGCGCTCGTTCAGATGGAGGATTCTGGATGTGGTCGTTGTCACGAGCCAGGCGGTTGCGGCGGGGTAAACATCGGGAAGATGCTGTGTATTAACCCGCAAGTGTTTCGAGTGCTAAATGCGGGCCAGTCGGCGGTCGGACAGCGCGTCAGCGTTACCATTCCGGATGGGGCTGTGCGCAACAGTGCACTGCTTGCTTATGGGTTGCCATTGTTGCTGTTTCTGCTCGGCGCATTTGTCGGGTTCGGTGCAGCCGGTGACTTGGGTGCCGTCGTCGGATCGGTTTCTGGGCTGGTGGTTTCTCTGCCCATCTTGCGTTCCGTGCAACTCAGGCACGCGGCGAGCCGGCAGTTCCAGCCATATATCGATTCTGGGGCTTCCGGCAAGTGAAGCAACTGATACTGGTGTCGCGGGACTATTGCCATCTTTGCCGTGAGATGGAAGATGCCTTGGAGCCGCTTGCGTCGGAGTTCGGTTGTTCGGTCGAAGTCCTGGACGTCGATACCGATTCCGATCTCGAGGCCCGATTCAACGAGTTGGTGCCGGTTCTGCTTCACGATGGAAAAGAGCTTTGCCATCACTTCCTCGATGTTGCCAAGGTCCGTGATTATTTAGGGAAAATCCTATAGAATCCGCGCCTTCCGGCAAAACAAACGAGGGTGCCCGTCGGCACCCTTTTTTCCAGGTGCAACACATACGCAAGTGATTTTTTAAAACCTTGCGTTTACTGGCCTTCGCAGCGTTTCGGTCGATTGCGTTTTAACGTTTACCCGCATTCCTACCCGCTTTTCGTTTTGCTGCCCATAAAAAAGCCCGGATCGTGTCCGGGCTTAGTCTTTCTGGTTCTTCTGATCGTCCGATCAATCGGCTTCTCTTGGTTTATTCGTCAGTGCAAGCTCACCGCCTCGCACGCCATACCCTCGACCATGCCCATGAGCACGGCGTTGACCGTCGTGCCGGCGTCGTAGGCGATCGCTTCCAGTTCCATGACCGTCCAGCGCGGCATTTCGATTTGATCCTCGCCAGCGCTCACCATGACGGTTTCCGGGTAGGGCGATTCGAGCTCGCCCTTGTTCATCAGCGCAGTGATCACGTCGCCGACGTCGCACCGGTTGCGATAGGCCGTTGACCTCATCACGGTCCAAGCCCATTCATCGATTTCGAGCGGGTCATCGTTCAAGAGGATTTGGATAAAGCGGGCTTTGGCGGCTTTTTCGGAAAGATCGGCATCGCGGCGGTCTTCAGCTGTGCAACGTGTGTTCATTTTGGATCTCCTTCGTGATTAGGAGACCTCACTATAAACATGGCTTTTAGCCTTTGCCAGGTGGCAAATATGCTATAAATATGCTATTGGTATTATATGTAGCTTACTCCATAGGCATAATCTTGCCAACTCAATTTGAGTGTGTAGGGATAAGTTCACATTGACTTATTACGAAAACCGTCTAGGGTGAAGGAAAACAAAAAACACGCTCTGAGGCGTGTTTGTGTTCGCCTATGCAAAAGAGGCGAGAAAAACCGGAAAAACTATTTGTATCAGTTTGTGTCTGTTTGTAATAGTTTGTAACTGCTTATTCGGCCACTTGCTCAAAATCGCAACTGACCGAGAACACTTCCCCTCCAACGTGATTGGCCTTCCATTCGCGGCAAAACGAAGGTGCCGGTCTTGCCGAGCGGGTCAGTCCAAGTGAATGACGTTTCGCCATTGCGCTGCTCGATAAAATCGAGCACTTCGAAGACGTCACCGGTAAATCTCAACGACCATTGCCGCAGCTGATTGTTCAGGCCAGCGGCGGTGCGTTGTTCGTATCCGTCGCCTAACTTCGCGACGTCCACGGCAGGCTTGCATGACAGGCTCGCGCCGGCTGCAGGCTGCCAGGTAAAAACGCTCATGAGTACAGCAACCCGCCCGGCCGTTTCTGAGTCGTCAGTTCATCGAGAATCATCCCCTTGATGCGATTGGCGAACTCGGTCCACGCCCCCTTCGTGTCTCCGTTTGTCTGCTGCGCGCCGGTCTCGGCATTGATCGTGATGGCGATACTTACGCCGGAAACATCCCCTTGAGAGCGAACGCCCAACCGGCCGGCGCTATCGCGCGCCAGCGGCATGACCGCTTCCGGTCCGGCCTCGGCAAAGATGCCCCCCTTCGCGAATCCGTGCAGGGTGTCGAAGCCGAAGAGCTTGGGCGATGTCTGAATCGTGTTCGCGTACTGGTGCAGGCTCGGAGAACCTGAAAAAACGTTACCGTTCGCCGAACCGACGAAGACGCCCGCCATTTGAGCGGCGCCCCCGCTTCCACCAAACAAGCCGCTGAAGAAATCCCCGATCCCCGACATTAGCGGTTTCATCACGTTCTGCTGAATGATCATGCGCGACATGTCCTTCAGGATGGATGTCGTCATGTCCGCGAACGACGTTTTCCCCGTGAATGCGAAGTTGACAAAAACATCCGTCGCTTGCCGCCCCCAACCCTCGATAGCGTCTTGCAATTCCTTGAATGAGTCCTTGCCTTCGTCCTTCACCTCGTGCAGCTTGGCGATGATTTGATCGTAGGTTGACGTGTCGATTTTCCCGGAGAGCAGCGCGGATTCGGCGAGGGCTTCATCCATCATGTTCTGCACGTTCTTTCCGGCGTCGGTGTTGCCGATCAGTTGCTTCAGGCGGGATTCCTGCTGCTCATAGACGCGGGAGAGTTCGCGTGCACTGCTGATTTCGTCGTCAAGCTGGCGGGCGATTTCGCTACGCTGATCAATCTGACCGGCAAGGGCCAGGGCGGTGGTGCGTTCGCCCTCCGTCATCTTGTTGTACTTGGTATCCGCCAGCGTCAAGGTTAGCTTTTCCACCTCGGACAACTTCTGCGCCGTCATGAGGCGCTGCTGTAGCTGCTCGATTAGGCGCTGGGACTCGCTGATCGCCTTCGCGGTGCTGTTGCCGCCAAGGAAACCGTTCACGGCCGTGTCGCTGGTCGTGGTGGTCGGCGTGTTGGGTATCCATCGATCTCGGTACCCATCGGCCTTCGCCCGAAGATCGATGATCGATTTCAGATAGGCTTGCTGCTTCTCCAGCGCCGATATCTGCAAGTCGAGGTCGTGCACGTCACCGAAAATGAAGTCGTTCACCTTGTTCGTGAACGTCGGCTTCGCCAAGGCTTCGCGATCCTCGCGAAGCTTTCGCAACGTGAGTGTGATTTCCGTGTACTTGCTGACGGCGTTGTCCTCGTCGTCGCCACTCGTGATCGCCCAACCAAAAATGTTCTTCGCCTTTGCTGCCTCGGTGAATCCGGTAATCAGGTCGTTCAGGGCCGGAATCAGCGGACTCGTGATCGTGTTCGCCAGTCCGATCGATGCCGTGTGCAGCTTTTCGAGGTTGTCACCGAAGGCGGCGGCCTGCTTGTTGTTCTCTTCGGTAACGCCGGAGAGCTTCTGTCCTTCGTCCACGAGGGCGCGGATGCCGGCGCTACCTTCGGACAGCAGTGGGGCGAGTTCCTGCCACCCCTTGCCCAGTGCTTCAGCAGCGACGGCGGCACGCTTCTGTGGGTCTTCGATGCCGTTCAGAATGTCGGCAAGCTGACCGAGTGCGTCGACGGGGTCTTTCGCGGTCACGCCCAGTTTGGCGAACTTCTCCGCGTTGTTGCCCATGTTCACTGCCAGCTTGTTGACGGCGCTCGCCACGCTATCCAGGTTGCTACCGGACTGGCGGGCGGCGTGATCCAGGCCGGCCAGGTTGGTGGCTGAGATGCCGGTCGACTTGGCGAGGTCGTCGAGGCGCCCTTGCATGTCGACGACGGACTTGGCGAACTGGCCGATTTGCAGGCCGGCGAACACCCCCGCGATGGCGCCGGAGATGTTGCCGAACGCCTGTTCGATCGCCTTGGCGCGTTCGCGCGCCTGCCGTTCTATCTGGCGCGTTTTGGCGTCGGCGATGCGTTCAGCCTTGTTGAAACCGGATTCGAATCCTGCCGTTTGCAAGAGCAGGTCGACGGTCAGCCGTCCTAAATTATTCGCCATTTCATCGCCATCCCAGTGAAATCATTTGGCTCGCGTCGGTGATTTCCGTATCCATTTCAACGTCCGGCACAGCAGGGAGAAAGTCATGCAGATTCGCCTTGCCACCGTTGGCCGCGTTGAACATGTGGCAGAGCGTGCCCATCAACGTAACGAGGCGGGTCAACGGCAATCCGCCATGCTTTTGGGCGTAGTCGCGCCACTGCATCACCTCTTGATAAGGCAGGCGCTTGACGTCTTCGAGCGATCCCCCGATCGTGGCGGCGAGTTCGCACATGAACTCCCCCTCGGGGGTCAGGCTTTTGGGCCGTTGACCTCGTTGACGAGGCTCAACAGCGCGGCGGCGGTCTGCACGTCGAGACGTTCCACCTGTTCGGCGGTCGAACTTCTGGTCATCGTCAAAAATGACCGAGTGACGGATCAGGGCGGCGGGCGAGTTGCCGATGCGTTCCAGGTCGCCGAAGGAAATCCGCTTGATGTGCACCGTATACTCGTTGTCGCCCAATTTCAGGGTCTTGGCGATCGGCTCAGCGGCTACAAACTGGAGTTGTTCGATTTTCATTTTTCTTATATCTCCTGTTGAAAAGTGCAGCGAATCACGGTGCGGAAGAGTTGCGATTCCTCATCCCAACCGCAGAAGTAATGCGAGATTTGAATAAACGGATCGAGGGCGCGACGCACGGCACGGGCGACGGTGCGGCATTCGACGGCGGTCTCGGCCCAAATGTCGATTTGCGCCTCAACGATTTCATCAGTCGGCGGGCCGCTCATGAAATTGACCGGTTCGCCGGAGAGGATTTGCCAGGTCGCATAGGGCAACTTTTCGAGTTGGGGCGCGCGGCCGAACTCGAAGAATCTTGTAGGGTTGGTGCCTAGCAGGTCCGTGCCGGCTTTGACGAGCGGGAACAATTTCATAGCCCGAGCCCCTTTTTCAGCTCGGCGGCGAGCGTATCCAGAACCTCTTGCTGGTTGCTTTCGAGCGCGGGCGCCAGGAAGGATTTGGCCGGCATGTGCTTGCTTCCAAACTCAGGGAAACGCCAGTAAAACGGCGAATCGGGGTTCTTCTTGGCGCCACCTTTGACGCCCACACGGAGCACGAGCGTGTCACCCCGCCACCGGCCGCGCATGGCGACGTCGGTTCTGATGTGCTTTCCGTCGTCCGCAGGGTCGTACGGCGCATTGGCCTTGGCATCCTGCCGAACCGGCAACATAGCCTTGCCGGCTGCCTTGCGTGCGGCGGCTTTCCCGGTCTTGTCCGCCATCGTTTTGAGGCGGTCGCTCAGGGCTTGCAGTTCGTTTTTGTCGAAGGTCAGCATGTCAGGCCGCCACGGTGCACGGACAAGTGATGTATTCGCGACCGGAGACCGGGTCAGGCAGAAAGCCGAGTGGGTTGTAGACCGTGCCGTCCGATGCGACGAAGCGCATGTTGGGAAGCAGGTCGGCGCGGTAGCGAATGACGATTCGAACCGACATTTCCGACCGAATCGATTGAGCGCCAATGAAGTCCTTGACGGATAACGGCTCGATCGAGGCGTAGACAGTGTCGACGTCAACCCAAGTCGTTCGACGTACTTCCGCTCAGCGCGTCTTGCACCATGCGGGGAGATTGGATGCGCAGGCGGTGGCGCAAGCGGCCGGCGTTCAAGCTAGGCATAGGTCGGCTCGCGGAAGAGGCTGAGCAGGTTTTTCACGGTCGGACTGAGCGGGTCCGATGTGCTGCCTTCCCGGTTCTGCCAGATTTCAGCCAAGACGAGGAATACAGCGAGGTCGAGTACCCGATTGGGCCAGTTCGCTTTTTCTTCAGCGATGGCGGCGGCGCGCTCTTCGTCGGTCATCGCGTAAAAGTCGCGTAGATCGTAAGGCGGCGGCGTCAGTGGCGATTTGCAGTAAACGTGCACGATGGCGATGGCAGCGAGCAGCTTTTCGCCTATTTCATCGTCGAAATCGTGTGTGTCAATGCGTAGGTGTCGGCGTGCGGTGTCCACGTCGAGTCCGAACAGGGGACTGATATCGCTCACGGTTTCACCTCCGCAGGCTTTCGGCCGATCAGATCGGCAAGCGGGTAATTCTGCTGTTGCATGAAGCAGGTATCGCCACCCGGTACAGGCGGCAAGGATTCCTTGCGGCGCGCTTCGTTCGGAGCCATCCATCCGCCACCGATCGCGCTGGAATACGCGGCGTAACGAGCGGTCGTGTCCATGCGCAACAGGTGATCGAGGTCGAATTCAGTGCGCAGGGTCGGAGGAAGGTTGAAACCTTCATCGAGGCACAATTCGAGCGCTTCGATCAGGACTTGCAGGCAGTCGGCGTAGTACGACAAAGACATGGATTCGACGCCGGAATATGGGGCGGTCGGGCCGGCGCCGATCTTCCAGGCGGGAACACGAAAGGCGCGGCAAACGTCTTGCGCGGTGAAATTCAGTTGTTCGAGCAGTTGGGAATCGATCGGCGAAATCGACAACGTTTCATATTTCAACCCATCCCCGAGCACGGCGGTGCGGCCGGCGTTGAGGCCAGAGTAGTTGTCTTCCCAGTGCTTTTTTAGCCGCTCCGCGGTCTCATCCTGAATGACGTTGGGGGCGGTCAGCAGACCGCCGGGGCGGCTCGCGTTCTGGAAGAAGGTCGTTGCGTTGCTTTGGATGGCAAGACCCTGCGACGCGGCAAGGGCGGCGGCGGTCAATGGGCTGACGCCGATCAGAGGATGCCAAGGGCATAGGCCGCGATCGTGGATGATCTCGCGTGCCGGAACGATCACATCCTCGGTGATGCCGGCAATATCGGAGGCGCGCAGGCGGTAGAAGACCGCACCGTCGCTACTCACGAGCGGTTCCACGCGGCGCGGGTCAAGGATGTGCAGCGCGACCAGTTGCCCGGATGCGGCGCGGACCTTGAGCACGTAGGCGTTACCGTGCAGCAGTTTGCAGGCCATCAAGCGTGTGAAGAACTGCAGACGGTTCTGGTGAGGATTCGGCTTTCGGAGCAGCGCATCAAGCGGATGCTCGACCGGTTGCCAGAATCCGCCGTTTTTCTGCGCGATGCTGACGGGCAGTTTGCCGATGTCGTCAGCGATCAGCGACACGCACGCGAAGACGGCCGAATGCGTGAACGCCGTGTCAACTTCAACCGGTTCGCTGCGCTGCCATGCGCCGGGTGAGGATTCGCGGATGAGCGGGAACCATCCGGCATCCGGACGGGCCAATTGCTTCAGGCTCTTTTTCTTCGAATCACGCTTTTTCATTGTTATTGTCCGTGATCGGGAAGGCCGAAGCCTTCCCGGCGCCTAGTTGTTTAGGCGTTCTCTCTATGACGAATGGGCCTTTCACGCCACCGTTAAAGTACTCGGCAGCTTCAAGGGCAGCGGTGATACGATCAGGCGGCGTTATATCTTTGGTCGCGTACAGGCTACCTAGCGCAATGTCGCTGCCACAGCCTATTGCGTCAAAGGCGTCAAGCCTTTCAGCGACCTGATAATCAGGCTCTACACAGAAAATACGCCCTCTATAGCCAACCAAAAATGCGCCGCTTATCTCTTCGGTTCCGCTGTTGTTTTGTGCAAAGCCGGCGCCCTTTAAGGTGGCGCGCAGGGCGTCAATAAACACAGTTCGCATGTACCTATCAACGTCAATGAATTCGCCGTGGTGCGGGGGGGCGAACCCATAGCCCAACACTTGACCCATCCTGAATGAACCCGAATAGCCGAAAAGGAATTCACCGACTCGGTACACCTTGGGATCGCGGCGTGATGTGATCGAATATCCACATACGCCCGCAGAATCGCCACCCATCCAAACAACACCGTCATCTACAATGCCGACGATACACGTCATTGGTTCCCCCCCCCCCTATTCACATACCAAAGTCATTTCGCGGGAAGGCCGAAGCCTTCCCGGCGCCTGATTAGGCGTACTTGGCGGCGCTGATGCGGTAAGCGGCGGTCGGGCGACGACGTGTCCAAGTGATACCGCGAATCGCCTTGATTGCGACGCTACCGGTCTGCCACAAGCTGACCAGCGACGCGGCGGTCGGCGTGCCTGCGCTCTGCGTCGGCGCGCTGTCCATTTCGAGCGAGGCTTCGCGCGAGGCATCGATAGCGAGGCCGTCTTCGGCAATCAGGATCTCGCCTTGAACTGCCAGTACGACGTCATAGCCGTTGGTATCGTCGCCGGGGACGTTGGTCGAGATGACCACGGGCAAGCCTTCAAAGAATCCGCCGGATACGGAATTGATCAGCGGGAACTCACGAACGCTGGTCGCTGCATTGACCATGCTTTCCAGAGCGAGCGCGGCTGCCTTTAATACGGTTTCCACGCGGGCGCCGTAGCCCATACCCTTGGCGAGTTCAAGCGCTTGCGCAGGGCTGCCACGGCTCAGAGCCAGTGCTTTTGCGTAGCGAACGAAGTCCGTACCCTTCGGCGCGTTGTCACTAACGTGGATCGAGGCGCCCACGATCGGTTGCGCGCTCTTGGCCTGCCGTGCTTCGGCCGCCTTCAGGCGTTCCAGATGCTTGTCGATTTCGGCGACCTGAGCTTCGTTCGCCTGGAACGCGGTTTCATCTTCGCCGGCAAGGGTCAGACCTTTGGTCAAGAGTCCATCGTTTTGGGCGATGAGTTCGGCGCGTTTTGCCTCAAACGAGGCGATTTGTTCAGCTAAGGTCATTTTGTTTTTCTCCAAGGTGATGCCTCGTGAGGCAGATTTAGCGGAAACGATGGCGGCTTGCTGGTTCGCGGGAGTCGTCGTCAGTGACAATTCATCCCAGGCCCATCTTGTGAACCGGTAACCACCCTTGATTTGCTCGTATTTGAGCGGGCGAAAACCGATCGATACAAAGCGGATCAAGCCACCAGCAACCCGCCTCCAAACTTCTGCGATTTGTTCCGACACATCCTTCGCGACGCGCGCCGTGAACTCGATCCCGGCCGGTGTGGCGATCGCTTCGATTACCTCGCCGATAACGTCTTTTAAGTCGTGCTCGTGATGTAGGGGAATCGGCAGGGAAAATTCGGCGCCCATCGGTTCAACCACATCGCCAACCTTGTCGGTGGTCGGGGTCGTGGCGATTCCTCGGATGATTCCGGCCGATTCGTCGAAGGATTTGATTTCAATCTGTGAGAATGCTTTTTTCATTTTTCTTGTGCTCAAAGAAAGAACATCTGATATTTGGGCGCCGGCTTGGCTGCTTCGATTGCCTTGGTGGCGAGACCGAACGCCATCGCCATTGCGACCATCCCATCGATGCGGCTGGTCGATTTCGACTTGTCGAGTTTTCGATTACCGGCAGGGTCACGGACGACGGTTGCACCGGCTGCACACATGGTCAGGACCGGGTGTATCCCATGTCGGACGCGCCCGTTCAGGAATGCGGCTTCGACGGCGTCAAGGGCCGGGGCCATGTCCTTGAAGCCTTGCCCGTGTTGAATCAGCGGCAGGTTCAGACCAATCTTGGTGAACTCGGTCTGTAGTTGATCGATGCGCCACCGGTCGAAGGCGATGCCTTGAACGTCAAGGCCGTCGCATAGCTCGGCGATGTCACGAGCGACCACGGCATAGTCAACGGTGGCGCCAGGTGTGGCGCGCAAGTAGCCTTGTTTCTGCCAAACGTCGTACGGGTTTCGATCCTTCGCGGCGCGGTCGTGCAGGCCGGTTTGGGGTGTCCAAAACGTCGGGTGGACGTGCCAAATGTCTTGCGCGTCACGGCCGATCAAGGCGAAACAGGTCAAGTCGGTGTGTGCGGACAGGTCGAGACCGCCATAGATTTCAACGCATTCGGACAGGGGGCGCGGCTCGCCTCCGCATGACTCCCAAACGTTGCGACTCATGAACGGGCTTTCCGTGGAGATGCGCTGATTTAAGGCCAAGTTTCGGAAGCTTGCTTCCGCACTCGGCATCCGCTTGGCTTGTTCGGCCATCTGCCGGACGTCGTCGAGACTGCGGAAGATGCCAAGGGCCGGGTTCGCGGCTCGCCATGCGTTCTCGTCGTCAAGTTCGGCGTCAGGGTCGGCGGTGTAAAGGTGGCAGACGATGCGCGGGTCGCCTGATTTCTTGGCGTCATCAAGCCAGACGGAGAACAGGTCAGCGTCATCGGCAGCTTGCGTCGATATCGCGATCAGCAGCGGGTTTTCGTGACTGCCTTGTGCTGTGGTGATCGCGTCGACGAAATCGCTCCGGGGGCCGCGAATCTGCCCGACTTCATCAAGGATCGCCAGCACGGGCGAGAGGCCGTGTGCAGTCTTACCATCGGTGGCGAGGGCGCGGTAATGCGTTCCCATCAGGATGCCGTGCATTTCTTTTCGGCAGTTGACGATGCGAACGATCTCGCTCAGTTCTGGGTTAAGGCGTACCATCGCGGCGGCGAGCTTGAACACAATGCTGGCCTGTTCGCGAGACATGGCGCCACTGACGATTTGCGCGTTCAGTTGCGCTTCAGGCCCGACCAAGTGAACCAAGACGAGGCAGGCTATCAGCGCGCTTTTGCCGTTTCGCCGTGCGAGGCTGAGCAGGGCGCGACGAGTGCCGTGCTCGTTGTCGTAGACGTCACGAATGAATCGCTTCTGGAACTCTTCAAGCTTGATTGGCGAACCGGCCAGGGCGCCGTCAGGCACGCGGCAATAGCGCTCGATAAACGCGATGACGTTTTCGGCGCGGCTCATCAGACAACCCTCAGCGGGCGGGCGATCAGGTCGCCAGCGTTGTTGTTCCTTTCTGCCATTTGTTTGGCGGTAGCATTCTTTGCAGGTTGTTGTTCGGCGCGGCCGTTGGTTGCGAGACTGTGAATCTGCAAGCTGCGAATCGTTGACAAGATGCGGCGGTTGGCTTGGTCCAACATCGCGGCGGCGGGGTGTGCGTAGACGCGGCCGGAGTCCTGGTTCACGAGGGTGTGGCCCTCGTCGTCAAGCTGCTGTGCGAGCTTTTCAGCCAGGGCCAGGTCACGACACAGGCCACAAGCCAGAATCAAATCGGAGTCCGTCCATGCGGCCAGGCGCTTACTTCCAATGACGGTCGCCCAAAACTCGGTGGCATCAGCCGACAGCTTGCGCGGCGGAACCGGCAAGCCTTCAGCGAGGCTTTGCGCGGTTTCGCGGGCAAATTCGATCGAGTCAGCGCGGGCCATGACCAAAAACGCCAGCGAATAAGCGATTAGCGATACTTCCGAGGGGCGGGGGCGCTAAGCAAATAGCATATGCAATCAACATTTATCAGCCCCCGTGGCATAGGGCGAATCGTCACCGTGGACGGCGACATGGGCTTGTTTGAAAGCCTCGTGCGCTGCCTCTTCGCTGTCGAAGGTGCCGAGGTGATAGGGGCGGCTGCCAATCGATATGCTTGAACTCCAACGGCCATTGCCTTCGTGCTTTGCGCCGGGTGTTCCTGCCACCAAGTTGCGGATGCGGATGGCGCGCTCGAAGAAGGTTTCAGCGACCAGGTTCTCGATACGGTCGTCGTGCGAGTCGTCGTTCAGGTGGCGCACGCAAGCGCCCGGCCATTTGCCATAGTGCCAAGCCCAAACGATATGGGGACGTGGGTAGCACTTGCCTCTGATGTTGATCGTGCATGTCGCGCGGCCTTTGCGTAAACAACCAGCGACCGAACCGGCCGGTATCTGGCGGGCCGGAGCCTCGCGCCAGTACAGTACGCCGTCAGCGTAATCGAACAGTTCGCGGACTAGGGCCGGGTCCACTTTCGGGATGCGCTTATTCATCGCCCGCACTCGCTTCGCGGAACCACGGATGCCGAACGTCGAGAGGCAGGCCGGCGGTGTTGCAGCCGCGCAGGTGTCCGGACTTTTCTTGCGCTTGCTTTGCCGAAGAATGGCAGCTGGAGCAGAGGGGCTGTAGGTTGTCCGGATCGGCGAACAGCGCGACGTTTCCCCTATGAGGCAGGATATGGTCAGCGACCGTAGCCGGTTCGACTCTGCCCTGTTCAAGGCAAAGGACGCAGCAAGGATGCTTCTGCAAAAACCGGCGTCTGACTTGTTGCCAGGACCGGCCATAAAGGTGGTCGTGTGTTCCCACGGATACGCCCCATTAAGTAGGGTCTTGTTATTTAAATGAATTATAGCTTGTAAATATCTAAAAGGCAATAACGATATGCATTAGCTATCGCTCGGCGGTCAAGGTCCGGGACCTGTTCAGAGGCGCGTTCCGGGTGTGAGGAAGAGTGTTCTTACAAAAATCTGCTGGTTTTGCTGGAAATGCTGGGTCTTTTAGTCCGAGAGGAAAAAATATTATTTTCCTTTATGAGTAAAGCAAACCAGCAAAACCAGCTTTTCCAGCAAATATCATAAACAAAGCCGCCCGAAGGCGGCCTTCTCACCGACGTGTCACGGCATAGACCCAAGTGGCGCGACGCTCGTCCTTCCACCGAACTAGACGATAGTCGCCAACGATTTGATCCACAGCTATCTCCAGAGCACTGCGCAGTGTGGAGCGCGTCACGGGTTTCCCGTTCAATAGGTCGCTGGTCAATTCGTCAAAGCGCTGATCGGCACGCACGAACGAGAGTAATTCACCCACCGTCAGACCATCTTTCGCCGTCAGTGCGTGCAGATGCTCGAACCACGCCGATTTGATTTCATCACCCGAACCCACGTCACGGGTAGCGGCGAGCAACCCGGCGGCCGGGTCAAAATCCCCGTCGTGGTCGGCAATTCCAGCCGCTTGGACAAAACCCAGCCGCCCCAGCCAAATGACGCAGGACCGGACCAGCCTATCCCACGATGCCATGCGATAGCCTCCTAAACCGTGATGCGGAGAACCACCCGCCTGGAAAGCACGCACTACAGTCAGGCAGGCGCGTAGCACTGCGGCGCGTTCCGAAAGCAGCCTTTCGACCGGGTGAAAGTCAAAGCGTAGCGTGGCCGGATTGGCCACACGATGGTCCAACCGGATACGCAGGAAACGCACGGCCAAATCCACACCCAGCGTCAGATTGTTGGCGGTCAGGATGACGTGCCGTGGACCTGGACCCGTGTAGTCCAGAGACGCGCCAAGGATGCGGTCCTTGATCGTGCCCGTGGTCAGGCAGCCGGCCAAGACCGCGCTGTTGAAATTTCCGATAACGTTGTCGTAAACGAAAACATCATCCCCCCCCATGCAGCTTGAAACCAGACGTTTCTTCAGTTCGATGTCGGATTCTCCGAAGGCAAAAACCGACACGTCCGGCACCTTGCCGGTGGCCAGAGCACCAAGGGTCAGCGCCAGGAATGTCTTGCCCGACCCGGCAACGGGGGCATCTGCCAGGATGCCGGGGGCGATGTCCACGCCCGGTCGGCAGACCACGCCCAAGATGGCACCCAACATGGCAGCGCGGTCCCCGTTGCTGGCAAAGGCGAACTTTTCCCACGGGTGCCAAAGCGTTCGGAGCGCTGCTATCACCTCGTCATCATCCGGTACTGCGGGAAGGCCGGCGTAGTCGCTCGGGTCGAATTCCGCATAGGTCTTCGTAGCGGCGTGATACCCACTCGCAACGACGATTTCGTTCTCGGTGGCAAACGGATGGCGGACGCAGTTGCAGACCTCGCGCAGTTCGCTTGCCGCACCGACTACTACCATCTTAACGACGCTTTCGGGTGGATCGGCCGGCACTTCTTCGGCTTTGGCGTTGAGCTTGAAGGTGGCGAATCGGGTGCCGAGTTCGAAGCCCATGGCCGCGCTGTTGGTCAAGGCGCGCAATCCGTCGAGGATACGGACTGGGACCGAGCCTTTGACAAAAACATCATCGCTCTTGGCGAGCCTGCGCAGATACTCTTGCGCGTTCTCAGCCGATCGGCCGCTCCGTAGCACGATCTTGGAGGGCTGGTAGCTCAGCCGGAATTTGTGACTCCCATGTGCGAAGCTATGCAGGTTCGGACAGGCGCCAAACAGGAACAACTTGCCCGTGACTTTTCCATCGCAGTATTCAGGTTCGAGCGGGTCAAGTGTCAGGCGGTGGTGATACCGTTCGCGGTTGTCCAGGAGTTCGCTGACCGTGACGATTTCCCCGTCGTCGAGTTGGATTGGGAAATCGCCAAGGAGAACGCCCCCATGCGCGGCGCGCGCAATTAAAAGCCCGTTCTCGTACGCGGTGCTGTAGTCCTCGCCACGCGTCACGGCCTTCGTGGCGTGATCTTTGGCGCGTTCCTGCACCCATCGCTGCTTAACGATTTCTGCTTCAGGTGCGGCGGCGCGCTCAGCTTCACACACGAGGCGTTGATACGCCGATTCCTCGTCCGGCTTCAGGTCGGGCAGGGCAAGTGCGGTATCAAGCCAGCCACCACGCGAGATGACTTCGGGCGCTGGCCGGCGCTGTTCAAGCCCATCACGGAGCACCGCACCACCCGCGTAATCCAGATGAACTTCGTCAGCTAGTGATGCATCAGCGATGGTCCGATGCAACAACGACCCGGCGCCAGAAATCATGACGCGCCCGTGCCCGGCGAGCCAGAGGCGTTTCTGTAGCACGCCCATCGCGCGCTTGATGTCGGCGACGTCTTGCACGAGGATGTAAACCCGTTGCCCATTGACGCCCCTCAACATCACGCCCCCATTGAAGATGCAACTTGAACCGCTCACCCAGTGGATGGCGTCATGGGCGTCAACGCCAGGTATGCAGTCGCAAACGATGGACCAAAGTTCATCTTTCGAAAGCGGGGCGCTGTCCGGGTCCGGGTCATAGTCAATCGTCAGCACCCCTTTCAGACCGCGCTGCAATCCGAAATGCTCTTTCCCGCGATGGACCGCGCCGGGCGTTACCGCTGCCCGTTCCTTGGTGGTGAACTCGCCGCACATGTCTGGACTGCGGCGGGTGCTGGCGCTGATCACTTGCCGTGTGTTCAGTCCTGCCAGTACGTTAACCAGATCGTCGAAGCCACTGAAGGGCACCACGCGATAAGTCCCTCCGCTCAAGCTCCCGAGCGTGCGCTTGGTTAGCTTTCCGTCTTGCAGGGAGAATTGTTTACCGAGCGGGTGGTCGGCTTCGAAGATTGTTAGAAAACCATCTTCAAGAAATCGGCCGACGTCGCGATAATCGAGTGGGCCGGGACTGAAAAAATCACGAACGTTTTCGAGTCCGTCCAGATAGGGCTGGTGCCCTATAGCACGTCCTGATTCCATGTAAACCTTTGATATTATTATTGATTTTAGAGGTTGGAAGCCCTATAATATAGCTTCCACGCTGAGATTCGCATTTAGCGCCAACCCTCCCCGGTTGGCGCTTTTTCATGTCTACAGCCGGTGTCTCGAAAGAAGCATTGCTTCGATATGCCGCGCTGTCGCTTCGTCGATTTCCTCGCCAGTGTGCTGGTACACGGTTCACGAAGATACTCGTAGCCGACCACGGGGCAGGGTCCGTCAACTGTCTCGATGATGCGCACCACAGTTCCGGATTCAGGATCGCCGAATAGGATGTTTCGGCGATTCATCGTGGTCGCTAGACGGCGTGCGCGTTGCTCGACGCGCTCTTCCGGCTTGCTGTCGCTGGCGCGGCGGTTGAGTTGGAACGGCGGGTGGGTCGGTTGTGGCTCGGGCTTCGCCAGGCTGTTGGCGGCGATGCGCTCGCGCATGGCGCGCACGGCCAGGCTCAGCGAGCAGGGGTCGGCGTAGATAGCGGCCTGAGCGGCCAAGTCACGTAGTTCTTGGTTCATGAGGATTTACTCCTTCTTGTGGTGGGTGGGAAACTGGGGTCAGGCGGATGTTGCGCCAATCAGCCGGCGAAGGTCGCCGACGCGAACGCGGGTTGAGCTTCCAATGCGAACGCGGGTCAGCATCCCGGCTGCAAAGTCACGCGTGAGTGAAGCCCTGCTGCGACCGAGCAGGGTGCAAGTCTCGGGGATTGACAGCAGCGCGCTATCCGGTAGTTCGTCAAATTGACGTACGGCGGCGGGTAGTTCAGTGGTTTTCATAGCCATGCTCCATTGTTCTTGTGGGGCATGGTGACGAACACACACGCCCGGATTGTTGGGAGTTGGGTACTGCGGGGTGTGGTTGTGGTCTCGGCTTAAAGCCGGGGCACTGGGGAAGTGCCAGTCGGAGCGCGTAGCCCGACACTCGAATTATCCATCTTGGGTCGGGCTGCGTCAATACGATTTTTATGCTGCTCGGTGGAAGGGAATGATCCGCGCTCCAGACTTTAGGGCGTCGAGATGGTCGGCGTAGGCTTGCATCATCTGCCGGCGTTCGCCCATGTACTTGGCGCGGTTGTAACTTCCCCGGACTTGGTCGCGTTCCGCGTGCGCAAGCTGGGCCTCGATTACGTCAGCACGGAAGCCGGCTTCATTGCAGGCGGTCGAGAATGTACCGCGCGCGCCGTGCGGGTTGAAACGATCTTTATAGCCGAGCTTAACAATGGCGTTCCTAAGCGTGCCTGTCGGCATGCATGCGGACTTCGTGCCATTGGCCGGGAAGAGGTGCGGATCGTACCCGGTCAGCTCCCTGAGTTGTTCGAGCAAGGCGAGGGCTTGCCGCGATAGAGGAACGACGTGTTCCTCTTTCATCTTCATTCTTGCGGCCGGAATGATCCATTCCGCGTGTTCGAAGTTGAATTCACCCCAGCGAGCCGCGCAAATCTCGCCCGGCCGGACGGCAGTCAGCAGCAACAATTTCATGGCGATCGCCGTCGTCTGATGGCCGGGATAGTCCTCCAGTCTGCGCAGGAAGTCGGGCAAGTCGACGTCCCGTAGTTGTTTCATGTGCTGTACGGGGTGGCGCGCGATCTCCCCCTTGAGTGGTTCAGCGACGTTGTAATCGGCGCGATGCGTCAGGATGGCGAGCTTGCAGATTCCGCCGATAATCTGGCGTGCGAGAATGGCGCGGGTAGGTGCCTGCCTCGCCTCGATCTTCTTCAAGACGCTGTAAACGATTGGTGTGGTGACTGACCGCATTGTCAGTTTCCCAATCTTTGGCAGCAGATCGCGGTCGATAATGGTCTTGACGTTGTGTGCATGACACTTCGACCACTTCGGCGATTTGTCCGCGTACCATTCCAGCGCGACGGCTTCAAATGTGTTTGCGTTCTCGAAGCGTTGCGCTGCTTTCGCCTGCTGGCGTGCGAGGGCGGGGTTAATGCCTTCCTTGACTTGCGCGCGCGCAGCATCTCTTAGCTGTCTGGCTTCCGCTAGGCCGATGCGCGGATAATCTCCGAGAGACAAGGTGCTTTCCTTTCCGTCAATGCGGTATCGATACCGCCATAGCTTACCGGCGGCTGGTGTCACTTCAAGGTATAATCCGCCCCCGTCTGTCAGCTTGATAGGCTTGTCCGTGGCCTTGGCTTTCTTGATTTGAGTGAGGGTCAGCATGGGAGTCTCCAATTGTGGGTGACGAATCGCTGAAATGCTTGCAGGGCAAGGCTTTATGACAAAAATGCGGGTAGACGGGAAGTCGGGTTTTAAGTTTACCCTCAAATCTACCCGCTTTTGTTTGAGTCACGTTGAGACGAGTTGATTCAGTTTGAGACAATATTCTTTTATAAATCAGGCGGTTACATTGAAAAATGATACGCCTTTAACCTGCCTGAGACAAGATTAAACCAGATGCAACACATACGCAATTTTTCGATCATCGCGCACATCGATCACGGGAAATCTACCTTGGCCGATCGGATCATCCATCTCTGCGGTGGCTTGTCCGACCGGGAAATGGAGGCGCAGGTGCTCGACTCGATGGATATCGAGCGCGAGCGCGGTATTACCATCAAAGCCCAGACTGCCGCACTCAAGTACACGGCGAGAAATGGCGAGATTTACAACCTCAATCTGATTGATACGCCAGGACACGTCGATTTCTCGTATGAGGTGTCGCGTTCGCTTTCTGCGTGCGAAGGGGCGCTGCTGGTAGTCGATGCTTCGCAAGGCGTGGAAGCGCAGACGGTTGCCAATTGCTACACGGCGATCGATCTCGGCGTCGAAGTCATGCCGGTGCTGAACAAGGTCGATCTGCCGTCGGCCATGCCGGACAATGCGCGGGCGGAAATCGAAGAAGTGATCGGTATCGATGCCTCACATGCGATTCTTGCTTCCGCGAAAACCGGGATGGGCGTCGAGGACGTTCTCGAAGCAATCATCGAACGCATTCCACCGCCCAAGGGCGATCCGGAGGCGCCGCTCAAGGCGTTGCTGATCGACTCGTGGTTCGACAACTACGTTGGGGTCGTGATGCTGGTTCGTGTAGTCGACGGCACGCTGCGCCCGAAGGACAAGATTCGCTTGATGGCGACCGATTCGACCTATCTGTGCGAGCAGGTCGGTGTCTTCACGCCCAAGGCGATGCAGCGCGACGCTCTGCAGGCCGGGCAGGTCGGCTACATCATTTCGGGGATCAAGGAGTTGCAGGCGGCGAAGGTCGGCGACACGGTGACGCTGGCTGACAACCCCGCATCACAGGCCTTACCCGGTTTCAAGGAGATCAAGTCGCAAGTTTTCGCCGGACTGTATCCCGTCGAGTCGAATCAGTACGATTCCCTGCGCGAGTCGCTTGAAAAACTGAAGTTGAACGATGCGTCGTTGCACTACGAGCCGGAAGTGTCGCAGGCTTTGGGGTTCGGATTCCGCTGTGGTTTCCTTGGGCTGCTGCATATGGAGATCGTTCAGGAACGGCTCGAGCGCGAATTCGATCAGGATCTGATCACGACGGCGCCGACCGTGGTTTACGAAGTCTTGATGCGTGACGGAGAGGTTGTTCAGGTCGAAAATCCGGCCAAGCTGCCTGAGCAGACGAAGATCGACGAAATTCGCGAGCCGATCATCACGATCACCGTGTTCGTGCCGCAGGATTATCTGGGTAACGTGATTACTCTTTGCAATCAGAAGCGCGGCAATCAGGTCGATATGACCTATCACGGTCGTCAGGTGCAGTTGGTGTACGAAATGCCGATGGCCGAAGTCGTCATGGATTTCTTCGACAAACTGAAGTCGGTGTCGCGCGGCTACGCATCGCTCGACTACGAATTCAAGGAATTCCGAGCGGCCGATGTGGTCAAGCTGGACGTGCTGATCAATGGTGACAAGGTGGATGCACTATCGATGATCGTGCACCGTGCCAATTCCGTATACCGCGGACGGGAACTCGCCGCCAAGATGCGGCAACTGATACCGCGCCAGATGTACGACGTTGCGATTCAAGCGGCGATCGGGGCCAATATCATCGCGCGGGAAAACGTCAAGGCCATGCGTAAGGACGTTCTGGCAAAGTGCTACGGCGGCGATATCACGCGGAAGAAGAAGTTGCTCGAGAAGCAGAAGGCTGGAAAGAAGCGGATGAAGCAGGTTGGAACCGTGGAGATTCCACAGGAAGCCTTCCTTGCTGTCTTGCGCGTCGGAAAATAAGGGAGTTGCGCTTTGAATTTTGCATTGATCCTCTTTTGTCTACTCTTGGTCAGCGGTGCGATCTGGGCGGCTGATGTTTTTGTCTTCGCCAAGCGCCGGGCGCCTGACGCCAAGGATCCGTGGTGGGTCGAGTACGGTGCGAGCTTTTTCCCGGTCATATTGCTGGTGTTCGCTCTGCGCTCGTTCGTCGTTGAGCCGTTCAAGATCCCGTCGGGTTCGATGATCCCCACGCTGCAAGTCGGTGATTTCATCTTGGTCAACAAGTTCACGTACGGGATTCGCCTGCCGGTACTCAACAAGAAGATCATCGACATCAACGAGCCAAAGAAAGGCGACGTCATGGTCTTTCGCTACCCGGAAGATCCGTCGCTGGATTACATCAAACGTGTAATCGGGACGCCTGGCGACAAAGTGGCCTACCAGAACAAGCGCTTGACGATCAATGGGAAGCCGGTTGAGACGACCCGCATCGACGACTACCTCCATCCTGAACGTCTTTACTACTCGAAGCAGTTCATCGAAAAGTCGGATGAGGTCGAGCATCGGACGCTGAATGATGACGATGCGCCGGGCTTCATTTCAGACGCGTCGCAGTTTCCCCATCGCGAGGATTGTCTCTACAATAATGCGGGTGTGATTTGCACCGTGCCGCCCGGCCACTACTTCATGATGGGCGACAATCGGGACAACAGCCGCGATAGTCGTTATTGGGGATTCGTTCCGGAGGAAAACATCGTCGGCAAAGCGTTCTTCATCTGGTTCAATTTCAGCGACATGAAACGGATCGGTTCCTTTAGGTAGAGGGCATGCAATGAAAAGACAACGTGGTGTAGCCATTTCCGGATTGTTGATCTGGGGTGTGATTATCGCGATGGTCGCTCTGCTTGGAATCAAGGTGGCGCCTGAAGTCATCGACTATTACAAGATCAAGAAAGGGGTTGCCGCGACAGCGGCCAACGCCAATGGAAAGACGGTGGCCGAAATTCGGGCGATCTACAGCAAGTATGCCGAAGTCGATCACACGCAGACTATATCGCCGGCCGATCTTGATATCTCAAAAGAGGATGGTCAGGTCGTGGTCGCTTTTGCTTACGAAAAACGTATTCCCTTGTTCGCCAATGTCAGTTTGTTGATCGAATTCGAGGGTTCCTCATCCGGACAAGAATAAGCTGAATGTCCAGTCGACTAGAGCAGGCGATCGGCCATTCCTTTTCCGATGCTTCACTGCTGCGCAACGCGCTTACACACCGTAGCCACAGTTCGCCGCATAACGAGCGGCTGGAGTTCCTCGGTGATTCGATTCTCAATGGCGTGATCGCCCGGCAACTGTACGATCGCTTCCCGGATCTTCCTGAAGGCGACCTTTCGCGTTTGCGTGCCAATCTCGTGCGCCAGGACAGCCTGCATCAAGTGGCTGTTTCATTGTCGCTCGGCCAGTGTTTGCGGCTGGGGGACGGCGAACTGAAAAGCGGCGGTGCGCAACGTCCGTCGATCCTTGCCGACGCGCTTGAGGCGTTGTTTGGCGCAATCTGGCTGGATGCGGGTTATGAGGCAGCCAGCGCGGTCATCGCCCGCCTCTACGGCGACAAACTGGATGCGATCGTTCCAGGGCAACCGATCAAGGACGCGAAGACGCGCTTGCAGGAGTACCTTCAGGGAAAGCGCTTGCCGCTGCCTAAGTACTCGCTGATTGCGACTGAGGGCGAGGCCCACGTCCAGCAGTTCAGAATTGCCTGTGAGATCGGCTTGCGGAACATCAGAACCGAAGGGCGTGCGGGCAGTCGTCGGGCCGCCGAGCAAATGGCCGCTGAGCAAGCGCTGGAAAGGCTGAAACAATCATGAACGAACTCAGATCAGGCACCATCGCGATCGTCGGTCGCCCCAACGTCGGCAAGTCCACGCTGCTCAACCACCTGATCGGCGAGAAGATCAGCATCGTTTCGCGCAAGGCGCAGACGACGCGGCATCGGATCATGGGCATTCTGACCCGCCCCGATGCGCAGTTCGTGTTCGTCGATACGCCAGGATTTCAGACGAAGCACACGAATGCGCTGAATCGCGCGATGAACCGCGGCGTGACGCAGGCCTTGTCCGACGTCAACGTGGTCATCTTCGTCCTCGATGCGGATCATTTCGACGACCGGGACAAAGCGGTCGTCAAGTTGCTGCCGTCGGACCGACCGGTCATCCTCGCGGTGAACAAGATCGATCAGATCAAGGAGAAGGCGAAACTGCTGCCGCTGCTCGACACTCTGGCGAGAGCTTATCCGTTCTCGGCGATCGTGCCGGTCAGCGCGGCAAAGGGTAGCCAGCTCGACGCTTTGCTGGCCGAAGTGCGTAAACACCTGCCGAACGACGGCTTGTTGTACGGCGAAGACGAGATCACGGACAAGAGCGAGCGCTTTCTCGCCGCCGAATACATCCGCGAAAAATTGTTCCGAATGATCGGCGACGAGTTGCCGTATGCGGCCACGGTCGAAGTCGAGAAATTCGAACTGGACGGCGCCTTGCGTCGCGTCAGCGCGGCGATCATCGTCGATCGGCAAGCGCACAAGGGCATCGTCATCGGCAAGGGCGGCGAGACCCTGAAACGGATCGCGACCGAAGCGCGCCACGATATGGAGCGCCTGTTCGACGGCAAGGTATTCCTCGAAGTCTTCGTCAAGGTCAAATCCGGTTGGGCAGACGACGAGCGGTTGCTCAAGAGCCTCGGCTACGAGTAACGCATCAACCACTTGACGCGAGCAACAGGCAATGCACCGGCAACGAGTCGACGGACAGCCGGCGTTCGTGCTCCACACTTATCCCTTCCGCGAAACGAGCCTGATCGTCGAGGCCTTTTCACGCGATTTCGGACGCGTCGCCTTGCTGGCGCGTGGGGCGCGGCGGCCGCGCTCCGCGTTGCGGGGGCTGCTGCTGTCGTTTCAGCCGCTCGAACTCGCTTGGGCCGGCAAGGGTGAAGTGCAAACCTTGATGAAAGCCGAGTGGCAGGGCGGTCAACCATTGTTGACCGGACGCGCCTTGTTCTGCGGCTACTACCTCAACGAGCTTTTGATGCATCTGTTGCCGCGTGAAGACGCGCATGAGCGTTTGTTCTCGGTATATGCTCAAACCTTGCGCCGTTTTGCGGAGAAGGTTCAGGAAGCCGACTTGCGTACCTTCGAGCGGGCGCTTCTGCAAGAGCTTGGCTATGGCCTAACGCTCGCCCACGATGCCGAAGGGGCGCAGATTGAAGCCGACGGACACTACGCCTATGAGATCGAGCGTGGCCCGATCAGGCTGGCGCGGCAGGGTAACTCAGCGCTTTCGATTTGCGGCAAGACATTGATCGACCTGGCGAACGAGGACTTTTCCGATCCTCGCTCGCTGATTGAAGCCAAACAGCTGATGCGTGCATTGATTACGCACTACACCGGCGGCAAGAGCCTGGAAACGCGCAAGATTTTTATGGAGCTACAAGAACTATGATCGAACTGGGCGTAAATATTGACCACGTGGCCACCATCCGCCAGGCGCGCCGCACCTACGAACCCGAGCCGGCCTGGGCTGCCGTCGAGGCCCATCTGGGCGGTGCCGACGGGATCACCGTCCATCTGCGCGAGGATCGCCGCCACATTCAGGATGCGGACGTCGAGAAGCTGCGCACGCTGACGCAGATCAAGCTCAACCTCGAGATGGCGGCAACCGACGAGATGGTCGAAATCGCATGCCGTCTCAAGCCGGAAATGGCCATGCTGGTGCCGGAAGGCCGTCACGAGGTGACGACCGAAGGCGGTCTCGACATCGTCTCGCAGGAAGCCAAGCTCAAGAAGGCGGTCGATCGCTTTACCGACGCGGGCATCAGCAGCAGTGTCTTCATCGATGCCGAGATCGAGCAGATCGACGCAGCGGCGCGGATCGGCGCGCGCGTGTGCGAGATTCACACCGGGCCGTACGCCCACGCCTTCCATAACAAGGGGCGTGATTCGGAGAGTCCCGCCGTGCTGGCGGAACTTGAGAAGATCCGCCTTGCCGGTGAAGCGATCCGCGCGCACGGCATGCGCTTCAATGCCGGCCATGCGCTGAACTACTTCAACGTCCAGCCGGTCGCTCGTCTCGCTGGCATCCGCGAGTTGCACATCGGCCACGCGATCATCAGCCGTGCCGTCTTCGTCGGCCTGCGTGAAGCCGTGCGCGAGATGAAGTTGCTGATGCGCGAGGCGCAATCCTTCGGTCGATGATCGCCGGCGTCGGTACCGACATCGCCGCCGTCGCGCGGCTCGGGCAACTCTACGAGCGGCATGGCGAGCGCGCACTGGAAAAGCTGCTCGCCCCCGCCGAACGGGCCGGCTTCGAGCGTGCCACGGACCCGGCGCGCTTTCTGGCCAAGCGTTTCGCCGCCAAGGAAGCCTTCGGCAAGGCGCTCGGCATCGGCGTGACCAAACCGGCGACTTTGCCGAACATTGCCGTCGAGCACGATGCGTTCGGAAAACCGTCGTTTTCCTACGCGCCTGAACTCGCGCAGCTGCTGGTCGAGCGCGGGCTGGTCGCCCACCTTTCCATCAGCGACGAGAAGGAATTCGCGCTCGCCTTTGTCGTTCTGGAGCATGCATGAGCACAGTCAATAGCGAACCGAAAGCGCTGCCTTACGGCCCGGTAATGATCGACATCGTCGGCCTGGAACTGACCGATCTCGATCGCGAACGCCTGTGTCATCCGTTGGTCGGCGGACTCATCCTGTTTGCACGCAACTATCAGTCGCCGGAACAACTACGCAAGCTGACAGCCGAGGTTCATGCCTTGCGCACGCCGCCGCTGCCGATTGCCATCGATCATGAGGGCGGGCGGGTACAGCGTTGCCGGGAGGGTTTCACCCGCTTGCCGCCGATGCGCAGTCTCGGCGCGTTGTGGGAGACGAGTCCTGGCGAAGCCGTCGAGGCGGCGCGGAATGTCGGCTTCGTGCTGGCCGCGGAGCTTCGGCTGAACGGCGTCGATTTGTCCTTTACCCCGGTGCTCGACCTCGACTGGGGACGTTGCAGCGCGATCGGTACGCGATCCTTCCACAGCGACCCGGCTGCCGTCGTTCAGCTGGCCGAGGCGCTGATCGAGGGGCTGCGCGACGCGGGCATGGGGGCTTGCGGGAAACACTTTCCGGGCCACGGTTGGGTCGAGGCCGATTCACATTTTTCGGTTCCGGTCGATGAGCGGACGCTGGCCGAACTGGCGGCCGACATGGAGCCGTACCGCCGGCTCGAACTGGACGGAGTGATGCCGGCGCATGTGATCTTTCCGAAGATCGACTCGCGCACGGCGGGGTTCTCGCCGGTCTGGATCGGCAAGCTGCGCGATGAGCTCGGTTTCGATGGCGTCGTCTTCAGCGACGATCTTTCGATGCAGGCGGCGGGTGTGGCGGGTGACATCGTCGGTCGCGTCGAAGCGGCCTGGCAAGCAGGCTGCGACATGCTGCTGGTGTGCAATTCGACCGAGTCGGTGGGCGAAGTCCTCAATCGCTGGCGTCCCGAGTTCGATCCGCTGCGTTCCGCGCGCATCGGGCGCCTTGTGCCGACCACGCCTATCCTTGATGCGGCGGCGCTACGGGACGATCCGCGTTATCTGGCGGGCGTCGAGGCGGCCGCGAAACTCGCCGCATGAGCGGCTGAGGCTGTCGCGGCCTCAGGGTGAGAAGAAAGCTTTTCCCGCATCCGCGAAATACTTGTGGAACCAATGCGTCGCTTCTTGCACGGCGAGTTCGAAGCCTGCCGAGATTGCGTAGTCGATGCCGATCTCCGGGATCAGCTTGAGCTCCTTGGCGCACGACACTTCCCTCAAGGCACGGCGATTGCTCGTCGCGTGCTGCTCGTCCGTTTCCTCGACCAGCATCAGGATTGGCGATTCGAGCGAGCGCAGGTAGAGCACGCCAGCCAGGTCGATCAGTCCGCCTCGGCAGACGATGGCTGCGATGTCATGGTCGCGTAGCGACGCGACACGCACGACGACTGGCGACGTCGCATTGGCGGCGAAGAGTCCGATCGGTTGCTCTGGCAACTCGCCCATCTGCGTCCGGTGCTTGATCGTTTCGAGAAAATCGAGGAGGCGTTTGGCGAGCAACGGGACGTTGTTGTGGATGTCCGGAAAGTTCTCCTCATGCGCGGCGAGCAGATCGATGCTGAGCGTCGACAGGCCGGCATTGTGAAAGTGGCCGGCGAGCATCTGGTCGCGCGCATCAAGCTTGCGCGTGTCGTGCGCGAGAACAACGAGGCCGGGTGAGCCGGAGAGCATGTCCAGTTGGCCGTGCAGCGTTCCATGTTCGGTATCGATGACGACCGTGAGCCGGCCGGTTCGGTCGAACTCGTCGGGCGAGAAGCCGCTCATCGGAGTACTTATCGCCGCGCCAGCCGGACCGGGATGCGTCGCGAGCCGAACGGCTTGCCGAATTTCCCGAAGCGACCGGCGATCGGCATCCGGCAATGCGGGCAGCAACCGTCTGCCGGCAGATCGTAGTGGCGGATGTTGTACCAGTCGCGCTCAATCAAAGCCGCTTCGCACGCCGGGCAGAAGGTGGTGCCGCCTTCGGTGTCGTGCACATTGCCGGTATAGACGTAGTGCAGGCCGGCATCCATCGCGATGTGGCGCGCGTGCGTTAGTGTCGATGCGGGCGTCGGCGGCAGGTCGTCGAGTTTCCAGTCGGGATGGAAGGCGGAAAAATGCAGCGGCACGTCCGCTCCCAGTTCCTTCGCCACCCACTCGGAGAGTGCCTTGATCTCGTCGGCCGAATCGTTCCTGCCGGGGATCAGCAGCGTGGTGATCTCGAGCCAGCAGCTGGTTTCATGGTGGATGTAGGCGAGCGTGTCGAGAATTTCTTTCAGATGGCCGCCGCACAGCTTGACGTAGAAATCGTCGGTAAAGGCCTTGAGGTTGACGTTGGCCGCGTCCATTTCAGCGAAAAATTCCTTGGCTGGTTCTGGATGAATGTAGCCGGCGGTGACCGCGACAGTCTTCACGCCTTGCTTGCGGCAGGCGATTGCGGTGTCGATCGCGTACTCGGCGAAGATCACCGGGTCGTTGTAGGTGAACGCGACCGATTCCGCGCCGTAAGCGGAAGCTGCGCCGGCAATGCCTTCCGGGCTGGCGGCGTCCATCAGGCGATCCATGCCCTTCGACTTCGAAATGTCCCAGTTCTGGCAGAACTTGCACGCGAGGTTGCAACCGGCCGTGCCGAACGAGAGCACCGCCGAACCTGGGTAGAAATGGTTGAGCGGCTTCTTCTCGATCGGATCAATGCAGAAACCGGACGAGCGTCCGTAGGTCGTCAATACCATCCGATGGCCGATGTTCTGGCGGACGAAGCAGGCGCCGCGTTGGCCCTCGTGCAGTTTGCAGTCGCGCGGGCAGAGGTCGCACTGGATCCGCTCGCCTGCGATGGCATGCCACCAGCGTGCCGGATGCGCCGATTCGGGTGTCTTCAGTTCTCTTTCCATTTCTGCACGCCGTAACGAGAGAGGGCAATATCCTCGTCCCAGAAATAGGCAGGCAAGCCCGCCTTGAGCTTGAGCTGCGACAGGAAGCGCTGCGGCTCCGGCAGGCTTTCCCATACCTGGGGCAGGAAAGTCGCGCGCCGGTTTCCATGCGTCAGGATCAGTCCGTCGAGACCGGGACGCAACTGGCTGAGCGCATCGGCCTCATCCTTGAAGTCGAGCGGTTCCGGTTTTTCGAGTAATGAGACTTCGACGCGTGTGTGTCCGAGTTCATCTTCGCCGAGCGGCGAGAAGCGCGGATCGCGGAACGCAGCGGCAATGGCGTTTTCGGCGACATCCCGGGCCAGCGGTCGATGCGCTTCCAGGCTGCCGATGCAACCGCGCAAGGTGCCGTCCTGCGTCAGCGTGACGAAGGTAGCGGCCGGATTCGTCAGCGCCGGATGCGAGATGGCCGGGTGGGTACTGCGCCCAAGCTGCTTCTCAATGGCGTTGCGCGCAATGACCAGCAATGCGACACCAAGTGGGTCAGTACGCATGCGCAAGCGCTCCCGTTCGCGATTCCAAGAAAGCAAAAGCGCCATAACCGACGACTCGCGCCTTGTCCCCGGCGGTATCGCCGGAATTGCGCAGATCGAGCAGCTTGCCAAGCAATTGGTGGCGACGAGCGGCCAGCAACAGGCCATTGACCGGTGTGGCACCGCACGCCTGTTGGTGATTCAGTGTCGGATCGAGATCGAGTATTTGGCGTGCCGCGTGCGAATCGTTGCGACAGGCCATGTCGTAACTCAGGTAATGCGAAAGGTCGGAACTGACGACGATCAACGTTTCGTCACCACCCCAAACGCGCTCCAGAACTTCGGCGACGGCTTCCGCCGACGCTTGGCCGACAGCCAGCGGTAGCAGCAGGAATTCACCAAGCACCGTCTGCAGGAAGGGAAGTTGGACTTCGAGCGAATGTTCTTGCGCGTGCGCCTCGTCGCTGGCGACGATCTGCGGCAGATCGGCGATGCGGGTGACGGATTCGTGATCGACGGTAACGTCGCCAAGCGGCGTGGTGAACGTGGCGCACGTGGGAATAGCCAGACCCTTAATCGCGACGCGATGCGTCGGGCCGAGCAGAACGACGCGGCGAACGATCCCATGCAGAGCAGCAAGCGGCGCATAAACACTGGCCGCGATCGGGCCGGAATAGATGTAACCAGCATGCGGCGCGATGATGGCCTTGGGGTGCAGTGGCGGACTGGCTGCCGCCTGCTCCAGCATCCCAGCCACCGTGCCGGCGAGCAGTCGGGCCGATTCCGGGTAGAACATTCCGGCGACGGCCGCAGGTCGCGAATCCTTCTGCATGGATGACCTCCTTGGTTTCACTATAGAACGCGGGGCGGTCAAGGCAAGCGTGCACGGCCGCTGCCGGGGCGGCGCCGTCGAACGACTTTCCGCTAGAATTGCCGGATGACACGCCATTTCGCCATTGTTCCCGCTGCCGGCAGCGGAGCACGCTTCGGTTCGGAAGTGCCAAAGCAATACCTTGAACTTGCCGGCAAACCGATGATTTTTCACGCGCTGGCGGCGCTGTGCCGCTGTGACCGCATCGATGCTGTCCGGGTTGTGCTTTCGCCCGGCGACGAGTGGTGGGCGTCCTTCGATTGGTCTTCTCTGGGCGACAAACTCCGTGTGCTTTATTGCGGCGGGTTGACTCGCGCCGAAACTGTCGCCAATGGCCTCGCCGCGATCGCGGAAGAGGTTTTCGACGTGGATTGGATCCTGGTGCACGACGCCGCTCGCCCTTGCCTGTCGCAGAGCATGCTGGCCGACCTGTGCAAAATGCTCGACGCCGATCCGGTCGGCGGTCTGCTCGCCGTTCCGGTCGCCGATACCCTGAAGCGCGCGGATGCCGGGCAGCGCATCGCAGCCACGCAGTCGCGCGACGGAATGTGGCAGGCGCAAACGCCTCAGATGTTCCGCTACGGACTGTTGCGCAAGGTTCTGGAAGGCAACTCTGCCGTCACCGACGAAGCCGGTGCGGTCGAGGCATATGGCTTGCAACCTCGGCTCGTCCGCGCCGATTCGACCAATCTGAAAGTTACATTTCCCGCCGATCTTCGGCTGGCCGAACTCATTCTTCAAGCGAGGGATGCATGATCCGCATCGGATACGGCAGCGACATTCATGCTTTGGTCGCCGGGCGCAAACTGATCATCGGCGGCGTCGACATTCCTTACGAACTCGGCCTGAAAGGTCATTCGGATGCCGACGTGCTGTTGCATGCGTTGATCGATGCCTTGCTCGGCGCTGCGGGGCTGGGCGACATCGGACGGCATTTCCCGGACACCGACGCACGTTATCGCGGCGCCGACAGCCGAGAGTTGCTGCGGGTCACGCGAGCGATCGTGGAGAGCGCCGGATGGCGCATCGTCAATGTCGATTCGACGATCAATGCGCAGCGTCCGAAGATGGCGCCGCACATTCCGTCCATGATTTCGCGGATCGCCGCAGACCTGCAAGTCGAGGAAAGCTGCGTTAACGTGAAGGCGAAGACAGCCGAGCACCTCGGCTTCGTCGGGCGTGAAGAGGGGATTTCCTGCGAAGCGGTAGCCTTGCTGGAGAAGTGCGGCTAGCCGGGCGAGCGGGCAAGCGGAAAGCGAGGCTTCGGCAGCGTTCGCCAGCTCGATTTTCAGGTAACGGACGAATACCGAGAAAATTGGTGCCGATCCTTGCTATAGTTACGGATTAAGGGTTCTCGATTCAAAAAACAAGAACAAGACCCCCAAAGTGTAACGTCCAGTACGTTTGTTTTGCATCAAGTCAGCATTTCCACAATCCGTTTATTGAGGTCTATATGTCGAATAAGTTCGTATATGTTTTCGGCCCGTCGCAGACTGATGGCGCCGCAGACATGAAGAATCTGCTGGGCGGCAAGGGCGCCAACCTCGCCGAAATGTGCCGTCTGGGAATCTCCGTTCCGCCGGGTCTGACGATCAGCACTGAGGTCTGTACGGTCTATACCGAGCAGGGCGCAGATGCCGTTCGCAAGCTGATCGAAGCCGAAGTCAAGCAGGGCGTAGCCTTCGTTGAAAAGGAAATGGGCAAGAAATTCGGCGATTCCTCCGATCCGCTGCTGGTTTCCGTTCGCTCCGGCTCGCGCGCATCGATGCCGGGCATGATGGACACCATCCTCAACCTCGGCCTGAACGATGAGGCCGTCGCCGGTTTGACCGCCAAGTCCGGCAACGAACGTTTCGCATGGGACTCGTATCGTCGCTTCATCCAGATGTACGGCGATGTGGTCATGGGCCTGAAGCCCGAGTCGAAGGAAGACCATGATCCGTTCGAAGAAATCATCGACGAGATCAAGGAAAAGAAGGGCGTCGAACTCGATACGCAACTCGACGTGGCCGACCTCAAGCACATGGTCAACGCGTTCAAGAACATGATCCGCACCCGTCTGGGCCGCGAATTTCCGACCGATCCGTGGGAGCAACTGTGGGGCGCCGTCATGGCCGTGTTCCAGAGCTGGAACAACGACCGCGCCGTGTTCTATCGCCAGATGAACGACATCCCAAGCTCCTGGGGTACCGCCGTCAACGTCCAGTCGATGGTGTTCGGCAACCTCGGCGACAGCAGCGGCACGGGCGTGGCGTTCACGCGCGATGCAGCGACCGGCGAAGACGTGTTCAACGGCGAATTCCTGATCAACGCGCAGGGCGAAGACGTGGTGGCCGGTATCCGTACGCCACAGCAGATCACGCTCGAAGGTTCGCGTCGCTGGGCCGATCTGGCTCAAGTCAGCGAAGCCGACCGTGCCGCCAAGTTCCCGTCGCTCGAAGAAATCATGCCTGAGATTTACGCCCAGCTGATCAAGACTGAGACGTCGCTGGAAAACCACTACAAGGACATGCAGGACATCGAGTTCACCATCCAGGAAGGCAAGCTCTGGATGCTGCAAACCCGTTCCGCCAAGCGTACCGGCGCCGCGCTGGTCCGCACGTCGATGGAAATGCTGGAACAGGGCATGATCGACGAGAAGACCGCGCTGATGCGCGTTACGCCGGATCGTCTGAACGAATTGCTGCACCCGGTGTTTGACCGCAGCGCGATCAAGAGCGCCAAGGTCATCGCCAAGGGTCTGCCGGCATCGCCGGGCGCCGCCACCGGCCAAGTCGTGTTCTTCGCCGACGAAGCCGAAGAATGGGTCGCCAAGGGCAAGCAAGTCATCCTGGTTCGCCAAGAGACGTCGCCGGAAGACCTGCGCGGCATGGCCGTCGCCAAGGGTATCCTGACCGCACGTGGTGGCATGACCTCGCACGCTGCCGTGGTGGCGCGCGGCATGGGCAAGTGCTGCGTTTCGGGCGCCGGCGCCGTTCGCGTCGATCCGAAGAGCCGCACGATGACGGTCGAAGGCAAGGTTTACAACGAAGGCGACTGGATCTCGCTCGACGGTTCGACCGGCCGTGTTTACGAAGGCCAAGTGCCGACCAGCGATCCGGACCTGTCCGGTGATTTCGGCAAGCTGATGACGCTGGCTGACAAGTTCAAGCGCCTGGCTATCCGCGCCAACGCCGATACGCCGACCGACGCCAAGGTGGCGCGCGCCTTCGGTGCCGTCGGTATCGGCCTGTGCCGTACCGAGCACATGTTCTTTGAAGGCGATCGCATCAAGTCGGTTCGCGAAATGATCCTGGCCCAGGACGAAGCCGGCCGTCGCAAGGCGCTGGCCAAGTTGCTGCCGATCCAGCGTGGCGACTTCGAAGGCCTGTTCATGGAAATGGACGGTCTGCCGGTCACCATCCGTCTGCTCGACCCGCCGCTGCATGAGTTCCTTCCGCACGATGAAGTCAACCAGCGTGCCATGGCCGCTGAAATGGGCATCTCGTACGAGGAAATCAAGCACCGCGTTGAACGACCTGCACGAAGCCAATCCGATGATGGGCCACCGTGGTTGCCGTCTCGGCATCAGCTATCCGGAAATCACCGAGATGCAAGCCCGCGCCATCATGGAAGCCGCGCTCAACGCGCGCGCCAAGGGCCGCGACGTCAAGGTCGAAATCATGGTTCCGCTGGTCGGCACGGTGCGCGAGTTCAATTCGCAGGCCAAGGTCATCCGCAGCACGATCGACGCCGTCTTCGCCGAGCGCAACGAAACGATGCCGTACTTGCTCGGCACCATGATCGAAACGCCGCGCGGCGCGCTGGTGGCTGACAGCATCGGCAAGCAGGCCGAGTTCTTCTCGTTCGGTACCAACGACCTGACGCAGATGACGCTGGGCTTCTCGCGCGACGACATCGGCAAGTTCCTGCCGTACTACCTCGAATACGGTATGTACGAAACCGATCCGTTCCAGTCGATCGACCAGAAGGGTGTTGGTCTGCTCGTCAAGATGGCTGTCGAGAAGGGCCGCGCCTCGCGTCCTGGCATCAAGCTCGGCGTCTGCGGTGAACACGGTGGCGATCCGGCTTCGATCGAATTCTTCCATCGTGTCGGTCTCGACTACGTGAGCTGCTCGCCGTTCCGCGTGCCAATCGCTCGTCTGGCTGCGGCGCAAGCGGCAATCAGCAATAGCTGATCGTCTGTAGTTTCGATCAAAGCGCCAGTTCGCAAGAACTGGCGCTTTTTTTGTGTCTCGGTTTCAGGCAGGAATCTTCAGGCGCGCGATCAAACCGCCGCCCTTGCGCCCAAGCAATTCGAGCGAGCCTTTGTGCAGGCGTGCGATCCGTTCAACGATCGCCAGGCCGAGTCCGGTTCCGGTGGCGTCGGTGCGGGCGCTCTCAAGCCGAGTGAAGGGCCGTTTCAGGCGTTCGACTTCATCTTGGGGGATCCCGGGGCCACGATCGAGGACGTCGACCTGGATCTCGCCGCCGTCGATGCGCGTTTCCAGCGAAACCGTTTCGCCGCCGTACTTGCGGGCGTTTTCCAGCAGATTGACGATAGCGCGCGTCAGCGCCTTGGGGTGAATTCGGGCAGGCGGCAGGGGGCCGAGTGTCAGGTTGAGCGGGTTCGATCGCCGTCCTTGCGCCTCGGCAAGTTGCGTCACGATTTCATTGATGTCAACGAGTTCGAGCGGTTCGCCCCCTTCGCCGCGCGCGAAATCAAGGAACTGTCCGATGACGGCATCCATTTGTTCAATATCATCGATCACCGCATCGCGTGCCTGGTCCTGATGGATGGATAGTTCCGCTTCCAGCCGGAGGCGTGCCAAGGGCGTTCTGAGATCGTGCGAAAGGCCAGCCAGGACTTCGGCGCGTTCGGCGTTGATGCGCTTCAGATCTTCCGACATGGCGTTGAATGCCTGGGCAAGTTGCCGAAGTTCGACGGCACCGCGTTCAGGAACCGGGTCTGGATGCCGACCGCGACCGACTTCGCTTGCTGCCTGCGCGAGTGCGCGCAGAGGTTGAGTCACCCGGGAGACGATCAGCCAGGCGACCAGCAGAGCCAACACCAGGGAAGCACCGCCCCAACCCAGCCAATGCCACGGAAACTCGCTTTCGGCGCGTTCACCCGGCAGCATCAGCCAGTAAACGTCTTCGTCGGCTTGATCGACCGAAAAACTGATCCAGATGCCGGTTTGGCCATTGATGCTGGCTGCCAGCCGAGTGGATGGTCCGAGGTGGGTTCGGGCTGTTTCCAGCATCGCTGCGAAAAACCGGTTGTCCGGCATGGGGATGACGTCGTCGTCGGGCTCGGCGGGGTAGATGTGTACGCCTTCGCTGTTCGCCAGATCCCTCAGCAGATCGACACGCTTTGCCGGGTCGGCGGCGACCAGCGCGGCGTTGGTGAGGTTGACGACACTAACGGCAAGTTGCCCGAGTTGTCGTGCCTGCGGTTCACGTTGCGCCAGCGCAAAAAGTGCGATCCAGGTGGCGACGGAGATGAAGATCAGCAAGCTGACCAGCAGAAACGTCCTGAGCAGCAAGGTGCGGGGAACAAGCTTGTGCAGAAGCTTCACGCGGGGATCCCGTTGGTGTTGACGGTGGTCAGGAAGGCAAGGTCAGCTACTTGGGTAACGCCTGGCCGTCAGGAATGAAAACGTAACCGAATCCCCAGACGGTTTGCAGGTAGCGCGGCGTCGCCGGATCCGGCTCGATCAGTTTGCGCAAGCGTGAGACCTGGACGTCGATGGCGCGATCGAACGGGCCTTGTTCCCGGCCGCGAGCCAGCGCCATCAGACGGTCGCGCGAAAGCGGTTGTCGCGGGTGCTCAAGCAGCACCTTCAACACCGCGAACTCGCCGGTGGTCAGCGACAGCGTTTCACCCCCACGTTTCAACGTTCGCGTCGCCAGGTCGACCTCAACATCGCTGAAGGCGATCAACTTGTCCTCACCGGTCGGAGCTCCCGGAATCGGTGCGACACGCCGGCGGAGAACCGCCTGTATGCGGGCAATCAGTTCGCGCGGGTTGAACGGTTTGGGCAGGTAGTCGTCAGCCCCCATTTCGAGGCCAACGATGCGGTCTATCTCGTCGCCCTTGGCCGTGAGCATGATGACGGCCTGGTCCGGATCACTCGTTCGCAATCGGCGACAGATCGAAAGCCCGTCTTCGCCAGGAAGCATGAGGTCAAGAACGATCAGGTCGAAAACGTCGCGGGACAGCGCTTTGTCCATCGCCTCGCCGTTCTCTGCCGTCTTCACCACGAAGCCGTTATCGCCGAGATAGCGTTGCAGGAGTTCGCGGAGTCTTTTGTCGTCGTCGACGACGAGTATTTTTCGGTCAGCCATCGCCGAATCCTAACCGGAAAGGCCGAGCACCGGAAAGAGCGGGGATGTAATCCGTGAATCCTGCTTGTGAGTGAATGATTCAATTCGCCGCGACGGATACATTTCCTTACAATTGTCGATCGTCAGAACGAATGGTTCGCCAGTTGCGTTGGCATACTGATCAACGTGCCGTACTGTTGTCATGAGGCATTGCCATGATCGATTCACGCGTTTTCCTTAAAGGTGTCGCCGCCGCGATCATGCTCGCCTTTGTTTTGCCGATGACCGACGCCGCGGCAAGAGATATTCGGTGGCTTCGCGAAGAGCAAGGAAATACGGGGCGCGAGCAGTCGCGGCGACAGCAGGAACAATGGCAGCCGCGGCCGCAATCCGGCGCAGAGAACGAGCGCCGGCCGGAACGGCGCATGTCGCCCGAGGAACGGCTTCAGTTGCGGCGCGATGTTCGGGATGCGGGCCGCGAAATCTATCCGCGCAGATAGCAGACTTTGCCATTCGAGATACCGATACACCCATTGATTTTGTTACGGAATGGCAGTAATTCTCGTTGTAATCGAGCGAATTCGGGCGCAAACTAGAGCCCATTTTTATCGCAAGCCGTATAGGGATTACACATGAATGCATCGATTCTCAAGTTTCTGAGAGCCAATGGCGAACAACTTGACTCGGAAATTTCGCAAGCTTTGCACATCCCGCTGGCCCAGCTGAGAAATCAGGTGGCGGAGCTTTCCGCGAGCGGTGAAGTCATTTGTTGCCAGGTGACGCGGTTCATCGACGGCAAGAAAATCGAGGGTACAAGCTGTCGCTTGTCTTGCGATCTGCCGGCGCCGGCACGTGGTCGCAAGCCGGGAGTCAAACGTGACCCAAACGCCGATCTGATCCCGGAATAGTTGCGAGGATCGCGTCACCGGCTGTCTTGCTTGAATGCCATAAACGACAACGCCACCAGGAAGGTGGCGTTGTCGTTTTGGATGAGTCTTTTCTATTTTGCTTCGGGAGCGACTTCTATTGCGGCTGTCGCGGCAGCTGCGGCTTTGTGAGTTTCATGCGGTTGCCAGCCGAGTGTGAAATAGAGAACGGAAAAACCGACGACATAGGCCAGCGCTACATGCCAGCCGTGCCGCAACCAGTTGCCGACCGATTTCCCTTCCGGGAACATGTTGGAAAGCGCGACGCCCGCCGAGGAGCCAAACCAGATCATCGAGCCGCCGAAGCCGACCGCGTAGGCCAGGAAACCCCAGTCGTAGCCGCCCTGCTTAAGCGCCAATGCGGTGAGTGGAATGTTGTCGAAGACAGCGGAGACGAAACCGAGGCTCAGCGCGGCAACGGCGGATGCGGGCGGGAGCTTCTCGACGGGCATCATCGAGGCGCAGGTGACCAGAGAGAGCAGAAAGATCGTCCCCTTGAAATTGTCCGGAAGTACTTCCCAATCCGGGCGGCGAACCGGGATCGAGATCAGGATCGCCGCCCAGACCGCGATGCCGATGAAGGGGAAGTGATCGGCCAGTGCATTGAACTTTACGTTGATCACGATGTTGGTGATGATGGCGAATACGAGAATCAGCGCGACGATACCGATCCGCGCCTTGTTGACTTTCGTGTGGGCGTGGGCGTGCTTGATGATCGGCGAATAAGCGTGCTGCTGTTTCGCGCCGAAATAGGCCGTAATGCAGAGTGCGACGCCGGCTGCCACGTAAGCGTGGACCACGTCGAGCGGGCTAACGCCGGCGATCCACATCATGGTCGTCGTCGTGTCGCCAACGACCGAGCCGGAACCCCCCGCATTCGAAGCGGCGACGATTGCTGCCAGATAACCGACATGAACCTTACCCTTGAAGAGTTGGTGCGCCATCGCGCCACCGATCAGCGCAGCCGCGATGTTGTCGAGGAAACTCGAGAGCACGAAAACCATGACCAGCAGCACGAAGCCGCCTTTCCAGTCATTCGGGAGGTACTTGGGCAGGATGACCGGGACGTGGCTCTTTTCGAAATGACGCGAGAGGAGTGCAAAGCCCATCAGCAGGCAGAAGAGATTGGCCAATATGACCCATTCGTGTTGTAAATGGCCGATCAAGCCGACGAAGCCTTCACCCGCCTTGAAACCAGTGAAGATCAGCTTGTAAATCGAGATGGTCGCCAGACCGGTCAGTCCGACCTTGAGCGTGTGGTTATGGAAGAGGGCGACGCCAAGCAGGGTCAGGGCAAAAAGGACGAAATCGAGTGGAATGCCGGCGACCATGATCGACTGACCGGCCCATGCGGGAAACGTGAGCCCGAAAAGCAGTGCAAAGGTACTGAAAATACGGCAAAACGCAGTGTCCATCGGAGTATTCCCGCGAAAGATTCGGGAGTTTACTCTGAAATCCAGGAGGAGCCGATTCCGGCGCCATCTGACTGTTTTGACGCCCGGATTCGCGAGAAACCTATTCCTTCAATGCGTTGGCGAGGGTGTGGGCGTTGTGACGCATCATTCCAAGGTAGGTGGCCGCTGGGCCGTCGTTTTTGGACAGTGCGTCCGAGTACAACGTACCGCCGATCCGAGCGCCCGATTCCTGTCGAATGCGTTCGAGCAGGCGCGAGTCGGAAATGCTCTCAATGAACACCGCTGGAATTCTGTCCCGGCGGATCTGTTTGATGATACGGCCGATATCCGCAGCCGAGGGCTCGGCGTCAGTGTTTACGCCAATCGGCGCAATGAAGTCGATTCCATAGGCGCGACCGAAGTACCCGAACGCATCGTGCGTCGTGACAACCTTGAGTCGATCGCTCGGCATTGCCTTGAAGATCGCGCGAATCTCAGCGTCGAGACTCATGATTTCCTGCCTGAATTTCCCGGCGTTGGCCCGATAGATCGGCTCCCCGTCCGGATCGATGTCGATCAACGCCTGCTCTATGTTGTTGACATAACGCACGGCGTTGGACAAGTCCTGCCAGGCATGCGGATCGGCATTTCCTCCGTGATCGTGATGATCGTGCGCATTCTCGGCATCCGTTCGCTCCAGAGAGTGGATGCCGGCGCTGGCGGTGGCGACTTTCCCTCGGTAGCCCGACGACTTGATCAGACGATCGATCCAGCCTTCGAAACCCAAGCCATTCACGACGACCAGTTTGGCCACGGCGAGCTTCTTGGCGTCGGTTGGCGTCGGTTGATAGACGTGCGCATCGGCGTTCGGGCCGACAAGAGTATGGACCTTGATCCGCTCGCCGCCGACACGCTGTGTGATATCGCCAAGAATGCTGAAACTGGCGACGACGTCGATTTCATTCGCGGCAACGGCCGAGCCAGCGACGATCAGCGATGCGAGCAACAGCCAGCGACGCAAACAAATCTTGATTCGGGATACCACGGATTCTCCTTTGGCGAGTGGTCGCGAGCACTCAACGCTCGAAGTGCCAGCGCGGACGCAGGCGCGTCATGACGGGGCCGAGTGGGCCGATGACCATCGACAGCACGTACAGTCCACCTAGCGTCAGTACGATGGCCGGTCCGGCGGGCAAATTGACGTGGTAGGAAAGCAAGAGTCCGATCAATGAGCCGAAGAAAGCGATCATGGTGGCGGTGACAAGCAGCGGCACGATATTTCCGACCCAGAAGCGCGCGGCAGCGGACGGCAGGATCATGATGCCGACGGCCATTAGCGTGCCCAGCGCATGAAAGCCGCCGATCAGGTTGAGCACGAGCAGAATCATGAATCCGTAATGTGTGATCGGACTCAGACGACTGATTCGGGCAAGGAAGGTCGGGTCGCAGCATTCAAGAACGATCAGGCGCAAACCGACGGCAATGGCGACGATCGAGAGCGAGGCGAATGCTGCGAGCAGGAGCAGGGCGCCGTCGTCGAGCGCCAGGACGCTGCCGAACAGCACGTGCAGGAGATCGACGCTGCTGCCGCGCATGGAAATAATCAGCACCCCGGCCGAAAGCGACATCAGGTAGAAGGTCGCCAGGCTGGTGTCTTCCTTGATCACCGAGTTTCGGGCGACACCGCCGGCGAGCAGGGCGACGGTAATACCGGCGGCGAGGCCGCCCAGAGTCATCGCCGAGAGCGAAAGGCCGGCAATCAGGTAACCGACAGCGGCGCCTGGAAGGATTGCGTGCGAGATGGCATCGCCAGCCAGGCTCATGCGGCGCAGCATCAGAAAGACGCCGATCGGCGTCGCGCCGAGTGAAAGTGCGAGGCAACCAGCGAGCGCACGGCGCATGAAACCGAATTCAATGAACGGCGAAATCAGCGGGAAATTGGCAAGCGCGTCGATCATGCTCATATCACTCATTGACCGCTTCGCGCTTGCTTGTGTCGTCGGTGTGGCAAATCGCCGCATGCGAGAAGTCACCTTGGGACTCGGCAAGGCGGCGTGCGCGCATCAGGTTTTCTTCGGAGAGCACATCGGCGGTATTGCCGCGCGCGACCGCTTCGCGCGCAAGAAGCAGTGTCTCCGGGTACTCCTGACGGACGTGTTCGAAGTCATGTAGCACGCTGATCACGGTGCGGCCTTCGGCGTTCCAGTGACGGACCAGTGTGGCCAGGTCGCGTACCGTGTTGGCGTCGATCGCTCCATAGGGTTCGTCGAGCAGCACCAGCGGAGAGTCCTGGAGCGTGACACGGGCAAAACGGGCGCGCTGTAGTTCACCGCCGGAAAGTTCACCGATCGGGCGATTCTCGAGCCCGCGCAGTCCGACCGCCGCGATCGCCTCGTTGACGCGATGTCGGGCACGATGGCTGAACCCGCGGAACGCGCCGAATTGCGCCCAAAGCCCCATGGCGACGAAATCGTGGACGACGATCGGGAAACTGCCATCGACGGTTGACTGCTGGGTGAGATAAGCGATGCTCTCCCGCCTGACGCCGTTCAAATGAACTTGCCCTTGCATCGGCCGCAGTTCGCCGACGATCGCCTTGAGCAGCGTTGATTTTCCCGCGCCGTTCGGACCGACGATGGCCAACAGGCTGCCCTTGTTGATTTCGCCATGCAGATGGTGGATAGCCGGGTGGCGGTTATAGCCCAGCGTGAGGTTGTCGAATCCAAGGATGGCCGATCCCGAAAGCTTCATGACAGCGCCCACCAGGTCGCGCACCAAAGAAGCGCCAGCGCGCCGGCCGCCCAGAACAGACGTGAAACGGCGCTGGCGCAGAGCGGCGCGTTCGTACGGTGCGTATGCTGGAGGGAGGCTATGCGAATTGGCGATGACATGGGCGGATCAAGGCCTGACTGGAGAAAGCGGCTATGCTGCCCGATTTGATTCTCAAATGCAACTATGTTGCACCAAGGCGTGAGGGCGCGTCACGTTTGGTGGTGTCCGATGAATACATTGGTCGTGAGCGCGTCTCGCTTTGCAGTTTCTTCTGGACGCCGGAGCGTTCCAGCGACGCGTTGTGCGGGGATGTCAGTCGTCAGCATTCAGGCGCGCGAACGGACAATAATGAACAGCCGGCGATACAACCCGTTCGCGCAGCGATTACCGCGCCTCGGCCGTGATCGACGCTGCGGTAGAATCGCCGCATGGATGACGAATACTATATGCGCGAGGCGCTTTCGATGGCGCGTTCGGCCGAGTGTCTGGGCGAAGTGCCGGTGGGCGCGATCGTGGTCCGCGAAGGGGTCATCGTCGGGCGCGGCTTCAACTCGCCGATCGGCGAGAGCGACCCGACGGCGCATGCGGAAATCGCCGCTTTGCGCGATGCCGCGCGAAGTCTGGATAACTACCGTCTGCCCGGTTGCGAACTTTTCGTGACGCTCGAACCGTGCGCCATGTGCGCCGGCGCAATCCTGCATTCGCGAATTGCGCGCGTGGTGTATGGTGCGCGCGATCCGAAGACGGGGGTGCATGGCAGCGTCGTCGACCTGTTTGCCGTCGAGCGGCTGAATCACCACACACAGGTAGTGGGCGGCGTGCTGGCGGATGAATGCGGTCGTTTGCTTTCCGGCTTCTTCGCCAGTCGGCGCGCGCGGAAAGAGCAGTAGCCGTGCGTATCAGAGTGTCGATTGCCCAACAACGGCTGAGCGTTCTTGACGATGCTGGGCAGGTTCTATGTACCTATCCCGTTTCGACTGCCAGCAAGGGCGCCGGTGAGGAGAGCGGCAGCTATCGCACGCCGCGCGGCAGGCATCTTATTCGCGCGAAGATCGGCGACGGGTGCGCGGCCGACACGGTGTTCGTCGCGCGGCGCCCGACTGGCGAACGCTACACGTCGGAGCTTGGCGATCGATTTCCGGGGCGAGACTGGATTCTGACCCGCATCCTGTGGCTTTCCGGCTGCGAGCCTGGGCGCAACCGGCTGGGTTCGGTCGATACCATGCGCCGCTATGTCTACATTCACGGCAGTCCCGACGAGTCTGAAATGGGGATTCCGGGCTCGCACGGCTGTATCCGCATGCACAACGCGGACATCGTCGAGCTGTTCGACCGTGTCCCGGTCTATACGCCGGTGGAAATCACCGAGGAGTGAGCGTTCCCGGCGATCGAGAATCCTCGACCGCCGGATTCGCCCAGCGAGAGCCCGGGAAGTTCGACGAAATTCTCCTGGATGACAGCGAGCGCGTCGTATCCGCCGTCCGGCGACGGGGCGGCGTTGGCGATCATGCCGCACGGATGTTCCGGGCTGTCCGGCGCGTAGATCGAAATTCCCGCAGCGACCGGCGCGTCCGAGTGGATGCGGTAAAGGTGACGTTTGACCTTTCCAAGGTACTGCGTGCGAGCGACGATTTCCTGCCCCGGATAGCAGCCTTTGTGGAAGCTGACGCCGCCGATCTTGTCGAAATCGGCCATCTGTGGGACGAAAGCCTCTTTGGTGGCCTCGGTGATCAGCGGAATCCCGGCATTGACATCAAGCCAGCGCCAGACCGGCGTTCCGGCCGGTTTGGCTAGCGTCAACAAACGGCGCCAAAGCTCGGGCGCGGATGTGGAGGAACAGACCAGCACGAAGCGGGAGGCGTCGAGGCGGATGATCGTTCCGTCGCCGAAAGTGGCGCTTGCCAGCAGCGTACCCGGCACTGGCAAACCGGCGCCGGTCAAGGCAGCCTCGGCGTTCGGTCCCGACAATCCGATGAATTCGTTGTCGCCGGTCAAGTCCGCGATCTTGACCTTCGAGCGCAGCACGAACATCTGCAAACGCTTCTGCGTCGCCGCCAGCAGGTCGGCGGAGAGCAGCAAGCGATACGTGCCGCCGGTACGATAGTGAAGAAAGCTCGCCTGCATCCGCCCTTTGGCGGTGCACCACGCGGCGTGCTGTGCGGTGTCCGGCGCAAGGTGATTCACGTCGCTGGTGAGCTGATTGTGCAGGAACGATTTCGCATCCTCGCCCGAGCATTCGAGCAGGGCGAGATGAACGAGCGGCGCGACGACCGTCGCGTCACGGGCGCTCGCGAGTTCGGCGGGAAGATCGCCGAAATCCGCTACAAGTCCGTTATCGATTCTCGCGCCGTTCGCGCCGAGAAATTCATGCCAATTCGCGTTCATCATTTCCAGTATCCGTGTGTAGTCGTTTCGTGCCCGTCGCCGCGATTGCTGACTTGCCGGCTGCAATTTCGTAGCGGTCATGCGCCGAGGGACGGTGCCAGCATGTGACCCGGTCGAGGTCGGTCGGTTCATCGGCATCCGTTTGAGCGAGAGGCTTTCAGCTATTATATCGCCAGCCCGAAGCGGCCTTCTTCCTTAATCCCCAAGACATTGCTTACTGATTGCGCCGGTCGATGCTCAGATTTCTTTCCACTCTCATCGTGTTGTTCGTGCTGGCGATCGCGGCCGCGGTGGGGGCTTTTTTCTGGTACGTGACTTCGCCGCTTGTGCTCAAGAGCGATCCGGTCGAGTTTCACGTCGCGCCGGGTTCCGGGCTACGGGCGGCTGCGCGCGATATTGCCGCCGCCGGCGTCGGCATCGAACCCTGGGCGCTGGTCGTTCTCGGCCGTGGATTGGCCGTCGATACCGCCATCAAGGCCGGGAGTTACGAAGTGACGGCCGGGATCACGCCGCTTGACCTGATCCGCAAGCTGACGCAAGGCGACGTGACGCAGACCGACGTGACCTTCGTCGAAGGCATGACGCTCCGGCAGATGCGCGATCGTCTCGACGCGCATCCCGATCTCCGGCACGACAGCAAGGACCTGCCCGAGCAGGAAATCCTCGCTGCGATCGGCGCCAGCGAACGTGCGGCCGAAGGCTTGTTCTTCCCCGATACCTATCTCTTTGCCAAACAGAGTCGGGATATCGACGTTCTGGCGCGTGCCTATCGCGCCATGCAAAAACACCTCGCACGGGAGTGGGAAAGCAGAGCGCCGGGGCTGCCCTTCGACAAACCGTATCAAGCCTTGATCCTGGCTTCGATCGTTGAGAAGGAGACCGGGCGCGATCAAGATCGGGCGATGATCGCGGCCGTATTCATCAACCGGTTGCGTCAAGGCATGCTGTTGCAGACTGATCCTAGCGTCATCTATGGTCTCGGTGCCAGATTCGACGGCAACCTGCGCAAGCGCGACCTGCAGGCCGACGGTCCCTACAATACGTACACACGGACTGGCTTGCCGCCGACGCCCATCGCCATGCCGGGACTCGCTTCGCTGCAGGCAGCGCTGCGTCCGGCGCAAAGCGAGGCGCTGTACTTCGTGGCGCGCGGCGATGGCAGCAGCCAGTTTTCGCGGACGCTTGATGAACACAACCAGGCGGTCGGCCGCTATCAGAAAGGTGGAAGACGTTGAGTGAATCGAGGCAGCCCGATCCGACCAGGAAACGGGGAAAATTCATCACTTTCGAAGGAATCGATGGCGCAGGCAAGAGCACGCACATCGCAGCGGTGGTCGACCTTGTGCGCTCGCGTGGCCTGACTGCGATTTCGACACGGGAGCCGGGGGGGACACCACTCGGCGAGAAGCTTCGCGAACTCCTTCTGAACGAGCCGATGCATCTCGAGACCGAGGCCATGCTGATGTTCGCCGCGCGCCGCGAGCATTTGGCCGAAGTCATCGAGCCGGCATTGGAACGTGGCGACTGGGTCATTTGCGATCGTTTCAGCGATGCTTCGTTCGCCTACCAGGGCGGTGGCCGTGGCCTGGACAAGCAAAAATGCGCTGCGCTCGAACAGTGGGTGCACGGCCATCTGCAGCCCGATCTGACCTTTCTGTTTGACCTCGCGCCGGAAGTGGCGAGCGGACGTATTGCGGCTCAAGGGCGCGTGCTTGATCGATTCGAGCAAGAAAAAGCCGATTTCCATTCAAGGGTTCGTACCGCGTACCTCGAACGTGCCGCGGAGGCGCCGGGGCGGATTTGCATCGTTGATGCAAGTCAGTCCGTGCGCGATATCAAGATTCAAGTTGAGGAACGAGTCTTAAGCCTCTGTTTATGAATATTATCGATCTACACAGCGAGGTTTGGGCGCAGCTCGAATTACGTCGAGCGAGGTTGCCGCATGCGCTCCTGATCTCCGGGCAGCGTGGAATAGGCAAGTTCGACCTGGTGCGTGCTTTCGCGGAATCTCTGTTGTGCGAGAAGCCGACGGCGAGATACGAAGCGTGCGGGAACCTGTCCCGCCTGCGGTTGGCTGGCGCAGGGAAACCACCCCGATTTTCGCTTGCTGCAACCCGATGCATTGGCTGGGGACGACGATGAGACTGCTGAGTCGGGCGGCAAGAAGACAAAGCCGAGCCAGCAGATTACGATCGACCAAGTGCGTGCGCTGGATGACTTTCTGCATGTGGGAACGCATCGGCACGGTGCGCGCGTGGTACTCGTCAACCCGGCCGAAGCGATGAACCGGTCAACGGCGAATTCTCTTCTCAAATCACTTGAAGAACCTATTGTAAGTACTCTGTTTATACTGGTTTCAAGTGAACCTGAACGGTTGTTGCCGACGATCCGCAGTCGCTGCCAGTCAATCACCGTCCCGCAACCGGACCGTGCACGCGGCGCCGAATGGTTGCGGCAGACCGGCGTGGGCGACGTCGACCACTGGCTTGCGTTGGCGGGCGGCTCGCCTTTGCTGGCGGTCGAACTGGGATCCAGCGAGGAGCGCGTATTGCTCGACGCGTTGATGGCCGAGCTGTCGCGCGGCAATCGGCTCGATCCACTGTCGGCGGCGACCTCGCTCGATCGCGTCGTCAAGGCCGAGAAAAGGCCGGCGCCGCTCAAGCGGACGATCGAGTGGTCGCAGAAATGGATTTACGATCTGGCGCTGGTATGCGAAGGGCAGCCGCCGCGCTACTTCAAGTCACAAACGCCGACCATCGAGAAACTTGCCAGGATGGCCGGCACGGTGCGCGTATTGGCCTTCAACCGGAAAACGCTACAATACCGGATGCATTGTGAACAACCCTTGAATAGCCGTCTGTTTCTCGAAGAGTTCTTCATGAGTTACGTGACGATGTTCCAGACTGCCTGAGGCGGATATGGCTGAAGCCACCGATTCAAAACCCGCTGGTGTTGCGCCGCGCCCAAGCGTTCTGTCGCTGAACATCAATTCGAAGTCGGCGCTTTACGCGGCATTCATGCCGGTTCTGAAAAACGGCGGCATCTTCATTCCGACGACGCGCAGCTACAACATCGGCGACGAAGTATTCATGCTGCTTTCGCTGATGGACGATCCAGCCAAGTTGCCGATTGCCGGCACGGTCGTCTGGATCACGCCGGCCGGCGCGCAGAACAGCAAGGCGCAAGGCATCGGCGTGCATTTCAAGAATGACGAAAGCGGCGTCGAAGCACGGCGCAAGATCGAAGGCCTGCTCGGCGGCGTCATGCAATCGACGCGCCCGACGCACACGATGTAGTCCTGTCTTCCGTTTCCAGAATTGCTGCCGATGCTCGTCGATTCGCACTGCCACCTCGATTTCCCGGACCTTGCCGCCAACCTCACGAATGTGCTCGCGTTGATGCGCGATAACGACGTGCGTGGCGCGGTCTGCATCGGCGTTACCCTTGAAGACTTCCCGCGTGTTCTGGCGCTTGCCGAATCGACTCCCGGAATCTTCGCTTCGGTCGGCGTGCATCCGGAAACGACCGATGTTCGCGAGCCATCGGTTGCCGACCTCGTCGAACTGGCGCAGCACCCGAAGGTCATCGCGATCGGCGAGACGGGCCTCGACTACTACTGGCAGAAGGATGCGCCGGAATGGCAGCGAGATCGCTTCCGCGTGCATATCCGTGCCGCCATCGAAGCCGGCAAGCCGCTCGTGATCCACAACCGGGAGGCAACGACGGATACCTTGCGCGTGTTGGCCGAGGAAGGGGCGGAGCGCGTCGGCGGCATTTTTCATTGCTTCACGGAAACCTGGGAGGTGGCCGAAGCAGTACTGGATCTCGGTTTCCATATTTCGCTGTCCGGCATCGTGACCTTCAAGAACGCGCTCGTCGTCAAGGACGTTGCGCGGCGTGTGCCGCTCGATCGATTGCTCGTCGAGACCGATGCGCCTTACCTCGCGCCGGTTCCGTATCGCGGCAAGCTCAACCAGCCCGGTTACGTCAGGCACGTCGCCGAGGAAATCGCCCGTTTGCGCGGCATTTCTCTCGAGGAAGTGGCAACGGCGACCACCGGTAATTTCCTCCGTCTTTTCCCACTGGTTCGGGAGGCTGTTTCGCCATGAAAACACTCACCTTTCTTTTCGCGTTGTTGCTTCCAGTCCTTGTCCATGCCGGCGCTTACGAGGATATGGAAGAGGCGATGATTCGGCAGGATTCCTCGGCCATCATCGATCTGCTCAAGCGCGGGGTGGACGTGAATACGGTCGATCGCGAGGGCAATACGCTGCTAACCCAGGCGGTGAAGCGGGATATCCCCGAGGCGGTGGATTACCTTTTGGCACACCGGGCGCGTCTGAACACACGCAACAAGCATGGAGAAACGGCAGTCAGCATCGCCGCCTATAACGGTAGAACGGCTTACGTAAAGCGGCTGGTCGAGGCCGGCGCCGAGATCAATTACTACGGCTGGCCGCCGCTGTCCTACGCCGCCTATAACGGACATCTCGAGATCGTCGAATACTTGCTGAAGCACGGCGCCGAGGTGAACGGCAAGACCGGTAATGGTTCAACCGCATTGTTCTTCGCGTCACGCCTGGGGCACGTCGAAGTGGTTCAATTCCTGTTGAAGAACCGCGCTGATCCGACGGTGGAAAACGAAAACGGCGAGACCGCCGTGGACTGGGCGCTCAAGAGCGCCAATACCGACATCGAGGCCATCCTGCGCGAGGCTGGCGGGCGTTCGGGCAAGAAGGTCGTACTTGATGTGCAAAAGTAGAAGATCCGCCTGACCCGCCTTGAGACAGCCTGCAGTCTCAGAACTGCGTCAAGGGGTGCAAGCGGACTTTCCCGGCCTTCATGAACTTGTTGAGAATGCGGTAGATATCGGCGTCAAACCCCGGATCGAAGCGGTTCTCCAAGATGTCCGCCAATTGCTGCGCGTTGTGCGCGGTGCCAAGATGGCGCCATTGACTGATTACGTGGAAGTCCTCGCGCGTGCCGAATTCGTCGCGTTCAATCAAGGCGACCGGCCCTGAATATGGCCAAGGATTGAGCTTGAACTTGGCTAGTGCCGTCATCAGGCGCGCGCTGTGCAGCGATACCGACTCCTTCCCGATACAGACGCCCCGGCAAGTTCGCTGCTTGTAGCCGACGCAGGCCTCGCCTGGCTTGCCTATTCCCAGACCCGTGTGGTGATGGCAAAGCTTTTGCGCTTCGGCCAGCTTGCGCAACGCGGTAGTGGCTTCGCGCTTGTTGGTGTAGAGGCCGAACAGATCGGCCGTGCCGGCAAAATCCATATCACGGGCGAAAACCAGTTGCGGCCGGAAATCGCCTTCGCCATGCTTGACGAGCTGCCACGCGCAAAGATCGTCGGACGATTTTCGGTTGGCTGCGCCCAACTGGTGTTCGATGAGGCGCGCGCCGAGTTCACCGGCGGCCTCCCGCCATTCGATCCGGCAGGTGTTGCGGACAAGCGCGGTATCCCGGTTGCCTGGCGCAAAATGCGCAAGCACCTGCTGGCGGATGTTCGTGCTGCGCTTGACGAGCAGCAGCCCGCCTTCCTGGTTATACATGGCGTAGGCCCCCGGCGCTTCCGGCAAATCGCCGACGATCGAGGTGTCGATCTGCGGCGGCAATTCCGGCCTGCCGACGATGGCCTCGAGCGTACGCGTGAAGTTCTCGGCGGGGACAATCGCCTGCCAGTGCTGCCAGAGATCCCACAGCACCTTGGCGTCGGCCAGCGCCCGGTGACGCGCGCCGACGACGATTCCGTAGCGGCTGACCAGCGCGTCGAGGCTATGTCGATGGTATTCCGGAAACAGCTTGCGCGAGAATTTCACGGTACACAGGTTGGTTGCCTGGAAACCGACGCCGAGCCGCAGGAATTCGCGCTTGAGGAAGGTGTAGTCGAAACGCGCGTTGTGGGCAACGAACAGGCGCCCACGCAGCTTCTCAAGGACGAGCTGAGCAACATCCGCGAAACGGGGCGCCGACGACACCATGGCGGTATCGATTCCGGTTAGCCCGGTGATGAAGGGCGAGATCGTGGCGTCTGGATTGATCAGCGAACTCCATTCGCGCACGCCGTCGTTGTCAACTTCGACGATGCCGATCTCGATGACGCGGTCGTTGGCGAAGTTCGCGCCGGTCGTCTCGAGATCGACGAAGACTATGGGTTCCTGGACTGATGCTGGGATCATCGATTGCCTGATTGCCGGGTTGGATGGGCATTGTGCGCCTGCTTCGGGGAAGAGCGAGGTTCGCTCTGGCAGGCGCGAGGCGGCATTGTCTCACGATGTATCGAAGACGCGGGAAACCGGCGTGCGTTACCAATCGGGGATTCGTGCGAGCAGGAGAAACGGGGCAGCAGATGCCCCGTCGTGCCGATCAATCAGGCGTCAAGCCGGCAGCGGTGTTTCGCTCCTAATCTCATCTTCGTCGTCAGTGTCCGGGACCATAGGTGCTTCGAAGCGATTTCTGTGTATCTCGAAGTCAGGCAGCGCGCGCTCGTAGGCGGAAGACATCAAGGGCGACGAAATCATGAAGTCCGCCGAGGCCCGGTTGCAGGCGACCGGCACGTTCCAGACGACGGCGAGACGCAGCAAGGCCTTGACGTCGGGGTCGTGGGGTTGGGGTTCGAGCGGATCCCAGAAGAAGATGATGAAGTCGATCACACCTTCGGCGATCTTGGCGCCGATCTGCTGGTCGCCACCGAGCGGACCGCTCTGCAGCTTGAGGATGTTGACGCCGAGCGTCTTTTCGAGCAAAGAGCCAGTGGTACCGGTGGCGCACAACTCGTGCTTGACGAGCGATCCGCGGTTGAAATGCGCCCACTCGAGAAGATCCTGCTTCTTGTTGTCGTGGGCGACAAGCGCGATGCGTTTCTTGGGCGGGATGGGAAGCGGTTCGTTGATCATGATGATTTCCTCCTCAACGGGTCACCCTGCCTGCGGGTGACGAATCGCACGAATTGGCGGGAAAATGGAAAGCCGGCCGATTGCGTCGATTCGATGGGTTCAATGGAGGCCAGGGTGCGCCGGTTCTGGCGGACGCCTAGGCCGTCGAGGGTTCGCTCGGACGGGCGCTTGCGGCAAAGCGCGCGCGGAGTTTGCGAACCCAACCAAAACATTGGCGTGCCGCGACGAAGTTCCGTCGCCGACGGTAGACCTGGCCAAGGCCTCGATAGGCTTCGTCGTTCGGTTGCGCCTTCAGTGAGCTGCGAAAAGCCGGGATGGCGAGGTCGAACTTGCGCAATTCGAGCAAGGCGGCGCCCAGATCGCACCACAGGCGAGCCAGCAAGGGACTGCGCCGGGTGGCTTCTTCATAACAGGCAACGGCAGCGGAGTCGCCTTCCGGCAAGCGCGGTTCCTCAGCCTTCAACAGATTCGCGCCCCTCGCGCGCCGTCTTGATGTGACTTTGTCGAAGGTGTCGAGCGCTTGCCTGGCTCGCCCCGTCTTGTAGTAGGTGAGTCCAAGGAAAAGCAATGAAACCTGATCGCTGGGAACGGCCGACTGAATGCTGCGTGCGATCATTTCGACATTCGCCAGATCGTTGTTCACATAGAAGTTGCCGAGCATTTCAACAAGGGCACTGATCATGACCGAGACTCCGTTTGAGCTGCAACCTGTGTCAGCAAGCGTAGGTCATTCATGTGACAGCAGTTTTTCAATGGGTTCGATGATCGGCGAAAAACGAATCCGCGTGGTTTCCCATGTGTGACGTGATGTAACGCTCTGTCGTCCTGTGCAGGAAGTCGTTTCAGGTTTTTTCGGAGCGCTGAGCGCGGGAAGGAGGATGTTTGTTGTTCGATTCGCGACAATTTGTCGAGCGCGAGATGGAGGCATGTTTGGTTTTTGAGTAGATTCAATGCGTTAGATAAGCAGGGTCACGGGCACCGGAATTGCTTGAACCAGTTCAGGAGCCTGTATGCCGACAAGCGAGTCCAAGACCGCGATCATCAACGATACGACGCTGCGTGACGGCGAGCAGTCGGCCGGGGTCGCGTTCAGCCTCGGCGAAAAACTCGACATCGCAGCGTGTTGCGGGCTTGGCGTTCACCGCATCGATATCTCGGTGCCGGCGTCCGACCAGCATCTGACATACAAGCCGTGCCGAGATCGTGACTGGTTGCTGCGGGCGCTTGATCGACACCTCGTGATGGCTTCCAACGTCGAACTCGATGTTCTACATCGGTGCCGAGGATGCCTCGCGTGCCGATCTGGAATTTCTAGTCCGGATCACCGAGTTGCATCGCCAGTCGGCGCAGAAGGCGTGGATTGCCGGATTGTTCAGTCGGCCCGCTTAACCCGGCGCAACTGCCAAACGGCATCTTTCCATGATCGGAAGCAGCGCTTCGAGCAATGGCGTCGGAGAAACGGGATCTCCGTCCGTCGTCCATGCGTGCTGGAATTCGGCGATTTCAACGCCGACGACTTCATTTTGGGCCATGGCGACACAAGCGTTGCGCAGTTCGTGAAGACTGAGTCCGCCGTCGTGCACATAGTCGGTCGGCACGATGCCCGGACTCAATACGTCGCAGTCGATATGCACGTAGACCGGCCGTCCGGCAATCGCCCGCGCGAGCGTGTCCGCGATATCGGCACCGGCGTTGACCAGAGGAATCCGGCGTTCGCGGATGAACTCTGCTTCGAACGGATCGATGTCGCGTTGTCCGACCAGCACGACGTTCTCAACTCGCAGGCCGGCGCCAAGGCCGGTATCCCACAGACCGAGCGGGCCGGACAGCGCGAGTCCGCCCAGGTAGCCGGAAAGGGTCGAATCGGGTGTGTTCAAATCCGCGTGGGCGTCGAACCAGACGACGCACGCGTCGGGGAAGTGCCTGGCAATGAGGGGAAGGGTTGCCAAGGAAACCGCACATCGGCCGGTTGCCGCGATCGATCGTTTGCCGGACGAATAGACGCGTTCGAGGTGATACTGAAAGGCCTTCAGGCTGGGCAACGCGCGATCCAGGTCGGTTGACCAACCCGTGCACAGCTCGGACGACGGCGTGCCGATCGACGTGACCGTGCTTTGAAACCACTCGCCCAGTTTTTGGGTGATTACTTTTGCGCCGGGAATGGCCAGCAGGTTGTGCTCCCCGGCGTTTCCCTGAAAGGCGGTGAGTTCGATCGTCATGGTGGTACGGGCTCCGGTTGGGATTTTGGATAGGAGATATTTTGGTCCGTCCGGACCGGAATTCCTTTGCTAAATGCTCCTTGTTTGCCAGAATTTTGAAATGAACATTTCATGGATTGGCCGATATGAGCAACGTTATTCACGATGACAGCCTTGATTCCGTTGACAAGGAGATGCTCAGGCTGCTCCAGGCAGATGGCAACCTGTCGAGCGCGTCCTTGGGAGAGCGTCTGTCGCTGAGCACGACGCCGTGTTGGCGACGGCGTAAGCGCCTGGAAGAACTCGGTTTCATCAAGGATTACCAGGCCAACCTCGACCGCCGAAAGCTTGGCTACAACGTAATCGCGTTTGCCTTTGTGCGTTTTGGCGATCAATCGGGCGAGGCGCCCGAGCGCTTCGAGAAATTGATGACCTCGCTGCCCGAAGTGCTGACCTGTCACGAGATCGCCGGCGAGGCCGACTACTTGCTGACGGTGTTGGCGAGCGATCTGGAGAGTTACGGACGATTCATCGACTCCGCCGTGCGCCGACAGCCGGGCGTGGTATCGATTCAGTCGAGCCTGTCGTTGCGCGAGATCAAGTCGGCGACGCGGATTCCGATCTAGACTTCTGGCTGCTTTGCCGTTCGGCAAGGGATGCATCGACACCAACGCCGGATTTGCATCTCGTTTTGCGCATCCATCAAACGCTGTCTATAGTGAAGCCAGCGGAGATGGCATTCCTCCTTTAACTGCCTCGTTTTCATCCGGGGCTGATGATGCCTACGTTTGAACCCGGACGGGTCGCGTAGGTAGTCCTGTCCAAGCGAAACCACCAACGATGGACAGGACGATGTGGAAAACGATTCTCGCCATTTCTCTGGGCGCATCACTTGGAGCGCTCATGCGCTGGAGGCTGGGGTCCGGCCTCAACAGCCTTCTTCCCTCATTACCCCCCGGTACGCTTGCCGCGAATTTGATCGGTGGCTACATCGTCGGCGTGGCAATCGCCTGTTTTGCACTGATGCCGAATCTCGCACCGGAGTGGCGTCTGTTCCTGATCACCGGCTTTTGCGGCGGCTTGACGACTTTTTCAACGTTCTCGGCGAAGTCGTCACCTTGCTTCAGGAAGGGAGGCTGATGTGGGCGGTGGCGTCCGTTGCCGCGCATGTCGTCGGCGCGCTGCTGACCACACTGGCGGGGCTGGCGACCGGCCAATTGTTCAAATATCTGTGAGGAAAGTGCGATGAATGGTTATCAGATCACGTTCTTTACCCAGCAGGATCGTCACCACAAGCACAAACCGCTGGCCGAGTGGCTGATGCTCGCCGCACGCGATATCGGCGTACATGGCGCGACCATCGTTACCGGGAGCGAAGGCTACGGCCATCATCGATGTATTCACTCGGCACGCTTTTTCGAACTGGCCGATCAACCGCAGGAGGTAGTGATGGCGGTCAGCGAGGAAGAATCCTTGCAGCTGTTCGAATTTCTGAAAGCGGAAGGTGTTCATCTTTTCTACGTCAAGACGCCGGTCGAGTTTGGCGTGCTCGGGGAACCGGAACGCAACTGAAACAAGCACATTGCGCCGTGCTCGTGGCGCGCTTACGAAGGAGCAAGACATGAAAGCCCACATTCAAACCGTGAACGCTCTTGAAGTCCTCGACTCGAGAGGTTTTCCCACCGTTCGCGTCAATGTCATTCTGGACGATGGGACGGTCGGCACCGCCTCGGTACCGTCTGGCGCGTTGACCGGCGAGAACGAGGCCACCGAGCTGCGCGATAACGATCCCAAGCGCTATCAGGGCAAGGGCGTGCGCACGGCGGTCAAGAACGTCAATACAGAAATCAATTCCGCGCTTCACGGGTGCAATCCGTTCCGGCAAGCAGAAATCGACGCGGCGCTTATCGCACTGGACGGCACCGAAACCAAGTCCCGCCTTGGCGCGAACGCTACACTCGGCACCTCGCAAGCGGTTGCCAGGGCAGCGGCGCTCTCATGCGGCTTGCCGCTCTATGCCTACCTCGGCGGTGCCGGCGCGACGCACCTGCCGGTACCGATGATGAACGTGCTCAATGGCGGAAAGCACGCCGATTCGAGCCTCGATTTCCAGGAATTCATGATCATGCCGATCGGCGCGCCGTCGCTGGCGGAAGCCTTGCGTTACGGCACCGAGACCTTCCAGGCATTGAAGAAGCTGTTGCACGGCAAGGGCTACGCGACTTCGGTCGGCGACGAGGGCGGATTTGCACCGCAACTCAAGGGCGGCAATGAGGAGGCCTGCGAGTTGATCGTGGCCGCCATAGAGAAGGCGGGCTACAAGCCAGGCTCGGACATTGCCATCGCGCTTGATCCGGCGGCGAGTTCGTTTTTTGAAGACGGAAAGTATTTCCTGACGCGTAGCGGACAAGGCGAGAAAGACAGCGCCGGGATGATTGCCTTGTTCCAGGCGTGGATACGCCGCTATCCCATCATCTCCATCGAAGACGGCCTCGCCGAGAACGACTGGTCCGGCTTCGCCGCGATGACGGCGGCTATGGGGCAGAAGATCCAGATCGTCGGCGATGATTTGCTGGTCACCAACCCGAAGTTTGTCGCCCGCGGCATTTCGGAGAAGGCATGTAATGCCGCGCTGATCAAGCTCAATCAGATCGGCACGGTGTCGGAAACCATCGAGGCGATTCAACTGTGCCGCAAAGCAGGTTGGGGATTCGTCATTTCGCACCGTTCCGGCGAGACGGAGGACGCTTTCATGGCCGACTTTGCGGTCGCGATGGGCGGTGGTCAGATCAAGACCGGTTCCATGTGCCGCAGCGAAAGGATCGCGAAATACAACCGATTACTTGAAATCGAGGCTGAATTGGGCAAGGCGGCGAAGTACGGCGCATGACGGAAGTGCTTTGCCGGTGTTAATCGTCTTCGCCTACGCCATCGCGGCGCGGCACGGTGTGCGGGTCGCCGCCGATCACGAGGGGACGATTCAGCCTCGGCGGCGGCAGCACGCTCAAAGTAGACGTGCGCGTGATCGCCGCGATGCATCGCGACCTGGAAAGCCGATCTCATTCATCTCGATCGGCAGCGCGAAGCCGGTGGGGTGGTGGTTCCCGTCTGCGCTGCGCGGCGCCGATGGATTTCTCCGATCCGGACCTCGATTGCCGCAGTGACGTCCTCTCGACCTGCGGGTTCTCAGCTTTTCTATATGGATAATTAAACCCGGGTATTATTGACCATTCTTGTTTTACCCGGATATAATTTGCATCGTCAAATGAACTGAGGAGAATCCGATGAACGACAACACGCCCGATTGCATCGCCTTTGATGGAAACCGTCGCATTGCCGCCGGTTCGCTCCGGGAGGTCGCCGTTAAGGTTAAGGCGGCGAGCGATGCCAATCCGCTTGCTCAAATCCTGGTATTCGACGCACGGACCAGCGCGTCGATCGAAATCGATTGTCGCGGCAGCGTCGCCGACGTATTGAACCGGATCCCGATGGCTCCGGTGGCGCCGGCAAGCGACGATGCGCCCGTGGCAGAGGCGCAACCCGCGCCGCCCGCCGGACCCGGGCGGCCCCGTCTGGGCGTGGTGGCGCGCGAAGTCACCTTGCTGCCGCGCCACTGGGAATGGCTGGGCGGCCAGCCCGGTGGCGCTTCGGTCGCCTTGCGCAAACTGGTCGAGCAGGCCCGGCGCGCCAGCGCTTTCGCGGATCGTGTCCGGCAGGCGCAGGATGCGGCTTTCCGGTTCATGTCGGCGATGGCTGGCGATCTGGAGAACTATGAGGACGCCACGCGCGCATTGTTCGCACCGGACCGCGCGCGCTTTACGGCGTTGATCGCCGGCTGGCCAGCGGACGTGCGCGACCATTTGCTCGATCTGGCCGAAGTGGCCTTCCAGAAGCAGTCGGACCAGGATGTGCCCCATGCTTAAATCGCTGCGTTCCGGTGAAGCGGCGATGCCCTTCATCATGCTGACCGTACTCATCGACATGGTGGCCATCGGCCTGATCATTCCCGTGTTGCCGGCGCTGGTCGGCAGCTTCTCGGATTCGCCCGCCGATCAGGCGTATTGGTACGGCGTGGTCGCGTTTTCCTTCGGCCTGTCGAATTTTCTGGCGTCGCCGATGCTCGGCGCATTGTCGGATCACTTCGGTCGTCGTCCCATGCTTCTGCTCGGTTTTTTCGGGCTGAGTCTGAGTTTCTTCGTCACCGCCTTGTCAACGTCGATCTGGGGGCTGATCGCCGTGCGCATCGTGAGCGGCGCGTTGCAGACCAACGCGGCCATCGCCAATGCCTACGTGGCCGACATCACGCCACCCGAGCAACGCGCCCGGCGTTTCGGCCTGATCGGCGCGATGATGGGCGTCGGCTTCATCGTCGGCCCGGTCATGGGCGGATTGCTCGGCGCCGTCCGGCTGCAACTGCCGTTCCTGGTCGCGGGGTGTCTTGCTGTCGCCAATTTCCTATACGGCTACTTCGTCCTGCCCGAGTCGTTGTCGGCCGCGCAGCGCAAGCCTTTCCGCTGGCGCGCAGCCAATCCAGCCAATTCGTTGCGTGCCCTGGCGCGGCTGAAAGGCGTCGGATCACTCATCGGCGTCGTCGGTTTCAGCACCCTGGCGCAATTCGTCCTGTATACGACCTGGGTTCTCTATACGACCTTCAAGTTTGGCTGGGGGCCGAAGGAAAACGGGTGGTCGCTCGCCGTGGTGGGCATCGTCTCCGTCGTCGCGCAGGCATTCCTGCTCGGACGACTGCTCAAGCGCTACACGCCACAGACGCTGACCGTCGTCGGTCTGCTGTCTTCGCTGCTGGCCAACGTACTGTGGGGCGCGGCAACGGCGGGTTGGATGATGTACGCAATCATCGCCGCCAACATCCTGAGCACGACGGTTTCGGCATCGGTGCAAAGCTTGATTTCGTCAGCCGCCGACAGCCGCAGCCAGGGCCAGACGCTGGGCGCGGTCAACTCGCTGAGCAGCCTGATGGCTGTCGTCGCGCCGACGTTGGGCGCGCCGCTGCTGGGCATGGTTTCTCACTTACCGCGCGGGGACTGGCGAATCGGCGCACCCTTTTATTTCTGCGCCGCGCTGCAGGCCGCTTCGCTGTGCTTGGCCGTGCGGCACTTTCGTCACCACCGCCGAATGGCGACCGCCACGCCTTGAGGAGAAGCCTGACTACTCGGCAATCCAATTGCGGTGATGTCCTACAGCTTTGAGACACAACGTCGGTCGGCGGCCGCGATTTCGGTAGTGCGGCGTTGAAGTCTCCTTCGCCGCGATAGCCGAGCGCCGCCGGCACGACGCATTTCAGTCCCTTGCCGGCAAGCCAAATTCTTTGCAGATGTTTGCGCTGCGTGCAGAATCCGGGAGGCACCACACGGTGCCGTTATCAGCCTGGTTCTTGGCTTGCCACCAACATGCGCTCGGCGACCAGCGCCGCCGGCGAGCGGCTGTCGCCCGTGCGCCGCAGCAGGTAATAGGTCAGCGGTCCGGCCGAGCACAAATGGTTCAACGCGAGGAGTCCGGCCGGCAGGGCGTGCAGTTCCGGCGTCCACAGCACGACGCCCAGGCCGTTGGCGGCCGCTGCGAATGCCAAGCCGTAGTCCAGGAAGACACGGTCGCTCGGCTTGGTCGCCAAACTGCGGCCGCAGTGGGTTTCGCTCCAGGCGCGCCAGTTCGTCGGATCGGCGTCGTGCAGCAGGGGCCACTTGAGCACGTCGTCCGGACGGATGGCCGTGACCGGTCCTTTTGCCTCGGCCAACAGCGTCGGCGCAATCACCGGCACCAGTGTCTCGTCGAACAGACGCTGCTCTGCGCCGACGCGCCAACCGCCGCGTCCGTAACGTACGGCCAGATCGACCTCGCCGCTGGCGAGATTCGCATGCTTGAGATCGGCAACCACTTCGATGCGGACGTCGGGTAGTTCGCCTTCGATCGCCTTCAGCCGAGGAAACAGCCATAGACGGGCGAAGGACGGCGTGACGGCAACACGGACGACAGGAACCCGGGCCTTCGCGCCGCTATGGCCGAGGATCGCGATCTGTTCCAGCGCACCGCGCACGCGGGCGACGACGCGCTGGCCGTTCGGCGTCAGCATGACGCCGCGTCCGTGCCGCTCGAACAGGCGGACGCCGGTCCATTCCTCGACCAGCGCAACGCGCCGGCTGACGGCCGCGTGAGTTATGCCCAGTTCCGCCGCCGCGGCCGAGAACGAGCCGAGGCGAGCCGCTTCGAGAGCAGCGAGCAGACTCTCCGTCGGTGGAATGTCTTGCAACGAGTTGTGCGCCATGCGTACAGCTTACCCATCGCCGTCCGCCTAGAGTCTGTTTGACAATCAGGCGAGCCAAATGACGGAGGCGGCCAATGCGACGAAAGAGGCAAAGCGTTCGGCGAGCTTGTCGTAGCGTGTGGCAATGCGGCGGAATTGCTTGATGCGGCAGAAGAAGCGCTCGATCAAGTTGCGATTTTTGTATTGGTGGTGATCGAAAGGCCGCTGGACGATACGATGGCTGCGCGGCGGAATAACGGCCTTAATCCCTTGCCCGGAGAGGCGTTCGAGGATGGCGTCGGTATCGTAGGCCTTGTCTGCACTGAGCGAGTCTGGCTTCAGATCCCCCAGCAGTGGCAGCGCCTCAGGGCTGTCGCCGGCTTCACCGCCAGTCAGGCGGAATCGGGCGAGCGATCCCAGACCTTCCACCAAGGCGTGAATTTTCGTGCTCAGTCCGCCCCGCGAGCGCCCGAGCGCCTGGTCGCCTTTTTTTGAGGCGCGCCTGCCGCGTGCTGATGCGCGCGGACAATCGTGCTGTCGATGAACACTTCCTCGAAATCGGCGTCCTGCGCCAGTTGCGCAAAAACCCGATGCCAGATACCGCTGCGCGACCAACGGGCGAAACGCTGATAGATGCTGTTCCATGAACCAAACTCAGGGGGAAGGTCGCGCCACGGACTCCCTGTGCGGGCGATCCACAGCACTGCCTCGACAAACTGCCGATTGTCGACCGCAGTGCGCCCAGGATCGCTGGCCTTGCCAGGAAGCAGTGCCGCTATCCGCTCGAACTGATCATTCCTCAACCACACACGGACCATCCTGACTTTGCCCAAAAGTCAGGATATGACCACAAAGCGCCCTCTGTGAACAGTCTCCTTGTAACCCATTGAGCGTGAACGACAAATTCGCCACACCATGCCAAAAGCATCGGTACTCAGGGTTGATTGTCAACAGACTCTAGGTCAATCGGACGTTTCTACCTAGACTCGCGGCATGCGATCCATCACTTTGAATCTTTTTAGCAAACCGATGAATCCGACCGCCAAGGCCGTTGCCGCCGCGCCCGGCACCTTGCTCTGCGGAACGCTGGCCATTGCCAACGTCATTCCGGTCAATCTAAAAAACCGATAGGAGAAAACTCATGTCATTCGTTGTTGCAGTTGGCGGCGCTACCGGCAATGTCGGCCGAGAGATGCTGCGCATCCTCGAACAGCGGCAATTCCCCATCGCTTCGCTGGTGCCGCTGGCGACGAAAGAATCGGCTACAGCGGGTCGAGCCATAGAATTCCGTGGCGAGCGGCTTCCCGTTCGTGATCTGGCAACGCACGACTTCAGCGGAACCGACTTGCTCTTCATGTCAACGGGCGCTGCCAACTCGCGTGAGGCCAGCCCGCGCGCGGCGGCCCGGGGCTGCGTCGTCATCGACAATTCATCGGCCTTCCGCATGGACCCGGAGGTGCCGTTGATCGTCCCGGAGGTCAATGGCGGTGCACTCGCGAAGCCCGGTGCGCTAGCCAAACGCATCCTGCCGGTGGCGAACTGCAGCACGATCCAGCTCGTCATGGCGCTCAAACCGCTTCATGACGGCGCACGCATCAAGCGTGTCGTCGTCAACACCTACCAGTCGGCCTCCGGCGGCGGGCGCCGCTTGCTGGAACGGTTGAAGCGCGAGGCCGATTCTTCCGATGCGGGAATCCGCGCGTTATCCGAACGCGCCAAGGCGGCCTCGAGCGAAGGCGGCGACAAACCGATCGCCTTCAACGTTGTGCCGCACATCGACGTCTTCCTTAAGGACGGCCGGACCAAGGAAGAATGGAAGATGGAGGTCGAAACCCGAAAGATTCTCGGCGAAGAGAGCCTTCCGGTCTGCGCGACCTGCGTGCGCGTGCCGGTCATGGTTGGACACGCCGAAGCGGTGCACGTCGAATTCGAGCAGCCGCTTTCCGTTGCCGGCGCCTGCGAGCGGCTTGCCGCCTTTCCCGGCATCCGGATCGTTGACAGTCGTACCCTCGGCGCTTACGCCACGCCGCTCGACTGTGCCGGCGAAGACGCCGTCTTCATCTCGCGCATCCGCCAGGACAAGAGCGTGCCGAACGGACTCAGCCTGTGGATCGTCGCCGACAACATCCGCAAGGGCGCCGCGCTGAACGCCGTGCAGATCGGCGAGGAACTGGTTCGGCGCGGCCTCGTCGTTCCACGCCGGTAATCCATTCGCTACGACTTTCCACTTTTTCCTTTGTTGGCTACCTCCCGATCTGTCAGAACCTAGACGAAAGCGCGGTCGCTCCATACAATCGTCGCATGGTTAATCGATAACAAAGACCGATTGCGTCCTGCCGTCGCGATAGAGTTCGTTGCACGGTGCCGGCACGTCGGTGCGATTAGCCTCAACATGACTTTTTGGGAGAGAGTCACCATGGAACAACGATCGTTCCAGTTCCCCAGCCGGGCCGTGGCCGTGATCCTCGCGGGCGGACGCGGCAACAGGTTGCATGAGTTGACGGAGAGACGGGCCAACGCCGCGCTGTACTTCGGTGGTATGTACCGGATCATCGACTTCGCCATGTCGAACTGCGTCAATTCGGGGATACGGCGGGTCAGCGTGCTGACGCAGTACAAGTCGCACAGCCTGTTGCGCCACCTGCAGCGGGGGTGGGGGTTCCTACGCGGCGAAGCCAAGGAATTCATCGACTTGCTGCCGGCGCAGCAGCGAATCGACGAGGGCGCGTGGTACCTCGGCACGGCCGATGCTGTGCACCAGAACATCGACATCATCTCGACGCACGATCCCAAGCCCGAGTACGTCGTCGTGCTGGCCGGCGACCACGTGTACAAGATGAATTACGCGGAGATGCTGGCCGATCACGTGGAGAGCGGCGCGGAGTGCACCATTGCCAGCATCGAAATGCCGCGCAATGAGGCGAGGAGCTTTGGCGTCATGGCCGTCGGCGAAGACCGCCGCGTGACGGACTTCGTCGAGAAGCCGGCGGACCCGCCTGCCATCGACGGCAAACCGGACCGCTCGTTGTGCAGCATGGGTGTTTACATCTTCAACGCCAGGTACCTCTACGACGAATTGCTGCGCGACGCGAACGATCAGTCGTCGAGCCACGATTTCGCGCGTGACATCATCCCGCGTGCGGTGAAAGCCGGCTGCGCGGTGGCGCATCCGTTCGCGCGCAGCTGCGTGCATGTGGCCGACGAGAGACCGGGCAAGGAGGACTACTGGCGCGACGTCGGCAACATCGATGCGTACTGGGCGACCAATATCGATCTGGCGGCGACCGATCCGGCGCTGAATCTCCACGACAAGAACTGGCCGATCTGGACCTATCAGCCGCAGCTGCCGCCGGCGAAGTTCGTGCATAACGAGGACGATCGCCACGGGCTGTCGATCGAGTCGTTGATTTCCGCTGGCTGTATCGTTTCGGGCGAGGTCAACCACTCGCTGCTGTTTACCGCCTGCCGCGTGCATTCCTACGCCAAGCTCAACTGGTCGGTCGTGTTGCCGGAAGTCGACATCGGGCGCGGCGTGCGGCTGAATCGCTGTGTGGTCGATCAGGGTGTTCGGATCCCGGCGGGATTGGTCATCGGCGAGGACCCGGTCGCCGATGCCAAGCGATTCCGGCGGACCGAAAGCGGGGTCACCCTGGTCACGCAGCTGATGATCAATTGCCTCTAGCGCGATCATCGGGAATGGAGAACAGATCGGAGAACAGGTCGCGGGCGCCGCGGTTTGTCCGATATTTACGCAATCGGAGCACCCTTGATTACCATCGAATTCCTCATTACTTCGCTCGTCGTCGTTCTCATTCCCGGTACGGGCGTCATCTACACGGTTTCCACCGGGCTGATTCAGGGGCGTAAAGCCAGTGTCCATGCGGCGCTCGGGTGTACGGCGGGCATCGTTCCACATCTGCTTGCCACCGTCCTCGGGCTGGCCGCCGTGATGCACACGAGCGCACTGGCATTCCAGGTGCTCAAGTACGCGGGCGTCGTCTATCTTTTCTACGTCGCCTACGCGACGTGGCGCAACGAGTCCGCATTCGCCGTCAACAGCCGTTCCGCGAAGGCCGGCGCGTCCACGCTGATGCTCAAGGCCTTTCTGCTCAACATTCTGAACCCCAAGCTGACCATCTTCTTTCTCGCGTTCCTGCCGCAGTTCGTCGAGCCGCGCACGGCCCAACCGTTGTTCCAGTTACTGTCGCTCAGCGCCGTCTTCATGGCCATGACCTTCGTGGTCTTTGTCGGCTACGGTTGTCTGGCGCACGCTTTTCGTCAACTGGTGATCGAGTCGGCCGCCATGCAGCGCTGGATGCGCTACGGTTTTGCCGCCGTTTTTGCCTCGCTCGGCGCCAAGCTGGCGCTCAGCGATCGGTGACGCGTGACGAGCCGTCTGCGTTTGGCCGTCAATACGGCGTGCCGTCCTTGTGCAGGAAATGCCACTTTCGGTCGTCGCCAAAAACGGCCTGCAGGTCGTCGTCCGGGTAGCTGACCGAGTCGCCCGCGCTACGATCGCCGACCTCGAGATAGAGCACGTCCGTGTCGGTGCGGTTGACGAGTTGATGGGCGTTGCCGGTGCCGCACTTGAAACCGGCGCACATGTTCGGCGTGAGCTCGGTTTCGCCTTCGTCGGTGATCAGGGTGGGGCGGCCTTCGAGGACGTAGATGAATTCGTCCTGCGTGGCGTGCGCATGGCGCAGGGCCGAGCTTCCACCGGGGCTGATTCGGGTCAGGTTGACGCCGAAGTTCGATAGCTTGAAAAGATCGCCCAGCGCGCGTTTCTGCCTTTTCGCCATGCGCGATGCAAACGGCTCGGGGTAGAAGCTTGGCGTGGTGCGCGGAGGAGCGTCCAGGGCGATGATGGCGACAGGTGATTCCGATTGGGGCATGGCGACTCCGCAGGAGTGTTGATCGGGGCGTTTGAACCTAGAAAAAGCAGTTAACCACGGCGAACACAGCGAACACAGCGAAAAAGCAGGGCGTTATGTGGATTTGCAGGATCACCCATTGGGTAGCAACGAAGAACGGAAGAAATTCAGGCTTTTCGCCGTGTGCGCCGTGTCCGCCGTGGTTGAACTGAGGCTTTTAGGTTGAATTGCCGAGCATGCGGGTATTTTCCCAGATGCTTCAGAGCGCCGGCGTATCGCGTCAGTCGTTCGATCCGGTGAGCGCGGTCAGCCGATGCCCGGCCGGGTTTGGCCGGGTCAAACTGATTTCGTCGCCGAGTATATTGACCGCCTCACTCAACAAGACGTCTTTGGCGCGCTTGCGCGCCTCCTCGCCGGCCAATTCGCTGGCGAGCGTTCTTTCGCTGGCCTGCAGGCCATCATCCTGGGTTTTCGTCCGGGCCATCCTGGCTTCCTGTTCCTGGCGCCGATCCGATTCCTTAAGGGAAATCTGTCGTTTCTCGTTCTGACGTCTGATCTCGGCGATCTCCTCCTGCAGGGCCAGGAAGTCGGAGTCTTTTTTCACTCTCGCCTCGTGACGCGCATGCAACGCGGGAATGCGATGTATCAAATCGCCGGATGGAGAATAGTCGGCTGCCTTGATCTGTTCCCAAGGGAGCGCGTTGTCGAGACTCGCTTCGCAATAGCTCTCCTTGTCGGCCGCCGAGGGAAACGGAATATCCGGGATGACGCCGCGCACCTGGGTGGCGCCGCCATTGAGGCGGAAGAACTGGGCGACCGTCATCTTCAGTTCGCCAAGCGTCGGTTCGGTATTTTTCGCGATCCGGTCCAGGCTGACCATCGCCTGGACGGTTCCCTTGCCGAAGCTGCCTTCGCCGATGATCGGTCCGCGGCCATAGTCCTGAATCGCCGCGGCGAAGATCTCCGATGCCGACGCCGAGCCCTGGTTGATCAGAACGGCGAGCGGGCCGGTCCACACGGCATCGGCGCGCGTGCTTGCCTCGACGCTGATCTTGCCGTCGGCCTCGCGCCTTTGGACGACCGGCCCCTTGCCGACGAACAGGCCGGTCAGTTCGATCACCTCGCCCAACGAGCCGCCGCCGTTGTCGCGCAAGTCGATGAGAATGCCGTCGACCCGTGCCGCCTTGAGTTCGCCCAGCAGACGCGCCACGTCGCGGGTCGCGCTCCTGTATTCGGGATCGCCTTTCTGCTGCGCTTCGACATCGGTATAGAACGACGGCAGCGTGATCACGCCGATGCGCGCTTCCGTTCCGTCCGCCACGATTGGAACGATTGACTTCCTGGCCGCCTGATCCTCGAGACTGACCCGCTTGCGCACAATCGGCACCAGTCTGCGCTTCCCTTGCAGCGCGGCGTCGGCCGGCAGCACCTCGAGCACCACCACGGAGTCGGCTTCGCCACGAATCAGGGCAACGGTGTCGTCGATCCGCCAGCCGAAGACATCGGTCACCGGGTTGCCTTCGCCCTGCGCGACGCCAACGATCCGATCGCCGACCTTCAACTGTCCGGAGAGCGCCGCCGGGCTGCCGGGCACGAGCTCGCGAACGGTTGCGCACTCTTCCTTTTCGACCAGTATCGCCCCGATGCCGACGAGCGAGAGCCGTCTCGAAATGTCGAAATCTTCCGCCTCCCGCGACCCCATGTAGTTGGTGTGCGGCTCGATCGCCATCGTGTAGGCGTTCATGAAGGACTGGAATGCGTCGGCGCTCTGTATCTTGCCGACACGCTTGACGGCCGCGTCGTAGCGTTTGCCCAGCACCTCGCGGATGCCGGCGTCGTCCTTTCCCGCGAGCTTGAGTCCCAGCCAGTCGCTTTTTACCCGCTTCCGCCAAAGATCGCGCATCTCGCTCTCATTGGCCGGCCAGGCCGACCTGGACCGTTCGCGGCTGTAGCTTTCGTTCTTCCCGAAGTCGAAGTTCTCCTGCAGCAAGTTCTGGGCGTCGGCCAGCCGTTCGGAGACGCACCGCGTGAAGCGGTTGAATATCTCGAACGGTGCGGAGAGATCTTCGCGGACGATGGCGTCGTCCAGGCTGGTGCGATAGCGGGACAACTCGTCGATGTCCGACTGCGTGAAATACTGTTTTTCGGGGTCCAGCGCCTTGAGATAGTTGTCGAAGATCTTCTCCGACATCGAATCATCGAGCGGCACGGCCTTGTAGTGGTACTGACTCAACACTTGCGTGGCCAGTAAAGCCGCCCGGGCTTGCTGCTGCTGCGGTTTCAATTCGGCGAAGCGCGATGTCGCGGAACCTGCGGTTGTCGCCTGCGCGGCCACCAGCAGGAGAATTGCCACCCACGGAACGAATCTCTTCATCAGGACTTCCCAAATACCTTTGTTGTAGTCGTTTCAAGCGATCTCACCATATCGCCGGATTCGATGCGCGGCATGCCTCTCGGAGCAACCGGTACGCCGCCAACCAGCTGTTTGTGCGCGCGGCGCCCAACTCGCGCACTCTGCCATAAGCTAACGACGCCGTGTGTTCAAACCTTAGGCAGTGAAGACGAGCGGGCAGAACCGGTGCTTGCGGAATAGGCAAAAAAAGTTGAACAATTTTCTCCGGTATTCGACTAATGACTACTGCCGTTGCGACTCCGATTCCCCCGTCGGCGAGCGACGTCGTTTCCCCGAAGACGATCCCGAGGGGTCGTGCCGGTGCGTTGGAGCCTCGGTAATTCGCTATTGACAAGGCGGCGCGAGGGTGAGGTTGCCGTCATGCCGGTGCAAGCCGGTTCCACCGTCGTTGCCATGTGGAGGGCGATGATGCGTATTCAGGATGAACATCGAACCGGGGCCGATCGGCGCCGCAGCGATTCGACCGGCACGCCGCCGTTGGGCATTGATCGACGATGGGCAAAGGATCAACGCTCGCATCTGATCGACGAAAACGAAGTCTTCGGTCGAGGGAGTGTCAAAACCGAAGGCTATTGGGAAACCTTGTTCAACATACCGTCCGAGGACGCCAAGTGACCGGCAGCGTTGCATCCGGCGAATGACCGGCATGGCATCGCGACGCAAGGCCGGTTGCCGTTGCGACGGTTCGGGTCGAAGTACCGCAGTCCTCGCGTAACAACACCAGCAAGGAGCGAGCATGAGCGCGGGGAAGTCCGATCGGAAGCATCTCGCAATCCTCGTTGCGACGCGCAAAGGAGCCTGGTTCTTTCACGGCGATACCGAACGCCATGCGTGGCGGGTGGATGGACCGCATTTTCTCGGCCATATCGTCAGCCATGTGCTGCTTGATCCGCGCGACGGGCGGACCTTGCTGGCCGCCACAAAGACCGGGCATCTCGGCCCGACCATCTTCCGTTCGACCGATCTGGGCCGGACGTGGCAGGAGGCGAAGCAGCCGCCGGCTTTCGGGCTGGGGCAGAACGGCTTGCCGGGGCGCGCGGTCGATCATACCTTCTGGCTGGCGCCCGGCCATCCCGAGGAGACGGACGTGTGGTACGCCGGCACGTCGCCGCAGGGACTGTTCCGCAGCGAGGACGGTGGCCGGATCTGGGCGCCGTTTTCGTGCATCAACGACGATCCGCGCTATCGCGAGTGGATGGGGTCGGAAAAGGACGGGACGCCGGACGGCCCGAAGCTGCATTCGATCCTCGTCGACCCACGCGACGCCCGGCATCTGTACTTCGCGATGTCGAGCGGCGGCGTGCACGAGTCGCGCGACGGCGGGCAGAGCTTTTCGGTGCTGATCGACGGGATGGACGTCGTCGAAGGCTTCGACCGCGCGACGGTAACCTTCCACGACCCGCACTGCGTGCGTCTGTGTCCGGGCAACCCGGATCGCCTGTACCAGCAGAATCATTGCGGCATCTACCGGCTCGATCGTCCGTCGGACACCTGGCGGCGGATCGGCGGCGGCATCCCGGCGGCGGTCGGCGATGTCGGCTTCCCGATGGTCGTACATCCGCGCGATCCCGATACGGCCTGGGTTTTTCCGATGGACGGCACCGAGGTGTGGCCGCGCACGAGCCCCGACGGGCAGCCGGCGGTTTACGGTACGCGCGACGGTGGCGAGCGCTGGGAACGCCTCGACAAGGGTTTCCCGGCGAGCCAGGCATGGTGGACGGTGAAGCGGCAGGCGATGACGGCGGACAGCGAGCAGAGCGTCGGCCTGTACGTGGGGACGACGAGCGGCGAACTGTGGATGAGCCGCGATGAGGGTCGGCACTGGGCGTGCGTCGCGCGTCATCTGCCGGAGATCTACGCTGTCGAGACGGCGGCGATCGCCTGAGGCCGAGCGGCGTGAGAGTGCTGATTCCCGGCGCCTTGCTGTCGTATACGGGCGGGAACTGGGTCGAAGCCGACGGCGTGACGGTGGCCGAGATCGTGGACGACCTCGACGCGCGCTATCCCGGTATCCGCTTTCGCATGGTCGATGAGCAGGGGAACATTCGCCGCCACATGCGCATGTTTTTCGACGGCGAGATGGTCCATACGCTCTCGCATCCCCTGCGCGCGGACGGCGAGCTGCTCATCGTCCAGGCCCTGAGCGGCGGTTGAGGGGCGGCGCGGGGCGGAACCATCGAACGAAGCGGCAGCCCAACACGCAGGAAGCGCGAAGCGCATCTGGTTGGGTGGAGTCATGTCGCAGTTTGTTTCTGAACACGTGCCGGAATGGTTGCCGTTGTTGGCCGGTGGAGCGCTGCTGGTCTGGATCGCCGCCCGGCTGTACCGGCGCTTCCGCCCATTCCGGCAACGGCGGAGCCTGCATAGCGATCGGCGCAAGACGCCCCGGACGAGCGACCGCCGGCAGATCGACGAGCCGTGAGCGGCTTGCCCGGCCGGACACGAAAGCGGCCGGGTTGCGGAAAACGCAGTCGATCAGAGCCGGTACGCGCTGACCACGCGTTGCATCTCGGCGGCCAGGCGGTCGAGTTCCCGCGCGGCCTCATTGCTGTTCGCGGCGGCGGCGCTGCTTTGCTCGGACATTTGGGCGATGCGCTCGACCTGCGTGGCGATGTTGTTGGTGGCCGAACCCTGTTCGCGGATGGCGGCGGTGATCTCTTCCACCATGTGCACGGCCTTGCGGCTGCCTTCGCCGATCTGCTTGATCGAGCTGTTGGCCTCCCGCGCGCGTTCGACGCCGAGCGCGACGCGGCCGACCACGTCCCGCATGCTGGCGACCGCGTCCCCGGCACTCGCGCGCATGGTGTCGATCGTGTTCGAGATTTCCTTGGTCGAGGAAGACGTCCGTTCGGCAAGTTTGCGCACTTCGTCGGCGACGACGGCGAAGCCGCGGCCCTGTTCGCCGGCGCGCGCTGCCTCGATGGCCGCGTTCAGGGCCAGCAGGTTGGTCTGGTCGGCCACGTCGCGGATGACGGCGACGACGTTCGAAATCTGCGCACTGTTCGCTTCCAGCTGATGGATGAGCTTCGCCGCGCCGTTGACCGTCGCCGCGATGTCGTTCATGTCCTCGACCGTATGGCCGATGACCGCCTCGCCGGAACTCGCCAGCTCGCCGGATTCGCTCGAAATGCGGTTGGCCTCCTGCGAGCGGTCGGCGACGTGGTTGATGCTCACCGTCATCTCTTCGACGGTGGCGGCCATATCCGATGCCGCCTCGCTCTGCTGGGTCGAAGCGGTGGCGACGTGTGCCGAGGTCGACGCCATCTGGCTCGCGGCGGCGGCGACCGACTGTGTACCGGCGGCGATCGTGTTGAGATTGCTCTGGAGCTTGTCGAGCAAGCGATTGAGGGCGTCCGTGGTCTGGCCGATCTCGTCGTGTTTGCTCACATTCACGCGCACCGTGAAGTCGAGATCGCTCTCGATGCGCAGGACCATCGATTGGATCTGGCGCAGCGAGGCGCGGATATTGGTGAGCAGGAAGAAGCCCAGCGCGCCGACGGCGAGGAAGCCGAGCGCCATGGCGCCGATCGAGACGTTCCTCCCGTTTGCCGCGGCGGCCACCGTCCGGCTCGTCGAGTCGGCCGCCAGCCTGGTGTTGTGCTCCATGTGCGCGTTCAGTCCCTTGAGCGCCGAATAGCCGAGCGGCGCCAGCTTGGACATCAACAGATCGCGCGCCTTGTCGTTCTCCTTGCCGCGCAGGAGTGGCATGATTTCGTTGCTGAAGTAGTCCATGTAGGCATGGACGTTCGCGACGTCGGCCTCGAGCAGCTTCTTGTCCTCATCGCTGGCGATCAGCTTCTCGTAGTTCTTGAGCTTCATGTTGATCTCGCCGACGTGCCCGCCGAGCCGCTGTTCGAGGACATCCATCTCCATCTCGTCGGTATTCAGGAAGATCGAGTACATGTTGACGCGCGCCTCCATGAAGATATGACGCACTTCGCCGAGCGCCTGGATGCGCGGCATGGCGCCCTCGCTGATTTCCTTGATGTTGTCGCTTCCCCGCTGCGACACGAACAGCCCGACAAAGCCGACCAACAGCAGGGAAAGAACGGAAACGCAGATCATCAGGACGATGCGGTGTGCGATGGTGAGGTTTTTCATGTGTCGTTATCCATCCAAAACGTAGGTTGGTGAGTCGTTCGATGAAGCCGGAACGTGCGAATGCCGTCGAACGCGCGGCACGGCTTCGTACGGCGCGACGCTGTCTCGTTGAACTGCCGAAGGAATGATTTCCCCGAGCCCTCTGCCCGGCGCCGGGCCGGGTGGTGTTGTCGACGGTGTTGCCGCGCAACGAGGCCGCCGTTTTTTTCTTCATGCGACTGTAGAGATCGCGAGAGGGCTCCTCAACCAATAAGGAAGGTGGTGGTTGATACTTTTTTGTCGGGACGGCTTGCCTGACGTGAGCCGTGCGGGCTTCGGTCCAGTCTCTCGTTTTCGCCACATGGCGTTCCCCGCGAAGTTGTCTGCTTCACCGGCCAGCGCGGCCCGAGCGCGGACGAGCTGAAGGCGCTGCAGGATATCCGAGTAGGACAGTTGTGCTGAGGCGTGGTTGAGAGAGAACTGATCGGCCAAACCAGACGTACCCGCATGCGCCTACGAACAGCCGAAGTTGGTCAAGTTTCGGACGTTTTAGTGCTGTTTGTCATCTGGATGCCTGCTAGCGTTCGCGCGATTCACGCGTGAGCTGTTCCCGTTTCTCAATCAGGAAATCCATCAGCGCCCGGATCTTGGCCGGCATCTGTTCACGCGAAGGCACATAGAGATAAAAGCCAGGAAACGGCGGGCACCAATCCGCCAGCACGCGTATCAACGAACCATCGGCCAGATACCGACGCACGCACAGGTCGATGTGTTGCACCAGCCCCACGCCTTGTAGCGCGCCGCGCAGCATGCTGTCGTCGTCGTTGAAGACCGCGTTCCCCTGAGGGTCAAGCACGACGGTACGTACATTGGCATCGGGCGAGGTGAAGGCCCAGCGATCGATCGTGCCGCTGGAGGTGAAGCGGTAGGCCAGACAGTTGTGCTTCATGAGGTCCGCCGGTGTCTCGGGCACGCCGTGGCGCTCAAGGTAGGCCGGTGACCCGACGATGGCCATGGCGAGTGGAGGCGTGATCGGCACCGCCACCATGTGCTCATCCAGGCTCTCACCCAGGCGAATACCGGCATCCAGCCCGTCGGCGATGATGTTGGAGAAACCGTCATTCATCGCCAGTTCCAGCCGCAGCTTCGGGTAGCGCGCCAGAAACTCGCCCATGTGTGGCTCGATCAACAGGCGGGCGGCGATCCGCGAGGTGTTCATGCGGATCAGGCCCGACGGCTCGACATGGCTTTCTCCCAGTTCTGCCACCGCTTTCTCGATGGCGATCAGCGCAGGCTGCAGAACCTCATACAGATGCAGCCCTTCCTCGGTCAGCGACATGTCGCGCGTCGTACGGTTGAGCAGCCGCACCTCCAGTGATTGCTCCAACCCTTTCAGATGCTGCGACAGGGCCGCGCGGGTGACCTCCATTTCCGTCGCCGCCTTGGTGAAGCTGCGGTGACGGGCGATATGGGCGAACCAGGTCAGGGAGTAGAGCAAGGAAGGTTGGATCGGCATGTTGTTTAGTTTAACTAACGTCTGATGTATTTCAAAGGCCGTTTATCCAATTCAATTCCGTCTCTAATATTCACTTCATGTACTGACACCCCGGTCGGCGCACAAACCAACTAACAGGAGCACACCATGCAAACCATCACCTTCCCGAACCGCAATGGTCAAGGCATTACCCTGGCCGCCGACATCCACACGCCGGCCGGTTTCGACGCCAGCAAGCGCTACCCGGCCATCGTCGTTGCTCACCCCGGCGGCGGCGTCAAGGAACAGGCCGCCGGTCTGTACGCCGCCAAGCTGGCCGAGCACGGCTTTGTCACCGTTGCCTTCGACGCCTCCTACCAGGGGGCCAGCAGCGGCGAGCCGCGCCAGTTGGAGAACCCGTACATCCGTACCGAGGACGTGAGCGCCGTCATCGACCATCTCACCACGCTCTCCTACATCGATATCGACCGCATCGCCGCCATGGGCGTGTGCGCCGGTGGCGGCTACGCGGCCAACGCAGCGATCAACGACCACCGCATCAAGGCGCTGGGCACGGTGAGCGCGGTCAACATCGGCGCCATGTTCCGCAATGGCTGGGATGGCAAAACACCGTCGGCCGACGCCATGGCTCTGCTGCAGTACGGCGCCCAGGCCCGCAGCAATGACACCGCCGCCCAAGCCATGACGATCCCGCTCGCTCCCATGCGCAAGGAAGACGCACCCAACGCCGAACTGGCCGAAGCTTGGGAGTACTACCACACGCCGCGCTGCCAGCACCCCAACGCGCCGGGCTTCACCTACGCCCGCAACCTGACCCAACTGGTGACCTACGACGCCTTCAATTTCGCCGACGTGTACCTAACCCAGCCGGTGCTGATGGTGGTGGGCAGCGAAGCCGGCAGCAAGTGGATGAGCGAAGACCTGATCCGCCGCGCCGGCAGCACCGACAAAACCCTGCACGTGGTGGAAGGCGGCAACCACATGTCCTTCTACGACGTGCCGAAATTCGTGGATGCGGCGATTTCGCAACTCGTGCCGTTCTTCACAGCAAAGCTGTAAAGCGATCAACGACAGCATGGCCCGTGTTTGACGAACAAGCACTGGCCGCCATGAACCTCAGGAGCATAGCCATGAGCAAGATCACGATTCAGACTGTCAGCTACCCGAACCTGGGCTGGCAAACCGCCGCCGACCTCTACCTGCCGCCTGGCTTCGATGACAAGAAGAAGTACCCCGCCATCGTCAGCACCCACCCCATCGGCAGTTGCAAGGAGCAGACCGCCGGCAACATCTACGCCAAGGGCCTGGCCGAGCAGGGCTTTGCGGTGCTGGTGCATGACGCCAGCTTCCAAGGTGCCAGCGGCGGCACGCCACGCTTCATCGAAGACCCGGCCATCCGCGTTTCCGACATCCGCTTCGCCGTGGATTACCTGCAATCGCTGTCCTACGTGGACGCCGAGCGCATCGGCGCGATCGGCGTATGTGGTGGCGGTGCCTACACGGTGCATGCCGGCATCACCGACCATCGCATCAAGGCGCTGGTGTCGATCACCGGCGTGAATTACGGCCGCCTGATCCGCGAAGGCTTCGCCCAATTCAAGCCGCGCGAACTGGCTCAAGGGATTGCCCAAATGCGCACCGCCCAGGCCCAGGGTGCTGAACGCAGCGCGGCCGACCTCCTGCCGGCATCCGTGGAAACAGCCAAACAGGCCGGCATCACCGACATCGACGTGCTCGAAGCCACTGAGTACTACAAGACCGCGCGCGGCCAGCGGCCCAATGGCGCCACCAGCCAGCTGATGTCCTTCAGCGGCGCGGCCATGGGTTGGGATGCCTTCCTGCACGCTGAGGAACTGCTGACCCAGCCCCTGATGATCGTCATCGGCAGCAAGCCGGGCGGTTTCGGCGCTTATCGCGATGGCTGGGAAATCTACGGCCGAGCGGCCTCGACCGACAAGCACATCGTCGTCGCCGAAGGCTGGTCGCACTACGACCTGTACGACAAGCCCGAGCCGGTCGCCATCGCCTTGGCCAAGGTCGTGCCGTTCTTCAAACAGCACCTGTAACGGTGAGAACCCGCCGGCCGGCGCTGATAGCGCCTTGCCGGCACATCGGAGAAGCAAGCATGAAAAACATACTCATCCTCGGCGCCAGCGGCCAGATCGCGCAGTGGGTCATCAAGGCGCTGGTCGACAACCAGAACCTGAGCCAGACCCTGCTGCTACGCGACCCCAGGAAGCTCACAGGCCAGGAGCCCACCAACGCCAAGGTCGTCGTCGGCAACGTGCTGGACAAGAAACTGCTCAAGCAAGCCATGGCCGGACAGGACATCGTTTATGCCAATCTGAGCGGTGAGGACCTGGATAAACAGGCACAGGCCATCATCGCCGCTATGCAGGCCACAGGCGTCAAGCGCTTGGTGTTCGTGCTGTCGATCGGCATCTACGACGAGATTCCAGGCAAATTCGGGGAATGGAACCGTGCCCTCATCAGCGAAGACCTCAAGCCTTACCGGCGCGCGGCCGATGCCATTGAAGCCTCGAGCCTCGACTACACCATCCTGCGCCCAGCCTGGCTGATGGACGACGACGAGGTGGACTATGAAACCACCGCAAAAGGTCAGGACTTCAAGGGTACCGTGGTCTCGCGCAAGAGCGTGGGCGACCTGATCGCAAAAATCATCACGAACCCGGCACTGCATGTGGGCGAGAACCTGGGTGTGAACAAGCCCAATACCGACGGCGACAAGCCATATTGCATGTAAAGCGAGGCTCGCGATGTTCAAGTGGATCGCCCTGTTGCTCGGTACGCTGCTCGCGGTGGCGATCCTAGTGGTGCTGATCGTCTCCTGGATCGAAAGCCGCCAGGCCCGCGAATTGGAAAGCGAGCATCCGTATCAGTCGGCCATGACCGGTGCATCGCGAACCGCCGTGGTGTATTTCTCGCGCTCGGGCAACACCGCGCTGGCCGCGCGCCACGTGGCCATGCGGCTTGATGCGCAACTGTTTGCGTTGGAGGCGCCGGCCTACCAACTCGGCCCGGGTGGCCTCACGCACGCGCTCATGGACGCGAACGCGCTGAAGGAAAAACCGGAAGCGCTGCCCGAGATCACTCCGCGCAGCATCGACCTCACGCTCTTCGACACGGTCTGGCTGGGCTCCCCCGTGTGGCTCTATAGCCCCGCGCCGCCGATCTGGGCCTTCGTCGAGCACAACCGTTTCGACGGCAAGCATGTGGTGCTGTTCAACACCTTCAACAGCCATTTCGGCGACGAGCTCATCGCAAGGCTGAAAGCCCGGGTGATGGCGCGTGGCGCCAGGTTTTTCGAGCACCGCCATGTGCTGCGCGGACGCATGACACAGCAACTCACGCCCGACGAGATGCTCCAAGCCATTGACAGTGCGTGGTTCGGTGATGCTCATGATGACCAGGCCATAAAACACTAGAGAGAGCTGTTGCTTTGGATCTATCTAGAGCGGCAGCTACGGGACAGATTACCGCCGGGCTCTACGCCACAGATCAAGGTCGGCTTCGTCCGAGGAACCTCCGTACCAGATGCTTCGAGGAGATCGGCTGCAGCCCGATGCAGTGGGTGCGCCGCCTGCGTCTCGAACGGGCGCGTTTGCTGCGCGCCGCGGGGATAAGCGTCGCCAAGGCGGCAGCACGCGCGGGTTACGCTCGCCATCGGCGTTCGACGGCGGCCTTGCGGCGCCTGACGCGGCGCTGACCGGCGAAACGCGACGACAGACCGGAGCCTGCCGGCGCGCTTCAAGGCTACGCTGGCGCCATGAAATCCGATCTCCAAGCCTTGTCCGCTATCGCCCTGTGGTCCGTCCTCGCCGCGCTGGGCGTCGAACTGGCGCACGTGCCTCCGTTCCTGCTGACCGGCCTCGCGCTCCTGACCGGGAGTCTGATCGCGCTGCCGCTCTCGCGTTTTCGTCTCGCCGCGTGGCGTATCCCCGCGAGGATGATGCTGCTCGGCGTCTATGGCCTGTTCGGCTTCCATCTCCTCTTGTTCCTCGCGCTGCGCCGGGTGCCGGCGCTGGAGGCGAACCTGATCAACTACCTGTGGCCGCTCGGGATGGTGGTGCTGGCGCCGGTCATCCTACCGGGATCGACGCTGCGCGCGGCGCATCTCGGCTTTGCCGGCGCCGGCGTCGCGATTCTCGGGCGCGCTGCGGTCGGCGTCGGGTTATCCGCCGAGTTTCATTCGGGTTACCTGTACGCGCTCGCCGCCGCCTTCGTGTGGTCGTCGTATTCGCTGGGGACGCGCCGCGTCGCGCATTTCGAGACGGCGGCCGTCGGCGGTTTAGCGGCGCTTTCCGGTGCTCTTTCGCTGCTCTGCCATGCCTTGTTCGGCGGGTAACTGGCTGCGCATCGCGCTACTTGGCGTCGGGCCGCTGGGCGGCGCGTTCTTCCTGTGGGATGCGGCGCTCAAGGCCGGTAGTCCGCAGCGCATCGCGGTGTTCGCTTTTCTCACGCCGCTGTTGTCAACCATTGTGCTGGTCGCGACAACCGGACAAACTCTGCCGTCGAGCATTGCCGTCGTCGCCGCGATGATCGTCGGCGCGGCGATCTGGGGTCACCGCGCGACCCGGACGCGCCAGCCAACCATGAACAGGATGAATGACCGATGACGACCGAGGTGAAACCGATCGTGGCCTTTGATGAATCGTTCGAAAGACTCGACATCCGCGTCGGGCGCGTGATCCAGGCCGAACCTGAAGCACGGACGCCGAAGCCGACCTACAGGATGACGATCGATTTCGGCAGATTCGGTACGCGCGTGAGTTACGGGCGTTTCACGCAACACCCGCTGCCGGAGGTGGTCGGGCGGCTGGTGCTCGGCGTGCTCAACTTCGGACCGAAGGCCATGGGGCCGGTGACGTCCGAGGTGCTGGTGCTCGGCGTGCAGTATCCGAAGGCAGCCAGCGGCGAGGCGACCTTCGTCTCGCCGGCGGCGGACGCGAAGGTGGGGTCGAAGCTGTTCTGAGGCGCGGGTCGGCGGCCGACGGAAATGCCGGGCGGGAACTCCGCCCGATACGTTACACTCTCCCGGCAACGCGATGCGCTGGCCGTTGCGCGAATGACTACAGTCAAGAACAGTCGATTGTCGGGGGTGGGTCGTGGATAGTGGAGCATCGTTGCGGCAGTTGCTGGCCGTGTCGTTGGCGGCGTTTTTCTTTCAATTTCATGCGGGTGTCGCGGCGGCGGCCGAGCCGGCGGCCAGGTCGGATGAGGCGGTGGCGCTTGACGATGAGATGAGCGCGCCCGTGGTGGTTGATGGCATCACGCTGTTCAAGGTGCGCGGCGTGTCGTCGTATCCGGCGGAGGCGCGGGCCAAGGCGATCGCCGGCCGGATCGTCGCCCTGGCCGCCGATTCCTCGTTCGACAAGGCGTCGCTCAAGATCGATGACTCGGAGGCGAGCCAGAGCAAGATCATGACCGGGAATGCGGTGGTCCTCGTCGTTCTGAATGCCGATGCACGTCAGGAAGGTGTCGATCGGATCACGCTCGCCCGCTCGTTTGTCATCCGCATCGGCGAAGCGGTCGACGGCTGGCGCGAGGATCGCTCGCCGGCCAGGCTGGCGCGCAATGCCGGGTTCGCGGCGGCGGCGAGTGCCGCGCTCGTCCTGGTCCTCTGGGGCGGCGTCGTTTTTCTCCGCCGGCTGCGCGCGCTGCTCGAAAAGCGCTTGCACCAGCGCATACAGGACGTGCACTTCCAGGGTTTCCGCATCTTCGGCGCGCATCAGATCTGGGCTTTACTGACCAGCATCCTTTCCTTCTCGTGGGTCGTCACGGTGCTGATCGTGCTCTACCTTTATCTGGGCAGCGTTCTCGTTCTGTTTCCCTGGACGCGGGAACTGGCGAACAAGCTGATCTCGCTCGTGCTCGATCCGTTGCGCACCATCGCGCTCGGCCTGCTGGAGACGATACCGAAGCTCGTCTTCCTGCTCGTGCTTTACTTCCTGATGCGTTACCTGCTGAAGATGATCAAGCTCTACTTCCAGAGCGTCGCCGACGAGCGGATCGTGCTGCCCGAATTCGACGCGGACTGGGCGTGGCCGACCTATCGGCTGATTCGGCTGTTGCTCATCGCCTTCGCGGTGATCGTGGCCTATCCGTATATCCCCGGTTCGGGATCGGAAGCGTTCAAGGGCGTCTCGCTCTTCATCGGGGTCGTCTTCTCGCTCGGTTCCTCTTCGGTGATCGGCAACATGATCGCCGGCTACACGATGACCTACCGGCGAGCCTTCAAGGTGGGCGATCGCGTGAAAATCGGCGAACACCTTGGCGACGTAGAGATGATCCGGGTGCTGGTCACCTACCTGCGCACGCCGAAGAACGAGGTGGTGGCGATCCCCAATTCGTCGATTCTCAACGGCGATGTGGTCAACTACAGCACGCTGGCCAAGCAACAAGGGGTGATTCTGCACACGACTGTCGGCATCGGTTACGAGACGCCCTGGCGGCAAGTGGAGGCGATGCTGCTCGAGGCCGCCGCGCGCACGCCGGGACTGCTGCGCGAGCCGCCGCCGTTCGTGCGGCATAACAGCCTCGGCGACTTCTGCGTCGTGTACGAAATCAACGTCTATTGCGCCGAGCCGCAGCTGATGGGCCTGTTCTACACGGAACTGCATCGCAACATCCTCGACGTGTTCAACGAATACGGCGTCCAGATCATGACGCCGGCGTACGAGGGCGATCCCGAACAAGCGAAGCTGGTGCCGCGCGATCAATGGTTCACCGCTCCGGCAAAACAGCCGGAATCGGGCGGCGGATTGGCTGGACAATCGGTGAACGGATGATTGGCCGACTACCGCTGAATTCACTGGCTACCGGGGCGAAGAGCGGGTCGTCGTCGTTCCGGGACGTGGGTCAAGCGGCGCTTGACGGCATGGTTTCGGCGATGAGCGCGGTGAAGCCGGCGTCGTCCAGTCTCTCGAAGCCGATCACGACGAAGACCGCAATGCGGCGCGAACTCGTCTCATCAGTGATTGTCAACTGATCTACATCCAGTCGATCGGCGGACCGGCCGTGGCGAAAGTGGTTCGCGCCGGCCTCCATCCGGTAAAAATCCCGGTGGCGGCGTCTGCGCGGGAGACGCTGGGCCGGTTGCAGGAGGTCTTGCGCCTTCCGCCGCCGTGGCTGGCCAAGGTGATGGGCGTCAAGGCGCGTTCGCTCGAAAGGTTTTCGGCCGTGGCGTAAGGAGGCACGATGATCGATCAGGCGCTGATGGTCAACGTGATGGCCGTTCTGGAGGAACGGCCGGACGATTCGTCCGAGATGCTGCTCCAAGTCCTGCGCGAGAAGTTTCCGGGCATTCACTTCTCGCTGTGCAGCGACGACGATGTGCCGCCGCGGCTCTCGCCCGCGGCGGAAGGAAAACGCTGCTGCCTGTACTATGTCGATTCAGGCAGTCACTGTCTGCGCCTCACCGAAGAAGCTTCCGAGGCGGGCGGACTGCTGGTGGCCATGCTCGACAAGGACGAATGATGACGACAACGGATGCAGTGCCGCTGAGCGCTTTCCCAAAACAGACGGAGTTCCACGACGCCGTTGCCGAAATGTGCTTGCGCGTTCCCGTGTCCGCCGGCGCGGCCGGCCTTGCGAAAGAGCTCGTGAAGCTCTCGCCGCAGCTCTTTTTCCGCGACGTGCTGACGCGCGGCGGCTGGTATCGGCTTGGCGGCGTGATCGACCGTGCCGGCGATTTCGTCGCGAGCGACCTCGGACGCTGGGCCGAGGAGGAACTCGCGAAGCACGGCGGCGATTTCCATGCTTTTGCCGAACACCATGAAGGGCAGGGGTTGCGCGCGACCAAACTACTTGGGAAAACGCACTATCTCGTCGCATCCTCCGGTTCGACCGCCGCTGATTTTCTCCAGGTGGAAATCGAGGAGTTGCAGGAAGTTGTCAGCCATGAACTCTTCGGTGGCGGTATCCCGGGCAGTCTGGAAGAACTCACCGACGCGTCCCGCGCCGGGGGCGCCAGGAAGAAACTCGTTCGGCTCGGTACGCCGTTCTACACATTGCGCCGCGTGACCGACGTGGCCGCGTTTCTCAAGCGCATGAGCGAGCAAAAGCCGGAAGTGCAGAACGTGCAACGCTTTTTCGATGCCTGGCAAGCCTCCAGCGCCGGCGTATCGACGCTGTTCAGCAACCACTGGGTTCTTGGCGTGCGCGAGTACATCGACCGTCATCATCAACCCATTCTGCAGGCGGCGCCCGTCGCGGCAGTCAACGGCCTGGCGCCGAAATTCGTAGGCGCTTTCGGCGCGCGCGGCATGGTGCTCTACGAAGCCCTGCAGCAGTTCGATCGGCGGCTCGGCTACCCGATGGCCTGGTTCTTCCACATGCTGACGACGAAGAGTGTGCCGCATACCGTGGCCAACGCCGTCGTTGACGACGTTCAGGCCGGTTTCAGCTATCTGCCCGAACGCGACGTGAAAATCATCAAGGACTGGCTGCATCGTCCATTCGCGTTCTGATCCGTCGGCCGGGCGCCGTCATCGACGTTTCCTGATTAGTTGCTGATTCGATACTTGTTCAGGGCCGGGCGAAATCGCCTGGCTTTTTTCTTTATGAGACGGCGAATAGATGCCGAAAACATCCTCTGGATGGTCGTGTCCAAGTGTCTAAATGAAGTCAAGCCAGTATTGGCTCGACGCAGCGAACTGCTGATAGACTAGCCCGGCGTACCAACGTTGTACCGCAGCAAGTCACTGCCTCGTTTTTATATAACAATCACAGTGCCAACTAGGGGTTGCGTCGATGAAAACTCTCTCTATCGTTCGAAAAATGCAGTTGTTGATGGCGGCTTCGCTCGTCGCCTTGGTCATGGTGGCGGGCGCCGGTTACCTGGGTGTCTCCTCGATAAGCGATGCGTTTGACCGTAACGCAGAAGAACACCATGCCCGCCGTGGCGACGATCGGCGACATCCAGACCAAATACTCGCAGTACCGAATGGCGATCCTCGAACACATTGGTACGGGCAACGCCGAGGACATGGAGAAGATCGACGCGAACATCATCGCGATCAAGAAACGTCTGGACGAACAGTTCGAGACCTATGGCAAGAGTCTCGCTAGTGACGCAAAAGACAATGAACTTCTGGAGACGGATAAAAAGCTCTTCGCCGGATTCCAGGAAATCGCCGCCAAGGTCATCGAGCTTTCGAAGACTTTCGGCAAGGACGAGGCGGACATCATCATCAAGAACAACGGTGCCAAGATCGGCGATCAGCTGACGGCTGCGCTCGCCGCGCATCTCGAGTACAAGCTCGAACAGGCACGCGCGCTTGAGGCGTCGTCGAGCGCCAGCGCCCGGGCGTCGCAGCTGTCGGCCGCCGGCATCAGCGTCGCCGGTTTTGTCATCGTCCTGTTGATCGGCCTGGTCATCATCCGGGGCATCGTCGGTGCGCTGCGCAATATGTCGGCGACCTTGTCGCGGCTCGAAGAGCTCGACTTCACCGTACGCGCCGATGCGCGGAGAAACGACGAACTCGGCCAGATGGCCGGCGCGCTCAATCGCCTGCTCGAGAAATTGCAGGCCAACCTGCGTTCGATCGCCCAGCAGGCGGCGGATGTGGCTGCCGCGTCATCGCAAATGACCGCCAACGCCGACGGACTGGCCTCGACCTCGGAGCTCCAACACACGACGGCCTCGGACATCGCCGCGACGATCCAGGAGATGACGGTCAGCATCAACCACGTCGGCGATCGCGCTGGCGAGGCCAACCGCATTTCCAGCGCCTCCGGCTCGCTCGCCAGTTCCGGCGAGGTGGTGATCGGCCATACCGTTTCCGACATCCAGAACATCGCGACCACGGTGCATGAAGCGTCGATGCTGATGCACGGCCTCGACGAGCACAGTCAGCAGATTTCGAGCATCGTCGCCGTGATCAAGGAAGTCGCGGATCAGACCAACCTGCTGGCGCTCAACGCCGCGATCGAAGCCGCGCGCGCCGGCGAGCAGGGGCGCGGGTTTGCCGTGGTGGCCGACGAGGTCCGCAAACTGGCCGAACGCACGGCGGCCTCGACCACCGAAATCTCTTCAAAGGTCGAAGCGATGCGGGCAAGCGCAGGCGGCGCGGTGGTTACCATGGAAGGCGTCGTATCGACGGTCGAGCAGGGTGTTTCGCGCGCTCAGGAGGCGAACGCGGCCATCCGCGAGATCGGCGACGGCAGCCGCAAGGCCGTGGTGATGGTCGAAGAGATTACCGACGCGATCCGCGAACAGGGCGCGGCGACCAACAGCATCGCGAATCAGGTTGAACAGGATGGCCCACATGGCCGAAGAAAGCAGCGCGGCAGCCGTGGCGAGCGCCGACGCCGCGAAGACGCTGGACCGTCTAGCCGCCGACATGCAGCGCATCGTCAGTCACTACAGGTTGTGATCGAAGCCGGTCGCGGCGCGATCGGCCGTACTGAAAAACAACGGGGGCTTTCGGCCCCCGTTGTTTTTGCTTAGTCGCGCAGAGCTACGCGCTGTTCTCCCGGGCGCGCTTCCTGAATATCCGGAACAAGTCGCCGCAGAGCAGTCCTGACAACGAGACAACCGAGACGACGGGGAAAAGGAACAGGCAGCCCATCAGCAGCCAGCTCGTCTGCTCGCTGTCGGTCAGTGGCGGAGACGCCAGCGCCAGCGCGATGGCCGGCAGATAGAAGGCGCCGACGCCGGCGAGAAAGGTGATGAGCCGGCCGATGCCCGCGATTCTGATCGCCAGGGCCGAGAGGAAGCCCGCCAATGCCGGTATCCACTGTTGCCAGGCGCAACCGTTGATGGCGAAAGGCCAGGACACGAGCTGGCAGACGAGGCTTTCGACGACGAACATATTCAACATGGGTTTGATACGGTTTCGATACTTTGCAGTTCGAGGAAACGCCTTCAAGTGGATGGTCGACTCGCCACCAGCGCAGTGCCTCGAGTCGGCGGTAGCCCGTTAATGGTATCGCAGCGCCAGTCGTCGCAGTCAATACCTGTGTTCCCGTTTTCTCTTTCCTGCCGAGTCTGGAACGTTTTTTCAAGGGGATTTTCGGCAGGGCGGGCCAGCTCCGCGCTTCGCCGAAGCGCCGGATTGCCCGGCTGGTGCGGTTTGCGGCCGAGCGAGCTGATGTTCTTGTTTCCGTTGTACTTTCGCCACACTGGAAATTATCGACTGATGGCTCACTGTTCCCCCGGAATGCCATTCGCAAGGTCGTCTCATTCGCCAAGGAGAACGGGGCGAAGATTTCCGCGCTGTACGTCAAGTTACCGTCGCTACTCGAGTCGGGAAGGCGGCACCGCAACAGCCGTCACTTGCCCCGATAACGGGTCGGCGTGACACCCAGTTCTTCCCTGAACCGGCGGTTGAGGTGGCTTGCGTTGGCATAGCCGCAGGCTGCCGCGACCCGTTCGAGCGCGGGGCCGTCCTGCCGCTTGCCGGAAAGCAGAGCGCAGGCGCGCGCGAAGCGGTGCTGGGCGACCCAGGCATGCGGCGTGACACCCATCGAAACCCTGAACATGCGGGCGAAGTGAAACTCCGAGAGTGCGGCCTGCGCGGCGAGATCGGCCAGCGTGAAGCTGTCCGCGAGATGCGCTTCGATCCAGTCGACGACGCGGCGGCGGGCGACGGCGGAAAGACCGCCGCGCGGGCGGAGCGCGGCGCCGCGTTGTGCCGGGCGAGCGGCGGCCAGAACCAGGTGATCGAGCATTGCATGGCTGGCCGAGTTCATCAAGAGGCGCGCTTCGGCCGACGTCCAGTGCTCGTTGGCGAGCAATCGCGCCCAATGCGCGAGCCCGGCGTCCTCCTCGAGAATCCGCTCTTCCAGCGTCACGGCGCGCGGTTCCGCATCGATCAGGCGAACCACGCGTTCGGCCCAGGCGAGATCGGACACGTAGAGATGCAGAAAGCGGAGCTCGCCCTCGACGATCCATTGCGACTCGTGCTCGGCCGGCAGGATGCAGATGCGGCCGGGCGAGCCGCGCAAGTCGGGCCGGATGGTCGGATAGGTGCCGAAGCCGCCGGCCAGGTACACCGAGACGGTGTGATGCCCCGGCTCCGCGTAGCGCGGCGAATCGTCGTGGTTGTACCACTGCGCCAGCCGGAGGCCGTCGCCGAGCGCGCACGCACGCTCCAGCCGCGCGCGCGATGCGCCGAGGACGTCGTAGATGCAGCGGCCGGTTGAGTCGGACGGAGCGCTTTCCATGATGCAATCCTACCGCTTGCGGATGGTTCGGCGCAGGCCGATGGCGAACCGGCACCAACGATGCGCAGGATTCTGCAACTTCCGGCGAGCGGCGGCACGCAGAGTTGTATTTCATCGAACACGAAGTTCAAGCCATGAATCTCATCCTCTACGCGCTTGTCGTCCTGATCTGGGGCACGACCTGGATTGCCCTCAAATGGCAGCTCGGCATCGTGCCGATTCCGCTCTCGATCGCTTACCGCTTCGCGCTCGCCGCACTCGTCATGTTCGCGCTCCTGGCCTGGCGGCGCCAGCTCGTGCGGCCGCGTGGCGGGGCGCTCGGGCTGGTCGCCGCGCAAGGCGTGTGTCTCTTCTGCCTGAATTTCGTCTGCTTCCTGAACGCCAGCGCATCGTTGCCGAGCGGACTCGTGGCGGTAGTCTTCTCGACGTTCACCTTGTGGAACGCCTTCCTGGCCCGAGTGATCCACGGGCGGCGTATCGCCTCGCAGGTGCTCGCCGGTGGAGCCCTCGGGCTGGGTGGGGTGCTGCTGCTCTTTTGGCCGCAAGTCGTCGGTCACGCCGGCGACGCCGCAACGCTGACCGGCCTCGTCTGGGCATTCGGCGGGACGCTGTGTTTTTCGTCGGGAAATCTGCTCTCGGCCGCGCTGCAAGCGCGCGGCCTGCAACCGGCGCAAACGAACGCCTGGGGAATGGCCTTCGGAACGCTCCTTCTGCTCGGCTACTGCCTGGCGTCCGGCACGCCGTTCGTCTTCGACGCCAGCGCTCGTTACACCGGCGCGCTGCTTTATCTTGCGATTCCCGGCTCGGTGATCGCCTTCACCGCCTATCTCACCCTCGTCGGCCGCCTCGGCCCCGAACGCGCCGCCTACAGCACCGTGCTGTTCCCGGTCGTCGCGCTCAACGTGTCGGCGATCTTCGAGGACTATCGCTGGACCGGCGTGGCGCTCGCCGGTCTGATGCTGGTGATGCTGGGGAACGTGCTGGTGTTTCGGAAGAAGAGGTTGCCGGAGATGGCGATGGCTTCCGCGAGGCGCTCCGGGTAGGCGGCGGAGACATCGCGGCCGACTCCCGAAGCCGTTGTCTCAAACCGTGAATTTATCGACCATGTCGTGCATTTCGGTCGACAGCGATTTCATTTCCGCCGAAGCCTCCCGAGCTTCATTCATGGCGGCGGTGTTCTCTTCGCTCATCGAGGCGATCACCTCCACCTGTTCGGCAATCTGGTTGCTGGCGGCGGATTGTTCCTTGAGGGCGTTGTCGATTTCCGATGAGGTTTCCAGAACCCGGTTTGCGCCTTCCCTGATCTGAACGATCAGTTCCCCGGCCTGTCGGGCGCTTTCGGCGTTGGAAGTGACCTGTTCGACGATACGGCGCATGTCGTCAACGGCGGTGCGCGTCTCGCCCTGTATCGAAGCAATCACGCTCGCGACTTCCTTCGTCGACAAGGTCGTTCTCTCGGCCAGCTTGCGCACTTCATCCGCAACCACCGCGAATCCTCGCCCCTGCTCGCCGGCGCGCGCCGCCTCGATCGCGGCGTTGAGCGCCAACAGATTGGTCTGGTCGGCGATTTCCTTGATGACGCCGACGATGCTGCCGATTTCGTCGGTACGCTTGCTCAGCGTCTCCATCGACTGCGATGTTCCCTTGACGGTCTCGGCCATCGCCGTCATCTCGTTTGCCGTGCGATCGATCACCTGCTTGCCGCCTTCGGCGCTCGCCAACGACTCCCCGGCAATCTCCTTGGCGGTCGAGGACGAATCCGAGACATGCGTGACGCTGACCGCCATTTCCTCGACCGACGCGGCCATGGCCGCCGTCGCTTCGTTCTGTTGGTTGACAGCTTCCGAGAGCTTCGATACCGAATGGGCCAATTCATCCGAAGCGCCGGATACGTGCAGTCCGGCCTCTTTCATGCGGCGGACCACCGCCTGGAATTCGTCGAGCAAGCCATTGACGGCGACGGACACGTGGGTGATTTCGTCGTTGCCGGACGCGGGAAGCCGCCGAGTCAGGTCCAGCGACTGCTTGATGCCCGTCGTGGCGTTCCGGACCAGCGAAATCTGGCGGTTGATCTGACGAACGGCGACGGCGATGATGCCGCTCGCCAGTGCGAAGCAGAGCACGATCATTCCGATCAGCAAATTGCGCGAGTGGGAATACTCATCCTTCGCCGTTTGTATCTGGCGCGCGAGTTGGGCGAATTCCTCGGCTTCGATGGTGCCGACGAGCTTGTTGATTCCCTCGGTCGTCGCGCGGTCCTTGCCCTTGACGAACTGATCGACCTTCTTGCCGGCTTCCGGGTCGGCTTTGTCGAAGGTGGCGAGCGCGCTCTTGTACGCGGCACCGAGCGCGGCATGATCCTTGACGAGCATGTCGAGCCTGGCGATCACCTGCGCATCGGGCGGATTGTTCCCCGTTTTCAACCCGTCCAGCACTTTCTTGAGGTGTTCCTGAACGACGGTTTCCTTCTCCAGGAACGCTTTTTCGTACTTCGTGAAGTCTTCTTCGTTGTTTCCGCGAATCAGGATGTTCTTCCACTCCTGGACCTGGGTCTTGAAATCAATCGAAGCGCTTTGCAGGTCGACGAGCCGCTGAACCCCGAAGCGGATCTCGGTCAGGTTGTTTTCAAGCGCGGTGTTGAGCGAGGACAGGGCATGAATGCCGAAGCCGCCGGAAAGAATGATCCCCGCGACAGCAATCAATCCCAGGATGAACATGCGCGCCTTGATCGTCATTTCTTGAACCCATGAAGTAAAGATTAGTGGCTATGTTAACCGGTGTCGGCTCGGATTCCCGAAACCCGGATGCGGACCGTCCCGACGTTTTCAGGATGAAGCGGACGGGATGGGCAGATAGACAGCGAAGCTTGTGCCGGATTCCGGCGCAGACCTGACCTGGATATGGCCGCCGGCCGAATGAATGATGCCATGCACCATGGGCAACCCCAGGCCGGTTCCCTTGCCGATATCCTTCGTCGTGAAAAAAGGTTCGAAAAGTCTTTCCAGATTTTCGGGAGCAATCCCTTCGCCATTGTCTCTGACCGACAAGGTCAGAAAATCGCCCTCATACGGCTTTCGGCATGACATGCAACTCTCGGGTTGCGGCACGGTCACCCGAGAGAGCCGGATTTCAATCGCCCCCTCGGTCTTGCCAGCGACCGCGTCGCGAGCGTTGAGGACGAAGTTCGTGACGATTTGCCGTACTTGCGCAGGCTTGACGAACACTGGCGGCAGGGGAGTTTCGATAGCGAGCGACAGTTTGACCGCGGGCTGAACCGCCTGCCGCAGAAAATCGACGGCTTCGGAGACGGTGGGGCCGATGTCAACCGCGACGTCGGGGATTTCCTCGATCCGGCTGAATGCCAGGAGCTGAGCGACGACCGCTTGGCCTTCCGTGCCTGCCTTCATGATCTCGGCGATATAGCTGGCGAGTTTCTCCGGCCTCCCGTTGGCCATGGCCGTCTCGGCGAACTGCGCATAGCCGAGGATCAGGGAAAGCAGGTGGTTGAAATCATGGGCGATGCCGCCGGCCAGCTGCCCGACGGCCTCCATTTTCTTCGCCTGCCAGAGCGCTCGTTCCAGGTTCAGATTCTCGTCCTCCATCTTGAGCCGCCGGCTGATGTCGCGCCGGTAGCTGAGCAGGCCGTAGATGGTATTGTCGGCGTCGTGCAGCGGCGTCTTGAAGGTTTCGAAGCAGATGTCCCTGCCGCCGCCGACCGGCAGGCGCCCGACGGCGCGGTACAGGGTATTGCCGCCGAAAACGGCGCTATCCCCTTCATGCCATGGGCAAGCAGGGTCCGAGCCGTGGGCGGTGCATGAACAGCTCGGGAAAACATCGCAGTCGCGTTGGCCGGTCAGCTCGGTCGGGGTGGCATGCCCAAGCGCGCTTGCCATGCTGCGATTGACGAGCAGGAATCGGTGCTCGCGATCGACCGCATAAATCCAGTCGGGTCCGGAATCGATGACGGCCCTCAGCAGGCTGCGTTCCTGAAAAAGCTCGGCGGTGCGTTCGCGCACGCGGTCTTCGAGCAAGGAGCGCTCCTGTTCAAGCGCCTGTTTGGTCCGCGCGAGGGCGATGTGAGTATCGATGCGCGCCAGCATTTCGTCGGCACTGGAGCTCTTGCCGACGAAATCGACGGCGCCGACCTGCAGTCCCTGCGCTTTGTCCGTCAACTCGTCCTGCGCCGAAAGGAAGACGACGGGAATGTCCTGCAGCATCGGACTTGCCTTGATGCGCCGACAGACTTCGAAGCCGTCGATGCCCGGCATGCGGACGTCGAGCAGGATCAATTCCGGAATCCTGACGGCGAGGGTCATGAGCGCGAGTTCACCGCTTGGCGCCTCGCGCACGTGAAATCCCGCCTGCGTCAGCAGCGAAGACAAATAGGCCAGCGACGCGGCGGAGTCGTCGACGATCAGCAATTCGCCACGGCAATGCGCGGCGCGGACAACGGTTTCAGAGGGTTCCATCGCTGCGGTCGATAGTGCGGAGACAAGTTGGCGGATGCCGCATTGTCCCCGCAATCGGGGAAGGGCGCATAGTGAATTGAACGCGGGTGGCCTGTGTAGTTTTACTCTGTCCGCAGCGCGGGAAAGGAAACACAATTGCCGGCACTTATCCCAGTGTTTTCTGAACGAAGACCGCTCAAGACTCAAGATGGAATACGCGCCAATAAAGGAAGTCGAATACGGAGAAATCCTCGCTGTCGATGACACGGTGGAGTCGCTTGCGTATTTGTGCGAGATCCTTCGCGACGAGGGCTATGTCGTTCGCGCGGCACCGGATGGCGATCTGGCCCTATGGTCGGCGCTCGGCAAACAGCCCGACCTGATCCTGCTCGACGTCCGCATGCCGGGCCTCGACGGCTTCGAAGTCTGCCGCCGCCTGAAGTCAGACAAGCGGACGGCGGCCGTGCCGGTCATCTTTCTTTCCGCGCTGACGGATGTCGACGACAAGGTGCAGGGATTCCGCGCCGGCGGCGTGGATTACATCGGCAAGCCCTTCGCAGCGGAAGAGGTGCTGCAGCGGGTCGCGACCCAGATCAGGCTCGCCAGAGCGACACGGGAACTCGAGCGCGAACGGTCGCATCTCGAGGAGCGGGTGCGAGAACGTACGGCCGAACTCGAAAAGACCACGGAGGATCTACGCAAGGAAATCGCCATCCGCACCACGGTCGAAGAGCGGCTGCGTCTGGTGGCGAACGCGTTTGAGGCGAGCTTCAGCGGCATGTTCATCACCGACATCGACGGGAACATCCTGGTCGCCAACGCGGCCTTCAACAAGACGACGGGCTACACCGTCGAAGAGTGCGCCGGAAACAGCGCCCAGCTGCTGCTGTCCGACCGCCATGACGGCCGCTTTCTTGCGAGCATCCTGCAGACCGTTACGAGCGATGGCAAATGGGCCGGCGAGATATGGAGCCGGCGCAAGGACGGCAATGTTTTTCCCTGTTATTTCAGCATCTTCGCCGTGCGCGACGCGAGCGGCGCCATGACTCACTGCGTCGGCGTGCTGAACGATCTGTCGGAGATCCGCGACGCGCAGACACTGATCGAATTCCTGACGCGTCACGATCCTTTGACCGGTCTGCCGAACCGGGTCATCGCGCGGGATCGCTTCTCCCAACTGGTCGCCACGGCGGAGGCGAATGAAGTGGTGTCCGTCGTGTGCGTCAACCTGGATCGTTTCCGGCAGATCAACCACTTGCACGGCCGCGGTTGCGGCAGCGAGGTCTTGCAGTGGGTGGCGGAGACCTTGCTTGAGCTGCTTCCGGCCGGCGCCACCGCTTTCCGCGAAAGCGCCGATGAATTCGTCCTGGTTCACCGTGGTGATCGGTCGCTTGTCGGCACGCATCGGTTGATCGATCAAATATCGGAGCGCCTCAACGGGAACGTTCCGTGCAACGACACCCAGATCAACCTGTCGGTCAGTCTCGGCGTAGCGATGTACCCGATGGACGGTTGCATTTTCGACGATCTTCTCGCCAATGCGTCCCTGGCGCTGGCTCGCGTCAAGGAAAAAGGCGGCGGGGCATGCGCTTTTTTTTCGGAGACACTCGATCAAGGCATGCGGGTACGCTACGACATCGCCCAGCGGATCGATCGAGCCTTGGCGGATGGCGAATTCGAAGTTCATTACCAGCCGCAGATCGATGCGACGACGTCTCGCATCATCGGTGCCGAAGCCTTGCTGCGCTGGCGTTCGCCAGATCTTGGCGTCGTATCGCCGGGCGTATTCATCCCGGTGGCCGAGGAAACCGGCAGCATCTTCGAACTGGGTGAATGGGTATTGAACACGGTCTGCGGCAAGATCGCCGAGTGGCGCGCCGAAGGTCTGGGTAACGTCAAGGTGGCGGTCAACCTGTCCGCCCGTCAGTTCATGCAGAAGGACATCTGCACGCGGGTGAAAAGGGCGATCGATGCGAGCGGCATTCCCCCGAGTTGCCTTGAACTGGAAGTGACCGAGAGCGCCATCATCGACGATGTGCAGGAAGCCATCGCCACCATGCGGAAACTCAAGCAATTGGGGATCTCCATGTCGCTTGACGACTTCGGCACGGGCTACTCCAGTCTGAACTACCTCATGAGATTTCCCATCGATTATCTCAAGGTCGACCAGTCGTTCGTCCGCGACCTGATTGTCGATACGGACGCCAATGCCATCGTCCTGTCGATCATCAATCTGGCGCGCAACATGCGCCTGCAGGTCGTTGCCGAAGGGGTGGAAACCGACGAGCAAAAGACATTCCTGGCCGCGAACGGCTGCGATCTATTGCAGGGCTATCTGCTCGGCAAGCCGATGCCCGCCGAACAGTTCCAGCAGAGAATCAAGTCGCAGTCCGCGTGGGCATGAAGATGGAAGCGATCGGCGATTCGTTGCGGTCGAAGACTGGTATTCCGATCGGCCTGCGCCACTTTCACGAAAGTCATGCGCGCAAGCTGATCTTTCATTGGGGGAATGGGCCGCATTTGACCCGTTTCGAACCTCGTCGGGTCTGAGTGGCGCGCATGAATCGCAATACCATTCCCCCGGCGGCGCCGGGTTTCGAGTATGGCGGAGGTCTTTCGCTCAGGCCCGGCAAATGGCAGAGCATCTATTCCGTGGTGTTGATCTACGCGGTATTCGCCGCGCTGTGGATTCTCTTGTCCGATCGTGCCGTGCTGCTCTTTACGCAGGATGCGGCGGCAATGACCCGGATCAGCATGTTCAAGGGCTGGGCTTTTGTCGCGGTCACCGCGCTGCTGCTCGGCGCCCTGCTGACACACGCCTGGCATCGCCATGCGCAGGTTCTCACGGAGAAGCTGAATACCCTCAATCTGATATTCACAATCGCCGACGGCTCCGAGGACGCGATCTTCGCCAAGGATCTGCAGGGGCGCTACCTGATCTTCAATCGCACGGCAAGCCGTCTGGTCGGCAAGCTGCCGGAGGAGGTCATCGGCCGCGACGACCATGCCATCTTTCCACCTGAGCAGGCGGATATGCTGTTGGCCACGAATCGCGCCGTCATCGCCGACAATACGGTCCATCACATCGACGAAACGCTCGATACGCCACACGGCACGCTCACCTTTTTCGTGACCAAGGGTCCCCTGCGCGACGAGAACGGCCAGATCATCGGCACCTTCGGCATTTCGCGCGACATTACCGCTAGCCGGCGAGCCGAGGAGGAACTGGCCAGACACAGGGATCACCTGGAGGAGCTGGTATCCGAGCGCACGCAGGCGCTGAAGGATGCGCTGGAGGCGGCGGAGTCGGCGAACCGTGCGAAGAGCGTGTTTTTGTCGAACATGAGTCATGAGTTGAGGACGCCGCTGAACTCGGTGATCGGTTTCTCGCGGCTGCTATCGAAGTCGGCGCGGCTGGACGAGAAGGAGCGCAACAATCTGGAGATCATCAACCGTTCGGGGAGTCACCTGCTGACGCTGATCAACGACGTGCTGGAGCTGTCGAAGATCGAAGCGGGGCAGGTGGGCTTGGCGGAAGCAGGGACGGACGTCGGCGAGCTGGTACGGGAAGTCGCCGACATGATGCGGCCGCGGGCGGAGCAGGGCGGGCTGCGACTGGAATGCGAGCTGGACGCGCTGCCGGGCATCGTGCGGACGGACACGGTCAAGCTGCGGCAGATCCTGATCAACCTCCTGGGCAACGCCGTCAAGTTCACCCGGCAAGGCCGGGTCAGCCTGAGCGTGCGTGGACGCGGGCGTCTCGACGGCAAGGCGGTGGTCGAGTTCGCGGTGCGCGACACGGGCATCGGGATTGCGGAAGCGGACCGGCAGAAGATCTACGAACCGTTCGGGCAGCTGGTGACGCACGCGACTTCGGCGGGGACGGGACTGGGGCTGCCGATCACGCGGCAATACCTGCGCATGCTGGGCAGCGAACTCGAACTGGAATCGACGCCCGGCGTCGGGTCGTGCTTTTCCTTCACCGTGCAGCTGCCGCTCATACGGGATGGCATGCCGCTGGACTCGCACAGCGCATAAACGTCGTGCGGACACGCCCGCAGGCGTGTTATAAAAGTGGTGTCGACCGAATCCAGGCGCAGCCCGTCAGCATCCCGATCTTTCGAGCAGGGGGCAAATCAATTGAGTGGGTATCTCCAGGCAGCGAACCTGATGCGCTTGTTCTGGCGGCTCTGCTGCTTGGCGGTGCTCGTCGCGGGCATCGGCACCTCCCGAGCGGACCAGGCCCTGCCGGACAACCCATTCGCGGGCAAGACCGTCCTTCTGCTCAGCTCGTACGCCGAAGGTTACGTATCGCATGAGCTTGTCGTCGCCGGTTTCCTGGATGGAATGATGCGATCCGGCGGCCGCATCGAGGATCTCTACGTCGAAAATCTCGACCTGCTGCGTTTCCGTTCGCCCGAGTACAGGCAGCACTTGCTGGAATTGCTGCGCGCCAAACACGGCGGCAGAAAAATCGATCTGATCGTCACCGCGCAGAAGCCGGCCCTGGACTTCGTGCTGCAGGACGGGCAAGCGCTGTTCGGCGAGACCCCGGTGCTGGGCGCTCTCGTCCTGCAACAGTCGCTGGAGAAAAAACTGCCGTCCCACATCGTCCTGCTGCCCTATCCCGTGGATTTTTCCGGCACGCTCAAACAGGCTCTCGAACTCTTTCCACGCACCCGCCGCGTCCTTGTCGTAGGCGGCACTGGGGAGTCGGACCGGATATTCCTGGCCCAGGCCAAGCAGGTGTTCGCTCCCTGGCAGGGCAGGCTGGAGTTCGAATTCCTTGACGATGGCGATCGGCAACGGGTTCTCGAGCGCACCCGGAACATGCCCCCGGACAGCCTCATCATGGCGGTCACTTTCTACCGCGACAAGGACGGACGCACCTATACGCCAGGCGAAATGCTGCCCGACATGCCAGCGACGGCGAATGCGCCGGTTTTCACGTTTTGGAACACCCGGCTGGGCACTGGCGTTGTCGGCGGCTCGCTGGTCGACATCGACGGATTGGCACGACAGGCCGCGCTGGCAGCCGCCGATTTCCTGGCTAAAAGAAAGTCCTTCGCGGATCTTGGACATGAGCCGGCGCTGGCGGGCAAACCCAGCTTTGACTGGGCGCAGATTCAACGTTGGAAGGCCGACGTGGCGAACCTGCCGAAAGACGCCGTGTTCATCAATCGTCCCCCCACGCTGTGGGGAACGCATCGCAATACGGTGATCGGCGCGGGCATCGCTTTCGTGCTTCTGTCGTCGCTGGTGATTGCTCTGATCGTTGCCAGCCGCCGTCGCCAACATGCCGAGGCAAGGTACAAAACGATGCTGGAGCGTGCTCCTGAAACCATCACCATCATCGATGCCGACAAGCTCAGCTGGGTGGCGGCCAATTCCCGGCTCTCGGAATTGACGGGATACAGTCCGGACGAGCTTGCCGCCATGCCGCTTGAGACCCTGTTTGCCATTGAACAGCCCGATGGCCGTCCAGTCCGGGAAACGATGCGGGAACATGCCTTGAGTGCATTGGCGGGAGATGAGGTGGTATTCGAAAGCGCCATCTCGCGACGCGATGGCGGTGTGACGATTTGCGAAGGGCGCGCGGTTCAGTTGCCCGATCCGCACAAGAAACTGTTGCGTGTAAGCTATATCGATATGACCCAACGCAAGAAGATGGAAGGCGAATTGCGCAAAAAGACCGAAGAGCTTGAAATCGATCGGAGATGGCTGAAGACCTTGTTGGAAACCATCCCCGATCCGGTGTGGTTGAAAAACCCGGAAGGCATGTACCTCGAGTGCAACAAGGCTTTCTGCGAACTTTTCGGCAAGGCCCGGCAAGAAATCCTTGGCGGTACCGACCATCAGCTCGTTGACGCCGAAGCCGCCCGACAGCTGCGCGAAGCCGACATCAAGGTGTTCAACTCCGAAGCCCCCTTGCGCGTCAAGGAAAGAATCAACACGAGTTACGGGGATCTGTTTTTCGATACCACGAAAGCGCCCATGCGCATGCCGAACGGAAAAATCATCGGCGTTCTCGGCGTCGCGCACGAAATGACCGAGGCCATCGCCGCCGAACGGGAACTGGAGCGTTATCGCAATCATCTGGAAAGCCTGGTGGATGAACGGACGCAGGCCTTGCACGATGCGCTGGAGGCGGCGGAGTCGGCGAACCGTGCGAAGAGCGTGTTTTTGTCGAACATGAGTCATGAGTTGAGGACGCCGCTGAACTCGGTGATCGGTTTCTCGCGGCTGCTATCGAAGTCGGCGCGGCTGGACGAGAAGGAGCGCAACAATCTGGAGATCATCAACCGTTCGGGGAGTCACCTGCTGACGCTGATCAACGACGTGCTGGAGCTGTCGAAGATCGAAGCGGGGCAGGTGGGCTTGGCGGAAGCCGGGACGGACGTCGGCGAGCTGGTGCGGGAAGTCGCCGACATGATGCGGCCGCGGGCGGAGCAGGGCGGGCTGCGGCTGGAATGCGAGCTGGACGCGCTGCCGGGCATCGTGCGGACGGACACGGTCAAGCTGCGGCAGATCCTGATCAACCTCCTGGGCAACGCCGTCAAGTTCACCCGGCAAGGCCGGGTCAGCCTGAGCGTGCGTGGACGCGGGCGTCTCGACGGCAAGGCGGTGGTCGAGTTCGCGGTGCGCGACACGGGCATCGGCATTGCGGAAGCGGACCGGCAGAAGATCTACGAACCGTTCGGGCAGCTGGTGACGCACGCGACCTCGGCGGGGACGGGACTGGGGCTGCCGATCACGCGGCAATACCTGCGCATGCTGGGCAGCGAACTCGAACTGGAATCGACGCCCGGCGTCGGGTCGTGTTTCGCCTTTACGTTGCGTTTCCAGACGGCCGACGACAGCACAGCCGTCGCGGCACCCGAGAATGCGGCGGGTACGGTGGCAGCAGGGCAGCGCAAGTTACGCATCCTGATCGTCGACGACAACGCCGATGCGCGAGAACTCTTGCGGCAACTGCTGGAATTGCGGGACTGGGAAGTCATCGCGGCGGAGGATGGTGCCGAAGCCGTGGCGCTGACCGAACGCCTCGAGCCGGATCTGATCGTGATGGACTGGCGCATGCCGAAGTTGGATGGGCTGGAAGCGACACGGCGGATCAGGCAACTGAATCTCGGCACCTCGCCGAAGATTCTGATGCTGACGGCGAGCGCTTTCGAGGAAGAGCGGCAACGGGCGTTCGAGGCCGGGATCGACGACTATCTGCGCAAGCCGCTGGAAGAGGATGTGCTTTTCGCGGCCATCGAAACCCACCTGGGGATCAGCATTCCGTCCGAGCCACCGGGAAATCCGATGACGCCGGTGCAAGCGGTCAGCCTGGCGGTTCCCGATCCCGAGCAATTGGCCTCCTTGCCAATCGAACAGCGCCGCGCCCTGCGCGTCGCGGTGGAGGAATTGAATCGCGCCAAGCTGAGCACCGCGTTGGCGCCGGTCGCGGTGACGCATCCCGAACTGGCGCGCGCCATCGGCGGCATGGCCGACCACTTCCGCTACAAGGAACTCTGGGAACTGCTCGGCGCGGCCTGACGCTTTCTTCCCGCGAGCGCCGACCTCCCGCGCCATCCGCGACGGCGAGTCCGGCCGCATGCGGTATTCCCCTATCCCTCCTGTGTAGTTTTACTCTCTCTGCCTCCCGCGCGGCCCCCTAAGCTGCATGCCGGATCGATGTTCCGGTCTCCCGCCAGCGAAATCAACCCAAGGAGGAACTCATGATGGCGAATATGACGATCAAGGCGAAATTGATCCTGATGCTGAGCGTCGCGGTGATCGGTTTTATCCTGGTCGCCCTGACCGGTTATCGGGGTCTGAGCACGATGAATGGCAGCATCGCGGAAATCGGCGGCGTCCGGCTGCCTTCCGTGCAGGGCTTGCAGCTCATCAATGAAGCACAGACCGCGATCGAGGCGGCGCAGCTTCAGACCGCTATTTACGAGAACGACTACAGCGCCACAGGCAAGGCTGGCTTGGAGGGCGCGGTCAAGCGACTGGCGACGGCCTGGGACAACGTCGATGCCGGTCTGAAAATCTATACGCCGCTGCCGCAGACCAAGGAAGAGGAGCTGCTGTGGAAGCAGTTCGAAAAAGACTGGGCGACATGGAAGGCGCAAGGTGCCAAAGTCGAGGGCATCATGAAGGAACTGGCGAACGGCCCGGGCGCGGAGAAGCAAAAGGCTCTTTTCGTCAGCTTCTACGCCGAATTTGAAAAAGCGCGGCCGTTGTTCAGTGCCGCGGAAGGCGCGCTCGACAAGGTGATCGATCTGAATACCAGGGTGGCGGACGACGCCGCCAAGGAGGGCCAGGCCAGTGCCAGTTCGGCCACCATGCAGATGATCGTCGTTTCGGTGGTGATCGGTGTCGCCGTCGTCCTGCTGGGCCTGTTCATACTGAAGAGTACGCTGGCGCAGCTCGGCGGCGAGCCGGCCTACGTCAGCGGCGTCATGAAGCGCCTGGCCGACGGCGACCTCTCGGTGAACGTCGAGACGCGTGCCAACGACACCAGCAGCATGGCGTTCGCCATCAAGAGCATGATCGGCAAACTGGCCGTCGTGATCAAGGAGACGCAGGCGGTAGTCGGCGCGGCGGCGCATGGCGATCTGGCGCAACGCATCGCCCTGGCTGGCAAACAGGGGTTTGCCGCCGATCTGGCCACCAGCGTCAATCAGCTGGCCGAGACCAGCGCCACGGTGATGGGTGAAGTAGGCGGCGTGCTCAAGGTGATGGCCGATGGCGACCTGACGCGGCGCGTCGGCGGGCGCTACGAAGGCGACTTCAAGGTGCTGGCCGACGCCTTGAACTCCACACTGGAGAAGCTCGGCGACACGTTGGCCGAAGTGCGCAACGGCGCGGATTCGATCAACGCGGCGGCCGAACAGGTCGCGGCGACGGCCCTCTCGCTTTCGCAGGCGACGACCGAACAGGCCGCCAGTCTCGAGGAAACGACTTCCGCGGTCGAGGAGATCTCGGCCTCGATCACCCAGAACACCGAGAATGCCAAGGTGACGGACGGTATCGCCAAACAATCGGCCGACGACGCCAAGCGGGGCGGCGACGCGGTCGTGGCGACCGTGAGCGCGATGAAGCAGATTGCTGGCAAGATCGGCATCATCGACGACATCGCCTACCGCACCGATCTCCTGGCGCTGAACGCGGCGATCGAGGCGGCGCGCGCCGGCGAGCACGGCATGGGCTTCGCGGTAGTGGCGGCCGAGGTGCGCAAGCTGGCCGAGCGCAGCCAGGTCGCGGCGCAGGAGATCGGCGAACTGGCTTCGGGCAGCGTCAAGACAGCCGAGGATGCCGGCCAGCTGCTGATCAGCATGCTGCCTTCGATCCAGAAGACCGCCGATCTGGTGCGCGAGATCACCTATGCCTCGAACGAGCAGGCGGGCGGTGCCGGGCAGATCTCGGCGGCGATGGCGCAACTGAACAACGTGACCCAGCAGAATGCCGCCGGCTCAGAGGAACTGTCCGCTACCGCCGAGGAAATGAACGGCCAGGCCCAGTCGCTCAAGGAAATGGTCGACCAATTCAAGCTGCCTTCCGGCAAGACGGTCCGGACGGAAGCCGCCGTGAGGAACGTCAGCGTGGCCAGGAACAAGCCGGGCGTCCGTTTGGCGGCGGCCCCCAGGGATGATCTGAATGACTTCGTGAAATTCGACTGATTGCGCGGTTTCCGAGAGGGCGAGCGATATGGAAAACACCATCAACTCTCAGTTGCCGGTCAAGGCGTCGCCTGCGGCCGTGAGCGCTGCCGGGCAGGTCCAGGCCGCCGCGGCGCGGCGCGGACAGCTCTATCTGACTTTCGCGCTGGGCGCCGAAGTCTTCGCCATCGAGATTCCGCGCATCCGCGAGATCATCGAATATACCGACCCGACCATGGTGCCGATGCTGCCGCCTTCGTTGCGCGGCGTGATCAACGTGCGCGGGGCCGTGGTGCCGGTGGTCGACCTGGCGGTGCGCTTCGGCTGGACGCCGACCGCGGTGGGGCGGCGCACGTCGATCGTCATCGTCGAGATCGAGCACAACGGCGAGAAGCACGTCCTAGGCCTGGTCGTCGATCGCGTCTATGCCGTGACCGAGATTCCGGCCGACGACATCGAGCCGGCGCCGGTGTTCGGCGCACGCATCAACACCGATTTCATCGCCGGCATGGCGCGCAACGCGGGACATTTCGTCATCGTGCTCGATATCGAGCGCGCGCTCTCCGTCGTCGAACTGGCCGCCGTGGCGACGGTGGCGGCGGACGCCAACTGAGGGGAGGCGGATCATGGCCTGGGACGTGGCGGTCGATATTTCACGGCAAACGATGTCGATCAGCGGCGAGCTGACGATCTTTTCGGCGCAGGACATCCACCTCCGCCTGTGCGAGACGTTGAAGGCGGTGGACGAACTGAGCGTCGACCTGGGCAAGGTCGTCGAAATCGACACCGCCGGCCTGCAGTTGATGTTGCTGGCGAAGAGGAGGCCGCACCGCGTCGTGCGCTTCTGCAATCATTCCGACGAGGTCCTGCGCCTGGTCGATCTGGCGAATATCGGCCGGACGCTCGGCGACCCGCTCGTGCTCAAGGCGCAGTGATTCTGGATTGGAGCTGTCATGGGAACATCAGGAAGCATGGCCCAGGCGCTGGCGACCTTCGCCGAGGAGGCCAGCGAGTTCATCGCCCAGATGGAGGAAATCCTGCTGCGCGCGGAGGCTGGGGATTGCAGCGGAGAAGACATGCACGCGCTGTTCCGCTGTGCCCACACCATCAAGGGATCGGGCGGGCTGTTCGGGCTCGACGAGGTGGTGCGTTTCACCCATGTGGTGGAGAACGTGCTCGACCGTTTGCGCAAGGGCGACGTCCAGTTCTCCTCCGAGCTGATTACCGTGCTGCTGGAAAGCCAGGATCAGATCAACGCACTGGTCGGCGCCTCGCTGGGCGACGGCATCCAGGCGGCGGCCATCGCGCGCAGCGATGCGTTGATCGAGCGGCTGAGGGACTGGACAGCCCAGGGCGGCGGCAAGACGGACGGCATCGCGCAGTTCCTGCCGGCCGAAAAGACCGGGGAGGTGGAGACCAGCGGCGGCGGTGAAATCGGGGCCGATCACTGGCATCTTTCGCTGCGCTTCGGTCGCCAGGTGTTCGCCGACGGCATGGACCCGCTCTCGTTCATCAATTACCTGTTCGACTTACGGCACGATCACCCACGTCGAAACCTTGACCGATCTGTTGCCCGAACTCGACGATGCCGATCCGGAACAGTGCTACCTGGGCTTCGAGGTAGCGCTCAAGAGCACGGCCAGCAAACAGGATATCGAAGGCGTGTTCGATTTCGTCGCCGAGAACGCGACGATCCGCATTTTCCCGCCGCACAGCAAGACGGAGGAGTTCATCCGCTTCATCGAGGCGGCACCGGTCGGCGCGGATCGGCTCGGCGAAATCCTGATCGCCTGCGGCACGCTGACCGGCAAAGAGCTGGACGACGCGCTGGCGACCCAGCAGGGACAAGGCGAACCGCAGCCGATCGGCCAGATTCTCGCCGCGGCGCAGACGGTCGAACCGGCGGTGGTCGAGGCCGCGGCGGCCAAGCAGAAGCGTCACGAGGAAAGGAAAGCAAGCGAGGCGAAGAGCATCAAGGTGCCGTCCGATCGTCTCGATGCCCTGATCAATCGCGTCGGCGAACTGGTCATCGCCGGCGCCGGCACTTATGCCAAGGCCGCGCGCGCCGGCCAGCCGGACCTGCACGAATCGGCCTCGCTGCTGTTGTCGCTGGTCGAGGATATCCGCGACATGACACTCGGCTTGCGCATGGTGCCGATCGGCGAGGTGTTTTCGCGTTTCCCGCGCGTGGTGCGCGATGTGTCGAAAGAACTCGGCAAGGCGATCGAACTGACGATCAGCGGCGCGGAGGCCGAACTCGACAAATCGATGGTCGAGAAGCTCGGCGATCCGTTGATGCATCTGATCCGCAATTCCATGGACCACGGCATCGAGTCCGCCGAGGAGCGCCTGGCCGCCGGCAAGCCGGCGCAAGGCACGGTCCGCCTGAATGCGTTCCACGAATCGGGCACCATCGTCGTCGAGGTGAGCGACGACGGCAAGGGCCTCGATCCGGCGAGGATTCTCGCCAAGGCGGTGGAAAAGGGATTGGTGGCCGAAGGGGCGAATCCGAGCGAGCCGGACATCTTCCGGCTGATCCTCGAACCCGGTTTCTCGACGGCGGAGAAGGTGACGAATCTGTCCGGCCGCGGGGTGGGCATGGACGTGGTGCGCGCGAACGTCGAGGCGATGCGCGGCACGCTCGACATCCAGTCCGTACCGGGTCGCGGTACGACGATGCGCCTGTGCCTGCCGCTGACGCTGGCCATCATCGACGGCTTTCACGTCGGCGTCGGCGCTTCGCATTTCATCGTCCCGCTCGACATGGTGATCGAGTGCGTCGAGTTGCCGCCCGGCATCGACAACGTTGACTACATGGAATTGCGCGACGAGGCCTTGCCCTTCGTGCGCCTGCGCGAGCTGTTCGGGGAACGCGGCGCCGCCCAGCCGCGTCCGCGCGTCGTCATCGTGCGCTTTGGCGGCCGGCGCATCGGTCTGGTGGTGGACCGCATCCACGGCAAGTGCCAGGCCGTCATCAAGCCGCTCGGCCCGCTCTTCGAGAACGTGCCTTGCGTTTCCGGCTCGACCGTCCTTGGCGGCGGCGAGGTGGCGCTCATCATCGACATTGCGCAGCTGGCGCAGGATGTCGTGGCCCGCGAAATCCGCCGCACGCGGAAAACCGGCGCCGGTGGGACGGCAACCGTGGCCTCCCGGGTGGATTAGGGCCGTGGCGAACCAGATCAAGGTCATGATGGTGGACGATTCCGCCGTCGTGCGCGAAGTGCTCCGGCAGATCCTGTCGCGCCAGCCGGACATCCGCGTCATCGCCACGGCGCCGGACCCGATCTTCGCCCTGCAGAAGATGAAGATCGAGTGGCCGGACGTGATCGTCCTCGACATCGAGATGCCGCGCATGGACGGATTGACCTTCCTGACGCGGCTGATGGCGGAACGTCCGACCCCGGTCGTCATCTGTTCCTCGCTGGCGGTGGCGGGCGCGGAAACGACGATGCAGGCGCTGGCGGCGGGCGCCGTGGCGATCATCACCAAGCCGACGCTGGGGGTGGAGAGCTTCCTCAACGACGTCAGCAACGACGTCGTCGATGCCGTGCGCGCCGCGGCGGCCTCGAACGTGCGCAACGTCCGCCCGGGCGCGCCCGGCCGTTCCGCCGCGGCGCCCCGGCAAGATCAATCATCGGCCGTGTCGGCCATGGCGCAGACGACGGAACGCATCGTCGCCATCGGCACCTCCACCGGCGGCACGGTGGCGCTCGAACGCGTGCTGACCGCCTTGCCGCGGGTCAGCCCGGGCATCGTCATCGTCCAGCACATGCCGGCCGGTTTCACCCGCTCGTTCGCCCAACGCCTGGATTCGCTCTGTGCGCTGACGGTGGAGGAGGCCAGGGACGGCCAGCGCCTGATTCCCGGCCTGGCCCTGATCGCCCCGGGCGGCCTGCACATGAGCCTGAACCGCAGCGGGGCGCAGTATGTGGTCGAGGTGCGTGACGGCCCGCCGGTCAATCGTCATCGTCCTTCGGTCAACGTGTTGTTCCGTTCCGTGGCGCGCTGCGCCGGACGCAACGCCATGGGCGTGATCATGACCGGCATGGGCGATGACGGCGCGCGCGGCCTGAGGGAAATGCACGACAGCGGCGCCTATACCGTCGCACAGGACGAGGCGAGCTGCGTGGTATTCGGCATGCCGCGCGAAGCCATCGCGCTGGACGCCGCCGATCAGATACTGCCGCTGGAACGCATCGCCGAGCGCATCGCGGTTGGTCCAGCCGGACGCCGCCAATCGTCGCCGGCATGATGTCGTGATCTTTTCCGTTCGATCGGTGTCTTTGCACGGGCGTCCTGCGTAGATTTACTCAAGCGCGACCGGCGACGACCCGCTAATCTTTTCCATACGGGTTTTACCGATATTCACGACTACGATCAGGATCAGGAGTACTGAATGACAACAACGATGGCGCCAGAGAGAATCGCCAGCATGCTCACGCTCGTGCTGGGCGTCGGTATCGCGATCGTCGCCGGCCTGGGGGGCGACCTGCACGGCGCGGCGGGCGTTGCAGTCGGGTTACTCGCGCTCGGCATGGTCGCCGTCGGCCTATGGTCGTCCGCGCGCGTGGCCGCCGAACGCACCCAGATCAGCGAGCGTTTGGCGGCGCTGTCTTCCGCGCAGCGGCGCGTCGATGCGTATGAAAGCTATCTGGTCAGTCTGCGCCGGGCGGTCTCGGCGATCATGGGGCGCTGGTCCGGTCATATCCACATGGCGAGTACCCAGACGGAACGCGGGATCACCGATTTGGCGAACGAGTTCGGCGACATTCTCGGCGGTATTCAAGCCACGATGGCGTCCGCATCGAACGATGGCGGAGACATGGATTTCGCCGCCGCGATCGCGCATGGCCGCGGCGATCTCGAATCTATGCTGGCCGGCATGGAAAGGGGATTCCAGGCGCAAGGCCCCCTGTTGGAGCAGATGTCGGCGCTCGAAAGCGTGATCGGTGAATTGCGCGAAATGGCGGCTGTGGTCGCCGATATCGCCGGCCAGACCAATCTGCTCGCGCTCAACGCCGCGATCGAGGCGGCCCGGGCGGGCGAGGCGGGCCGTGGCTTCGCCGTCGTTGCCGACGAGGTGCGCAAGCTTTCCAGCGCCTCGGGTGAAACCGGCAAGCGTATCGGCAGCAAGATCGAAGTGACGACGAGCACGATCAGAGCGACCCTGGAGGCGGCCGAATCCCTGGCTCGCCACGATCGCGAGTTGATGACCGTCTCCCGCGAGACCGTCGGCAAGGTGGTGGAACGTTTCGACGTCGCCGGACATGCGATGCAGGCAGCGACCAGCCGCCTCGAGGACAACGCCGGGCAGATGCGCGATCGCATCTCCAGGGTGTTGGTCGGCCTTCAGTTCCAGGATCGCGTGAAGCAGATCCTGATGCACTCGAAAGGGGATATCGAGCGCTTTGTCGAGTATCTGGCGCAGCAGCCGGCGGGTGCCGTGCCGGAGGTGTTCGAACTCGATGGCTGGCTGAAGGAAATGGAAAGCAAATACGCGACACTCGAACAGCATGATACCGGCCACGCCAGCAAGGCCGCGCAGACATCCGATATTTCATTCTTTTGAGGGATTTCTCACATGAGCAAGACCGTTCTGATCGTTGACGATTCCGCCTCCTTGCGGCAGGTCGTGAATCTGACCCTGACCGGCGCCGGCTACTCGGTGATCGAGGCCTGCGACGGCAGGGATGCACTGACCAAGGCCGCCGGCCAAAAGATTCACTTGATCATTTCCGACGTCAATATGCCCAACATGGATGGCTTGACGTTCTTGCGGGAAGTGAAAAAGAACCCGGCCTACAAGTTCACGCCAGTGATCATGTTGACCACCGAAGGATCGGAAGACAAGAAGAAAGCGGGGCAGGAAGGCGGCGCCAAGGCCTGGATCGTCAAGCCGTTCCAGCCGGCGCAAATGCTCGCCGCCGTCGCCAAACTGGTCATGTAGTCTTCGTCATGGAGCCGCATGCCGCTTCGTCCGCGCTGGTCCATATCGTGGACGACCAGCCGGCGATGCTGAGAATGGTCGCCGAACTGGTCGAGAGCGTCTCGCTGACGCCGCGCACCTACTCGTCCGCACGCGAGTTCCTGGACCACTATGTCGCCCGCCAGCGGGAGTGTGTGGTTTCCGATGTGCGCATGCCAGGCATCGGCGGACTGGAGTTTCTGCGTCTGTTGCGCGAACGCGACTGTACCGTTCCCGTCATTTTCATCACCGGTTATGCCGAAGTGGGAACCGCCGTGGAAGCGATGCGCGCCGGCGCGTTCGACTACATCGAGAAACCGTTCGCCCACCAGGCGTTCATCGACAAGGTTCAGCGAGCGATCTCCGAAAGCGAGGCTCTCTATCTCAACGAGATGCAGCGTCGGGCAACCGAAGCCAGGCTTTCGTTGTTGACTCCCACCGAACTCAAGATCCTGAAATTGGTCGCCCAGGGCAAATCCAGCCGCGAGATCGGCGACCAGCTTCAGATATCACCCCGCACCGTTGACAATCACCGTGGGCACATGATGGAAAAGCTGCATGTCAACTCGGTGGTGGAACTGGTGCTCATCTATACGGGAAGCACGCCGACGCCGGGCTGATCCTTCTGCGCGCCCGACGTCGGTTCTGGCCGATTTGCATGAATCCGTCGTCGGGCGGGTTTTGATCCGCGCGCTTAACCGGTCGTAAACCGATTCGGCTCCTTCCCGTCCTGGATCGCCCAGATGACGAGAATGATCCAGCCGAGCACGGGGATGAACCAGAGCAGCAGGAACCAGCCGCTGCGGTCGGTATCGTGCAGGCGGCGGGCGCCGACGGCGAGGGAGGGGAGCAGGACGGCGAGCGAGAAGAGTGCGGACAAGGTCTCGCTGACGATGCCGGCTGCTGCCGAGGCGAGGAAGGTGAAGAGGAAGAACCACCAATACTCCGAGCGCGAGGCGCGCCCTTCGAAGGTGGCGTATTTCTTGAAACAGATGCTGATCGATTCGGCAAACGTCATTTCCGGCCTCCCTGGTTGATGTTGAGTTGCAGACCGGAAGAGGTTATCCCAGGTGGATGGAGGCGGCAATTGAAATCTGGCCGCGCGTTGCGCGCGATTACTCCATGGGTTCGGCGGGTGCTTGCCGGCGCAGCTCGGCGAGGAATTCCTCGAGCAGGGTCTTCAGCGCAACGGCCTTGTCGAGCGGGAAGTCGATCCTCTTCAGCATCTCCACCGGCACGCAGGCGCAACGCGCCTTGAGCTCGGCGCCTTCGGGCGTCAGGCTGATTTCGACGACGCGTTCATCGCTCGCGCGGCGCTGGCGCTGGATGAAGCCGAGCTGTTCCAGGCGCTTCAACAACGGCGTCAGCGTATTGGTGTTGAGCAGCGCGCGTTCGCTGATGCGGGAGACCGGGCAGGGCGCGTCTTCCCAGAGGATCATCAGCACGATGTACTGCGGATAGGTGAGACCGAGCGGTTCGAGCAGCGGTTGATAAAGCCGGGTGACGAGGCGCGAGGTGGCGTAGAGCGGAAAACACAGCTGATTCTCCAGGCGCAGGAGATCGATCTCATCGGCGGGTTCGGTTCGGGAAGATTCAGTCATCGGTGTCGCCTTGTGCGTGGGGCTCGATTCTCGCAGAGCGGGGCCGGGACGTGAATCTTCGCGAACCGTGGTTTGCTTACGGCTTGGCGAGCTCGGCCTCGATGGCGGCGATGAATTTGGCGTCATCCGGCGCGGTGTCGGGCGCGAAGCGTCGCGCGACCTTGCCGTCACGGCTGATCAGGAACTTTTCGAAGTTCCAAACGACTTCCGGCGCGGCGGTCGGCTCGATCTGGTGGCCGCGCAGCATCGTTTCCATCGATGCGCGTCCCTCGGTCGCCGGCTGCGCGGCGGTCAGGGCCTGGTACAGCGGGTGTTCGTCCGGTCCGGTGACGACGATCTTGCTGTAGAGCGGAAACTGCACCTGGTAGTTGAGCGAGCAAAAACTCTGGATTTCCTCGTTGCTACCCGGCTCCTGGCCGGCGAAGTCGTTGGCCGGGAAGCCGAGGACGGCGAATTTCTTGCCGCGATAGGCTTCATGGAGTTTTTCCAGCCCTTCGTACTGCGGCGTCAGACCGCACTTGGAAGCGACGTTGACGACGAGCAGGACTTCGCCGCGGTGCTCGTTCAGTGTCGTGTCGTTTCCGTCGATGGTATTGACCGGGATTTCGTAAAGCGATTGGCTCATGGGTCGGTTCCTGTTTGAAGAGGGTGAACACTGCGATGGATGGAACGCGACGAATGTTATCGCTTACGATTATGTCGCACAAGATATATTTGATTGAACCTAGAAAAAGCAGTTAACCACAGCGAACACAGCGAAAAAACAGGGCGTTATGTTGATTTGCAGGATCACCCATTGGGTAGCAACGAAGAACGGAAGAAATTCAGTCTTTTCGCCGTGTGCGCCGTGTCCGCCGTGGTTGAACTGAGGCTTTTAGGTTGAAACAACGAAAGCGTGCGGTTTCATCGTCGATGCCAGGCGTAGCCTCCTGGAAAGCGCGGCTCCGCCTCGCCTACGTCACCGTTTTCCGCTCAGCGGTAATCGATCCATACCCCGCCTTGATCGGCCGAACGCACGCAATTCTCGACCCAGCGCACGCCTTCGACGCCGGCGTCGATGTCGGGATAACGGACGGTGCAGGTAGTGCCGGCATCCTTCTCGACCATCGCCCGCGCGTAGCGGCAGTAGAGGTTGGACCACGCCTCGAACAAGCCTTCCGGATGGCCGCCCCCGATGCGGTCGTCGCCGAGCGCCTGCGGGTACAGGTAGGGCATGCCGCGCTCGATCACCTGCGCCGGTTTGCCCTGGATTTCGAACGACAGCTGGTTCGGGCGCTCATCCCACCATTCCAGGCTGGCTTTCGATCCGATGACACGGATCTTCTGGCCGTGCATCGAGCCGGAATTGACCGCGCACGACCAAACCGAACCGACGGCGCCGGTGTCGTACTCCATCAGCGTGAAGGCGTTGTCCTCGAGCGGGGCGCGACTCTTGACGAAGCTCTGGCGGGCGCACAGCAGCCGTTTGATCTTCAATTCGGGAAGCATGACCTCGGACAAATACAGCGGATGCGTACCGATGTCGCCGAGCACGTAGCTTGGGCCGGCAAACCTGGGGTCGACGCGCCATTTGGTTGCCGGGTTGGCCGCTTCGACGGCTTCGTTGTGGAATCCGTGCGCGAACTGCATGTTCACGATGCGGATCTCGCCCAACTCGCCGGCGGCGATCATCTGCCGCGCCTGTTCGATCAGCTGGTGGCCGGCGTAGCCGTAGGTAACGCCGACGACCTTGTTCGCCGCCTGCGCCAGCGCGCGCAGTTCCTCGGCTTCGGCCACGGTGAAGCAGAGCGGCTTTTCGCAGACGACGTGGATACCGGCTTTCAGCGCGGCCTTGCAGATTTCGAAGTGTGTGCCGTTAGGTGTCGCAATCGAAACGGCCTGCACGCCATCGGGGCGCGCCGCTTCCATCTCGAACAGCCTGCGGTAATCCGCATAGCAACGTTCCGGGTCGAGGCCGAGCGCTTCGCCGAAGGCGCGCCCGCGTTGCGGATCGATGTCGAAGGCGCCGGCCAGCAGTTGGAATGAGCTGTCGCGCAAAGCTGCCGAGCGGTGGATATAGCCGATCTGGCTGCCCTGGCCGCCGCCGATCATGCCCCAGCGGATTGGGGTGCCGCTGCGTTTTGTTCCGTCGATCATGTTCTTTTCTCCAAAGATATGAAATTCGATTGGCGATGCGTTGAAAACCGAGATTCGTCATTCCGGCGAAAGCCGGAATCCAGAAAACCTACGAACTGGACACCGGCTTTCGCCGGTGTGACGGTTATTGCTTCGGCCCGATGAAGTAGAAAGTCGTCGTCATACCGGCGAACGCCGGTATCCAGTGTCGGAGAGCAATCGCCGACTGGAGCCCGGGCTCTGCACTCCCTTCGGTCGCCTTCGCCTGGGTGACGACTTCAAACACATTCGGTCCTCATAAAGGATGTCCGATGACGCCGCTAGAAACCCGCGCCCCGCAGGTAGTTGAGGCTCTCCGTCACGTCACGCAGGCTGGTTCCCGAGTTGCGGGGGTCGCGTTCCTGCTCGATGGTGATATAGCCGTGATAATCGATGTCGGAGAGCGTCTGGCGGATCGCCTTGTAGTCGACGCAGCCCTTGCCGATCGGGCACATCACGCCCTTGGCGCAGGCGTCGAAGAAGGCGATGCGCTCGCCCATGACCCGCCGATAGACGTCGGCGTCGATGTCCTTGAAATGGACGTAGTCGAGCCGGTCGGCGTGGTCGCGCAGCCATTGCACGGGGTCCATGCCCGAGTATTGGAGGTGGCCGGTGTCGAGGCAGAGGCCGGCGGTTTCATGCGGGATATCAGCGACGACTTGAAGAATCTCGTCCGCGAATTCGATGTAGCCGCCAGCGTGCGGGTGGATCACGGTGCGCACGCCGTATTTGTCACGCGCCAGTTCGGCAATGGCGACGATGTGCGCCATCATGGCTTTCCACGCTGGCTTGGAGAGACGCGGCGCGCGCTCCGAATGGCCGGCGTTGTAGTCGCGCTCCTCGTGGCCCCAATCCATGACCACCAGATACGGTACGGGGAAGCGGGCGCCGTCGTCGCTTTCCGGCCTTGGCAACTGGGTGATCAGGCGGCAGATGTCGTCGGTTTGCCGCAGCAGATTCGAGAGATTGGACGGCGCAACCAGGTCGTCGAAGATCGTCCCGGCGATGATGTTGAGGCCACGCTCCTTCAGTGCCTGGCCGACGACTTCGGCGTCGAGCGGAATGTAGCCGTAGGGGCCGAGTTCGATGCCGCGATAGCCGGCTTGCGACGCTTCTTCCAGGACGCGTTCCCATTTCGGCAGGTGGGGATTTTTGACGTTGTCGACGCCCCAGCAGCATGGCGCGCTTGAAATCTTGATGCTCATTACAGTCTCCGAGGTTCAGAACAAATACTTGTCGAGATAGCGCTGAATCTCCTTGCGCATGAATCGCGATGAATCCTCGGCGCGATCCTCCCAGGCGAAGACGCAGGAGGAGAGAATCCCGTCGAACCCGATCTCGCCCAAGGTCTTGAAGAACACCTCCCAGTCGATCTCGCCCTGACCGATGTCGAGATGCTGGTGCACCCGGACGTTCGCGCCGGGCGGATTGACGATGTACCTGAGCTGTGAGGAGGCCTTGTGGTTGTAGGTGTCGGCCACCCGCACGTGATGCAGGACCGGCGCGGCTTCCTTCAACATCGCCGCCATGTCTTCCCCGTAGTAGAAGGTGTGCGGGGCGATGTAGGACATCCGGACGAACTTCGAGCCGATCGAACGGATGATGTCGAGCGCCGGCTGGAAGGTCTCGACCCAGTCTTCCGGGTGCGGTTCGACCGAGAGGACGATGCCTTCCTTCTCGAAGAGCGGCACCAGTTCGTCCATCGAGCGCCACCAGGCGGCTTCGCAGGATTCCTTGTTGTTGATCGGGTTGCCCACGGTGCGCTCGGGCGAACCGCCGCGCCCGAACTCGGAGATCATCGTGTCGCAGCCCATATCGACGGCGACTTCGATCGCCTTCTTCCAGTAGCGCACGGCGATCTGCCGTTCATCCTCCAGGGGACTGGCCCAGCGGTACATCGGCTGCAGGGTGGCGAGGCCGACGCCGTATTCCTTCATCGCCTGCTTGAAGGCGGCGATGCGTTCCGGGAAGACGCGCGGCATCGACCACCATTCGAGGAAGTCGGCGCGCGGCGAGAGTTCGATGTGGTCGTAGCCGAGCTCCTTGGTCAGCCGGCAGATGCCCGGCAGATCGAGGTGGCGGTGCATGTAGGGGTCCAGGGCGAGTTTCATGGCGATACGCTTGTTCAATGGGTCGAAAAAATGACTGCCAGGTTGCTGCCGAGTCTTGTCCAAACGGCGGTCATGGCAGCCATAAACCTCACAGACGAGGGACTTACGCAATCCGCAGGAAGACACCGGAACCGCCGGGGCCGGGCGGTTCCGGCGTGGATCAGTTCTTCTTCAGGTAGTCCTTGATGTTGGCCGGCGTGACCAGCTCGAACGGAATCCAGACCATCGACGGCACCTTCTCGCCCTTGGCGATCTTCAGCGCCGTATCGACCGCGCCCTGGCCTTGCGCGGCGGCGTTCTGGAAGACGGTGACCTTGAGTTCGCCGGCCTGCATCGAGGCCAGTGCGTCGGTCGTCGCATCGACCCCGGCGACGATGACCTTGTCGAGCATCCTGGCGGTCTTCAGCGACTGGATGGCGCCGATCGCCATCTCGTCGTTGTTGGAGACGATGGCGTCGAACTTGAGGCCGGCGCTGATCCAGTTGGTGACGAGGTCGGCGCCTTCGGTGCGGCTCCAGTTGCCGACGCGCTTGTCGAGGATCTTGATGCCGTCGCACGGCGGCTTGGCGATCACGTCCTCGACGTCCTGCGTGCGCTGGCGCGCGGCCTGATTGGCGAGATCGCCGATCATCACCACGATGTTGCCCTTGCCGTTCATCAGGCGGCAGACCTCCTTCATTTCCAGCGTGCCGGAATCGACTTCGTTCGAGCCGACGAAGGCGACCTTGGGCGGCAGCGTCTTCCAGTCGGCCGGAACGCGATTCACATAAACGAGCGGGATGCCGGCCTGCGCGGCGAGCTTGGTCATCTTGGAAGTGGCGTCGGTATCGACCGGGTTGACGATGATCGCGTCGAGCTTGGCCGAGATGAAGTTCTGCATCTGGTTGAGCTGGCGGCCGACGTCCTTTTGCGCATCCTCGAACTGGAGCTGCACGTCGCCCAGCGACTCGGCGTGCTTCTGCATGCCGCCGCGCAGCAGGGTCAGGAAGTTGTCGTCAAACTGGGACATCGAAACCCCGATCTTGGCCGCCCACGCGGGGCTGGCGCCGAACGAGACGGCCAGTGCGGCCGAGATAGCGATCAGTCGTGCGTTCTTGTTCATCAAGTCCACTCCTATGCTTTTGATTGTCTTTTCGACGCGATACCGATCAACCGTATCGCGCCAGGTTTTCGCCAGATTCGGCCGGCCGATAAAGCTCGGACTGTTCGTGTGGCGCAGGGAAAGACTAGATGGCGTGATGCGCTGTAGCCACCGGAAATGTGATGTATATTGATCATTCCATTGGCGTCGGCTGAATAAGTATTTAAACAATGACTTTAAATAATTTATATATTTGTATGTTAATAAATGATTTTATTTACTAATGCATAAGGATTGATTCGCCGCACTGGCTTCAATGCAATCGATCAAACTGATCAATAAGCATCGAAATTTCCTGAACCATGAAGAGCAAAACCACCGCAGCAGAAGTCGCCCGCGCCGCCGGTGTGGGAACGGCCACCGTGGATCGGGTGCTCAACGGGCGCGGCGGCGTCAGCGCCGACAAGCAGCGGCTCGTCATCGAGTGCGCGCGCAAGCTCGGCCTTGATCGGAACCTCGACTACCGGCCGTCGCGCATCCTGCGCATCGGCGTGTTGATGCAGGAGCCGGGCAACCCGTTCTACGAGACGCTGCAGCGGACGTTCCAACGCGCCAACGAGTTCTACTTCGGCCAGAGCATCCAGATCACGCAGTGGTACTACAGCCTGAAAAAACTGCAGGAAGCCGCGCAGCTCCTGGAGAAGATTCCCAAATCGGTCGATGGCCTGATCGTCGTTCTACCCGATCACGAGCTGACCAATGCAGTTCTCAAGCGCGTGGCCGAGAAGATCCCGGTCATCACCATGGCCTCGGATCTCGCCTACAGCGGGCGGCTGGCCTACATTGGCGTGGACAACCGGATGGCCGGACGCACCGCCGCCGATCTGATGGGGCGCCTGATCGGCCGGGAAGGCGGCGACATCGCGATCGTCACCGGGTTGCAGAGCTTCGTCGACCAGGGACAGCGCGAGATCGGCTTTCGCGCCACGCTGGCGCAACGTCACCCGCTCTGTCGCGTGGTCAGCGTCCTCGAAGCGCGCGACCAGGCCGAACTGGCCGGCGCCATGGTGGCGAACACGCTGCACGCGTTCCCCGACATTCGTGGCATCTACAACCTGGCCGCCGGCGACCAGGAGATCGTGAGCGCCGTGCAGCGCGCGAAAACGACCGACCGCGTGCTCATCATCACGCACGAGCTGACGCCGGACCGCCGGCGACTGCTCAAGGAAGGCGCGATCGACGCGGTGATCGACCAGAACCCGGAACACGAAGCCATGGCGGCGGTCCGCGCGCTGGCCAATCACTTCGGGCGCATGACCAAGGAGAGCGATTCGCCGCGCACGGAGATCCGCATCTTCATGCGCGAGAACTGTCTCTAGGCAAATGCATGGATCATCCTCAATCACGGTCGTTTTGCAGATCCCCTTGAATTTGGTGATTACGGTGCTGCCCCCATGCATCGCGCACAAAGAGGTAGTCATCGATTGCGTCGCGACGAAGGCTATCCATGGGTAGTAGCTGGGTTCGCATCTCGACTATCTCCAACGCTTGCAATCCGCTGGCTACACCGCTGTCCTGTATCTTGGAGATGGGCGATAGCGGATGATCACCAACCATACCAACCGCATCACGCACCGTGCGCGGACCAAACAGCGGGAGTACCAGGTAGCGTGAGTCGCGCCATCCCCAGGTCGCCAGTGTCTGGCCGAAGTCTTCGTCATCGCTACTGGGCATGCCGAAGTGGGAGGCTGGGTCGAACACGCCGATGATGCCGACTGTCGTATTGACGGCGAGTCGCCCAAGTGATCTCGACGCATCGCCGGGCCGCCCCTGCAAGGCTTGGTTTACTGCCGTCACCGGCGTACTCAGGTTGGCAAGGAAACGGGATAACCCTGTCTGAACCGCCTCAGGCATGATCTTCTTGTACCCGATCGCCAGCGGGCGCAGAACGAACTTGTCGGCAGTGTTGTTGAAACTGTGCATCTTGCGGTTGAATCCCTCCCAAGGATCGCGAATGAGTTCCCCTGCAAAGTTGTCTTCGGCATCTAGTTTGGTTCCGCCAGGATCTTCCACCGCCGCAATCTCACCAGCATCGTCAGCAGGCGACATCGCAAGCATTGGCGCTGACGAGGTATTGGGCTTGGAAACGGCTGTTGTCGTGGGTGTGGGCGGTATATCGGCCACATGGGTCACGGCCTGCTGTTTGGTGACGTTACCGGCGCAGGCGCTGGTGGCCAGTACCATCGCCACGAACGCAAGGGTTTGGATAGTTCTCATTCAGGTGCTCCGTTGAGGTATAGCCGAAATCCGGCAAAGTATTGAGCAAGACAGCCTCAACGCTACGTGCCAATCCCTTACTGAACACTTACCTGCAAATGGAACCGGGAGTTGCTATACCGCAAACATTTTCCTCACTCCGGGGAACAGGTCGGAGCATGACCGGCCAGTAATCGTTTGGTGCCGAAACGTACTTTGACCCACTGCATTCCGTCGTTGACATAGCTGTAAATGGCCGGGATGACCAGCAGGCTCAGGAAGGTCGAGGTGATCAACCCACCGATCACGACCACAGCCATCGGCTCGCGGAAGCTCGGATCGCCATCCATGCCTAGAGCCACGGGAATCATCCCGCCGCCCATGGCGATGGTCGTCATGACGATGGGCCGCGCCCGCTTGCGGCAGGTGTCGAGAATGGCCTCGGTGCGGCCCAGGCCGTGATCGCGGCGCGCGATGACGATGTAGTCCACCAGCAGGATCGAGTTCTTCGTCGCGACCCCCATCAGCATGATCAGGCCGATCAGCGAAGGCATCGACAGCGTCAATCCGGTCAGGAACAGCGCCAGCATGGCGCCGGGCACCGAGAGCACGAGTGCGGTCAGGATCGTGCCGGGTTGCACGAAGTCCTTGAACAGGAGTACCAGGACCATGTAGATGCACAGCACGCCGGTCAGCATGGCCATGCCGAAGCTGGTAGCCAGCTCTTTCATCTCCTCGGCTTCGCCGAGCGTACTGCGCTGTACGCCAGCTGGCATCTGCCGCAGGCTCGGCAGTGTCAGGGCTGCTTGCTCTATGTCACCCAGCGGGCGGCCACCCAGTTCGACCTCGATGTTGATGTTGCGCAAGCGGTTGTGGCGTGTGATCTCTGCCGGACCGCTGCCCATGTCGAGCGCGGCGACGTTTTCCAGCGCCACCGGTCCACGTGCGCCGGGCACTGGCAGGCGTTTGAGCGTCTCCAGGTCTCGTCGGGCGGCGTCATCGAGCCGCACCATGACAGGCACCTGCCGCTCACCCAGATTGAGTTTCGCCAGATCCTGCTCGTAGTCGCCGATGGTAGCCACGCGCAGCGTCTCGGCAATGGCTGACGCTGTGACGCCCAAGTCGGCAGCCCGAGAGAAATCGGGCCTGACCGTCAGCTCGGGGCGTACCAGACTGGCGCTGGACGTCACCGCGCCGATACCGGGAATGGTGCGCAGCTCGCGCTGGACCTGATGCGCGTGCCGTTCGAGGGCACGGCTGTCTTCACCCGTTAGCACCAGGACGTACCTCTCACCGGAGCCCCCCATCCCAACCGCAACCCGTGCACCGGGCAGCGGCGCGAGTGCCATGCGTAGTTGCTGCTCGATCTCCTGTCTGCGTAAACCATTGCGCCCGGTACGTGGCGTCAGGCTGAGTGTCAGCACTGCGGCGCGCACGTCCGCGGCAGCGGTGGCAGATCCCTCAGCCGGGTTGCCGCCCGTACTGCCACCGCCAATAGCCGTGTAAGCCTGAAGCACATGCGGGTTCTGCGCCAGCAGCAGACGGGCATGTTCGGCGAGCGCGACGGTGTCTTGCAATTCGCTGCCTGGTGCCAGCGTGAGCGTCACTTGCGTTTGTGCATCATCATCGGATGGTACGAACCCGGTCGGCAGCATTGTTGCCAACCACAGGCCGCCGACGAACAGAACGAAGGTGGCGGCAAGCATCACTGAGCGATGGCGCAGGCACCAGCCAGCCAGACGCAAGTAAGGAGGTATCCACATCGGTTCAGGTTGGGCGCGCTGCGCTGGCGCCCGCAACAGATAGGCCGCCATCATGGGTGTCAACAGACGGGCCACGACGAGCGAGAAGAACACCGCGCCTGCGGCCGTCCAGCCAAATTGGATGAAGAACTTGCCAGCCATGCCGCTCATGAATGCCGTCGGCAGAAACACGGCGATCAGAGTGAACGTCGTCGCCACGACCGCAAGCCCGATCTCGGCCGCCGCGTCCGTGGCAGCTTGCAAGGGCGTCTTGCCCATCAACAGATGGCGTTCGATGTTTTCAACCTCGACGATGGCATCGTCCACCAACACCCCCACCACCAACGATAACGATAGCAAGGTCACGGTGTTGAGCGTGAAGCCCATCGCATGCATCAGCGCGAACGCCGGGATCACCGACAGCGGCAAGGCCACCGCCGAGACGAAGGTGGCGCGCCAGTCGCGTAGGAACAGGAATACCACCAGTACCGCCAGCACCGCGCCTTCAAAGAACAGGCGCATGGACCCGTCGTAGTTCTCGACCACCGGGTCGATGAGGTTAACCGCTTCCGTTACCGTGATTTCGGGATGCCCGTCCTTCAGTTCGGCCAGTGTGTGGCGAACGCCCTCCGCGACGTCGATCTCGCCGAAACCTCTGGCCCGCACAATCTCGAATCCGACCACCGGCATTCCGTCTAGAAAGGCGGCCGAACGTGGCTCGGCAACAGAGTCGCTGACTGTCGCAACCTGGTCGAGCCGGATACGGCGGCCATCGCTGAGCGTCAATTCGATGGCGCCCATTTCCTCAGCCGTCTGCACAGTGGCGATCACGCGCACCGACTGTTCCGCACCGCCGAGGCCCACGCGGCCACCGGCAGCTTCCTGCTGTACGTCGCCCAACTGGCGGGATATGTCGGCCGCCGTCGTGTGCAGTGCATACAGGCGATCCGGGTCGAGATCCACACGCACCTCGCGGCTGACGCCGCCAACTCGGGTGACCGATCCAACGCCCGGTACTGCAAGAAGGAGCTTGCGGACCTTGTTGTCAACGAACCAGGACAGGGCTTCGTCGTCCATACGGTTCGAGGCGACGGTGTAGGTCAGGATCGGGGAACCTGACAAAGAATCTTTCTGGATTACCGGATCGCGCAAGTTGGCGGGCAGGTCCGAGCGCACGCGGGCGACGGCATCGCGCACATCGTCCACGGCTTCTTGGGTCGGCTTTTCGAGGCGGAACTCGATAGTGATGTTGGCTATTCCATCGGTCAGTGTGCTCTTGATGTGCTTGATGCTCTGCACCGTGGAGAGTGCGTTCTCGATCTTGCGTGCGACCTCGCTTTCCAACTGCGACGGCGACGCGCCCGGCAGGGCGGCCGTCACGGTGACCGTGGGTACGTCCATGTTGGGGAAGTTCTGTACCTTCATGCCCGAGAAACCCATCAGCCCGGCGATCGTCATGAGAATGAAGGCCAGGATGACCGGAACCGGGTTGCGGATGGCCCATGAAGAGATGTTCATGCTCATCGCGCGCCTCCGCTGTGGGTCAGCGTTAGTCGCGGTGATGTGGATGAAGGAGCCACCGTCCGTGCGGCCTTTGGTTCATCGCCCACGAGCACGAGGTCGCCATCGCCCAGGAAAGCCGCGCCCGAGACGACGACGCGATCCTCCTTGTCAAGGCCGTGGGTGATCTCGACGCGATCACCCGAGCGGCGGCCCGGCGTCACCTTGGTCTGGATGACGCGAAAGCTCTGTTCAATGCGCGGCCCAAGGCGCATCACGTAGCTGAAACCCTCGCGCAACAGCACTGCGCTTTGTGGCAGCGTCATCACCTCATTGGAGCCGATCTCGAACTCGCCACGGGCAAACATCCCGGCATGCGCGCTACTGCTAGAGGGGCTGTGAGGCAGGTTTACATAAACCAGACCATTGCGGGTCTGAATGTCGATCACGGGCGCCAGCATCCGCAGCCGCCCTTCGATGGCATTGCCGCCGGCAGGGGTGATTATGACCTTCTGCCCAGGTCTGAGCTTGGCCAGATCGGTGGCAGCCACTTCTGCGCGCCATTCGAGCCTGCCTCCCCGGATCAGGCGAAACAGCTCCTGGCCGGCCGGCAGCACGGCGCCGACCGTGGCCGAACGCTCGGAAATAACGCCATCATCCGGTGCGGCTATCTGGGTTTGGGCGAGTCGAAGCCTCTGCGTTTTCTCGACGGCGCGGGCAGCATCGAGCCGCGCCCGCGCCGTGCGCTCAGCGTTGAGGTACTGTTGAATTTGCTGCGTGGACAATGCACCGCTTTCCTGCAACACGTGGGCGCGTTCGGCGTTGGCAGCCGCTTCGGCGTGCGCCACGTCAGCCTCGGCGACTGCCGCGCGGGCTTGCGCCAGCTCGGCTTCCACCGTATCGGCGGCAAAGGTCGCCAGCGGCTGGCCACGGCGCACCGTGTCGCCCACGTTGACCTTGACGTCGGTGAGGCGCAAACCGTTGGTCTCGGTGCCGATGCTGGCTTCCTGCCACGCCATGATGTTGCCGTTGGCGGTGACCCGAATGGGGATGGTCGCGGGCAGCAACTTCGCAACGGCTACGGTCAAGGAAACCTGTCCCGCAACAGGCGTCTTGGCTTCCTGTGCGTTGGCATCTGGAGAATCCGGTGCAAGCACGATGGTGATGATGGCTGCGACGATGGTGATGCCAGTCGCGATGATCAAGCGCTTGTCAGGTAATTTCATTTTCAGTTCCGGGTATGTGAGTGATATGCCTGTATTCAGCGCTTTGCAGACGATGGCTCGGCCAGATGCTCGTCTGCCAGGGGTGTCCAACCACCTCCCATCGCGCGATACAGGGAAACCCAGGCCAACAGGCGCTCGCGACGCAGGTCAATCAAGTTGCTCTGCGCGAAGACCAGGCTACGGCGTGCATCTTCCAGATCGAACAGGCTGGACGCGCCCACGTCATAACTCGTTGCCGTGGCCCGGTACGAGCGTTTGAATCCGTCCACGGCAACGCTGGCACTCTCGCTACGCCGCATCGTGCTTTCCAGCGTGACCAGCGCGCTTTCCACTTCCTGGATCGCTGTGCGCAAACGCGCCGCATAGACCGTGGTGGCGGATTCGTAGCGGACTCTTGCCGCCTGTGCGTTCGCCTGGCGTATGCCACCGTCGAACAGAGGAAAGGTGATGGCGATGGGGCCGACGCTCCAGACCGTCCCGTCGGTACTGATGCCGAGACTGGACACGCGCGTGGAACCGATGCTGCCGGTCAGCGTTATGCGTGGCCAGCGTTGGGCTTCTGCTTGCGTCGAGTCAGCGCTTGCGGCAACGACGTTCCGTGCGGCCGCATGAATGTCAGGGCGCTGTGCAAGCACTTCGACCGGCACCGTGTCCACATTGAACTCGGTCGGCTGAGGCAGCTGAGCCGTCTTCTCAGCGAGTTCGCGCCGCAGGGTCGCCTCGTCCTGGGCGGTCAAGGCTACGAGCGCCTTGAGCAACAGATCACACTGTACCTTGCGCTCCTCCAGGGCCACTTCACCCTGGGCCGCACTGGCTCGCGCGAGATCTGCTGTCGCAGGCGACCGGATGCCGCCTGCAGCCGCCAATTCGGTGAGGCGAGATGTTTTCGCGCGGGAGGCTGCGTCGATCAGGGCTTGCTCAACATGAGCCTCGCAGGCCCGCAGTTCGATGTAATTCCCAGCCACGTCGGCGGCGACCGAGACCCGCGCGTCATGCCATCCAGCCTGACTGGACGAAAACCTCGCTTCGGCCGCGACGAGGCCAGCGCGATTGACTCCAAAGAGGTCCAGCTCCCATGTGGTCTGTAGGCCTAGCGACGAGACCTTGCCTACGGGGGCCGTCAGCTCCGAGCGCCCCCTCGTGGTGCTTGCGGCGATATCGATGGAAGGCAGTAAGGCCGCGCCGCTGGTCACGCCCGACGCCTTGGCATCGGCCATGTTAGCGGCGGCTTGCGCCAAGGTCGGACTGGCATTCTGAGCGGCCTCGATCAAGCGAGGTATGAGCGGATCGTCGAATTTCGACCACCACAGCCTCAGATCATCGACTCGCCCACCGTGCGGAAGCGGTGTGTGCCATTGTGTGGCGACTTGTGCGCTGGCGCTTTCCGGCATGGGGGTGGGCGGGGCCGATGCGCAACCCGCGAGCGCCAGCGGCATGCCGATGGCAGTGCACAGCACAAGGCGGCGGAGCAGTTGGGGCTGCTCGGAAGATCGGGCATGTACGACCGAGCATTGGAATCTTGATTGGACATTCATTGGCTGGACTGTTGGAAGGTTCGCAAGCCTTCGCTTTGATCTGCAATGAACGTGACTATCGGTCCTTCCGACTTTCCAAATACTTACTGGAAATCGGCTCACGAACGACGGGCTCGGGTAAGTGTTCGGTAAGACTGAGGGCTGGAGTATGCGGGCTTCCAACACCAACAAGGAAACCGCTCATGACTCCCTTACCCGTGGTCGCTTCGCGCGATACAGTTGCTCCTTTTTCCAAAGCAGGCACCGATCGCTTGATCCACGCTGCTTCTTTCGCGGCCATGCTGGCCTGTTCAACTGCGGCGTTTGCCCAGCAGCCTCCCGGCAAGGGCGATCCCGAAGGCTCTTCCTGGGGACTCGGCCTGGCCGGCATCAGCGCACAGAAGGTGTACAAAGGCATGGATAGCGAGACCAAGGCCTTGCCCATGGTGTCTTACGAAAACCAGTACGTGAAAATCGGCGGCCCCAATCTGGAATTGAAGCTTCCCGGAATCGAGTTGAATGAATCGCAACGCCTTGGCTTCGGCATCGTGACCAAGCTGTTCGACGGTGCAGGATACGAGGCCAGCGACTCGTCGGCCCTGGCCGGCATGGCCGAGCGCAAGTCCAGCGTCTGGTTGGGCGGCAAGATGGAATGGGAGAATGACTTGGCCGACGTCAAGCTGGAGTGGCTGGGTGACGCCTCGGGTAAAAGCAAAGGCCAACGCTTTGCGCTGGGTTTGGAACGCAAATTGATGCTGAGCGAAAGCCTGATGCTGATACCCCAGGTGGGCATTGAATGGGTGGACAAGAAATACGTTGACTATTACTACGGCGTGCGCCCCGGTGAAGCCATGGTGGGACGGGCAGCCTATACGGGCAAGGCCACGGTCAACCCCGAAATCAGCTTGACTGGCATCTACCGTTTTGACACGCGCCATTCGATGATGCTCAATGTCGGTGTGACATCCCTGGGCAAAGAGATCAAAGACAGCCCCATCGTGGATCGCTCGACCGAAAGCCGGGTGATGTTGGGCTACAAATACAGTTTTTGATGAGCCGAATACTCCTGATTGAAGACCATGAGCGGATGGCCCGGTTGATACACAAAGGGTTGGCGGCCGCTGGAATCGGCGTCGATGTGGCGGGCCGCATCGATGCCGCATGGACGGCCATTCGGCAGATGTCCTATCAAGCCATGGTTCTTGATCGAGGTTTGCCAGACGGGGATGGGCTCGTCCTGTTGCAACGGCTGCGCAATGCCGGCATTCGTATCCCTTGCCTCGTGTTGACGGCGCGCGATGCCCTGCATGACCGCGTGGAAGGCCTCGACGCCGGTGCCGATGATTACCTTCCCAAGCCGTTTGCAATGGACGAGATGGTGGCGCGCGTGCGGGCGTTGCTGCGTCGGCCCGTGGAATTCCGCTCACTAGATCCCAGTCACGGTGATCTGGCATTGCATTCTGCCGACAGTGTCTTGTGCTGCGGAGATGAAAGGGTCGCGCTCGCTCCGGCGGAAGTACACATCATGCTGCTGCTCTTGCGCAAACACGAGGAGGTCGTGCGTCGTAATGCACTGGAGGCGGCCGCATGGGGGTTGAGCGAGGCGGTTACACCGAACGCGCTGGATGTGGCCCTACACCGCATACGCCGTAAGCTGCTTGCTATCGGTTCGCGGCAAAGGATCGTCAACGTCAGAGGTCTAGGCTATGCGCTCCGTGAAGACAATTCGGCTCAGTAGCCTGGGGCTCAAAGTTCTGGCCGCCTACGTCGTCGGTGCCCTCGCGAGCATCGCGCTAGCCGTTGCCGCCGCGGTCTGGATGGTGGAGCACGATGTTCTCGCCGATCTGGAGTTGCGGGAGCGCGTTGGGACTCTTGCGAGCAGGATCAAGTTCGACACCAACGGCAGACCTTTCGGACTCGATGCCAGCGAGGCCGATCTGGACTGGCTGTACGAAAGCCTCCCCCATGAGACCGCCTGGCGCGTACTGGATGTGGATGGAAACGTAGCATTCGTTTCAGAGGCTGGGGAAGCCTTCTGGCCATCTGGTGGCAGCAGCCCCCGGTTGGAGCGAGACACCTTTGTCTTCGAGCGCAACGGGATGACGCTGCATGGTGCTACCGAGTCTTTCGAGCATCAGGGACGGCTGTGGCATATGCAGATAGCCACCAGCGAGCGCCTCATGAAGCTGGTCCAGCACAAGTTCGCGCTACCGTACATGGGGATCGGGATAGGCATCTTCAGTGCCGTGCTGATCGTCGCCTTCGGTTTGTGTGCTTACATCACGCTGCGTTATGCGCTCAAACCACTGCGTGGCATCTCCGACGCTGCGGCAGCCATCTCGCCACGCTCGCTGCATGCACGGCTGCAAACCGAAGTGGTGCCTGCGGAGATCAGCCCGTTGGTTCACAGCTTCAACCGGACACTGGAGCGCCTCGATCAGGGATACCGCGTGCAGAAAGAGTTTCTCGGCAACGCAGCCCACGAGTTGAAGACCCCCCTCACATTGATTCGTGCCCAAATCGAGTTGATGGAAGGCGACGATAACGATCGGGATTCGTTGTTGGGCGATGTCGAATACATGACGCGTCAGGTGCAGCAACTTCTGCTCTTGGCTGAAGCCAGTGAAGCTCACAATTACGACGTCACCACCATCAGAGTACAAGAAGTTGCAGAGGAAGCCGTCTCCTATTTGCAGCGCATGGCCGAGGCGGCCGGTGTGCGCTTGACGGTCTCCGCAACGGCCGATGACATTGAATGGAAGGCTGATCGCGGGGCTTTGTTTACGCTGCTGAAGAATCTGCTGGAGAACGCCATTCAGCATGCACCCACGACGACAACGGTTGAGGTGGAAGTTCAAAGCGATGCGCTGTCCGTGCGTGACTGGGGTCCCGGCCTCGATGCCGCCCAGCTTCCGCTGTTGTTCGAGCGGTTCTGGCGCGCAGCGCATCGACGTGAGCACGGAGCAGGATTGGGCTTGTCCATTTGTCAGGAAATTGCGTTGGCGCACGGGTGGTGCCTAAACGCCGAGTGCGCCGACCCCGGGTTACGGTTCCGACTGGAAAACAAGGTGATGAGTCAACCCAGCAAATAGATTCCCGTATGCGTCGTGATCCGCGTCTCTCTTGCCTTGTGCGCCGGGAAGTACCAGGGCTGGGGTGTGCCTTGTCGTGGCCGCCTCCATCACATCCGCGTTGTACGGACCGATCAGCCGTTGGCCGAGGCTGCGCTGGTGTGGATGATCGTCCCCACGTGCTGGCCGCGCAGCGCGGCGGTGAGTCGGCCCGGCACGAGCCCGTTGACGATCTGCACGCGCTCGATATGGCGTGCGTTCGCCATGACTTCGACGAGCGCGCGGTCGCACGGCAGCGTATCCAGCTTGGCGAGATCCGCGCCGCTGGTTTCGCGCAACAGCTGTGCCTGTGCTCCGTCGGGGCCGTTGGGGTCGCTGGTGTATACGCCGTCAACGTCTTCCACGATGGTGAGGCCGGCCGCGCCCAACGCGTCCGCGAGCAGGAAGGCGCCCGTGTCGGCACGGTGCGGCGGAATGCGCGCACCCGGGAATTCGTGGTGGTGATACGGCGGGAAGGCGCTGCCGACGACCGCGCGGGTGGCGGCGAGGTGGATCGCGAGTTGGTTGGCGATGGTCGGGTGCTCGACGTAGGAGACGCCTTCGGGCGCGAGCAGCGCGGCGAGAATGTGGCCGTTCTGCCCGGCTTCGCTGGCGGCGAGCGGCGCGAGCGAGCCGACCGGCAGGCCGAGGTCGAGGCCGACACTGTACAGGTGGCGCGCGCGGATGCCGGCCCCGGTCAGGATCAGCAGGCGATGCTCGGGCAGCAGCCGGCGTAGCTCGTTGACGATCGGGAGAATCGCCGCGGCGCCGCGGTCCATGATGGCGCGGCCGCCGATTTTGACGACCTGCAGCCAGGGCAGGAGCCGGATCGGGCGCTTGCCGGCGACCGGGCGCGTGAGATCGCCGTCCAGGAGCGTCTGGCGCGCGAGCGGCGAGGCGACGTGCTTGATGCTGTTGGTGGTGTCTGCCATGTCGAATTCCTCAGCTTGCGGTGACGAGCGTGCCGACGTGCTCGCCGGCCAGCGCACGGGTCAGGTTGCCGGGGACCAGGCCGTTGATCACCTGGACCTGGCGAACGTGCTGCGCTGCCTTGAGCAGATCGAGCACGGGGAATTCGAGGATCGAGTCGTGCAGGCCCTTCGCCTTCATCTCGTTCCACCGAGATCCTGGGGATGAACGTCGCGCCTTTCGTCGTCTTGGGGTTGGCCGTGAACAGGCCGTCCTCATCCTTCACGTAGATCATCGCTTTGCAGCCGAACTGTTCGGCGACGAGGAAACAGCCGGCGTCCGTGCGGTAGGGCGGAATGACGCCCTCGGGCGCGGGACGCATCCAGAGCTTGTAGGGCGGCATGCCGCTGAAGACGACGGCGTGCACCTCGGCGAGGAAAAGCGGAACCGCCGAAAGACCGGCGCCATCGACGGCGGAAATGCCGTGCTTGGCGAGAAGCTGCCCGAGCATCGCGGCGTTCTGGTCGGCCACCGAAGCGCCGAGCTGCGACAGCACGCCGGCCGGCAGACCGAGTCCGGCGGCGATGGAATAGAGATGCCGGGCGCGCGTGCCGGCGCCGGTCCCGATCAGCAGCGGGTGGATCTTGCGGGCGGCGACGATCTCGTCCACGAGCGGGTAAACGGCGGCCCGGCCGCGGTCGATGACGCTCTGCCCGCCGATCTTGATGACGCTCGCATCCGGCAGTATCCGGAAGTCGGCGGCCGAAGCGGCTGCTTCGGCCAGTTGCGCGTCGGTCAGCGATCGCTGCATGAGGAGCGCTTCGAGCTCCGCCGTCGTGCTGTTCATACGGATTCCTTTCGTCGTGTCCATTCGCTGAGCCGTCATGGCGGGCGCGCCACCGACGGAGCATAGCGAATAGCGATAGGTAGGAGCAACGGACAACGCCGGGCACGGAGCTCCGTCATTCAACCTAGAAAAAGCAGTTAACCACGGCGAACACAGCGAACACAGCGAAAAAGCAGGGCGTTATGTGGATTTGCAGGATCACCCATTGGGTAGCAACGAAGAACGGAAGAAATTCAGGCTTTTCGCCGTGTGCGCCGTGTCCGCCGTGGTTGAACTGAGGCTTTTAGGTTCAATGGTTGGCGGTATGTCTGGCGGCTTTATTGGTCGATCCGCGATGCGGCGATTTTCTTCCGCAGCACGTTCATCGCCGACGCTTCGAACCCCAGGCGGTCGTAGAACGCGAGCGCGGGTGAATTGTCCCGATCGGCGAGCAGCGTCACGCGCGGCATGCCCTGCGCGCGCGCCCAGTCGAGCACGTGCTCGACCAGCCGGCGGCCAAGCTTCAGGCCGCGGAATCCGGCGCCGACGATCACGTCTTCCAGGAGCAGCACCGGGCAACCTTCGGCGGTACTGATCGTGATCAGCGCGTTGGCCATGCCGGCGATTTTGCCGTCAACGCGCAGGACGAAGAGACGCCCGAGCTGCGGGTTGTCCAGGATCAGGCGCAGGCCGCGCAACTGCTTCGCGCGTTCGGGCCGGAAGTCGCTCTCCAGGGTGAACAGTTCGTGCAGCAGATCGGCCATCGCTTCGAGGTCGGCGGGCACGGCGAATTCAACGGTGGTGTTCATGATGGCTTATCCGACGAGGGCGACGGCCTTGATCTGCGCCCAGACGGCCAAGCCCGGTTTGAGCTCGAGCGCGGCGGCGGCGCGGTGCGTGAGACGGGCGATGACGATCGTCCCGCCCATGTCGAGGCGGACCAGCGCGAGGGCCGGGTGCGTATCGTCGGCGATGGCGACGACGGTGGCCGGCTGCGTGTTCTGGATGCTCGTCGCTTCGCACCGTTCGCGCGCGATGCTGACGTCGCGCGCCAGGATGCGCACGCGCGCCCGATGCCCGACCGGATGGCCGCCGTCGCGGAACCAGAGCCGGCCGCCGGGGAGCGTCACGGCGGCGAGGTGCCAGCGCGGATCGCGTTCACTGACCACGGCGTCGATCACCACGCCGGCGTCCTCGCCGAGCCGGAACGGCAGATCGAGCCGGGAGAGCGTCTCGACGAGCGGGCCGTTGGCGACGCAGCGGCCGTTGTCCAGGGCGACCAGATGATCGGCCAGCCGCGCGACCTCGTCCGGCGAGTGGCTGACGTAGAGCACCGGGATGTCGAGTTCGTCGTGCAATTTTTCGAGGTAGGGCAGGATCTCCTGCTTGCGCTTGAGGTCGAGCGCGGCGAGCGGCTCGTCCATCAGCAGCAGGCGCGGGCTCACGGCAAGCGCGCGGGCGATGCCGACGCGGCTCCTTTCGCCGCCGGAGAGCCGGTCGGGCTTGCGTTCGAGCAGGGGGGCGATGCCGAGCAGTTCGATGGCCTGATCGAGGCTGACGCGCCGCGTGTCCGCCTTGGGTGAGCGCTTCATCCCGTAGCGCAGGTTGTCGAGCACCGAGAGATGCGGAAAAAGGCTGGCTTCCTGGAAGGCGTAGCCAAGCGGCCGCCGATGCGTCGGCAGCCAGCGCGCATCGTCCTGCCAGATTTCGCCATCGACCGCGAGCCGGCCGCGCGATGCGCGTTCCAGGCCGGCGATACAACGCAGGAGTGTCGTCTTGCCGGAACCCGAGTGGCCGAACAGCGCCGTCACGCCGCGCGCGGGCAGGGTGAGATCGACGTCGAGCGTGAAGCCCGGCCAGTCGATGCGGAAACACGCCTCGATACCGTGCATCTCAGACGCCTCGCTTCATGCTTGGGCGCCAGGCGTAGAGCACAAGCAGAACGAGGAAGGAGAAGACCAGCATCACGGCTGACAGACGGTGCGCCTGCGCGTATTCCATCGCCTCGACGTGGTCGTAGATCTGTACCGAGGCGACGCGCGTGACGCCGGGCAGGTTGCCGCCGATCATCAGAACGACGCCGAACTCGCCGACCGTATGCGCAAAGGTGAGGATGGACGCCGTGATGAAGCCGGGGCGCGCGAGCGGCGCGGCGACGGTGAAAAAGGCATCGAGCGGCGAGGCGCGCAGCGTGGCGGCCACTTCCAGCGGCCGTTCGCCGACGTTCTCGAATGCCGTCTGCAGCGGCTGCACCATGAAGGGCAGCGAGTAGAAGACCGAAGCGACGACGAGACCCCAGAAGGTGAAGGGCAGGCGCCCGAGGCCGAGCGCTTCGGTCAGCCGGCCGACCGGCCCATGCGGCCCCATGGCGACCAGCAGATAGAAGCCGAGCACCGAAGGCGGCAGCACCAGCGGCAAAGCGACGACGGCGGCCACCGGCCCCTTCCACCACGCTTTGCTGCGCGCCAGCCACCACGCGATCGGCGTGCCGATCAGCAGGAGGATCGCGGTGACCGTGGCCGCGAGACGGACGGTGAGCCAGATGGCCTGGAGGTCGTCGGGATCGAGCATCGTATCGTCGGGCAGGGATCAGAAGTCGTAGCCGAACGATCGGATGATGTCCTTGCTTTTCTCGAGACCAAGGTACTGCATCAGCGCGGCGGCGCCCGGTTTGCCCTTGCCGTTGGTCAGGAGGACGGCGTCCTGGCGGATCGGCTGATGGAGATTCGCCGGAACGATCCAGGCCGAACCGTCACCGAGCTTGCCGTCCTTCATGACCTGCGACAGGGCGACGAAACCCAGCTCCGCATTCCCGCTGGCGACGAACTGATGCGCTTGCGCGATGTTCTCGCCCTGCACGAACTTCGGCTGCACGGCATCGAGCAGCTTCAACGCGGTCAGCGTTTCGATCGCCGCCTGGCCGTAGGGCGCGAGTTTGGGATTGGCGATGGAAAGATGCGCAAAGCCACCGCCCTTGAGAACCTCGCCCTTGTCGTCGACGAAGCCGGGTTTCGACGACCACAGCACCAGGCGGCCGATGGCGTAGGTAAAGCGGCTGCCGGCGACGCCGAGACCTTCCTTCTCGAGTTTTTCCGGCGTCGTGTCGTCGGCCGCGAGCAGGATCTCGAAAGGCGCGGCGTTCTTGATCTGCGCGTAGAATTTGCCGGTGGCGCCGAACGAGAGTTGCGCCTTGTGGCCGGTGTCCTTCTCGAATTCGGCGGCGATCTTCTGCATCGGCGCCGTGAAGTTGGCGGCGACGGCGACGGCGACCTCATCGGCGCGGGCGAAGGGCGAAACGAGGAGGAGAGCGGTGAGCAGCAGGGTTTTTCCGGACATGGCAGGCTCCAAATAGTGATAGTCAGGCGGGTACGGCGAGGATGATGTGCGAGGCCTTGATCAGCGCGGTGGCCGGTTTCCCTTCGGCCAGCCCGAGCTCATGCACGCTCTCGTTGGTGACGGTGGCGACGACCAGCTTGCCGCCCGGCAGCTCGATGACGATCTCGGCGTTGACCGCGCCTTCCTGGCAGCGCACGACCGTTCCGCGCAGATTGTTGCGGGCGCTGGTCCGGATGCCGTCCTCCGTCGTCACGATGACCCACGGCGCCTTGATCAGCGCGTAGGCTTCGGCGCCCGGTTCGAGCGCCAGCTGTTCGGCGCTGTCGTTGGTGATGACGGCGGTCAGCGTGTCGCCGCCGCCGATGTCGAGCGTGACTTCAGCGCTGATCGGGCCGTGCTTGACGTTGAGCACTCTGCCGAGAAACTGGTTGCGCGCGCTGGTCTTCATATCGAATCTCCTGATGAGTTGGTAGTACTGTTCGAAGTCGTCCGTGATCTTGCCGAGCGCGGCGAGTACCTTCTCGCGCTCCTTTTCGAGGCCGCGATAGGCGACGACGAGGCGCCGGCCATAAGTGGTCAGGCGCGTGCCACCGCCGTGCTTGCCGCCGGTCTGGCGCTCGACGACCGGCTGCTCCGAAAGGTTGTTCATCGCCTCGACGGCTTGCCACGCCGCCTTGTAGCTCATGCCCATCGCGTTCGCCGCGCTGGAGATCGAGCCGGTCGCGTCGATGCGCTCGAGAAGCTCGAAGTGATCCCAGCGCCGGCCGCGCGACAGCGTGGCGGTGAATACGCTGCGAGAGAGGTTGGTCATGGTCGTCTCCGGAACATCGGCCACACCGCGCTACGGTGTGGCGTTATTACCTCGTAGGCTATAACGGTAGCAAAAGCAATGCCAGTGTTTTCACTGCGCGCCACTATCCAGGCTGGCGTCCTCCGGCTCGAAGCAGGTCCGGTAGTCGCAGCAGTCGGCGCAGTATTCCTGGAGCAGGCGCTGGAATCAACCGATGTCGGCTCGACTGCAACGATTGGGTGATGACACCCGCGAAGGCGAGGGTGGCGAGATCGACCGCGTGGTCAAAGCCGTGCCGCCGACCATCGCGCAGCTGCGCAAGCTCTCGCCGTACTGGGGCGAGAACGGGTGGGTGGAAGCGAACGAGCAGGGGGGGCGTGCCGGCGTATGCCTGAAATGCGATAAGGCTGGCGGAGAGAGAGAGGAGCGGTTGGCTCCTCCGGCCGGATCACGAGCGATCTCATCCGACTGGAGGGTGTGGAACGGGCCAACCGCGGCGCTACGATGTTGCGGTTACTTCAGATGCTTGACTGCCGCGCGCTCGATGTCGAGCCCGTTCGTGTAGCGCTCCATGAAAGCATTGAAACCGGCGACATCGGCCGGTTTCGGCTCGATGCGATTGGTCTTCTGGCCGGCAAACACCTTGTTGTGGAGGAAGTCGTCGAGCGTTTCGCCGTCAACCCGATTCGCCATGTACGCGCCCAGAAGGGCGATGCCCCACGCACCGCCTTCGCCGGCATTCTCCATCACCGAGACCGGGACGTTGACGGCCGCCGCCATGATCTTCTGGCCGACTTCGCGGGTCTTGAAGAAGCCGCCGTGGCCGAGAATCTGGTCAACCTGCACTGATTCCTTTTCGAACAGGATGTTCAGCCCGGTGCGCAGCGCGCCCAGGGCGGTATAGAGCTCGACGCGCATGAAGTTGGCCAGATTGAAGTTGCCGTTCGGCGAGCGCACGAACATCGGACGGCCCTCTTCGAAGTGCGTCATGTGCTCGCCTGAGAGATAGCAGTAGGCGAGCAGGCCGCCGGCGTCCGGGTCGCCGGTCAGCGCCAGGTTGAAGAGCGTTTCGTACAGTTTCGACTTGTCCACCGTCACGCCGAAGGACTTGAGGAGTTCGTCGAACATGGCGATCCAGGCATCGTATTCCGACGAACAGTTGTTGGAGTGCGCCATCGCCACCAGCTTGCCGTGCGGGGTGGTCACCAGGTCGATTTCCGAATAGACCTTGGAGAGTTCCTTCTCCAGCACGATCATCGCGAAGACCGAGGTGCCGGCCGAGACGTTACCGGTGCGGACGGAGACGCTGTTTGTCGCCACCATGCCGGTGCCCGCGTCGCCTTCGGGCGGGCAGAACGGAACCCCGGCGCCCAATTGGCCGCTGACGTCGAGGAGTTTCGCGCCTTCGGCAGTCAATTCCCCGCCTTTTTCGCCGGCGACCATGACGCGCGGCAAGATCTCGCCCAACTTCCAGGGGAAGTTCAGGGGCGCGACCTTCGCATCAAATTGGCCGAACATCCGTGTGTCGAACGCGCTCGTCTTCAGGTCGATCGGGAATACGCCGGATGCTTCGCCGACGCCCAGCACCTTCTGTCCGGTCAGCTTCCAATGAACGTAGCCAGCCAGGGTCGTGACGAAACGGACATCCTTGACGTGCGCCTCGCCGTTGAGGATCGCCTGGTAGAGGTGCGCGATGTTCCAGCGTTGCGGGATCGGATACTGGAACAGCTCCGTCAAGGCCGCCGAAGCCTGCCCGGTGAAGTTGTTGCGCCACGTGCGGAAGGGCACCAGCAGATTGTCGTCTTTGTCGAAGGCCAGGTAGCCGTGCATCATGCCGCTGATCCCGAGCGACTTCGTGCTCTTGATGTCCACCCCGTATTTCGCCTTGACCGCGTCTACCAGGCTCTTGTAGCTGGACTGCACGCCGCTCCAGATGTCTTCGATCGAATAACTCCAGACGCCGTCAACCAGGGCGTTTTCCCAATCGTGGCTGCCCGCTGCGATCGGCGAATTGTCCGGGCCGATCATGACCGTCTTGATGCGGGTCGATCCCAGTTCAATCCCGATACTCGTTTGACCCTGCGCGATGAGACTCGCGGTTTCCTGTATTGATTTACTTGTCACGGTAGATGGCTTCCTAAAATGAGATTGATTGGCGCTGGACAAAAATAAGTCACTTCGGGCTGATCGTCGTCTTCAGATCCATTCCGCGATTGCAGACGCCCTCAGCGACGATGTTGCTCATGACTCGAACCTGACCCTCAAGTTGCTGCGCCGAGTCAGCAACCGCTTATTGTACCGAGCGAAGGACTCGATGACGTAAGTGCTTTTCAGCCGATGTTCTTGAGAATTCTGCCGCGAAGGCGCGATTGCGCTCGGCAAGTGCATCCCGGGACGGCTCGATTCATGAATGCTACAGGCAGTCGCGCGTTGACGCCCAGTGTTTAATTAGTAATAATAATTATTATCATTATCATCGAGTGCTGGATATCATGACGCAACGCGATTGCGGCCGAGGGCATGCACGTTGTCAACGGTCAAGCAACCCCCTCCGCGAGGTCGGCGGTGCCCCGCAAAAGCCGAATGAGAAGGAAGCGGGTGTATGCCGCATGTTGTCGGAAGAGGCCTTCGCGGCGACCTGATCGCCATCCCGCACTGTCGTATCCGCCAAACCATCGATCAGCGACGACCTGTCTCTCACTACGGCATCGCCAAGACGTCCTGTCCCAACAAAAAAGGATTCACCCATGCGCCACGGATTTCTCTGCCTCCTCTGCGGGCTGGTGCTGACGTGCTCGGCGTTAGCAGCGACGGAGGCGCCGACCGCCGATTATCCGGCCATGGCGCAGGATATCCAGAAGCGCCTCGATCTGGCCGCGCAGCTTTACGCCAAGCAGGATGCCGCCGGGGCGCGCTCGCAGATACAGGGAGCATATTTCGAAGTATTCGAAAATCTGGAAGGACCGATACGCATCAATCTGTCGGCGCAGAAAAGCGCCGAGATGGAAGCTGCCTTCGGCGATATCCGCAAAATGATCGGCGACGGACGCCCGCTGGGCGACGTGGAAGCACGCATTGGGCAACTCAAGCGTGAGATCGACGCGACGCTGCCGCATTTGAGCGGCGGCCACCAATTGGTGGCTGAAGGGCAGCACGGCGGTTACGAAGACGATCGCATTCTGCCGCACTGGCGGCAGAGCCTGCGCGTCATCGACGATCGTCTGGCCGAGGCCATGGCCGCGCACGAAGCCGGGCAGGTGGAAGCGGTGCGGCAGAAGATCCAGCAGGCGCAGTACGACGGCTACAAGAACAGCGAGTTGGAGATCGCCGTGCGCCAGTTCCGTTCCAGCGAGCAGTCGAGCGCCATCAACAAGCAGTTCAACACCTTGATGACACTCGCCGAGCAGCACGCGACGCACGCCGAATTCGGTTACGAGATCACCAACCTGTTGCAGGACGTCAGCGATCTGCTGCCCGATCTGCCCGCCACTCGCGATGATCAGAATCCCAAGCCGGCGGCCGTCGAGACGCAACGCGCGGATGCCGATTGGCACAAGGTCGTCGCTGATATCGACAGTGCGATGGCCGCGGCCATTGCCCAGTACGGGAAGGGCGACGCCGGGTCGGCCATCGCCGCGGTACAGGATGGTTATTTCGACCTGTTCGAGGCGTCCGGCATGGAAAACAAGGTCGGCGCGCGCGACGCCGGCGTCAAGAGCACGCTGGAAGGCTATTTCACACGCATGGTGAGCCTGATGAAGGCCGGCCGGCCGGCCAGCGAAGTCGCCGCCCAGGCCACCGCGCTCAAGGCCGACCTGGACAAGGCCGTCACGATGCTGGACGGCGTCGGCAACAAGCAAGGCAGCAGCGGATTGTTTGTCTACAGCCTGCTGATCATCCTGCGCGAAGGCCTCGAGGCGTTGCTGATCGTCGCCGCCATCGTCGCTTATCTGGTCAAGAACGGGCATCGCGACAAGCAGCCGCTGATTCGCCAATCGGTTTACGTGGCGTTGGGCGCCAGTCTGGTCACTGCCTTCCTGTTCCAGCTGTTGTTCGCCAATTCCGGGGCCAGCCGCGAACTGCTCGAAGGCGTCACCATGTTGATCGCCGTGCTGATGCTGTTCTCGATGAGTTACTGGCTGCTGTCCAAGATCGAGGCGCGCCACTGGAAGGCCTATCTCGAGGGCAAGTTGTCCCGGTCGCTGAGCAAGGGGTCGCTGGTCGGCCTCTGGCTGACGAGTTTTCTCGCCGTCTATCGCGAGGGCGCGGAGACCGTATTGTTCTACTTCGCCCTGTTCGGAGACGCCTCGTCGCCGGGCGATACGGCCTACATTCTCGCCGGCTTCGCGGTGGGTTGCGTATTGCTGCTGGCGGCTTATCTGGCGATGCGCTACAGCATCGTCAGGCTGCCGCTCAAGCCGTTCTTCCTGGTGACCGGTTCGTTCATGTACCTGATGGCCTTCGTCTTTGCCGGGAAGGGCGTGCTTGAACTGATCGAAGGCAAGTTGTTCCAGCCGACGCTGCTTTCCGGCGTGCCGGAGATCGGCTGGCTGGGTATCTATCCCTACGCCGAAACCCTGATGCCGCAGGCGGTGCTGATCGTTGCCGCCCTGGTCGCCCTCTGGGTCATGGCGCGCCGGCGTACCAGTTTCCACGCGCCGCAGGAAACTGCGGCTTCCTGAGTTTTTTCCGAGAGAGGTAAACCACCATGAAGTTCAGCAAGACCTTGTACACCGGCGCCTGCGTCGCCGCCATCCTGGCCGCTTCCCCGGCTTTCGCCTTCAAGGAATATCCAGCCGGCGAGCCGGTGACGATGAACGAGTTGGAGATCGCCGCCGTCTACCTGCAGCCGATCGACATGGAACCGCGCGGCATGGGCTTGTCGGCCGCCAAGTCGGACATTCACCTGGAAGCCGACATTCACGCCACCGAGGGCAACAAGAACGGTTTCGGCAAGGGCGAGTGGATGCCCTATCTGACGATCAATTACGTGCTGATCAACAAGGACACCGGCGAGAAGCAGACCGGCACCTTCATGCCCATGGTCGCCGGCGACGGCCCGCATTACGGCGCCAACATCAAGATGATGGGGGTCGGCAACTACAGCGTGACCTACCAGATCGAGCCGCCGTCGAAGGCCGGCATGCACCGCCATACCGACAAGGAAACCGGCGTCGCGCGCTGGTGGAAGCCATTCGACGTGAAATTCGAGTTCAAGTACGCCGGCCTCAACTGATCGAGCGCGATCGCCAATGGGCAAGACGGCCGGTTTCCCATGACCAGCCGTCTTCAGTATCAATGAACCGTGCCGACAGCGTCGGCGGACCGATGCGTCAATGAGTCTATTCTTCTCGCTGGTGCTGCAGAGTTTCCTGCTTCCGGCCCTGTTGCTGGGCGGACACTGGAGCGCGCGGCGAACTCCATCCGCCGCGCGCCTCGCCGTGGCGACGGTGGCCGTATTGGCCGTCGGCTGTACATTGGGCGCCGCCTGGCCGGCCGGGCAAGTTTTCGCGCTGGGCGCGGCAACGGTGCAGATCGCCATTCTGCTCCTGCTGGCGGCCGCGAACGGCCTGCCTGGCCGCCCGCTGTCGCTGTCCATCCACCTTCTGCTGATCACGGCGGCAGCATTCCGCTGGGGGCAGAATCCACAGCTCAAGACGATCACGCCGACCGGTATCGTCAACAGCGACCTCATCCTGAACGTTGCTGCCATCGTTGGCGCTTTCCTCGTGCTGGCGCTTCTGGCGTTCCTGCTGGCCAGCATGGACCGGCGTCAGCCGCGCTGGCGGAAGCCGTTCATGGCGCTCTTCATTCTCCTGATGCTGGTTCCGTTGAGCGGAGAACTGCTGTTGGCGCTCGTCAAGCTGCAGGTGTTGCCGCTCACCCGCGGCTGGATCAGCGTCATCGCCAGGGCCACCGAATTTTCCGGCCTGCTCATCTACGCCGCGCTGGCCCTGCTGCTGTCGCGCCTCGCGCTGTACGCAGTCGGCGAGATGTGGCCGCGCCGCCGGATCATGCTGCGCGAAAGCCAGGCCATCCCACGCCGTCAGGCCATTGCGCAGTATCGCGATACGCGCCGTGTCTTTCTCGGCGCGGCCATCCTGGCGCCGCTGGCCGGCAGCGTCCACTGGTACTGGAAGTCGATCGCCTCGCGGCCGCCGCCCTTGTCGCCGGCCACGCCGGTCACGCTGGACGCCGACGGCGTTCTGCGCCTGCCGGTAGCGGCGGTGCGCGACGGGCACTTGCATCGTTTCGCCTGGGTGGCGGAAGACGGCAAGCTGGTGCGCTTCTTCGCCATCAATCGCTACCCGGACAAACTCAGCCTGGCCGCGGTGTTCGACGCCTGCCAGCTGTGCGGGGACCAGGGCTACGCCGAGCAAGGCGACCAGGTCACCTGTTCCGCCTGCGGCGTCTATCTGTTCAAGCCGTCGATCGGCAAGCCGGGCGGCTGCAATCCGGTTCCCATCGAAGGCTGGCAGCTGGACGGCGACATGCTGGCCATCCCGCGCGCCGCTCTCGAGGCCGGCCGTTCCTTGTTCACCACGGTGGTCGAATTGATGGTCAGCGATCCGGTGGACGGCAGCCGGCTGACCAACACCACGGCCAAATACAGCTACACGTTCGATTCGAACACCTATTTCTTCAACGACCAGGCGCATTACGAAGCTTTCCGCGAGGCGCCGGAAAAATATCTCGAGGAGCGCTGAGCGTGTTCTGGCGCATCGTTGGTCAATCCTGGCGGCGTAATCCGCGCCGCCGACTGCTCGCCGTGCTGACGGTGTTTCTTGCCGCCGGCCTGGTTTCCGCGCTGATGGCGGTATCGATCGACGTCGGCGACAAGATGGCGCGCGAGCTGAAATCCTACGGCGCCAACATCCTCATCGAACCGGCCGGCCAGGCGGCCCTGCCAGCCTTGTTCGGCGAACAGGACAACCCGCTCTCCGGGCAGGACTTCCTCGACGAAAAGGAACTGCCGCTGATCAAGGACATCTTCTGGCGCAACAACATCGTCGGCTTCGCGCCGCTGCTCTCCGGCGTCGTGCATGTTGTCGAAGGGAAAGAGGAACGCGAGGTCGGTGTACTCGGCACCTTTTTCGACCAGCCGCTGGCGGTACCGGATGAGGACGATTTCCACACCGGACAGCGCATCATCAGTCCCTACTGGACGGTGCAGGGCGAGTGGCCGGTGGATGGCGAGCGGCAGGCGCTGGCCGGTCGGCATCTGGCCGAGCGCGCCGGCTGGCAGGTCGGCAGCGTGTTGACGCTGGCCGGGCCGGGCGGACGGCAGCAGATCACGATCAGCGGAATCCTGGCCACCGGCGGCGAGGAGGAGACCAGCTTGGTCATGCCGCTGGCGCGGGCGCAGGAATTGCTGGATCTGCCCGGCAAGGTGCAGACGGTCCGCGTGTCGGCGCTCACGGTGCCGGAGACGCAGCTCTCGCGCAAGGCCAGGCGCGGCCTGGACAGCCTCGACGCCGAGGAATACGACCTTTGGTACTGCACGGCCTACGTGTCGTCGATCGCCCACCAACTCGCGGAGGCGGTCTCCGGCGCGGCGGTACGGCCGATCTGGCAGGTGGCCGCCTCGGAGGGCGCGGTGATCCGCAAGATCCAGCTGCTGCTGGCCGTGGTGACCTTGGCCGCACTGGTCGCCTCGGCGATGGGCATCGCTTCGCTGATGACCAGCACGATCATGGAACGCGCGCGCGAGATCGGGCTGATGAAGGCGCTTGGCGCGCGGCCCTGGCAGATCCTGCTCGTCTTCTACACCGACGCCGTGCTGGCCGGGCTGCTCGGCGGCGCCTTGGGCTGTCTGGCCGGCTGGGTCGTGGCGCGTGCCATCGGCCAGGCGCTGTTCGGCACGCCGCTCGGCTTCGCCTGGATCGTCGTGCCCTGCGTACTGCTGCTCTCGGCGTTGATAGCCGTCTGCGGCACCTGGCTGCCGGCACGGCGCATCGCCCGCCTGTATCCGGTCGAGGTGCTGTATGGCCGACGCTGAGGTCGTCCGCGCTGCCGAACGGCACGTCGCCGCGCGGCCAAATGCCGGCATCTTGCGCCGCGCCATGTTCTGGCATCTCGTGCTGCGCGCCTTGCGCCTGCGCCGGCAGCGCGTCGCCGTGGTCTTCGGCGCGCTGGCCGTGGGTGCCGCCATCGTCACCGCGATGGCTGCCGTCTATTTCGACATCAACGCCAAGATGAGCCGCGAACTCAGGAGTTTCGGCGCCAATTTCTACGTCGGCCCGGGCGGCACCGGTCGCCTGCAGGAGGTGGATTACGATGCCGTGCTCGCCGCGGCGCCCGGCGGCCTGGTGGTCGGCGCCAGCCCCTACCTGTACGGCATGGCGCGCACCGAGAAGGAAAAGGTGGTCATGCTCGGCCTCTCCTTCGCCAGCCTGCGCCAGCTCGTGCCGTATTGGCAGGTCAGCGGCGACTGGATCGGCGTCGATTTCGACGAGCGCAGCGCGATGCTCGGGCGCCAGCTGGCCGAGCGGCTCGAATTGCAGCCGGGCGGCACGCTGACCCTGGTCAACGGCAACAAGCGCAAGGCGTTGCGCGTGCGCGGTTTGATCGAAGCCGGCGACGCCACCGACAACATGCTGGTGGTCACCCTGGGCCTGGCTCAGCAGTGGCTGGACGCGCCGGGCCAGATCAGCCACGCGCTGTTCAGCCTGGACAGCAGTCGCGGCCAGGTCGACGAATTCGCCGCCCGCCTGCGCGCCGCGCAGCCGCAGCTCGACGTGCGCCCCATCCTCAAGGTCGCGGCCAGCGAAGGCCAGGTCCTGGACAAGATCAAGGGCCTGATGGGGCTGGTCTCGGTGGTCATCCTGGTGTTGTCAACGCTGTGTGTGAATACGACGCTGATCGCCATGGTCGGCGAGCGCGCGCGCGAATTCGCGCTGCAAAAAGCGCTGGGCGCGCGCGACCGCGATCTGCTCGCGCAAATCCTTGCCGAAACCGGCCTGACCGCGCTGGCCGCCACCGTCGTCGGCTGCGCGCTCGGCTATCTGTTGGCGCAGGCGCTGGGACACGCCGTGTTCGCGGCCTCCATCGACTTGCGCTGGCCGGTGCTGCCGCTCGCCATCGTCAGCCTGTCGCTGGTCGCGCTGGCGGCCGCCGTGGCGCCGTTGCGGCGCATCACGAGAATCCAGCCGGCGGCCGTATTGAAAGGGGAGTGAAGCCGATGAGCGCACCAAACAATCCGCCTCGGGTGATCGAGACGCGCAAGCTCTGCAAGCGCTTCGGCGCGGTGACGGCGCTCGACGAAGTCAACCTGACCGTCGAGCGCGGCGAATTCGTCGCCTTCATGGGCGCTTCCGGGTCGGGCAAGACGACCTTGATGAACATCCTTACCTGCCTGGATACCGCCAGCTCGGGCCAGGTCCTGCTCGACGGCGTGGACGCCGCCGGCTTCGACGAGGAGGATCGGCGCGCCTTCCGCGCAGAACGCATCGGCCTGGTATTCCAGCAGTTCCACCTGATCCCTTTTCTCAACGCGCTGGAGAACGTGATGCTCGGCCAGTACTACCACAGCGTGGTCGACGAAGCGGCCGCCAGGAAGGCGCTCGAACACGTCGGACTCGGCCAGCGCGTGACCCACTTGCCCAGCCAGCTGTCCGGCGGCGAACAGCAACGCGTGTGCATCGCGCGCGCGCTGGTCAACGAACCGCCGCTGATTTTCGCCGACGAGCCCACCGGCAACCTGGACGAGGAGAATGAACTGCTGGTGCTGAGCCTGCTGCGCGAGTTGCACGCGCAGGGCCGTACCATCGTCTTGGTGACGCACAACCCCGAACTCGGGCGCGTCGCCGACCGCATCGTTCGCCTGCACCATGGGAGGCTGGTCGATGAAACTTCGCTATCGGTCTAGGTCGGGCCGGCGCGCCGCGCTGGCCGCTATTTGCCTGGCGGCGGCGCTCGTCGGCTGCCGCGAGGAAAGGGTGGCCGTCGGCTCGCCGGCGCCGGCGCTGGCCGCCACCGACCCGGCCGGCACGCCGGTGTCGCTGGCGGCGTGGCGCGGGAAGGGGTTGTTCCTGACCTTCTGGACGGACGGCTGCAACGGTTGCGTCGCCGAGATGAAGGTGCTCGAACAGCTCGCGCGGCGCAATGCCGACCGCGTCGCGGTGGTCGCCGTCAACGTCGAACGACATACCGCCCGACATGCGCCAGTTCAGCCAGCGCCACGGCTTCAGCTTTCCGTTGCTGCAAGATACGCTGGGCATCACCCGGGAGCGCTATGCCGTCGTCGGCACGCCGACCTCCGTGCTGATCGATGCGGACGGCCACACGCTTTCCAGCCACGTCGGCGCGCGCACGCCGGACGAGCTGGCCGGCGACTTCGCCATGTTGGACGCTTCGATGCGGGCGGCCTCGGCCCCCGACCGTTGATGCACCTCGTTCTTCAGCGCGATGACGCCAACGTCAGGGTATTCAGGGCGCTGGTGGCGACCGGGTCAAGACCGGGATGAACGTCCCCCGGTCAACGACGTGTAATGGTGGAGAACGTCAGGCGATGCTTTACCGCAGTGATCGTGTTGAGCGTGGATCCGTCCGGACGATTCATTGATTGCTTTTCAGCGGGCCAAACGCTTGTTTCTGCAACTCGGGCCAGCTTTCCACCCACCCGTTCTGGTGGTCGAAATTCGGCATGGTGACGACGTTGGGCGAATGAGTCGGAAAGTGACCGACAAAGGCTGCCGCGATCTTGCCGTCAACCACCGTATCTGGTCCACCGACAAAATGGATTTGGGGAACATCGACGAGCTTCGACCAATAATCGGCAGGGTTGAGGGATCCGTTCAGCGGCGTAAGTCCGTGAGCGCGCGTCCACATCTTGTGGTCCAGGTTGCCGGCGATGGTTACGAGGCGATCGATATCGTCACGTTCGGCGGTGACCAGGGCGGCGACCGCGCCACCTCCCGAATAGCCGACGAGCACGATACGCGACACGCGGTAGCGTTCCTTCAGGACGTCAACTGCCCGGTTCTCCGCAAGGATCACATCGCTTGAGAATCTCGCCCCGGTCCACTCACTGACCGAGCACCCGCGAGCCTCGTCGTCCGAGACGTATTGGCAAGGGCGGGCAAGATAGGCGGCTGGTCCGTCCTGGTGCGATAGCGCGAGCATGAGTCCCACTGGACGAACCGGCGTGGGGTTGTCGGAAGGGGTCGAAACGTCGAGCCAGGCGGCGCCGTCGCCTTCGATGTAAATGGTCAGGACGTTTGATGAGTGCTCTTGCGGCGACAGGAAGGCGACGAGCGTAAAAGCGCCGGCTGGAATATGAAGCGGTGACCAGCCCGCTGCCAAGGTCCGGGCATTGGCTTGCTCTGTCCGAAGCGTCGGAGAAGGGATCGAGGAGCATCCTGCCAGCGTCGCCGCGAACAATGCCGCGGCAATGCCGGCAGTCATGCCGTGCGTCAATCGGGTCAGAGAGCCCACTTCATCTTGGCGGAGGCCGTCTGGTTGAGGAAATCAGAGCGCCCTTCAACGTCGTAGCCAAGCGAGAACTCAAAACCGCCGTTCTTGTTGCGACGACGACACCCAATCCGCCGCGAACAAGCCAAGGCGACTGTTCCAGTCCGTAGGTCTTGAACGATAAACCAGGGGAACCGGCGTAAACGGACGTGAGGCTCGATCGGTCGTTGATTACGTCGTACCCAACGCCGATGGATGCCGTCAGGCGTGAATTTTCCGATAGGTGGTGATTCACCCTTCCGTCAACGCCGAGGACGAGTTCGTCGGCCGTATCGCTGTCAACGTTCAGGTTGAGCGCGCCGGCGCCGGTTTCTTTGTACGAGTCGCTATGTACCCAAGTGTAGTCGGCACGAATCGAGGGCGTAAACGACGTGGCCGCGCTCACGTCCAACGTTTTTCCGAACGCTGCGCCAATATGGACCATCCATGCGTCGTAGTCTGATCGTGCCGTGCGATCCAGGCTGCCGAAACGGATATCGCGCCGTCCATCGACATTGCTCTGGCCGACATCGAACTGCGCATCGATGAATGAGCCCGTTGCCAGATCGTGGCTGCCATAGAGCGAGAGCTGATAGCTGTCGATAGTCGCATTCTGGCGGGTACCGGAGACGTCCGTGCTGGCGTCGATGTCGCTCTTCGCGTAGGTGAAGGCGGCGCCGATCCGGGTATTCTTGTTGTACTCGCCATCGCCTCCGAATACGAGGCCCCAGGCGTTGCCGTCATAACCCGCGATGCCCTTGCGATTGTCCTGGTCGGCAAACGAGCCGAAGGTCTTTGCCCACAGCTTGCCGTCGCTCAGCTGCCCGTCGCCGGAGGACAGGCCGCGCAGTCCGCCGAGGCGATTCTGGAATACGCCTTGCACCTGATGTTGAAGGTTGGTGATGGCTGAGTTGCTCCCGGCAGTCAGCAACGGCAGCGTCTGCGCTGCCGCCTGGCTTACTTGATGCAGGTTCCCCAACTGGCCGAAAGCCGTCACGACGTTCGCCGTGTCGCCGGTGATCGTCCCGCTATTCACCCAGATGTCGAGGACACGTGCCGCACCGGCCGCTTGCGATATGCCGGCCGTGCTGACGGCGTTGGACACACCGGCCGTCGAGGCGGCGCTCACCACGAAGTCGATCTGATTGCTGTTGAGTATGCTCGTAAAGTCGAACAGCGCGCTGTTATCCGCGACGCTGCTGAAGTTGTTGGTGATGTTGGCGGCGGAGACCACACCGGACCAGGTTTGTCCGTTCGCCAGCGTGTTGGCCGTCAGCACATTCACGTAGGCGCTGCCGGCGATATTCGCCGTTCCATTGACGACGAGTCTGCCGTAGCTGCTGTCGCTGTAGACCGTCGTCTTGAAGATACCGCCGCTGCCTTGCGTGTAGTTACCCGTAACAGTCAGCACGGAATTTGGCGCGGATGCCGTTCCGACGGAAACCGTGCCTGTGCTTGTCAGGTTGCCGGTAATCGTCGAGCTTGCCTCGGCGGAGATGAGGTCGCTGCCGTCGGTGCTGGTGGCCAGCACGTTTCCAGTAATCGCCGATCCCACCTGCAAAACCAGCGTGTTGTTACCGCCCGACAATTCGATGGCGTTGGCTCGCCCGCCCGCTCCAACACCGCCGGAAATCGTTCCCGAGTTATGGATCGTCGAATTTCCGGTCGAGATGATACCGACGCCGCCAGAGCCGCTTGTTCCGGAGTTGCCGCCGGCGTGGCCACCAGCCCCCCCTGTTCCTCCCATTCCTCCAGAGATGGACCCACTGTTCGTCAGCGTAAAGCCAGCCCCAGATACGCCTGCGCCGCCCACGCCACCAGCACCGCCTGCCCCTCCTGTCGAAGCGCCGCCGCTGCCCTGTCCACCTGTCCCTCCCATTCCGCCCGAGATCGTGCCGCCATTGGTCAAGGTGAAGTCCGTCCCCGAAACACCAGAGCCGCCTTTACCACCGTCAGCACCCGACGGTCCGATGGCGAAAACGGATGCACTCGTGATGTTGTTTCCACCCGTTCCGCCGACGCCACCGGCATATGTATCCCCGGATCCAATCGTGGCTGATCCCGACGTCGCAAGTGCCGCGCCACCGTCGCCACCCACCGCGGAGACCGGTATCTCATTGTAGTGTCCCACCGTGTTGGAAAAATCCGTTCCGTTCGATCCGTTGGCGCCATTCATGGTTTGCGCCGGTGCATTTCTGGCAATGCCCGTGCACGCCATCATCAATAGCATGAGCTTCGGGATCGTCTTCATTGCGGGGAGATGTTTCATTGTGCGACTCCAGGTACTTGATTAGATGCGGTGACCGAAATTTCCCAAAGATCCTGCTTCTGCATGCTTGAATAGCGGCAACAGCCAATTCAAACAACCAGAACGCCATTGCGGTTGAATTCCGGATGCCGCCTGCCTTGTAGTTGAATATGAATGATGGCGAATAGACGTTCTTGCAGATGAATTGCTCGATACTGTCCATGATCCAGCCGACGTCACGTACGTAAACGATGATCTCGCTGCCGGGGATCAGGCTTTGCAGCAACGGCATGCGCGCACAACCGTTCCGATTGGTGTCAAACACGACTTCTGTGGCCGACTCATCGCTGTAGTGGTGTTCAAAGACACCTTTCAGGATGCGCTTGCACTGGCGATCAGTCGTAAGAATCGAAAACTCGTTATTGGCGCTCATTCCCACCAGGCGGTTGTATGCAAACCCCGCCACCGGGCTGCTCATGTGGGCGTGAAACCTTGGGTTTTGCCGCAAGGGCACGGGCAAGAGCGTCGAACCCGAACAAAGGAGACCCGAAATGAAGTGGAGTGATTGCATCGAAAGGAGCGCCCACAGGGCGCTTTTGCACAGGTTCGGTTGAAGCAATTTCGATAAACCTGCTGGCTTATAGCATGCGAACCGGGATGTTGTTGTGAAATTCTTCACATGTTGCCCACTTGATAATTCATATGGGCAAAAATCGTCTCTGATGCGAGCAGCATCTTCCGGAGGCCCGCCTACCTTCTCGGCAGACTCCGGTCGGCGTTTGATGGCATCGTCCATCGTATTGCACAAGAAAGCAGTCGCCGGCCGCCTTCAGATAGGCACGTGTGGCGTCGCCGGCGGCGATGACCCGGGTCAAGACCGGGATGAACGTCCCGGTCGACGGGGGCTGGCGGATATCCGGCAGGCGTCGATGACTGCGCCTACACGAATTCCTCGACCCGGTGGCATGCCACGGCACGCCCGTCGATCTGCCGGAGCTGCGGTGCCTGCCCGCGGCATTGATCGGTGGCGTAGGGGCAGCGCGTATGGAAGGCGCAGCCGCTCGGCGGATTCAGCGGTGACGGCAATTCGCCGACCAGCTTGATCTTCTCCCGCCGATCCTGAGCGTGGATCGCCGGCGTCGCCGACATCAGTGCGCGCGTGTAGGGATGCAGCGGCCGCGCGAAGATCGCTGTTTTCGAGCCATGTTCGACGGCCGAGCCGAAGTACATCACCATCACGTCCTGCGCGACGTGTTCGACCACCGACAGGTTGTGGCTGATGAAGACGTAGGCCGTGCCCAACTCGTCCTGCAGGTTCATGAAGAGATTGAGAATCTGCGCCTGGATCGACACGTCGAGCGCCGAAGTGGGCTCGTCGGCGATCACAATGTCGGGCGACAGCATCATGGCGCGCGCGATGGCGATGCGCTGCCGCTGGCCGCCCGAGAACATGTGTGGATAGCGCTGGGCGTGCTCCGGGCGCAGACCGACGCGGTCGATCGCGGCGCGCACGCGCTCGCGGCGTTCTTCCGCACGGTCGACGCCGTTCAGCTTGAGCGGCTCTTCCAGCATCGCCTGCACCTGCTTGCGCGGGTTGAGGCTGGCGTAGGGGCTCTGGAAGACCATCTGTACCTTGGGGCGCAGGCGCTTGAGATCGGCCGGACTGGCCTGGGCGATATCGGTGTTCTGGATGATCAGCGAGCCGCTGGTCGGCTGCTCGACGAGGGTCAGCTGGCGCGCCAGCGTCGATTTCCCGCATCCTGACTCGCCGACGACGGCGAGCGTCCGTCCGTGGTGCAGCTCGAAGCTGACGCCGTTGAGCGCCTTGACGGTGGCGTGACCTCTGCCGAAACCGCGCGAGACGCTGTAATGGCGTGTCAGCGCGTGCGCGGCCAGGACGATATCCTGGGATTCCGCGGTGGATGTGGTTGGATTCATGCGCGGGACTCCGTGGTCGATACGCCAGGCACTGGCTTGTTCAGCGGCTTGAAGCAGCGCACTTGCGCCCGTTCGTCGCCGCTCACATCGGGCACCTCGCGCACGCAGCGCGCGTCGGCATAGGTGCAGCGCGGGGAAAGAAGACAGCCCTTCGGACGGTCGTACTGGCCGGGCACCACGCCGGCGAGCGTGGACAGGCGCGCGGCGCCCTTGCTGTGTTCGGGGATCGAGGCAAGCAAGGCCTCGGTGTACGGATGATGCGGCTGTTCGAAGAGCGTCGGCACGCGGTTGCCTTCAACGAGCTGTCCGGCGTACATCACGGCGACGCGATGCGCGACTTCCGCCACCACGGCCAGATCGTGCGTGATCAGGATCAAGGCCATGCCCTGCTGCTTCTGCAGGTTGACCAGGAGTTCCATGATCTGCGCCTGCACCGTCACGTCGAGCGCCGTGGTCGGCTCGTCGGCGATCAGCAGTTTCGGGTTGCAGGCGATGGCCATGGCGATCATCACGCGCTGGCACATGCCGCCCGAGAGCTGGTGCGGGAAGGCCTTGAGCCGCGATTTCGGGTCCGGGATCTCGACCAGCGCCAGCAACTCGAGCGCCCGCGCGCGCAACGCGGCGCCGCGCAGTCCGGCATGCAGCCTGAGCGTCTCTTCGAGTTGGTAGCCGACGGTAAACGCCGGGTTCAGGCTGGTCAGCGCGTCCTGGAAAATCATCGCGATGTCGCGACCGAGGATCTTGCGCTTCTCGCGATCCGGCAAAGCAATCAGATCCTTGCCGTCGAAAACGAGGCGATCCGCGCGCACGCGGCCCGGCGCTTCGATCAGGCCCATCAGGGCGAGTTGGGTCACGCTCTTGCCCGATCCAGACTCGCCGACGATGCCGAGAATCTCGCCCGGCTCGACGGAAAAGCTCAGGTTGTCGACGGCGCGGAAAGGTTGATCGGCACGTCCGAATTCAACCGTCAGGTTGTGTACTTCAAGCAAACTCATGTTCGTTCTCGATCCAGTGTCAGGCGAGTTTCTTCAGGCGCGGGTCGAGCGCATCGCGCAGACCATCGCCCAGCAAGTTGAGCGCGATCACGGTGAGCAGGATCGCCATGCCCGGCATCGTCACCACCCACCACGCGCGCTCGATGTAGTCGCGCGCTGAGGCCAGCATGGTGCCCCATTCCGGCATCGGCGGCTGTGCGCCGAGGCCGAGAAAACCGAGCGCCGCCGCGTCGAGGATGGCCGAGGAAAAGCCCAGCGTGGCCTGGACGATGATCGGCGCCATGCAGTTGGGCAGGACCGTATTGAACATCAGGCGCAGCTGTCCGGCACCGGCCAGTCGGCTGGCGACGACGTAATCGCGCGGCAACTCCGACATCGCCGAGGCGCGCGCCAGGCGGACGTAGGAGGGCAGCGAGACGATGGCGATCGCGATCATGGTGTTGACCAGGCCCGGCCCGAGTACCGCGACGACGGCCACGGCGAGCAGCAGCGACGGCAGCGCCATCATGATGTCCATGGCGCGCATGATCGCCGTGCCGGCCAGGCGCGGGTAGAAGGCGGCGGTCAGACCCAGGGCGACGCCCGGCACCAGCGAGATGAGCACCGACACCAGGCCGATCATCAGCGACAGGCGGGCGCCGTACAGGAGGCGGGAGAGGATGTCGCGGCCGACCTCGTCGGTGCCGAGCAGGAAGCGCGCGCTGCCGCCCTCCGTCCACGCCGGCGGGGTCAGGAAGAAGTCGCGGAACTGTTCGGCGGGCGCGTGCGGCGCGATCCACGGCGCGAGGAGCGCGGCGACGACGAGCAGGACGAAGAACACGGCGGCGAACAGCGCGCCGCGGCTGGCCGAGAACGACGTCCAGAATTCGCGCAGCAACGACGGCGGCGCACCGAGGCTTTCAATCGGTTCTTGAGTGAGGTGCAAAGTAGTATTCATCCTAAAAACCTTGGTTCAACCACAACGAGCACAACGAACACGACGAAAACCAGTTTTTTCCATCGTTCGATGCATCGCCTGATGGGCGAATCGCCGGCCAGACGAAACATCTTTTCTTTCGTTGTGCCCGTTGTGTTCGTTGTGGTCAATTGCTTTTTGGGGTTACTGGCATGCCGCCTATTTGGCATGGCGGACACGCGGGTTGATGACGCCGTAGAGCACGTCTACGAGCAGATTGACGCAGATGATCATCGTCGCCACGAGCAGGATGCCGCTCTGCACGACGGGATAGTCGCGCCGCGCAATGGAGTCGATCAGCCACTTGCCGATGCCCGGCCAGGAGAAGATCGTCTCGGTCAACACGGCGCCGGCGAGCAGGGTGCCGACCTGCAGGCCGATGATCGTCACCACGGGCATCAGGGCGTTGCGCAGGGCATGCATCAGGATGACCCGCGCCGGCGAAAGCCCTTTGGCGCGCGCGGTGCGCACATAGTCCTCGCGCAGCACTTCGAGCATCGACGAGCGCGTCATGCGCGCGATGACCGCAAGCGGAATGGTGCCGAGCACGATGGACGGCAGGATCAGGTGCGCGGCGGCGGACGCGAAAGCGCCTTCTTCGCCGGAAATCAGGGTGTCGATCAACATCAGTCCGGTCACCGGCGGAATGTCGAATTCCAGCGCGATGCGCCCGGAAACCGGCGTCCAGCCGAGGCTGACGGAAAACAGCATGATGAGGATGAGTCCCCACCAGAAGATCGGCATCGAGTAACCGGTCAACGCGCTGCCCATGACCACGTGATCGGTCGGCGTGCCGCGCTTGACGGCCGCCAGGATGCCGGCGGGCAAGCCGACGACGGTGGCGAACAGCAGCGCGCAGAACGACAGTTCGAGCGTCGCCGGGAACAAGGTCAGGAATTCGTCGAGTACCGGTTCGTGGGTGACCAGCGATTTCCCCAGGTCGAGGTGTACGAGCCGTCCGAGGTATTGGAGATACTGTTGCCAGAGCGGCAGGTCGAGCCCTAGGCGATGCATCGCCGCCTTGTAGAACTCGGGATCGAGGCGGCGCTCGCCGACCAGGATCAGAACCGGGTCGCCCGGAATCAGGTGGATCAGTGCGAAAGCGAGGATGGTGACGCCGATGAAGGTCGGCACCACGACCAGCAATCGGCGAAGAATGAATTGGAGCATAGCGAAAAGCCTCGATTACGAATGCGGGCGACGAGAGATCCGGACAGGCATCCGCGTCGGCAGGCGGCGGACTGGCCGTCCGCCAAATGGGTTCAACTGACTGGGGGATCGAGACATCATGGAAACGATTCGTTTGTCGTGCATTGCCTGGCAGCCGCTCAAACAGCCCGCGCAGGAAGAACAAAACCCGTCGGCCCATGCGGGCAGACGGGTTGAGGTGACTCGCAAGCGCTCACGCCGGCCGGTTCACCTGACTTGCCGGCGGGCCATCCTTACTTGAGCGAAACGCCGTAGAAGGAATTCAGGCCGAACGGACTGATCATGAATCCCTGGACTTCCTTGCGTTGCGGCGCATAGACCGTCGAGTGCGCGATCGTCGTCCATGGCACCTGCTCCTTGAAGATGACCTGGGCCTGTTCGTAGAGCTTGGCGCGCTCGTCCTGCGAGTTCAGCGTCTTCGCCTTGGAAACCAGGTCGTCGAACGGCTTGTGGCACCATTGCGAGTAGTTGTTGCCGCCGACGGCCGCGCAACTCAGGTTCACGCCGAGCCAGTTGTCCGGGTCGCCGTTGTCGCCCGTCCAGCCGACGAGAATGGCGTCGTGTTCGCCCTGCTGCGCGCGCTTGAGGTACTCGCCCCACTCGTAGGTCGCGATCTTGGCCTTGATGCCGACCTTGGCCCAGTCGGCCTGGATCATTTCGGCCATCAGCTTGGCGTTCGGATTGTACGGACGCTGTACCGGCATCGCCCACAGGGTGATCTCGGTGCCTTCGGCCACGCCCGCCTTCTTCAGCAGTTCCTTGGCCTTGTCGACGTTGTAGGCCGGATCGACGATCGATTTGTTATAGGACCATTGCGTCGGCGGCATCGGATTGGTCGCGATCTGTCCGGCGCCTTGATAGACGGCTTCGATGATCGCTTTCTTGTTGATCGCCATGTCGAGCGCCTGGCGGACTTCCAGCGCATCGAGCGGCTTGTGCTTCACGTTGTAGCTGAGGTAACCCAGATTGAAACCGGCCTGGCTCGGCACGTTCAACGTGGCATTGCTCTTCATGCTCTGCAGGTCGGCGGGACGCGGGAAGGCCATGACCTGGCACTCGCCCTTCTGCAGCTTCTGGTAGCGCACCGAAGGATCGGTGGTGATCGCGAACACCAGCTTGTCGAGCTGCACGTCGCCCTTCTTCCAGTATTCCTTGTTGCCTTCGAAGCGGATGACCGAGTCCTTCTGGTAGCTCTTGAAGACGAACGGGCCGGTGCCGACCGGCTTCTGGTTGAACTCGGCGGCCTTGCCGTCGGCGACCAGCTTGCTGGCATATTCGGCCGATACGATGGAGGCGAACGACATCGCTACGCTTTGCAGGAACGACGCGTCCGCGGTCTTCAGCTTCAATGCGACCGTGTAGTCATCCTTCTTCTCGATGCCGACGATGTTCTTGTCGAAGCTCATGTCCGACGCATACGGATACTCGGCGGGCGCCGCCTTGTTGAACGGCAGTTCCTTGTCGGTAAAGCGCTGGAAGGTGAACACGACGTCGTCGGCCTTGAATTCGCGCGTCGGCTTGAAGAAATCCGTCGTCTGGAACTTCACGCCCTTGCGCAGCTTGAACGTGTAGGTCAGGCCGTCGGCGGAGACCTCCCATGCCTCGGCGAGACCCGGTTGCACCTTCGTCCCGCCCTTTTCGAATTCGACGAGACGGTTGAATACCGTTTCGGCCGACGCATCGAAGTCGGTCCCGGCCGTGTAGCGCGCGGGGTCGAAGCCGGCGGGACTGCCTTCGGAACAATAGATCAGGGTCTTCCCGGCCGCGAAAGCGCTGGTCATTCCAACGGCAAAAAGCGAAGCCATTACCAAAACACTCAATTTCTGACGCATCTATACCTCCAATTATGGGTTCAGGGCAGTCAAGGGGAAACGGCCGGCGAAGGAGGAAAGCCCTGCTTCAAACGGGGCCGTCGCGACCGATCTGGCGCAGCGAACGCGCTGCGGTCGGTATTCGAACCTGCCTGTGTAACGAATCGTAACACAGACATGGATGGCTAATATTGCTTCGCCGAATAGGGCATCAGAAAAAGTTATGGTGGTAGAAAAAGATTTCCGGTCAAGCGGCGCCCGGAAAATTCCCCTGGACGCGCTGCCTCTCGTCAGGCGGCAACCGGCTTTGGCGAATTCAGGCCTGCGCTCGAATGCTCCGCCAAGCGGGTTGTGAGCAAGCGTTTTTTTACATGCGCTTGTGCATGATTTCACCGGGCTTTCTTCAAATCGCTGCCAGCCGCCTGGAGCCGGCCCGAGATTTGCTAAGGAAGAATTGAACCAACTTCAAGTAAACTTGTCGCCGACGGCCAAAAACGAATGGTGCGAAAAGGGTGATCCAAACCGGTTTTTGCGCGCCGTTAGGCCGCTTTTCAGTACAAATTTGAGCGAAAGAGAGCAACAGATGACTTCCGGTTTCACGCAAACCTTCCTGGTAACCCCGGCGCGGCAGGCGGTCGGATTGACGTCGGTGGCGCTGGGGATCGTGCGCGCACTGCAACGGCTGGGCGTAAACGCCGGTTTTGCCAAGCCGGTCGATCAGGACATTACCGACAATTCCGAATTCTTCGCCCGCACGCTTTTCCAGCTTCCGGTTCCCGAACCGCTCTCCCTGCAGGAAACGGCCGAACGCATCGCCGCCAACCAGGCCAGCGAACTGATGGAAGACGTCGTCACGCTGTGCATGCGCGCCGGTGAGGGCACCAGCGTGCTGATCGTCGAAGGGCTGCACACCGATTCGTCGCATTCCTTCGCCTCGCAGCTCAACGTCGACATCGCCAGCAGCCTCAAGGCCGACGTCATCGTCGTCGCCGACGCTTCGGTGCCGAACGCCGTCGCCGATCTGCGCCTCAACATCAGCCAGTTCAAGAACGAGGGATGCAAGGTCGCCGGCGTCATCTTCAACAAGGCGCCGGAAGGTTTCGATGTCGAAGAGGCCAGGCGCTGCCTCGGCAAGACGCGCATCTGGGGCGTCATCCGCAACAACCCGGTGTTCCGCTCGCCGCGCACGCTCGACATCGCGCATCACTTGAAAGCCGAGGTCGTCTCGGCCGGTGAGATCGCCACCCGGCGTGTCCACGAGACGCTGATCGCGGCGCGCTCGGTCGCCGAGACGATCCCGCGCCTGCGTCCCGGCACGCTGATCGCCACCTCGGGCGACCGCGACGACATCATCCTCGCCTCGGCGCTGGCCGCCAGCCGGGGCGTCGAACTCGCCGGGCTGCTGCTCACGCATTCGACGTCGATCACGCCGCAGGTCATGGAACTCGCCGCGCCGGCGCTCAATACCGGCCTGCCGATCCTGCGCACGGAAGACGACAGCTTCGCCACGGCAGGGCGCATCAGCAATCTCCCGGACGCCGTTCCGCACGAAGATCTGGCGCGCATGAACACGGTGCTCGACGCCATCGCCGAGCAACTCGACACCAAGACGATTTCCGCGTCCTTCCATATTCCGGAAACGACCAAGCTCTCGCCGCCGGCCTTCCGCTACCAGCTCATCCAGAAGGCGCGTTCCGCCGTCAAGCGCATCGTGCTGCCCGAAGGCGAGGAACCGCGCACGGTGCGCGCAGCGGCCATCTGCGAGGAAAAGGGCATCGCCCGCTGCGTGCTGCTCGGCAAGCGCGCAGCCATCGAAGGCGTCGCCGCCTCGCAAGGCATCACCTTGCCGCCCACCATCGAGATCCTCGATCCCGACGTGATTCGCGGCCAATACATCGCGCCGATGGTCGAACTGCGCAAGGCCAAGGGGCTGACCGTCCAGCAGGCCGAAGCGCTGCTCGAGGATACCGTCGTTCTCGGCACCATGATGCTCGCCATCGACGAAGTGGACGGCCTCGTCTCGGGTGCCGTGCACACCACGGCGAGCACCGTGCGTCCCGCTCTGCAACTGATCAAGACGGCGCCGGGCTCGTCGATCGTCTCGTCCGTCTTTTTCATGCTGATGCCGGATCAGGTGCTGGTTTATGGCGACTGCGCGATCAACCCGGCGCCGAGCGCCGCGCAGCTGGCCGAAATCGCCAAGCAGAGCGCCGACAGCGCGCACGCCTTCGGAATCACGCCCAAGGTGGCGATGATCAGCTACAGCACGGGCGTCTCCGGTGCCGGCGAGGACGTGGAGAAAGTGCGCGAGGCGACCGAGCTCGCCCACGCCAAGTATCCCGACCTCGTGCTCGACGGCCCGTTGCAGTACGACGCCGCATCGGTCATCGAGGTCGGCAAGCAGAAGGCGCCGGGCAGTCCGGTGGCCGGACAGGCGACGGTGTTCGTCTTCCCCGATCTGAATACCGGCAACACGACCTACAAGGCGGTGCAGCGCAGCGCCAACGTCGTTTCGGTGGGCCCGATGCTGCAAGGGCTGCGCAAACCGGTGAACGACCTGTCGCGCGGCGCGCTGGTTGACGACATCGTTTTCACCATCGCGCTGACGGCAATCCAGGCGCAACAGATCGTGAAGGGCGGGGCGGTCTGAGAAATCGACCAAACAGTTAACACCGGGCAAAAAAAGGGCATGTCAAGACTTGACTTATCAACAATTTCTGATCCATGCCCGTTTTTCCCGCCAGAACAACGAGTTACCGTTTGTAACAACGTGGAAATATTGATTTTCCAAATAAATCAGTAGGTTATCTATTTGCTTAACAAAAGCGCAACGTAACTGAAACCCTTGGCTGGCGGGCTTTTCACGTTTCCTTCCAAGGTTCGTTTCACAGAGTTATCCACAGAAAATGTGGACAAGAAAAACTCCCTTCGCAGGATGATGATCTTACTTGCCGCACTTAAGGTGACTCCTCAACTGAGTATGCTGTTTGGCATAGTGAAAGCGACGACGCTATACAATCGTCGCCATCATCCGTAGGGCGTATATCGACATGCCAACCACGGCATCCGGCGCACCCGGCAGACCATTCGCGAGGTTCCCATGATTTCCACCCTCAAGGGCTTGTTCAATCGGCTCATCGACGCCGGCGGCAAGGACGCGGCCGATGGCGAGGCATTGCGGATCGCTACCGCCGCCTTGCTGGTCGAGATGTCGCGCAGCGACAAACAGATCACCGCCGAAGAGTTGGCATCGATCGAGAAAACCCTGCGCGAACAGTTCGAGCTGGATTCAGGCGCGCTCGACGACCTGCTGAAGCTCGCCGAAACGGAAGTAAGCCAGGCCGTCGGCTACTACCCGTTCACTTCACTGATCAACAGGCAGTGCGGCCTGGAGCAGAAGATCCGCATCGTCGAGGCCATGTGGCGCGTCGCCATGTCCGACGGCCACATCAGCGCGCATGAGAATCACTTGATGCGCAAGATCGCCGATCTCCTCTACGTCGGGCACGCCGACTACATCGCCGCCAAGCAGCGGGCACGGGCGTCGGCCGGCTTGCCTCCGGCCTGAGCGGCCGGGCGGCCGAAACAGCGTCGCGGCACCGGGTGCCGCGACCGCGTTCTTGGTGCGTCCGGGGACTTGCGGGCACCTATCCGGTGCGTCGTTCGTTCCGATCGGATGTTTTTCGCTTCCCAGGCCGCTGGTATGAGCGTCTGGCGCCCCCGGGGCGAATGGCGCGGCTCTTGCTACAGTCACACCGAAACACCGGGATAGCCCCGTCATCCCGGCGAAAGCCGGGATCCGGTGGTGCACCTCTGGATCCCGGGTCAAGCCCGGGATGATGGATTCTGAAAGATCCATTTGATTCGTCATGACTGACTGCCAGCGTCAATCGACTCATCGTTCCGGAGCCGCCCGTGCCAATCAAAGTCGCCCTCAACCATGTCACGCATTACCGCTACGATCGACTCGTCAACCTGTCGCCGCAGGTCGTTCGCCTGCGGCCGGCGCCGCACTCGCGCACGCCGATCCTCAGCTACTCGCTGAAGGTGACGCCGAGCCGGCACTTCATCAACTGGCAGCAGGACCCGCAATCGAATTTCCTGGCGCGGCTGGTTTTTCCCGAGAAGACGCGCGAACTGCGCATCGAGGTCGATCTCGTCGCCGAACTCTCGGTGATCAACCCGTTTGATTTCTTCCCCGAACCCTACGCCGCGAAATTCCCGTTCGAGTACGAAGCGACGCTGCGCGACGAGCTGAAACCGTATCTTGAAACCTCGGCGGCGAGCGAGCGGGTACGCGCCTTCGTCGACGCGGTTCCGCTGACGCCGACGGGCAGCGTGGACTTCCTGGTCGATCTCAACCGGCGTGTGCAGGACGCCGTCGGTTACGTCATCCGCCTGGAGCCGGGCGTGCAGACGCCGGAGGAGACGCTGGAGCTCGGTACCGGCTCGTGCCGCGACTCGGCCTGGCTGCTCGTCCAGGTGCTGCGCCGGCTCGGGCTGGCGGCGCGCTTCGTTTCCGGCTACCTGATCCAGCTCGTCCCGGACGTGAAGTCGCTCGACGGGCCGTCAGGAACCGACGTTGACTTCACCGACCTCCATGCCTGGTGCGAGGTTTACCTACCCGGTGCCGGCTGGATCGGGCTCGATCCGACCTCCGGGCTGTTCGCCGGCGAAGGGCATATTCCGGTCGCCTGCTCGCCGCAGCCGTCGTCGGCGTCGCCGATCACCGGCTTCACCGACGAGTGCGAATGCGAGTTCGCGCACAGCATGCGCGTCGAGCGCGTGTGGGAGGCGCCGCGTTCGACCAAGCCGTACAGCGACGAAGCATGGGCGCGCATCGAGGCGCTCGGCCACCGGATCGACGCTGATCTGCATGACGCCGACGTGCGCCTGACCATGGGCGGCGAACCGACCTTCGTTTCGATCGACGACCGCGACGGCGCGGAGTGGAGCACCGAGGCGTTGGGACCGACCAAGCGCAAGCTCGCCGCCGAGGTCTTCCAGCGCCTGCGCGCTAAGTACGCGCCGCAAGGGCTGGCGCACTTCGGGCAAGGCAAGTGGTATCCCGGCGAGCAGCTGCCGCGCTGGTCGCTCAACTGCTTCTGGCGGCGCGACGGCCAGCCGATCTGGAGCAACCCGGCGCTCTGCGCCGACGAGAAGCGCGACTACGGCGCCGACGAACGCTTGGCCGGCCGTTTCCTTGCCGACTTCGCGCGCCGGCTCGGTCTCGACCCGGCGCACGTCTTTCCCGCCTACGAGGACGCCTTCTATTACCTGTGGCGCGAGAACCGCCTGCCGGTCAATGTCGATCCACACGACGCGCGCCTCGACGATCCGCTCGAACGCGCCCGCCTGGCGACCGTTTTCGGGCAGGGGCTCGACGCGATCATCGGCCACGTGCTGCCGGTCGCGCGCGACCCCGCCGACCGCAAGCGCTGGCGAAGCGGACCATGGTTCCTGCGCAGCGCGCGCTGCTACCTCGTTCCCGGCGATTCGCCGATCGGCTACCGCCTGCCGCTCTCGGCGCAGCCGTGGGTCGAGCAGAACGACTATCCCTACACGCACGCGCCGGACCCGACGCAGCCTTTCCAGCCCTTGCCGGCGCATGGCGACCTGCGCGCGCGGCAGGCGGCGTGGAACGGGCTGGGCGCGGGGCGGGGCGGCGAGCGTGCGCCGGGATTCGGAGAATCCGCCGCCGACATCACGCGCACCGCGCTGTCGGCGCAAGCGCGTAACGGCGTGCTTTATATCTTCATGCCGCCGACCGACTGTCTCGACGACTACCTCGAACTCACCGCCGCCGTCGAAGCGACCGCCGACGCGCTGGCGACGCCGGTGATCCTCGAAGGCTACGAGCCGCCGTCGGACCCGCGCCTAGTCAACTTCCGCGTCACGCCCGATCCCGGCGTCATAGAGGTGAATATCCAGCCCTGCGCCAGCTGGGACGAACTGGTCGAGCGCACGACGCATCTCTACGAAGCGGCGCACCTGTCGCGCCTGACTACCGAGAAGTTCATGCTCGACGGCCGCCACGTCGGCACCGGCGGCGGCAATCACTTCGTGTTCGGGGCGCGGACGGCGCTCGATTCGCCGTTCCTGCGCCGCCCGGATCTCCTGCGCAGCCTGATCAGCTATTGGCACAACCACCCGTCGCTCTCCTACCTGTTCTCCGGCCTGTTCATCGGCCCGACCAGCCAGGCACCGCGCGTGGACCAGGCGCGCAACGATTCGGTTTACGAACTGGAGCTTGCCTTCAGCCAGTTCCCGGAACCGGGCAGAGCGGTCGCCCCGTGGCTGATCGACCGGCTGCTCCGGAATCTCCTGATCGACGCCACCGGCAACACGCACCGCGCCGAGTTCTGCATCGACAAGCTCTACTCGCCGGACAGCGCCAGCGGCCGTCTCGGCCTGGTCGAGATGCGCGCCTTCGAGATGCCGCCGCACGCGCGCATGTCGCTCGCGCAGCAACTGCTGTTGCGCGCCCTGATTGCGCGCTTCTGGAACGAGCCCTATGCGCCGGAACGCCTGATGCGCTGGGGAACCGAGCTGCACGACCGCTTCATGCTGCCGCACTTCGTCAAGCAGGACTTCGACGACGTGATCGACGAGCTGCGCGCGGCCGGCTATGCGCTGGAGAACGGCTGGTTCGCGCCGCATTTCGAATTCCGCTTCCCGATTCACGGCGGCTTCGTCGCGCAGGGCATCGAGTTCGAGCTGCGCCATGCGCTCGAACCCTGGCATGTCATGGGCGAGGAGGGTGCGATCGGCGGCACCGTGCGTTTCGTTGACGCCTCCTGCGAACGCGTGCAGGTCAAGCTCACCGGCATGGCCGGCGACCGCTACGCGCTCACTTGCAACGGCGAGACGGTGCCGCTGCAGCCGACCGGAAACGTCGGCGAGTTCGTCGCCGGCGTGCGTTACCGCGCCTGGCTGCCGCCATCGTCGCTGCATCCGACGATCGGCATCCACGCGCCGCTCGTCTTCGATCTCGTCGATACGTGGATGAATCGTTCGCTCGGCGGCTGCCGCTACCACGTCGAGCATCCCGGCGGGCGCAATCCCGAGCGTTACCCGGTCAATGCCAACGAGGCCGAAGGCCGGCGACTGGCGCGTTTCGCCGTGCACGGGCACACGCCGGGACGCATGGAAGCGCAGCCGTTGCGGCGCAATCCGGGTTTCCCGTTTACACTCGACCTTCGCCGCGCCTGAAGGATGGCCGACGGTTGTCCGGTCCGCGTCGGCCGGGCGCCGTTTGCCCGGCGCCTTCGCCATTGACGACTGGACTCATGCCAAGCAACCTGCTTTCGATCTACCCGAGAATGCCCGGCCGCTTCGACGAAATGCTCGCCGAAAACGGCGAGGTCCGCGCGCCCTGGCAGCCGTTCGTCGAGCACCTCAACGCGGCGACGGCCGAGCAGATGAGCCATCGGCACACCTACGTCCGGCGGCGGATCGAGGAAAACGGCGTCACCTACAACGTTCTACGCCGATCCCAAGGGCGCCGACCGGCCGTGGGAACTTGATCCGCTGCCGCTCATCCTGTCGGCCGCGGAATGGGCGGGGATTTCCGCCGCCGTCACGCAGCGCGCGCGTCTGCTCAACGCCGTGCTCGGCGACCTTTACGGTGAGCAGTATCTGCTGCGCGAGGGCATCGTGCCGCCGGCGCTGGTGTTCGGGCACAACGGCTTTCTCGGCCCGTGCCAGGGCATCCGGCCGCCGGGCGACACCTGGCTGCATCTCTACGCGGCCGATCTCGCGCGCTCGCCGGACGGGCGCTGGTGGGTGATCGCCGACCGCACGCAAGCGCCGTCGGGCGCCGGCTACGCGCTGGAAAACCGGCTGATCGTCTCGCGCGCCTTCCCCGAGCAGTTCCGCGACCTGCGCGTGCAGCATTTGGCCGAATTCTTCCAGCGCCTGCAGGACAGCCTGGCACACTGGGCGCCGCACAGCGCCATGGGCGGCCGCGAGACGCCGCTCGTCGTCCTGCTCACGCCCGGCCCGTACAACGAAACGTATTTCGAGCACGCCTATCTCGCGCGCTACCTCGGCTATCCGCTGGTCGAAGGCCAGGACCTCACGGTGCGCGGCGACTGCGTCTATCTGCGCACGTTGACCGGGCTGCAGCGTGTGCATGCCATCCTGCGCCGGCTCGACGACGACTACTGCGATCCGCTCGAACTGCGCGGCGACTCGGCGCTCGGCGTCCCCGGCCTGCTGCAGGCGGTGCGCGCCGGCAATGTGCTGGTCGCCAACGCGCTGGGCAGCGGCCTGCTGCAGTCGGCCGCCTTGCCCGGATTCCTGCCCGGCGCCTGCGAACGGCTGCTCGGCGAAGCGCTGGCCATGCCGTCGGTCGGGACGTGGTGGTGCGGCGAGGCGGCCGCGCTCGATTTCACGATCGAACATCTCGATCAGCTCGTCATCAAAGGTTCCTTTCCCTCGCAGCACATGGACCCGGTGTTCGGGAACGAGTTGAAGGATGCGCAGCGCGCAGCGATGATCGCCCGCCTGCGCGCCCGGCCGCAGGCCTACGTGGCGCAGGAGCTCGTCGCGTTCTCGCAGGCGCCGGCGTGGAGCACCCGGCACGCGCGCCGGCTGGTGCCGCGCGGCGTCGCCTTGCGCGTTTTCGTCGCGGCCACGCCGAACGGCTACGTCGTCATGCCCGGCGGATTGACGCGCGTCTCGGCCGCCAGCAACGCGCGCTATATCGCCATGCAGCGCGGCGGGTCGAGCAAGGACACCTGGGTGCGTTCCGAGAGCGAGGTCAATACTTTCAGCCTGCTCAAGCATCGCATCGGCAAGGCCGATCTGGTGCATGGCGGCAGCAACCTGTCGTCGCGCGTCGTCGAGAATCTCTACTGGTTCGGCCGCTACGCGGAACGTTGCGAGGACGCGGCGCGTCTCCTGCGCGTGGGATTGACGCGACTGGTCGGTGCTGGCGCCGGCGCCAGCCCGGCGCTCGCGTCGGCCTTCGATCTGTGCCGGTCGCTCGAACTGCTGCCGCGTCCGACGAGGACGGCGGAGGCGGCCGATCCGGGCGCGATGGGGCCGGGCAGGGCGGCCGGCCGCGCGGTGCCGCGCGAGCTCGAGGCGCGGATGCTGGCCGCCATTTGCGATGCCGATTGGGGCGACGGCATCGCCGGCAACATCCGTCGCCTGTTGTGGGTCGGCACGCAGGTGCGCGAACGCCTGTCGCTCGACAACTGGCGCGCGCTGAACAGCCTGCAGCAGCAGGTACAGCATTACGGCAGGGAACGGCCGGCGATCGGCGACGCGCTGGCCTTCCTCGACCAGATGCTGCTCGCTGCCTCGACGCTCGCCGGATTCGCCATGGACAACATGACGCGCGATGACGGCTGGCGTTTCCTGATCATCGGCCGGCGCATCGAACGGCTGATCTTCCTGTCGAACGCGCTCAGCCAGTTCCTGCGCCTCGAGTTGACGCGCGCGACGGGCAGCATCGAGTGGCTGCTCGAACTCGCCGACAGCATCATCACCTACCGCTCGCGCTACATGGACCAGCCCGAGCTGCTGCCCACGCTCGACCTCATCGTCTTCGACGAGACCAATCCGCACGCGATCATGTTCCAGGCGAGCGCGCTGGTGCGCTATCTGTGCAGCCTGTCCATCGAACTCGGCGAGCCGGAGGACGGCGTTCTCCGGCAGGCGGCGGAGAGCCTGCGCGCCTTCGATCTGGCAAGCTTCGAAGGCCTCGACTTCAGCGACTGTACCGACTGCGCGCCCTGCCTCGCGCTCGCCGACGCGCTCGATACCCTGGCGCAAGCCGCCGAGGATTTGTCCGACCGGCTGGCGATGCGCTATTTCACGCACGTCGGCGACGTCGGCCGGCAAACGCTGGCGGCCTGAGCGATGACGATCTTGTCCGCCCGCTATCGTGTCGTCCATGAGACGCGCTATCTCTACGAGAATCCCGTTTCCGTCTCGCGCCAGCAACTGCACCTGACGCCGCGCGATTGCCCGTGGCAGCGCGTCATCGCGCACGAGATCGAGATCGAACCGGCGCCGACGCTGTGCCGCGCCAGCCTCGACCATCTCGGCAATCCGCTCCGCCAGTTCGCCATCGAAGCGCCGCATGACCGCCTGCGCGTGTGCGCCGAGAGCACGATCGAGGTCAGGACGCGCTTTCCATTGGCGATCGAAGCTTCGCCGGGCTGGGAGCAGGTGCGCGAAGCGCTGGCTTTCGGCGCAAGACCCGTACATCTCGACGCGAACAACTACCTGTTCGAATCACCCTACGTGCGCGTCAAACGCGAGTTCGCCGCCTACGCGCAGCCCTGTTTTCCGCCTGGGCGTCCGCTGCTCGAAGCGGTCGAAGCGCTGATGGCGAGGATCTTCAAGGAGTTCCGTTTCGACCCGGCGGCGACCTCGGTGTCCACGCCGGTCCTCAAGGTGCTCGAAGACAGGCGCGGCGTCTGCCAAGATTTTGCGCACCTGATGCTCTCCTGCCTGCGCTCGCTCGGACTCGCCGCGCGCTACGTCAGCGGCTATCTGCTCACCCAGCCGCCGCCCGGCCAGCCGCGCCTGATCGGCGCCGACGCCTCGCACGCCTGGATTTCCGTGTATTGCCCGCAGGCCGACGGCGGCGTCTGGGTCGACTTCGATCCGACCAACGGCCTGATGCCCGACATCCAGCACATCACGCTCGCCTGGGGGCGCGACTTCGGCGACGTCTCGCCGCTGCGCGGCGTCATCCTCGGCGGCGACGCGCACGAGCCGAAGGTGGCGGTGACCGTGAGTCCGCTCGAAGAGACTTGCGCGGAAGACGGGGCAGCATGAAACGCTGGTGGGCCGCGACGCTTCTCGCCGTGATTGCCGCCTTGTCGCTGGCCTGGCGTTCCGACTGGTTTTCGCTCGGCTACTATCTGTTGACGGTGCGTTTTGCCGACTTCGACCGCAAAACGCCGGTACTGGACCTCGAGAACTACCGCGCGACGATCGACGCCGTGCCGATCGAAGGCATCCCGGACGACGCTTCCGGCCTGACTTTCCATCCCGAGCGGAAGACGCTGTTCACGGTGATCAACAAGCCGCCGCAAGTCGCCGAACTGACCACCGATGGAAAATTGGTCCGCGCCATCCCGTTGCGCGGCGTGGCCGACGCCGAAGGAATCACGCATCAGACAGGCAACTTCTTCTTCATCGCCGACGAGGGCCGGCATCAGATGATCCGCATCGAGATCGACGATGCGACGCGCGAGATCGATACGACGAATCTGCCGCGTTTCGGCCTGCGCATCGACGCCGGGCGCAACGTTGGTTACGAGGGCGTTTCCTGGGATAGCGAAAACAGGCGCCTGTTCATCGTCAAGGAGAAGAACCCGCTGCGCATCTTCGAGATCGGCGGGCTCGAGGAACTGCTGGAAAGCGGAAAGCTCGACCTCCGCATCGACGAATGGCTGCCCGAATCGCCGTCCAGCATGATGCTGCGTGATCTTTCGTCGCTGACCTACCACGAGGAAAGCGGGCATCTCTTGTTGCTCAGCGACGAATCGCGCGTGCTGCTCGAATTCGACGACGCGGGCCGCGCCGTCGATATGCTCGTGCTGCGCGCCGGCTGGCATGGACTCAAACGGACGATTCCGCAGGCCGAAGGTGTGGCGATCGGCAGCGATCGCGCCGTGTACATCCTGTCCGAGCCGAATCTCTTCTACCGCTTCACCCGCCCGGCTGAGCCTGTCGATCCGGCACGATGAAGTAGAAAGTTGCCGTCATACCGGCGGAAGCCGGTATCTGACCGAAGGGAATGCAGAGCCAGTACCGGAGAGCAATCGCCAACTGGACCACGGGCTTTGCACTTCCTTCGGTCGGCTCTGCACTTGAACGGGCCGCATCAATGGTGGCTACGCTTCGCACGCGCTTGACGGCTCGCGAAGGAGAACGGTCTCACTCGCCGAGGCATGGCACGAACACGCTTCGCCCTGCGCCGCGCGCGACAGCGTCTGCATGATGCCGCACTCGCTCGCCGTCCGGTGCGCGCGGCAGGTGTCGCGCAGCGAGTGCAGCTGCCGCTCCAGCGTGCGCAGCGATTCGACCTGCGCATGGATGCGCGCGATCTGCCGGTCGATCAGCTCGTCGATCGCATCGCACGCCAGTTCCGGCCTGGATTGGAAGCTGCGCAGCGTGCGCACTTCCGGCAGACCGATGCCGAGCGAGCGGCAGTGGCGGATGAAGTTGAGCTGTACGAGGTGCGCTTCGCCGTAGTTGCGGTAGCCGTTCGCCTCGCGCGCGGGCGCGGCGAGCAGGCCTTCGCGTTCGTAGAAGCGAATCGTTTCCACGTCGCAGCCGCTGTGCCTGGCCAGTTCTCCAATCCTCATCGCGTTCTCCAGATTTCGCTTGACCCTGTAGCAACTACAGACAGTTTAATCGTGGCATCGTTTCCCGAGGTAGGCCGCCGTGACTGATTCGACCAAACCCAAGCCGGTATTCGTTCTCAAGGTGCAGGAGAAAGACGCCTGCTGCGCGGCGCACGCGGCGCCGGTTCAGTCGGCGGCGGCCGGCCAGCCAAAGCCGTTGCCGGAAGGCGCGCTGCGCGCGCGTTATCGCGTCGAGAAGCTGTGCTGCGCGACCGAAGAACGGCTCATCCGCAAGCGCTTGGAGCCGATGCACGGCGTCGTCCGCCTCGACTTCAACCTGCTGGAACGTGAACTGACCGTCATTCATCGCCTGGACGATGCACGGACCATCAGCGCGGCGCTCGACAGCCTGGACATGGGCGCGCGAGCGCTCGACAGCGATGCGCGCGCCGTGGCGCAGGCACCTGCATTGGATGCCCGGCAGAAGGTCATGCTCGCGATCAGCGGCGCGGCCGCCGTCGGCGCCGAGGCCGTGGCCTGGATCTCCGGTGTGGAGACGTCGCCGACGGTGACGGCGCTGGCGGCGATTTCCCTCCTTGGCGCCGGCCTGCCGACCTTGAAAAAGGGCTGGATCGCGCTGCGCAATCTGACGCTGAACATCCATTTCCTCATGTCGCTCGCGGTCATCGGCGCCTTCGCTATCGGCAAATGGCCGGAGGCGGCGATGGTCGTTTTCCTCTTCGCGCTGGCCGAGGCGATCGAGGTGCTTTCGCTGGAACGGGCACGCCACGCCATCAAATCGCTGACCGAACTGGCGCCGGAGAGCGCCGAAGTGAAGATCGGCGACGGCTGGCAGGCGCGGCCACCGGCCAGTGTAGCCATCGGCAGCCGCATCCGCGTGCGCGCCGGAACCCGCGTACCGCTCGACGCCCGCGTCGTCTCGGGCCACGCGGCGTTGAACCAGGCGCCGATCACCGGCGAGAGCCTGCCCGTGGACAAATCGGCCGGCGATCCGCTCTACGCCGGTAGCATCGTGATCGACGGCGTGATCGAAGCGAGCGTGACGGCCATTGCCGGCCGAAGCACGCTGGCGCGCATCGCCGCAGCCATTCAGGAAGCGCAGGCGCAACGCGCGCCGACACAGCGTTTCGTCGATCGGTTCGCCCGCTATTACACACCGGCGGTGGTCCTGTTCGCCGTCCTGGTCGCCATCGGCGGGCCGCTGGCCTTGGGCGGAGCGTGGATGGACTGGCTCTACGAAGCGCTCGTCATCCTGGTAATCGCCTGCCCGTGCGCGCTCGTCGTGTCGACGCCGGTCACCGTGGTCAGCGGACTCGCCGCGGCGGCGCGGCACGGCATCCTCGTCAAGGGCGGCGCCCATCTCGAGAACGGACGCTTGCTGAAGGCCGTTGCGCTGGACAAGACCGGCACGCTGACGCACGGCCGTCCGGTACTGACTGACTGCTTCGCGGTCGACGGCTTTTCCAGCGACGACGCCCTGCGCATCGCGGCCAGCCTGGACGACCACGCCACGCATCCGGTCGCGCGGGCGCTGGTCGCAGGCTGGCGGGAACGGCAGCCGGAATCCGCGATGCTGCCGGTGGCCGACTTCGCCGTTCTCCACGGACGTGGTGTCAAGGGGACGGTGAATGGCGCGGCTTGGTGGCTCGGCAATCGGCGTCTCGTCGAGGAACAAGACGTTGACGCGCCCGATCTCCAGGCGCGACTGACCGAACTGGAGAAGGCTGGCAAGACGGCCGTCGTCCTGTTCTCGGCCAACGGTCCGGCCGCCGTGTTTGGCGTCGCCGACACGCTCCGGCCGGAGAGTGCGCCGGCGGTGCGCGACCTCAAGGTGTTGGGCGTCGAGACGGTGATGCTGAGCGGCGACAACCCGGCGACGGCGAAAGCCATCGCCGATCAGCTCGGCCTGAACGACGCGCGCGGCAACCTGATGCCGGAGGACAAGCAGGCCGCGATCGCCGAACTCAAGACACGCCACGGCATGGTCGGCATGGTCGGCGACGGCGTGAACGACGCGCCGGCGCTGGCGCGCGCCGACGTCGGCTTCGCCATGGGTGCGGCCGGCACGGCGACCGCGCTGGAGACGGCCGACGTCGCGATCATGGACGACGATCCGCGCAAACTGGCCCGCTTCATCCGGCTCAGCCGCGCTACGGCGGCGATCCTCAAGCAGAACATCGCGTTGGCGCTCGGCATCAAGCTCGTTTTTCTCGCGCTCGCCGTGAGCGGCCAGGCGACGCTGTGGATGGCCGTCTTCGCCGACATGGGGAGCAGCCTGCTCGTGGTGTTCAACGGCTTGCGGCTGTTGCGCAAGTAGGGTTCGGGAGACTCCCGTCTGCGTCGATAGGGCAATCACGTCAATTCCAGACTCCGTCATCCCGGCGCAAGCCGGGATCCAGCTCGTGCCAAGAAAACCTGGATTCCGGCTTCCGCCGGAATGACGGCGTGGGACGGGTTGTCGCTCTGCAGGATCTTGATGGCGTTCTTGGAGGGCACTGGCTATCTCATCACCCGGCGACGGCATATACTCGAACCGGTTATGCCGACCGCCTGCATATTCGGCATGTTCCCGTTCATTCCCCGAGGAGAGTCCGGCATGAAACTGAAATTCCTGTTGCCCGTGGTGGCGGCGTTCGCCGTAATTCTTGTCCGGCCCGTCGGTCTCGGCCGAGGAGAAGACCAAACCGCTCGTCGTCGGCATGGAACTCGCCTATCCGCCGTTCGAGATGACCGATACGGCCGGCAAGCCGACCGGCGTCAGCGTCGATCTGGCGAACGCGCTCGGCAAGTCGCTGGGTCGTCCCGTCGTCATCGAGAACATGGCCTTCGACGGGCTGATCCCGGCCTTGAAGACGGGCAAGGTCGACCTGGTGATCTCGTCGATGACCGCGACGGAGGAACGCGCCAGGTCGATCGACTTTTCCGACCCGTATATCTCGACCGGCCTCTGCCTTCTGCTCAGGAAGGATTCGCCGGCTCAGGGCATCGCCGATCTCGACAAGGAAGGCGTCAAGGTGGCGGTGAAGAAGGGGACGACCGGCCATCTCTACGCGACCAACCATCTGAAGAAGGCGCAGCTGCTGGTGCTCGACAAGGAATCGGCCGCCGTGCTCGAAGTCGCGCAGGGCAAGGCCGACGCCTTCATCTACGACCAGATGTCGACCTACCAGAACTGGCAGCGCAACAAGGAGACGACGCGCGCTATCCTCGAACCCTTCCAGAAGGAATCGTGGGCGGTCGGCCTGCGCAAGGGCAACGACGAGCTGAAGGCCGGCGTCAACCGTTTCATCAAGGCGTACCGGGAGGAGGGCGGCTTCGAGCAGCTGGGCGAGCGTTACTTCAAGGACATGAAGGGCGAATTCAAGCGGCTCGGGTCGGCGTTCTTCCTTTAGAGGAGACGCGGATCAATTGAGAATTCGTCATTCCGGCGAACGCCGGAATCCAAAAGTGCGCCACTGGATCCCGAACTCTGCACTTCCTTCGCTCGCTTCCGCCGGTGACTAACAAACCAGCGCTTTTTTCAGCCAATTAGCCACGTGCTCTCTTCTCTGAACTTCCTCTTCGCATCCGGCGACGGCCGCCCGGTCGAACGCGCCGCGCGCGTCGCCGCCTGGTGCCTCGTCGCCGTCTTCGTCGCCGCGCTCTTCACCTTTGCTTTCAACCAGCTGCATTACGGCTGGAATTGGCCGGCGATCTGGGCCTACCGGCAGAAGTTCATGCAGGGCTGGCTGATGACGCTGGCAATCTCGGCGGCGGCGTTGCTGGTCAGCGTGCTCGTCGGTGTCGTCATCGCGCTGGCCCGGCGTGCGCGCTTCCTGCCGCTGCGCTACGCCGCCGTGCTCTACGTCGAGGTGATCCGCGGGACGCCGCTGCTCGTGCAGATACTGATTCTCTTCTACGTCGTCGCCAACGCCGTCGGCGTCGAGAACCGCTACGTCGTCGGCGTCCTCGCGCTCTCGTTGTTCGCCGGCGCCTATCTCGCCGAAATGGTGCGCGCCGGCATCGAGAGCATCCGCGATTCGCAGCTCGAATCGGCGCGCGCCATCGGCCTCACGCGCGGGCAGACCTACCGCTACGTCGTCTTCCCGCAGGTCGTCCGCCAGCTCATCCCGCCGCTTACCGGCCAGTTCGCTTCGATCATCAAGGACTCCTCCTTGCTCTCGATCATTGCGTTGAACGAGTTCACGCTCAACGCGCAGGAGGTCAACGCCTTCACCTACAGCACGCTGGAGAGCTACCTCCCGCTCGCCGCCGGCTACCTGCTGCTGACGCTGCCGATCTCGCTTTTCAGCCGCATCCTGGAACGGAAATTCCACTATGCGGCTTGAGGCACAACAGATCACCAAAACCTTCGGTGAGAACCAGGCGCTGCGCGGCGTCACTTTTTCGCTGCCGGATTTCCACTCGCTGGCGATCATCGGTCCCTCGGGCGGTGGCAAGACGACTTTGCTGCGCGTCATCGCCGGGCTGGCGGCGCCCGATGCCGGCAGCCTTTCCATCGACGGCCGCGAAGTCGCCTTCGACGAAGACAACCTGCTCGCCCACCGGCGCGGCATCGGCACCGTCTTCCAGGCCTACAACCTGTTTCCGCACCTCACCGCGCGCGAGAACGTGCTGCTGCCGCTGGTCAAGGTGCATGGCGTGCCGCTGGCCGAGGCGCGCGAGACCGTTGAACGCCCTGTTCGAGCGCTTCCAGCTCTCGGCCCACGCCGACCGCCGCCCCGCCGAACTCTCCGGTGGCCAGCAACAGCGCGTCGCCATCGTACGCGCCATCGCCATCAAACCGCGCTTCCTCGTCTTCGACGAACCCACCTCCGCACTCGACCCGGAGATGACCGCCGAAGTGCTCGACTTCATCGCCGAACTGCGCGGCGAGGGGCGCGATCTGATCATCGTCACCCACAACATGGGCTTTGCCAGGCAGGTTTCCGACTATTGCCTGTTCATCGCCGAAGGGCGAGTTGTCGAAGCCGGGGTCTCGGCGGACGTTTTCAGCCGGCCGCGGACGGCGGAGTTGGCGGGTTTTTTGGCGAAGGTGTTGCGATATTGAGTGGAGGGTGACGGTGCGCTCTTGTGGTTGTATTGCCGTTTGTTCGGCGGTTGTTTGACAGGCTTCGGCCACGAGCCGACCTTCAGACCTTCACCCGAAAGAGGTCGCTCGAATCCGTCTAGGTTAGTTACAGCGAATGTAATGGGCTCGTGACTGATCGGATTGCCTTTACCGTTCGCCCGCGGCATCATGCGGAACAGACTTCTTCTACCGCGTCGTTAGGCGTGTCGTGATACGTCTCTGACCTTCATCGAACACTAGGTCGTTGAGCGCTTACTGCCCCATTTACAGAGCTACTTGCTGAACGGGATACAGGAACTAAAGCCGAACGGAGGACCGTTCACCCATCTATGAGCGTCTCTTTTCAGGAAGTATCTAACAAATGCCCGGCTTCCACATGACCGCCGATGCCAAGATACTTGCGGGCGATCCGCCGCCACAAACATCCCTCTGGCTGCCATTCAAAGTCTCAAGCTACGAACGGCTAGCTCAGATGCAGGAAGGCTTGCTGTACATGAACAGCCTGCACTACTTCGCCACGCTGCCTGGAGAAGAGGACTTTGCGCTGCGAAGAGACGAGTTGGAGAGCGTCTACGGAATATGGCGAGCCGGTCCACGGGATCAAGGGCATGCAACACTTTCGATTAGGATTGGAGAGTCTAGCCAAGAGATCGATCTGGGTTCAAACGCAACGCTCAAAGCCGAGTTTCCACGACCAAAGAACACTATGCTCTTTTGCATGAGCGCGTTTGCTGACGGCCCAGATGGCAGGCTCCCGGGCCAAGTTTGACGACAAGATTTTTCTTGATAAGCGGTTTTTCCGATTTGGATCCCACATTCTGCTTATCACTGCCCCAGCGGAATTCTCCAAGAGAATCGATGCCGTACTATCCCGTGATAACGGGATCTTTGGCTCAAAGCTCTTTCATGGTGGGTATGGGCTGGTTAGCTACAAACCGCTGGAGAACTACTCCGGACCGATCGGTTTGTACACCAAGGACAGCAAATACGACTGGCAAAGGGAATTCCGCATTGCCTTCGGCGTCGAAGACCACTTACTAAACGACGCTGGCGCGTACGAGTTCAACATTGGTGATCTTTCTGATATTTCTCAGATCGTCAGCGTTCAAGCTCTGATAGACGAACCGATAACTGTCAAACGGCGGCGCTATCGCAAGGTTGGCAACAATTACGAACTTCTCCGAGACGAGTAGCTGGTCCGTATTCGAGTCGCACAGCCTTTGCCGTAGTGCGATGCTTAGCTCGAACGTCCTGAACGTCTTTTTTCCTATCCTCGACAGGCTACTCCGGGTCGAGAAGCACAGTCGTTGGTTCGATGGTTTTCTCGCGGCATGCATTCCACCAAGCGCGTCATCGGCAATCGGACCTCGCGATTCACCGCCAACGGAAGGCACAACCACGTAGATCTGTGCACGAGCGCTTTGGCGGCGAAGTTGCCGTCTACCGGTTGACGATCAAGGCAACACGAAGCGATACCCGATCCCCGATTCGGTCAGGATGTGCTTCGGCATCGATGCGTCGTGTTCGATCTTCCTGCGCAGGTTGGCCATGTGCACGCGCACGTAGTGCGTGTCTTCGATGTGTCCGGGGCCCCAGACGAGCTGGAGCAATTGGCGGTAGGTGATGACGCGGTTCGGCTGCGCCGTGAGGCAGGTGAGCAGGCGGTATTCGATCGGCGTGAGGTGCAGCGGCTGGCCGTCGCGCTCGACGAGGCGGCGGGTCAAGTCGATCCGGACGTCGCCAAAGCTGACCAGCGGCTGGCCGGCGTCCGTGCAGGCGTGCCGGCGCACCTGGGCGCGCACGCGGGCGAGCAGTTCGCCGGCGCCGAAGGGTTTCACCAGATAGTCGTCGGCGCCGGCGTCGAGCGCGGCGATCTTGTCGTTCTCGGCGCTGCGCGCGGAGAGCACGACCACCGGCATGGCCGACCAGGCGCGCAGTTCGCGGATGAAATCGACACCATCGCCGTCGGGCAGGCCGAGATCGAGGATGACGAGCTCCGGCCGCCGCGTGCCGGCCTCGATCAGGCCGCGCTTCAAGGTGTCGGCCTCGTAGGCTTCGTGTCCTTCGCTCTCCAGGGCCAAGCGCACGAAGCGGCGGATGTCCGCCTCGTCCTCGACGATCAATACGCGGGTCTTGTTTTCGCTCATGGTTGTCCATCCGCCAGTTCATCGCCGCCGTCATCGGTCGGCGGCTTGCCGCGCGGCAAGGTGATGATGAAGCTGGCGCCGCCTTCCACGCGCGTCTCGCCATGGATCGTACCGCCGTGCGCCTGCATGATCGCGCGGCAGATGGCGAGACCGAGGCCGACGCCGGGCGTCGCGCTCTCGCGCCGGCCACGTTCGAACTTCTCGAAGATGGCCTCTTCGCGTCCGGGTGGCAGCCCGGGGCCGTGGTCGTCGATGCGCAACACCACGTCGTCGGTTTCGGCATGCGCGCGAATCTCGATCGGTGTGCCGGCGGGCGTGTACTTGCCGACGTTCTCCAGCACGTTGACCAGGACACGTTCGATCAGGTTGGCGTCGAAATGAAGCAGCGGCAGATCGGCCGCCAGATCGGTCCGGATCGGCCGCCCGTCGAGCAGCGCGGCACAGGTGGCGAGCGCGCTGCCGATCGCTTCCTCGAGCGGTTGCCATTGCCGGTTGATCCGTACTGCGCCCGATTCGAGGCGCGCCATGTCGAGCAGGTTGCCGACCAGCGTGTTCATGCGCAGCGCCGAGTTGCGCATCGACTCGATCACGTCGAGCTGCTGCCCGGTCGGCGCCGGCGGGATCATCCGCAAGGTGTCGGCCAGCCCGACGAGCGCGGCGAGCGGCGTGCGCAGGTCGTGCGAAATCGCCGAGAGCAGCGAATTGCGCAGGCGCTCCGATTCCATCTGCACGGTCGTCTTCTGCGCGATGTCGATGTAATGGATGCGCTCGACGGAAATCGCCAGCAGCGTGGCGCAGGTGTCGAGCGCGCGGCGCTGTTCCGGATCGAGCAGGCCGCGACCGCCGAGCTCGACCGCGAGCACGCCACGCAGCCGCATCGTGGCCTTGAGCGGCAGCACCAGGCACTTGCTGGCCGGCAGCGTATCGGTGCCGCGGCCAGCGGCGACACCGCGTTCGAACGACCATTGGGCGACGCCCATGTCAACTTCCGTGGTTGCGCCGGGCATGACCTGCAGCCGGTCCGCGTCGTCGGCGACGAGCAGCGCCGATCGAAAACCGAATTCGGCCGCCAGAAAGCGGATGCCGACCTCGGCGACCTGTTCAGGCAACAGCGTCGTCGAGAGCTCGCGCGACATTTCATAGAGTCCGCTGACGCGCCGCTCACGCTCGGTGACCGCCGCGACCTGCACGCGCAGGCCCGCCGTCAGCTGGCCGACGACGAGCGCGACGACGAGCATCACGGCAAAGGTGATCAGGTACTGGATGTCGCTGACGGCGAACGAGAAGCGCGGCGGAACGAAGAACAGGTCGAACAGGCCGACGCCGACAAATGATGCCAGTACTGCCGGACCACGCCCGAAGGCGAGCGCGACGCCGACGATGGCGAGCAGGAAGAGCATGACGATGTTGGTGAGTTCGATCAGCCCCAGCAGCGGCGTGGCCGCCAGCGCGCTGGCGCCGCAGATCGCGACGGCGGCGGCATAGCCTTTCCAACGCAGCGGTATGTCTGGGCGCCGCGTTCTCTCCTTTTTTTGCTTATCTTCCGTGCGCTTGCGCGGCAGCGCCACGCGCAGGATGTCGAGGTCGCCGGCTTCCGCCTCGACCGCCTCGCCGATCCTGTGCTCCCACGGCCAACGCCAGCGGCGGTGCGAGCGCCCCATGACCAGGCGCGACAGGTTGTGCTCGCGCGCATAGCGCACCAGCGCCGATGCGACTGCGGGGCCGGACAGCGTAGCCGTCGTTGCGCCTAGATCCTGCGCCAGCTTGAGGACGCGCAGTATCGCCTGGCGCCGTTGCTCGTCGGCGTGACTGCCGGTTTCGACGTGCACAGCGTGCCACGGTACGTCGAACTGCGCCGCCAGGCGCGCGCAGCTGCGCACGATCTTCTCGCCGCGTTCTCCTGAATCGACGCAAGCCAGCAGCGATTCGCGCGTCGGCCAAACCGGTGCCGTCGCGCTGCGCCTGCGATAGGCCTGCATCTCGTCGTCGACGCGGTTGGCCGTGCGGCGCAATGCGAGTTCGCGCAGCGCCAGCAGGTTGCCCTTGCGGAAGAAGCTCTTCGACGCCAGCCGCGCCTGCTCGGGCAGATACACCTTGCCCTGGCGCAAGCGCTCAAGCAGTTCGTCGGGCGGGAAGTCGACCACCACCACCTCGTCGGCCTCGTCGAAGACGCGGTCCGGCACCGTCTCCCGGACGCGGATGCCGGTGATGCCGCCGACGATGTCGTTGAGGCTTTCGAGGTGCTGGACGTTGACCGTCGAATAGACGTCGATACCGGCGTCGAGCAGTTCATGCACGTCCTGCCAACGCTTCGGGTGGCGCGAGCCGGCGACGTTGGAATGCGCCAGTTCGTCCATCAGGATGATCGCCGGCTTGCGCGCTAGCGCGGCATCGAGGTCGAACTCCTCGAGCACGCGGTCGCGGTAGGCGATGTCGCGCAGCGGCAGTCGCTCGATACCGTCGGCCATGACCTCGGTCTCCATCCGGCCATGCGTCTCGACCACGCCGATCACCACGTCGATGCCCTGCAGTAGCTGCTGGCGGGCGTCGCCGAGCATGGCGTAGGTCTTGCCGACGCCGGCCGAGGCGCCGAAGAAAATCTTCAGCTTGCCGTGCGCGGCTCTGGCTGCCTCGGCCTGGACCTGGCTCAGCAGTTGGTCGGGATCGGGCCGCTCGATGTCCATCGTTATTCTTCCTCGTCTTCAGCGGTAAGCGTCGAGTGCCAGGTTCAGCGCCAGCACGTTCACCCGCGGCTCGCCGAAGATACTCCATTGGCGTCCCTCGGTATATTGCGCGACGAGGGCGTCGACCGCGGCCGGGTCGATCCCGCGCAGGCGGGCGATGCGGCCGGCCTGGTAGGCGGCCGCGGCCGGGCTGATGTGCGGATCGAGCCCGCTGGCCGAAGCGGTGACGAGATCGGCAGGGGGCGGCCGCGTGTTGCCCGGATCGGCGGCTTTCAGCGCCTCGATGCGTCCCTTGACTGCATCAACCAGCGCCGGATTGAGCGGCCCCTGATTGGAGCCGCCGGAAGCGGCGGCGTTGTACGGCATCGGCCCGGTCGCCGACGGGCGGCCCCAGAAGTACTTGGGATCGGTGAAATTCTGCCCGATCAGGCGCGACCCGACGGCCTTGCCGTCCTTGACGATCAGGCTGCCGCTTGCTTCCTCCGGGAAGGCGATTTTGGCGAGGCTGGTCACCAGAAAGGGATAGGCGAGGCCGGTGATGAGGCTCAACAGCACGAAGAGGCTGAGGGCGGGGCGTAGCAGGTTTTTCATGGGATCAATCTCCTGTCGTTCAATTTCCGTCATTCCGGCGGAAGCCGGAATCCAGTAAGGGCGGTGGGGCACTCACTGGGCCCCGGCTTTCGCCGGGGCGACGGCGTTGAGGTTGTGCGCGGCATCATTACGCCAAGCCGACTGCGGCGATCAGCACGTCGATCAGCTTGATGCCGATGAATGGAACGATGACGCCGCCCAACCCGTAGATCGCCAGATTCCGGCGCAGCAGCGTGGCCGCGCCGAGCGGGCGGTACTTGACACCCTTCAACGCCAGCGGGATCAGGAAGACGATGATCAGGGCGTTGAAGATGACCGCCGAGAGGATCGCCGACGACGGGCTGGCTAACCCCATGACGTTGAGCGCAGCCAACTGCGGATAGGTGCTGACGAAGGCCGCCGGGATGATGGCGAAGTACTTGGCGACGTCGTTGGCGATGGAAAAGGTGGTCAGCGAACCGCGCGTCATCAGCATCTGCTTGCCGGTCTCGACGACCTCGATCAGCTTGGTCGGGTTGGAGTCGAGGTCGACCATGTTGCCGGCCTCCTTGGCCGCCTGCGTGCCGCTGTTCATGGCTACCGCCACGTCGGCCTGCGCCAGCGCCGGGGCGTCGTTGGTGCCGTCGCCGGTCATCGCCACCAGGCGGCCTTCGGACTGGTACTGGCGGATCAGCTTGAGCTTGGCCTCCGGCGTCGCTTCCGCAAGGAAGTCGTCGACGCCGGCTTCGGCGGCGATCGCGGCGGCCGTCATGCGGTTGTCGCCGGTGACCATCACCGTCTTGATGCCCATCTGGCGCAATTCGGCGAAGCGCTCCTTGATGCCGCCCTTGACGATATCCTTGAGTTCGATGACGCCGAGAACGCGCACCTTGCCCTTGGCGGAATCGGCGACGACCAACGGCGTGCTGCCGCGCCGCGAGACTTCTTCGACCTTGCTTGTCACCGATTTCGGGAAATGGCCGCCCAGCCCCTCGACGTAGGCGCGGATCGCCTCGGCGGCGCCCTTGCGGATCTGCCGCTCGCCCATGTCAACGCCGCTCATGCGCGTCTGCGCGGTGAAGTGCACGAAGTGGGCGTCGAGCGCGTGGATGTCGCGTTCGCGCAGCTGGAAGCGCTGCTTGGCGAGGACGACGATGCTGCGTCCTTCCGGCGTCTCGTCGGCGAGCGAGGCGAGTTGCGCGGCGTCGCCGAGTTCGGCCTCGCTGACGCCGTCGGCAGGCAGGAAGGCCGAGGCCTGGCGGTTGCCGAGGGTGATCGTGCCGGTCTTGTCGAGCAGCAGCACGTCCACGTCGCCGGCGGCTTCCACGGCGCGGCCGGAGGTGGCGATCACGTTGGCCTGCATCATGCGGCTCATGCCCGCGACGCCGATCGCAGAGAGCAGGCCGGCGATGGTGGTCGGGATCAGGCAGACGAGCAGCGCGATCAGCACGGTAATCGTGACTGGCGTACCGGCACCGGCGACGTCAACACTGAACATCGAGTACGGCAGCAGCGTTACGACGACACCGAGGAAGACGATGGTCAGCGCGACGAGCAGGATGGTCAGCGCAATCTCGTTCGGCGTCTTCTGGCGCTTGGCGTTCTCTACCATGGCGATCATGCGGTCAACGAAGGTCTCTCCGGGATTGACCGTGACGCGCACGATGATCCAGTCGGACAGCACGCGCGTGCCGCCGGTGACCGAGGAGAAGTCTCCGCCCGATTCGCGGATCACCGGCGCCGATTCGCCGGTAATCGCCGATTCGTCCACCGAGGCGACGCCTTCGACGACTTCGCCGTCGGCCGGGATGAACTCGTGCGCGGCGACCAGGACGACATCGCCCTTGCGCAGGTCGGCGGCGGGCCGCATTTGCCACTTGGCGTCAATGCGCGGCTCGTACAGTTTCTTGGCCCAGGTTTCCTTCTTCAGGCCGCGCAGCGAGGCCGCCTGTGCCTTGCTGCGGCCCTCGGCCAAGGCCTCGGCGAAGTTGGCGAAGAGCACCGTGAACCACAGCCACAAGGCGACGGCAAGGATGAAACCGGGGTGTTCAACCACCTGTGCTTCGCCCTGGCCGCTCAGGGCTTGCACCCAGAGAATGGTGGTCAGGATGCTGCCGATATAGACGACGAACATCACCGGATTGCGCCATTGCACGGCCGGGTTGAGTTTTCGGAACGATTCGGCGATGGCCGGAACGGCCAGGCTCGGATCGAACAGCGTAAAAGTTTTGCGGGTCATGGTTTTTTCCTGTCATTCAGCGCGTGTCATTTCTTCGTCATCCCGGCGAACGCCGGGATCCAGAGGTGCCCCACGAACCTGGCTCTGCACTCCCTGCAGTTGGATTCCGGCTTCCGCCGGAATGACGGGGCTTGGGGCATGCGTCAGTGGCATTCATCCAGCGCTCCCGACGAGCATCAACTGCTCGATGATCGGCCCGAGCGCCAGCGCAGGAACATAATTCAGCAGCCCGACCAGCAGCACGACGCCGATCAGCAGCACGACGAACAGCGGTCCATGCGTCGGCAGCGTGCCTTCGGTGACGGCCAGGCGCTTCTTGGCGGCCAGCGAGCCAGCGACGGCCAGCACCGGGACGATCACGCCGAAGCGTCCGAACCACATCGCCAGCCCGAGCAGCGTGTTGTAGAACGGCGTGTTGGCGGAAAGCCCGGCGAACGCGCTGCCGTTGTTGTTGGCAGCCGAAGTAAAGGCGTAGAGGATTTCCGAGAAGCCGTGCGCGCCGGGGTTGGCGATGCCGGCGCGCCCGGCGGCGGCGATCACCGCGATGGCGGTGCCGACCAGCACCAGGAGCGGCGTGACCAGGATGGCGATCGAAGTCATCTTCATCTCGAAGGTCTCGATCTTCTTGCCGAGGTATTCCGGCGTGCGGCCGATCATCAGGCCGGAGATGAACACCGCCAGGATGGCGAACACCAGCATGCCGTACAGCCCGGAGCCGACACCGCCGAAGACGACTTCGCCGAGCTGCATCAGCACCAGCGGCACCATGCCGCCGAGCGGCGTGAACGAGTCGTGCATGGCGTTGACCGCGCCGCACGAGGCCGCCGTGGTGATCGCCGCGAACAGGCCGGAGTCGGCGATGCCGAAGCGCGCTTCCTTGCCTTCCATGTTGCCGGCGGCCGGGTCGATGCCGAGCTGGGTCGAACAGCGGATTGCCGACTTGCTCGTAGTGCATGGCCGCAATGGCGAGGCCGACGAACATCACGGTCATCGCCGCGAGCACGGCCCAGCCCTGGCGGGTGTCGCCGACCATGCGCCCGAAGGTGAAGCACAGCGCGCCGGGGATCAGGAAGATCGACAGCATCTGGATGAAGTTGGCGAGCGGCGTCGGGTTCTCGTAGGGGTGCGCCGAATTGGCGTTGAAGAAGCCGCCGCCGTTGGTGCCGAGCATCTTGATCGCCTCCTGCGAAGCGACCGGGCCCATCGCCAGCGTCTGGGTCGGTGTTTCGGCGGGTTCGGTGACGACGGCGCCCCGGTCGTCCTTGACCGGCTGGCCGGTGGCGTCGAGCTTCGGCGTCTCGTACTTGGTGACTTCGAGCGTCGTCATGTCCTTGTACGCGTCGAAGTTCTGGATCGCGCCCTGGCTGACCAGGAAAACCGAATAGACGATGGAGATCGGCAGCAGGACGTAAAGGGTAATGCGCGTGAGGTCGACCCAGGCATTGCCCACGGTCGCTGCCGTGTGGCGGGCGAAGCCCCGGATCAGCGCGATGACGACGACGATACCGGTAGCCGCGGACAGGAAGTTCTGTACCGTGAGCGCCAGCATCTGCGTCAGATAGCCCATCGTCAACTCGCCGCCGTAGCCTTGCCAGTTGGTATTCGAGACGAAGCTGATCGCGGTGTTGAACGCGGAATCGGGGCCGACGTTGGCCATGCCTTGCGGGTTGAGCGGCAGCCAGGCCTGCAGGCGTTGCAGCGCATAGACGACGAGGACGCCGAGGCCGTTGAACAGGAGGATGGCGAAAGCGTATTTCAGCCAACCCATCTCCTCGTCGGCGCGGACGCCGCACAGACGATAGAGCGGGCGCTCGATGCGGCGGACGAATCCATACTCGCCGGCCATCACCCTGGCGAGGTAGCTGCCCAGCGGCTTGACGGTGAGCAGCAGGACGGCCAGGTAGAGACCGAGAAGAATCCAGGCATGCGTGGTCATGAAAAATCCTCCGGGTTGAGCAGCACAGCGACCAGATAGATCAGCAGGACACCGGCTACGACGCCGCTGAGAATAGTTAGCCAGCTCATTTGCCGCCTCCCAGCCGGGCACAGCCGGCGGCGAAGCCGAACATCAGGACGACCAGCAACCCGAAGAGGGCGAGGAAGGGAACATCCATGGGAACACTCCGTTTCTTTCATTGCGACGAACCCATGGTAGGAAGACGGCCGTAAAAACGGCCGAAAGAAAACGGTGTCCGGCATCAAGAAAGCGTAAAGACGGTTGTCCTGAATCCCGTCCGCTTCCGCAGGTTGCGCCGGATGGATGCAACGGCGGTCGAGCGGCGCGCTTTGCTCCGGCCGGACCATCGCTTTGCTGCCCGTTAATATTTATGTAATCGCGGGAACTTATCCTGTTGGAACCAAACAACTGGATGGATTTACATGCGTATTCTCGAACCCGTTGTCAAAGTCATCGGGCATCTGTCGTTCCGCAGCAAACTGCGCATTACCGCGCTCGTTCTCGGCCTGCCGTTGCTCGTGGCCGCCGGCGCGCTGCTTTTCGAACTCAATGCGCGCGTTTCGGCGCTCGACAAGGAGCGGACCGCGCTGGCCGTGCAGGTGCCGGTCAACCAGCTGTTCGCCAACCTGTATCGGCTGCAGGCCGCGCGGCAGGCGATCCAGGAGGGCGCCAGCGGGCTTGACGAGCGCTCCGCGGCCAACCTTGCCGCGTCGCGCGAATCGATCCGCTCGCTGCGTGGCGAGTTCGCGCAACACGGCATCGAGATCGAGAAACACGGCGATGCGGAAGCGCTGCTCGGGCGCTGGGATGCCCTCGAGAAGCGTATCGCCGAAGGTGACCTCAAGGAGGTCATTTCCGGCCTGCGCGGCGACGTCGAGTCGCTGAACGAGGCTTCCGGCCTGTTGATCGACGGCGACGCCTCCACCAGCCGCCTGCTCGACGTCGTGACCGGACACTACGCGGCGCTGGTGCATACGACCGGCGTGGCGGCGACGCTCGGCGGCGTGACGCTGGTCAAGAAAAGCCTGCGCGGCAGCCGGCGCAGCGAGCTGACGATGCAGCGCGGCAACTTCAACACGCTCGTGCAGTGGAGCATGGATGCGCTGCAGAAGGTCGCCCAGGAACGGCCGAAACTGGCAGCCGGGCTGGAAGACGCCAGCAGCCGGATGAACAACGCGTTCCTCGGCGTCCAGGAAGCGTTGACCATCAAGATGCTGGATACCGCCGATTTCGACATGGAACCGGCCGCCTTTTTCGCTCTCATCGACAAGGCGTTCAGTGAAAGCCTCGTGATCGGGCAGGCCATGGTCAAGGAAACGAACGTACTGATGACCGAGCGGCTCGACGGATTGCGCCTCGAACGCAACCTGGTGATCGCCGCCATGCTGATCGTCCTGGCGTTGGTCGTGACCGGCTTCGTCGCCGCCTACATCTCGATCATGCGCGCCGTCAATGGCCTCTCCGACGCCGTCAGCACGATGGCCTCGGGCGACCTGGACGCGCGGGTCGAAGTCACCACGCGCGACGAGCTCGGCGACGTCGGCCTGCGCTTCAACGAAATGGCGAAGAACCTTGCCGAGCGCACGGCCCAGCTGCGCGAAAAGAGCAACGACATCCACACCCTGCTGCTGCACATGCCGCAGGGCGTGCTGACGGTGGTCGGGAACGGCGTCATCCATCCCGAATATTCCGCCTACCTTGAGAACATCTTCGAGACGAAGGAGGTCGCCGGCAAGTGCGCCATGGACTTCCTGTTCGGACGGAGCGGTCTCGGGGCCGACGACCGCGCGCAGATCGAGGCCACACTGTCCGCCTGCCTCGGCGAAGACCGCATGAACTTCGATTTCAACGCCCATCTGCTGGTCGGCGAGATCGCCAGCACGCTGCCCGACGGACGCGTCAAGACGCTGGAGCTCGGCTGGTCGCCGATCTGCGACGAGAACGGCGTGGTCGAGAAGCTGATGGTCTGCGTGCGTGACGTGACCCAGTTGCGCCAGCTCGAAGCGGAAGCGGAAGAGCAGCGCCGCGAGCTGGAAATGATCGGCCAGATCCTCGCCGTGCAGCAGGAGAAATTCAACGATTTCGTCGACAGCGCGCGCAATTTCGTCTCGGAAAACGAGAAGTTGCTGCGCGCGGCCGGCGAGCTGTCTGCCGATCGAGTGACGCAGCTCTTCCGCAACATGCACACGATCAAGGGCAACGCCCGCACCTACGGGCTGCTGCATCTGACCAACGTGGTGCACGAAGCCGAGCAGGCCTACGACGATCTGCGCCGGAACGGCGGCGTCGCCTTCGACAGGGAAGCGCTGCTCGCGCAACTGCGCGAGGTGAGCGGCAGCGTCGAGCGCTACGCCTCGCTCAACGCGGTGAAGCTCGGACGCAAGGGGCCGGGACGGCGCGCCAGCGCCGAGAAATACTACATGGTGCCGCGCGCCGAGCTCGAACAGCTGCGCGCCGAGCTCGACGCCGTCGATCTGCGCGCGGCGCAGCGCGATGCGATGGCGGCCGCGTTGAGCCGCGCGCGGAGCGGCCTGCATCTGATCGGCACCGAGTCGTTGCGCGATCTCCTCGCCGGCGTGTTCGCCTCGCTGCCCTCGCTGGCCCGGGAACTCGGCAAGGAGGCGCCGCGGCTCGCGGGAATCCACATCCGCACGCAAGCCAGTGATCTCTTGCGCAACGTGTTCATGCATCTCTACCGCAATTCGATGGATCACGGCATCGAAACGGCGGCCGAGCGCCGGGCCGCCGGCAAACCGGACGCTGGGGAGATCCGCTTGGACGCGGCTCTCGACGGCGACCGTCTCGTGCTGAGCCTGAAGGACGACGGAAAAGGGCTCGCGCTCGGGCGCATCCGGCGCCAGGCGGCCGAAAGGGGGCTGCTCGCCGATGCGTCGGCCGGCGCCGACGATGAGGCGGCGAAGCTGATCTTCGCGGCCGGCTTCTCGACGGCGAAGGCGGTGACCGAGGTCTCGGGCCGTGGCGTCGGCATGGACGCCGTGCGCGACTTCATTACCCGCGAGGGCGGTGACATCCGGCTGCGCTTTACCGACGATCGGATCGGCGCCGAATTCCGCGCCTTCGAGACCGTGATCACCCTGCCGGCGAAGCTCGCTGCCCGGTCCGTGCAACCCAGCCTCCGCGCCCCGCACGAAGCGCACGGCATTGTCGACTCGCTCCTCTCGATGAGCGGAAAGCTGGCGCACGCATGATCGGCATGAACCTCGAATTTGTCGTGGCGGCCGTCGTCCTCGCGCTGACCACGGGTTTGGGCGGCTTCCGCTGGGCGGCGCGCATCGCCGGCCGGGAGAACGGGCGGCGCGAGGCCAGCCGCGAAGTCGTCCTGCGCGAGGCCAACGACCGGAATGCCCGCCTGGAACACGACCTTGCCGTGCAACGCACGGCGCATGCGGCGCAGGGCGATGCGTTATGCGCGCTGCGGGAAGAGCATCAGCGCGCTCTCTCTGAGGGCGCCGCACGGCGGGCTGATCTCGACGCCGAAATCGACGCGGCGCGCGCGGCGCTGGCGTCGCTGCAGGCGGAACACGGCGCCATGCAGGACGAACTGCGGACGCCGATGGAGCGCCTCGTCCGCGAGGTCAGCCAGCTGCGCAACCTCGCGCGGACCTTCGAGCACTGGCACGACGAGATGAACTCGCTGATGGAACAGAATCGCGAGATGCACCGCGAGAACGCCGAGTTCGCTGCTATCGTCAAACACGTCGTCATCCTCTCGCTGAATGCCGCGATCGAGGCGGCGCGGGCCGGTGAAACCGGACGCGGCTTCGGCGTCGTCGCCGACGAGATCCGGACGCTCGCGGCGCGCTCCGAAGCGCTGGCCAAGGATTACAGCAAGAGCCTGCACAAGAACGACCTGACGACGACCGCCACCTTCCAGGAAATCCAGGCCGACGGAAAGATGATCATTTCTGCCATCAGCGGCATCGAAGCGATGATCGGCCAAGTGAAGACGCGTGTCGAACGGGGGCCGGCGTGATCAGCGAGCAGGCCGGAAGAAGCGTCAACCAGCTCTTCGTCAATGCTGCTCGGGGAAATCTGGCCATGGCGCCGGGCGATTCCGTCGAGATCGTGGCGCTGCCGGAATCGCGCCTGATCGAACCGCCGGGCGAAACGCTCGTCGTGCTGACGGTCGCCTCGTACCTGTTCCGCCTGCTGACGGTCTTTCACGTCGAATCGAAAGGGCCCGCCGCGCGCTACTTCGACCGCGCGGAAAGCGGCCGTCCGTTCGGCAACGTCTTCGGCGAGATCGGCAACCTGTGCTGCGGGGCGATGAACCGCGAACTCGGCAAGCATTTCCCGCACCTCGGGATGTCCACCCCTTACGAGCTCGGCTGCACGTGCTTCCCCTTCCTCGCCGAACTCAAGCCGGGCTACCTGTCGCAACATCGGATCGAAATCAACGGCGCGCCGATGCTGCACGCGACCTTGTGCCTCTGCGCCTGGGGAGACATCGATTTCCGCGTCGATGCCGCCGCGGTCGAGGAAAGCTGCGGCGAACTGGAACTCTTCTAACCCGATCACCCGTTGGAGAAAAAAACATGGCGAAAATACTGGTAGTCGACGATTCGAGCAGCGTCCGCGACGAAGTCGCGGGATTTCTGAAAGGCAGCGGCATCGACGTCTCGACAGCGGTGGACGGCAAGGACGGCTTGACGAAGCTGAAGAGCGACGCGGGCATCCGCCTCATCCTGAGCGACGTCAACATGCCGAACATGGATGGCCTGACGATGGTCGAGAAGATCCGCGGCGAACTCGGCAACAAGTCGGTCAACGTCATCATGCTGACCACGGAAAGCAGCCCGAGCATGAAGGAACGCGGCAAGGCCGCCGGCATCAAGGGCTGGATCGTCAAACCCTTCAACGGCCCGGCGGTGCTCGAAACGCTGAAGAAACTGGCGGCCTGAGCGGCCGGCCAACCGGCGTTCAGCCGCGCCGGGCCGCTTCGATGACGGCGATGTCGATCTTCCCCATTTCCATCATGGCTTCGAAGGCGCGTTTGGCGGCCGCCGGGTCAGGATCGGCGATTGCGTCGGTCAGGGCGCGCGGCGTGATCTGCCACGACAGTCCCCACTTGTCCCTGCACCAGCCGCATGCGCTTTCCTGGCCGCCGTTGCCGACGATCGCGTCCCACAAGCGGTCGGTTTCGGCCTGGTCGTCGGTTGCGACCTGGAACGAGAAGGCTTCGCTGTGCTTGAACGCCGGGCCGCCGTTCAGGCCCAGGCAGGGAATGCCCATCACGGTGAACTGGACGGTCAGCACGTCGCCCTGTTTGCCGTCCGGATAGTCCGCTGGCGCGCGATAAACGGTTCCCACGGCACTGTCCGGGAAGGTCTCGGCGTAGAACTTCGCGGCGTCCAACGCCGTACCGTCGTACCAAAGACAAATCGTATTCTTGCTGACCATCGCTGTTCTCCTGAAGTTGGGGGGAGAGATACGTGCATTCAAACCGCACGGGCCGTCAGACGATTTCCAACACCTGCCTGCAGATTCACCGCCAGCGTGACGCACGGCAGCGCGACGGCGCCTGGGTCCAGTCGGCGCTTGTTCTCTGATACTGGATACCGGCTTGCGCCGGTATGACGGCAATTGTCTACCTCATCGGGCCGAAGCGATAGCGTGCGATTTTTCCGTTTTCTGGGATGACCCCGTTATCGGAGTCGAGCCGCCGGTTGTTGCCCATCGGCCGGAACTCGCCAGGCAACGCTCGCGTCAAAACGCTTGTTTCGGCCACCGTCGGTGAGCCGGATTTTCCCGAATGTCCGTTTCCGGAAAAGGAGAACGAGATGTCGAAATTGGGATTGAAACGGCAGTTGCGGCGATGTTCCCTGCTCGCCTTCCTGCTGCTACCGTTCCTGGCGGGAACGACGCTGGCCGCCGGCGGTGGCGGCAGCAGTAGCAGTTCCGCGCGGACGATTCCGGCCGATCCGGATTACGAGGCCGCGGTGGCCGCGATCAAGAAAGAGGATTTCCCGCTGGCCATCCAGAAGCTGGAAATCTATACGGCGCGAATGCCGAATGATGCCGATGCCTGGAATTGGCTGGGTTACGCCAATCGCAAGAGCGGAAATGTGGACCTGGCCTTCGACGATTACGACAAGGCGCTGCGTATCGATCCCGATCACCGTGGCGCCCACGAATACGTCGGCGAAGCGTATCTGATGGTAGGGAATCTAGCCAAGGCCGAAGAGCACCTGCGCGTTCTCGACAAATTGTGCCTGTTTCCCTGCGAGGAATTCAGCGATCTGAAGCAGGCGGTCGCGGATTACAAGGCAAGGAACGGCGTGCAATGACGAACGTTCGGCTTGAACGCCCGCCGCCGCATTGCTCATTTCCCTCGGTCGCCCGATAGCATCAGGGCTGCGCCGGCGCGTGTTTCCATAGACGCAGATTTACCGCCAGCGTCATGCACAGTAGCGCCGCGGCACCCGCGTTGTGGGCGACGGCGACGGATAGCGGCAGGAAAAAAGCGACGGCACTGATGCCGAGTCCGATCTGGACGAGCAGCGCGCCGCCGAGCAGCGTGCCGTAGCGCCGCCAGTCGGGGCGCGTGAACAGCCGGGCGGCGAGGCTGCCGACAATCACCGTGACGAGCAGCGCGCCCAGCCGGTGCGTCCAGTGCATGGCGGTCAGGGCGGCGTAGGGGAGCGGCTCGCCATCCGCCGTCTGCCCCAGTTCGCGCAGGATGCGGTAGGCGTGCGAGAAATCCATTTCGGGCAGCCAGAGACCGTTGCAGGTGGGAAAGTCGCGGCAGGCGAGCGCGGCGTAATTGGTGCTGACCCAGCCGCCGAGGGCGATCTGGAGGATCACGGCAAGCAGGGCGAGAGCGCCGTGGAGGCGTAGCGACGCTGGCAGGTTGTCGCGAATACCAGATAGTTCTTTATTCCGGCGCATGCTCTCCGATGCTGGATACCGGGCTCTGCACTCCCTTCGGTCGCTTTCGCCGGTATGACGGGCTTCGTTTGCAGAATGGAGCAACGACAGAAGCAGCGCCAGCGTGGTCATGCCGCCGAGCAAATGCGCGGTGACGATGGCGGGCTTCAACAGCAGCGTGACGGTCCACATGCCGAGCAGCGCCTGGAAGGCGACGGTGACGAGCAGGGCGGTCGCCAGCGCCGGCGATCTTCCCGTCGTGGCGCGCTGCCGCCACGCCTGGACGGCGATCGCGGCGATCAGGAGGCCGAGCGTGCCGGCGAGATAGCGATGCGCCATCTCGGTCCATGCCTTGGCGGCGACGACGGGTTGGTCGGGGAAGCGCTCCTCGGCGCGGGCCAGCTCGTGCGGCGCGTCGGGGACGCCGATCAGGTGGCCGTAGCAGCCCGGCCAGTCCGGGCAGCCGAGCCCGGCGTCCTTGAGGCGGACGTAGGCGCCGAGCGCGATGACGCCGAAGGCGAGAACGGTGGCGACGAGGACGAGCGGGCGGAAGCAGCGCATCGATCTCTTGCCGCCTACAGGAAGTGATCGGCGAGCAGCGCCGCGAAGACGAGCGTCAGGTAGATGATCGACCAGCGGAAGGTGCGTCGGGCGAGTTCGTCGCTGTAGTTCCGCCAGAGGCGGTAGACGTAGGCCGCGAACACGGCGTCGAGCGCGAGCACGGCGGCGAGATAGCCGACGCCGCTCATGCCGATGGCGAACGGCAAGACCGACGCGCAGGTCAGCAAGCCCACGTAGATCAGGCTCTGCCGGCAGGTGTATTCGATGCCGTGCGTGACCGGCAGCATCGGCAGGCCGGCCTTGGCGTAGTCGTCGCGCCGGTAGCAGGCGAGCGCCCAGAAGTGCGGCGGCGTCCACAGGAAGATGATGAGGAAGAGCGCCAGCGCGCCCGGCGCGACCTGGCCGCTTACCGCCGTCCAGCCGAGCAACGGCGGCATGGCGCCGGAGGCGCCGCCGATCACGATGTTCATCGGTGTCGCCGGTTTGAGCAGCAGCGTGTAGATGACGGCGTAGCCGACGAAGGTGGCGAGCGTGAGCCACATGGTGAGCGGATTGACGAACGCATGCAGCAGCCACAGCCCGGTGCCGCCGACGAGCAGCGCGAGCGCCGCCGTTTCTGCCGGCGACGACGTGCCGCGCGCCGTGGGGCGCCAGCGCGTGCGCGTCATCAGCGCGTCAACCGTGCGTTCGACGAGGCAGTTGATTGCCGCCGCCGCGCCGGCTACCAGCGCGATGCCGACCGACGCCGCGAGGAACGATTTCAACGGCGGGAAACCGGGCGAGGCGAGGAACATGCCGATCATCGCCGTGAACACGATCAGCGTGTTCACGCGCGGCTTGCACAGCGCGAAGAAGTCGGCGAGGCGCTGCCCGAAACGGCGCGGCACGATGGCCGGCAGGGCGGGATTCTCCGCGTTCAGTGAATTCGCCGCGTTGATCCGATCGACAGCCTGATCGCGTGCACTGGCAGACATGGCGCTTCCTCCCGTTATCGACGCTGCGTTACTGAATCCACGAATATTTCAACAGCCGTTCCAGATCCTTCAACACGCCGCGCGTGGCCGTCGGGTCCGCGTAGCGCATGATCACGTTGCCCATCGGATCGACGATGAAGAGCGTCTGGCCGCTGACGTCGAACGCGCTCATCCAGGTGGTTCGCGCGTCGGGCGTGATTGCCGTCGCGACGAGATCGGGAAACGTCGGTTGCACGTCGTCGAGCGTGTGGGCGGCCGCGGTGGTGATGAGTACCCGCCGCAAACGGTCCTGTTCCTTGTTGAGGGCGCGGTGGACTTGCGTCATCTGTTGCAGCGCCGCGCGGCACGCCGCATCGCACGCGCCGTCAACAGCGAGCACCAGCAGCCAATGGCCGCGCAATGCGGCATCGGCGGGAGAACCGTCCGCGTAAGTCAAGCCGGCCGCCGGCAAGGAGCGCGGCGGTTGAATCAGGTCGCCGTGATTGCCGGATCTCTCCGGGCGCCAGCCCGACCAGAAGAGCGCGGTGCCCGCCAGGAAAGGCAGCACGAAGAGGGCGATCAGCAGGGCCAGCGTGTAGCGCGCCGGTTTTGCGCCGTCGGAGGATACGGGGAGCGTTGTCGTCCGCATGGCGTCGATCACTCCGCTGGCGGCTGCGCCGGGCGGCGGCGGAAGCCGAGGACGACCCAGAGTGCGAAAGCGGTGGCGGCAAAGGTCCACCATTGCAGCGCGTAGCCGACATTGATCAGGCGCTTGTCGTCCGGGCGGCTCCACTCACGGACGAAGCCGCCGCCGGCGTCGCGCGCGGAAGCGGCGGGATCGAGCTGGAGCACGACCGGCTGGACCGGGAAATCGACCGCCGCCCGGTAGCGTTCGAGGTCGAGGTTTTGCCAGACGGTTTGCCACGCGGGCCCGGTCTCGCTCGGCGAACCGAGGCTGAAGAAGCGGGCCGGCGGGACGACGGCCACGCCGTCGACCCGCACGCGGCCGGCCGGCGTCGCGAACGAGGGCACCACCTGGCGCTCGGCCGGCGCCGCGATCCAGCCCCGATTGACGAGCAGGCGGACGTCGCTGCCGGCGATGCGCAGCGGGGTGACGACGTGATAGCCGGCCTGCTCGTTGTAGGTGCGGTTGTCGATCAGGATCTGGAATTGCGGCTCATAGCCGCCTTCCGCGAAGAAGCGGCGATCGGCCAGCGTTGCCGCGTCGGCCGGCGTCGCCGGCATCGCCAGTGCCGGTTGGGCGCTGCGCGTATCGCGTTGCAGCTGGCGTTCCGCCTTGAGTGCGGCCTTGTTCCATTGCCATTGGCCGGCGGCGAGGAAGAGGGGGATGCAGAGGGCGGCGGCGAAGGTCGGCCAGAGGGAGGGGCGGAAGGAGCGCGCGCGGAGTCTCTCCGACACTGAATAGCGGCGTCCGCCGGTATCACCGGCGCCGGCTGCGGCGTCAGGCCGAAACGCCGTCGGTGCGCCTGTTCCCGCCGCTAGGGAGCGCGCATAATCGGTGCCTCCATAGGCGTTTTTGGCGGCGGAGCCCTCAATGTTCAAGCTCATCATCGTCCTCTTGCTGTTTGGCGTGATCGGAAGCCTGTTTTCCGGGCTGTTCTTCCTGGTTCGGGATCGCGGGACGAACGACCGCACCGTGCGGGCGCTGACGCTGCGCATCGCGCTTTCGTTCGTCATCCTCGCCCTCTTGCTGCTCGGCTACCGTTTCGGGCTGATCCCCGGACAGGGCGTCTGAGGACGGGTGGCGCAGGCGCTTGATCCTCCACAGCGGCGTCATGGCGCATCCCGGCTCGGCTTGGCCGGCGCGGCGCCGGCCAGATCGAAGAAGGCATAGGAAAGCGTGATCGTGCGCACGTCGCGATCGAGTTCGGGCTTCACGATGAAGGTGAGCGGCAGTTCCTTCGTCTCGCCGGGCGCGAGCGTCTGCTGCCTGAAGCAGAAGCAGTCCAGCTTTTCGAAATTCAGCGCGGCCTGTCCCGGCGAAACGCTGGGCACGGCCTGGCCGACGATCGACGTGTCGGAGAGGTTGCGCACGCGGTAGCGCGCCTGGTGCAGTTCGCCGGGATGCAGGTCGAGCCGGGTGAGGACGGGTTCGACCTCCCAGGCGAGGCCGGGCATCACCGTGCCGGTGAATTCGACGGTGACGACGCGATCGCGATCGATCGGCGATACCGCCCCGTTGACCGTCTGCACGCCGCCCGGGCCGGCCGTCTTGCCGTTGAGGCCGGTCAAGCGGCAGAAGACGTCGTACAAGGGCACCAGCGCGAAGCCGAAGGCGAAGGACGCCGCGACGATGAGCATGAGCTTTCCGACCAGCCGGCGGTGGTTGTGCGCCGGCATCGGAGGAAGGGCGGACGTGGTCATCGTGTTCTCGTCACTTGCAGTCAAGTCATGTTGAGGACAAGAGATAGACACGTCATTCCGGCGAAAGCCGGAATCCAGTGGTGCACCTCTGGCTCTGCACTTCCTTCGGGCGGATTCCGGGTCAAGCCCGGAATGACGGATTCTTTAGGGTTTTTCTGATTCATCGTGATTGACCGCTACAGCCAATAAACGAACACGAAGAGCAGCAGCCAGACGACGTCAACGAAGTGCCAGTACCAGGCGACGGCCTCGAAGGCGAAATGGCGTTCGGCGGTGAAGTGTCCGGCGAGGGAACGCAGGAAAACGACGATCAGCATCACCGTGCCGAGCATGACGTGGAAACCGTGGAAGCCGGTCAGCATGTAGAAGGTGGCGCCGTAGATGCCGTCGCGGATGGTGAACGCCGCTTCGCCGTACTCGTAGGCTTGCAGGCCGATGAAGACGATGCCGAGGACGATGGTCGCGGCCAGCCCAAGCTTGAGCTGCGACTGGCTGCCCTTGATCACCCCCCAGTGCGCCCAGGTCACCGTGGCCCCGGAAGAGAGCAGGATCAGCGTGTTGACGGCCGGGATGCCCCAGGCGTGTACCGGCGTCGGCGCGACCGTCGCGCCGGGTCCGGCGGTCGGCCAGGCGGCGGTGAAGCCGGGCCACAGCTGCTGCGCGTCGGCCAGCATCGGCACGGCGAGCTGGCGCGCGTAGAAGAGCGCGCCAAAGAAGCCGGCGAAGAACATCACTTCCGAGAAGATGAACCACACCATGCCCCAGCGGAACGAACGGTCCACCTGGCCGGCGTACTTGCCGGACAGGCTCTCGTGGATGACGTTGCCGAACCAGCCGAAGAGCATGACGAGCAGGATGGCGGCGCCGAGCCCGGTGACGTACTTTCCGGCCGCCTGGTCGTTGAGCACGAGGACGAAACCGACCGCCAGCGCGAGCAGCGCCACCGATCCGACGAGCGGCCAGATGGAGGGCGGCGGGACGTAGTAGGTCTCGGAAAGCGGATGGGTTTGCATGTGAGTTCCCTCCGGTTAGCGTGTCAACTTCAGTACCGCACTGTTTCCAGCCGTCATCCCGGCGAAAGCCGGGATCCAGGTTCTTGAGGTACGCACTGGATCCCGGCGTGCGCCGGGATGACGGAATGTTTGGCATGCGTTCATCTCGAAATCTACCTACTTCACCGTCGGCGGCGTGACGAACGAGTGATACGGCGCCGGCGACGGCAGCGTCCATTCGAGCGTGTCGGCGCCTTCCCACGGCTTGGCGGCGGCGGGTTGGCCGCCGCGCACGCACTTGACGACGGTGTACAGGAAGAGCAGCTGGCTGGCTCCGAGCAGGAAGCCGCCGAGGCTGGAGATCATGTTGAATTCGGCGAATTGCAGCGCGTAGTCGGGAATCCGGCGCGGCATGCCGGCCAGGCCGAGGAAATGCATCGGGAAGAAGGTGATGTTGAAGGCGATCGCCGTCAGCCAGAAGTGAATCCGGCCCAGCCGTTCGTCGTACATGTGGCCCGTCCACTTCGGCAGCCAGTAATAGATGCCGCCCATGATCGCCATCGCAGAACCCGAGAACAGCACGTAATGGAAATGGGCGACCACGTAGTAGGTGTCCTGCAGCTGGATGTCAACCGGCACCAGCGAGAGCACGAGTCCGGAGAAGCCGCCGATCGTGAACAGGATGACGAAGGCGAGCGAGAAGAGCATCGGCGTCTCGAAGCTGATCGAGCCGCGCCACAGCGTCGCCACCCAGTTGAACACCTTCACGCCGGTCGGGATGGCGATCAGCATCGTCGTGTACATGAAGAAGAGCTGGCCGCCGACCGGCATGCCGGTGGTGAACATGTGATGCGCCCAGACGATGAAGGAGAGGAAGGCGATCGACGCCACCGCGTAGACCATCGACGCGTAGCCGAACAGCGGCTTGCGCGCGAAGGTCGGGATGATCGTCAACACGATGCCGAAGGCCGGCAGGATCATGATGTAGACCTCGGGATGGCCGAAGAACCAGAAGATGTGCTGGAACATCACCGGGTCGCCGCCGCCGGCCGCGCTGAAGAAATGCGTGCCGAAGTGGCGGTCGGTGAGCAGCATGGTGATCGCGCAGGCGAGCACCGGCATCACGGCGACCAGCAGGAAGGCGGTGATCAGCCAGGTCCACACGAAGAGCGGCAGCTTCATCATCGTCATGCCCGGCGCGCGCAGGTTGAGGATGGTGACGATGATGTTGATGGCGCCCATGATCGACGAGATGCCGAGGATGTGCACAGCGAGGATCGACATGTCGTAGGCGACGCCGCCCTGGATGAAGAGCGGCGGATACATCGTCCAGCCGCCGGCAAGCGCGCCGCCGGGGACGAAGAAGGTGGCGATGAGCAGGATGCCGGCCGCCGGCAACAGCCAGAAGCTCCAGTTGTTCAACCGCGGGAAGGCCATGTCGGAAGCGCCGATCATCAGCGGCACCTGCCAGTTGGCGAAGCCGACCAGCGACGGCATGATCGCGCCGAAGATCATGATCAGCCCGTGCATGGTGGTCAGCTGGTTGAACACGGCCGGCTGGAAGAGCTGCAGTCCGGGCTGGAACAGTTCGGCGCGGATCAGCATGGCTAGCGCGCCGGCGAAGAAGAACATGAACAGCGAAAACCACAGGTAGAGCGTGCCGATGTCCTTGTGGTTGGTGCTGGTCAGCCAGCGCGCGATGCCGTGCGGCGCGGCGTGCTCATGCGCATCATTGGAAGCGACTTCGGTAGCGGAATACATGTTGGCGGACTCCTTGCGGGTGCTCAGTCCTGGCTTCGTCATTCCGGCGGAAGCCGGAATCCGACCGAAGGAAGTGCAAAGCCAGTGGTGCACCTGTGGATTCCGGCTTCCGCCGGAATGACGGGTACTGTTCGGTTCATTTGATTCATCGTGACTGATCGTTCCTTTACTTGCGCCGCGCGGCGATGTCGGCCGGCTGCACTGCCTCGCCGGTCTTGTTGTCCCAGTGGTTGCGCTCGAACGTGACGACGGCGGCGATGTCCAGATCGGACAGCATTTCGCCGAAGGGCGCCATCGCCGTCTTCGGCCGTCCGTGCAGCACGACGTCGATGTGCGCCGCCTTGTCGCCGGTGGCGACCGGCGAGCCGTTGAGCGCCGGGAAGGCGCCCGGGATGCCCATGCCGCTTTCCTGGTGGCAGGCGATGCAGTACGTGGTGTAGACCTTTTCGCCCATCGTCTTCAGCTCGGCGAGTTCGTAGGTTTTCTTCGCGTCCGCCGCGGCTGCCACCGCCTTGGTCTTCTGTTCATCCTTCCAGCTGGCGAATTCCTCGGGCGCGACTGCATTGACGACGACCGGCATGAAGCCGTGGCCGACGCCGCACAGTTCCGCGCACTGGCCGCGATAGGTGCCCGGTTTGTCGGCCTTGAACCAGGCGTCGCGGATGAAACCGGGAATCGCGTCCTGCTTGACGCCGAGCGCGCCGACCCACCAGGTATGGATGACGTCGCTCGAGGTCAGCACCAGCCGGACCTTCTTGCCGGCCGGCACGACGAGCGGATTGTCAACCTCCAGCAGGTAATGTTCGCCCGGCGGCTGCGCGCCTTCGATCTGTTCCCTGGGCGTCGATGTGTTGCTGATGAAGCGGATGTCGTCGCCGAGATACTCGTATTCCCACTTCCACTGGTGCCCGGTGACCTTGATCGTCAGGTCGGGCTTGTCGGTGTCCTTCATCGAGACGATGAGCCGGGTCGCCGGCCAGGCCATGCTGATCAGGATGAGCACGGGGATCACCGTCCACAGGATTTCCAGCCGCGTGTTCTCGTGGAATTTCGCGGGGGCGTGCCCGGTCGCCTTGCGGTGGCGCACCAGCGCGACGAGCATGGGGACGAAGACGACGACCATGATCGCGGCGCAGATCCAGAGGATCGTGCTGTGCAGGTCGAAAATCTGCTGCGCCAGGGCCGACGCCGGTGGCGGCAGGTTCAGGTTGAATTCGGCGAAGGCCTGTGGTGGAAACCACGGAAACCCTATTGCCAGCAGGGTCAGGAACGAGTGGAAGGAACGATTAGCTGCGTGGCTAAGACTAAAGCGCAGGCCGAGGCGAATTGCAGTCTTCAAACTGATCCCTCCCACCGTTGTTGCAGCGTCTTGTGGTGTCACTCAGACCATCGGTGCGGGAAAAGTTCATTCATGATGGATATGCGATACAGAATCGATAAGGGAGCCGCTACCTCATGTGGAAAATCGTCGTGCTGCTGACGCTGGGCATTCTGGGCTGCACCGGGCAGCCGCCGGCCGGGTTCAACGGGACCGACATCACCGGTTCGGCCATCGGGCAGTCGCTTGCCGGTCTCCGGGACGGTCATGGGCAGGAGCGCAGCATCGCCGAGTTCCACGGCAAGGCGGTGGTCGTCTTCTTCGGCTATACGACGTGTCCCGACGTCTGCCCGACGACGCTCTCCCGCCTGGCCGGGGTGCTGAAGACGCTGGGAGCCGAGGCGCAACGCGTCCAGGTGATCCTGGTCAGCGTCGATCCGGAAACCGATACGCCGGAAATACTCGGCCGTTACGTCGGCGCGTTCGATCCGTCCTTCATCGGACTGTCCGGAAATCCGGCGGCGACCGAGGAGGTTGCGCGCGGATTCAAGGTGTTCTTTTCCAAAGGGGGGCACGGCCACCACGCGGGCGGACGGGCGATCGATCACACGACCGGTGCCTATGTGTTCGACCCCGCCGGGCGCATCCGGCTCTACGTGAAGGACGACGCATCGGCCGAAGGCATCGTCGGCGACCTGCGGCGGTTGCTCGCCGAGCAGCCGGCGTAACGTCCGCGACCGCGCCCGGCTGGTCCGTCCGCCGGGTCGCGAAAGATCGTTTTTCCATTCCGCTTGTCGAAGCTCGTTTTCCGGATGGATGCAGGCCATGACGATATCGTCCGACGACGACCGACCGCCGACCGATGATTCAGCGAATGCTGGGAGCGCGCTGGCGATCCACGGCGCGCCCGCCAAACCCGCCATCCTGCCGCTCGGCGACGATGCCTTCCGCCGCGTCGTCGAATGGGCGCCGAGCGCGATGGTGTTGATCGACGGCAACGGGACCATCGTCCTGGTCAATGCGCAGACCGAGAAGATGTTCGGTTACGAACGCGCGGCGCTGATCGGCCGCTCCGTCGAGATCCTGGTCCCCGAGCGTTTCCGTCACCACCATCGCGCCTATCGGGCCGGTTATCTCGGCGATCCGCAGCCGAGGCCGATGGGCGCCGGACGCGATCTGGCCGGCCGCCGTTCCGACGGCAGCGAGTTTCCGATCGAGATCGGCCTGAACCCGATCGAGACCGAGGCGGGAACGATGGCGCTCGCCTCGATCATCGACATCTCCGAACGATTGCGCACGCAGCAACGGCTCGAGGACGCCCTGCGCGAAAAGACGGTGCTGCTCAATGAAGTCCACCACCGGGTGAAGAACAACCTGCAGGTGGTGACCAGCCTGCTCAATCTCCAGGCCGAGCACGCCACCGACCCGAACGTGCGGGCGATTCTCGGCGAGAGCTGCGGGCGCGTGAAGGCGATGTCGCTGACCCACCAGCTGCTCTATCAGCGCAAGGACTTTTCGCACCTCGATCTGGCCGAATACCTGCAGCGCCTGGTGCAGTCGATCCGCGCCTCGTATCGCGTGGCGGACGGGCATGTCGAGCTGTCGATGGATTTGCCGGGCGACGGTCTGCACCTCGACCTCGAGCGCTGCATCCCGTGCGGCCTCCTGATCAATGAGCTGCTGACCAACGCCTTCAAGCACGCGTTCCCGGCGGAACGCCGCGGAAAGATCACGGTCAGACTGGTCGAGGAGAGCGATGAGCGGATCTGCCTCTCCGTCGGCGACGACGGGATCGGCCTGCCGCCCGACGCCGAATTGGCGCAACGCTCGTCGCTGGGTTTGCAGCTGGTGCCGCTGCTGGTCGAACAGCTGCATGGCATCCTGGTCATCGAGAGAAACGTGGGAACGCGGTTCGCCGTCAGCTTTCCCAAGGAATTAGCCGCGAAGGAGGCGTAATCAATGTCTGCGAGATTGCCGGTCAACCTCATGCTGGTCGAAGACGAGCGGATCGTCGCCTTCGACCTGAAGCGGCAGCTGAACGGATTCGGCTATCACGTGGCCTCCGTGGTCGCCAGCGGCGAGCAGGCCATCGAGAGCTGTCCCGAGGTGAATCCCGACCTGGTGCTGATGGACATCCATCTCGACGGCAAGATGGACGGCATCGAGGCGGCGACGGTCATCCGCTCCCGGCATCAGGTGCCGGTCGTCTTTCTGACGGCGTACGCCGAGGACGAGACGCTGACCCGCGCGCTCGGCAGCCGGCCCTTCGGCTATCTGGTGAAACCCTGCGAAGGGCGCGAACTGCACGCGACGATCCAGATGGCGCTGGCCCGCCACGACGACGAGATGATCATCCAGCAGAGCGAGGAACGCCTTCAGCTCGCGCTCGACGCCGGGTCGCTGGGCGTTCTCGAATGGAACCCGGCGCTCGGCCGGCTTCAGGGCGACGCCCATCTCGGCTGGATTTTCTCCAATCAATGCTTGCCGCTCGACGAAGCGTGGGACGCATTCATGGCACGCGTGATTCCGGCGGACCGCGAGCAGGTCGCGGCCGCGCTGAATCCGGCCGCGGTCGGCGATCGGGCGGTGCGTGTCGAGTTCCGCACGGTCGGGAATCACGTTCCGACGCGCTACATGGAGGCGCACGTCAAGGGCTTCGGCGGTGCCACGGCGGGCGGCCGGATCATCGGCATCCTGCAGGACGTGACGCAACGGCATCGCGACGACGAGCAGCTCCGCCAATCGAGCGCCGTTTTCCACACCAGCGCCGAGGCGATCGCGATCACCGACGCGGCGGGCAAGGTGGTCGCGGTCAATCCCGCCTTTTCCCGGATCACCGGCTACGCGGAGGCGGAAGTCATCGGGCTCGATCTGGACGCCCTGCTGCGCATCGATCCTGATTCCGAGAGCTACGTCGCCAGCCTGCAGGGCGGCGAGGGCGGTTTCTGGAGCGGCGAGGTGAGCTGTCACCGCAAGTCGGGAACGTCCTTCCCCGCCTGGGAGAGCGTCAGCGCCGTGCATGACGCCGAAGGTCGATTGACGCGCTACGTCAGAGCCTTCTCCGACGTGACGGCCATCTACGAGGCGCAGCAGCAGCTGCACCATCTGGCGCACCACGATCCGTTGACCGACCTGCCGAACCGCTTGCTGTTCGACGACCGTCTCAAGAGCGCCATCGAGTACGGCGTGCGGAACAACCAGCGTTGTCTGCTGCTGTTCCTCGACCTCGATGGCTTCAAAGTGATCAACGACACGCTGGGGCACGACGTCGGCGATGAGCTGCTGCGCGTCGTCGGCGCCCGGTTGACCTCGGTGATGCGCGCCAGCGATACCGTGGCGCGCCTGGGCGGGGACGAGTTCGTGATCCTGGCGGGCATCACCAACCTCGATTACGCGGCGCAGCTGGCGCGCAAGATCCTCGACCTGGTGCATCAGCCGATCCAGCTCTCGGGCCATGCGCTGTCGGTGACCGGCAGCCTCGGCATCGCCGTCTTTCCCGACAACGGCGTCAACAGCCAGCAATTGATGCGCGCCGCCGACATGGCCATGTACGCCGCCAAGGGCGCGGGACGCAACCGCTACCACTTCTACGCCGAGGACATGTCGATACGCGCCGATGAGCGGATGTACATCGAGCAGGGCTTGCGCCGCGCCATCGCCACCGACATCCTGGTCGTCCATTACCAGCCGCGCGTCGATCTGGAAACGCGCCGGATCGTCGGCGCCGAGGCGCTCGTCCGCTGGCCGCATCCGGAACGCGGCATGGTGCATCCGGGGAGCTTCATCGCCATCGCCGAGGAAAGCGGAATCATCGAACAGCTCGGGCGCTGGGTCCTGTACCGCGCCTGCAGCGAAATGCTCGAACTGACGCAGCGCGAGCGGGCGGCGGGCAGGGAATTCCACCTGGCGGTCAATGTCTCGGCGCGCCAGTTCATCGGGACCGATTTCGTCTCGGTCGTCAAATCGGTGCTGGACGAGACCGGTTTCCCCGCGTCCGCGCTGGAACTGGAGATTACCGAGAGCACCCTGCAGGGCACCGAGCGCAGTCTGGCCATCCTCAAGGCGCTGGCGGAACTGGGCGTGGCCGCCAGCATCGACGATTTCGGCACCGGCTACTCGTCGCTGAGCGTGCTGCGCGATCTGCCGATCGATCGCGTCAAGATCGACCGCTCGTTCATCGTCGACCTGCCGGAAAGCCGCAACCAGCGCGCGATCGTCAAGGCGATCGTGGCCATGAGCCAGGTCCTGCGCCTGTCGATCACGGTCGAAGGCATCGAAAGCCGGCAGCAGGCCGATCTCCTGCAGCGCCTGGGGTGCAACGAAGGGCAGGGCTTTTTCTTTGGGACGCCGATGACCTTGTCGGAGATTTCGCAGGCGATCGACTCTTCCAGCGCGGCGCCGGGTCTGTCCGGGTGACGTCAGGGCCGGCGCCAGACGCTCGCCAGCCACGGCTGCTGTTCGCGCGGCAGGCCGCTCGGCCGATAGTAGTGCTCGAGTTCGAGGAAACCGGCGTCGCGCATGAACCGCCGCCAGTGCGCCAGGTCGTGGTAGACGCCGTAGCGATCGCCGTTCCAACCTTCCTCGTTGGCGCCGTGCGGGTTGGAACTGAAGAGCGCGCCGCCCGGCCTGAGCGCCGCGTGCAGCTGCCGCAGCACGCGCGGCAACGCCTTGCGCGGAACGTGGAAGAGCGACGCGTTGGCGAAAATCCCGTCGAATCCGGCGGCCGGGAGATCGAGCCGGAGAAAACTCTGGTGCCAGACTTCGCAGGCGCTCTCGCGGCGCGCCATGTCGAACGAAGCGCTCGGCGCCGTCGAGTCCGATGGCTTGGTGCCCGCGCGCACTGAAGGCCTTGAGATCGCGCCCGGGGCCGCAGCCCAGATCGAGGAGCGTGAACGGCGGCGCGCCCGCGATGTGCCGCAACAGCGCGTCGATGTTTTGGCTCACGTCGTGGTCGCGCGTGCCTTCGCGATACGGCTCGGCACGCTGGTTGTAGTGGCTGAGCGTCAGCGCGGCAATCTTGTCGAAGTCGACGCTGAAGTCGGGAATGCGTTCGGCCGGCATCAGTCCGCCTCCGCGGCGAGCAGCGCGTCGATTTTCGCGGCGCAGATGAAGTCGTTCTCGGAGAGGCCGTCGATGGCGTGCGTCGAATAGCGGACCCGGCATTCGCGAAAGCCGACGGCGAGATCCGGGTGATGATTCTCCCGGTGCGAGACCCATGCCGTCGCGTTCACGAAGGCCATCGTTTCGTAGTAATTCCCGAAACGGTAGGTCTTGGTGATTTCCCCGCCGGCGGCCGTCCAGCCGTCGAGCGCCGCTAGCAGCCGTTCGACCGCCGCCGGATCGAGCGGCGTCACGCCGCCTTCGCAAGGTTTGCAGCGCTTGCTTTTCAGGTCGCATGGGTCCGTGTTCATTTCAATCCTCCAATCGAAGTCGGCGGTGGGCTTGGGCCAAGCCCGGAATGACGGATTCCACGAAGTGACGTGGTTTCATCGTGCTGCCCGCCAAGAGTGCCCGGCCGACATTTGATCGTCGTCCGGCGCGACCGTTCGCCGGTGGACCAAAAATGCGCGGGAACCAAAGCGGTATGCGACGGTTCGGACAGCGGTCGCTTTCGCTCGCACATTTTCCGATGCCGCAGTTATCGATCACTTGCCACCACGCCGCCGCCGAGATTCCGCGCGGCGTTTGGCAGCGCCTGTGTCCGCCGGGTCATCCGTTTCTGAACGCCGACTTTCTGTGCATCCTCGAAGCGCACGGCGCGGCCGGCCGCGCCTGCGGCTGGCTGGCGCGGCACCTCACCGCGACCGACGAGCGCGGGACGGTGCGCGGCATACTGCCGCTCTACGCGCGCTACAACTCGCACGGCGATTTCATCCACGATTGGTCGTGGGCGGCGGCTTACCAGCAGCTGGGACGTGCCTACTACCCGAAGCTGCTGAGCGGTTTGCCGCATACGCCGGCCAGCGGGCCACGGTTCCTGATCGATCCCGGGGACGACGGCCTGCCGGTGATCCGCCAAGCCTTGATCGACGGCGCGCTGGCGTTGAGCGCCGAGGTCGGCGTCTCGTCGTGGCACGTCGCGTTTCCGGACGCGGCGGACGGGGCGGCGCTGCGCGGCGCCGGACTGCTCGCCAGCCACAACGTCCAATTCCATTGGCTGGCCGGCGAGTGCCGGGATTTCGACGATTACCTTGCGACGTTCAGCGCCGAAAAGCGGCGCAAGGTACGCGCCGAGCGGCGGCGTGTCGCCGACAGCGGCCTCGTCATCGAGACGCGTCACGGCGAGGAGGTCGACCCGGCCGAGTGGCCGGCGCTGCATGCACTCTACGCGTCGACCTTCGACAAGTTCGGCAACTACCCGGTGCTTACGCCGGCATGCCTGGCCGAGCTGGCGACGACGCTCGGCCGGAGAATGGTCGTCTTCATCGCGCGCGACGGGCGCGAACCGGTGGCGATGTCGCTCTGCTTTCGCAGCGACGAAGCGCTCTACGGCCGCTATTGGGGGTGTTCGGGGCGGTATCACAGCCTGCATTTCGAACTGTGTTTCTACCAGGGCATCGCCTATTGCCTGCGCGAAGGGTTGCGGCGCTTTGAACCCGGCGCCGGCGGCGAGCACAAGATCGCGCGCGGATTCGCCCCGACGCTCGTGCATTCGGCGCACTGGATCGCCGATCCGGCCATGCATCGCCTGATCGCACGGCATCTCGAACAGCAATGCGATGCGGTCAAGGCGTATCGCGACGAAGCGGCAACGCACCTGCCGTTCCGCGGCGGAACGGGCGAAAAAACAGCCCGATAACCGGATGTCCATCCGGTCCACCGGGCTGAATTACCGCAGGGTGCTACAGGGAGATTACCGGGAGTTCTTTCAGGTCAGAGTTCAGGTCAGCGCCGAGCCCCAGGTCACGAAGGCCAGCCCCGTCATCGCCACCCAGGCGACCAATCCGGCAGCGAAAACCGCGCCGGCGACGAGCAGGGTCTTTCCTTCGTCGGCGAGGTCGAAGACGCGATCGACGCCCTGGTAGATGAGGGCGGCCGACGCGCCGAGCGCGAACAGCATGGCGAGAATGACGACGTACAGATTGGGAATGAACAGCGCTAGGGGCGCCAGCCAGAGCGGCGTCGGCACGACGGCGGCCAGGGCGAAGGCGTCGTGGTAGGGCGGATGCGCGTCGGCGACGTTGCCGATGCTCTGCACGACGCGGCCCATGATCGGAACCACGACCAGTTCGGTGATGAAGAAGACGATGGCGATGAACAGCGCCTTCTGCTCGCTGATTTCGAGCAAGGGGATGTCGGTGTAGGTGCGCGAGGCGTAGATGATCATCGCCGGCGGGATGATCGACATGGGCACGACGTAGGCGAGGAACATCCGGGCAACCGACGGATGGATGCGCATCAGCCAGTCCCAGCCCTCCGCGTGTGAAGTCAGCATCTTCGGAAACATCATCGGGTTCATGACACGCTCCTTTCGGCGGGTTGGTCGTGGCGCGTTTGACCGTGTGTTTCGGATTTGGTTTTGCGCATTCTCCGCGTCACAAACGATTACGCAGGTTTTCATTTGCGCCGAAAACTTTTTCGTGATCACCTGCTCCAATCAGTACGACGCACGTCCGTCGCATTGGGAGAACAGCCATGTCGATCTTTGCCCGCTACCAAAGCCGCTACGAGGCGGCGCAGGAAGAGGAGATGACGGTCCAGGAATACCTGGAGCTCTGCCGGAACGATCGTTCCGCCTACACCAGCGTCGCCGAGCGCATGCTCGACGCGATCGGCGAGCCGGAATTGATCGATACGCGCACCGACCACCGTCTTTCCCGAATCTTTGCCAACAAGATGCTCCGGCGCTACCCGGCCTTCCGCGATCTCTACGGGATGGAAGACGTGATCGAACACATCGTCTCCTACTTCCGCCATGCCGCGCAGGGCCTGGAAGAGAAGAAACAGATCCTCTATCTGCTCGGCCCGGTCGGCGGCGGCAAGTTGACGCTGGCCGAGAAGCTCAAGTACCTGATCGAGCGCGTGCCGTTCTATGCGATCAAGGGCTCGCCGGTGCATGAATCGCCGCTCGGCCTGTTCAATCCGGTGGAAGACGCGGAGTTGCTCGAAGAGGATTACGGCATCCCGCGCCGTTATCTCAACACGATCATGAGTCCGTGGGCGGTCAAGCGCCTGCACGAGTTCGGCGGCGACATCACGAAGTTCCGCGTGGTCAAGATCTGGCCGTCGGTGCTCTCGCAGACCGCCGTGTCGAAGACCGAGCCGGGCGACGAGAACAACCAGGACATTTCGTCGCTGGTCGGCAAGATCGATATCCGCAAGCTGGAGACGTATTCGCAGAACGATCCGGACGCCTATTCGTATTCCGGCGGCCTGTGCCTGGCCAATCGCGGCGTGCTCGAATTCGTCGAGATGTTCAAGGCGCCGATCAAGGTGCTGCACCCGTTGCTGACGGCGACGCAGGAAGGCAACTACAAGGGCACCGAGGGCTTCGGCGCGATCCCGTTCGACGGCCTGATCCTGGCGCACTCGAACGAGGCGGAGTGGCTGTCGTTCAAGAACAACCGCAACAACGAGGCTTTCCTCGACCGCATCTACATCGTCAAGGTGCCGTACTCGCTGCGCGTCTCGGACGAGATCCACATCTACGAGAAGCTGCTCGTCAATTCGTCGCTCAGCCAGGCGCCGTGCGCGCCGGATACGCTGCGCATGATGGCGCAGTTCTCGGTGCTCTCGCGGCTGAAGGAGCCGGAGAACTCCAGCATCTTCTCCAAGATGCGCATCTACGATGGCGAGAATCTCAAGGACACCGATCCGAAGGCCAAGAGCTACCAGGAATACCGCGACTTCGCCGGTGTCAACGAGGGCATGGTCGGGTTGTCGACTCGCTTCGCCTTCAAGATCCTCTCCAAGGTGTTCAACTTCGACCACCGCGAGGTGGCGGCCAATCCGGTGCACCTGATGTACGTGCTCGAACAACAGATCGAGCAGGAGCAGTTCGCGCCGGAAGTCGAGGAAAAATACCTGCGCTACATCAAGGAGTTCCTGTCGCCGCGCTACGCCGAGTTCATCGGCAAGGAGATCCAGACGGCGTATCTCGAGAGCTACTCCGAGTACGGGCAGAACATCTTCGACCGCTACGTGCTCTACGCCGACTTCTGGATCCAGGATCAGGAATTCCGCGACCCGAACACCGGCGAGATGCTCGACCGCAGCGCCTTGAACGACGAGCTGGAGAAGATCGAGAAGCCGGCCGGCATCTCGAATCCGAAGGATTTCCGCAACGAGGTGGTGAACTTCGTGCTGCGCGCCCGCGCGCGCAACGACGGGCACAACCCGACGTGGACCTCCTATGAAAAGCTGCGCGCGGTGATCGAGAAGAAGATGTTCTCCAACACCGAGGAACTGCTGCCGGTCATCTCCTTCAACACCAAGGCCAGCGCCGAGGATCAGAAGAAGCACCAGGACTTCGTCAACCGCATGACGGCCAAGGGCTATACCGAGAAGCAGGTACGGCTCCTGTGCGAATGGTATCTGCGGGTCAGGAAATCGTCGTGAAGACTGAAAGTGTGCCGGGCGCGCCCTGAAGGAGGTTGGTTCGGGGCCGCGCCGGGCGAGATCAAGCGAGGGAGAATCCCATGACCGTGCGCATCGTCGATCGCCGGTTCGACAGCAAGAACAAGAGTTCGGTGAATCGCAGCCGGTTCATCCGGCGTTTCAAGGGACAGATCCGCAAGGCGGTGTCCGAGGCGCTCAACCATCGCGGCGTGCGCGACCTGGAGAACGGCGAGAAAGTCGGCATTCCCGGCAAGGACATCGCGGAGCCGCACTTCTCGCACGGTTCGGGCGGCGTGCGCGAAGTCGTCAATCCGGGCAACGACCGCTTCAGCAGCGGCGATCAGGTGGAGCGGCCGGCCGGCGGCGGCTCGGGGCAAGGCGGCAGCCAGGCGAGCAACGAAGGCGAGAGCATGGACGACTTCGTGTTCACGCTGACGCGCGACGAATTCCTCGACATCTTCTTCGAGGAGCTCGCGCTGCCCAATCTCGTCAAGCACCAGCTCGCGCGCATCGAGCAGTTCAAGCGAGTGCGCGCCGGTTACACGCAGTCCGGCGTGCCGACCAACATCAATCTGTCGCGCACCATGCGCGGCGCGGCCGGCCGGCGGATCGCCATCGGCGGCCCTTACGCCGGGCAGTTGCGGGCGCTCGAAGCCGAGCTGGCGGATATGCGCAAGACGCTGCCCGACGACAACCCCGAGGTCGAACGCGTGCGCCGCGAGATCGCCAAGCTGCGAGCCCGGATCGAGGCGCTGCCGTTCATCGACCCGTTCGACCTGCGCTATAACGCGCGGATCCGCATCCCGCAGCCGACGGCGCAGGCGGTGATGTTCTGCCTGCTCGACGTGTCGGGGTCGATGGACGAAGGCCGCAAGAACGTCGCCAAGCGCTTCTTCATGCTGCTCTACCTGTTCCTGACCCGGAACTACGAGCACATCGAGGTCGTTTTCATCCGCCACCATACGATCGCCTCCGAGGTCGACGAGGACGATTTCTTCACGTCGCGCGAGTCGGGCGGAACGGTGGTGTCGAGCGCGCTGGATCTGATGGCGAACATCATCCGCGAACGTTATCCGAGCCAGTTGTGGAACATCTACGGCGCGCAGGCGTCCGACGGCGACAACTGGAGCGAGGATTCGCCGCACTGCCGCGAGCTGATCGAGGAGCGGCTCCTGCCGCTCTGCCAGTATTTCGCCTACATCGAGATCACGGACGGCCCGCCGCAGAACCTGTGGACCGAGTACGAGAAGGTGCAGCTCGTCCATCCGGGCCGCTTCGCCATGCAGCGCATCGGCGATCTCGCGGACATCTACCCGGTCTTCCGCGAACTGTTCAAGCGGCGAGCGTAATGGGTGTTTTCGATGAACCAATGCGACTTTACAGAATCCGTCGTTCCGGGCTTGACCCGGAATCCAGTAGTGCACCAGTGGCTTTGCACTTCCTTCGGTCGGATTCCGGCTTTCGCCGGAATGACGTGACTCTCTGCCGTTTTCTGTACGACTGACAGCCAGGAGTCACCATGAGCGAAATCTTGGTTCCCGTAGTTGAATCCGCCATCGAGCTGCCGCGCATCGCACCGCTACCGATCGGCTCCGAGTGGAGTTTCGACGCGCTGGCCCAATACGACGATGCGATCGGCCGTGTCGCGCAATTCTATGGACTCGATTGCTATCCGCATCTCCTCGAGGTGATCAGCGCCGAGCAGATGATGGACGCCTATGCCTCGATCGGCATGCCCGTCTATTACCACCACTGGTCGTTCGGCAAGCACTTCCTGGCTACGGAGAACCGCTACAAGCGTGGTCAGATGGGATTGGCCTATGAGATCGTGATCAATTCCGATCCGTGTATCGCCTACCTGATGGACGAGAATACGATGCCGATGCAGGCGCTGGTGATCGCGCACGCGGCGTATGGACACAATTCGTTCTTCAAGGGCAACCACCTCTTCAAGCAATGGACGAGCGCTGACGCGATCATCGATTACCTCGTGTTCGCGCGGAACTACATCGCGCAGTGCGAGGAACAGCATGGCGTCGAAGCGGTCGAGCGCCTGCTCGACGCCTGCCACGCGCTGTCGAACGTCGGTGTTGATCGCTACAAGCGCTCGCCCAAACAGTCGCTGGAGAAGGAGACGCTGCGCCTGAAAGAACGCGAGGAGTACATGCAGGCGCAGGTGAACGATCTGTGGCGGACCTTGCCGCGCCGCGCCGAGGCCGAGGAAACCCGAGTGGAAAAGCGCTTTCCCGAGGAACCGGAGGAAAACCTCCTGTACTTCATCGAGAAGAACGCGCCGCTGCTCGAACCCTGGCAGCGTGAGATCGTGCGCATCGTGCGCAAGATCGGCCAGTACTTCTACCCGCAGCGGCAGACGCAGGTGATGAACGAGGGCTGGGCCTGCTTCTGGCACTACACGCTGCTCAACACGCTCTACGATCAAGGCGGGCTGTCCGACGGCTTCATGCTCGAATTCCTGCAATCGCACACCAACGTCGTCTACCAGCCGCCGTACAACAGCAAGTATTACTCGGGCATCAATCCCTACGCGTTGGGCTTTGCCATGTGGCAGGACCTCCGCCGTATCTGCGAAAAGCCGACCGATGAGGACCGCGAATGGTTTCCCGAAATCGCCGGCTCGAACTGGCGCGAGACCTTCGAGTTCGCGATGCAGAATTTCAAGGACGAGAGCTTCGTCGCGCAGTATCTGTCGCCGCGCTTGATGCGCGAATTCCGCTTCTTCTCGGTGCTCGACGACGATCAACTCAGCAAATTGCAGATCGACGCCATTCACGACGACACCGGTTACCGCAAACTGCGCCGGCAACTCTCGGAGCAATACAACCTCGGCAGCCGCGAACCGAACATCCAGGTCTGGAACGTAGACCTGCGCGGCGACCGCTCGCTGACGCTACGGCACTTCACGCACCAGCGCCGCAAGCTCGACGGCGAATTCGAGACCGTACTCGAGCATCTGGCCTACCTGTGGGGATTCTGCGTCCGCATCGAAAGCCAGCGCTCCGACGGTTCGATCGAGTTGATCGGGGAAAAGATGACGGAGCGGCGGCAGCGTTCGTAAACGCGATCGGGGCTGTTTCAGCCGCCGGTCTTGCCCACGCTGAACGGCACCGGCGCCACGCCACCGATGCTCAGCCGGTGCTCCTTGCCCCACCAGACGACATCGACCGTCGGGCAGGCCTTGGCGATCAGCGTCGCCTGGATGAGTTCGCTTTCGAGAAACGTACTGACGCCGATCCGCATCAGCGTCTCGATCTTGTGTGAAATCGTTCCCGCCACCGAGTGCTCGTGACGCTCGTGGTCGCGGCAGTACAGCGGACACATGGCGAAGCCGTTGGCGTCCAGCCATTGGCGCGTGGCGGCAAAATCAAGTGCCGGTCGACCGGTGATGATGTGTGCGCGTGTCCAGTCGATATCCGGCAGGCGATGGCCAGGGTAGGCGGGGGCGGTGTGCCGCCGCTTGAGCGCGAGTTGCAAATCCTTGCGGTAGTGGGCCTTGCGGATGTCGGGCAGCAGAATGCCGTCCATATCGACACCGAAGCATTCGTTTTCCAGCAACGGGGGATGCATTTCCTGTGCCGCAACCGCTTGGCGCGCTTCGGGCGTCGTATCGCGGCGATCCCAGGCAAAACGGATGAATCCCGGCGCGTCGAGCGCGAAATCCGGGACGAAGGCGGCGCGCGCCCGGTCGACGAAGAGCGCCAGCGACTTCACCGCGTAGCCCGAGCGGTTCAGGTGTTCGCAGACCCGTCGCATCGTCTCGCCGCGGCTGACGATGTCGTCAACGATCAGCAGCGATTTGCCCGCAGGCGGCGGCGTTCCCATCCACGAAATCTCGTCGCAATGCCGCTGGCAGCGGATCAGGTAAAGCTCCTTGCCTAGCCGATGACTGAGCATCGTCGCCGGCACGATGCCGGAGCGCGAGATGCCGACGACGGCGTCGAACTGGCTGGCGGCGATACGGGCCGCGAGGATCGCGACCAGCTCCTCGACTTTCCCGTAGCCGATGTGAAGAACCGGTGCATCACGGTCAAGACCCATCCAGGGGGTGGTCGTGTCGGTCATCCAGGACTTCCTTGTTGGCTTCGGTTTCGGCAGATATTGCTCAGTGGGCGGAATTCGGTGCAAGTTCCACTGAGTGCTGCATATGGCGCAGGTATGAAATTATCTACTGTTATAAAACAATAACCTGTGTTGTTTTGTTAAACCATGTTGTTAAAAACAAAGCGGGCAATCCAGCAGCGATTCCGCCGGATTGCCTGCGTGGATACGGTCGCGCTTACGCGAACATCCAGGGGAAGTCGGCCTTGCGCTTGTCCTCGAACGCCCGGATCTGATCGGCGTGCACCAGCGTCAGGCCGATCTCGTCGAGTCCGTTCAGAAGGCAATGCTTGCGATGCGGCGTGATGTCGAACTTGAAGGAAAAGCCCGAGGGCGTCGTTACCGTCTGCGCTTCCAGATTGACGTCGAGCGCGTAGCCTTCGCTCGCTTCGCATTCGGCAAACAGGCGATCGACGATTTCATTCGAGGCGACGATCGGCAGGATGCCGTTCTTGTACGAGTTCGAGAAGAAAATATCGGCGAAGGAGGGCGCGATGAGGACGCGGAAGCCGTAATCGTCGATGGCCCACGGCGCGTGCTCCCGACTCGAACCGCAACCGAAATTGTCGCGCGCGAGGAGAACCTGAGCGCCCTGATAGCGTGGTTTGTTCAACACGAAATCCGGGTTTTTCGGGCGGTTCGTGCAATCCATGCCCGGTTCGCCGTAGTTCGTATAACGCCATTCGTCGAACAGGTAAGGACCGAAACCGGCGCGCTCGATGGACTTCAGGAACTGCTTGGGAATGATCGCGTCGGTATCGACGTTGGCACGGTCGAGCGGGCAGACGAGCCCTTTGAGTTGGGTGAATGATTTCATCGATTCGTCTCCTGGTCAGGCTTTGCGGATGTCTACGAAGTGGCCGGCGATCGCGGCGGCGGCGGCCATCGCCGGGCTGACCAGGTGCGTGCGGCCGCCCGGGCCCTGGCGGCCTTCGAAGTTACGGTTGGAGGTCGAGGCGCAACGCTCGCCCGGCGACAGGCGGTCGGCGTTCATCGCCAGGCACATCGAGCAGCCCGGCTCGCGCCATTCGAAACCGGCTTCGGTGAAAACCTTGTCCAGGCCCTCGGATTCGGCCTGGCGCTTGACGATGCCGGAACCCGGCACGACGATCGCCTGCTTCACGTTCGCCGCGACCCTTTTGCCCTTGGCGACGACGGCGGCGGCGCGCAAGTCCTCGATGCGCGAGTTGGTGCACGAGCCGATGAAAACCTTGTCGATGCTGATGTCGGTCAAGGGCATGTCCGCCTTGAGCCCCATGTATTGCAGCGCGCGTTCGACGCCCGCGCGCTTGACCGGATCGGCCTCGTTGGCCGGATTCGGCACCTTGCCGCCCACGGCCAGGACTTGCTCGGGCGACGTGCCCCAGGTGACTTGCGGTTCGATGTCCTCGGCCTTCATCTCGATCATCGTGTCGAACACGGCGTCGGCGTCCGAGTGCAGCGTCTTCCAATAAGCCACGGCGGCGTCCCACTGCGCGCCCTTTGGCGAATGCGTGCGGTCCTTGAGATAAGCCACCGTCGTCTCGTCGGCGGCGATGATGCCGGCGCGCGCGCCGGCTTCGATCGCGAGGTTGCACACGGTCATGCGGCCTTCCATCGACAGACCGCGGATCGCCGAACCGGCGAACTCGACGCAGTAGCCCGTGCCGCCTGCCGTACCGATCTTGCCGATGATTGCCAGCGCCACGTCCTTGGCCGTGACACCGGCGCCAAGTTGGCCCTCGACCTTGATCAGCATGGCTTTGGACTTTTTCTGGACCAGCGTTTGCGTCGCCATCACGTGCTCGACTTCGGACGTGCCGATGCCGTGGGCGAGGGCGGCGAACGCCCCATGCGTCGCCGTGTGGCTGTCGCCGCAGACGACGGTCATGCCCGGCAGCGTCGCGCCGTTTTCCGGTGCGATCACGTGGATGATGCCCTGGTTGGCATGCTTGAACGGGAAGTAGATGAGGGCGCCGGTCTGCTTGATGTTGGCGTCGAGCGTATCGACCTGACGCTTGGAGATCGGATCCTCGATGTCGCGATCCCAGTGGTCGGTCGGCGTGTTGTGATCGGGCACGGCCACGATCGAATTGCTGCGCCACGGCTTGCGGCCGGCAAGGCGCAGCCCTTCGAAGGCCTGCGGGCTCGTCACTTCGTGAACGAGGTGACGATCGATGTAAAGCAGACAGGTGCCGTCGTCTTCCTGGCGGATCACGTGGCTGTCCCACAACTTGTCGTAAAGGGTCTTTCCGGCCATGAGTTTTTCTCCTCGATTGAGCGCCGTCGCGGCGCATTGTCTGATTGTCCGAGCCACGGCTCCGGACAGTGGATACGATGGTATTACCACCTTTATCCCTTAACAAGACAACTGTTTATACTAGTATCAAAAGTAACAGCGAGAAGGAGACCGGGTGAAGATCGAAGCCGAAATCGCGCGCCGCAAGGCGTTGGGGGAATTCCTGAATGTGATCCGCAGCCGCAGCCAGCCGGCCGATTTCGGATTCCCGAGCGGAAACCGGCGGCGCACTGCGGGGTTGCGACGCGAGGAGGTCGCGCAACTGATCGGGATCAGCCCGACTTGGTACACGTGGATCGAACAGGGGCGCGAGGTCAATGTCTCCGCCGAGGCGTTGGATCGTCTGGCCGTGACGCTCCGCCTGACGCGCAGCGAACGCGCCTATCTGTTCGAGATGGCCGACCGCCGCGATCCACAAGAAAGCATGCCGGAGAACGACACGGCGCCGTCGGCGCTCGTCGAATTGCTCGAAGACATCGCCGCGCCTGCCTATCTGATGGGTCGTTACTGGGACATTCTCGGGTGGAACAATGCCGCGGCCGAATTGTTCACCGGCTGGCTCGACGTGCCGCGGAGCGAAAACGAAGCGCTGCCCAACATGCTGCGCTTCGTTTTCCTGGCGCCGCAGGCGCGCGACTTTCTGATCGACTGGGAAGTCCGCGCGCGACGCATCACTGCCGAGTTTCGAGCCGATTGCAGAAACAGGCTGGACGAACCGGCGATGCAACGACTCGTGGATGAACTATCGGTGGGAAGCGTCAACTTCGTGCGCTTCTGGAAGCTGCACGACGTGCTGGAGCGTCAGGGCGGTGAGCGCGGATTCCAGCATCCCGCGCGCGGAGAAATCCATTACCGGCAGGTGACGTTGTTTCCGGGGGAGCACGAACACATCAAGTTCGTGATGCTGAAACCGTCGTCGCCGGATGTGTCGGATTAAACGAACTCTTCGCTTTTCCGCACCGGACGGCGGGGGTTCGTGAGGTACAGCGCGAGGAATTGCGGCACAAGAACGATTGCGACAACGATGGCGATGGTGATGTGTTGAGTAGCGGTCATTTGAGATTGCTTGCCGATTGCATGAAAGCCTGAAACTCTAACGGCCGGCGTCTCGAAACTCTATTGTGCGATTGATCGGGTTTCGTATCGGCGTGTGACATCGCAAGCATGTCCGGCCTGCGTGTCAATGCGCATGCAGATGATCGGTGTCGGGAAAATGCGGATGCCTGTGCCGCAGCTTGACGTGCCGATGCCAGTGCGTGTGCGGTGTTTTCTCGTCTTCGTTTTCCGCGTGCGTATGCTCATGGTGCTCGTCGTGCACATGCGGATGGCTGTGTTCCACCGGTTCGTGCACATGGTCGTGCTCGTGATGTTCGGTGAGATGCAGCCACACGCCGAACGCCATCAGGCCCGCCGCCGCCCAGAATGCCGGCGGTGCCGGTTCGTCGAGCAGGAGCAGAGAGACGGCCGCCCCGATGAACGGGGCGGTCGAGAAATATGCTCCGGTACGCGCCGCGCCGAGGCCGCGCAGGGCCAACACGAAAAGAACGAGACTGATGCCGTAGCCAGCCAGCCCGGCGAGCATCGCAAACAAGGCGATATCGGCAGCCGGCGGCAGTTCACCCAGACCGAGCGCCAACAGCGTATTGACGCCACCGGCGATAAGACCCTTTGTTGACGCGATGAACAGCGCATCGGCATTCGATACCTTGCGCGTCAGATTGTTGTCGATCCCCCAGCACAGGCAGGCCAGCGCGATCGCGGCGGGACCGATGGCGCCGCTGAGGTCAGCGGTGCCGCGATGTCCGCTCCCGGGCCAGGCCAGCGCCACGCCGCCGGCGACGATCGCGATCATGCCGAGCACGACGCGCCGGTCGGCGTTTTCCCGAAAGGCCAGCCAGGCGATCAGTGCGGTGAGGACCGCTTCCAGATTGAGCAACAACGAAGCGTCGGCACTGCTTGTGTGGCGCAGGCCGAACATCAGCGCTACCGGCCCCAGCATGCCGCCGAAGACGATGGCGCCAAGGAGCCACGGCCATTCGGCGCGGGCGAGTCCGGATGGTGTCCAGCGCCGGTCGCGGACGAGCCGGGTCAGCAACAGGCCGACGCCGCTGCCCAGATACAGCAGCCCGGCCAGCAGTAGCGGCGCGAGGTTGCCGGTCAGCCGTTTGGCCATCGGTGTGCTCGCACCGAAGAGAAAGGCGGCGAGCAGCGCGCAGGCGACGTTACGGTTGAGGGTCATGGCAACGGGTTGTCGGGTTGGCGATGAGGGCCACAGCCAGTTCAGGCGCCGAGGTAGTCGCGCTTGCCGATCTCCACGCCGTTATGGCGCAGGATGGCGTAGGCCATGCCGACGTGGAAGTAGAAATTGGGCAGCGCGAAGCCCAGTAGGTAGTCGAGCCCCTTGAAATTCAGCTCGCGCGGGCCGGATTTCAGCGATATGTCGCGTTCTTCCGAGTGGTCGATGGCGCTGGCCGGCACCGATTCGACGAAGGCGATGGTCCTGGCGATGCGCGCGCGCAGGTCGGCGAGGGTCTGCTCGTTGTCCTCGAACTTCGGTACGTCGAGGCCGGCGAGGCGGGCAGGCGCCCCTTTGGCATGGTCACAGGCGATCTGCACCTGGCGGATGAGTGGGAACATGTCCGGGAACAGGCGGGCGGCGAGCAACACCGCAGGGTCGATCTTCTTCGCCTCGGCATGGGTGCCGGCCTTGGCGAGGATGGTGTCGAGCGCCTTCAATTGGGCAATGAAGCGGGGGATGCTTGCAGCGTACATGGAAATGCTCATGGGAATCTCCTGGGTGGCTCCGCGCCGTGGGGCGGGGAGGAAATGAAGGCGCAGGCGTCGCGCGACGGCAGTCGGGGGGATCGACATCATAACGCCGGAAGAGCGACGCGTCAGGCGCGCCGCTCCTCCGGGCGCATTACCGCGGCGCAGCGCGCGCGGATGAAGTCGCGCAGCAGCGCTACGGCCGGAGTCAGCAGGCGGCGGTCGGCGCAGACCAGGTGGAGCGGCGCGGGCTCGCCCTCCCAGTCCGCGCACAGAGCCACCAGTCGGCCGGTGGCGAGCTCGCCGGCGATGTCCAGGCGCGACTTGTTGGCGACGCCCAGCCCGGCCACCGCCCAACGCCGCACCACGTCACCATCGTTGGCGACCTGACTGGCCGTCACCTTCACGCTCAGGCGCTCGGCGCCGCGCTGGAAACGCCAGCGGTCATGCGCGGCCTCGCCGGTCATGAAGCACAGGCAGGCATGCTCCTTCAGCGCCTGCGGCGTGGCCGGCGTGCCGTGGCGCGCAAGGTACTCGGGCGAGGCGCACAGCACGCGGCGGTTGTCCGGCGCCAACGGTTGGGCGATGAGATTGGAGTCGCCGGGTTCGCCGTAGCGGATGGCGATGTTGACCGGCTGGCGAAAGAGGTCGGCATTGCGGTCGGAAAGCTGCAGGCGGAAGCGCACCGCCGGGTAGAGCACGCGGAATTCCTCCAGCCAGCCCAGCAATGCGTTACGTCCAAGGTCCGACGGGGCGGCGATCTGCAATGTGCCGCGCACCTGGTGGCGCCCGCTGGCCAACGCCTCCTGGCCTTCGCGCAGCGCTTCGAGCGCCACTCGGCAATAGGCCAGGAAACGCTCGCCTTCGTGGGTCAGGCGCAGGCTGCGCGTGGAGCGCACGAAGAGCGCTGCCTGCAGCTCGGCTTCGAGCCGCTTGAGCGCTGCGCTGGCCGCCGCCGGGGTCAGCTCCAGCGCGCGAGCGGTGGCCGAGAGGCTGCCAGATTCCACCGTGCGGACAAAGATGTCGAGATCCAGAAGGGCTTTCATTTTCAAATTCCGTTTGAAGATGCTTTCCATTCTGGACGGGTTTTTGATGAAACGGAATCAGTGCATGATCCGCTCATGCTTCACCATCGCACTCTGGCAATCACTCAACCCAAGGAGCCCCGACCATGAATCATCTCTTCCAGCCCCTCAGCCTGCGCGGTCTGCGGCTGCCCAACCGTATCGCCGTGTCGCCGATGTGCATGTATTCGGCGCGGGACGGCTTCGCCAGCGATTTCCATCTGGTGCATCTCGGCAGTTATGCCCTTGGCGGAGCCGGCCTGATCATCAGCGAGGCCACTGCGGTGAGTCCGGAGGGGCGCATCAGTCCGGACGACCTGGGAATCTGGAGCGACGCGCACATCGAGCCGCTGGCGCGCGTCACCCGTTTCATCCGCGCCCAGGGCAGCGTCGCCGGCATTCAGCTGGCGCATGCCGGTCGCAAGGCCAGTACCGCCGCGCCAGGCAAGGGCAACGGCGAGGTGAGCCCGGCCGAAGGCGGCTGGCAGACGGTGGCCCCCTCGGCCTTGCGCTTCACCGACGACTACCCGTTGCCGCAAGCGCTCGATGCTGACGGCATCCGCAAGGTGATCGCCGATTTCACGTCAGCCGCACACCGCGCGCTGGCCGCCGGCTTCGAGGTGGTGGAAGTGCATGCCGCCCACGGCTACCTGCTGCACCAGTTTCTCTCGCCATTGGCCAACCAGCGCACGGACGAATACGGCGGCAGCTTTGAAAACCGTATCCGCCTGACCCTCGAGGTGACGGCCGCCATGCGCGCCGTATGGCCGGCTGAATTGCCGCTGCTGGTACGCCTGTCCGCCACCGACTGGGCCGAGGGCGGCTGGACGCCGGACGAGACGGTGGCACTGGCCCAGCGCCTGAAGGCGGTGGGGGCGGACCTGATCGACGTCAGCACCGGCGGCATGCTGCCGGTAGCGACGATGCCGATCGGTCCCGGCTACCAGACCGCCTTCGCCGCCCGCGTACGTCACGAAGCCGCACTGCCCAGCAGCGCCGTGGGCCTGATTACCGGCGCGCAGCAGGCGGACCACATCGTGCGCAGCGGCCAGGCCGACATGGTGATGCTGGCGCGCGAGCTGCTGCGTGATCCGCACTGGCCGCTGCGCGCCGCGCGCGAACTGAACCAGACCACAGCCTGGCCGCGCCAGTACCTGCGCGCCGGCCCGAAAGGCAGCGTCGCCCAGGCGGCGCGTGCCTGAGCGGTCAGTTTTCCCGACCTGATTGGCTCCGCGTAGCCAATCCATACCGGAGAAGCAAGGCAGGAACTCGCGGGTCTCGTCCTTCGCCCCTGATCAGGGGAAGGGCAGCAACGCAATGAATTTACCCACTATCCCAGGAGCCACACCATGAAAGCCATCGGCTACACCAGTGCCCAGTTCGGTCTGCCCGTCGATCACCCCGAGGCCTTGCTCGACCTCAACCTGCCGGACTCCGCGCCGGTGGGCCGCGAATTGCTCGTCGAGGTGCGGGCCATCGCCGTCAATCCGGTCGACACCAAGGTGCGCAAGAGCGCCAATCCCCCCGAGGGCGAGCCCAAGGTGCTCGGCTGGGATGCTGTCGGCACCGTGCGTGCGGTCGGTCCGGAGGTGAACCTGTTCCGCCCCGGTGAACGCGTCTGGTACGCCGGCTCGATCACCCGACCGGGTGCCAACAGTCAGCTGCACGTGGTGGATGAGCGCATCGTCGGCCATGCGCCGCAATCCCTGCCCGACGCTGCGGCCGCCGCACTGCCGCTGACCGCGCTGACGGCTTGGGAGTTGCTCTTCGATCGCCTCGGCGTGGCGCCCGGTCAGGGGCTCGGCCAGTCCATCATGATCGTCGGGGCGGCCGGTGGCGTCGGCTCCATCCTTGTCCAGCTGGCTCGGCGCCTGACTCGCCTGACCGTGATCGCCAGCGCCTCGCGCGCCGAGACCCAGGCCTGGGCACGTGAGCTCGGTGCGCATCACGTCATCGACCATAGCCAGCCGCTTACCGCCGAGCTCAAGCGCCTGGGTCTGGAAGCGGTCGATTATGTGGCGAGTCTGACCCAGACCGATCAGCACATCGCCGAGATCGCCGAGAGTCTGAGGCCGCAAGGGCGCCTGGGCCTCATCGACGATCCGGCACCCTTCGACATCAAGCTGCTCAAGCGCAAAGCCATCTCCCTGCACTGGGAACTGATGTTCACACGCGCCATCTTCGAGACGCCGGACATGATCGCCCAACACCGCATCCTCGAAGACGCGGCCGCGCTGGTCGACGCCGGTGTGATCCGCAGCACGCTCGGCGAGCACTTCGGGACGATCAACGCGGAGAATCTGCGCCGCGCCCACGCCTTGCTCGAATCCGGCAAGGCGCGCGGCAAAATCGTACTGGAGGGCTGGGGTTGATGTTCAGTCCGACCAGGTTATGGCCCGGCGGCGACAATGCCGGGCCATGCGCGGGAGATCGAACGGCAAACAGCGTGATGATGTTTCACGTGAACGCTGGAGATGCGGAAGAAATCACCGGTCGCCGCCACTGAGAAACGTGCTGCGCGGACTGCGCGATACTGAAAGGCAGTAGCGTAAGTTTTTGTGCCGCGCTGTAAAGACGGGAAGCGCTCCCCACTAATTGATGAACGGATCGTCTGCGGAAATTCACCGAAATACAACTATCCGATACTCAATAGGAAGAGATTCAGTAGGCTGAAGTTCGACGAATCAAAAAGCGTCTGCTGAAAAACCAGTATTTCTTGTGAAGTAGTAATTACAGGAAGAATCCTTCTCACTATTTCTTGCACCAAGTGGACCAGAGCCTGTTTCTCGCTCGCCAAGATCGGGAATCTCGTGTTTTTTCAGTGCGGCCAGTCCCGTCCAGTATCCCTTGCCGGTAGATAGAACTCGATACAGTCGTCAGTGACGCTGACAAAATTCTGATCATGTGGATTCGCTGCTTTGAACTTGCTTCCCTCGATTGCCGCCACCGCACTCGAAAATGATGAACTGAATTTGACGGCAGAAATTGCGAAAACTTGGCCGTTATCGCAACGAAAATCAGAAATGTTCTAGAAATCCGGTGCCAAGTTACCTAGAGCCATAGTTCCGCTTTGGGCTGGCATTCATGCTCGGACTTCGACCACGTAGCATGGGTCGAACCCCTCGACCGCCTCTGAACCACTATCTTTGTAGCCTCGTGGATTGCAAACGACCCGACTGGCTCCGACTCGATAATCGGACGCTTTGTGGGTATGACCGTGAACCCATAGGTTGGTTTTTTGGATTAGGGATTCCAGATGCGAGCCATAGGCTGCATCATCCGGGGATCGCGCCGAGGGATCGACGAGACTTCGAGTGCTAGGCGCATGGTGGCTGACGACGACGGTCGCTTTCCAAGCGTTTCCGTCCGCATTCTCGGTAATCGTAAGCTGTTTCTCCAGAAACTGCCGTCCTTTCTCGTGGAGGGCAAGGGTGGTTTGTGGAGTGATCAGATCGCCTTGACGACGTAAGGAGACTCCGGGCTCAATCACCCGGCCTCTGCGCACACCGTAGATCACGGTGTAGTCGGTCATCGTTGCCCGGGCGTTGGTCATCATCGCCTCACGACTCTCAATACCGAAGAGCGCGAAGTCAGTCCACAGCGTCGTGCCGAGGAAACGCACGCCGTCGATCACGGAACAGTCGTCATGAAGCAGGTGGACATGCGTTTCGGCGCATTTCTGTTTGGCCTTTTCTAGTGTCTTGGCCATAGGACGCTGACCGTAGTACTCGTGGTTGCCCATGACGTAGATTACTGGTCGCCGGAAGTGATCGAGAGCCCATTGGATACCTTGCAGGCCGATCCCGATGTCGCCTGCCAGAATGGTCACATCGGCGTCGATCTCGTTCACATCGATGCGTGCTGGCCACTTCTGAAATTCAAAATGCAGGTCGGAAAGGATATGCAGTTTCATAGCGTTCTATATTCGGCGGGAAGGAGTAGGCCTTATCCATCTGGCAGCTATAGACATAGCTGCATTACAACCGACATGAAAACTCAAACGTGCTGTCGATATTTCATTTTCATAAATAGGCGCACAATTAACAGTTAATTAACACTTATAAAACAATGGCTTGCAATATTTTAATGGCTATTATAGGCTGTCTTTATGTTGTATTAACTAGCAGCATTGGGTACGGCTTCCATGACTAGTCCGATTGGGGTTTTTACACGAGATACTCGCCGCGCACACGGGCTGCGTCAGCATGAAGTCGCTAAACGGCTCGGCTATGAGCAAGCATACATTTCAGCCATCGAACTCGGGGCGAAGATTCCAAGCCAGGAATTCCTGGAAAGATTGGCCCGAAGCTTGGAACTGGATGAGAGACAACGCGCAGAAATGATGCAGGCTGCGCACGACTCCCGGCGCCGATATGTTCTTCCCGCGGAAGTGCCTACAGAGATCTATCTGTTGTGCAGCGAGCTCTGGAACAAAATCGATCACCTCTATCCTGCTCAGATCGTCGCACTTCGTCAGGTCATCAAGCTGGACGAGGAAATGAAAGAAGCTCCGCGGACCCCGATTGCGAGAAGGAGTAGAAATCACAATACGGAGGCCAAAATGTAACGGGACAGAGCGCGTGGCCTGTCCCGTCTGGATCCGTCGTCTGACGAAGAGCTGCTAGGTGGTGGTGCACTAAGTATCTTCGTCAAGCGGCTGGTGGTCAAGCCCCCGCCTTAAATCTCCCCAGACAAATTCGATCGCTCTTCAGTTAAACAACTGAGGCTGGGTGTTATTACACCTGGAAACCTGTAATCGAGTCGGCCGTTAAAGACGTCTCCGCGCAGATCGAATGCTACGAGGTGAGCTACGAGGTGACGGCTATTGAACGAGGAGTCAGCATGCAAATCTCAGACAAAAAAGCACGTCACTCACCACCCACGACGATTCGGCTCGCTATTGCCCAGCGCGGTCGTAGGCTACACAACCTCTGGTGTGTATGGTCGTACAAGCTCAAGCAACCGTTTGTGCTGCAGTCAGATGTCGCCTTGTTCCATTTCGCAGTGCTGGAGGCCGATCCAACGGTCGAATTCTATGAGCTGGAGGCGCCTTCATTAGTCACAGAAATCAAAGGCGAGAGTATCGGAACGAGATTCGATGCCAGGGTGCGATTTGTGGATGGCGCCGTTGCGTGGGACGAAGTCAAGTATGAGCTTGGCTCCGACAATTCTGAGGCATCTCTGCAATTGCAGGCACAGAGCCAACTGGCCTCTCAGCACGGAGCGCGCTATCGACGCTTCACCGTTGAAATGCTCCAGCCCTTTACGAACCGCGTCTGGAATTGCCTGCGCATGCTGCAAGTGCTCCAAGCTGCACAGTCTTTTTCCGTTGCTAGCGCAAGGACTTGCATACTTGCTCGCCTAACGGCTGGCCCAGCTACGATTGGTGAGTTGAGATACCTAGATTTTCCCGACGAAGCCCTCAATCTCGCGGCTATCTTTGGTCTGAGGCTGGAGGCGTCAGCTACCATCGATCTCGACTCTGGACCGATTACTGACGCATCCATTGTTTGCTTGGCGAGACAATGATCGTGCGTAAAAACTCCATCTTGCGAAACGTGCCACTTGCACGAAGGGATATCAGCACGTGGCCACGCGTTGATGTGAACGCACTACCTCCTGACGAGCAACCAAGTTTTCTGAGAAAACAGAAGGCCATTACTGGCCTGATATCCGGGGCTTCATATCGCGAGATACAAAAGGAGACTGGACTGCGCGCCTTTGAAGTCCGACGTCTTTTGATCAAATGCATCCAGCTAGATGGCGAGGGCGATATATACGGCGAGCGGGGACTTGTGTTGTATCTCCACATGCGCCCATACCATCGAAGAAAACAGATCTCCCGGACGGAAAGATCGGGAAGAGGGTATTGCGCTGGAGCACTGACCCAACTTTTCACGGAATATCCTGAGATCGAGGAAAGGCTTGAGCAGGAGGTCTTGAAACAGCTTCCGACTGGCGTGAAGATTAGTGAAGCCAAGATTTCAATACAGAATCTTCAGAAGGTTTTTCTACAGCTTTGCGAACGCATTGGCCGAGATAAAGAAAAGTCGTGGCCCTACAACACCAAAACGAAAGGTCGTTCCTCTCTCGCCGCTTTCGTCCGGCAGCTTGCGACGAAAAGGCCTCATGAGTTCGTCCGAGCGCGATACGGAAAGGATTCCATATCGCGGCTTTCAGTCGGTCGAGGTTATGAGCGCCTCTTACTCCCGCAATTGTCTTATGACATTGTCGGTTTGGATGAACTCACGTTCGATGCCATCTCAACGATTACGATTCGGGTTCCCGACGGAGGAGAACAAGATATTGCCATTGATCGCATCCATGTTGTACTGGTCATAGAGCGCCAGTCAAGAGCGATTTGTTCTTGGTATGCCTTCTTTACGTTGTCAGCCTCCGCATCGGATATCCGGCATGCTCTACAGCAAGCGATTACCCCTTGGAAACCCTGGGATTTCACGATCCCGGGCCTGACTTATGGTACGCCGGATGCCGGAATGCCAAGCGGGTTGATAGAGGGGCTTGAATATCACCCTTGGGTCATATTGGTAGTCAACAACGCGCTGGCGCATCAGGATCTCGGCCTCGTGGCTGACTTGGGATTGATCACGGGGAGCATTGTTAACTTAGGTCCCGTCGGTGCCTGGTATCGCCGTGCCGATGTCGAACGTCGGATTCTTGAAGTATTGAGAAACTCCGCTCAACGTCTTCCCAGCACAACCGGCAATAGCCCTCTTGATCCAACCAAGAATGATCCGGTTGGTACTGCGGTGAAACTGAAGATCCGGTGGACAGATGTTCGACAACTGATTGAAGTCGTCATCGCGCAGCAGAATGCGTTGCCAAGCGAAGGAATCGGCATGTTGACTCCGATCGAGCTTCTGCGGCAGGAAGTGTCAGATCCATCAAGGATGTTTTTGCGAAGACCGCTTCCTTTGGCTCGGCATTCACCTCATTGTCTAACGACGGTATTCGAAGATGTCTTTGTCAGGGGCTCCCAGAAAGGCGGCGTGCGACCCTACATAACCCTTGATCGTGCCAGATATACCAACCAAATGCTGGCAAATTCATGGAGCCTGATTGGAAGAAAGCTGAGACTGGCAATTGACGAAGACGATCTCCGACAAGTTGATGCCAGCGTAATTGGCTCTGGAGCGATCATCGGTTCGCTGAATGCACTCGGTGGATGGTCGCGCTCACCACATACAAGAGCGATGCGCAAAGCCGTCAATCAGCTCAGGTATCTGAAGATACTAGCTATCCCGGTGGGAGCCGATCCCGTACCAATTTATCTCGAATATCTGGGCAGAAAAACAAGGTCTGAAGCAAAACTGAAGGCGGGTAAACAGAAGATCTCGAAATCGGGAACCAAGCTTGCGGAAATAGAGCAGCGTACGGGCCTGACCGCTGAGCAGCCATCCGAAGAACCTGTTTTGCGCGGCCAGAACAACACTCTTATCTCGCCATTTCCGCCGGCGGTAGTGAATCCACTGCGCCCTTCGTTGCGGGATTTGTTGTGGCAACAAAGTAGTGAAAATGAAAGGAGGCAACGTGAGTCAACGAACTGAACACGACGAACTCCAGAAAATTCATCCTGTTCACTTGAGAAAAGTCATCTATCCGACAAAGGCATCGGAAGACTTGTTTGTTCAGCTCGAATCGGCGGTATTAGCTAGGTCCAAAGGATTTGTCGTGCTCGAAAAACCGCTGATGGGATTGACTACCGCAATCAGGCTCGCCACTTCTGGTTGGAAGACGCTCCATTCAGATATTCCGTTTGTGGTGGTGCGATCGTCGGGGGGCGGAAAGTACACGGCCCATGGCTTTTGGGCATCTTTGGTTAGTCAAGCGATACCCAATCTTGCGTCCTCACGCCATCAGGAAACACTACGTCTCCGGCTATTGCACAACTTCGTTACTCGGGCATTGTCGAGCAAGACTGATCGAATATTGCTGGTTATTGATCGCGCGCACTATCTACACCCGGAAGATTTGTCGCAAATTGCTGCATTTCAGGATGATCTGGCGGATGAAGGTATAGATCTGGTCGTGGTGCTTGCTGGGCACGAGTCCCTGCGCGCGATGAGAGATGATCTGTATGACGCTTCAAGATACGAGCCGATGCGGCGCTACTTCGAGAAGGAACATCAGCTTTACGGGTTAAGAAACGCTTACGACCTGAAGTATTTCCTGGAGTCCTTTGACAACGACAGATTCCCCGTGGGTAGCGATTGGCCCATCTCAAGATTTTATTATCGCGATATGTTCGACGGTGGTTGGCGGCTTGGTCATGAGGCTGCAAGCGCGTGGTCAATCATTGCGGATTTTGCGGGCAGAAAGGACGATTTTTTTGAGGTAGAAATGCCTTATGTTGCGGAAATGATCTGCACACTACTTGAGTCAGCCTATCAGTATGGTTTCGAAGCCCTATCGCCTGACGGCGACGGATGGAGAATGGCAGTGCAGTCCAGCGGGCTTATCCATTCTCGTGCGTTGGTTGATTGCCTGACAAAACCAAACCCGAGAAAGGGTTTGCGTTGAGCGCCGGGCATGACCCAGGGTGGACTTGGAACCCGCAATGGCGTTTGCACGGGGACTCGATTGCCGGACTCATTTTCCGATTCGCCTTCGCAAATGTGCAGTCGCCACGATCGATGAAGGCGCTAATCTCACCATCCTCCGCGCTTCAGCCGATTGGGAGCGCGCTTTATCAATCGCGAGGGGCTCCGACTTACTGGGAACGCTTCTGCTCATCCATTGGCGTATCCGAAGCGGCAATTCAAGCTGCTCTCTTGGGCGATTTGCTTGGCGCCCTGTGTTGGACGCCGATATTGAGCCAAACATTCAGATTCTGTCCAGACTGCCTTCGGTCCGGCTATCACGCCCGACATTTCCAAATATTGGCGTTGGCGGTTTGTCCGATCCACAAGACACCGCTTCTGGATAGGTGCTCTGTCTGCGCGACACCTACGCCGTTCTATGGAGTCTGTCTGGATCTTTTCAAGACTCCATATTGCTGCCGAAAATGCAATGCTTTCTATTCAGGAAACGAGGTGACAATCCGATCGTTCTTTGAACCAGAGATGACGTCTGAGGAGCTATTCGAGGTGTGGAAGCCTCTAGACGACTGGATAGAGGCACTGGATAGCCTGGATTTAGGATTCGGTATGCTCCGGGAATGGGCTACCAATTCTCAGGGTGACTCTCGTCGAGAACGGGAGATCGATGCTCTTCATGTCGTTGGAACGATCTTACCCTTGCCTGGCCCCCCGTTCCTATGGCGAGCACCGTCGATGCGCCGGAAAGCTATCTTCTACTTTGAGGGTGGCAGGAAGCCGCGAGCGGACTTCCTCATCGGGAACTATCTTGCTGAGGCCTATATTCAGGTTCGCCAGGGCATTGAACGAAGATTGACACAAGCTCGCGTGGATGAGGTCGTGACGCGCTGCCGTAACGACAGTTGGGCCGTGCTTTCCAGCAATGAGTCGAAAGCGCTCAGTACCAAAGAAATTAGCTATGTCCTCTGGCGAATGTACTTTGAACATTTGTCTGAACCAGCGCTCTTGGAAATGGACAAAAATGGGCGCGTTTTCATCGGCGACAATACAGTCCCTTTCCCGTGGTGGAATCTCGGAAAACCTGAATGGAAAATTCTTTTCTGGGCTGCATATCGAGGGATAGTTCACGACGTGGAATGGGCTGTTCGAAACGATGATCATGTCGCAGATCTACTTCGAGCCTCACCAACCCGACACTGCTGCATACTTCCCAGTACGAGTATCCATCGCAAGGGGAGGGGTCTTATAGCCTACCCAATGCCGTTAGGGATGCACTGATTTAATCCCGCAAATAACGGTGGGACTTGTCGATGACATGCGAGAATTGACCTGATGAGGACACGACGGACAGCCCCGATGCAGAAGAGCTTTTCTGACCTGGAGTACGCGGCCAAGCGCAAGGTAACGAAGCGCGAACGGCTGCTTGGCGAACTTGAAGCCATCACGCCGTGGGCGGACTTGTTGACAGCGCTGGCGCCGTGCTACCCGAAGGGTGAAGGACGCGGACGACCGCCGATTGGGCTGGAGCGGATGCTGCGCATGTACATCGTGCAACAGACGCTTGGACTGTCCGACGAAGGCATCGAGGACGCCCTGTATGACAGTCATGCCATCCGCCACTTTGTCGGCATCGACCTGGGCCGGGAAACTGCACCGGACGCCACGACCCTGCTCAAGTTCCGGCACCTTCTGGAAGCGAACCAACTGACCGAGCGCATCTTCACGACGATCAAAGCGCATCTGGCTGAGAAAGGCCTGATGTTGCGTGAAGGCACCATCGTCAACGCCACGATCATCGCCGCACCCTCGTCAACCAAGAACCGGGAAGGGCAAAGAGATCCCGAGATGCATCAGACCAAGAAAGGCAATCAATGGCACTTCGGCATGAAAGCACACATCGGCGTCGATGCCGAGTCGGGACTCGTGCATACCGTGATCGGTACGGCGGCCAACGTCAATGACGTCACGCAAGCGCAAGCGTTGTTGCATGGCGACGAGACGGAAGCCTTCGGCGATGCCGGCTACCAAGGCGCCGCCAAACGGCCGGAAGTCAAAGGCGAGGTGCTCTGGAATATCGCGATGCGGCCGGGCAAGCGTCGGGCGCTGGACCTGGGCCGCGCAATTGACCGCTTGCGCGACCAGATGGAAACGATCAAAGCCCGGATTCGCGCCAAGGTCGAGCATCCCTTCCACCTCATCAAGAACCGCTTCGGCTTGAAGAAGGCCCGTTATCGTGGATTGGCCAAGAACACCGCACAGCTGATGACCTTGTTCGGCTTGGCGAATCTGATGATCGCCAAACGGCAGTTGCTTCAACTCGACGCCCAAGGTGCATCCTGAGATGGCGGCAGAACGAGGAAATCCCGGAAAAACCCCGGCAGGGAGGCAGAATCCGACGGCTTCCACGTCGATCGCTCGAAATGCCTTCCCGAAAAGCCAGGAAGTCCGTGCTGATTCCGTTCGAATGGGCATTACTTCAGCGTGTCCTTAGCGTCATAGTTGCGCTTTCCGATGAAATCGCCACTGGTTACGCCGCCAAATCGACCACCGATGCCAATCGTAAAACCACCACTGGTTGCGATTGAAAGGGAAACGGAACCTATTTCACGTCAACTTGATCATGCAGTCTGGCGACATGAGCAACGAATACAATGCTCATGATCACCATGGTCTTAATCGCCAACCAGTTCAAAATTCATCGGTTTTATAGAAGAATTTGCCGTCTATTTTTTGCACCCGAATGTCATCTAGGAACCACCAGAAATAGTGCTCGCCGTATGTTTCTTCAACCACGCCCAAGCTTAGCTTCGCACGGTGTTTCTCTGATATACGATCAAGTACTGCCGTTGGGACTTCGACTTTACTGAGGGTGATTCCGTCAAATGTGTATGTTAAGAAATGGCGGCTATCCTCGACGAGAATCTTTGAACTTGGCAGGTATATCGGTGGTAGAGAAACTACCTCGAAATTTTCCCCATTGCGTGTAACCATGAACTCCGGCATCCAAATTTCATGCCTACGGGTGCAGCGAGGTATCGAAAAGTCATCATTGAACTCCATTGCTTGCATTCGCTCATTCCAGTCGGACCAAGAATCGCTAGGGACAGGATCTGCAAGAACATAGAACGCCGCTCTTGATGGAGGAGTTTCCTTTGTATTTGGCCCGCCAATACCTTGCAACAACTCAGTCATCCAACGTGAATCGTTTTTTCCTTGAGCACGTGCGTCACCATCCACGTTGAAACACTGTTGTTGCAGTAATCCCATGCTCGATAGCAATGCGTCAATGTTGGCTAGATACTCAGAACCCACACCGCCGATGTAAGGAGCGCCAACGTCCGAGTGTGCACCGGGCATTGGGATAGTGACGATTCGGCCCGGTAAACCACTTTGCTGGATATCGAGCATCGGCTTAAACAGCACGCGGCGCTCGTCTATTGAAACAAAGTGATAGAACAGGTCGGCCAAGGTTGGTACCTGCAGCGACAATCTCTCCCTCTGCCCGGTAGCGACGGTATCGAAGATTAGTGCGTAGAACCGTAGAGAGGGGCTTGTCTGCCTCTGCGCTCGCCAGCGCTGCTCAAGCACGTTCATGAAATGGCGTGCTGCCGCGCCGCCACGTGAGAATCCAGACACCAGCAGACGAACATCCGCATCTTGTGTCTTCTGCAGCAACAAATCGATAGTTGCAATGACTTCATCGGCCGCCCGCTCGGCGACGCCCTTGAGCGTGTAGCCAATCGCAGCATCAATCAATGCTTCAATAGGCTGTTCCTGCGTGCCGGCGCCTGGATAGTAGCGCAAGAATTGAACGGAATTATTGTCTTTCAGCCTCTCGTAGATGTGCCCAACCAGCGTCTGGCGTTCTTCGTCCGGCACATTCAAACGATCGTTGCGTGTACCGTCAAATAACACGGCACCCAGGATCACTGGGCGGCCAGTGATCGACTTGGCAAGCCTCGGTGTCCAACGAATCCCCTGCGAAAATGTCTGATCCAACGCCAAACGATCCTGTGGCGATAGAGGCACTCTCCGTTCATCCCCCCAGGTGAGCAAGGATGTACATGCTAGTAGTGGGACGAACCACCACTTTCGAATCTTGTTCCATCCCATTTTCGTCGATCGCCGCTTTCATACGCTCGACGGGAGTGTAGCTCGCCGTCTTGAAGAGAGGAAATTGCAACGTCGAGAGCAACCGTAAGCTCCCCCGAAGCCTGCGGCGCTGCTGCCATCAGGCTTTCGATTCCCATAGTCGTCATCACGTGCTTCAGCTTATAGGCCGGTAGCGCGGCGGTGTGGTAGCTCGGCCGCCCGTAGCCGCTGGCGTTACACTTCCGGATCCCAAATCAGCCAGGTCGAGTTGTTCGACAAAGGCGTTGACAACGCGAACGGGATTGTCATCGCCCACGTAGTCATCCAGACATGCAGGTAGCAGCGAACCTTGCTCTCGGTTACCTCCCTGTATGAATCGCTTCATGGCGCCCCGGTATAATTCAGAACGCATAGACCGATATCGGCGCTACAGGTTCACATTTTCACGCAGCCTCGCCGATCTCCTGATCAAAGGGGGCGATAATGTGAAACGAAGTGGAGCAGGGGAATATCACGTGTCGGGCAGACGTCAAACAAACCTAAACCAAAGCGGCCATCGCCGGAGGTGGTAATGTCGGGCGGAAATGCGCGGGTCAACTGCCGTCCAGGTGAAAATCACGCTGAAGGTCAGCTTACCGATTCGGCGAGTTCACACACCCGACCGAGGCTGTGTGAAAACATCGTGAACGATTCGACCGGGGCTTTGTCTATGCATACAACATGGACTGAGGTCGGCGATGAAGCGATACATCGAAGGGAAGAACCGGGAGCAGATGGTGTTGATGCCCGAATCACTGGATGACTTCATTGGTGAAGACAATCCGGTGCGGGTCATCGACGTGTTTGTCGAGGAACTGGATTTGCCGGGGCTGGGGTTCGCGTCTGCGCAGCCTGCGGTGACGGGACGGCCGGGCTACCACCCGGGCTTGCTACTCAAGCTGTACATCTACGGTTATCTGAATCGGATTCAGTCAAGCCGGCGGCTTGAGCGTGAGGCACAGCGCAACGTTGAGGTCATGTGGCTCACGGGGCGCTTGGCACCCGACTTCAAGACGATTGCCGATTTCCGTCGAGACAACGGCAGTGGCATTCGCAATGTCTGTAAGCAATTCATCGGGGTGTGCCGCGAGTTGGATCTGTTCAGCCATGCCGTGGTGGCCATTGATGGCAGCAAGTTCAAGGCCGTGAATAACCGGGATAGGAACTTCACGCCGCACAAACTGGAGCAGCGCATCAAGCAGATTGAGGAAAGCATCGAACGCTACATGCACGCCTTGGATACCGCCGATCGCACGCAGCCAACGGAGACGGAAGCCAAGACGAAGAACCTGAAGGAGAAACTCGTCCGGCTCAAAAATCAGATGCGTTACCTGCAAGAGATGGGAGAACACCTCCGTCAGGCGCCCGATGAACAAGTCTCGCTGACCGATCCGGATGCCCGCTCCATGGCGACCAGCGGTCGTGGCACTGGGATAGTTGGTTACAACGTGCAGATTGCCGTCGATACCGAGCATCACCTCATCGTCGCGCACGATGTGGTGAATCTTGGCCATGATCGTACGCAACTCGCCTCTATGGCCATGCAGGCCAAAGCAGCGGTAGGCGAAAAAACCTTGGAGGTACTTGCCGATCGTGGCTACTACAAGGGACCAGAAATTCTGGCCTGCGAGCAGTCCGGCATTACGCCTTTCGTACCTATGACGATGACCAGCGACAACAAGGCACGTGGCTTGTTCGACAAGCGCGACTTCGTCTATCAATCCGATCAGGATGCGTATCGCTGTCCCACCGGTCAGCTATTGCCACGCCATCATCAGTCGGTCGAGCAGGGATTGGTCATCCACACCTATTACAACCTGAATGCGTGCATGCAATGCCCCATCAAGGCGCGGTGCACGACTGCTGAAAGGGAACGCCGAGTCCGGCGCTGGGAGCATGAGGACGTCTTGGAGTCCATGCAGCGCCGCCTGGATGCCTGCCCCGGCAAGATGCGTCGGCGGCGCAGCACGGTCGAGCATGTGTTCGGGACGCTGAAATTCTGGATGGGCGCCACCCACTTCCTCACGAAAACCCGGCCACGGGTGCAGACGGAAATGAACTTGCATGTGCTGGCGTACAACCTGCGCCGGATCATCAGTTTGTACGGCACTAAAGGCGCAATGAATGCGCTGCGGTGGGCCGCCGCTTGAAGTAGCACGGCAATTCACCGCTCATCATTCCTCTTTCAATATCACGCTGGCACTGTTCAAGCCGCCTTCGGCGGGAAAACTGCGGCGTCCATGTCTGCCATCCTGGACGCGCCTGCTTACCCTCATAGCGTTTGCGTTTCCACACAGCCTCGACCCATTGCTGTCGGTCGCGCTGTCACAGGTTCAACAGCAGGCAACAGATCCTTGTGTAATCATTCATCCAAACGACTTCGTCGTTCGTACGTCTGAACAACAGAGCATGTGATTGGTGTTGAAATCGCCATAGAGGAGTGACAGCGATGCTGAGCGATGAAGAGGGCAAGGCAGTACAGGAGATGGCCAGGGTTGCCGGACAATCCGTAGATGCGGTCCGAGATCTTGGCGGGTTCATCGCGAAATACATAGGTACTCCGCTTGAACAAGCCGTGGCGATCTGGACGGACAAACTGCGGTATAGGCGCTGGGAAAATCAGATTGCCCTTGCCGCAAAGGCGAAGGCGTTCCTGGCGGCTCGCGGACTAAAGGAGCCAACTCGGGCGATCGCGCTTAATTTGGCACTTCCGCTTCTCGAAGAAGCGTCGTTGGCTGACTCCGAGGCCTTGCAGGATCGTTGGGCGACTCTGCTTGCTAACGCGGCGGACTCAACCAAACCCGAGGTACGTCGCGCGTATGTGAGCATACTGGCGGAACTCACTTCGTTTGATGCGTCGATACTGGAAAAAATACGTGATGCTGATCGTGTATATACACCGAGCCACGATAAGCCATATGCTGTGCTTTGGACGCATCGTCTACCCGATGAGGTCTTGGTTTCTACGGGTAAGGCCTACGAGCCAGCGAACCTCCGCCCCGATGTTGCCCTTGCGCTCACAAATCTCGGTCGGCTCGGCCTAATCGATAGCGTAGGGGCGTATGGGGGAATGGCCGCTATGCATTGGGTTTCAATGACAGAGCTTGGACGCCAGTTCGTGGCCACATGTCAGCCGCAATATGCGAGAGCTGACGGGGACGTCCGGCAGACAGTCACTGAGCAGTAGGTGTCCGTCTCATTGCTGACCCATCTAGCAAAGCGAGTGAACGTCAGCCAAGGCCGACGAGCAGCGATAGGGGATGCGGGTGCAGGATGCGCGAGCGCCTGCGGATAGACGTTGAATAAACCTCCTCCTGCCGTGCTCTTTTTTTGTGCTTGTTGCAGAGTTGAGCGAGTGATTGCGACAGTCTGTGATTTGATTTGGTATTTCCGAAGCCTAGATTCGATCTCCGCTTGGCGTGATGTTTTGCAAGTGCGCGAAGGGCTCAAGTATCGACCACTACGATTCGCCATAAACTGGCACTTGAACGCTTTTGAACGCTTCTGTCTGCTCGAGGGCCGCGCTCCGACGGTCACCTAGGTCAATCAACGCGTCGAGTACCCGAAGCAGTCCTTGGGCCTGTTGTGCCTGTAGAGGATAGTTTGCATCTGCAAGCCGCTGTACTGTCGCTGCCGTCCGGGCCACGAGACCGGTTCCGACCCAGTTACCTTTCGCGTTATCGATGCCGGAGAGAACCGCTTCCGCCTGCACAATGAAGTCGTCAACCGGGTAGGCGTTGCCTGCGCGCTCACACAGAAGCAGAAACTTCGACATAACATAGGTCGACCAACCCGTAGCAGTCACGAGGCGGGTCACCATCGGCATAATGAGATTGATTTCGCTCCAGTCGCCGTTCACGTAACGCGTCGCTCCGTCAGCGCGTTCAACCGCAACAACTAGCAACGCGTCGATCAATTTGGGCAGGTGATGCCCCGATACTTGTCCGGCGCGGTAACTGCCAACACGGAAGGTGGGGTCACTAACGGCACGATCGACGCATACCGCCAGAAGCTCGAACGTGTCGGGTGGGACTTTATGGGCATCAAGAACGTGGCGCGTGATGGTCTTGTCCGCAAACTCCGCAATTACATCGAGTGAGTCGTCGCCGGTCAGGAACGGCACTAGAAGATCGTTTTTGATCATGGTCGCATCAAAGCTGGGGGCTGCCCGCGCCAGCAAGTCGCCAAGAGCATCATTCCATCGGATGAGGTCCGTTGGCCGGTCGCGCCGACGCCCGCCGGTGCGTGGCGGGTTCAGTCGTGCACTTGTCCATTTCACCAATGCTCGCAGCAGGTCAAGCACCAGGGGTTTGTAGTTGGGTGACTCGCACCACTTCTCGATCGCAAAGCCGCGAAGTCTCTTTTCGGCACGCTGTGCGTCAAATAACGGATCTGACTCGCGCCGCGACAAGCCGTCGCCGTCGGCAAATTCGTCGGAGCCTGCTTGTTCTACCCACGCGACCGGAAGACCAGAAAATGGTTTTGGCTTCTTGTCGTTTAGTGCCGTCTCGGCTCGGCGTCGAGCCTCCTTAGCTGCTTTTCTCCCAATCTTACTGTCCCGCACCCCGCTCTTCGTCATCGTCGGCCGGTAGTAATGCGCTAGATCGAGCGCTAGCTGCGCTGCTGTCCACGACACATGAGGGGCGGGATCAGCGAGCAGCGCCGAAAACGCAAGCTCGGCTGCCTCCTCATGAGGATGAGCGGTTATCCGAAGCAGCCGCCGGGCCGGATCAAGGTTCGCCGGGTCTGAGCGCCGAAGATGCAGCAGGGCGTAGATGAGCTGGTGTACTGGATGCCACGCAATTTTCGAGCCGTTGAAGACGCTGGTGGGTTCTCGCATCGTTTCGACGTCCGCCAAGACACCAAGCGCCCACGAGTAGTCTTCGGAGGACTTTTCGCCAAAGCAAACGACGCAAGCTGCCACGGCGGCCACTAAGCTTTGAGCAGTGTCGTCGCCTACATCGAGTCGCTCGACAAAAAGCGATGGATCGTACAGCGGCCGAACTAGCACGACCGCATCAGCAAGTGTCTTGTCAGGCGCAAGGGCAGACTCCCGAAGCGATTTCATTGCCCAAGCAAGGAAGCCCTGTTGATGAAGGTATGCGCGCGCAACCTCACCTCGTTGGATGTCTTCCGGGGTCAGCGGCGGTTCGTAAGCCACGACAAGCCGGTCGTCGGGCATTCGGTAGCCGCGATAATTTTCGGGAACGGCAAGCGCCGCGTATTCCTTCGCCAATTCGGTTAATGCTGACGTTGCTGTCGGATCCGACCGATGTTCCTCGAATTCGTAAGGAAGTACCGCGGAGAAATTGCGGAGCGCCGTCTTGAACCGCTCACTGAGTGCCTCGTTGGCATTGATGGCGAAATGCATCGACAGATCTTTCACACTCCGCGAACGGCTCTCGCGCTTGTCGAGAAACTCTTTTGCCTTCGCCCGATCGCCCGTCAAGCGCAAAAGGAATCCGAGCCCGAATAGATCGAGGTTCCGCGTCGGCTCTTGGCGAACGCGTTCGATGTCGTAGGGCCAGAGACGTTGACAGGTCACAAGGGCCAGCGTCACCTCCGATATATGGAATGTCTCAAGGGCGAGAACGAGGCCCAGACCAGCCACAGCCACGCTTTCGTTCCCTTCGACCACCAACCGAATAATCTCGTCGGCCGGCTGCCCGGCTTCGATCTTTTTGAAAGCCCAATAGCTAAGCGCAAGAAATGCACACTCGAGGGGCTGAGCCGTGAGCTCGCCGAGATGCCAGCTGTACACCGGCCAGTCACCCCAAAACCGCTGGGCGCCCCACGGGAATTCGATGCTGATCGGGATCGGTGTTCCGCGGGGCCGCCGGGAAAGCTTGTGAAATTGGCGCCAACCAGTCGTTGCATGATTTGCGATATCCCGAACGAGCTTGAGCGCAATTTCAGGCTTTTTGGAGAACAGACTGGCGAACGGCTCGTGCAACGCCGAAACAGGATCGTAATAGTTGTGATACCGGGTGATGCCGATCTCGTCATCTACCTCGCTGCCAACGCCTATCGGAAGATGGACGTGTTCAAGCGCTCTTTTCTCGTCGTCGGTTCTCTCGTTCTCGGGCTTCTCGCGGATGTGGCGGACCCACTCGAAGTATTCTCTCCGGCGTTCCCTTTCACGATCGGCTTTTTCCTGCGGCAGCTCTTCCAGTATGTCCGCCTTGGCGACCGCAGCGAGCTTATCGGGCGATACCTCCGTCATGATCCAGGAGTACGCCATCAAGTCGGAATAGGCAGCTTCGCGCATCTCTTTGTTCACGACAGCACGGTCAAAGAGTTCGCTCGCGTACTCCGGATAACTGCGAGCTGCCCGCAAAATTACGATGCGCAACGCGATAGCGAACTGTTCCTGCGCGTCGCGTCCGAGCGCGTCCCACGTTCCATGCTCAAAATTGGGCCGCTCCCGATAGACCGCCTGCTCCAAATCAATCAACCATCGATTACACGCCTCGATGACGGCCTTGGACCGTGGATTGCGAAGGTCAGATAGTGCATTTTGCCAGACCGAGAACACTTCAACGATGATCGGCGCGAGCCGTACGGGGATGTTCGGAGCCAGAGCAATCAGCCAATCGAGGAATCTGCCCCAACTCACGAAGTCCGAGGGCCAGCTCAGCAGCTCGGCTAATCGGATGCGGTCTACGTCTGCGCCGTATTCGTCGGTCTGCCCAAGGACAGTTGGGCTCGGCACGGTGTGTTGCGCCTGAAACCAGACCAACGACTTCTCAAGCAACGCGAAGTCGTCCGCGACCAAGAGGTCCGCGAATTCCTTTTGGACACCCACAAATGCACTCGTGAAGGGCGGAGCTGTCAGCCACTCCCGTCGCCATTGCGGTCGAAGGGGCGAGGCTGCTAACGTGCGATATCCCGCAGACCATCGTCCGGGGGTGGCCAGCGAGTGTTGTGCCAATAGTCCAACAACACGTCCTAGCAACGGCGGTTCACCCGCTTGGGAGAGTCCCTGAATCCATTCGGCGCCGAGGTCGATAAGAAGACGGAAGAACACCCACTCAAAGAAGATGTCATGTGTAAACGAGAACGCGGCGTCACCATCGTGCCCCCGCAGGATCAGGTCCGCTTTGAGCGCGGCAATGTGGTCAAATGTTGGCAGCGCCAACCGGCGAGCGGAAACGTTCTTGCCGAGGTTGCCAACGCCCTTTTCTGCGAGATCAAGAAGGGCTCGCTGACGTTTGGGGACTTCGCTGGGGGGCGCATCATGACCTGCCCGCGCCCACCAAGCGTTGATGAGATCGGTCTCGGTTTGCGGTTCTCCGGCATCGTTACCAAAATTCCTCGCTAAAACGGCGGCGAAGAAAGGCAGCCGGGCGATGTCCCGCACTGCGGGCGCACCCATTAGGAGGTGGCGTAGTCCCGGCTTCTCAGTTGCAAGCGCTTCGGCCTCAGTATCATCAAATGGTTTGACCTGGACGTCGCCGATTGGTGACCTCCTGCAGAAGGTCGACGGAAACCAAGCACGGTACGTCTCAATCCCCTGATCGCGCGAGGTCGCAAGGACGCGCCACTCTGCCAGCGCAGGGTTGGTTTCAATCGCATGAAGGATGTCGAGAATGATCCGCTTCTGATCAGGGTTAATGCGGTCGATACCGTCGATATAGAGAACAGGCGAACCAGTAGCGCCGACCTCGGCAAGCAACTCGTTCGACTTTATGGTGGCGCAGGCCGAGCGTCGCTGCGAACTCCAACCAGCTCTTTCCCGACAAACGATCTGACTTGAGGAAAAGGATCGGCCCGCGCGTCTGCGCACCTACGGCTATGCGTCGTAACACAACCGACTTTCCACAGCCCGGAAGCCCGCTGATATTCACAACACGATGCGCTTTCAACTTTGCGCTAACTTCATCGTGAAGAGTTGGACGTTCGACCCGAAAGCCTTCGATTTCGTTAACGATTTCGGCCATCCCCTCGGCCGCAAACTGGGTGATTAGGACGAGATCAGCCTGATAGTTCGGGGTCACTTTCAACTGTACTGCACCCCGTAACAGCGCCAGCAACGACTCGCGGGTCCATTTCTGCGCCGTGCCCGAGCCGTCTCGCGCTAAGCGGCACAAACGGTCAAATAGAAGGACATCTTTTCCGTCTTCGTTGCGTTCGACGAGTTCTTGGAGGCGGTTGACGATTTCCGTTCTCCAAAGCCCCCCTTCTTTGAGGCCGTCAAACCGTGCGCCGACGAACTGGCGATAGAACCGCCATTCCTCTTCATCATTCTTCGCGCCGATCAGCGATTTCAGGTCGTCGCGCAATGCATGCTCTGTTTTCGCGGCGCCGCCATCGGGCTGAAACCGCCGCGCAAAGTGGGCCGCGTCGGGACTTGATTTTGCCCACTCAGTTAGTCGTTCCAACGCTTGGAGACCTGCAACTGCGACTTTCTCCGCCGCAAAACCGTAGGCGTCCTGGTCGGGCCTGAAGCCTTCTTTCGCCCGTGTCTCAACTGCGCGCGCAACGACGTCTTTGAAAGGCTCATTCCCACTGCCGATCGAAACCGCAGTCTTAATTTGCAGATCGAGATTGGCAACGATGCCTTGATTGTCGAATTCGACAATCAAGTCGTCCATCGGGCGGTCGTGGCCGCTTTGCTGGATAGCAACGCTCTTGACGATACCATCCTGCAACGCCGCGCGTTCTTCGCGCAACAGCGCGGCGAGGTAGTAGGCAACCACCGTGTCTTCGTAGGTAAACCCCGCGCCACCAGTTAACTCGGTTGATGTTGCTTTCGCTGATTTCAATTCTTCGTTCAAAGTCCGATCCAATGAAAAGTGACTGAAGAACCCTATTAACCGGATCGCTGAATCGCACCGTTTTCAGTAAACATCCGAGGTCTGATTTGAGTGGCAGGTAAGCAGCTGATCGCGGTCCGATTCGGTACAGCAGCTCAATGACCGCTCACGTCGAGATCCGGACGAGAGGGGGGTAATGTCAAACAAATCGAGGTAGGGGAGTCAACCCTATTTCTACTCGTCGGCCTCGACAAGTCTCCTGCATGATCACTATGACTGGCATAGATCGTCGAACGACGATTGATCACCATTTGCCGACGAGTTCCAGTTTTTCCAGCTTCATCACCCTCCGTGTTCCGTCGTTACTTGCCAGGCTAAGCTCAGAAAGAATTGCCTTTGGGGTCGGCTTGAACCACTGTCGGCAGACATCTGCCAGGTCACCATTTTCAGCTCGGCTCATGAACAACTTGATCAACTCATTGGTCAGTGTCGGATTCACTTGCAGATAGAAGTCGCCTTCTCGTACCAGTTCGAATGGGGAATTGGCCATTTCTGATTTGGGCCTCTGGAACATTTTCCGTGGCAGGCGCAGTTTCGAGTCCGGGATTTTCTTCAGAAGGTTCTCCCGGAAGATCGGTGCCATGAGGTCAATCACAACGCCATTGCATTCGATCCAAGCATGAAAGGCTTCGTTGTGGCTGGCGACTTCTCCCTTTTCGAAAGTCTCCATGTCCGTAAAAGCCATCACAAACTCAGTTGCATCATCGACACGGAAGAAGGCAGAGCCGCAGACGGGTTGAGTTTTAAGCCCGAATGCCTTGTCGAGGATATAGCTACCAACCATCGTGAAAAACACGCACCCGTTGGCGGTATGGGCATCCACGCTGTTTAGGACGGTAACCAGAATACGGTTCAGCCGTCCGTAGTCGGCAAAGGAGAGCGGGAGTGGTGTTGATTTAGTTTTTTTCATTGCTAAGCCAATTCTGAGGTTCAGTAGCTATTCAGGTCATTCAGCGCAAAGCAGCGGCCAGCCGTTGGCAGATCGCCACATCTGCTCACCCAGCTTCAAAATGGTGTCCGTGTCGTCGCAATGTTCGAAGTGGGCATCGAAGCGAAGGAAGCTGAAAGTCCAGTTGTAGTCGGCCAGCGCAGGATAGCGATAGAGAGCCAGGCCACCTGTGCCGGGATCACCAAACGTGTGTTCCCTGGCACGGTTTCTCAGGCTTGATGCCATCCCGGAATAGACAATCGTCGTATTCCAGAACCGCGCCAGATGGTCTGTGTGTCGGCCAGCTCGCTCCGCAAGGTTGTAATTCTTGACCGAAGCCTTCTTCTTGTTTCGCTTTTGGATGTAGGTGGTATCCCAAAGCGTCTGGGCAGCCAGCACGGACATCGGAGCGTTCGTCGTCACGAAATACCAGCCAGGCACATCCTTGATGCCCGCATCGGTGTGCCAACTCTTATTTTCAAAATCGATCTTGGCCGTTTGATATGGTCCGGTCACAAATGCGTGAAATGCTTCCACTCTTAATCCCCATCGCAAGCAGAACAGCAGATATTGGCTTAGCAGAAAGGCTGCTTCGTCCACCCATATTGAATAGCCGTCGATTGTAAGTAGGGATTACGTGAGTTGAACAGCCAAAAAACAAGCCCCAAGAAGGGGCCTGTCAAAAAAGAAATCACTCAGAACTTGTCTGGTCAGCCGTCTTTTTGGACGTTTTCGATATAACTCTCCATGTCGTCCAATTCTTCCTGGCTGTAATCGAATTCCCCCTCGTGCTCTTTGCAAAGCCCTTCGTCGTCCAAGTCCTCCAGGCGGAAGAGCTTGCCATCACCACAGCAGCGGCAACGTCCGTACTGGTATTCGTCCCTTGCGCAACTTGGGCAAACCCATTCCGAATCATCACCAGGTTCAACAAGGCCAAGCGGTTCGCTATGAGAGCTGTGGGTGCCGCATTCGATGCATGCAGGCGTCAGACCATCTTGGATGATGCCGGCGATCAACGGAGCCTGTTCGGGTTGAACCGGTGCTCCATTCATGCGCCCGATAACTTCCTTGATCTTCTCAACGTCTCCGGCTTCACTGCTAAGCCACTGGTCGTGAAAATATGGACCCTTGGGGTCATCCTGCATCGCCTTGCGCGTGTTGTAGCCGAATGCTGCGGCTACGAGCATGTGAGCGTGACCAGATTTGATTCCTGAGCTTGCGCCAAGGCGCTTGCTTTCTTCGCGCAGATGGTCTGCCGCTTGTTTAGTGTAATCGATGTCGATTTCGTGGCGCATAAAAAGCCTCTTCAAGTCGTAGGTGTGCGTACCGTCCGAGCGTTTAACCGGCCAAATGCACATGACTGAAAAAGACCTGTACTGGCCAACGCAAAACAAATGATTCGATGCTGTTTTGGGGTCACTCGTATCGATGGTGCCACTCAGCATCCCGCGTTTTGGGTCGCTCATAACCGAGGCCGCAGATGGCCCAGTCCGCCGAAACGGGACATGCTGAATAGTGTAGCGCGAATGTTTTACGTCGGCAACAGTGAATCGCCCCGGGTTTTGTAGAGACTGCGCAGGCAGCTTTGTGCGCTACGGCAGCCGTTCAAGCGGGAGGGTTGAACGGCAGTAATGGCCGATGAGTTGTCCGCCAAACCAATCTTCCGATATCGGACGACACCCGAAAGATGATACTGACCTTTCGAATTGGCGTTTGAATGGCCTTGTCGTACTTCACAGCTGACTGTAGGGCACGACTCGTGTGGCCTAGCTACAAGGGCAGCTATAAGGGCAACTTGTGTCGAAGACTTTTACAAAACGTGAGTCAAGAGGTCTCGAGATACAGATACGGTCGGCATTGGAACAGATTATGCATCGTGCTTCTCATTAGTCTATTGGCGACCAAATACCTAATCTACACCGCGTTCATTGACGGTGGTTTTTGTTGATTTGGCAGTAATGTCAAATTTCCTCAGCTTGCACTATGCAGGTAGTTAAAAACGGCCGACGAAGATTTTTTTGTTGATATGTGAAGTAATTCCCTTAAGGACACGCTGAAGTAATGCCCATTCGAACGGAATCAGCACGGACTTCCTGGCTTTTCGGGAAGGCATTTCGAGCGATCGACGTGGAAGCCGTCGGATTCTGCCTCCCTGCCGGGGTTTTTCCGGGATTTCCTCGTTCTGCCGCCATCTCAGGATGCACCTTGGGCGTCGAGTTGAAGCAACTGCCGTTTGGCGATCATCAGATTCGCCAAGCCGAACAAGGTCATCAGCTGTGCGGTGTTCTTGGCCAATCCACGATAACGGGCCTTCTTCAAGCCGAAGCGGTTCTTGATGAGGTGGAAGGGATGCTCGACCTTGGCGCGAATCCGGGCTTTGATCGTTTCCATCTGGTCGCGCAAGCGGTCAATTGCGCGGCCCAGGTCCAGCGCCCGACGCTTGCCCGGCCGCATCGCGATATTCCAGAGCACCTCGCCTTTGACTTCCGGCCGTTTGGCGGCGCCTTGGTAGCCGGCATCGCCGAAGGCTTCCGTCTCGTCGCCATGCAACAACGCTTGCGCTTGCGTGACGTCATTGACGTTGGCCGCCGTACCGATCACGGTATGCACGAGTCCCGACTCGGCATCGACGCCGATGTGTGCTTTCATGCCGAAGTGCCATTGATTGCCTTTCTTGGTCTGATGCATCTCGGGATCTCTTTGCCCTTCCCGGTTCTTGGTCAACGAGGGTGCGGCGATGATCGTGGCGTCAACGATGGTGCCTTCACGCAACATCAGGCCTTTCTCAGCCAGATGCGCTTTGATCGTCGTGAAGATGCGCTCGGTCAGTTGGTTCGCTTCCAGAAGGTGCCGGAACTTGAGCAGGGTCGTGGCGTCCGGTGCAGTTTCCCGGCCCAGGTCGATGCCGACAAAGTGGCGGATGGCATGACTGTCATACAGGGCGTCCTCGATGCCTTCGTCGGACAGTCCAAGCGTCTGTTGCACGATGTACATGCGCAGCATCCGCTCCAGCCCAATCGGCGGTCGTCCGCGTCCTTCACCCTTCGGGTAGCACGGCGCCAGCGCTGTCAACAAGTCCGCCCACGGCGTGATGGCTTCAAGTTCGCCAAGCAGCCGTTCGCGCTTCGTTACCTTGCGCTTGGCCGCGTACTCCAGGTCAGAAAAGCTCTTCTGCATCGGGGCTGTCCGTCGTGTCCTCATCAGGTCAATTCTCGCATGTCATCGACAAGTCCCACCGTTATTTGCGGGATTAAATCAGTGCATCCCTAGAACTACGCTCCCATGGGGAACCGGTAGTGGCACGCCATGGATAACGAAACTGGTGCTTCCCAAGGAGATAAGTGATGTATGGCTCATTCGCAAAAGTGCTGACGACAGTAATCCTTTCGATTGTCATAGTTTCATTTTCCGTCAATCCTCTACGGTGACCGCAGCATTGCTGACCGACACGGGGTGAGACTCGAACGGCGGGAGTGGTTTAGGTTTGTTTGACGTCTGCACTGCACGTGACGAGGGCACCACCCCTACCACGCGAGCGTTTAGTCGTAGGCCGACGTCCAGACGTTCGGGCGATAATGTCAAACGAAGTTAGGTAGGGAAGGAGGAGCAATAGTCGATATGCGCGCGAGATCTTCTTCTCCAAGACGCCAGAACTGACGTGGATGGCGGAAGTGGTGATTGATCTGGATGGCCACTTTGGTACCCCCGCGAGCATAATGGTGGGACTTCTATGGCTGGGACCCTGGGCCTCGGTACGACCGGCGTTGCCTATGATCGCTTCACTGACGCGACGTCCGAAGAAACCCCTTTGTATTGAGCAATGATAAATCGAGGCTTAAGCTTACGACATGGGGCGCTATCTGTAAGCGCCGAAAATTGGAACGTATTGCAGGCTGTCAATGTGGTGTGCCTTTCATCGCTTCGTCTTGAGCAGGCCGCTCGTACAGTCAAAAGCGGATGTGGCAGTCTTGAGGATCCAGACTGGCTGCAATACTTGGTCGTGTTGGTAATTTTTTGATATGCCAATAGTAAGTATTAGCTGAGTCATTAGCATGCCGTCATCAATGAATTCTGGGCAGAGGCTCGCCCAAAACTTGAGGAGAGGATCATGCCCATCGTGTTTGTTCATGGCGTTAACAACCGCATCGAGGATGCGGACTATAAAGAAGGCGTGGCGCGCAAGACGGAATTTTTCAAGTCGCTGCTCGCGCCGCGCATCGGTCTCGATGCGCAGAAGGTCTCCATCAGTTTTCCCTACTGGGGTGGAGAAGGTGTCAAATTCCGCTGGAACCAAGCCTCGGTGCCTTCCGGTTCGGAGGACGTCGAGGCGCTTGCGCTGGGTTCGCCGGGTGGCGGCTCCGATAATCCCGAGGTCTGGCAGGGGGAGGCCCGCTTCCAGTATGGCGCGCAAGGGGTGAACCTGGGGCAACTTAGCAAAACCAAGGGGTTCGCGACCGCCGTCGATCTGGTTTGGGATACCGCTTCGGCCGTGTTGCGACCCGATCAGGGGTATGGCGAACTGCTGGACGGTTATATGGCATCAATGGCCTACGCCGAGGCTAACCCGGTGCCGGCTTGGGCCTTTCAGGAGCCTTCCTTGCCCAACAAAGAGTTCGTAGAGCAGTTGATGGCCGCGATCGAACCTTACCGTCCCGGGGCACTGGCCGGAAAGCAGGCAGAGGCGTTGGGTATCGGCAGTTGGTTCCTGTCGCTCAAGGAAGCGCTGAGCCGCCTGGCCGATGCGCCTGGGGATGCATTAACTTCGCTGGCGGTGGGCCTGGCGCGTAAATCTACCCACGCCAAAGCATCGCGCTTTTTGGGCGATGTTTTTGTTTACCTGGACAAGCGGGGAACCCTGCAGCAGCCCGGCAAGATCCTCGAGGACGTACTTGCCAAGTTGCGCGCAGCGCAGGCGGCCAAGCAGCCCGGAGACGACAAGCTTATCGTGATTGGCCACAGCCTGGGCGGTGTGATCATGTACGACGCGCTGACCTGTTTCGCTCCTGACGTCGAGGTCAACGCTTTCGTGACTGTAGGCTCCCAGGTTGCCTTGTTCGAGGAGATGGCGCTGTACCGTAGCAGTTCAAAGGAGCCGCCGGCCAACCCGGACAAGGACCGTCTGGAGCGGCCGGTGCGTGCGGTGCGGTGGCTGAACGTCTACGACACGAACGACGTGTTCTCCTTCCGCGCCGCCGCAGTGTTCAACGGTGTGGACGACTACCGGTTCGACACCGGCTATGGCCTGCTGGATGCCCATGGCGGCTATTTCGCCCGCCCGAGCTTCTACAAGCGCCTCGCTGTCCGCTTGGGCAAGGTGGTCTGATGGGGCTCATCTTCGAGTCGGATGCCGTTCGGCTGAATCCCAACACCACTGCTACCCATGTGCTGCTGGTTGGCTGCGGGGAATATCCGCATCTCGCTGCGGCAGGCTTTGGCGGCTTGAAATCGCTGACCTCGCCGCGCTTGTCGGCCGTAGCCATGGCTGATTGGTTCCTGAGTGGCCCCGATGCCATGCCGGTAGGACAGGCGCTGCCTTCCGATAGGGCCTTCTACAACCCCGAGGCGCCGCTAGGTTCGCTCGTGATGCTGACCTCGCCCGCGCAGCCATACCATGCGCCATCGGGGGCCGCCTCTCCGACGACGCGTCCAACCCTAGCCAATATCAAGGCCGCCTATTCGCAGTGGCTGGCCCGGCTCGGCGCCAACCCGGGCAGTCGCGGCGTGTTCCACTTCTGCGGCCATGGCGTCAGCAACGGCATCAGCCAGTACCTAGTGGCCGATGATTTTGGTGAGCTACCGGACGATCCTTGGTCGGGTGTCTTCCATGTGTCCAACACCTGCCAGGCGACGATTCGCAAGACGGCGGCCAGCCTGTTCTTCCTGATTGACGCCTGCATGGAACTCAGCGAAGAGTTGATCAATCAGATCGACGATCCGAAGGCGCTCATCCCAGGCAAGCGGAATGGGCCGCCCCAGACGACTGAATGGGCGGTGCTGCGTGCCACCACGGCGAACCGGCTCGCCTATGCGCCGCAGGACGGAGTGGCCCGCTTCACGGCGGCGCTCCTGCAGGCCTTGGGCGGTCATTGCGGAAACCAGCGCACGGATGGGGCAGGTTTCGACGTCGGGGTCTCCGCTTTGCGCATCGCCACGGCCGACTTCCTGGCGCTCTCACAGCAGACAGCCACCGGCGAGCGCCAGAAGTTGGGGCAGACGGAGGGCGAGGGCGATTGGAGCGTGGCGATGCATGTTCAAACCCGGCGCCCGTCGGTGCTTGTGGATATGGATGTGCTACCCGAGGGTTACCGTCCCGTGGCGCGCGCCTTCATGGAGGACGCGGCTCAGCAGCGGGATATCCAGCCGCTTGCTGGCGGTCCGGCGCGCTTCGTGAAGGAGCAGGGAGAGTGGTCGTACGGCACCAATGCCCAAAACAATGAGTACCCCGAGCAATTCTACGCCAGGCAGTTTCTGACGAGGGCGGTCCATACCTGCCGCTTTCGCATTTCCTAAGGAGCAAGGCCATGACGCAATTGACAGTCTCGGTGTCGGGCTCTTGGTCGGAATCGCGGCTGCTGACGCTGCCAGTGGACGTTTATGCACCGGACGGGAGTATTCTTGCAAGCGGCACGGCTTCGCCCAGCCAGCCCGGCCGATTCGAACTGTTGGAACGGCGGGGACTGTCATGGGACCGTGTGCACGTACTGGGCAAGTTGCCCAACGGATCGTCGGTCCAACAGACGGTCGAACTGCGCGGCGATCGCGCGGAGACAACGCTGCATCTGGGAGACGAGAGCCCCCACGAGTGGTTGCAATGGGTGACTCCGTTCCGGTCTCTCGGTCATCTGCGATCCGTAGCTGAGTCCGGTGTTAACACCAACCGGCGCATCGGCAAGGTCTGGTTGACGCTATGGTCCCTGCATGATGGACGATGGGAAGCGAAAGGGCTGCGACCCCTTGAGCATCAGCGCGACAACGGCATGCAGCAACTCGTCTTCGACGTGCCGCGGTTCCCCCATCTCTTGCAGATCGGCGGCGAGGAAGTGGCCTGGCGGCTGGTTTCGTTGCCACCCGGCGGCCCTGTGCGCGTGGCGCTGACGCGCAGCGTGGCGGAGGAGGGCGATGCGCTCGATATCACCGTGGGGCGGGCCGAACCGGATAACGAACTGATTATGTCCTACCTGGCGCGAGGCGCAGTCGCCGAAGCAGATCGTCTGGCCGAGGCCTGGGATGCGGCGGACCTTCTGCTCTACGAGAAGAAGCGGGACCCGGTCTCGGCGGCGGCGGGCGCCTACGTTCTGCTCAAGAATCGGCGCCTACAGCATCGCCACGACTGGGTGGCCAACCTTGTCGATTGGTTTCCCTACATGGCCGACGGCGCGATCGTGTCGGCGGCTCTGGCGCTTCAGCGGGAAGGTGCCAAGGAATCGGAGGTCCGTTCGTTGATCGACCTGGCGCTTGGCCGGGGACTGCCGATTTTCTCCATGGGAGCCTCGCTCCTCGTGGAGACGATGGCAGCCGTACACCGCGGTAAGCGCGAGACGAAACGCTTCCATGCGGCTTACCTGGCCGCGCAAGCCTACGCCCGGGCGCGCTGTTCAAGGGGGGCGTACTTCGCGTTCTACGGCAAGAGTCCGGCCGAGCCGTCCTGGACGCCGATCTACGGCGAGGAGGGCAACGCGGTGGACCGTCCGAGCAGTGCGGTGGAAATGAGCGACGCCGTCATCTACGCCCGCCCGACGGGCGGTATTCAGGCGGGGAAATTCGGGCGTACACGGGTGGCCTTGCCGCGTGCCCCAGTCAGTCCGCAAGTGGTCAAGGAACTGTACCTTGAAGCGCATCGGGTGGATGAGGCGACGGCCGCCGCCTCGGCATCGGTACGACGCCCACGATCGGCGGAGCGGCTTTTTCAGCACACGGTCGATCTGGGTATGCCCAAGATGGAGACTGCATTCCTGCAGGAATTCGCATTTGGTTCCGAGCGAGGAGTGCCACAGGTCGAAAGAGAGGCGTCGGCGCAGTCGCGCCTGAAGCCGCTGGTGGAATCCGTGGCCGATAGGCAGGTTAAAAGTGCTCGGCGACAAACGGCGAAATATTGGCGCGAAGAACGGCTCAACCACGCCCTGACGGTTTTCGACGGGGACGAGTAAGGCCAATCTGATGCCGAAATGCTCCTTGGCTTATCCGGCCGACGTAGCCAGGATGAGTTGTGTCAGACGTGTCCTGCTGGCAGATCATTCATGGCTATGAACTGCGGTTTTTTATGCAACCGAACCCGCCGTTGATGCCTGGAGCCATCGCCGGAAAGAGCAAGGACAACAGTCGATCGTGGGTTGGCGGACCCAGGTAGGCATCCACACCTCTCTGGATGTCATCTGCGAGCGTATCCCGCCAAAATTTATAGCGTTGTCACCATCGCCGAATTTCTGGATGGGGTGGCGGTGAGGGAGCAGATTGCACGGGCCATTACCGCAGCCAAGGCCTATGAGGTCCCGGAGGTTTGTGTCCGCCTGGGGATTCAACAAGCCGTCGCGGAGGGCGATGCGCAGGAGGCCTTCGGCAGCAAGCGGATGTACGTCCGGCGCCGCATACTTTCTTGGGACGAGGCCGACCTTCTCGCTTTGGCCGCCCGGATATTGCGTGAGTACGCATCGGAAGATCTGGAGAACACGCTTTCCGAGATGACGCTTCACGCGGAGCATCGGGTCAGCGCGCTGGTCCGGTGTGACGTGCTCAAGGCACTCAATCCTTTGGATTCGCTATTCGGTGAGCTGCCGCTGATCGACAGTCTGAGCGAGGTGTTCGGTACCTCGGTCATTCAGGACGATACGGCGGGGTTGCTCGGGCGCACCAGTCTGCACGGGCAGATCGTTCAGCATTGCTTGCGCAACGACGACTGGTCGCACGAAGAACTGCTGAAGAAATGCGGTGCGCTGACGTGCAGCCAGACACGCTTCTTCGCGCTACTGACGAAGCTTTTGCATCCCATGACGCGCCGCGATGCGGAGCAGGGCGAGTTGTCCAGCGCAATTGACGCGGCACTGAGTCGGGATGGCTTCACGGTACGGCAGACCGGGATGGAGTCCGGGTACGCCATCTATGGGGTCCTCCGGGCGCAGGCCGGCGTCGCCGGGACAATGAAGAACCTGATCTTCGCCTCGGTCGGCGAAAAGCCGGAGCTGGTCTTCCGTGATGCGGTCAACAACGATGTCGAGATCGTCAGGCATGCCGATAAAGTGCTGGTCTTCGACCGGTTTCTGCCCAGTTCGGGACTGCTGCTCTGGAAGAATTTGCGGGACTGGTATGCCGAACGGCAAGGGATCAGCGATCCGATCAGCGCAAAAGAGCAATTGTTCCGGCGGCTGCGTCAGGCTGTGCTCGGTGCCCGTTCGGCGGGTGAGTTTGCGGTGTTCCAGGGCTATTACGAGCGCTACGGCGGCTTGCTGGGCGATCATTTACCGGCGTTGATTCCGCAGGTCTATCTGCACTATGACCCTTACACCCGCCGGCAGCGCGGCGACGAGCAATTCCTGGCCCGTCAACGCATGGATTTCCTGCTGATGCTGGAGCAGGGTGTGCGCATCGTGATCGAAATTGATGGCTGCCAGCACTACGCCGCGCCCGATCCCCAGGCGCCGGATCGCTTTATCGCAAGTGCGCAGCGCTATGCCGAGATGGTTGCGGAAGACCGTCAGCTGCGACTGGCGGGATACGAGGTCTATCGGTTCGGCGGGCACGAGTTCCTGGACGTCAACTTCGAGCGGCGCGAGGTTGGGCCGCTCGCTCAACAATGCGTTGCCGAATTTTTCGACCGACTGCTGGCACGACATGGCGTGCTCAATAGAGAACCCCGGGCACCTTGATGTAGCGAATGCGTTGAGGTCCTGAACAACCGTGCAGCAGATGTTGAAAGACCGCTAAGGAATCTCTGAAAAAGGTGTCGACGGATTTGGCAGGAGATGCGTTGTTCGAAGCGACTTGACTGTGCGAGAAGGTTGTTCGGATGAAACAGATGACGCTATCGACCGTGGGCTTTGACCGTTACAGCAAGACGACGCGGCGAGCGGCATTCCTGGCGGAAATGAATCGGGTTGTTCCGTGGTCGGCGCTGTGTGCGGTTGTGGAATCGGTTTATCCGAAAGCAGGCAAGGGACGCCCACCGATCGGCTTGGAGCGGATGCTGCGTATTTATTTCCTGCAACAATGGTTCAACCTGTCTGATCCGGCGGTTGAAGAAACGCTGTATGACTCGCTGGCGATGCGCGACTTTGTCGGCATTGATCTGGGACGCGAACCGGCCGCGGACGAGACGACGGTGTGCAAATTCCGGCACTTGCTGGAGAGACATGACTTGGGACGCCGCCTGTTTCAGGAAGTGCATCGACATTTGGAAACACAAGGGCTGAAGGTCTCGACCGGCACGATCGTTAACGCCAGCATCATCAATGCCCCGTCCTCGACCAAGAACGCCGAGCAGAAGCGAGACCCCGACATGCACCAGACCAAGAAGGGCAATCAATGGTACTTCGGTATGAAGGCGCACATCGGCATGGATAGCAAGACCAAGCTCATCCATTCGGTGGTTGCTACCGCGGCGAACGTTGCTGACAGCACGATCCTGCCGGATTTGCTGCACGGAGACGAAACCCGCGTCTGGGGTGATCAGGCGTATCGGGGGCAGCGTGAGGCCATCCGACAATGCGCGCCGCGCGCCACGGATTTCACCAACCGGCGCTACCGTCAGAACGGTGTCGTCGATGAGGTGGAGAAGGCGAAGAACCGTACGAAATCGAAAGTGCGCGCCAAGGTCGAGCATGTGTTCGGCGTCATCAAGCGCGTCTTCGGTTTCGCCAAGGTGCGTTATCGCGGACTGGAGAAGAATGCGCACCGCCTGTTCGTCACCTGCGCGTTGGCCAATCTGTTCATGGTCCGGCACCGTTTGCTCAGGTCTCAAGGGGCACAGTGCGCCCGCTGAACGGAAACGGGCCACGAATGGCCCGTCAAAACTCGAAACTGGCATGAAAATCACGCCAATTTCCCCGTCTTCGCCAAAGAACGACACGTTCGCGCGTCGCTCTTTGCGCTTGTTCAGAGGTTCTCTAACGAGCGGTCCGGTAGCTCGCACCCTTGGCGAGTAAAGTGTCCAGCCAATCTTCCCTTGAGCAGGTTTCTGACGATCCCGCGACCTCGATCAACTCCAGTACGACACGGCGGGCCAAGCGTCGTGCGCTGACGCGATCCTCAACGGAAATGGGTTGCACCGGTCGACCGTGAAGGAAGGCGCTTCGCTGGTCGAACAGGCGGCTGTACATCGTCCCATAGTCCGGTGATCCCAGTAGGCCGCTCACTCTGGCTGCCATCCGTTGGGTGGCGCCCCTCAAGTGTTTGTGACGGTCCGCGTTCGGTCTTGGCTGGTAGTCCCGTTTAGTGCCTAAAGCCGCTTCGAGCGTGGTCAGGTGAGCCAGAAACTCGTCGATGCCATCAGCGAGATAGGCCCGGACCAGGAAGTGGGTCACCGGCGTCTCGAACAACGGGGATCGAAGTGCAGCTTGCAAATCGGCCCATGCCGTTTCGCTCAGTATGCCGGGTAGTTGCGCCACCGTGTCCCGCAGAGGGAGTTCCACTGGGGCTTCCCATTCGACTTCTTCGCCAAAGCGATTGGTGCCCATGTGAGGCTCCCAACTGAGGCTGTGCGCAGAGAGTGGCAGGGGAGGCCGTACGAATAGATCGTCACAGCGCGAATAAACCCAGGGCATGGTGAAGCCTCGCCAGTCGATGCCCGGCATTTCCGCCCAGTCTTCCCATGGTGCCAGCAGTAGGAATAGCAGCGCCCGCTCGACCGCTGTAGGCAGTCGGTTGGTATGCGGGTCGATACGCGCCGGGTCCGGGGCGGACAGGATGTTCTCAAAGGCAGGAAGGGCGCGTGCGCTGGCGGTCGATTCGGCCCGTCTGGTCTCGGAAACGACCAGCCATTGGAATTGACTCAGATCGCTTAGGTCGGGCAGGCTGGACGGGTAGTATCTGGTCAACTGCTCCCAGCCGAACAGGTTGTACAGTTCCTTGCTACTGAAATGGCGAAGCTCGGCGGGGCCAAACTTCAACGGCGGCAGATCGCTGGCCAAGTTTATGGGGCAGAGATGCGTCCAGGTAACCGTTTCGAGCAAGAACGCCCGGTCAAGAGCTTGGGCCACTTCTGGGACGGATAAGGTCGATGTTGGGGTGAGGGGCTGGAGGCACGGTAGGCCGAGGGAATGCAGCGCATACAGCAATGCGAAGTTTAGGGTTTGCTCCCATTCCGTGTTCGCGTAGCTGTCCTGGCAAACAGCACGCAGGCAGACAAAGGCTGGCGTTTTGAACAACACGTTCGGGTCGATAGGTTCCAACGACCATAGGTGGTTCAGTGCGTCTTCCAGGGCAGCGGGTGCAGGGCACGTCATTTAATATTCCTATTGTCAAGGCATACGAATGGGCCTCTGGTCTGGCCTGCCTCAAGCCGGAAGCCTGCAACTCCTGCATACGGGTGAGATGTGTCCAGAAGGACATCCGGTAGATCGCTTCCGACTCGTGCATATCCTTTGTGGCGGTAACCAAGGCGCGATGCTGCGATTTGGGCTTTCCGTCCCGCCAGTATTGCCAAGCGGAACTGCTTGTCTTCGCGCATGGTGCGCAAGCCAAGATGGGCATCGACGCGGAAGTAGTAGCTAGAATCGGCGGGATACATAGTCATCGGATGGCCGAGAATCAGCTATCGCCTTTACCTTTACCATCGTATGCGATGCTTTTCTTCGGTTTCTTTGTGCCGCCGGTCATCGTCCACATGAAGATATTGGCTCGTCGTACTCAACGATTCATGGCCCAGATTGTCTCGGACCAGGCGCAAATCGATCTGCTGATCAGCCATATGCGAACCGGCGGTATGACGCAACCAGTGTGCCGAGGCACGCTCCAGCAAATCGGCACGGACAACATACTCGTCGCCACGCTGCCTTAACCGCTCGGCCGCCCCTTCGAAAACTTTTTTCACGATCGAATGCAGTGCCGCCCGAGTCAATGCTTCTCGCGACTTCCCGATCGGCAGCAGCAATGGCGTTTCCTCGTTGGGGCTAGGGCAGGGCGCCAAACCGCTTTCACGACGATAACGGGATAATTCCACCATCAACTCGGTAGTCGCCGGCACCAAACGCTCTTTGTCACCTTTACCGAGGACCTCCAGCCACCAGCGCTCGTCACCCTCACGATCGCGCCGGCAAAAGAAGCTGCCCATGGTATTTTCAGCGACTTCGGAGATCCGAAGGCCGCCCAGATAGAGGAGGGTGAATAGCCACCGTACCCGAAAGTAATGCGCCCGTTGCCGATCGGTTTCGCGGGGCATGCTATCGATAAAGACTTTCAGTTCCTGCCAAAGGTCTGGATCCAGGTAACGAGTGATTCTCGGTTTGGCCCGGCGCGCTCGGTGACGCGATAGAGACAAAGGATTGCCGGCCAGATAACCGGCATCAACCAACCAGGAAAACATTACATTCAAAATGATCATCGCCTGACGTTGACTGGCCGTTGACAAAGGTCCGTAGAACGGTCGCCAGCGAGGATCATCCCTTGGGTGTTTCCGACCGCCGCCCGCAACCCATCGATCTCGTGGCTGAGGATCGAGCAAAAACTGTTGATAAACGAGAAAGTCCTCGTGGGTTAAGGAGGAGAGGGGTTTCCCCAACTGCAGCGTTGACCAGAGCAAGAGTCGTTCGGCTTCTTTTCGATAGTTGTCGTACGTCGTCTTGGTCTCGACGAAGCGCGCCAACCAAGCGTGAATGGCCTGAAGATCATTGGTGGCTGCAATCTGAGCGACACGACCAACGGCACGATTACGTCCTTGGCTGCCATCGAGGTCGGCCGGCAACAGGATGTGCTCAACAGGGATTGGCGCCAGCGCGGAGTCGGTCATTTTGGGTCAGAAATCGGGGATCGAGGCCTCAGTATTTCCGCAAAGCCATCACACCGCAATAATTCGACATTATAGTCGTAATGTCAAATATTATGTCTGTTAGGTTGTATTTGCAACGTAATACGTTATATTACTAATAGTTCAGATTGAAGAAATCAACCCATGAATGCCGACAACGCTTTGGATTACCAAATCGCTACCGAAATTGAACGACTGCGCGAGGAATTCACGGACACCCAGGAACTATACCGGGAGGTGTGCGTGCTGCTGTTTTTCCGTCACGGCATCACACCCACCGCCAACAAGCTCTACCAATTGGTACGCAAGGGCAGCATGTCGGCCCCCGCTGAAGCTCTCCGCGTATTTTGGGAGGATTTAAGGGAGAAAAGCCGCGTCCGGATTGAACATCCTGATCTTCCTGAAACCCTTAGAACCGCAGCTGGTGAAATGGTGGCGAGGCTCTGGACACAAGCTCAAGAGACTGCCGAGCAAAATCTGCTGGTTTTGCGTGACCAAGCGGCGGAGTCAATCCGATCGGCGCACGAGGCGCAACAGTTTGCAGAAACGGAAAAGCTGGGCTTTCAGAAGGAACTTGAACGGCTATGCCAAGAACTCCAAACGGTTGAGGAACGCGCGCTACGCCTGGAGAGGGATTTTTCGTCGGAAAAGGCCAGCAATGAGGCGTTGTCGGGCCAACTGATCTCCGCAGGACAGCAACACAAAGCGCTCGAATCCGCTTTGGACGGCGCACGACGGGAATTCACGTCAGAACTGGAAAAGCAGCGCCAAGCGCTAGATCGATCGGAGGAAAGGCTTCTTGGTAGCGAGAAGCGTGCGTTATTGGAAATCGACCGGGAACGCCAAACGACCAGCCAGCTGCAGCACGAAATACAACAACTTCGGCAATCACATCAGGACACGATTGAGCGGCATCTTTCTGCAATGGCCGATCTGCAGAGAAAGGCAGGAGAACTCACCCAGAAACTTGGGGGCGCGGAGGGAATGCTTCAGTTGCAAAAGGAGACGCTTACAGAGATGACTGCTCAATTGGAGTCAATGCGGGAGCAACTAAGCAAAAAGGAAACTCAGGTCGCCTTGTTTGAACGGGAGATGGACCTTCGAGAAAAGCGAATTGGCAGGCTGGAAGCTGAACTCGCCGCCAAATCAAAATCCGATCAGAAACTTCTAGTCAAACCTCTCACGCGACGAAAAAAGAACTCCTTCTTCTGATACAAGGACTTCAGAATGCACCGGAATACCCGCCAAGCCTAGCACTAGCGTCAGGTACACTAAATGAAGTACGATCGCAAACATAGTAAATATTGGTGTCAGTAAAGTATCGTCGGCGGTGTACTCGGTTCCGAATTGTACGTTTTGGTGCGGAACGCTTTGGGATAGGTACAACAATTAGTGTGGCGTACTTGAGATTCGCAACATCTTGTAAACTACCCGGGAGACGCATAATTTGTATTATGTAAAGTAACATACGGCTCCCCGAGGGAAAACAGGTCAAATCACGAAATCCTCTCGTCCGACGGTTTCCTTGCGGAGCAGTTCGGCGATGCGTTCCTCGTTGAGTCCGGGGACCAGGCGGAAGATGAAGTCGTAGGCGTAGTCGCGCAGGTAAACGCCGCGGCGGATGGCGAGTCGTGTCGTGTTGAGCGGGAAGACGTCGGGCACGTCGATGCGCACCAGGTTGCCGTCACGTTCCGGGTGGTAGGCCATGGCGGCGATGATGCCGATGCCCAGCCCGACATCGACGTAGGTCTTGATCACGTCGGCGTCGATCGCCGAGAGCACGATGTCGGGGACGAGGCCGGCTTCGGCGAAGCTGCGGTCGATGTTGGTGCGCCCGGTGAAGCCTTCGTGATAGGTGATGATCGGGTACTCGGCGAGGTCGGCGAGCGTCGGGGCGTTCAGTCGGGTCAGCGGATGGTCGCGCGGGACGATCACGGCGTGCTGCCAGGTGTAGTACGGGAAGGTGGCGATCTCCGGGACGTGGTTCAGCCATTCGGTGGCGATCGCGATGTCGGCTTCGCCGGCGGAGAGGAGTTCGGCGATCTCGCGCGGGCTGCCCTGGTGCAGGACGAGATGCACTTTCGGGTAGGCGGCCTTGAAGCTCTTGATGACTTCCGGCAAGGCGTAGCGCGCCTGGGTGTGCGTAGTGGCGATGACGAGGTTGCCGGTTGCGCGATTGGAGAAGTGGTCGGCGATGCTGCGCGCGTTCTGCACGTCGAGCAGGATGCGTTCGACGACGACGAGCAGTTCCTTGCCCGGTTCGGTAAGGCCGAGCAGGCGTTTGCCGCGCCGGACGAAGATTTCGATGCCGAGTTCGTCCTCCAGGTCCTTGATGTGCTTGGAGACGCCCGGCTGCGAGGTGAACAGCGTGTTGGCGACGGTCGTCAGGTTGAAGTCCTGGCGCACCGTCTCGCGAAGAATGCGTAGTTGCTGGAAGTTCATATCGAATACTCCGGAGCGGGCGAGCGCGACGTCTCGGGCGAAGCCGGAAAAACCCGGACGCGTTGCGGCTTCAGGCGTACCCTGCCCCCGGTTTCGATACCCAGTTGGCGGAGGGTGTCGCGGAAAACGGTCACTTCGAGCAAGCGCCCTGCCCCTTGCACGTCGTCGGCGTCCTCGCGCGACAGTTCGACGGTCGCCAGCGCGCCGGCGCTCGAGATGCGCAGGACTTTGGCGGGTAGCCCGCCGACGACCTGCCCATCGTCCGGCAAGAGTTGCAGTTCGTGCGGACGCACATAGCCGACTGCCGACGCATCGTGCGCGAGATCGTGTGCTTCCAATGCCAGCGAATGTTCGCCGACGCGCAATTCCTGTCCATCCACCCGGCCGTGGAACAGATTGACCGAGCCGAGGAAGCCATAGACGAAGGGCGACGCCGGATGGTCATAGACTTCGTCCGGGGTGCCGATCTGCTCGACCCGGCCGTGATCCATCAGCACCACGCGGTCGGCCACCTCCAGCGCCTCCTCCTGGTCGTGGGTAACGAAGATGCTGGTGATGTGCAGTTCGTCGTGCAGCTTGCGCAGCCAGCGGCGCAATTCCTTGCGCACCTTGGCGTCGAGCGCGCCGAAGGGTTCGTCGAGCAGCAGAACCTTGGGTTCGACCGCCAGCGCCCGCGCCAGCGCGATCCGTTGCCGTTGCCCACCCGACAGCTGCGAGGGGTAACGGTCGGCCAGCCAGTCGAGCTGAACGAGTTCGAGCAGTTCCTTGACCTTGTGCCGGATGATGGCCTCGCCCGGGCGCTCGCGGCGGTCCTTGACGCGCAGTCCGAAGGCGACGTTGTCGAAGACGGTCATGTGGCGGAACAGTGCGTAGTGCTGGAAGACGAAACCGACGGCGCGTTCGCGCGCATGCATCGCCGACGCATCCGTGCCTTCGAGGAAAACATCGCCCGCGTCGGCCGTTTCCAGGCCGGCGATGATGCGCAGAAGCGTCGTCTTGCCGCAGCCGGACGGTCCGAGCAGCGCGACGAGTTCGCCGGAGGGAAAGTCGAGACTGACGTTGTCGAGCGCCGTGAAATCGCCGAAGCGCTTGCTGATCTTGTTGACCGAAATGCTCATGTTGCCGCCCTTTCGAAGTTTTCGCTCGCGGCCGTCGCTTGGCCGCCGTTACCCGCCCGCCACTCGATGAACGTCTTGATGCCCAGCGTCAGCAAGGCGAGCAAGGCGAGTAGCGAAGCCACCGCGAAGGCGGCGACGAAGTTGTATTCGTTGTAGAGGATCTCGACCTGCAAGGGCATGGTGTTCGTCTTGCCGCGAATGTGTCCGGAGACCACCGAAACCGCGCCGAACTCGCCCATGGCGCGCGCGTTGCACAGGATCACGCCGTAGAGCAGCCCCCACTTGATGTTGGGTAGCGTCACCCGGCGGAAAGTCGTCCAGCCGCGCGCGCCGAGCACGATGGCGGCTTCCTCTTCCTCGCTGCCTTGCGCCTGCATGAGCGGAATCAGTTCGCGCGCGACGAAGGGAAAGGTCACGAAGATGGTGGCCAGCACGATGCCGGGGACGGCGAAGAGAATCTTGACGTCGTATTCGGCGAGCGTCGGGCCGAACCAGCCCTGCGTACCAAAGAGCAGCACGTAGATCAGGCCGGAGACGACCGGCGAAACCGAGAACGGCAGGTCGATCAGCGTGATCAGGAACTGCTTGCCGCGAAACTCGAACTTGGCGATCGCCCACGCCGCGGCGACGCCGAACACCAGATTGAGCGGCACGGCGATGGCGGCGACGAGCAGCGTCAGCTTGATCGCCGAGACGGCGTCGGTATTGAGCACGCCGGCCGCATAGGCCGACCAGCCCTTCTTGAGCGCTTCGGCGAAGACGGCGGCGAGCGGCATCAGCAGGAAGATGCCAAAGAAGGCGAGCGCCAGACCGATGAGCAGGACGCGCACCCACAGCGGCTCGTCAGTGGCGGCGGTTCGCCGGTTGGTGGAATGGGCGTGTCCCCATTGATGTGCGATCGTTCCGGCCATGTCAGTTTTTTCGGTGGCTGCGCTGCGTCCATGCCTGGAGCAGGTTGATGAGCAGCAGGAGGATGAAGGAGAAGACGAGCATGACCACGGCAATGGCAGTCGCACCGGCGTAGTCGTATTGCTCGAGCTTGGTGATGATCATCAGCGGCGTGATTTCCGACACCATCGGCATGTTGCCGGCGATGAAGATGACCGAGCCGTATTCGCCGACGGCACGCGCGAAGGACAAGGCGAAGCCGGTCAGCAAGGCGGGCGTGAGGTAAGGAAGAATCACCTTCCGGAAAGTCTGCCAGCGATTGGCGCCGAGACAGGCCGCGGCCTCCTCCACTTCCGCCTCCAGGTCCTCGAGCACCGGCTGGACGGTGCGCACGACGAAGGGCAATCCGATGAAGACGAGCGCGACGAGCACGCCGAGCGGCGTGTAGGCCACTTCGATGCCGAATGGCTCAAGGAGACCGCCGATCCAGCCGTTCTTGGCATACAAGGTCGCCAGCGCGATGCCGGCGACCGCCGTCGGCAGCGCGAACGGCAGATCGATCAGCGCGTCGATCAGACGTTTTCCCGGAAAGCGGTAGCGCACCAGTACCCAGGCGAAGATGAGTCCGAAGACGACGTTGATCGCAGCGGCGGCAAGCGACGCACCGAAGCTGAGCTCGAACGAGGCGACGACGCGCGGATGCGTCACCGCCTTCCAGAAGCCTTCGACGCCAAGTTCGGCGGATTTGAAGAATACCGCCGCCAGCGGGATGAGGACGATCAGCGCGAGGTAGAGGACGGAATAGCCCAGCGCCAGCGAGAAGCCGGGCAGGACGCTGTGCTTGCGGAACAATGAGGCCTTCCGCGGCGCGCGTTCTGCGACCGGCAAAGGGAGAGCGATCTCGGACATGGGCACGGTTCCCGGCTTCGGTCGATTGCGGATGGCGGCGCCGGGATTTACTGCTTGCCCGGTTCGTAGATCTGGTCAAAGGTGCCGCCGTCGGCAAAGTGCGTCTTCTGCGCCTTGTCCCAGCCGCCGAAGACGTCGTCGATGGTGATCAGGTTGACCTTGGCGAACTGCTTGGCGTACTTCTCGGCCACTTTCGCGTCGCGCGGACGGTAGTAGTGCTTGGCCGCGATCTCCTGCCCTTCCGGCGAGTAGAGATATTGCAGGTAGGCTTCGGCGACCTTGCGCGTACCTTTCTTGTCGACCACCTTATCCACCACCGACACCGGTGGCTCGGCGAGGATCGAGAGCGACGGCGTGATGATGTCGAACTTGTCCGGGCCGAGCTCCTTGACCGCGAGATAGGCTTCGTTCTCCCAGGCGAGCAGCACGTCGCCGATGCCGCGTTCGGTGAATGTCGTCGTCGAGCCGCGCGCGCCGGAGTCGAGCACCTTGACGTTCTTGAAGATGTTGCCGACGAATTCCTTGGCCTTGGCGTCGTCGCCGCCCGGCTGTTTCAAGGCGTAGGCCCACGCGGCGAGGTAGTTCCAGCGGGCGCCGCCGGAGGTCTTGGGGTTCGGCGTGATGACACCGATACCGGGCTTGATGAGATCGTTCCAGTCCTTGATTTGTTTCGGGTTGCCCTTGCGCACGAGGAAGACGATGGTCGAGGTATAGGGCGCGGCGTTGTTCGGCAGGCGCTTCTGCCAATCGGCCGGGATCAGCTGCTTTTCGGCGAGCGCGCTGACATCGTAGCCGAGCGCGAGGGTAACGACGTCGGCATCCAGCCCGTCGATCACCGCCCTCGCCTGCTTGCCGGAACCGCCGTGCGACTGGTTGATGCTGACGACTTCGTTGCTCGTCGTCTTCCAGTGCTTGGCGAAGGCGGCATTGTAGTCCTGGTAGAGCTCGCGCGTCGGGTCGTAGGAAACGTTGAGCAGGGAAACATCGGCGTGGGCGGCCGGCACGACGGCGGAAAGCAGGACACTGGCCACGACGGCGCTTAGGATTTTCTTGAGACTCACTGGAAGACTCCTGATGAATTGAACATGGACCGGAGTCTAGGGAAAAGCCGTGATGCGACGAACGATGAAATTCTTATTTGCTTATAGCGCTGGATTGCATATCGAAGGAACGAAAAACCACCGGAAACTCTTTCTCACCGAGAAACAACGATAATGGCGGCCGTCTCGTTTTGAACGCTTTTTTGGAATCACCGCATGGAAATCAAGGTCAAACTTTCTCGACAAGCTTCGTCTGGAAGCCAAGTTCGACGACTTCACGGTCATCGCCGACCAGCCGATCCGCTACAAGGGCGACGGTTCGGCGCCGGGTCCGTTCGACTACTTTCTGGCGTCATCGGCCTTGTGCGCGGCTTACTTCGTGAAGCTGTACTGCGACACGCGCGGCATTTCCACCGAGAACATCCGCCTGTCGCACAACAACATCGTCGATCCGCACGACCGCTACAAACAGATTTTCAAGATCCAGATCGAGTTGCCGGCGGATCTCTCGGACAAGGACCGCCAGGGGATCCTGCGCTCGATCGAGCGCTGCACGGTCAAGCGGGTCGTGCAGACCGGGCCGGCGTTCGTGATCGAGGCGGTCGACAATCTCGATGCCGACGCGCAGGCGCTGCTGACGCTTGATCCAGATTCGGATGCGAGCACCTATATCGCCGGCAAGGATCTGCCGCTCGAGCAGACCATCGCCAACATGTCGGGCGTCTTGGCGGACCTGGGCATCAAGATCGAAATCGCTTCGTGGCGCAACCTGGTTCCCAACGTCTGGTCGCTGCACATCCGCGACGCGCACGCGCCGATGTGTTTCACCAACGGAAAGGGCGCGACCAAGGAAAGCGCGTTGGCCTCCGCGCTGGGCGAATTCATCGAGCGGACGAACTGCAATCACTTCTACAACGACCAGTTTTGGGGCGAAGACATTGCCGACGCGGCGTTCGTGCATTACCCGAACGAGCGCTGGTTCAAGCCCGGCAAAAAGGATGCGCTGCCGGCCGGGCTGCTCGACGACTACTGCCTGGCGATCTACAACGCCGACGGCGAACTGCGCGGCTCGCATCTGATCGACACCAACTCCGGCAATGTGAAGCGCGGCATCTGTTCGCTGCCGTACGTGCGCCAGTCGGACGGCGAAGTGGTGTATTTCCCGACCAACCTGATCGACAACCTGTTCCTCAGCAACGGCATGAGCGCCGGGAATACGCTGGCCGAAGCGCAGGTGCAATGCCTGTCCGAAATCATCGAACGGGCGGTCAAGCGCGAAATCATCGAAGGCGAGATCGCGCTGCCGGACGTGCCGCAGGAAGTGCTGGCGAAGTATCCTGGCATTCTGGCCGGCATCGATGAGCTGGAAAAACAGGGATTCCCGGTGCTGGTCAAGGACGCGTCGCTCGGTGGGCAATTCCCCGTGATGTGCGTCACGCTGATGAACCCGCGCACCGGCGGTGTATTCGCCTCGTTCGGCGCGCATCCGAGCATGCAGGTGGCGCTGGAACGCAGCCTGACCGAGTTGCTGCAGGGGCGCAGTTTCGAGGGCCTGAACGATCTGCCGCGGCCCACCTTCGTGAGCAACGCGGTGACCGAGCCGAACAACTTCGTCGAGCACTTCATCGACTCCAGCGGCGTCGTGTCGTGGCGCTTCTTCAGCGCCAGCGCGGATTACGACTTCGTCGAGTGGGATTTCTCGGGCCACGGCGAAAACTCGAATGTTGACGAAGCCGCCGCCCTGTTCGGCATTCTCGAAGAAATGGGCAAGGAAACGTACATGGCGGTGTATGACCAGCTTGGCGCCACCGCCTGCCGCATCCTGGTACCGGGCTATTCGGAGGTCTACCCGGTCGAGGATCTGATCTGGGACAACACCAACAAGGCGCTGTTGTTCCGGGAAGATATCCTGGACCTGCATCGCCTCGACGATGCCGGCCTGGCCGCGCTGCTCGAACGCCTGGAAGACAGCGAACTCGACGATTACACCGACATCATCACGCTGATCGGCATCGAATTCGACGAGAACACGGTGTGGGGGCAACTCACCATCCTCGAACTGAAGCTGTTGATCCATCTCGCCCTGAAGCAGTTCGAAGCGGCGAAAGAGGAGGTGGAAGCCTTCCTGCAATACAACGAAAACACGGTCGAGCGCGGCTTGTTCCATCAGGCCTTGAACGTGGTGCTCGAAGTGGTGCTGGATGAGGATCTGGAACTGGCCGATTACGAGGCCAACTTCCGCCGGATGTTCGGCGACCTGCGGATGGACGCGGCGTTGGGTTCGGTGGACGGCAGCGTGCGCTTCTTCGGCTTGACGCCAACGAGCATGAAACTGGAAGGCCTCGACCGGCACCAGCGCCTGATCGACAGCTACAAGAAACTGCACCGGGCGCGAGCCGGCGGGATGACGCCCTCCAAACAGGATTGAGAATCACGACTTGACCCACACGGTCCGGCCCGGGCGCAACGTCGAACTGCGCCGGGCCGGTCCCTGACCGTCAGGTCGGAATCCTGTACGGTTCAAAGTTCGATGCGCCCATCAGGGAAGCTTATAAGCTGCGCAGAAATTGATATTTCACAGCGCGCGGCCCGTTTCCCATAATCGATCGCGAACCGGAGATCCGGTCGGCCCATCGCTATCGAGGAGCGCGCGCATGACGATTCAGTCGATCAACACCCGTAACCAGTTTCGCGGGAAGATCAAGGAGATCATCGAAGGTCCGGTCGTTTCCGAGGTCAACGTCGAGACGCCGCACGGCATCGTCACGTCGGTGATCACGACGCGTTCAGTCAAGGAGCTTGGCCTGAAACCGGGCGTCAACGTGCTGGCGCTGGTCAAGGCGACCGAGGTTTCGATCGCCAGGCTGTAGTCGTGTCGGCGCTGCAAATGATTTTCCGACGCGCGCGAATGGCGTCGCTGCCCTGGCTGGTTCCCATCGCCATCCTGGTCTTCTGGCAATTCGCCGCGCAAGCGGGCTGGATTTCCAGCCGCACCCTGCCCGAGCCGATCGCCGTCGTGCGCGCGGCGATCCGGCTCGCCGCGTCGGGGGAGCTTTGGCAGCACGTCAAGGTCAGCGCGCTTCGAGCGCTCTCGGGGTTCGCCATCGGCGGCGGGCTCGGCTTGTTGCTGGGGCTGCTCACCGGCTCCTTCCGCAGCGCCGAGATCGCGCTCGATACGACCTTACAGATGATCCGCAACATCCCGCCGCTGGCGCTGATCCCGCTGGTCATCCTCTGGTTCGGCATCGACGAGGCGGCGAAGCTTTTCCTCATCTCGATCGGGGTGTTCTTCGCGGTCTATATCAACACCTTTCACGGGATCCGCTCGGTCGATCCCGCGCTCATCGAAATGGGCAGGAGCTACGGCCTTTCCGGCTGGTCGCTTTACCGTGAAGTGATCCTGCCCGGCGCGTTGTCGTCGATCCTGGTCGGCGTCCGCTTCGCGCTCGGCTTCATGTGGGTCATCCTGATCGTCGCCGAAACGCTCTCCGCGCAGGCGGGCATCGGGTACATGACGATGAATGCGCGCGAGTTCCTGCAGACCGACGTCGTGCTGGTCGGGATCCTGCTCTACGCCCTGCTCGGCAAGCTCGCCGACCTTGCCGCGCGCGCAATGGAACGCTACTGGCTGAAGTGGAATACGGCCTTCAGCGCCGTTTGACAGGCAGACCGCCAATGTTGATCAATCAGGACGAATTGTCGCGCTTGGAAAAGGCTGAACAGGCGGCTGAACCGCGCGCTCGACCAGTCTCGCGCGGGTTGGGCATCGCCATCGACGGTCTCGTCAAGCGTTTCGGCGAGCGCGAGGTTCTGCATGCGTTCGATCTCGATGTCCATCCGGGAGAATTCGTTTCGATCGTCGGCCGCAGCGGTTGCGGCAAGAGCACCCTCCTCCGCCTGCTCGCCGGCCTGGAGTCGGCGAGCGCCGGCCGCATTGCCTTCGACGGCGAAGCGAGCGAACGGCATCGGGACGACGTGCGTTTCATGTTCCAGGATGCGCGGCTGTTGCCGTGGCGGACCGTCATCCAGAACGTCGCCCTCGGCCTCAAGGGCGCCAAGGCCGAGGTGCTGGCGCGCGCGCAGGAAGCGCTGAACCAGGTCGGCCTCGCCGATCGGGCCGACGATTGGCCTGGCAAGCTCTCGGGCGGACAACGTCAGCGGGTGGCCCTGGCGCGCGCCCTGATCCATCGTCCGCGCCTGTTGCTGCTCGATGAGCCGCTGGGCGCGCTCGACGCGCTCACGCGCATCGAGATGCAGCACCTGATCGAACGCATCTGGAAGCAGCACGGATTCACTGCGGTCCTGGTGACGCACGACGTGAAGGAAGCCGCGTTGCTGGCTGACCGGATTCTCCTGATCGAGGCCGGACGAATCACGTTCGACGAACACGTCGGCCTCACGCGGCCTCGCGACTCCGTCCAGCACGAGTTCGCCGTGCTCGAAGATCGCGTGCTCAAGCGCCTGATGACGGCGGATTCGCTCAATGTGCGCAATCAGGCGGCCGGACGCATCGTCGCCATCAAGGTCGACCAGCCGCTTTCGGAAATCGAGGTCGAAACCGCGCATGGAATCATCACGGCCACCGTATCGACGCGCTCCCTGAGCGAGGAACCATTCGAACTCGGCGCCGAGGTCCTGGCCTACTTCAAATCGAACGAGGTCGTCCTGGCCATCGAGTGAGTCCGGGTCAGCCTGGTAGTCAGTCATAAAGAAACGCAAGGATAACCACGTCATCCCGGCGAACGCCGGGATCCAGAGGTGCACCACCGGCTTTGCACTTCCTTCGGTCGGATTCCGGGTCAAGCCCGGAATGACGAGTTCTGTTCGGTTCATTTGATTCATCGTGACTGACAACTGGTCCGGCTTATTCCCAGGCGCCAATTCCATATCCGGCGCGCGGGAATATGCTATGCAGGATTGCTTCGTTCCATGTCGTGCCCGCTTGTCGGAGACTGGGCTTTTCGCACCCCGTCATCCATCGGAATCAAGGAGCATGATCATGAAGAGACACTTCCTCGGGACCGCGCTGGGCATCATCGTCGGCCTCGCGTTGTCTTCGGTTGCCTCGCACGCGTTCGCCGAATACAACCCGGCGCAAGTACGCATCGGTTTCCAGAAGTCGGCAAACCTGTTGTCGCTGATCAAGGCGCAGGGAACGCTCGAAAAACGCTTCTCCAGCCAGGGCATCGACGTCAAGTGGGTCGAGTTTCCGGCCGGTCCGCAAATGCTTGAAGGATTGAACGTCGGCGCCATCGATTTCGGTTCGGTCGGCGAAGCGCCGCCGATCTTCGCGCAGGCGGCCGGCGCCAATTTCATCTACGTCGGTCACGAGGAACCCTCACAGGCGGCCGAAGCCATCATCGTCCCGAAAGACTCGCCGATCCGGAGCGTGGCCGACCTGAAAGGCAAGAAAATCGCCTTGAACAAGGGATCCAACGTGCACTACCTGCTCGTCAAGCTGCTTGAGAAGAGCGGGTTGAAATACGCCGACGTCCAGCCCGTCTTCCTGCCGCCGGCCGACGCGCGCGCCGCGTTCGAACGCAACAGCATCGATGCCTGGGTGATCTGGGACCCCTACACCGCGGCAGCCGAAACCCAGAGCAACGCCCGTGTCCTGGCCGACGGCAAGGGCGTGGTCAACAACTACCAGTTCTTCCTCGCCGAACGCGAGTTCGCCGAGAAGCGCGGCGATGTCATCAGGCAGTTGTTCGAGGAACTGCAAAAGCAGGGCCAGTGGATCAACCGGAACTATGCGGAAGCGGCGCAGCAGCTCTCGGTCCTGCAGGGATTGGACAAAGCCGTCGTCGAGAAAGGGATACGCCGCTACAGCAATACGGTCAATCCGATCAACAACGCGGTACTGGCCGAGCAGCAGAAGATCGCCGACACCTTCTTCGAACTCAAGCTGATTCCCAAGGCAATCCAGGTCAAGGATGCCTCGCTTTGACGGAAACAGGAACACCGCCTGCAACCCGTTGATCCAACCATTCGCCAAGGAACCAGCGCATGTCCAAGCCCGAATTTGCCATCCCCGGCTACACCCACATTGCCATCGAACCCTATACGCCCAATATCGGCGCGATCGTCCACGATTTCGACTTGTCCGCCGACCCGCATGACGGCGTGCGCGCCGAACTGCGCAAGGCGCTCATCGAATTCCAGGTACTGTTCTTCCGGAACCAGCGACTCACGCCCGAGCAGCAGATATCGGTCGCCAGGATATTCGGCGACCCCGACCTGGCCAAGGCGTTCTTCCCGCGCCACGACACGCACCGGTTGATCGAGGTACTCGAATCGAAGGCTGGAAGCAATCGCTACGGCACCGACCAGTGGCACACCGACATTACCTTCGTCGCGAATCCGCCGACCGGCACCGTGCTCTACGCACACATCACGCCGCCGCACGGTGGCGATACGGTGTGGGCCAGCGGCACGGCCGTTTTCGATTCGCTGCCGGCATCATTGCAGCGTCATCTCGAGGAACTGGAGGCGGTACACAGCTTCGAACACAGCGGCTGGCCGGCCTACTTTGCGCGCCTGCCGGACGGCGAGGCGCAGTACCGTAAAGCGCGCAACGAGCATTTGCCGGTCGTGCATCCGGTCGTGCGGACACACCCGGTGAGCGGCAAGAAGACCGTCTTCGTCAGCCCGACCTTCACCGACCGCATCAAGGGGCTGGCGCGCGAGGAAAGCGACGCGCTGCTCAGCCTGCTTTTTGCGCGCTTCCAGCGCCCCGAATTCCAGGCGCGCCTGCGCTGGGAGAAGAACACGGTCGCGATCTGGGACAACCGCGCCACCGTGCATTACGCCGTCACCGACTACGGCGACGAGCATCGCCTGCTGCATCGCGTCACGTTCGGCGAAGAGCGGGCGTTCTGATGCGCAGGACGAATGACAGGAGGCCAACTCATGGAATATCTCTCGACCATCATCTCAGTCCTCGGCGTCGCGGTCCTGGTGGCCGCACTGTTGAATCCGCTGCCATCGCTCCGCGACCCGGAGACCGACATCGAATGCGATCATCCCAGCGAACCGCAGAATGGCACCTTGTGAGTTCACGCGCGCGAATCGTCTCCCTTGACCGGATATGCACATCACTTTCTCAGGGAACGCCGCCATTCCCATTCGTTCATCCGTCTTGACGTCATCAACCATCCACACGCGATCCTACCTTGAACAAGACAGCCGCCACCGCCCCTTTCGCCTTCGGAACACGGGTCATTCATGCCGGGCAAGCGCCCGATCCGTCCACCGGTGCGATCATGCAGCCGATCTACGCCAATTCGACCTATGTCCAGGAAAGTCCAGGCGTACATAAAGGCCTGGACTACGGCCGATCGCACAATCCGACGCGCTGGGCGTTCGAACGCTGCGTCGTGGATCTGGAAGGCGGCAGCCACGCCGTCGCGTTCTCCTCCGGGCTTGCCGCGATTGCCACGGTGCTCGAACTGCTCGACGCCGGCGCGCATGTCATCGCCGGCGACGATCTCTACGGCGGAACGTATCGCTTGCTCGAACGTGTAAGGCGGAAGAGCGCAAACCTCGACATCAGCTACGCCGACCTGACCGATCCAGTGGCGTTCGAGACGGCCATCCGGCCGAACACGCGCATGCTGCTCGTCGAAACGCCGACCAACCCGCTCCTGCGCCTGGCCGATCTTGAAGCGCTGGCAAGCATCGCACGCCGGCACGGCATCCTTTCCGTCGTCGACAACACCTTTGCGACGCCGTGGATTCAACGGCCGATCGAACTCGGATTCGACATCGTGGTGCACTCGACGACCAAGTATCTGAACGGTCATTCGGACATCATCGGCGGCGTCGCCATCGCGAGTGGTGCGCCACACAATGCGGAGCAGGCCGAACGGCTCGCCTTCCTGCACAACGCGGTCGGCGCGATCGCCAGCCCGTTCGACAGCTTTCTCGCCTTGCGCGGCCTGAAGACGCTCGACGTTCGCATGCAGCGCCATTGCGAGAATGCGACCGAACTGGCGCACTGGCTTGAAGTACAGCCCGGCGTCCGGCGCGTGCGCTACCCGGGCCTGGCGTCGCATCCCCAGCATGCGCTGGCGAAACGGCAGATGCGCGGTTTCGGTGGGATGATCGCGCTCGAACTCGACACCGATCTCGCGGGAAGCTGCCGTTTTCTCGAAGCGTGCGAGGTCTTCACGCTCGCCGAGAGCCTGGGCGGCGTCGAGAGCCTGATCGAGCACCCGGCGATCATGACGCACGCGACCATCCCGGCGGAACAGCGCGCTCGGCTCGGCATCGGCGATTCGCTGCTCAGGCTGTCGGTCGGCATCGAAGACGTCGCGGATCTGCGCAACGATCTCGCCCGTGCGCTCGCCAGATCGAAGGACTGAACCACACGCGGAATAACGCGCTCACGCGCGCATCACACCGCATCGGCGAATGCCCGGACCGGAATCGGCACAAGCGCCGACCGTACTTCGGCCGAAGGGCGGGCATGAAAATAGCCCTGAACCAGATCGGCCCCGGCGTCCAGCGCAAGGGCATGTTGTTCCTTTGTTTCAATACCTTCGACGACGACCAGCGCGCCAAGATCTCCGATGATCTCGACAATCTTTGGCAGAATTCGGCGCGCGCGGGGATTGATCACGGCCTCAACGATCAACGAGCGGTCCAGCTTGACGATGTCGGGTGTCAGCCGCCACAGACGATCGAAATTCGAGTTCTGACAACCGAAATCGTCAATGGCGACGCGAAAGCCGCGTTCGCGGTAGCCCTCGACCGCTGCGCGCAAGTGCCGAAGGTCCTCAACGTTCGATTCGAGGATCTCAAGGACGATTTGCGTTGGCTTCAGCCCGCAGTAACCGAGCAACTTTTCGAATGTCGTCCCGTGGCCGGCACCGACGCTCAACAGGTGGCGCCCGCTCACGTTGAGGTAGAGATCCCCCTCGGCATTGCTCTGCGTGAAGAAATTGATCGCATGCACCATCCGGCACAGGCGATCGAAATAGACCGCCTCTTCGGAGGTGACTGCAACCTTGAATGCCTCGGCCGGCGGTATTTCCCGGCCATCCGGACTGCGCGCCCGCAGCAGGGCTTCGTGCGCAACCGGATACAGGCGATCCGAGGTGAATATCGGTTGGAATACGCTGTACAAACGCAGCCCGCGATAGCTGCCGAAGGCGCCTTGATCGTCAAATTGCAGGTTATGGACGGGATCGGCCTGCGTCCCGTTCCAGTAGTCGAAATACGCAAGCAGGTCATCGATGGGCATCGTTGAGTGGTGGTTCTGGTGTCGTTATGAGTTTGACCCGAGTGGCGGCGTCAGGGTCTGAATCCGCTTTTCGTCTGATGACCGATTCCCCCGGCACCTAGTCAGGCAGGAAGTGCAGCCTGCGTTCATATCTCCCAATCGGGCAGGACGTCGCGAAGACTGGCGACAAAGCTCGCCGTACGCGGGTAAACCGGCCGCGCGAAGATATCTCGCGCCGTGCCAGATTCGATGATCCGGCCTTCGTCGAGGAAGACGACGTTGTGCGCGATGTTCGCGGCCAGGCGAAGATCGTGCGTGGCCATCAACATCGTCATGCCCTCCCCTGCCAGCTTGCCGAGGACCTCGACGACTTCGCCCGCCAGTTCGGGGTCGAGCGCGGACGTCGGCTCGTCGCACAGCAACACGCGCGGCGACGGTGCCAACGCTCGCGCGATGGCGATACGCTGCTGCTGCCCGCCGGACAAGGTGGCAGGCCATGCGTCGGCCTTGTGCTGCAAGCCGACCTTTTCGAGCAGTTCCAGCGCGCGGACGCGGGCGCGTTGCGGCGACCAGCGATGCACCGTCAACAGGCTTTCCATGATGTTTTCCAGAGCCGTCCGATGCGGGAACAACTGGAAGTTCTGGAAAACCATGCCCGTCTGCAGGCGGATGGCATGAACCGTAGGCCGGGAAAGCCGCGTCTTGCCGTGAAACCGCAAGGTCGTGGCCCCGATGCACAACTCCCCGGCCTGCGGCAGTTCCAGCAGATTCACACAGCGCAGCAGGGTACTCTTGCCGCTCCCCGAGGGGCCGATCAGTGCCGTGACGCTCCCTTCAGGAATGTTCAGGTCAACTCCTTTCAGCACGTGCAGCGCGCCGAAGCTCTTCGTAATGTTTTTCAATTGGATCATCGCGCACCTACCGAATCCGAAGCGTGGCGGGCGGCGCTGATTTCCAGGCGCTCCTGCAACACCGAGAGGGCCGAACTGAACAGCAGGTAGATCAGCGCCGCTTCGCAATACAGAACCAGCGGCTCGTAGGTGACGGCGGCGATGCGTTGCGATATCTGGAACATTTCGGGCACCGTCAGGACTGCGGCCAGCGAGGTGTCCTTGATCAGCGAGATGAACGAATTGGACAGCGGCGGAACGGCAACCCGCGTGGCCAGCGGCAGGATCGTACGGCGCATGGTCTGCGTCCAGCTCATCCCGACTGAATAGGAGGCTTCCCACTGCCCCTTGGCGACGGACTGGATCGCCGCGCGGACGACCTCGGACGTGTAGGCGCCGACGCTGAGAACGAAGCCTATCAAGGCGGCCACAAAGGCGTCGAGCACGATGCCGACGCTGGGCAGACCGTAAAAGATGATGAACAGCTGGACCATCAGCGGCGTGCCGCGGATGAGCCAGACGTAGAAACGTGCGATGGCGACGAGCCAGCGCGGGCCGAAAAGCCGGATCAGGGCGACCAGAAAGCCGAGCGACAATCCGCCGACAAAGGAAAGCAGCGTCAGCGGAATCGTAAAGAACACGCCAGCCGACAGCAGCGGCCAGAACGAGTCGATCATCAACGACAACCAGGGTGGCATGGAGCGGGCACCTCAAAAAAGCCCGGTCAGTCGGCGAGACTGACCGGGCACGTCTCGGTCGATCAGCGGGAAACGTCTTCGCCGAAGTATTTCTTCGAGATGCTCAGATACGTTCCGTCGGCCTTCGCGTCTTCCAGCGCCTTGTTGATGGCGGCGAGCAGTTCGGGATTGCCCTTGCGGATGAGCACGCCCTGATATTCGGCGTTGGCGAGCGTCACCGCGACCTTCACGGGCGCATCCGGCTTGCGCTTCTTGAAGTCGAGATACGACAGGCTATCGTTGATGGTCGCATCGGCGCGGCCGGCGAGGACCAGATCGAGCGATTGATTGAATCCATCGGTGCCGACCAGCTCGGCACCGTACTTCGTCGCGAGCTGCGCCCAGTTGCTGGTCAGCGTATGCGCGGACTTTTTGCCTTTCAGATCGTCGAAGGATTTGATCGACGCATTGTCGGCCCGGACCAGGAGAACGGCCTTGGACACGATGTAGGGGGTCGAGAAGTCGTATTTCGCCTGGCGCTCCCCGGTGATTGTGACTTCGTTGATGACCGCATCGTAACGACGCGCGTCGAGTCCGGCGATCAAGCCATCCCATTTGCCCTCGACGAACTCTGCCTTGACGCCGAGTCGGCGTGCGATGTCCTGGGCGATTTCGACGTCGAACCCGGTCAGGGCGCCGGAGGCATCGTGGAACGTGAACGGAGGATACGTACCCTCCGTTCCGACCTTGATGACGCCGGCCGACCGGATCTGATCGAAACCGGACTGCGCGAATGCCACACCAACCGTGGCGAGCTGCAACACACCGACGAACAAAACCTTACGCAGATAACTCATTGAATCACTCCTTGCCGATGGCATTGAAAATATGGCGCCGACCCTGTGTTCATGCGGCTTTCGCCGGAGTCGGCAACAAATCCATACTAGCAACGGGTGATTTATAACCGCAAATAATATAAATCGAATTATTTATAACCAGATCTGGCATAAGGTTAGGTTACACCTACCTATTTCAGCAGACGATTCAGATGCACAAACGTCCGTCGCTCGGCGTCCTGTCTGGATTTGAGTATTGCGAAAGAAGTCTCCTGCACGTCGTCCGGCGCGATGATCCAAACGGCGGCGAGATCGACGTCGCCATGCTGTTGCTGGACTTTGCGGTAGTGCTGAAGGAATAGCGGCCCGGAGATGTGCGTCTTGATCGGCCGTCCCTTGATCTCGATGGTCCGGCCATCCGCGCCGTGCAGTGTGACGGAGACCTTGCGGTCGAACCACAGGCTACGCAGGAGGTTGCGATTGGTAGCGGACGATTCGAGCAATTCCGGAAGGTGCAGATTGCCGTCTTCGCCGGCATGAAGCTCACCGCGGATCACGGCATGCGGCAACCCTTCGCCGTCGATGGTGGCGAGGATCTTGGTCGTCGTTTCTTCATTCAGGAGGTCGATGACCTCTCTTGACAGTCTGGCGTTCATGATTCGTCTCTCAGTTCTGCAAACGGGCGAGGTCGGTGTCGGGATGGTTGCCGCAGCGGCGGTAGTCGTCGAAGTCGATGCGCAGGCCGTACTTGGCGCGCAAGTCCTGGAGGCCCCGCGCCAGCCGGATGAAGTAGTCGAGCGACGGCGCCTTCTGTCCGCGCAGGTCGGAGCCGGGACGCGGCACCCAGACGATGTAGACCGAGCTGACGCCGCGCTCGGCGAGGTACTCCGCCTCGTCGAGCGTCGAGGACAACGCCTCGTTCTCGGTCTTGAAGCCGCTCGGCTTGGCCAGCTCGACGCCGCCGACGAGCCCGGTGCCGACGTTGCCGCGCCCGAAGATGTCGACGGCGCGCACCAGGCGGTCGCGCCATTCCTTGTAGCCGACCCATTTGGCCTTGCCGGGGCAGATCCAGTTGAACATCCGTTCGTTCAGCACTTCGAGGTCGCTCGTGTAGCTGGTCAATCCGGTCTGTTCGTAGAGACGCGAAAGCTGTTTTTCGTCAAACGCCGAAGCGATCAACTGGCTGGGGAATTTCTTCGTCCTGAAGTTCTCGCCGATCGCTTGCAATAACTCGATGTAGAAATCGACTTCGCGGTCGAATAACGACGTCCCCTTGATCACCGAACCGGCCGTCAGGCAGAGGCTGGTAAAACGGCCGGGTTCCTTGAGCGCCTCGGCGATCGTTTCCTTGACGTCCTGCGGGCGCAGGCGGTTCGGCACGCCCAGTTCCTCGCGCTGCTGCTTGGTGTGGGTGACGATGTCGCAGAATTTGCAGCCTTCGTTCTCGGCCCAGAAGTAGCAGAAGCTCGACTGGAAGACGTTCAGGCGCTGCGGCCGGGCGCTGACGATGTGGCTCATCGGCAGGCCGGAACTCGTGTGCTTGTCGTAATAGGCGGGTTTCGGCCACAGATCGACCTCCTCCACCTGGCGCCCGCCGTCGACGAGCACGAAACGGCCGTCGACATGATCGACGATGTAGGGGTCCTGATCTTCCGGCGTCGGGTCGGTCAGGATGGTCGTGCCGTCGCGCAGCAGCAGCGATTCGGGCAACGGTTTGATGACGCCGTCGCGCGAGCCGAAGATGTACGGGCTGCGCAACTGGTGGAGTTCTGGATCGACGGCGGCCTGAGCCCGCTCCGTGTAGGCGACACCGCGCCGCTGGACGTCGATCTTGAGCGCGACGAGGCGCGGAAATTCCGGGTGATCGGCGACGACTTCATCGAACGAAGGCTCGTTCCGGAAACTCTGCCTGAGTACTGCGACCATTCATTTTCTCCTGTGTGTTGATCCGTTGAATGCTGGTGTTGTATTTCGCTGTCAGGCATGGCCCTTCCACGGCACGAAATGACGCTCGAGGCGGCGCATGCCGAGGTCGAAGAGCCAGGCGATGACGCCGATGACGAGGATGCCCATCAGCACCACGTCGGTACGCAGGAAGTTCGACGCATTCATCACCAGCTGCCCGAGGCCGACCGTGGCCGCGACCAGTTCCGCCGCAACGAGTGTCGTCCAGCCGAAGCCGACGGCGATGCGCATCCCGGTCAGAATCTCGGGCAGCGCGGCCGGCAGGATCACGTGGGCCAGGACTTGCAGGCGCGTCGCACCCAGCGATTGCGCCGCGTGAATCTGCTCCGGGGAAGCCGAGCGGACGCCGGCGCGCGCCGAGACCGCGAGCGGCGCGAAGCACGCCAGGTAGATGAGCAGGACCTTGGCCGTCTCGTCGATGCCGAACCAGATGACGATCAGCGGTAGATACGCGAGCGGCGGCAAGGGACGATAGAACTCGACGACCGGATCGAAGACGCCGCGCGCGAAACGCGAGACGCCCATCAACAGGCCGATGGGAATCGCGGTCAGGCAGGCGAGCAGGAACGCCAGCAGGACCCGGCCGAAACTCCACAGGAAATGCGCGACCAGCGTGCGCCCGCCTTGCAGTTCACCGCGCAACGACGCGAGGCAGGCCTCTGCGACAGCCGCTGGTGACGGGAGGAGGAGCGGCGGCAGCCAGCCGTAGGTCGTCGCCGACCACCAGAGCGCGAGCAGGCCGAATACCGTCACCAGCGAGACCAGCGGCCAGTTTTCGGACGACGGAAAGTCGTGCGCGCGCGCGATGGGCAGATGCCCGGCCTTCGGCGCGGTCGCTTCCAGTGGGAGCACTTTGATGTTCATTGATGGTGGCTGTTCTGGATCAGGTTCAGGATTTCCTCGCGCCGCTTGATGAATTCGGGATCGGACTTGATCCGGCGCGCATCGCCGCATTCGATATAGCGGCGCGAGAACGGCAATTCGAAGCGATGCGAGATCCGTCCCGGCGACGGCGTCATGACGATGAGCCGCGTGGCCAGGAACAACGCCTCTTCGACGCTGTGAGTGATGAAAAAGACCATCTTTTCTTCCGCATGCCACAGCTTGAGAATCAATTCCTGCATCTGTTCGCGCGTCAGGGCATCGAGCGCGCCAAGCGGCTCGTCGAGCAGCAGGATGTCCGGATTGGACGCCAGCGAACGCGCGATCCCGACGCGCTGCTGCATGCCTCCCGACAGTTTGTACACCGGATGCCGGGCAAAGCGCTCCAGCCCGACGGCGCGAATCTTTTCCAGCGCGCTGCGCTGCCGTTCCGCCTTGTCAACGCCGCGCATGCGCAGGCCGAATTCGACGTTGCCGAGCACGTCCAGCCAGGGCATCAGCGCGTGTTTCTGGAAAACCACGCCGCGCTCGGCGCCCGGCCCCTTGACCGGCCGCCCGCCGAGAACGACCTCGCCCGCGGACGGTTCGATGAACCCCGCGATACAGGAAAGCAGCGTCGTCTTGCCGCATCCCGAGGCGCCGAGGGCAACCACGAAATCACCGGCGGCGATCTCGAGATTGACCCGGGACAAGGCCAACACCTCCTGGCCGGCCCCCTGGTCTGACGAGTGGCCGAACCCGCCGAAGCGCACGGAAAGATCGCGGATGGAGAGCGCCCGCCGCGAATTCCCGGTCGGCATGCCGATCGGCCCGCTCGCGCCGTACCCCTCCTCCGCCGGATCTTCCATGTACTTCAGCGCCGTTTTCATTCGACGGCTTTCTGTACGTAGGCCGGATTGACGCCGACCGAATAGTCGGGCAGGACGCTGGCGATGGTGCCCTGCGACTTGAGGAAAGTCGCCGTCGCGAGCAATGAGCGGGCGGCGCCGCCTTGCGTGCCGCCGCCGAGCCAGTCCTTCGACGTCTGCTCCCTGGCGGTCGGGAAGCGGTAGAGCGCGATCACGGACGGCACGTCCTCGACCTTGGCGCCGCTGATCTTGGCGACCGACTTCACCTGCGGCGAATCCGCCGTCCATTGCGCCTTGTTGGCGCGGTAATCCTCGTCGGCCTTGGCCAGGAGCTTGGTGAACTTGACGAGAAAATCGCCGTTGTCCTTCGCCCAATCCTTGTTGGCGACGATGCCGTCGAACGTCGTCTTCCCGGTTTCCTTGGAGATCTGTCCGGACGAGATCAGCACCTTGCCGTTCTTCTTGGCCTTGGACAGCACCGGGTCCCAGATGAAGGTGGCGTCCAGGTCGCCACGCTCCCATGCCGCCGCGATTTCCGGCGGACGGATGTTGAGGATCTGCACGTCGTTCGGATTCACCTTGGCCTGGTCCAGCGCGACCAGCGTATGGAAATGCGTCGTCGAGGTGAATGGAACGCCGATCTTCTTGCCTTTCAGGTCGGCCAGCGTCTTGATGTTGCTGCCGTCCCGGACGACCAGTGCCTCGGCGTCGTTGATGTCGTCGAGAATCCAGAACAGCTCGATCGGCAGCCCCTGCGAAATGCCGGTCGCGATCGGCGCCGATCCGGCTTCGCCGATCTGCACCTGGCCCGAAGCCAGGGCGCGAATGACGTCCGCCCCGCCGGCGAACTGGCGGAAGTTGATCTTGTAGCCGGTGGCTTTCTCCAGCGCGTCGGTGTCTTGCGCGACACGCCAGGGGACGACCATGTCCTGGTAGGCGATGGTGACTTCCTTCGACTGCGCCAGCGCGAGCCCGGAAAACACGGTGGCGACCAACGCCCCGATCAATGCCTTGCGTCGTTGTTTCATGACGGATCTCCTGTGGGTGAACAAATCGGAATCACACGCCCTGAAGGCTCAGGACGCGTCGTAGAACATCGATGATTTCATCGACGTGGGTTTCCTCGGCGATGAGCGCCGGCGCCAGAATCGCGACGTCGCCCGTCGTCTTGAGATGCAGGCCGGCGTCGAACAGCTGCTTCTGGAGCAGATAGCCACGCCGGCCGGGTACGGCAAGCGGCTTCAGTTCGATGCCGGCGAACAGGCCATGCGCCCGGATGTCGGAAACCACCGTGAACTCGGCCAGGGAGAACACTTTCTCCTGGAAATAAGGCGCCAGCGCCTCGCCGCGCTCGAACAGCTTCTCCCGCGCGTAGATGCCCAGCGCCGCCAGACTCGCCGCACAGGCGGCGGGATGCGCGCCCCACGTATAGCCGTGGAAGAACTCGATCTCGTTTTCCGGCGCGCCGGAGACGATCGTGTCGTGAATCTTCCGGTCCACGACGACCGCGCCCATCGGCTGTGCGCCATTGGTGATCGCCTTGGCCAGCGTGACGACGTCGGGCTGGACGTCGAAGGTCTGCGCGGCGAACGCCTTGCCGGTGCGGCCGAATCCGGTGATCACTTCATCGAAGACGAGGAGCAGCCCGTACTGGTCACAAATCGCGCGCAGGCGCTCGAGATAGCCCTTGGGCGGCACCAGAACCCCGGTCGAACCGGCGATCGGCTCGACGAAGACGGCGGCGATGTTCTCCGCGCCGTGGATGTTGATGTGGCGCAGAAGATCGTCCGCCAGTTCGGCCCCCTTTTCGGGTTGCCCACGGCTGAAGATGTTTTCCGGTAGCCAGGTGTGGCGCAGCAAGGGCGCCGGCGCGATCACGCCGGAGAACTTGCGCCGGTTGTTCGCCATGCCGGAAAGTGAAACGCCGCCGAAATTGACGCCGTGATAGGCGCGCTCGCGGCTGATGAAGACCGTCCGTTGCCCATCCCCCCGCGCCCGGTGGTACGCGAGGACGATCTTCATCGCCGTATCGACCGCTTCGGAGCCGGAATTGACGAAGAAGACGCGGTCGAGACCGGCCGGCGTCAGGCGGGCAATGGCCGCGGCCGTCTCGAAGGCCAGCGGATGGCCGCGATAGAAGCTCGACGAATAATCGAGCGTCTTGAGCTGCGTGTGCACGGCATCGGCAATTTCCTCACGGCCGTGCCCCGCCGCGCTGGCGAACAGCCCGGAGACGCCATCGACGATCGGCCGCCCTGCCGGATCGTAGTAATACAGCCCCTTGGCGCGGCTCACCAGACGTGGCTCGGCCTTGAAATCCCGGTTCGGCGTAAAGGGAATCCAGTATTCGTCAAGCGGCCCCGCTGACGGTGCCGCCGACCTTGGATCGATTTCCGGGGTGAGAGCAGAGAGCATGTTCGGTCGCGCCAGTGAATGGAGCGCCCATTCTAGGAAGGTGCCCGCGTCGGCCGAACGAAGTTGTATTCATATGGAAATCACGGCGGCGGTGATATCGATATCGGCCGCGCGGCATATGCGGCGACTCCCAAGGCGGACTGCCCGGGGCTTATTCGGATTGTTGATATCCATATAGAAATCAGGTCGTTCGGGCTGTTCGCGGCGCCTGCTACATTCCCCGGAGCAATCATGGCTTTCACCGGAACGGGAGACCCCATGCCATCTCGCCAGCTTCGCAACAGCGCCATCATTCGGTCCGATTGGGATCTCGCATCGCTCGTCGCGCAGTTGCGCACGTCGCGCGAGGTCACGCACAGCGTCCGCCACAAGGGACGAATCCGCGAACTGCCGTCGCGCGAAGTGCTCGCGCAGATCGTCAACCACCTGGCGAGCGCCCTCTTCCCGACCCATTACGGGCAACGCGACCTGACCGACGAAAGCGTCGATTACTTTGTCGGGAACACGCTGAACAGCGCCCTTTCCGATCTGGCCGAGCAGGTCCGGCGCGGTCTGTTCTTCGTCTCCGCCGAGGACGCCGAAAACGACGCCGCGCTGCAACAGAAGGCGATCGAGATCACGCAGCGTTTCGCGGCCCGCCTGCCTTCGATACGCGCCCTGCTCGTCAGCGACCTGCACGCCGCGTATCGGGGCGATCCCGCCGCCACCAGCTATTCCGAGATACTGCTTTGCTATCCCGGCATGATCGCCGTCATTCACCACCGGCTGGCGCACGCGCTTCATGAACTCGGCGCGCCCTTCCTGGCGCGGCTGATCGCCGACATCGCGCATTCGACGACCGGCATCGACATTCATCCCGGCGCGACGATCGGCGGCAGTTTCTTCATCGATCACGGAACGGGCGTGGTGATCGGCGAAACGACCATCATTGGCGAGAATGTTCGTCTTTACCAGGCGGTCACGCTCGGCGCCAAGCGTTTCCCGACCGACGAAGAGGGCAACCTGGTCAAGGGCGGCGCGCGCCACCCGATCGTCGAGGACGACGTCGTCATCTACGCGGGCGCCACCGTGCTGGGCCGAATCACCATCGGACGCGGATCGAGCATCGGCGGCAATGTCTGGCTGACGCACAGCGTCCCGCCGCGCAGCAACGTGACGCAGGCGGACTCGCAAGCCCACACACCGCCCCACGCCGACTTTTCCGGAAACCCGTCCTCCGGGCAATCCTGAGCTGTATTTCCACCGCGAACATCGCCTGTCCCGCGCATGCGGGCGTCGTTCCGGACGCCCGCCGTCCGTGCGACCCATCCGATCGTCATTAGAAGAAATTCGTCTTCGATCATGACAGGCGATGGAATAACGAATGCACGACAAATTCGTTAGTCGCGGAAAACCGCGATGCTAACTTCGCTTCACGCCAACGCCCCATGACCTTCGTTATATCGCGAAGCGATTGCCGAAGGCTCATCCGCGAAGCCCATCCACGAAAGGAAACAACATGACCAAGTATCCCCGCTCGACGACCCGGACCATCGCCACTCTGATCGCCACGGCACTCGTCGGCACCGGCCTCCTGGCCGCGGCCACGGCGCGCGCCGCCGAGGATCTGAAAATCCTGATCTCGGTGCCGACCTACGCGTATCCCTACTTCGTCCACATGCAGAAGCAGATCGATGACGAAGCGGCCAAGCTGGGCAAGGTAACGCTGATCAAGTCGGACGGACAACTCAGCGCGCCCAAGCAGGTGAGCGACATCGAAGCCGCTGTCGTCCAGGGCGTCTCCGGCATCATCGTCGGCCCGAACGATCCGAACGCGCTCGCGCCGGCGATCCGCGCCGCGATCAAGGCCGGCGTCCCGGTGGTGACGATCGATCGCCCGACCAACGGCGTGCCGGAAGTGCTGGCCCACGTCAGCGCCAACAACGTGCTCGGCTCCGAAGCGCAGGGCCGCGTCATCGAATCACTGTTCCCGTCGGGCGCGAACATCGTGACGCTGCAGGGCGTTCCTGGCGACCAGACGGCGAAGGACCGCAATACCGGTGTCCATAACGTGCTCGGCAAGAAGAAGGACGCTTTCAAGTTCGTCTCCGAACAAACGGCGCGCTTCAATCGCGACCAGGGGCTGTCGGTGACCGAGAACATCCTGACCGGGCTGGCGACGCCGCCGCAGGTCATCGTCGCCGCCAACGACGACATGGCGCTCGGCGCCCTGCAGGCGGTCAAGGCGCGCGGACTGGCGGGCAAGATCGCCATCCTCGGCTACGACGGCTCGCCCGACGCGCTGGCCGCCGTCAAGGCAGGGACGCTCACGGCGACCGTCAACCAGTTCCCGGGGCAACAGGGCCGGACGGCTTTGCGCACGCTGGTCGAAAACCTGCGCACGAAGAAGACGCCGGCCAATCCGGTGATCCTGATCGAGCCGGTGGCGATCACCAAGTCCAACCTCGACAAGGCCGAACGCATCGGCGAAGTGCTTTAGTAGGTAGTCACGATGAATCAAATGAACGTTACGGAACCCGTCATTCCGGGCTTGACCCGGAATCCGACCGCAGGGAGTGCAGAGCCAGTGGTGCACCGCTGGATCCCGGCTTTCGCCGGGATGACGTGGTTACCCGTGCGTTTCTCAGTGACTATCTACTAGGCGTGGCCTGACGTCACCCACGAAGCCGATGCGCGGCCGAATGCGGCCATCGGCTTCGCGTTCTTCCTCTTACCGATCAGAAGACACTCATGGACTTTTCCCAAGACGCCCGTTGCATCCCGACGGGCGGCACGGCGATCCTGCAGATTCGCGACGTGCGCAAGCGCTTTCAGGCGACGTGCGCGCTTGACGGCGTTTCACTCGACATCCGAGCCGGCGAAGTGCACGCCTTGCTCGGCGAAAACGGTGCCGGCAAGTTGACGCTGCTCAAGATTCTCGCCGGTGCCCAACGCCCGGACGGCGGGGAAATCCTGCTCGACGGCGTACCGGTGCGGTTCGACTCGCCGAACGCGGCGCTCGAACAGGGGATTGCCACGATCTACCAGGAATTCAGCCTGTTTCCCAACCTGACGGTGGCGGAGAACATCGCGGTCGGGCGCCTGCCGCGCAAACCGACCGGTTTCGTCGACTGGCCGTCGCTCACCGAGCGCGCACGATCCGTCCTCGAACGCATCGGCATCACGCTCGACCTGAAACGGTCCGCCTCGGGATTGAGCGTCGCCGAACAGCAGCTCGTGGAAATCGCACGCGCGCTGGCGCTGGATGCGCGCGTGATCATCATGGACGAGCCGACCGCCACGCTGAGCGTCCAGGAAGTCGCCCGCCTCCAGGCGTTGATCGCCGAGTTGCGCGCCAACGGAACGGCGATCCTCTTCGTCACGCATCGCCTGGAGGAAGTGAAGGCTTTCTGCGACCGTTACACGATCCTCCGCGACGGAATCCAGGTCGGCAGCGGGCATGTGGTTCACGTATCGATCGACGATCTGGTGCGCCGGATGATCGGCCGTCCGCTGTTCGACGAAGCCGACCCCGAACCGCGCGAACCCGGCCCCGTCGTTCTGGAGATCCGCCGGCTGTCGACGAGCGGTCATGGCGTCGATGGGCGCACGACAGCGCTGCACGACGTCTCGCTCGAAGCCCGGCGCGGCGAAATCCTCGGCATCGCCGGCCTGGTCGGCTCCGGCCGTACCGAGCTGGCGCGCGCCATCTTCGGCGCCGACGCGATCGAGCGCGGCGAGATTCTTCTCGATGGCCAGCCGCTGCGCATACGCTCGCCGCAAGACGCGATCCGGCAGGGCATCGGCCTCGTGCCGGAGGACCGGAAGCAGCAGGCGATCTTTTCCCGCCTGTCGATCACCGACAACTTCGCGATGGCCTCGCTGCGCCGCCTGTCCAACCGTTTCGGTTTCCTCGACACGGCCCGTCTGCGCGAGGAACTGGAGCGCTTCACGGCATCGTTCGGCATCCGCATGGCGAGTTCGCAACAAGCGATCGGCACGCTGTCCGGCGGCAACCAGCAGAAGGTGATCCTGGCGCGCTGGCTCGCCCTGCATCCGCGCGTCCTGATCGTCGACGAGCCGACGCGCGGCATCGACATCGGCGCCAAGGCCGAGGTGCATCACCTGCTGGTCACGCTGGCCCGTTCCGGTGTCGCGGTGATCGTGATTTCCGCCGATCTCTCGGAATTGACCGGACTGGCCGACCGCATCGTCACCCTGCGCGCGGGCCGCATCGGTCCGGCGTTTGTGCGCGGCGCAATCAACGAAGCCGACATCATGCGCCAGATCAACGCCGGGTCGCCCGCCGTCGCCGCCGTCTGAGCCATCCCATTTTCAAAGGCCAAGCCAATGACTGTACAAACCTCCGCAATTGAAACCGCTCAGGCACCCGACGCCACGCCGACCCAATCGGCGAGGGGCGGACGTGAAGTCGAACTGGTTCGCCTTCTTCGGGCGCTTTTCCCCGCTCATCTTCCTGGCGCTGTTGATGGCTGTGTTCACCGTGCTGGAACCGCGTTTCCTGACCTCGCTGAACCTCTTCAACGTCCTGCGCCAGATTTCCATCTACGGGATCATCGCGGTCGGCATGACCTACGTCATCCTGATCGGCGGCATCGATCTTTCGGTCGGTTCGCTGCTTGGGTTGGCCGGGATCATCGGCGCGGTCGTCGCCAAGGGCGGCTTCGTGAACGGCTTCGATACCGACGCGGCGGCATTGGCCGGCAATCCGTGGTGGCTGGCAGCCATCGTCGCCATCCTACTCGGCGGGTTTGGCGGGTTCCTGCAAGGCGCCGCGATCACCCGCCTGCGCGTCCCCGCCTTCGTCGTCACCCTCGGCGGCATGTCGATCTTTCGCGGACTCACCTTGATTGCCGGCAACGGTGGACCGATCAGCGGCTTCGGCGAAGCGTTCACCGGCTGGGGTCAGGGGCAGATCGGCCCGGTACCCATCCCGCTCATCATCTTCATCGCGGTGGCGATCGTCGGCCACATCGTCCTGCGCCATACGGCCTTCGGACGTTCGATCTACGCGATCGGCGGCAATGCCGACGGCGCCCGTCTCTGCGGCCTGGACGTCGGCCACGTCACTCGCGTCGCCTACGTCATCGTCGGCCTGTGCGCCGGACTCGGCGGTTTCCTACTTACCGCTCGGCTCGACTCCGCCGAAGCGGTAGCCGGCGCGCAATACGAGCTATCGATCATCGCGGCCGTGGTCATCGGCGGAACGAGCCTGTTCGGCGGCGTCGGGACGATCGCCGGAACGGTGATCGGCACCATTCTCGTCGGCATCCTGTTGAATGGACTGGTCATTCTCAACGTGTCGTCCTACATCCAGCAGGTCATCATCGGCGGCGTGATCGTGTTCGCGGTGGCCTTCGACACGTACGCGAAATCCCGCGTCCGCAGCTAGGAGAACTATCCACGATGTCCGATCAAACGATTTTTCTCTACGGCACCGACGAGGCGCCGACCGCCGACCGTCTGCTCGTCGCCGGCGCGCTGACCGCCTATCTCGGCCAGGACGGCAACCTACGCGAGATCCGTTTTCGCGGCGTCGAAGTGCTGCGTGCCCTCGCCTTTCTCGTGCGCACCGAGGGCTGGGGTACGCCCAAGCCGGTCATCTCCAACCTTGCGGTGGACGATGAATCACAGGGCAAGGATCAGTTCACCGTCAGCTATGACGCGAAGGTGCGCGACGGCGACGCCAGACTGACCTACCACATCGAAATCTCGGGCATCGCCGCCGGCCTGCTCGAGGCGCGCGCGACGATACGGCCGAACACGGATTTTCCGACCAACCGCACCGGTTTCATCGTCCTTCATCCGCTCGTCGGCGTGGCGGGCCTGCCAGCGACAGTCGAGCACGCCAGCGGCAGCACCGAGGAAACGACGCTGCCGAGCGAAATCAATCCGGCGCAGCCGGTACGCGACATCCGCGCCATCACGACGTTTCCCGCGTCCGGCCTCGCGGTGACGGCCCGTTTCGATGGCGACGTCTTCGAAATGGAGGACCAGCGCAACTGGTCGGATGCCTCGTTCAAGACCTACAGCCGTCCGCTCACCCTGCCCTTTCCCTATGTCCTCGAAGCCGGCAAGCCCGCGTACCAGTCGGTCACCTTGACCGTCAACAGCAAGGCGACGGCGCTGCCGTCCAACTATCCGGGATTCGCGGATTCGGTCGCCGTGCGCCTCGGCAAGGCGACGGGACAGCGCCTGCCCGACATCGGTATCGCCGTGCCGGCGGAACTGGCGCGCGCTTCCGCCCGAGTGGCCGCCATCCTGCGCGATGCGGCGCCGTCGCGGCTCGTCGCGCATTTCGACCCGACGCTCGGCCACGGTCTCGATGAACTCATCGCCTTCCGGGAGTTGTCCGAAGCCGTCGGATCGCCGGTCACGCTGGAAATCATCCTGCCGGGCAAGGAAGCGCCCGTTGATGAATTCCAGTGCGCCGCCGCCCTGGCTGACCTTGCCGGCCTGCGGCCGACGGCGATTGCCGTCTTTCCGAAGATCGACGAGCAGTCCTTTCAACCCGGCGAGGTTCGACCGCCCGCTCCCGAACTCAAGGACATCTACGCGGCGGCGCGTTCGCTCTTTCCGGGCGTTCGGCTCGGCGGCGGCACGCCGGCCTTTTTCACCGAGCTGAATCGCAAGCATCCGCCCGCTGACCTGCTCAATTACGTGACGCACGGTACTTGCCCGACCGTCCACGCGGCCGACGACGTTTCGGTAATGCAGACGCTGGAAACGCTGCCCTGGATCGCGCGTTCGGCCCGCAAGATCGCCGGAACGGCCGATTATCACATCGGCCCGGTCGCCATCGGTGCGCGCATCAATCCCTATGGGCGTGCGCCGTCGCCGAATCCTCGGAACGCTCGCGTCGGCCTTGCCGAAATCGATCCCCGGCAACGTGGGCTGTTCGGCGCCGCCTGGTATCTCGGCTATGCGGCGACCGTCGCGCCGCTCGGCGTGAGCGAACTCGTGCTGGCCGGCACGGTCGGCCCGTTCGGCATCGTCTTCGACCGGCAGGCGTATAGCCAGCCGTGGTTCGACGAGATTTCGGTGCCGTCCGTATTTCCGGTCTTCCATGTGGTCGCGGCATTGTCCGCCGCGGCCGGCAGCCCGCTTATCGAGGTCGAGGTGACGGCACCCGATCGTGTGGCCGTCCTGGCGTGGGGCGATACGGCGTCGCCGCAGCTGGCGATTGCCAATCTCACCGCCGAAGCGCAGGTGGTGAATCTCGTGGACTGGCCGCCGGGCGACATCCACGGCCGGCTTCTCGACACCGATTCCTTCGAACGCGCCGCCCTCGCGTGGTCCGACTTCCGCGAGCGCGACGCGACCATCGGACGCGACGGCCAGCTGATCCTCGCGCCATACGCCGTCGCACTGATCGGAGACCCGCCATGACGATTGCCCCCACACGGCCGCTCGGCCGCACCGGCCTGCAAGTTCCGACGTTCGGGCTGGGCACTTGCCCGCTCGGCGGCTTGTTCGACGTGATCGATACCAATACGGCCGACGCCGCCTTCGACGCCGCCTGGTGCGCCGGCGTGCGTTTCTACGACACGGCGCCGTGGTACGGGCGCGGCCTGGCCGAGCTCCACGTCGGCCATCTGTTGCGGGGCAAGCCACGCGACAGCTATGTCCTGTCGACCAAGGTCGGCCGGCGTTTCTTCCGCCCTGCTGATCGGCGCAGCTTCTCGCCAGCACCCTGGGTCGGCGGTATCGGCTTTGATCATGTCCACGACTACAGCTACGACGGCATTCTGCGTTCGTATGAGGACAGCCTCTTGCGCCTGGGCATCAACTCGGTCGACACGCTGGTGATCCACGACCTCGACCGCGGCTATTTCAAGGACGAAGCGCAATTGCGCGAGCAATTCCGGCAGCTCGAAAAAGGCGGCTTCCGCGCGCTGGACGAACTGAAGTCGTCCGGCGAAATCCGCGCCGTCGGTGCCGGTATCAACGAATGCGGAATGATCGACCTCTTTCTCGACCGTTATCCGCTCGACTTCTTCCTCGTCGCCTCGCGCTACACGCTGCTCGAACAGGAAATCTACGACGAGTTGTTGCGTTGCAGCCGAAGCAATGTCGGCATCGTCATCGGCGGCGTTTTCAACTCCGGCATCCTCGCCACCGGACCGACCGAGGGTGCGCGCTACGAATACACGGCCGCCAGGCCCGAAACCTTGGAGCGCGTTCGACGGATCGACGCCGTTTGCCGCCGGCACGGCGTACCGCTGGCCGCCGCCGCGCTGCAATTCCCGTTCGGGCTGGAGATCGTCGCCTCGGTGATTCCCGGCACGGTGACGCCGGCCGAGATCGAAAGGAATCTGGCGTTGTTCCAGCATCCGGTTCCCGCCGACCTCTGGCGCGAGCTGCGGCACGAACGCCTGCTGCGGCCCGACGTTCCCTTCCCCGACGCCCGCGCCACAGCGCATCACGGCTTGCGCGCGCCGGGCATCGCCGCCGTCTTTCCACCGCCCATTCCATCACTTGCACTGGAGCCTTGAATGGCCTTTACCACCATCGTCTCGACCGAGACGCTCGCGCAGCACCTCGACGACCCGGACTGGGTCATCCTCGACGCCCGCTTCACGCTCGACGACGAGCGTTGGGGCCGCACGCAATACGATCAATCGCACATCCCGGGCGCCTTGTATGCCGACCTGGCGACCGATCTGGCGGGAACCATCATCCCCGGGCGGACCGGACGACGCCCCTTGCCGACGCCCGAAACGTTTGCCGAGACGCTCTCGCGCTGGGGGATCGACGGACACACGCAAGTCGTCGCCTACGACGACAAGGGCGGCTTGATGGCCGCCTCGCGCGCGTGGTGGATGCTGCGCTGGCTCGGCCATGACCGGGTGGCCGTCCTCGACGGTGGCTGGGGACAATGGCTCGCCGAAGAACGCATCGTGACCGACGAAGTGGCTGCCCGGACACCGCGCAAGTTCGAGGCACGTGAGCGTCCTGCACTTTTCGCTTCGCTCGAAGACGTTGACGCCGCGCGCAACGATCCGGGCTACGCCGTCTTCGACTCGCGCTCGGAAGAAGGTTTCCACGGCCTCGGCGTCTACCAGGACCCGGTGCGCGGGCACATTCCCGGCGCGCGCCTGGCCAACCGCGCCGATACGCTCGGCGCGGACGGACGCTTCCGCCCGCCGCGGGAATTGCGCGCGCATTACGAACAACTGCTCGGCGACGTCGCGCCCGAACGCGCCATCTTCTATTGCGGCTCGGGTGTGACCGCCGCGCAGAACCTGGTGGCGCTGGCGCATGCCGGTCTCGGCGACGCGCGCCACTACATCGGGTCCTGGAGCGAATGGATCCTCGACCCCGCGCGTCCGGTGGCGCTATGAGTCACGCCCCGAATTTCGCACCGATTCCCGAACGCCGCTTGCGTTTCGCCCTGCTCGGCTGCGGCTTCTTCGCGCAAAACCATCTGCATGCCTGGCGCGATATCGCCGACGTCGAACTCGTCGCCGTCTGCGATATCGATCCTGCGCGGGCACATGCGGCGGCAGCCGAATTCGGCGGCCGCGCCTACACCTCGGCCGAAGAACTGTTCGCCTGCGAACAGCTCGATTTCGTCGATATCGCCAGCACGCCGCCCAGCCATCGCCCGCTCGTCGAACTCGCGGCGCGTCACGGCGTTGCGGTGATCTGCCAGAAACCGCTGGCGTGGACGCTCGAGGACGGTACAGCGATGGTTGCCGCGTGCAAGGTGCGCGGCTTGCCGTTCATGGTGCACGAGAACTTCCGCTGGCAGCACCCGATGCGCGAGGTCAAACGCATCCTCGACGCGGGCGCGATCGGCCGTCCCTTCTTCGGCCGCATCAGCTTCCGCACGGCGCACGACGTCTATGCCGCGCAACCCTGGCTGGTCGATAGCGAGCGCATGATCATCATCGACGTGGCCGTCCATCTGCTCGATCTCGCCCGCTTCTATCTCGGCGAGCCGGATTCGCTTTACGCGCGGGCGCTGCGCGTCAATCCGCGCATTCGTGGCGAAGATGCCGCTTCGATCCTGCTTGGCTATGAACACGCCTCCTGCCTAGTCAACGTGAGCTACGAAACCCGCTCCGATCACAACACCTACCCGCAGACCTTCGTCACGCTCGAAGGCAACGAGGGGACGATCACGCTCGGCGCCGACTATCACCTGCAGGTAGTCAGCCGGGCCGAGGTCACCGAACGCACGCTGGTTATTCCCGATCACGGCTGGACCTCGCAGCCGTGGGACGCGATCCAGGACAGCGTCAGCACGATCCAGCGGCATTGGGTGACGTGCCTGCGCTCGGGCAGAACGCCGGAAACGTCCGGCGAATCGACGCTGCAACTACTGAAACTGACGCTCGCCAGCTACCGATCGGCGGAGTCCGGCGAGGCGATTCGCTTCGGCGCCGACCTGCCGCCCGTCCGCCCTGACCACCCTCGACGTCAATCCATCATCGAAACCCAAGGAGCGCTTTCATGAGTGTAACCACCGATCTTTTTTCGCTTTCCGGCAAGGCCGTCTTCATCAGCGGCGCCGGCGGTGCCATCGGCAGTGTGTTGGCGAAGGCATTCGCCGACGCCGGCGCGATCGTCGCCCTGCACGATATTTCGCTGGACCGCCTGCTCCCGGTCCGGGATGCCATCGAGGCGGCCGGCGGACGCGCGCAGGCTTTCGTTGCCGACCTGACCGACGCCGGCGCCTGCCGGAAGGTCATCGACGACGCACACGCGGCGCTTGGCCGGCTGGACATCCTCGTCAACAGCGCGGGCACCAACCGGCGCAAACCGGCGGTGGACGTCACGCCAGATGACTTCGACGCCATCGTCGACGTCAATCTGCGCAGCGTTCTACTTCCTCAGCCAGGCAGTACACCGCCACTTCGCCGCGCAGGGCGGCGGCAAGATCGTGAACATCAGTTCGTTGAGCGCCAAGTTCGCGTTCAACACGATCTCGGTCTACGCCGCGACCAAGGCCGGCGTCAGCCAGCTCACGAAAGCGCTGGCGCGGGAATGGGTGCGCGACAACATCCAGGTCAACAGCATCGAGCCCGGCTTCATCAAGACGGAATTCACCCGTCCGCTGTGGGACGACGATTACCGCGCCGAGTGGTTCCGGAACTTCATCCCGACCGGCCGCCTGGGAACGCCTGCGGATCTCGTCGGCACGGTCTTCCTGCTCAGTTCCGGCGCCTCGGCCTACATCACCGGGCAGGCCATCGTCGTCGACGGCGGCATCCTCGCCGGCGCTTCGTGGGTCAAGCCGGAGTCGGCGGCCGCTTGAGTCGGGCAACCGGCCGTCAGCGGCGGCCGGGCGATGGCGGGAGGATGCGCGGCGGACGATGCCGGCGTCCCGTCAATCGGTGTGATGGACCTCGTAACCGTGGTCGCGCAGATACTTGATCGCGCGTTCGAGCTTGCGTTTTCGTTGCTCGACGCGCGGCCGCGCCGGCGTCGTCGGCCGCCCGGACAACTCGTGGCCGTGATGGCGCAGCCAGGCACGGATGATCTCGATGCTCTGCTTGCCCACGCCCGGGGCGCGTTCGAGCGTGCGATAGTCGAGCCGTGCCACTTCCTCCGGCGTGACGGTGGCGTGGTCGAGCAGATGGCGCAATGCGTTGCGCTGCCGGGTGGGCAGACAACCGTCGTTGGCGACGTTGCCGTCCGCCGATGAGTGTTTGGTGGATTCCTGGTCAGGCATGGTCAGCACGATCTCCCGAATGCGGCTCTCGAGGGGAATGGCGCGATGGCTACTATGGGCCGCTAGCCTAAGAGGAAGAACCAGCGGAGCCAACGAATATTTCCTGATAAATATATCCGGCTTACACATATCGCCCCGACGGGTGTTCGCGCGCGCCGGCTGATACCGATATGCCTCGGGCGGTAATAAGGTTCGATCAACATCTTCGTTCCCCGTCCGTTCCGGCCCGCCTAGATTCGGCTCATCGACTCAACAGATCGGAGCACGCATGAGCACACTCGTCGTCGGCGGCGACCGGATTCACTCCTACAAGGAATTCCTCCAGGAACAGGGCCTCGGCCCCGTGATGCACTGGAACGGGCGCAGGAACAGCGAGTGCCATCGGACGATCCCGAGCGGCACGCGGCTCGTGGTCATCCTGGTCGACCAGGTCAATCACGGACTCGCCAACAAGATGCGCCGCGCGGCCGACGAGCTCGATCTGCCGGTCGTCTTCAGCCGGCGATCGATCGGCCAGCTCGGCCAGGCGCTCAGCCGCGCACGGTCCGCTTTGCCGGCGGCGCTGCTGCAATGAACCTAGAAAAAGCAGTTAACCACGGCGAACACAGTGAAAAAGCAGGGCGTTATGTGGATTTGCAGGATCACCCATTGGGTAGCAACGAAGAACGGAAGAAATTCAGGCTTTTCGCCGTGTGCGCCGTGTCCGCCGTGGTTGAACTGAGGCTTTTAGGATGAAACGCCTTCGACACGATTCCACATATGCAAATAAGAAGTAAATCGTTCGGCATCAAAACCGGCGTTGATAAATTCCCGGCGTGGCCTCGAACGATCACCACGATCGATCCGGGGCGCACGGAGAAAACGTCGAACGGCGGCCGGTCAGCCGTGAGCCGCAACGTCAATGAACCCAACCACCAAGGAATGAAGTCATGCCCGTCGACAATGAAGTCCGCCGCACCCTGAGCGAACCCGCAGCCCGCCAGCTCGCCAACGCCACCAAGACGCACGCCCAGTGGGGCGGCATTACCCCGCGCTGGCTCGTCTCCTTCCTCCCGTGGACGCCGGTCGAGGCCGGCATCTACCGCTTGAACCGCGTCAAGGAGGAATCCGCCGGCGAGTCCGCAGATGTGGGCTGCAGCCCGCAGAACAACGAGGATCTGCCGGAAACCTTCGTCGACTACGAGGCGCATCCGCGCGAATACTCGCTGAACGCCGTCACCACCGTACTCGACGTGCAGACGCGCGTCTCCGATCTCTACAGCCATCCGATCGATCAGATCCAGGAGCAGCTGCGCCTGTTGATCGAGAAAGTGAAGGAGAAGCAGGAATACGAGCTGGTCAACAATGCCGAATACGGCCTGCTGCACAACATCGCCGCCGCGCAGAAGATTTCGACGCGCAAGGGCCGTCCGACGCCAGACGATCTCGACGAACTGATCACCAAGGTCTGGAAAGAACCCGCCTTTTTCCTCGCCCACCCGCGCGCCATCGCCGCTTTCGGCCGCGAATGCACGCGCCGTGGCGTGCCGCCCCCCACCGCCTCGCTGTTCGGCTCGCAGTTCCTGACCTGGCGCGGCCTGCCGCTGGTGCCGAGCGACAAGCTGTCGATCGATGAGAACGGCAAGAGCAACATCCTGCTGCTGCGCACGGGCGAGAAGAAACAGGGCGTCACCGGGCTCTTCCAGCCGGGTGTGCCGGGCGAAGTCGCGCCCAGCCTCTCGGTTCGCTTCATGGGCATCAACCGCAAGGCGATCGCGTCCTACCTGATCTCGCTCTATTGCTCGGCCGCCGTGCTGACCGAGGATGCCATTGCCGTCCTGGAAAACGTCGAGGTCGATCAATACTATGACTACGCCTGATCTCGCACCCAGCGCCGACGGTGTGCGCGGACTTGGCCTTGCCGGACCGCCGGGCGCTGATGGACTGCTGGCCGATGCCGAAAGCCGGTCGGCGCAAACTGCCGGTGCGCCCGATCCATCGCTGATCGCCCTGCTCGCCAACCAGTTCTTTTCCGCCCTGCCGGGCAGCGCGTCGGCGCCGACACCCAGGCAGCCGGGGATTTCGCCGGCCTTGTCGGTCGCGCCGCAGGTCGCCTCGCCGGTGCCGTTGCCGGTCGATCCCCCTGCCCTGCCGGCGTCGCCGCTCGCGCCGGATGCCGGTCTGCCGATCGGCGTGGCGCCGGGGCCGAACGATCTGCGCAACGTCCCATCGTCGCTCGGCGGCGCGTTGTCGCTGGTGCCGTCGTTCGCGTCGGCGCCGCCGCAATCATCGAGTACGGGGTTTTACTTCCTCGACGAGATTCCGGGGCTTGCCGACGCCGGCGTGACTGACAGCCCCGTCCCCGGCCGGGTCGACACCGAGGCGCCGGCCGCTGCCAATCGCCCGTTCCAGTTCGGCGCTATTTCGGTCGTTCCGGAACTGATCGAGCAGCATCCCAACCGCACGCCCGATCTAGGCTTCGCGACGGCTCGCCCGTTCGATCCGCGCTCCATCCGCAACGACTTTCCGATCCTGCGCGAGCAGGTGAACGGCCGGCCGCTGATCTGGCTGGACAATGCGGCGACGACGCAGAAGCCGCAGGCGGTGATCGACCGGCTCGCTTATTTCTACGAGCACGAGAACTCCAACATCCACCGCGCCGCGCATACGCTGGCGGCACGGGCGACCGACGCCTACGAGAGCGCACGCGAGAAGGTCCGCGCGTTCGTCAACGCGGGTTCGGCCGAGGAAATCATCTTCGTGCGCGGCACCACCGAAGGTATCAACCTGGTGGCGAAGAGCTGGGGTGCGCGCAACGTCGGCGCCGGTGACGAGATCGTCGTCAGCTGGCTGGAACACCACGCCAACATCGTGCCGTGGCAGCAGCTGGCGGCGGAGAAAGGCGCTAGGCTGCGCGTCGCGCCGGTCGACGACGACGGCCAGATCATCCTCGAAGAGTACGAGAAGCTGCTCAACGCGCGGACCCGGATCGTCGCCATCACGCAGGTCTCGAACGCGCTGGGCACGATCACGCCGGTCCGCGAGATGGCGCAGGCGGCGCATCGCCACGGCGCGCTGGTGCTGGTTGACGGCGCGCAGTCGGTGTCGCACATGCGGACGGACGTGCAGGCGCTCGATGCTGATTTCTTTGTCTTCTCCGGCCACAAGGTGTTCGGGCCGACGGGCATTGGCGTCGTTTACGGCAAGAAGGCGATCCTCGACGAGACGCCGCCCTGGCAAGGCGGCGGCAACATGATCGCCGACGTCACTTTCGAGAAGACGCTGTACCAGCCCGCGCCGGCCAAGTTCGAGGCCGGCACCGGCAACATCGCGGACGCGGTGGGACTCGGTGCGGCGCTCGACTACGTGGGCGCGCTCGGCATCGAGAACATCGCGCGCTACGAGCACGAGCTGCTCGCCTACGGCACGCGTGTGTTGCGCACGGTGCCCGGCCTGCGCCTGATCGGCACGGCGAAAGAGAAGGCCGGCGTCCTGTCCTTCGTGCTGGAAGGCTTCAAGACCGAGGAAGTCGGCGCGCTGCTCGACAAGGAAGGCATCGCGGTGCGCTCCGGCCACCACTGCGCGCAGCCGATCCTGCGCCGCTTCGGGCTGGAAAGCACGGTGCGGCCGTCCCTGGCGCCGTACAACACGTGCGAGGATCTCGACGCGCTGGTGACGGCGTTGTTGCGGATCAGGAACGGGCGCGGTCGGTAAGCTGGAGAGCGCAGAAGCGAAGGCGGTACGAGGGAGGGGGGCGTCAGGCTCCCCTCCTTCGTGCACAGAGATAACAACAGAAACAAAGGAAATCCCATGTCGCACCCCCTGAATCCGATCGTCAGCACCCCGGCGCTGCCGACGACCGCCGACGTCGTCGTGATCGGCGGCGGCATCGTCGGTATCAGCGCCGCGCTCGATCTCTCCCGGCGCGGTCTCAAGGTGGCGGTACTCGAAAAAGGTTTGATCGGCGCCGAGCAGTCCAGCCGCAACTGGGGCTGGGTGCGCCAGCAGGGGCGCGACCGGCGCGAACTGCCGCTGATCGTCAAGAGCCTGGCGATCTGGGAGGAATGGCAGAACGAGGCGGACCTCGATCTGGGATTCCGCCGTAGCGGCCTCCTCAGCCTGACGCGCGACCCGAAGGAGCTGGCGCGCTGGCGGCGTTGGGCGGTCAACGGGCGCGCGGCGGGGATCGCCGTCGACGAGCTGTCAGCGCGGGATGCCGAGGCCGCGCTACCCAGCCGTTCCGGCCCATGGGTCGGCGGCCTGCACACCCCGACCGACGCGCAGGCCGAACCGGCGCTGGCGACGCCCGCGCTGGCCAAGGCGGCGCGCCGCGCGGGCGCCACGCTGCACCAGCAGACGGCGGCACGCGGACTGGAGATCATCGATCGGGCGGTTTCCGGGGTGATTACCGAGCACGGGCGGATCGCGACGCGTTCGGTGCTGCTCGCCGGTGGCGCGTGGTCCTCGCTCTTTCTTCGTCAGCACGACATCCGCCTGCCCCAGCTCAACGTGCGGTTGACCGTCGTGCGCACGACCGAGGCGCCGGAAATCGTCGCCGGCACCTTCTGCTCGACAGACTTCTGCTTGCGCCGCCGCCTCGATCATGGCTTCAGCCTGACGTTGCGCGGCGACGAGACCTTCGATCTGTCGCCCGACGGTTTTCGCTACTTCCTCGACTTTCTGCCCGTGTTGCGCCGCAATCACGCGGACATCAAGTTCCGCATCGGCTCGCACTTCCTCGACGAGCTCAAGCGTGGGCGTACCCGATCGGCACGGGAGAAATCGGCCTTCGAAGAAATCCGCATCCACGATCCGGCGCCCGATAGCGCCGTCGCGCGCAAGGCGCTCGAGCGATTCAAGCGCGGACGTCCGGAACTGAACGACGTGACCAGCGCCGAAACCTGGGCCGGCCGCATCGACATGACGCCGGACCTCGTTCCCGTGATCTCGACGGTTCCGGCGCTCGACGGGCTGATCGTCGCCACCGGCTTCAGCGGCCACGGTTTCGGTATCGGCCCCGGCGCCGGCCGCCTCGCCAGCGACCTCCTCCATAACGAGGCGCCGATCGTCGATCCTTCGCCGTTCCGCCTGACGCGCTTTTCGGATGGAACGCCAATTTTCATCGACGCGGACGTGATCTGACGGAAGGCGGCGCATCCCGCCGCCGCCGTTGCCTGATCGCTCGATGCGATGGGGAGCGAACGGCCTGGTGAAACGGATTCGGGAAATCGTAGTCAAACCTGCCAGTGCAATCGGTGATGTGGAGGTTGACTCATGAGCATGCGCGAACCCATCGATGTTTCCGATCATGAACTGCTTGCGCGGCTGGCGCGCGACGACCCCGCGCGGTTCGAGAGACTGCGCAACGAGCTGATCGCCGGCTTCATCGACCGCGCGCCCGAAGACTGCCGGCGCAGCCTGCGCGGACTGCAGTTTCGCGTGGATTGCATCCGCCGGCTGGCGCATACCCCTCTGGCGACGCTCATCAAGATACAGGCGCTGATGTGGGAAAGCTTCCTGAAGATGGAACAGGAATTGCACGGACTCGTTCATTGCGTCCAGGGCAATGCGGTTTCCAGTGAAGCGGCGCAGCGGCCGGAAAGCGATTCTTCGCGGGGCGGACGAGTCATCGAGCTGGAGGGCTACCTGTTGAACCGCCACCGCTACGGCTTGCGATAAGTTCTCCTGCGCCTCCGATTTCAAGGGCTCCGCGAGGAGCATTCGATAGCCGTTTCAGGCAACCGCCTCTGTTGCCCCGTATCCCGCCGTCTGCCTTTCCGATTGCCCGGCGCTCTCCTTCTTCGTATCCTTCGTTCGGCCGACGCTGCGAATCCGATGGCCGAACGGACATTCGCGATACCACGACAGGCATGTCCCAGGAGAGGTGCGAATGAAGAGCTGCGCTGCGCTGTCCTCGCTTGCCGCACGGGCCGGTCTCCTGGTCATCGTCCTGGTTTGGATGATGCCGACCGTCGGCCTGTTGGTCTCCAGCTTTCGCAGCGAAGAGGAACTCTCGACCAGCGGCTGGTGGACCGCCGCATCCACGCAGACCCGCGTGGATATGCGCCGGACCGGCGGCGCCCAGAGCCTGCGCCAAACGGGCGATCGCCACGTGCTCAGCGGCCGTCTTTATCCCTCCGATTCCGGGGTGCGCGTCAAGCAGTTCTGGCTCCGGCTCGACAAGTCCGACGCCGTTCCCGCAGCCACGACGCTACACGTGCCGGACGGTCAGATCCTCGATATACGCGATGGGAAACCGGACGGCACGCTCGTCGTGGCCGGCGACGGGGCTTATCGCCTGGTGCTGAACGGGCCATATGACCGGGAGGTCGGCGTCCGCATTTTCGTCGTTACCGAATTGCGCCCGGCGTTCACCATCGGAAACTACCGGAACGTATTGGCCGCCGAGGGCATGGGACAGGCCTTCTTCAATACCCTCAAGGTCGCCCTTCCCGGGACCATCATTCCGACACTGATCGCGGCCTTTGCCGCCTATGCGTTCAGCTGGATGCGTTTTCCCGGACGCCGGTGGATCTTCGTCGTGGTTGTCGGGTTGCTCGTCGTGCCGCTGCAGGTCGCCCTCATCCCGCTGCTGCGCATGTACAACGACCTCGGCGCGTTGATCGGCATCGAGGCCCGCTCGTTCGTCGGCGCTGGGCTGGTGCACTCGGCTTTCGGGCTGCCGTTGGCGATCTACCTGCTGCGCAATCACATGGCCGCCCTGCCCCGCGAGATCATCGATAGCGCCCGGCTCGACGGCGCGTCGCATTTCCAGGTCTTCTCGGGCATCGTCCTTCCGTTGTCGTGGCCCGCGCTGCTCGGCTTCGCGATCTTTCAGTTCCTGTGGGTGTGGAACGACTACCTGGTGGCGCTGATCTTCCTGGGCGTTCAGCCCGACCGCAACGTCCTGACGGTTCTGCTCATGAATCTGTTCGGCAACGAATGGGCGACTTTGGCGGCTTCCGCCTTCATCTCGTTCGCCGTTCCCCTGACGGTATTCTTCGCCATGCAGCGCTTCTTCGTGCGTGGCCTGCTGGCCTCGTCCACCACGGGGAGCCGATCTTGACAAGGATTCTCCGCGGCGCCACGACTCAAAAAAACAGGCCCACCGCTGGCGGGCCTGATCGTACGGAAAACCGTGCTCGGGGCGGCGGCCTGCAATCAGAAGGCCGGGACGATCGCGCCCTTGTACTTGGTTTCGATGAATTGCTTGACGTCCGGCGTCTGCAGCGCGGCGACGAGTTTCTTCACGGCGTCGCTGTCCTTGTTGTCGGGACGGCTGACGACGAGGTTGGCGTAGGGCGAGTCGGCGCTTTCGATGAACAGCGCGTCGCGCGTCGGCACGAGCTTGGCTTCGAGCGCGTAGTTGGTGTTGATCAGCGCCAGGTCGACCTGATCGAGCACGCGGGGCAGCGTCGCCGCTTCCAGTTCCTTGAACTTGAAGCCCTTGCTGTTGTCGGCGATATCCTTGACCGTGGACAGGATGTTCTTCGAGTCCTTGAGCTTGATCAGCCCGTTCTTCTCCAGTAGCACGAGCGCGCGGCCGGCGTTGGACGGATCGTTCGGGATGGCGATGGTGGCGCCGTTCGCGAGGTCGGCGGCCTTCTTGACCTTCTTCGAGTAGGCGCCGTACGGCTCGACGTGAACCGGGGCGATCGCCACCAGATTCGTTCCCTTGTTCTTGTTGTATTCGTTCAAATACGGCTGGTGCTGAAAGTAATTGACGTCGATCTTCTTCTCGGTGACCTGGACGTTGGGCTGCACATAGTCGGTGAATACCTTGACGTCGAGGACGACACCTTCCTTGGCCAGGGCCGGCTTGATGTGATCGAGGATCTCCGCGTGCGGGATGGCGGACGCGGCGACGCTCAGGTGCGTCTCGGCGTGCACGGCCAGCGCCGCGAAAGCGAGCAGTGAAGCAAACAACGGCGTGAGTTTTGTCTTCATGGTGTTTTCCTTTCTGAGGGTTGATGGATCTTCGGCCTTCGGTCTGCGTTTCGATGCGCCTGTCCAAGCGCGCATCGACTGGCGCCGAGGCGCGTGTCGCTGACGTTTTCGTCAAGGTACGGAATGGAATCTAGTCGGCTTTGCACTGTCGGCAAACGAAGCAAAAATACTGTGCATATACCGCCGCGCCGCATATCGATATTCGGAATGCAAAATGCGCAACGTGTTTCAACAGATAACGTTTGACGAGCGACGACGCGCCATCCGATCATTCCGGTGTTTCCAGGAAAGATGATCGTGAAGAAGAACCGACTGTCGCCCGTACCCAGGCTGAACGAAACCCTCAAGAGCATGGCCGCGCATTTCGAATCGGTCAGCGGCATTGCCTGTTTTGCCGTCGATCACGAAGGCAACCGCCTCGCTTCGAACGGCGCGCCGGATGAACCGGCCGAGGCGCCGGCCGGCGCCAGTCCGGGTTGCGGCTTCTGCCGGCTCGCCAATGCGCTTGAACCGACCAACAGCTGTGACGGCCTGGCGACCCATCGATACGGAATCCAGCAGGCGAAGCGGTTCGGCGGGAGTTTCGTCTATTTCTGCCCGGCGAGTCTCGTGCACTGGGCGTCGCCGGTGACCGTCGATGACCGGATCGTCGGCGCGCTGGTCGCGGGGTCGGTCTTGATGAACGAGCCGGACGACTACTTCGGAGAATTCGCCAATCCATCCGTGAAGTCCGGCGCCGACGGGCTGGAGACGCTGCGCGACCAGTTCTCGCAGATTCCGTACGTAGCGCCTTCGCGCGTCAGTTCGTTGGCCAAGGTCATGAGCGACATGGCGTTCAGCCTCTCGCAACGCCTGGAAAACAACGCCTTGTGGGAGACTCACGTCGAGGGCCAGCAGGCGCGGATCTCCGAGTACATCCACCAGTTGAAGATCGACAGCGCGACCGTCAAGTCGCTGGACTACCCAGTCGCCAAGGAACGGACGCTCCTGTCGCTGATCGCCCAGGGCGATTACGCCAACGCGAACCAGATTCTCAACGAGCTGCTGGGCTTCGTTTTCTTCGCCTCCGGGCGCGACATGAGCCTGATCAAGGCGCGCATCCTCGAACTGGCCGTCGTGATGTCGCGCGCCGCGCTCGAAGGCGGTGCTTCCGTCGACGCCATCCTCAAGCTGAACAATACCTTCCTGTCACAGGTGCCGAAGACGGCCTCGATCGAAGATCTCTCGGTGTCGCTCTCGGCCATGCTCAAGCGATTCGCCGAGTGCGTGTTCACCCCGCGTTCGACCCGGCACGCCGACCTGATCCAGAAAGCCATCCAGTACCTGAACGCCCATTACGCGCGGCCGATCGACTTGAGCACGGTGTCGGCCCATCTGCACATGAGCGCGGCGCATTTCAGCAAGGTTTTCAAGGAAGAGACCGGACACGGTTTCGTCCATTTCCTGAATCAGCTTCGCGTGGAACGGAGCAAGGACCTGCTGCGCGACCATTCGATCCGGCTGGCCGGGATCGCCGAGATGGTCGGCTTCGACGACCAGAGCTATTTCACCAAGGTTTTTCGGAAACACACCGGGATGAGTCCCGGACAATATCGCAGGAACCGGGGACAGACGCCGGAAGCCGATCTCGAAGTGCACGATGAGAGCAGTTGATCGCTCAGCATCAGATCTTTCTGCAACTCGCCGGAACCAAGCATGTCGATGTGCAGCAGTACCGTGTCGATGACGGTGCGGCACACCTCATCGCGTCGTGTCGCAGCAGCTTGCGCGGGATGACATCAGGTAGGTTTGTCCCCTTCAACGCCTTTCGCCCACCCGTTCAATCAACCGAAGCATTGCCGGCAACGCCACCGTCCGCAGATCGTAGCGATCGACAATCGTCTGCCGGGCGCGTTCTCGTATCGTGGTGAATGCCTCCGGATTGCTCAAGGTTTCGATGACCCGGCCGGCGATTGCCCTGGGGTCGAAGAAATCGACCAGCAAACCGTTTTCTCCATCGCGGATCACCTCCCGCACCGGCGCCGTGTCCGAAGCGATCACCAGGCAACCGGCGGCCATCGCCTCCAGCATCGACCAGGAGAGCACGAAGGGATAGGTCAGATAGACGTGCGCGCGCGAGATCTGCAGAATCTTGAGAAAGATCGCATACGGCACCTTGCCGAGGAAATGCACCCGGCGGAGATCCAGGGAACCATCCAGTTCGTCGAGCAGCTGCCGTCGATACGTCTGCCCGGCAGGCAGCCGCGTCCCGTAGCTCACCTCGTCGCCGCCGACGATCAATACGTCGGCCTTCGGCCGCGCGGCCAGGATCGCCGGCAGACTGCGCATGAAGCTCGGGAAACCCCGATACGGCTCCAGGTTGCGCGCCACGTAGGTCACGACCTCATCCGCGGCCGAGAGCACCATTGACGTTCCCGGAACCTTCAAACGGGCGTCGGGACGGGGAACGACGATGCGCGTGTCGATCCCCTCGTGGACGACGGAGAGCTTCGCTTGATACAGCGCCGGATAGGTCGAGCGTTGCCACTGCGTCGGGCACTGTCCGCAATCCGCGGCATTCAGCCCGAGCAAGTTGCCGGCGTTCCTGGTCCGTAGGCGCGGCGCGGTATCGAACCGAACGCTCTCGGACGGATCGAAACCGACGTCGGCGCCGTGTGCCTGGTAGAAGAACTCGAAGTAGCCGAGGAGCGGCACGCGGGGAAAGACGTCTTTCAGATACCAGATTTCGCCCCAGCCATTGTGCCCGACCATCACGTCCGGCATGAAGCCGGACCGTTTCAAGTCGAGCGCCACGCGCGCGACCGCCTGCGCATTGAGCACCGCCGCTTCGCTGTCGCGCAGGTACGGATGGATGTGCGGCGTCACCCCGCGCCGGGGGCGGTACACGAGCTTGCGCACGCCGGGCAGCCCGGCCTCGGTCCGTTGCGTGATGCAAACCACCTCGTTTTCCGCGGACGCCGCCAAGTGGCGCGCGAGATGCACGTATTGCCCGGGGAAGTTCTGGTGAACGAAGAGGATCTTCATGCGGACTGAGCTAGTAGGCAGTCACACCGAAACGCAAGGATAGCCACGTCATCCCGGCGAAAGCCGGGATCCACTGGTGCACCTCTGGATTCCGGGTCAAGCCCGGAATGACGGATTCTGGAAGGTTCATGCGTTTCATCATGACTGACTACTACCGTTCCCTTCCCGCCTCATGCCAGGCCTTCCGAACCGGCGAGAGCAGGTACTCCATCACGGTGCGCGTGCCGAGCAGGATTTCCGCGTTGGCCTGCATGCCGGCGGCCAGGGGGAAACGCTGCACGTCGGGCGCCTCACCGAGTTCGAGCCGCATCGCCTTCAACGCGATCAGCGCCTTGTAAACGAGACCTTTGGCTTTGCCGTCGGCGTGTTGGTCGGGGGTGCCCGCATTGCCGGCGCTCCCCGTGCCGTTATCCGCCGCATCGGCGCTCACATGTTCGACGGTGCCCTCGACCATGCCGTACTTCTGGAACGGAAAGGCGGCGAACTTGACCTTGACCGGCTGCCCTTCGCGCACGAAGCCGATGTCCTCGTTGCCGATCCACACCTCGGCGCGCAAGGTCTCCTCCTTCGGCACCAGGGTGAGCAGCACGGTGCCCGGCTGCACGACGGTGCCGGCCGTGTGCGTCGCCAGGTCCTTGACCACGCTGTCCTGCGTCGCCTTGAGTTCGAGCAGGGATTTGCGGTGCGTCTGCTTGGCGACTTCCTGGGCGAGTTTCTCGGCCTGGCCGTGGATTTCGTTGCGTTCGGCGTAGAGCTGCCGGCGATAGTCGCTGTCGATCTGGGCCAGGCGTTTCTCCGACTGGACGACGCTGGCGCGTTCGGCTTCGATCTGATGGGCCTGCGTCTTCAGTTCCTGTTTCTTCTCCCGATACTCGCGGCGCTTGTCGCCGGCCATCAGGTGACCGGCGAAGCCGTCCTTGGCGAGTTTCGCGAAGGCTTGGTCCTGTTCCTGGTAATACGGCAGGCTCTCGCTCAGCCGGGCCTTGACCTGTTCGGCGGCGGCCAGGTCGTAGCGGTAGCGCGACAGGCGGCTGCTTTCCTCGGCCAGGGCGGCGGCCAAGGCGGCGCGGTTGGCGCGGTACTGGGCGGCGGTCTCTTGAGCGAGTTCGGGGGCGATGCCGGGCTCGGGGACGTAGGGCGTGCCGGCGAGTTCGGCGTCGATGCGCGCGAGCGTCGCGCGTTTGCGCTGATAGTCGGCTTCGATGGCCTTGCCGTCGGCTTCGCTGAGCAGCGTGTCCATGCGCATCAGCACTTGACCGGCCCGGACCGAGTCGCCTTCGTGGACGAGGATGTCCTGGACGATGCCGGATTCGGCCGGCTGCACGATCTTCACGTAACTGTGCGGGATGAGCTTGCCTTCGGCGACGGCGACGATGTCGAGACGGCCGATCAGCGCCCAGACGAGGAGCGCGGCGAGCAGCGTGAGCAGCAGCCAGAGCACCTTCCGTCCCAAGGGATTGGGTGGGGTGTCGGTCAGGCGCAGGAGCGGCGGGTAGAAGTCGAGCGGGAGGGGGGCGGGCGCGGGCAGGACGCGGTCGAACCTCTTGAACAAGGGGCTGGGCATGATTCCGGGATGGAGGTGAGAGTGGTCGGTCGGAGGGCGTTTAAGAAAGCGCTGATTTATTGGAAATTCGTCATTCCGGCGAAAGCCGGAATCCATGAAATTCAGCGAACTGGACCCCGGCACCCCAAGAGAATTTCCTTCGGGCGCTTTCGCCGGGGTGACGGATAAATCAGCGTCTCCTTAACAGATCGAGAACACGCGGTCAGCTCAGACGAACGCTCCCGGTCTGCAACGAGGCGAGCGGCTGCAGGGTCTGTGCGCCGCTGCCGAAGGTCGGATCGCCGAGGACGCCCTGCGCCGCGCTGAGGCCCATCCCGGCCAGGGTACCGTTCTTGCCGTACTGGTAGGCCAGATCGCCCCCCAACGCGGCGGTGTCGGATCCGGCGAGCTGGAAGCTGGTCAGGGCGTTGCTCAGTGCCCAGGCGGTGAGCGTCGGGTTGGCATTGCGTGCGGCGTCGAAGGCGCCGACGAGTCCGGCGAAGTTGAAATTCTCGATCTTCTGATCGAGCAGCGGATTGCCGCCGCCGGCGTCGAAGTCGGCCATCGCTTCGGCGATCACCTGCAGGTTGACGACGGGTTTCGAGGGGGTGGCGGCGTACCAGTTCTTGAAGGTGATCTGGTCGGTTGCTCCCAGCTTGAGCACGAGGTCGTTGCTGCTCTTCGTGAAGGAGAGGTCGCTGTAGGCGAAGGCACCGCCCAGGGAAAGCATGTCGCTGCCGGTGCCGCCGGCGGCGAAGGTGTCCTGCCCGTCGCCTTGGTTGAAGAGGATGAGGTCGTTGCCGGCGCCAGTGGTCAGGGTGTCGTTGCCAGTCCCGCCAAGATAGAGTTCGGCCGAGGCGCCGCCGGTTAGGGTGTCGGTACCGGTGCCACCGTCGAAGAGGGCTTTGCCCGAGGTGTCCGACAGGGAATCATCGCCGTCGCCGCCCTGGAGGATGTCGATCCCCGCCGAGGACTTCAGAATGTCGTTGCCTAGACCGCCATTCAGCAGGTCGGCAAAGGCGCCGCCGGTAATGCTGTCGTTGCCGCCGTTGCCGTACATGACGTTGCCCGCTTCGCTCCATCCGTTCACCGTGTCGTTGCCGGCACTGCCCAGGTAAGTTGTCCGGCCGGCGATATCGGCGCGATCCCACACCGTGCCGTCGGCAAAGCGCAGTTGCTCGATGCCACTGTAGCTGCTCGACTGGTTGGTGACGATCAGCGAGTCGCTTGTGCCGGCAATGCCGATCACGAGACTCTCGCCCACGCGCGTCAGCGTGACGTCCGCCGTCGCAATGCCTTCGCCGAGTTGGATCACGTCAACATCGTTTGAAACGTCGCTGTACATGCCGTGCGTCTCGGTGATCGTGTCCTGTCCGTCGCCCCGGTCGAACCGGTAGGTGTCCGATCCGTCGTATCCACCTAGCGCATCGTTGCCGGCTCCACCGGACAGGGTATCGTTGCCGATTCCGCCATCGAGCGTATCGTCGCCAGCGTCACCCTGTAGAAGGTCGGCGCCGCTGCTTGCGGTCAGTTTGTCGTTGCCGGCACCGCCGACCAGGGTATCCGCACCATTACTGCCGTTGAGCGTGTCATGGCCGTCGCCGCCGTCGATGTAGTCGTTGTACTGGTTACCGGAAATACTGTCGTTGCCGGCATTACCGTACATGACGTTGCCCGCTTCGCTCCACCCGCTCACCGTGTCGTTGCCGGCACTGCCCAGGTAAGTTGTCCGGCCGGCGATATCGGCACGATCCCACACCGTGCCGTCGGCAAAGCACAGTTGCTCGATACCGCCGTAGCTGCTCGACTGGTTGGTGACGGTCAGCGTGTCGCTCGTGCCATTGATTGCGATCACGAGGCTTGCCCCCAATCGAGTCAGCGTGAGGTCCTCCGTCGCAATGCCGGCCTCCAGTTGTACGACATCAACATCGCCCGAGACATCGCTGTACATGCCATGTGTCTCGGCGATCGTGTCCTGTCCGTCTCCCCGGCCGAACAGGTAGGTGTCCGACCCGTCGCAACCGTCCAGCGAATCGTTGCCGGTTCCTCCCGACAGGGTGTCGTTGCCAATTCCGCCGGACAGAGTGTCGTCACCGGCGTCGCCCTGCAGACGGTCCGCGCCGCTGCTTGCGCTCAGGTTGTCGTTGCCGGCACCGCCGACCAGGGTATCCGCACCATTACTGCCGTTGAGCGTGTCATGGCCGTCGCCGCCGTCGATGTAGTCGTTGTACTGGTTACCGGAAATACTGTCGTTGCCGGCATTGCCGTACATGACGTTGCCCGCTTCGCTCCACCCGCTCACCGTGTCGTTGCCGGCGCCGCCCAGGTAGGTTGTCCGGCTGGCGATGTCGGCGCGATCCCACACCGTGCCGTCGGCAAAACGTAACTGTTCAATACCGGAGTAGTTGCTCGACTGATTGGTGACGGTCAACGTATCGCTCGTGCCGTTGATCGCGATCACCAATTTCTCACCACTCCGCGTCAGCGTGACGTCCGCCGTCGCAATGCCAGCGCCGAGTTGGACCACGTCAGCATCACCCGTGATATCGCTGTACATGCCGTGCGTCTCGGTGATCGTGTCCTGTCCGTCACCCCGGCCGAACAGGTAGGTGTCCGACCCGTCGTATCCGCCTAGCGAATCATTGCCGGTTCCACCGGACAGGGTATCGTTGCCTCTCACGCCATCGACCGTGTCGTCGCCGGCACCGCCGATCAGGATATCAGCGCCACTACCGCCGTTGAGCGTGTCACGGCCGTCGCCACCATCGATGAAGTCGTTGTACTGGTGGCCGGTAATGCTGTCGTTGCCACCATTGCCGTATATGACGTTGCCCGCTTCGCTCCATCCGGTCACCGTGTCGTTGCCGGCGCCGAGCTGGTAGGTTGTCCGGCTGACAATATCCGCCCGGTTCCACACCGTTCCGTCGGCAAACCGCAACTGTTCAATGCCGGAGGTGACATTGTGCTGGTTGTTGATCGTCAGCGTGTCGCTGGTGCCGTTGATCGCGATCACCAAGTTTTCACCACTGCGCGTCAGCGTCACGTCCCCCGTCGAAATGCCGGCACCGAGTTGTACCACGTTCAACATCGCCCGAGACGTCGCTGTACATACCGCGCGTCTCGGTGATCGTGTCCTGTCCGTCACCTCGGCCGAACAGGTAGGTGTCCGACCCGTCGTAACCGTCCAGCGTATCGTTGCCGCCAGCGCCCACCAAAAGATCGCTACCAGCACCGCCATTGATCGCGTCGTTACCCCCTGAACCAAACAGAAAATCGTCTTGCGCAGTTGAGGTTACCGCGTACACACCGCTCCATTCTGTTCGAACGCGTTCCCAATAACCGCCCGATTCGGCCTCCTTGATCCAATCACTAAGCTTGTTCATCCCCTCCCACCCCGAATCCACCAACGACGAACCGGCGTATTTCAGCAGATCGATGCGGTCGACAAGCGCTTTGACCGGATCCGTAGTCTTCACGTTTTCAAAAACGGCTTCCATCCCCGAGAAATCGAACGAGATTCCGTTTTCGTCGATCGAAAGGGTGATGGCATCCATATAGGGTTTGAGTCGGGTTTCGAGCACGAGTCCGGCATAGACCGACTCTTTGAGCGCGTTGTAGCTTTGCTCCAGCAAATCGAGCTGGTTGGGTGTGGTGATTGTGACGAATACGTAGCGTGAGCTTTCCAACGTACCTTGGCTTGAAGAGACAGTGTTCTCGGCGATGACGGTGCCTTGCCCGGTGGTGACCGAATGGTCGCCGACGGTGACGAACGGGACGCCATTGAAACGTTCGAGTACGCCGATCATGTCGGTGAGATGAGCCAGTTGGGCTTGCAGGGAAGCGCGGCGCGCGGCTTCGTCGGCGGTCGGTTCGCCACCGGTTCCGCCGCCGTCCATGCCGAGCACCTTGAGGATGTCGTTGGCGCTCATACCGTTGAGGATATAACGCAGGGTATAGCCCTTGGTTTCGGCTTGCTCGACGGAGGTGGGCATAGTGGCGGTCTCTGCCCAGCGGGCGAGAAGGCCGTCGAGGGCGTCCCACATCTGGGTGCGGGTGAGTCCGGTAAGGCCCTCGATGTCGGCGACAAGCGAGCCGTCGAGGCTGGCTGCTTCGCGCAGGTCACGCACCATGCCGGCGCCTTGCATGTCGGTCAGGGTACGGGCGTCATCGGTGAGCGTGACGGCCTGAGTAAATTCGCGGTAGAACGCGTTGTCGGCGAACCAGGTGTCGGTGTAAGCATGTTCCTGGCCGCCGATCGTGAAACCGCCGGTACCGTCGAGCCTGGTTCCATCGGACAGGGTCTGCGTGCTGGCGGTTTTGTCTAGGCCGATCCGGGTGATGCCGGCCTCGGTCAGACTTTGCAGTTCGCCTTCGTCGCTGACGCCGTCCTGATCGAGATCGCGCCAGACACGGAGCTGGCCGTACAAGGCGTCCAGCGCCGTGATCTGGCCGTCGGCGTTGGAATCGAGATCGGCCAGTGCGGCGTAGCCATCGGCGGCTTGCTGCCCGGAGGCGAGCAGCGTGTTGTTGCCGAAGATTTCCCGTCCGCTGTCGATCGTTCCGCTGCCGTCCCGGTCGAGCGCAAGCAGGCCATCATCGGCCTTGGCCCAGGCCGTCCCCGTGCGGATTCCGTCGGCATCGTGATCGAAGAGGACTTGCGTGGCCGCGTCAGTCGTCAAACTGACGGATTTCCACGCCGTCACCATCCAGGTCGAGGACCAGCGGAGAGGAGGTTTTGCGGGAGGCGAGGAAGCTGCTGTTTATGACTTGGTTGTAGGTGAGGTCACCTGCACCAGACCAGACACTAGACCGATACGAGGTAGGAAGAAACCACGGAAATGGGCTCTTTAAATAGTCGGGAATGTCTGAAATACCACCTGCATTTGTTGCCGACTGAACAAAAGATGCACAATTACCTCCACCGACTCCAGTTACGTCATAACCAGGTGGATTTCCCATCATCTCTTCTGCGAATTTACTTATTGCATTGTATTGATCTTCCGAAATGGAAATCTCTTGTTTAAAGTCAGGCTGTAAGTGAACAGCATCATCGTAATTTTTCCTTACTTCCCCAGGATCTCCAAACACATAATCAAACCCTGGCTTTGGGTAATATCCATAGCTGGTCGTGGTGTTTCCGTCCGAAATTGTTATCCATGTATGCCCCACAATAGAACCGTCAGTTCCTGGTAATACTGCACTAATCGTTAAGGACGCCCTGATTTAATCCTGCAAGTAACGGCGCGAGAGCCCGATGCCATGCGAGAATTTGTTTGATGAGGACACGATGGACAGCCCCGATGCAGAAGAGCTTTTCTGACCTGGAGTACGCGGCCAAACGCAAAGTGACCAAGCGCGAACGACTGCTTGGCGAACTCGAAGCGATCACGCCGTGGGCGGAGTTGCTGAATGCGCTGACGCCGTATTACCCGAAAGGCGAAGGACGCGGGCGACCGCCGATTGGACTGGAACGGATGCTGCGCATGTATATCGTGCAACAAACGCTCGGACTGTCCGACGAAGGGATCGAGGACGCCCTGTACGACAGTCACGCCATCCGCCACTTTGTCGGCATCGACTTGGGTCGGGAGGCTGCGCCGGACGCCACGACGCTGCTCAAGTTCCGGCATCTTCTGGAAGAGAACAAACTGACCGAGCGCATCTTCACGGCGATCAAGGCACACCTGGCCGAGAAAGGGCTGATGTTGCGCGAAGGCACCATCGTCGACGCCACGATCATCGCCGCGCCGTCTTCGACCAAGAACCGGGAAGGTCAACGAGACCCCGAGATGCATCAGACCAGGAAAGGCACTCAATGGCACTTCGGGATGAAAGCGCATATCGGCGTCGATGCTGAATCGGGGCTGGTGCATACGGTGATCGGTACCGCCGCGAACGTCAGCGACGTCACACAAGCGCAAGCACTGCTGCATGGGGAAGAGAAGGAAGCCTTTGGTGACGCCGGCTACCAGGGCGCGGCCAAACGGCCGGAAGCCAAAGGGCAAGTGAACTGGAACATCGCGATGCGGCCAGGCAAGCGTCGAGCGCTGGATCTGGGTCGCGCAATTGACCGCTTGCGCGACCAAGTGGAAACGATCAAGGCCCGGATTCGAGCCAAGGTCGAGCATCCCTTCCACCTCATCAAGAACCGCTTCGGCTTGCAAAAGGCCCGTTATCGGGGGCTGTCCAAGAATACGGCACAGCTGATGATGTTGTTTGGTTTGGCGAATCTCATGATCGCCAAGCGCCGATTGCTTCAACTCAACGCCCAAGGTGCGTCCTGAGATGGCGGCAGAACGGGAAAATTCCGGAAAAACGCCGACGCGGAAGCAGAATTCGACCGTTTCGACGTCGATCGCTCGAAACATCCTCCCGAAAAGTTCGGACGTCAGTAATGATTCCATCCGAATGACCATTATTTCAGCGCATCCTTAAGTTGTAGTTGCTCATTTATGACTCCTTTCCTTTAGCAGCCTGAAAGCTATATTTAGTATCGAAACCGAGACGACACATGCCAATAAGTGGGTCAAAGCAAGACCACTGAATTTACCTAAAAAAACTTGAAATACAGCCCAAAAGACATGCCAAAGGACTAGGGGAAGGAAGACTATATATTCGGTTATCCGATAGCCAATTATTCCAACAAGAAAAAAAACCCCAGTAATAGCAAGATAGAAAGTGCCCCATTCGATCAATGAACGCTCTGGAGAGGCTCCAATAGCTAAATAAGAAAACAAGACAATAAATCCTACGAACATATCTCTGCTGAAGCTATTTTGCATAATTACTCTCCTGTCACTTTCCCTAAATTGGTCTTGCGCTGATGATCGCCTCCGAAGGAGAACACCTCATCCACCTGCAGCCCTTTGGGGATCTGGTGCGTGATGAAGATCATCGTCACCTTCCCCTTGAGCTTGTTGATCGTCTTCGCGAAGTGCTCCGCCGTCTGCTGGTCGAGGTTGGAGACCGCCTCATCGAACACCAGAATCTTCGGTCGCTTCAGTAACGCCCGGGCGATGGCGATCCGTTGCCGTTGCCCACCCGAGAGTCCCGTCCCGCGTTCCCCGATCTCGGTCTGATAGCCGTTCGGCAGCGTCTCGATCACCTCATGGATCTCCGCCGCCTTGCACGCCGCGATCACGTCGTCGAAGCTGGCGTGCGGATGCGCCATCACCAGATTCTCGTAGAGCGTGCCCGAGAAGAGCACCGTCTCCTGCGGCACCACGCCGAAGACGCTTCTCAGTTCGTTCGCGGCGAGGTAGCGGATGTCCTTGCCGTCGAGGTGGATCTGGCCTTCCTGCGGTTGGTAGAAGCCGAGCATCAGTTTGGCGAGCGTGCTCTTGCCGCAGCCGGAGGGGCCCATGATCACGCTCAAGTGGCCGGGCTTGAAACGGATGTCGAGGTTGCGGTAGAGCCAGGGGAGTTGTTCGCCGTAGCGGAACGCCAGGTTCTTGATCGCGAGGTGTCCTTGGCCGGCCTGTTCGCGTTGCGGGGTGAGCGTATGCGGTTCCTGCGCCAGGTCGAGGATGTCACCCAGCCGTTTGACGGCGATGTTGGCTTGCTGGAATTCCTGCCAGAGGCCGACGAGACGCAGCAGCGGCTGGCTCATCCGGCCGGCGAACATCTGGAAGGCGACCAGCATGCCGACGGTGAACCCTTCGTTGCGCATGACGAGCACGGCGCCGACGATGAGGATGGCGAGCGTCATCCCCTGTTCGATGCCGTTGGCGACGACGTTGTAGGTGTTGCCGATCTGCTTGGTGGAGAAGCCGGCGGCGAGGTATTGGGAGAGGAGATCGCCGTATTTCCGATCGATGTCCGGTTCCATCTGCAGGGACTTGACCGTGGCCATGCCCGCGACGTACTCGGTGAGGAAGGACTGGTTGCGCGCACCGAGCATGAACTGGGTGTTGAGCTTCTCGCGGAAGAGTGGTGCGATGCAGAAGCTCATGAGGGCGATGATTCCAAGCAGGCCGACGGCGATCAGGGAGAGCTGCCAGCTGTAGGCGAACATCACGGCGAGGAAGAGGCACAGGAAAGGCAAGTCGAGGATCAGGGTGACGGCGGCGCCGGAGACGAACTCCCTGATCGTCTCGACGCCGTGCAGGCGGGCGACCAGCGTCCCGGTCGGGCGTTGTTCGAAGTATGGGAGCGGCAGACGCAGGAGATGGCGCAACACCTGGCTGCCGAGTACGGCGTCGATGCGGTTGCCGGTGTGCAGGACGAGATACTGGCGCAGCCAGGTCATGCCGCTGGTGAACAACATGAACATCACCAGGGCGACACCGAGGACGATGAGCGTGCTCCGGGTCTGATGGACGACGACCTTGTCGATGATCACCTGCGTGAACAGCGGCGTGACGAGGCCGACGAGCTGGATGGCGAGGGAGGCGAGCAGTACGTCGCGCCAGATCGTCTTGTGCTTGAGGAGCTCTTTGGAGAACCAACCGAAGCCGAAGTGCTTCTTCTCGGCAGTGAAGCCGGGGATGGCGGTGTCGGCGTCGGATTGACCGGCGACGGTGACTGCCTTGGCGACGAGGAGGAGTTCGGGGGTGAGGCGGGTCTGCGCCTCGGTGGCGGTCATCGTTTCCGGGGTCTGGCGGCCGGGACGGAAATAGAGGAGACGATCGGGGGCGGCTTTGACGATGAGGAGGGGGGCGAGTGCGGGGGATTGGGGTGAAGCGGGGGCTACAACCGTTTCTCCATCATCCGTGTGGCCGGACTCGGCAAAGCCATCACCTGACGGCGGCGGCCCCGAGGCGAGAAAGGCGATCGCCGGGAGGGGGACGGATTGCCAGTCGGCGTCCGGACGTGCGCCCTGACCCGTCTTGATGCCCAAGGCACGTGCGGCTTCGTGCAAGGTGCCGAGCGTGGTGGGCGGTGGGAAGTTCTGCGCGATCAGCGATGCATCAAACGGGATCCGGTAGAGGCCGCACAGGCTGCCGAGCAGCCATAGGACATCGTCGCGCCTTACTTCTCCCTGAAGGTGCATGCTGACCACCGTTGTTGTTAATTTGGGTTAAATCGGTCGGGAGTCTAGGGGCAGGCCGTACCCGTGTAAATATGCCATTGGTAATAGCTGGCCGAATCGGAGCGGCTGTGTCGAATCAGCCTGAAACCACGGTTGAGCCTGCGAAAGCCATTCGGTACGCCGGCATGGCAGGCTGCTCAGGGCGAACGGTCGGTCCACTGGCAGGGTGAGCAAGGAAAAAACCGTTCGCCGTGTCAAAAGAGGAGGAATTTCCTACTGGCGACTGAGGTGTTCAGGATCATTGGCCGGAACGTTGCAGTGGGGCGGGCGCACCGAGCATGGCGCATTGAAACGGGGGGCCTAATCGTCAGTCACACCGAAACACGAGGATAGCCGCATCATCCCGGCGAACGCCGGGATCCAGTCGGCGATCGCTCTCCGATACTGGATACCGGGCTCTGCACTTCCTTCGGTCGCTTCCGCCGGTATGACGGCAACTCTCTACTTCATCGGACCGAAGCAATCGTCGTCAAGGCAGGTTCTCGCGGACGAAGATCCCGATGCGCACGTCCTCCAGGCCGGTCTTCGGCGCGCGGCCGTCGCGCAGGTTGGTGAATACGCGGATGGCGTTGAGAATCTCGGTCTGCGCGCTCTGGTTGATGACCGCGTCGAGCGTCCCGTTCCACCAGATAACTGCGCGTCTCGGAGGTGACTTCGTGGGCGACGTAGAGGACTTTCTGCGCCATGCGCGCTTCCTTGATCGCGCGCGCCACGCCGTCCGGTCCGCCGCCGATGTTGTAGATGCCGGTCAGGTCCGCGTGTTCGCGCAGCACGGTGCGGGTGAGTCGATAGGTCTGCGTTGGATCTTCCTGCGCCTCGCGCAAACCGAGTATCTCGACCTGCGGAAGCATCGTGTCGATGACCGCCCGGAAGCCCTCCTCGCGTTGCTGATGCCCCCAGTAGCTGAGACTGCCGGCGATCACGACGATCTTGCCTGCGCGCTCACCCACCAAGCGCCCCATCAGGTAGCCGGCGGTGCGGCCGGCGGCGCGGTTGTTGACGCCGACGTAGGCGATGCGCCGGGAACACGACAGGTCGGAGACCAGCGTCACCACGTGACGGCCCATGTTGACCAGGCGGTTGACCGCCTCACGCACCGCTTCGTGCTCGAGCGCGATGAAGGCGACGCCATCGGCGCGCTGCCCGTACTTGAGCAGTTTTCTCGCCAGATCGAGCGGATCGAGCGCCTCGTGAAAACGCAGGATGCACTTGATGCTGAACGGCGCGAAGGTCTTTTCGACGATGGCCACGTAGTCGCCCAGCATGTTGATGAAGCGGTTGTTGCCGGCCGGCAGCAGGAAAAGCAGGCGCATCGGCTTGGCCTCGACCGCGGTGTATTGCGCGGCATCGAATGAATAGTCCAGTTCAACCGCGACGCGCAGCACGCGCTGGACCGTCGCGTCGCGCACGTTGTTGCTGCGGTTCAGAACCCGGTTCACCGTCGATACGGAAACGCCGGCCTCGTTGGCGATGTCGACGATTCGAGCGCGCCGTCGCTTGCCGGCGGCCGGCGACTCATCGCTGCCCTGCTTCGGCGGCTCGACGACCTTCAATGCTGCTTTCTTACCGTCACGCATACGGGCTTCCGACCAGTGGTCCGTCACGATGAATCAAATGGACGTTTCAGAATCCGTCATCCCGGGCTTTGCACTTCCTTCGATTGCATTCGCCTGGATGACGAGGCTATCAAGGTGTTGCGCTACGGCTGGCTACCGCCTGATCGGCGGCCATTCGCCGGTGACGACAGGGTAATCGATCTGCGGCTGGCGACAAATGCCTTCGATGCACTGTCGGGCGGCGTCGATTTCCAGCTCGCCGTCCAGCACCTCGAAGCGCGTGGTGTAGTTGCGTTCCTCGCCGTGTTCGAGCCAGATCAACTCGTTGCGTTCCTTTGCGAACGGTTTGCCCAGCACATGGTTGGTGCACGGCTCGATACCCATGACGTAGTGGCCGGATTGATAGTTCTGCCATTGGAAATGGCAGGGGAATTCGGACTGGTTCACCTCGACCAGCAACCCCAATCCCTGCGCCTGGCTCCGGCCGTCGTTGAAATTCGGATTGACCAACGCCACGGGGATCTTGCCGGCCTCATCCGCGCACATCTCGTGTTCGAAGACCTGTTCCAGGAAGTTGTCGCGCGGCGCGGGCTGCGTCCGGTAGCCCACCTGCTGCGCTTGCAGCGCGTCGGCGTGCGAGGCCCAGAGCGTGTTTTTCACCGGTGCCAGGTAGCGGCTGCCCTCGTCGAGTACCGGGTAGCCGACGTTGATGTGATAGAGCAGCATGTGCGGCGTGCGGTAGAAGCCGTGATTGACGACGCGGTCGTGGATGGTGAAGCCGCTGCCGCCGAGCGGCGCCTCGATGCGGCGCAGCAGATGCAGGTCTTCGCCGAAAACGGTCGATTGCTGGACCAGCCCTTCGCACCACAGGACGCATTGGTCGCCCTCCCAGCGCTCGCCGTAGCCGCAGAGGCGTCCCGGAATGTTCGCGATGCGGCCGTGAATTGAGCTGTTGACCGTCTTCCGGTTCGGATAGTGGTAGTGCTCGGCCGAGTCGCTGTTCGTCATCAAGGCGTGGTCGAGGCCGCAGGTGACGAGCAGGCCGGAGAACGAGCGCATCCAGGACAGCCCGCCTTCGTCGTTGTGCTCGTGCAGGCCGGGATGCCGAAAACCGGTGGGCGACTGCCAGCCGATCGCCGCCCCGCGATACTCACAGGCGCCGATGTCGAACGCGCGATCGACGAGCACCTGGAAGATGAGACCACTGCCGGTGCGGAATTCGAGGCAGCGCACGCCGCGTTCGACGCCGTCGCCCAGCGTGTAGAGCTTGACGCCGGCGAATTGCGCGAGGCTGCCGCCCTTGCGCGCGATCGTTCGCCGATCCTGAAGCGTTCCGTAAAGACGGGTTGGCATGGATATTTGTCTCCCTTGCGAAAAAGCTCATCGATCCGCGACGGCGCCGATACGAGCGCCGTCGATGTTACTGGATCGCCATATGAAAAAGAGGCCGTACAAGTACGACCTCTCAAGGCATCTGCCGACCGCCGGAGACCGCCGGAGCAGTCGGCAGGAAAACTCGCCTTAACCTATATGCCGAGTTGCTCCTTGGTGTAGAACCCGTCCTTGACCAGCAGATCGATGTTTTCCTTGTTGATGTTGATTGGTTCGAGTTGCATGGTGTCGACGCCTTCGTTCTTGACCGTCGGATGCGGCAGCGGTTCGCCTTTGATCAAGGCAACCGTCATCTTGGCCGACTCGGTGGCAAGCTTGTTCAGCGACTTGTAGACCGTCATCAACTGCGTTCCAGCGATGATTCGCTTACAGGCGGCGAGTTCGGCATCCTGACCGGTCACCGGCACCTTGCCTGCCATCTTCTGCCCGGCCAGCGCCTGAATGACGCCACCGGCCGTACCGTCGTTCGGGGCGAGCACGCCGTCGATCTTGTTCTGGAACTGGGTCAGCACATTTTCGGTAATCTGCAGCGCGTTCGATGGCAACCAGTCCTTAACCGACTGTTCGCCCAGGATCTTGATATCGCCTTTCTTTATGTACGAATCCATTGCCTTCATGGCACCGGCATTGAACAGCTTGGCGTTGTTGTCACCCGGATCACCCTTAAGTACATAGACATTGCCCTTCGGCAACACCTTCATCAGCGCCTCACCTTGCATTTGGCCGACCTTCACATTGTCAAAGGTGACCCATAGATCGACCTCCGGCGAAAGCACGACGCGGTCATAGGAAATGACTTTGATGCCAGCCTTCTTGGCTTCCTTGAAAACGTTATAAAGCGTCGGTCCATCCTTTGGTACGACGACGATCGCGTCAACCTTCTTGGTGATCAGATTCTCGATCTGAGCAACCTGTTTGGAAGCGTCGCCGTCAGCCGATTGAACGACAACATCGGCTCCCAGTTCCTTTGCTGCGGCAATAAAGTAGTCCCGGTCGCGCGCCCAGCGTTCGACACGAAGATCGTCGATCGAGAAGCCGATGACGGGTTTTTCCTTTGAAGCGAAGGCGGGCAACGACACACAGGCCGTCGTTGCCGCGATGATTGCCAGTAGCGTGCGCCGAATCTTGAAGCTGTTCATCTGACTCTCCTTGTTTTTCGAAACGGGAAACTGGATATCGCGGGCGCAGCCGGAAAGCCGGATACCGCGATTGCTAACAATCCTTGACGGTCTGCTTGAATCCCCCGGCAGACCGTAGGGGCATCTTAGGTTTGCCGATTTACGAGTTAACGATCTTCAATGAAACAAATTGACATGTAGTCGAGATCATGAAAATCGGCATAAAAGTGGCATTTTGTGTCATGCCGTTTTCTTGTGCGGCGGCAACGCTCGCCTAAGATAGGCATCCGTTCGCTCGTGCTCCTCCTTCGGTTGGGCGCGACAAGTGGCGACGCATTGCAGCGCATCTCAACGACCTGCGACACAAGGGGAGAAATTCATGGACTCGAAAAACAAGATCAAACTCGCGCTCAATCATCAAAGCGGGCCGGTGCCACTGGATATCGGCCTGATGCCGACCACGGGCATCCATGTCTCGGTCATGCAGGAACTGCGCAGGCACTACAAACTGGAAGAGCGGCTCCCGGTGATCATCGAACCGTATCAGATGCTGGGCATGGTGGAGGACGATCTGCGCGAGGCGGTGGGCATCGACACCAAGCCGCTGTGGAATCCGTGGACGATGTTCGGATTCAAGAACGAGAATTTCAAGAAATGGACCGCGCCGTGGGGGCAGGACATGTTGGTGGCGCAGGATTTCGTCACCAGTGAAACCGCCGACAAGGTCTTCATCTACGCGGGTGGCGACCCGAACTACCCGCCGGCCGGCGAGATGCCGAGATCGAGCTTCTTCTTCGACACGGTGATCCGCCAGGCGCCTTTCGACGAAGACGATCTGAACCCGGCCGACAACCTGGAGGAATTCGGCGAGGTCTCCGAAGAGGATTTGCTGTATTTCTCGGCCATGAGCGAGGAACTCAAGGACTCGAAGTACTTCGTCGCCGGCAATCTCGGCAGTACGGCGATCGGCGACATCGCGATGGTCACCGCGCCGATGTTGAAGGAGCCCAAGGGCATCCGGGATATCCAGGAGTGGTACATCTCGACGGTGATGCGCCAGGATTACCTGCACGAAGTGTTCGAGAAGCAGGTCGATATCGCCCTGCGCAACCTGGAAAGAATCCATCAGCGCCTCGGCAACACCATCCAGGCGGCCTACATCTGCGGCAACGATTTCGGCACGCAGAACAGTCCGTTCTGCTCGGTGGAGACTTTCCGGGAGCTTTATAAGCCGCACTACAAGCGGATCAACGACTGGATACACCAGCACACGGAATGGAAGACGTTCAAGCACAGTTGTGGCTCCATCCTGCCGCTGATCCCGGAGATGATCGATGCCGGCTTCGACATCATCAACCCGGTGCAATGGACGGCCGCCAACATGGGCATCGAGACGCTGAAAAGCGAGTTCGGCAAGGACGTCGTGTTCTGGGGTGGCGGTATCGATACGCAGAAGACGTTGCCCTACGGCACACCCGAAGAAGTGCGCAAGGAGGTGCTGAAGGTCTGCGAAGTGTTCTCGCGCGACGGCGGCTTCGTCTTCAATCCCATCCACAACATCGTGGCCAAGACGCCGACGGCGAATCTCGTGGCGATGCTGGATGCGTTGAAGGAGTTCAACGGGGAGTAAGAAATCTCGGGTCAACCACGGCGGGCACGGCGAACACGGCGAAGAACAAGGGCTTGTGTGGGGTTATCCGATCACCCGATATTGATGCGGCCCGAAGAAGTGTGGATTCATCACACAGGCGAAAGCGAGCGAAGGAAGTACGGAGCCCGGGGTGTCCAGCCAGCGGTTGCTCTCCGATGCTGGATATCGGCTTGCACCGGTATGACGGCAAACTTCCACTTCATCGGGCGCGGCAATGGGCGGCGGCGAAGAAAGGCAAGAAACTCAAGTTTGCCGCCGTGTTCGCCGTGCCCGCCGTGGTTACTGCTTTTTCAGGGATGAACCCCGTTGAACTCGTGCACCGCCTTGATCATCGCCACGATGTTCCTGACCGGCGTCTTGGCCTGGACGTTGTGAATGGCGTTGAAGACGAAACCGCCGCCCGGGGCGAAAATCCGGCAGCGCTCCAGCACCTGCGCCCTCACCTCCTCCGGCGTTCCATAGGGCAGCACCTTCTGAGTATCGACACCGCCGCCCCAGAAGACGAGGTTGTTCCCGTACTTTTTCTTCAACATTTCCGGGTCCATCCCGGTCGCCGAACACTGGACCGGATTGATGATGTCGAAACCGCATTCGATGAAGGACTTGTAGAATGGCTCCGCGGCGCCGCAGCAATGCTTGAAAGTCCGCCAGTTCGTGTTCGCATGAATCCAGTCGTTCACACGCTGGTAGTACGGGAACCAGACCTCGCGGAACGTATCGACCGAGCAGAACTGCGACGTCTGCGTGCCGAAATCCGTGCCGCAGATGAATACCGCATCCACATTGTCGGCAACGGCCGTCTTGATCTTGCCCAGATTCTCGATCGCGAGCGCCGTTTGCCGGTCAAAGATTTCCCGTACGAAATCCTGGCGGATCGCCGTCGACATGTACCACTCGGCGATATCGCGGATGCCTTTCGGGTCTTTCAGCATCGGCCCGGTCACCAGCGCGATGTCGCCCAGGCCGGTACCCCCGAAGTTGGCGAACACGCCGCGCCCCGACGCGCGCGCGCGCTTGGTTTCGGCCGCGTAGTAAGCGATGGTCGTTTCGTCGATCGCCGAAAACTCCTGCAGGTTGTCCTCGACGTTTGGATCGTCCTCGTCGAATTCACCCTGGCGGATGATCGTGTCGAAGAAGTATCCGCCGCCGGGCATCGTCGCCGAGGGCGGAACCGTCTTGTCGCCCTGCGGGTAAATCAGCTCCGCGTCGCCTGACGTGATCGTGTTGAAATGCTCCGAGACCAGAACCACCTGCCCCCATGGAGTACGCCATTCCTTCCAGTTCTCGTTGCGGAAACCGAAGATCGTTGAATCCGGCCAGACACACTCGACGTCGGCACCGATGGCCTGCTTCAGGTCTTCTTCGATGTCGCCGAGCATCTGGTAGGGTTCCGAGACCTTGACCGGACGCTTTTCCAATCCGTAATAGTCACGCAACGCCTCCACGCAGGTCACATGCATCCCGGTGACCACGTTGGAGCCGAAATCGATCGGAACCGGCGTGTCCTGGTGGTTGAGTGCGGCCATCGTCTTTTGATAGCTATTCATCTTCTTGCTCCTCATCAATGTAAGTTCTGCTCATGGCCCGTGGCATAGGCCATGACTTCGTGTTCGCTTATCCGGTCGCGTCCAAGGATTCCGGTCACCGAGCCTTCGTGCATGACGACGACGCGGTCGGCCATCGCCATGACCTCCGGCAGTTCGGAGGAAATCAGGATGATCCCCATCCCCTGGCGGGCGAGATTTCTGATCAGGTCGTAGATCTCCGCCTTGGCGCCGATGTCGATGCCGTGCGTCGGCTCATCGAGAATCAGGATCCTGGGCTTGGTCGCCAGCCAGCGCGCAAGGACGGTCTTTTGCTGGTTGCCGCCCGACAGGCTGCCCACCGGATCGTCGGCCGACTGCGTTTTCACGCGCAGCGTCTTGATGAAGCCGGCGACCAACTGGTTGATCTGCGCCTGGTCGAGCTTGAACCTCGAGCCCAGGCGCGGCAGCTGCGCCAGGCTGATGTTGAAACGGATCGGCAACTCGAGGAACAGCGACAGCCGCTTCCTGTCCTCCTGCACCATGGCCAGGCCGTGCTTGATCGCCTGGTCGGGGTTGGTGAACAGGACCGGCCGCCCCTCGAGTTCCAGCCGGCCCGCGCTGATCGGCTGCGCACCGAAGATGGCGCGCATGGTCTCGCTGCGCCCGGCACCGACGAGCCCCGAAAACGCGAGGATTTCACCTTTGTGGAGGTCGAAGGAGACATTCTTGAATCCTTTTCCGCACAAACTGCTCGCCCGCAGCAGGACTGCTCCCTGATTTGGGTTGGGCTGATACTCGCGCGTCAATTCACGACCGACCATCATGTGGATCACCGAATCCACCGTCGCCCGCGCCGCGTCGACCGTGCCCACGTAGCAACCGTCCTTGAACACCGTGATGCGGTCCGAGATTCTGAGCACCTCTTCGATCTTGTGCGAGACGTACAGGATCGAGACGGAGCGGGCCTGCAACGAACGAATCACCTCGAACAGGCGCTGCGACTCGGTGTCGCTGAGCGACGAGTTGGGCTCGTCCATGATGACCAGTTGCGCATCGACCGACAGCGCCTTGGCAATTTCCACGAGTTGCCGCTGGGAGATGCTGAGCTCGTCCATGGTCAGGTAGGGATCGATGTCCAGTCCGACCAGCGCGAGGACTTCGCGTGTTTTCTCTTCGAGCACCTTCCATTGGATCTTGCCGAGTCGGGTCGGCATGCGCCCCATGTAAACGTTTTCGATGATGTTCAGATGGGCGAGCACCGACAGTTCCTGGTGGATGATCGCGATGCCCGCCTTGATCGATTCGGCGGGCTTGGAAAAACTGACGCGCGCGTCCTTGAACACGATCCGCCCGCCGTCGGGATCGACGATGCCGCCCAGAATCTTCATGAAGGTGGATTTGCCGGCGCCGTTTTCGCCGACGACGGCATGGACTTCGCCATAGCGCACCTGGATCTCGGCGTTGCTCAATGCCTTGAGTCCGCCGTAGGTCTTGGATAATCCATCGACCGATAACAACAATTCAGAATCTCTTGCTGCCATGCTCAACTCCGCAATTTCGCCTGACGGCCGACCGCCGGGCGGATTTGATTTACGCGCTGGAATGCAGTCTGGTTGGAGCCTCGCCCAACGATCTCAAGCACCGGGGATCAGCGTCCCGGCTTCTTGCGCAGACTGTCCAAAGCGACCGCCAGAACGATCACGACGCCGATCGACATCGTCTGCAGATAAGCCGGTAGATGCAGCAGCACGAACGCGTTACGCAACACCGCCATGATGGCGGCACCAATCACTGCGCCGATGATGGACCCAGTACCACCGGCGAGACTGGTGCCGCCAATGACGACCGCTGCGATGACGTCCAGCTCCATGCCCTCTCCGGCGTTCGTCGCGGCGGTGGCGAGCAGTCCGCCGCTCATCACGCCCGCCAGGCCGCACAGCGCGCCGGTCGTCACGTAGGCGAACATCTTGACCCGATTGACCAGAACGCCGGAGAGACGCGCCGCTTCCTCGTTGGAGCCGACCGCATAGATCTGACGTCCCAATACGGTGTTCTTCATGAACCAAGACGCGATGATCACGAGGACCAGCATTTCGATGATGGGAAACGGCACCGCGCCGATGTAGCCGCCACCGAGAAAATTGACCGATTCGTCCTTCATCGGAATATTGGATGCGACCGTTCCCTGAAGGCCCGTCGCCAACAGATAGGTCAGCCCTCGCCCGACGCTGAGCATGCCCAGGGTGGTGATGAACGGATTGACCTTGACTCTCGTGATCACCCAGCCGTTGACCGCGCCCAGGCCGCAGCCCAGCAACAACCCGCAGGCGACCGACAACCATGGATCGAGCCCGGAGTACATCAGCCGCGCGGTCAACATGCCGGTGACGGCCAACAACGCGCCGACGGACAGATCGATGCCGCCGGTGATGATGACCATGGTCACGCCGATGGACATGATGGCGATCGTTCAACATGCCTCTGATGATGTTGAAGAGGTTCATCATCGTCAGGAAATACGGACTGGCGACGCTCATCACGATCACTAGCAAGACCAGCGCCGCCAGCACCCCCGTCTCCTTCTTGCCGAGCAGTTTTCTCAGCGTATTGTCAACCCTGGCAACTTGCTTTTTATTCTCTGATTTCATTGAGTAAGTCCCTTGTTGCAACACAGCGTTTGCCGCAGCGGCGATTGCTCGTTTGCGATTTTCCGCGCCTGAGAGCGCTTTGCGCTTCTTGTTGATTATTGTTGTCGTGGCGGGCCGTTCCCGGCGACTTCCGCCGCCGGGCATCGGATTTCCAGGTCCGAACGGCTGTTACTTCGAGTAGTACTTGGAAATGTTGTCTTTGGTCACGAAATCGGATTTGGTCAACAAACGGCCGGCCTCGGGCGCAACGCCGCCCACCATGTAGTTGTAAAGGCGGACTGCCGGATCGTGGCCCTGTGCGAACGGATCCTGGCCGATGGTTCCGGAGATGACGCCCTTCTTGACGTATTCCATCGTCTCATCGACGAAATCGTAGGAAATGATCTTGACCTTGCCCGCCTTGCCGGCTTCTTCAACTGCCTTGGCTGCACCGAACGGACCACCCGCCGTGACGTAGATGGCGGCCAGATCGGCGTTGGCGGTCATGAAGTCGTTGGCTTGCTTGTAGGCGATGTCGGCTTTGTCCTGGTTTTCGACGCGATCGACGATCGTGATGCCCTTTGCGTTCTTGGCGACGTAATCCTCGAATCCCTTGCGGCGCAGTTCGTGCGCCTCAACGGAGAACAGGCCGGTGATGATGGCTACTTTGCCCTTGCCGTTCAGGAGGTCAACCATATTCTTGCCGGCGGCTTCACCTTGTTTATAGAGGTCGGCGCCGACGAAAAACGCGCGTTTGTTCTTCGAGGCGGTTTCCGAATTGAAAGTCGCGACCGGAATACCGGCATCGACCGCACGATTGATGAACGGCACCACGCCCGAGTCGCCCGCAACGGTCGCGATGGCGTCGTACTGCATCGCCATGGACGCTTCGATCGCCTTGCTGAACACGTCCGTGGTGTGCTGACCACCTGCATTGATCCAGTCGACGGTCACGCCCAGCGGCGCCAGTTCCTTGGCGGCTTGCAGCGTCCCTTCCTTGACCGGAATCCAGAAGGGATTGTTTTCCAACCCGAGGACGGCAATCTTGATCGGCTTGCTCGCTTTGGCGCCAACGGGTTTTACCGCGCCACCGTCGGCCGGCAAGGCGGTACTGTCAAAGGCGGGCACGGGTGGCAGCTTGGTTTCCGCCATCAACCCGCTGCTAAAGGCCGCGACTACCAGCGATAATGCCGTCAGCTTCTTCATCATGTTCATCAGACACTCTCCTATGAATTTCAGACCGGCGGCACCGGTCCGTTTATTGCATCAACGATGCGATCTTTTTGACGACCAGTCTTGCAGAATCCGGCAACCAAACGTTGTCGGCCAACCGGACTCATGTGCTGCCGATGATTTGTCGGCCACGTGCATGGACCCAATCCGGATTTGGGCTTCAACCCTGTGTCGTGTGTGGTCATCTTAGGTTGGGTGCGTCGAGCGTCAATTTCCCGGCGTGATGTAATTTGATTGATTTTCCGGCAATAGCCACATCTGGCTGCTTCTCGTCCTGGATCCGCGTGAAGGGCAACAAGAACGGTGCCGCCAATGTCCGGTCGATTTCCGGATTCCGTCCATCATTGCCTGATCGATGGAATTCAAGACAACGATGGTTTGATGGAAATGGTCAATCCAGCGCTGCGTCAACGACACGGCCAATGCGCTTGGCCCGGCAACCTGATGGCTTACGACGTGACGTCACCACGATTCAATGCGAATTGAGTCTGTTTTTCGTTGTGAAAAACACGTCATTTTGGATCATGGAAATGCATTGCCAAAACGGTAGCGATGGCAAAAGATGCATCAACTGATCAAGACGTAATACCTTGATTGAAGATCGATCATGGGTTCCATCAGTGACTTGGTGTGGTGCCAAGCCTGTTGTGCCGTGACCGACGAACCGATACCAGAATAATCACGGGATAGGGATTGTGGCTGCCAAAAAGAACGGTGAAGAACCTGTTCCTGTGGTACCGGCGCAACCGGGTCGCCGCGTTCGTGCCCGGTTGACCGACATTGCCCGTGAGTCCGGCGTATCGACAGCCACCGTGGACCGTGTCCTCAACCATCGCCCGGGCGTGCGCCATGCCACCGTGTTGCGCGTCTTGCGCACCGCCTCGGAACTGGACTACTTGCCCGAGAACGCAAGCTATTGCGCATCGGCGACGGAACCGATGAAGCTGATCTTTCTGCTCCCGAGCAACAGCAATGCGTTCATTCGGATGCTCGGGGACTGTGTGGCGGTCGTTCAACGGATCCTGGAGCCATTCAACATCGACTGCCACGTTCGATTCATCGCGGAGTTCAGTCCGGAGATCCAGGCTGACCAGTTGATGAAATACGGCAAGAAGGCTGACGGTATCGCGTTCATCGCGCTCGAACATCCGCTCGTGCGTGAAACGGTCAAGAAGCTGGTGAAGCAAGGGAAATACGTCCTGACATTGGTCAACGACCTGTCCAGCTCGATGCGACACGCCTTTGTCGGACTGGACAACCATGCTGCCGGACGTACGGCCGGGTATCTGATGGGAAGGCTGGCCGGCAACCGGGAAGGCAAGGTCGTCCTCATCGCGGGAAGCCTGAGCTATCGCGCGCACCACGAACGGGAAATGGGCTTTCAGCAAGTTCAGCAGGAGATGTTCCCTCGCTTGCACATCGTGGGCTTGCGCGAGGGTCGGGAAGACGCGGTACGCACCTATGAGCTGACGCGCGATCTGCTGAAGCAGCATTCCGATCTGATCGGGATCTACAACATCGGCGGGGCCTGCGACGGCGTGGCGAGGGCCATGAAGGAGGCGAAAGTCGAGCGCAAGGTCATATTCATCGGCCACGAGATTACATCGATGACCCGCAGCTACCTGATCGACGGAAGCATGGATGCAGTGATCAACCAGAATGCCCAGGTCGAGATCATGAATGCCGTCCGCATCTTCACCAACCTTCGCGACAAGAAGGCGGCTCTGGCAGGCATTGAGGATGTTCGTATCGGAGTCTTCGTTCGGGAGAACCTTCCCTAGCTGTATTGCCTGTAATCCATCACGAATGAAAGGATTTGCATGAGCGATAGCGTCACGAAAGCGGGCTGGCTCGACTACAGCCTGGTTGGCCCCAATGCTCGACTGGCGGTCGAAAAAGGACTGGCCGACGCGGTTTGGTACACCTCTCCTGTATCCAGGGAAACCATGCGCGACCTGCTCAAGCGGCGCAATGGCCCGGCCGTCCGCGACACGCTGCTCTGGTTCGCGTTGCTGGCAGTCTTCGCTTATGCCGGCTACCGCTTGTGGGGCAGCGCCTGGACCATTCTTCCTTTTGCCGCCTACGGCGTGCTCTATGCCTCGGTCTCGGACTCCCGTTGGCACGAGTCGAGCCACGGCACCGCCTTCAAGACCGACTGGCTCAACAACGCCCTCTACGAACTCGCCTCCTTCATGGTCCTGCGCGAATCCGTTCCCTGGCGCTGGAGCCACACCCGGCACCACAGCGACACCATCATCGTCGGGCTCGATCCGGAAATCGCGTCGCCGCGCCCGGCGAATCTCCGGGTTCTTTTCCTCAACTTCTTCAACGTCATGGCCTTGCGCAACTATGTACGCAACGTCCTGCTGCACTGCATCGGCCGCATCACCCCGGAAGAACGCACCTACATTCCGGAATCGGAATTCCCCAGGGTCTTCCTGCGCGCGCGTCTCTACGTCCTGGTCTACGCCGGCGTGATCGGCCTGGCGTTGTATACGGGCAGCCTGCTGCCGCTCATGTACGTCGGTTTGCCCTCCTTCTACGGCGCTTGGCTGATGGTCGTTTACGGCTACACCCAGCACGCGGGCCTCGCCGAAAACGTGCTCGACCACCGGCTTAACTGCCGCACCGTGTACATGAACCGGCTCAATCGTTACCTGTACTGGAACATGAACTACCACGTCGAGCATCACATGTTCCCGCTCGTGCCTTACCATGCCCTGCCCCGCTTGCACGCCCTGATCAAGGCCGATTGCCCGACGCCCTACGCGGGTCTGCTCGACGCTTACCGCGAGATCGTCCCCGCCTTGTTCCGTCAGGCGCGCGATCCGTCCTATTACGTCAAGCGCCCCTTGCCGGCCCCGAGCGCGCCGGTCGCAGCGCCGCCGGTCGCCGCCCGCGCGCTGGTCAACGGCTGGCTCGACGTGTGCGGCAGCGGCGAGATCGGTCGCGAAGAAGCGCATCGCTTCGATCACGAACAGTGCAGCTTCGCGCTCTACCGCACCGCCGACGATCGGGTCCACGCCACCGACGGCTTCTGCACGCACGGCAACGCCCACTTGGCGGACGGACTGGTCAAGGGCAACCTCATCGAATGCGCCAAGCACAACGGCCGCTTCGACGTGCGCGACGGTTCACCGGTGCGCCTGCCGGTGTGCGTCGGGTTGAAGACCTACGTGGTCAAGGAAGTCGATGGCCGGCTCTGGGTCAATGTGGCGACGGCCGGCGGCGCCGGCGTCACGAACGCTGCGGCAACGTACCACTTCCGCGTCGTGAGCAATCGCAACGTCGCGACATTCATCAAGGAACTGGTCCTCGAACCGCTGGACGGCCATCCCGCGCCACGCTATCAGCCGGGCGACTACCTGCAACTCGACATTCCGGCTTACGCCGAACGTTCCTTGCAGACGATCGACGTCGATGCGCCGTATTCGACCGTTTGGCAGACGCAAAACGTCCATACCTTGACGGCTGCCAATCCTGCGCCGTGCCGGCGCAACTACTCACTGGCGAGCAATCCCGAACGGGAAAGCGCCTTGCGTTTCAACGTCCGGCTGGCGACGCCGCCGCGCGGGGTCGATGCGAAGGCCGGGATCGGCTCCAGTTACGTCTTCGGCTTGCGGCCCGGTGATGTGATCAGCGCCATCGGTCCCTTCGGCGACTTTCACGTCAAGGACACGGAGCGCGAAATGGTCTATCTCGGTGGCGGCGCCGGCATGGCGCCGTTGCGCGCCCATCTCTCGCACCTGCTCGAAACCCGGAACAGCACGGCGCGCATCAGTTACTGGTATGGCGCCCGCTCTCGGCAGGAGTTGTTCTACGAGGATTACTTCGCCGATCTGGCCCGCGTCCATGCGAACTTCAGCTTCCATGTCGCGCTCTCCGAAGCGTTGGCGGACGACGCCTGGACGGGGGCGACCGGTTTCGTCCACGAGGTGCTCAAGCGCGATTACCTCGACGCTCATGCCGATCCGCGGAATATCGACTTCTTTCTGTGTGGCCCGCCAGCCATGATCCACGCCGCCCGGGAAATGCTCGCCGGCTTCGGCGTCGATCCGTCACGGATCGCATTCGACGAGTTCTGAAGTTACCTGAAAAGCAATCCTGCTTCGCTGATTGACCATGAACAGACGCATCTCCGTCACTCCCGCCGAACTCCCGGAAAGTCTGCAGGCGCTGGCCGCGCACTTCACTGCAGTCAGTGGTTTATCGTGCACCGCCGTCGATGCCGACGGACAGAATCTGGCGCTTGCCCCGATTTCGGACAGCGTTAACGACAAGGCGGGCGACGTTGATTCCGGTTGCGCTCATTGCCGGCGAATCAATGACTGGAGCCCGGCGCGCACATGCGATGGCACCTCCATCCATCGCGACGGCATCTGCCAGGCCAAGCGTTTCGGCGGCAGCTTCGTTTATTTCTGTCCCGCCAATCTTGTGTACTGGACCGCGCCGGTCGTCTACGAAAACCAGGTGATCGGCGCTCTGGTCGCTGGTTCGGTCCTGATGGACGACCCGGAGGACAATCCAGGCGACGAATGCCGTGCAGCAATCATGTCAACAACGGACGATGGCGGGCAGTTACGGCAGCGATTCAAGGCCATACCCTATGTGTCGCCGGCCCGCGTCAGCTCGCTGGCCAAGGTGCTCGGTGACATGGCCTTCAGCCTGTCGCAGAAGTTCGCCAACAACGCCTTGTGGGAAACGCATGTCGAAGGACAGCAGGCGCGTATTTCCGAGTACATCCATCAACTCAAGATCGATAACGAAACGGAAAAACGTCCAAACTATCCTGTTGCCAAGGAACGGGCGCTGCTCTCGTTGATCGCTCAAGGCGATCACGCCAACGCCAACCAACTCTTGAACGAACTGCTCGGTTTCATCCTTTTTGCTTCCGGACGGGACATCGCTTTGATCAAGGCCCGCGTCCTCGAACTTGTCGTCCTCATGTCACGCGCAGCCCTGGAGGGTGGCGCGCCGGTGGATTCCATCCTGAAGATGAACGATACCTTTCTGGCACAGGCTCAGAAAACCACTTCCATCGATGATCTATCGGCGTCACTGGCTGTCATGCTCAAGCGTTTCTCCGAGTGCGTGTTTACCTTGCGACCGACCCGGCATGCCGATCTGGCGCACAAAGCCGTGCAATACCTCAATGCGCGTTACTCCCAACGCATCGATCTACAGACGATGGCTGATCATTTCCATCTGAGCGCCGCTCATTTCAGCAAGGTGTTCAAGGAAGAAACGGGGCAAGGCTTTGTACACGCCTTGAGTCAAATTCGGGTCCAACGCAGCCAGGATTTGCTGCGCGATCCGTCGATCGGCTTGGCCGAAATCGCCGAACTGGTCGGTTTCGACGATCAGAGCTACTTCACCAGGGTATTCAAGAAACACGTCGGCATGAGTCCGGGGAAGTACCGCAGCTGCCGGGGACTGCTGGCGGAGGAACGTCCGGCAGTCCGGCAGGATAGCCACCAGTTCTCCTCACCGTATTGCGGATAAGATGATGTGAAGGATCTCGAAACCGTTCGCTGGACCACCTGACCTACAACCGTCTGCCCATTCCTTGTCTGTCATTCACAAACATATCCCGATACTCCTTGGGAGAAACGTTCTTGATGGTTTTGAACATTGTGCTGAACTGGGACAAGTTGAATATACCTACCATCTCTGCAGCATCAGAGACGCTGAAACCTATTGAAAGATAATGGCAGGCAAGTTCGGCCTTCTTTTCTTTTATATAGCGGATGATCGTCTTTTGGAGTTGCTTTCTGAATATATATTCGAGATTTCTCAAGGTGGTACATGAATAGGCTGCCACGCCGCTGGCGCTGATTCTCGTGTGCAAATTGCTATCGATATAATCCAGCGCTTTCTCGAAAACATTCCCCACGGAATCCTGGGCCGGTGTATTCGAGGTTAGTGACAAGGCATCAAGGCATTCGAGAACGAGATTCTTCAGCGATTCGTAAGTGCCAAATTGACTCGCATTGCTACTCGCGTTGTAGTTCTCAAGGAATTGAATATAAGACAAAAGATGAGTTCTTGATACTTGCCGCTGGTGGCCACGCAAGAAGCCTTCAATACATGCTTCGCCAAAAGAACCAGTATTCGCCGGCCGGGCAATGATATCTATCGAGATGAAGATATACAGAAGAATCAGATTATCTTTGGCGCTGGCTTGTATCTCGTGCCTCACCCCGGGATCGGCAATGATGATATCGCCTTCTTTTATTCCATTTAACGAGTTGTCGTAAAAGTAGCTCCCTTTTCCGGAAACGACAATACATAACTCGTAGCAATCGTGGTGGTGGCGCTGATTTGAAATCTGGTCATATCCGAATTCGCAATATGAACCGATTTTGCTGACCAGTCTGAATTTCCCAAAACAGGTGTCGATTCGTTTGCCGGTGACATAGTCGGCGTGCAATTGTTTCGCGGTTGTCGCCATCTCTCAGGTTTCCGTGAGCGTCGCGGTTCGACGTCAAAAAATACCAAAAATCTTCGTTTTTTGCAAAGTTCTTTTCGTTTTTTAGTGTTCTTTAGCGTATCGACAGAGGACTAGACTGAAAAAACTGACAAACAATTCCAACGGATTGGGGCATCCAAATGAATTCCAGAGAGCGCATTCTCGCAACGATCAATCACAAGGAACCAGACCGGACAGCGATCGATCTGGGATCAACGCCGAGTTCCGGAATATCGGCAATCGCATACGGAAATCTGAAAAGACATCTCGGCATCGATTCCGGACATAACAGGGTCTACGATGTTGTTCAGCAAGTATCACAACCCGAAGAGATCATATTGGATAGATTCGGCATCGATGTTGTCGATATTGGACGGGCATTTAACGATAAAGATACTGATTGGCGCGACGTTGTGCTTCAGGACGGAAGTACGGCTCAATATCCTGCCTGGTTCAAGCCCGAGAGGCAAGCTGATGGCAGCTACCATGCCTATCATCGTGATGGAACACTCATCGCCAAGATGCCGGTCGGCGCGACATTTTTCGACCAGACCATTTTCCCTTACCTCGACGCCTACCCGACCGGTTACAAAGGATTGCCTGACGCCATGGACAAGGTTCTGTGGCAAGCCCTCGTGCATAGCCCGTGGGATCATGCCCACGAGCCCGATTTCTGGGAAAAACTCCGCGCGAAAGCCATATTCCTGAAGGAAAACTCCGATCGCGCCTTAATGATCGTGTGCGGCTGCAACCTGTTCGAATGGGGTACTTTCCTGAGGAGGATCGACAACTTCCTGATGGATATCTACTCGGAACCGGAAGAGGTCGAAGGTCTCCTGGATGCCTTGATGGAAATCCATTTGGCAAGCCTTTCGAAAGTCTGCGCTGCCGTGGGTGATGTCGTCGATATATTGAGATTCGGCGACGACCTGGGAATGGACTCCGGACCATTCATGTCCCCGGAGAAATATCGCGACATCTTTAAACCACGACATAAGCAGCTGTGCGATTTTGTTCACCGGAACAGCAATATGAAGACATTCCTTCATTCTTGCGGGTCCATTTACCATTTTATTCCGGATTTGATTGAAGCAGGTTATGACATCCTGAATCCGGTTCAAACGAATAGCGCGGGAATGGATCCTGTTCGGCTCAAGAAGGAATTCGGCGCCGACATTACATTCTGGGGTGGCGGCGCTGATACGAGATCCGTAATAAATCGCGGGACGGTCGCCGAAGTGAAGGACGACGTCAAAAGGAGGCTTGAGATATTCACGCCAGGGGGCGGTTTTGTCTTCAACCCTATCCACAACATCATGCCGGACGTCCCCCCTCAGAATGTCGTCGCGATGTTTGAGGCCATCGATGAGTTTTACCGGTAAACGCCGGCGTTTTTTCAAGGCGTCTGGCCAAAAGAACGCCTGACTGACCTTATTTGACGAAGACCGATAAAGCATTCCAGCCGCGAAAACACGGATCCATGTCGCGCCGGACGCGAGCCAGGTCGTGAAAACGTCCATGACAGGCTGCGGAGCGTAAGTCCGCAACAGTTTGACGTTGATTGTTTATCAAAGAGCGCACGAAAGACGCTCCTAAATATACGAAATAGGGAACCAAAATGACTCAGGAAGCAAGTCAAAACGGTGGCAAGGGCGCGTCCTTGATGCGGGCGTTTGTCCGGAGGACGGACGCCAGTGCGATAGTTGCCACGGTCATACTATTCACGCTGTTTTCGTTGGGGACAGAAAATTTCCTGACCTCGTTCAATCAGTTCAACGTCTGGCGCGCCGCCTCACAGAATGTGTTTATCGCGCTAGGCCAGGCGATGGCTATCCTGGTCGGCGGGATGAATCTCTCATTAGGCGCCATTGGCGGCCTCTCCGTTGTCGTTCTCGGACATTCGATAGAGATTTTCGGTTTCGATCCTTCAATTGCGATTCTATTTGCCCTGTTGACGGGGGTATTGGCGGGATTGTTCAACGGTTTTTTCATCACACGATTCAAGCTCAATTCATTCGTCGTCACGCTGGCTTCCGGATTCATTTTCCAAGGCCTGGTTAACGGCATTTCACAAGGCAAGTCCTACTCAAAGATTCCGCCGACATTCACGCTGCTGGGCAAGGGAGAGTCATTCGGCATACCGAATATGGTTTTCCTGATGATTCTTGCCTTGTTGCACCGTGTTCGTCGTATTCCGCTTTACCGTTATCGGGAGGCAGTTGCTGGCCACGGGAGGAAATATCGAAGCGGCCAGATTGTCCGGTATCAAGACGAATCGCATGGTCATGCTGGCGAACGTCCTTTCCGGCGTGCTCGCATCCTTGGCCGCGGTGATCTGGGTTTCACGCATGGGGACGGCTCAACCCGCGACAGGCGGTGACTGGTTGATCGTTTCCTTTGCCGTTGCCGTCATTGGCGGAACCGCGCTCAGCGGAGGCGTCATCAGTGCAACGGGCTTCCTGTTTGCCGGCTTGCTCATGGCGTTGCTCAGGAACGGGCTGATCATGCTCGGTGTAAATGTCTATTTCGAATCGACCTTCCTCGGCGTGATCATCTTGCTCGCGGTATTGGTTGAATACGTTCGCTCGAATGCCGCTGCGCGCGCCAAACGACTCTGAATTCCGGCAGTTGCCGATAACCCTGAAGGAGAGGTCCATGAAAAAGAGGTTAGTTCTATTGGTGTCTCTGGTTTCGATTGTTTCCGGTTTAACCGTAGCAACATCGGCCACGGCGGCCGACGCATCTGCCAAGATGGCCTGGTATGTTCCGGCGCCGCATCCCTACTTTGATTCGGTCAAAGCCGGTGTCGAAGCCTTCGAGAAGGAATCCAGGATTTCCGTCAAGAAGCAAGTCGGTCCCGACTGGAACATGGATAGCCAGAACACCGGGGTGCTTGCGCTCGCCGCCGGCGGTTACCGCTACTTCGCCACCTACCCTGCCGATGCTTCGGCAGCCAACGGTCTTTACGACGAGGTCGTGAAAACAAAGGGGGTCGTGGTGAATTTCGGAGGATCCACTTTCGAACCGACCCCCGCGGTGGCGGCAGTCATGACGGACGTCAAAGGCGCCGCCGGCATAGCCGGCAAATTGGTTTTCGACAAAATCAACGGCAAGGGCGTGGTAGTCAACGTCTTGGAGGTGCTGGAAGACCCGAATACCAAACTGCGGAAGGAAGGCATCGACGAAGTGGCGGCCAAGTACCCAGGCATCAAGATCGTCGAAGTCGCCGGCATCAAATCCGAGCAGGAGGCCGTCGAGAAAATCGAAGGGGCGATTGCCGGCGCGGGCGGCTATGTCGACGGGATCATTACGACCGGCTTCGTGCCGACCATGGCCCTATCGAAAATTCTGGCGGACTACGAGACAAAGACGAAGAAGCATATTGCCGCGTGCGGCATTGACGATGATCCACAGATCCTCGACGCAGTGTCCAAGGGCTACCTGGATGCCACCATATCGCAGAATCCCTACGGTCACGGTTACCTCTCCATGTCGATCCTGAAGATGATTTCCGAAGGCTACAAGGTCAGGCCGGGTGTCTACAAGATCGATGCGGGAACCGTCGTCGTGACCAAGGCCAACGTCGGGACATACAAGTCCGAAATCGCGGAAGTCACCAAGAAAATCAAGGCCGATTTACCCACGAAATACCTGACCAAATAATCCCATAGCGACGTAGGGACCGGCAGGGCGAGGCCCGAAATGCACATTGCCCTGCCCGTTCCGACAAGGACGAGCACCGAAAATGCTTGAGATCAAATCTGTTTCAAAATCCTTCCCGGGCGTCAAGGCGCTGGATCGCGTCAGCATGCACTTTCAGGCTGGCAAGATTCATGCGCTTCTGGGCGAGAACGGTGCTGGAAAATCAACGCTCATCAAGATCATCTGCGGCATCCATCAGCCCGACGAAGGCGAGCTGTCGCTGAACGGGCAACCCGTCGTGCTCAAGAGCTACCACGACGCCATCGAAAAGCAGATCAGTATTGTCCACCAGGAGATTCAGGTGGTGCCGCTGGCCTCGGTGGCGGAAAACATCATGCTCGATAAACTCGACAGCTTTACGAAGCGCGGCTTTGTCGACTGGAAAGCCCTGAACGAAGCTGCGGTCAAGTACATGCAGATGGTCGAACTCGATGTGCCGTATTCCGCCGAGGTCAAGTATCTCAGCGCGGCGCAAAAACAGCTGGTACAGATCGCGCGGGGACTTTCATCCGGCGCCCGATTGCTGTTGCTGGACGAGCCGACGTCATCGTTAACGCAGCATGAGTCGAAATTGCTCTTCGTATTGCTCAACAAGCTGAAAGAGCAAGGCGTTGCCATCGTCTTCGTCTCGCACAAACTCGAAGAAGTTCTGTCCATCAGCGATCAGGTGACCGTGCTGCGCGACGGCCGCTTCATCGGAACCGAGGAAACGCGAAATCTCGACCGGAACGCGATCGTGTCGATGATGATCGGTCGAACCGTCAATAACGACTTCCGGGGATTTCTTGATGTTCAGGACGACGCAATCGTCCTTGAAGCGCGCAATCTGAAAAACGAGTTCTTTGACGACCTGTCGCTTTCGCTGAAGAAAGGCGAAATACTCGGCCTTTATGGCCTGGTCGGTTCCGGACGCACGGAGTTTGCCAAAAGCGTGATCGGCGAACATCCCATTCAGAGCGGAGAGCTCCGGGTTAACGGCCGGACCGCGCGAATCCGGTCCGTGTCCGATGCGCTGGAGAAATACAAGATCGGCTACGTCACGGAAAACCGGAAGGAAGAAGGCCTCATTCTTTCCGATTCGATCACGGTCAATGTGACGATCACTGTTTGGGAACGCTTCTCCAAAGTCCTGGGTTGGCTGCTCCCGCAAACCGACGCCGAACTGGCGCGCGTGATGATCAAGCGTTTAGCCATCAAGACCCCGAGCGACATTGAGCGCGTTGGAAATCTCTCCGGCGGCAATCAGCAAAAGGTGTCGATCGCGAAATGGGTGTTGGCGGACTGCGACATTCTGATCATCGATGAGCCATCGGTTGGCGTTGACGTGGGCGCCAAGGAGAGCATTCACGAGTTGATCTGGAAGATGGCAAAAGACGAGGGCAAAACCATCATCCTGATTTCATCGGATATGCCGGAGATGATCTCGCTCGCGCGCCGCATTCTCGTCTTCAAGGAATTCAGGATCGTCGGCGAATTGGCGGACCTGAATACCAAGGAGTATTCCTACGCAGAAACCAGCGAGCGAATCGGCGCTTGTTTCGCATGAATCGGGAGATGCTACGAGTGAGACGCTTTGGACAGATTATTCAGGTCAAGCCCGAAAAGCTGGATGAGTACAAGCGGCTGCATGCCAATCCCTGGCCCGAGGTGAATGCCATGCTCAAGGCTTGCAACATCAGCAACTACTCCATTTACCACCACGACGGTTTCCTGTTCGCATACTTCGAGTATCTGGGCAGCGATTTCGAGGCCGACATGACCAGGATGGCGAACGACCCGAAAACTCAAGCGTGGTGGGCGTTGACCGATCCGTGCCAAGAGCCTGTCAAGGGCCGCAGAAAAGACGAATGGTGGTTGACCATGGAGGAAGTCTTCCGCCTCGATTGACCCAAGTGACCGAGTTCGAAACTTGCTTGATCAGGTTTTCCGTCGCGGAAGCTCCCTTGCCTTGGGTAAAACGGACACCACGTCCGCAACTGCCGCGGGTACGGCCGATATGCGTGCCCGCTACGGAGTCGAGCCAACCCATGTTGCCTTCGATGAATTCCAGGAAGTCCGGAAACTATCCCGGATTGCATGAACTGCCTGGATCATGCCGTCGCGAGCCAATGAAAATCCAACAGATTGCCGGTTAATTCCAATACCGCCGAAAGGTGCCTGGATACTGTAACGATCGTCAGAGTCAGTCCCATAACCATCTCAGTGAGGCCATCATGAACCAAGAACTTCTCGACCAAATCTCAGTTGCTCTGCAAAAAGGCAAGGCCAAGGACATCAAGATCCTGGTACAAAAAGCCATCGACGAAGGCATGCCCGCCGAAACCATCCTCAACGACGGCCTGATGGCCGGCATGAACATCATCGGCGGCAAATTCAAGCGCGACGAAGTCTTCGTCCCGGAAGTGCTGGTCGCCGGACGCGCCATGAACGTCGGAACCGCCCTGCTCAAACCCTTGCTGGTAAGCGACGGCGTCGAAACCAAGGGCAAGGTGCTGATCGGCACCGTCAAGGGCGACATGCACGATATCGGCAAGAACCTGGTGCGCATGATGATCGAAGCCAAGGGGTTCGAAGTCGTCGATCTGGGCGTCGATGTCCCGGCCGAAAACTTCCTCAAGACGGCCGAGGAAGGCCAGTTCGACATCGTCTGTCTGTCGGCCCTGCTGACCACCACGATGAACGAAATGCGCAACGTCATCGACGTGTTCGAGAAAGCCGGCGCGCGCGGAAAGTACAAGATCATGATCGGCGGCGCGCCGATCACGCAGAACTTCTGCAACACGATCGGCGCCGACGTCTACACGCCGGATGCGGCGACGGCCGCCGACGCCGCGCTCAATCTGGTGCTGGCAAAAGCCGCCTGAGTTAAGGGACCGGGTTCCTCATGAGACTCTGTCAAGTCAGCGGCACGGCGGGACAAACCCTGCTTGAAGCGCTCCGCCTGGAGCATCAGCACATCGATGCGCCGTGCGGAGGCAAAACGCGCTGCATACGGTGCATGGTTCGTTTGCCGGCCGAAACGGCGGCAGAGGCTCAAATCGAGGCGCCGTCCGCGGTCGAACAGGAGCTGGTTGGCCGCAAACGTCTCGCCGACGGCTGGCGCCTGGCCTGCCGGGCCCGATTCGCCGAAGACTCGACGATCGCGGTGACAGTGCCCAACGCCCGCCTGGACATCCCGGATTTCCCGATCAGCAAAGCCCAGCAGGCCAGGCTGAACGCGCAGGCGCGGGCGCATGCCGCAGCGGGCGTTTCGGCGGTGGATACGGGGGTCGCGCCCGCTTCCTTGCTGTCCGACTGCATCGTCGCCGTCGACATCGGCACGACCACGGTGGTTGCCGTGCTCGCCGAGCGCGGCAGCGGCGACGTGATCGCCCGCGTGGCCGAAGCCAACCGCCAACGCTCCTGGGGTTCCGACGTGGTGGCCCGCATCGAAAGCGCGGTCTCTTCGCCCGACGCGCTGGCGTCGATGAAAGGCCTGATTCAAACCCAGATCGAAGAGATGCTGCTCGCCCTGAAGCGACAGACTGGTCTGGAGGAACTGCCGCCGGTCTATCTCTGCGGCAACACGACCATGCTGCACCTGCTCGAAGGCGAGGATCTGCGCGGCCTGGCCAGCATGCCCTTCAAGCCGGCCTTCCTGGAGGCCAGGACGACGACGATCGGCGCCAGCCACATTCCCGGCCACCTGATCGGCGGCATCTCGGCTTTCGTCGGCGCCGACATCATGGCCGGCTTGTTCGCCTGCGGCTTCGACAAACCGGTGAGCGCGCCCTGCCTGCTCGTCGATATCGGCACCAACGGCGAAATGGCGCTGGCGCTACCCGACCGGATTTACGTCACCGCGACGGCCGCCGGACCAGCGTTCGAGGGCGAACTCATCTCTTCCGGCTCGCCCGCCACGGTCGGCGCCATCGACCACGTCTGGCTGGACGACGATCGCAAGATTCATTTCTCGACCATCGGTAATCCCGACGAACAGGGGCTGGCGACCGGTCTTTGCGGTTCCGGTCTGCTCGACTTGATGTCCTGCCTGCGTCGGCTGGAAATCGTTGACGACAGCGGCGCCTTCACGACGGATGCGGCCAGTTACTCTTTCGGCGAAGGCCAACCGTCCCTGACGCAGGCCGACGTGCGCAGCCTGCAGCTGGCCAAGGGCGCCATCGCCGCCGGCATCGAGATCCTCTGCCAGCGCGCCGGCATCGCCTTTACCGACATCGAGACGCTTTATCTGGCTGGCGGCTTCGGTTCCACGCTGCTGCCCGCCTCGGCGCTCGACATCGGCCTGTTGCCGGGCGCCGTGGCCGGACGCATCGAGACGGCGGGCAATACCGCGTTGACCGGCACCCTGCTCCTGGCCGCTCAACCCGACGCCTTCGAACGCATGAAATCGTCGCTCCTGGAGCGCATCACCGTCGTCGAACTGGCGCGCGAACCCGGTTTCCAGGATGCGTTCATGGACGCCATGATGTTTCCGGAGTTCGAAGATGTATGACTTCAAACCGGTCCCGCTGAAACGGCTGCTCGCCATCGGCTGCGAGGTGTTCCACCGCGAAGCGTCGGCGGCGATCGCGCGCAGTCCGTACGTCGTCGACATCGAATTCATGCCCAAGAGTCTGCACGACATCGGCGAAGGGCCGATGTCGTCGCGTCTGCAGACGACGATCGACCGGGCGCTGGCCGCGCGCGCGTCGGAGAACTGGCCAGACGCGATCGTCCTGCTCTACGGACTCTGCAACAACGGCATCCGCGGCCTGCATGCCCCGCTTCCGCTCATCGTGCCGCGCGCGCACGACTGCATCACCCTGCTGCTCGGCTCGCGCGCCCGTTACAACGAACACTTCCAGGCCAACCCGGCGACGTTCTACCGGTCGCCCGGCTGGATCGAACGCGACAGCGACCCGGACGCCAACCCGGCCAGCGTCACCAGCCGCATGGGCATCACGCACGACTATGCCAAGCTGGTCGAGGAGTACGGCGAAGACAACGCCGAGTACCTGATGGAGACGATGGGCAACTGGCTCAAGCACTATCGCCAGTTGAGCCTGATCGACACCGGTGTCGGCCAGCGCGAGGAATACCGCAGGATCAGCCGCGCGCAGGCGGAAGAGAACGGCTGGACGTACGAAGACGTAGCCGGCGACACGGTACTGATCGACAAGCTTCTGAGCGGCGATTGGGACGAAGAGGATTTCCTGATCCTGCAACCGGGCAAGAAGATCGACGTCAGCAACGAGGCCGGCATCATTCGCGCGATCGAGGCTGACCCGCAATCGCCCGCATAGGGCGGCAGACAAGACAACGAGCAATCCCCAACCGCGACAGCCCCAGTTTTCGGGCTTGCGTTGACAATCCAATGACAGGAGAGGAATTCCATGGACAAGAACTACTACATCGATCTCGCTCGACAGGGTCGCCGCATGCCCATTGCGACGCATCTCGTGCTGCACGAGAAGGCGGACCCGGAGGCCATCCTGCTCGACGGCGCGCGCATGGCGGCGGTCATGCTGGAAACGGCCGAACGCTTCGATAACCCACTGGCACTGCCGGTGATGGATCTGACGCTGGAAAAAGACATCCTGCTGCGCACGATGGGCGTGCCGCCGGCCGAGACCGAAGCCTTCCATTTCACCGAAATCCCTGACGCCGAGGCCTGCGCCCGGGTGACGACCGACGTCGATGTGCTGACCTTGCCGCGCATCAAGGCCAATTGCGAAGCCCTGTCCATCCTGCGCGACGGCGGGAAGGTGATCCCGGTGGGCATGAGCATCGGCCCCTTCTCACTGCTGACCAAGCTGATCCGGGAACCGATCACCGCCATCTACATGGCGGGCAGCGGCGTCGAACCCGAGGACGACGATGAAGTAGCGATGCTGCACACGGTGCTCAAGCTCTGTGAAACCATCATCCAGGCGACCTGCGCGGCCCAGATCAAGGCCGGTGCGCGCGCCATCTTCCTGTGCGAACCGGCGGCCAACTTGGTCTTCTTCTCGCCGAAGCAGATTCGCGAAGGCTCGACGGTCTACGACGACTTCGTCACGCAGCCGAACCTGCGCCTGAAGAAGATGTTCGACGAGATGGGGGTCGATCTGCTTTTCCACGACTGCGGCGAACTGATTCCCGAGATGATCACCTCGTTCGGCAAGCTCAATCCGAAGATCATCAGCTTCGGTAGCCCGGTCAAGCTCTGGGAAGTCGAGCAGTACGTCGCCAAGGACGTCGTGATGTTCGGGAACCTGCCGACCAAGAAGTTCTATTCGGACGAGGACGTGCCGCTCGCCGGCATCGAGGGCCGGGTCGCCGAGATCGAGGAAAAACTGCGTCCGACCGGTCATCCGTTCATTATCAGCAGCGAATGTGACGTGTTGAGCATGCCCGGCTACGAGAAGACGATCATGGCCAAGGTCAATGCCATGTGCGGGTGCGGAAAACACGCCTGAGAACGTAATTGACGGCCCTTGCGCAACCGACGACGATCGGTAGTCGGTTGCGCTGGACCGGCCGGGTTTTCTGATAAGGTCCACCGATCAAGGATTTTTGAGTTTTTTTGCATCGTTTCAGGTGCCTTGCTCCACGCGGGTGGAGCGGGTGAAACGGGAAGCCGGTGCTTCCGCACGTTTTCGCGAGTTGTCGAAACAGCGGAAAAATCCGGCGCAGCCCCCGCTGCTGTAAGCCTGACGACGCCGGCAAGGCAACAGCCACTGTGCGACGTATTCGCATGGGAAGGCGCCGGCGAAGGATGAAGGCGAGCCAGAAGACCGGCCAGAGACGAACGTGGTGCCAATCCCCGGGGTGAGGGGTCAGGTTCTGTCGACACGCCATCCTGGCCTCGTTCGCGTGCGTTCCGTCGTGCCGAACACGCCCTGCCGGCCGTCTTCCGTCCCGAAGCTTCCCTCGTGAGCACCAGTTTTTCGCGAGAGGAAGGAACGATGTACCGAATCGACGGAAGGGGCACCTGAATGCTTGAACACGGCGGCCGCCTGCGCCTGGCAGCGCGGCACTATGAAATTCCCCTGGACGAGTGGCTCGACCTGTCGACCGGCATCAACCCGGAGAGCTACCCGGTCGCCCCAATCGACCCATCCTGCTGGCAACGCCTGCCGGAAGACGATGACGGCCTGGACGCCGCCGCCGCAGCGCACTACGGCAACGACCGCCTGCTCGTGTTGCCCGGCTCGCAGGCGGCCATCCAGGCGCTGCCGGCATTGTTTGACGTATCCGACGCGGCCTGCGTCGCACCGCTCTACGAGGAGCATCCGCATGCCTGGGAACGCGCCGGGCATGCGTTGCGCCGCTTGCCGACGCTGGCTGATGCGCTGGCGTCGGGCGCGCCCAACGTCTTCCTGTGCAACCCCAACAATCCGACGGCGACGACGCATTCCCGAGTTGAACTGATCGCGGCGGCCAAGCAGCTTCGGCTGCGCGACGGGTGGCTGATTGTCGACGAAGCGTTCGCCGACGCCGAACCGGAGCACAGCGTCACGACGCTGGCCGGCAGCGACGCGGCGCCCAATCTCATCGTCCTGCGCTCGCTCGGCAAGTTCTACGGGCTGGCCGGCGCGCGCGTCGGTTTTCTCTTTGGCGACAGTGGAAAACTCGGCCGCCTGCGCGAGATGATCGGCCCGTGGGCGGTTGCCAATCCGTCGCGCGCCGCGGCCCGGCAGGCGTTGACGGACACCGCCTGGCAGAAAACAACGCGCGCCAAACTCGCGGCCCGTTCGCGGCGGCTGGCCGACCTGCTCTCCCCGCTCGGCAAGATCGGCCGCACGGCGTTGTTCTGTACTGTCAGCACACCGTACGTCGCCGAACAAGCAACGCATTTCGCCCGGTGCGCCATCCTGACACGCCGCTTCGAGCCGCACGGCCTGTTGCGCTTCGGCTTGCCCGGAAGCGAAGTGGAGTGGGCACGGCTGTCCGTGGCGGTCGCCGAATGGGTGCCGCCCGACGCGCAACGGCTGGCCCCGGTAAAACAACATTTTCAGGCCGCGTGAGATGAGACTGACACTGGTCCGACACACATCGGTCGATGTGCCCAAGGGCGTTTGCTACGGGAAATCCGACGTCTCGTTGGCGCCGACCTTCCCAAGTGAACTGGAGCTCATCCGGAGCCGAATTGGCGGTGAAGACTTCGACGCGATCTTCTCCAGCCCGCTCGGACGCTGCCGGCGCCTGGCAGAAGCAATGTGCGGTGGACGGCCGATCATGGTTGACCATCGCCTGAGCGAGCTGGATTTCGGCGACTGGGAAATGGCCGACTGGGACACGGTTTACGCATCGCCAGTCGGCAAGCGCTGGTTTGCCGACTTCAACACGCGGTGTCCGAACGGTGAATCGTTCGCCGATCAACTCGCCCGGACACGGTGGTTTCTGGCCTCGATCCGCGCCGTGAAAGCCGGCAATGTGCTCGTGCTGACCCATGCCGGCATCCTGCGCGCCATGTTGTGCCTGCTTCATGGGTTGACGCCCGAACAGGCGTTCGACACCCCGCTCGCTTACGGACACGTTCTTTCATTCGATCTGGAGACTCGATGAATTCCGAATTTGAAATCCCTGCACTCGATGCAGCGTTGATTCCCCGCTTGCAACACAAGCTCGACAATAAGGCCAAGCCCGTGGGTTCGCTCGGGCAACTGGAATCCCTGTCGCTGCAGGTCGGGCTCATTCAGAACACGCTCTCGCCCGCGCTGACCAAACCGGTGATGCTGACGGTGGCAGCGGATCACGGGATCACGGCGGAAGGGGTAAGCCCCTGTCCGGTGGAAATCACCTGGCAGCAGGTCAACAACTTCCTGCAGGGCGGCGGCGGCATCGGACTCCTGTCGAGAATCTACGGCATGGATCTCTGGGTAGTTGACGCCGGCGTCAATCATCGCTTCGACGCTCATCCGAAGCTGATCGACGCCAAGGTGGCCTGGGGCTCGGACAACTTCCTGCATCACCCCGCCATGAGTCTTGAAAACTGCATGAAAGCCTTCGACAACGGACGGCAGATCGTCCGCCGCTTCTCGGCCGAAGGAAGCAACGTGATCGGCTTTGGCGAGATGGGCATCGGCAACACCACGCCCGCTTCGGCACTGCTGGCTATCCTCGGTGGATTTCCGGTCGAGGAATGCGTCGGCCCGGGCGCCGGCTTGAACGGTGCTGGCATCCGGCACAAGGCCGCAGTCATCCAGGCCGCGATCGACAAGCATGGGATTGCCGACTCGGTATTTGAGAACCTGGCGCGATTCGGCGGCTACGAGATTGCCACGATCGCCGGCGGAATGCTGGAAGCTGCCCGTTGCCGGATGACCATCCTGGTCGATGGCTTCATCACGACCTCGGCCGCCTTGGTTGCCCGGGCGATCAACCCGCGCGTGCTCGACTACTGCGTTTTTTCGCACGAGTCCGACGAGCAAGGGCATCGGAAGATGCTCCAGGTCATGGGCGTCAAGGCCATGCTCAAGCTCGGTTTACGACTGGGCGAAGGGACGGGTTCGGCCATCGCCTATTCCGTCCTGAAAGGCGCGGTCGCCGTCCTTTCGGAAATGACCTCGTTTGAAGAAGCGCAAGTGACGAATACGAGCCATATCCGCATCTGAACGCGGCCCGTATCCATTCAACCGGGAGGATTCATGAAGATCTGTTTTCTGTGCCCCAGTTGGGGAAATGAGCTGCCGTTCGACCAGTTCGTGCAGAAAGTCAAGGCGGCGGGCTACGACGGCGTCGAAACCTCGCTGCCCATCGACGACGCCGCGCTGAAATCGCGGATGCTCGACGCGCTCGCGGACGCTGGCCTGATCTTCGTCGGGCAGCACTGGGAAACGGTCACCGTCGATTTCGAACGACACCAAGCCGAGTACCTCGCGCGCCTGCGCAATCTGGGCGACGGCAAGCCGCTGCTGATCGATTCGCAGACCGGCCGGGATTTCTTTTCCTTCGAGCAGAACATGGCGCTGGTGGAAGTGGCGAGCGCCTTCACCGCCGAAACCGGGATTCCCGTCGTCCATGAAACGCATCGCGGCAAGTTCTCGTTCGCCGCGCATGTGACCGAGTGCTTCCTGCGGGCGAACCCGGATCTGCGCATCGGTGCCGACTTCAGCCATTGGTGCAATGTCGCCGAGACCCTGCTCGACGATCAGGAGACCGCCTTGAGCCTGGCGATCAGCCGCGCCGACCACATCCACGCCCGCGTCGGTTTCCCCGAAGGGCCGCAAGTGCCCGATCCGCGCGCCGAGGAATGGGCCGACGTGCTTGCCAAGCATCTCGGCTGGTGGGACCGGATCGTCGCCCGCGCGAGGACCGAAGGCCGGAAAACCCTGTGCATCACGCCCGAGTTCGGCCCCTACCCCTACATGACGATCCTGCCCGGCTCGAAGCGGCCGATTGCCGATCAATGGGAGATCAACGTGTTCATGATGGATCTGCTGAGAACGCGGTACGCCGGAATGGCGGATTCGTAGCGGCGACGCAGCTTCCACCTGTGAAAAAGGGCCGGATAAAATCCGGCCCCGTTGTGTTCATCCAGTCGGCCGGAGACCGCCGAGCCGACCGGACGAGCAACGCCTTCGCTCACATGCCGAGCTGTTCTTTGCTGAAGAAACCGTCCTTGATCAACAGATCCATGTTGGACTTGGTGATTGCGATCGGGTCGAGCAGAACCGATTCGACGTTGTCGACCTTCACCGTCTTGTAGTCCAGCTTTTCGCCCTTGACGAGCCCGACCGAGATTCTGGCCGCTTCGCCCGCGATCTTTTGCAGCGACTTGTAGATCGTCATCGTCTGCGTGCCCTCCAGAACGCGCTTGCAGGCCGTGAGATCCGCGTCCTGGCCGGTCACGATGACTTTGCCCGCCAGTTTCTGCCCGGCCAATGCCTGAATGATGCCGCCTGCCGTGCCGTCGTTTGGCGCGAGGAAACCCTGGACGTCGTTGTTGAACTGCGTCAGGACGTTTTCCGCGATCTTCAAGGCGTTCTGCGGCAACCAGTCCTTCACCGCCTGCTCGCCAAGAATCTTGATGTCGCCGGCCTTGACGCTCGGCTCCATCGCCTTCAGCGCGCCGGCCTTGAAAAGCTTGGCGTTGTTGTCGCCCGGATCGCCGCTCATGACGTAGACCTTGCCCTTGGGAAGTGCCTTGATCAGTGCCTCGCCCTGCATGAAGCCGACACGCTCGTTGTCGAATGAAATGTACATGTTGACATCGGGACTCTTGATCAGACGATCATAGGAAACCACCTTGATTCCGGCCTTCCTGGCTTCCTTCAAGGCGTTGATCAACGTCGCTCCGTCTTTCGGAACGATCACCAGCACATCGACCTGCTTGGCGATCAGGTTTTCGATTTGTGCCACCTGCTTGGCGCTGTCGCCGTCCGCGGATTGAACGCTGACTTCAGCGCCGAGTTGCTTGGCCGCCGACACGAAATAGTCGCGGTCGCGCGCCCAGCGTTCGACGCTGAGATCATCGATCGAAAAACCGATGACCGGCTTCTCTTTCGAGGCAAACGCCGGCATGGCGATGCATGCGGTTGTGGCGGCGACGATCGCCAGAACGGTACGACGAATGGCAAAACTCCCCATGTCTTTTATCTCCTTGAACAAGATGAATCCGACCGATAGTGACCACGATCGGTCGCTACGCCCCATGTACGTCATCCCGTACCTTGAGTGCGGGAAAATCGTATGACCGACGTGCGTAGGCGTTCTTGTAATAAGTTGGCGCGATCTTGTACTTTTTGCCGCTCGTCGCCTGGCGAACAGGCGCGCTCGCTGGTCCGCGCGTGACCGAGATCACCGATTCCGGGTAAGGAATCAGCGCTGGGTATGTCCTGCCGGCTCCCGGAAGGCACGCGGAGTCAGCCCCATGCGCAGCCTGAATTGCCGATTGAAATGCGACATCGTTGGAAAGCCGCACTCTTCGGCAATGATCGATATGGCCTTGCCGGACTGACGCAACATGACGCACGCTGCGCTGCAACGCACGTCGTTGATGTACTGCGTGAAGGGTTTTCCGACCTCGTTGCAGAAAAACCGGCTGAACGCCGACTGACTGATATTTACCAGGCGGGCTGCGTCGCCGATCCGCAACTCCTCGGCAAACCGGTCGTGAATCCAGTCGATGACGCGATCGATCCGCCGGGTAACCATCCGCCCGCTCGGGTCGCCGGCCGAAGACATGCCATTGCGCGCTATCGGCGAGAGCGTTTCCCGGTATTCGACGAGCAGGCCCAGTATGTCAACCAAACCCGCCAGACGTCCGATCGATGTCGCTTCGCGCATTTCCCGCAGGCGTTCCGTGATCCGCCGATGGCAGTCGCCATGGATTTCAAGTCCCCGATCAGCCCGTTGCATCACCGGTGCGACCTGGGCCAGCTCTGGAATGGCCGCCTGTGCGAACAAATCGCCCGGAAACTGAACGACGGTCGCAACCGATTGAAGAGGGCCGCCCTGCGACGAGGTCATCCATGCATGCGGCACGCCGGAGCCGACCATGATCAGGTCACCGGCTTCGTAGGGAAGCGCGCTGTCGCCGAGCAAGCGAAGGCCGACGCCCTGCTCGATCCACGTCAATTCCAATTGCGGATGTCGATGCAACGGACTGCGAAAGGCTTCCACCTCGTAGCGCAAAAAACGGAACGACTGACTTGGATGGGAAACTCTCTCGAGCACTGTTCGCATCCAGATGATTTTTCTGGAATGTAATAAAACAGTCAATAGAGGTCATCAAAAGCAAACCTGAGTGATTTCCCTTCGCCAATACTGTCGCCGTCCGATCGTCTCCGACAGAGTGATGAAGATACCAACGAGCAAACCGACACGCCGCGAAAGGGACGGCGCATGAGCAGCCAATTGCGGCTCAGGCTCGTCAACCTGGCGGCACATTTCCAATCGGTCAGCGGCGTCCCCTGCTATTCGTTTGATGGTTGCGGCCGGCGATTGGCTCGCACCGACGACAACCCAAGCGGCTGTCTTTGTCTTTGCCATCATCTCGGCATCAACGCAATGACGAACCGGTGCGACGGGGTTACGACGCATCGCCGCGGCATTCTGCAGGCTCAACGATTCGGCGGCAGCTTCATCTATCTCTGTCCGGTCAATCTGGTCTTTTGGGCAGCCCCCGTATGCGTTGAAGGAAACGTCGTCGGCGCGCTGGTCGCGGGTTCAGTATTAATGATCGAGCCTGAGGACTATCCAAACCGGGAAGTCAAACTTGAGAACGATCTGAATGAGCACGAACTCAATACATTGCTGGAACGCTTAAAACACATTCCTTTCGTACCGCCGGCCAAGGTCAAACTCACTGTCCAGGGTGCTGGCCGAAATGGCGCTTGGTTTGTCGCAACGATTGTCCGAACAGGCAAAATGGGATTGCATGATCGAGGACCAGCAGTCACTCATCTCGGCATACATCCATCAGTTGAAGGCCGAAAGCGAAGGCAGGCCGGGAATGAAGCCACACTATCCGCTGGACAAGGAGCAGTCGCTTTATTCACTCATAACGCAAGGCGACGGAAGCAACGCGGCGCAGACGCTGCATGAGTTGCTCGCCTATGTCCTGTTCGCCTCGGGTCACCAATTGAACCTCATACGCGCACGCGTTCTCGAACTCGCCGTACTGATGTCGCGCGCTGCACTGCAAGGAGGCGCCGATTCCGACGACGTACTTGTGCAGAGCGGCACCTTCCTTGATGAAATCAACCGCATCTCCTCGGTGGAAGGACTCGCTGCCTGGCTGGTCATGCGACTCGATCGCTTCGTCGTCCGCGTACAAACACAGAAGCGGGGTCGGCACGGCGACCTCATGCACAAGGCTGTGCAATATCTGCACGCCAACTATCACAAGAAGATCGACCTGCAGTCGGTTAGCCGCCATCTGTATATCGGCACTGCGCGTTTCAGCAGACTGTTCAAGGACGAAATGGGACAGAGCGTCGCGCACTATCTCAAATCAGAGTTACTTTACGAAGGTGTTCAGCCGTCTCGTCGGCGTCAGCCCCGGCCGTTATCGAAAGAACCGGGGGCTGCGCGACGAGGCCAACATGGAAATCCACGAGGCCGAGCCGGGCATGCCGGCGCGCGTTGCGGAGATTTCGCCCGAACGCACGCTCATGAATCACCCGATCGCCGAGCGGGGTTTGCACGAGCGCGTAGCATATGGTCACGCCGTATGACGAAGCAGATGATCAACAGCAAATAAGCGTCAAATTATCATCGTATTGGGAGAGTCAAAATGAGCAACATCCGTCGAATGAATTCCTACGACCGCGTGATGGCGCGCCTGCGCGGCGAACCGGTTGAACAAGATCCCGAACCTCAACATCGTGATGGCTTTTGCGGCGCAGCACATCAAGGTGCCCTACGGCAAGTTCGTCACCGACTATCGTCTTCTGGTCGAAGGCAAGATCAAGGTGGCTGAAGACTTCGGCATCGACGTCGTTTCGTGCATCAGCGACCCGTGGCGCGAAGCGGCCAGTTTTGGCGCCGAGATCATCATTCCCGAGGACGACGTACCGTTCTGCAAGAACCATCTGCTCGGCGACCTCGATCGGATCGGCACGCTGAAACCCGCCGACCCGATGGACAGCGAACGCATGCTCGATCGCATTCGCGCCGTCGAATTGTTCGCGCAGCAGGTCAAGAACGTCTATCCGATCGTCGGCTGGGTCGAGGGCTGCCTGGCGGAAGCCGCCGACCTGCACGAAATCCAGGCTGTTATGATGGATCTGCTGACCGAACCCGAGGCCCTGACCGAGCTGTTCGAGATCATCTATCTTCAACAAAAGCGTTTCGCCGCCGCTCAGATCAGCGCCGGCGCCGACATCATCGGCATCGGTAACGCCGCCGCGTCGCTCATCGGTCCCGCGCTCTACGAGGAGTTCGTGCTCGAATACGATCGCCGGATCGTCCGCGACATCCACGCCATGGGTGCCAAGGCCGAACTGCACATCTGCGGCAATATCGGGCCGTTGCTCGATCTCCTGGTACAGACCGAGACCGACATCCTGGACGTCGACCACATGGTCGATTTCGGCAAGGCGGTGGCGGCTTGCGCCGGTACGCGCACCTGCGTCAGCGGAAATCTCGACCCGGTCACCGTCTTCCTGAACGGGACGCCCGAGACGGTGCGCACGGTGGTCGAGCACTGTCTTGCGCTGGCCGACGAAACCACGATGATCGCCGGCGGCTGCGAGATACCGCGGAAGACGCCCTACGAAAACATGTATGCGATGAACGCAATGCTGGCGCTTGCCGCATGAGATAGAAAATTGTAGCAGAACAGCGCGATCAACTGCACTATTCTGCTACTAAATCAATGCATTACAACTGTTTCTTCGTGTTTTTCTTTTAAATCCCGTACTCCTTGAGGATGCACTTCTCGGTATCGATGGTGGGCACCATTTCTTCGATGAACGCGTCTTCGCTCAGCGGAATGGAGCCGACCTCTTCCTCGATCTGATCCAGGTAGTCCGCTTCGCGGTCGTTGATCACCAACTGGCCCGAGGCCTTGGCGTCGCGGATCAGGGAAACGGCCTTGAGTGCGGCCCGCACGCCGGCTTCGACGTGCGTCTTGGAGGCGACGATCTCGCGCGAAATGGCGATGACCGATTCCGGCGCCAGCACCAGCGCCTGCGGGTCGGTGTAGATGTCCGAATCGACCAGCAGTTTCTGCAGGACGGCGTCGTTTCCGCTCTTGATGGAGGTGTTCATCAAGCGGCAGTCGTAGATCAGCTGCTCCATATAGACGGTCGGCGCCATGCCGCCGAGCAGCTTGATGTTCTGGACGCTTTCGTTGCTCCACAGGTCGGCGGCGGCGGCGGCGATGTTGCCGACCGGGCTCAGGTGGGCACAGGCCGCCGTCTTGCCTTCCATGGAAATCGGCACGCCGGCGATCGCCTTCATGAACGGGCCTTCGTAGGCGCAATCCTTGCTCGGCCCGACGGCGCCGGCTTCATACGCGGGCAGCGCGCGAACCACCGACACGGCGCGGTCGACGGCCGCGAAGACCTTCGGGATGTACTTCTTGTCGGCCAGGACCATGGCCGTATTGGCGAAGCCGCACGCGCTGTCGCCGCCGGCGACGCGGCCGGCTTCCCGGGCGATCTGGACGATGTTGCCCCACAGGTACTGCATGTCGCGGACGCCGAGGACGGTCAAGGCGAAAATCGCGCTCTTGATGTCGCAGTACATCAGCGCGTCGTCGTGCACCTCCTTGCCGCCGGTGCTTTCGATCGACAACAGGTCCCCGCCGGCCCGCGCGCCTTCGCGGAACAGCGTGTACATGGAATCGAGCAGCTTGCTGGAGCGCAGCAGCGGCGGGCGTTCGAAGTCGCGGACGTCGTTCGGCGTCAGCCGAATGGCGCTGTTGATGCCCGTCTTGGCACGATGTTCGGCGCAGACGTCGGCCATGATCTTGGTCAATTCGATACCGATTTCCGGTTGCAGCGTCATCTCCATCAGCGTTTCGAATTCGAAGACGACGCCCTTCTGACCGAGTTCGTGCGCGCGCGTCAGCGCTTCGTTGACAATGCCGCGATAGTGTTCGCGGATCTCCGGCATCGTGGACTTGTCGATAGTGATGGTCGGCAGCGTGAAGTTGAGTTCGGGGTAGACCGCACCGCCGCCGATGATCAGTCCGTGTGCGGTGGTAACGGGTTTCGGCGCAAAACCGAATCTGAGTCCCTTGGCCGAATCGATCGCCAATGTCGTATACATGAGATATGCCTCCTGAATGCAAGCCGATTGGTTCGTCTGGTTGGATTGTCTGTTGCGGCAGCACTCGGCTATGGGTGATGCCACCGGATTGACGATGCCACTCTAGCCAGCCAGCGCTCGAAAGTTTGGTAATAAACAGTCATGTTTTGGATGTTTCCAAGGTGATGCGCCTGACCAGTGGAAGCCGCCCGAAACCGCTCGAAATGAGCGTAAAAAAGTCCCAAAAACAATAGGATTCCTACCAGACAAGGGCGAAACGCCGAAGCAACCTGCAGGTTGTTTGGAAAGGAGTGCTTTCATGGTCGAACTGACGATCGTCTCCGGCTTTCTCGGCGCCGGCAAGACGACGCTGCTTCGTCAGCTCATTGTCCACAGCCTGATGCGAGGTGAGCGCTGCGTGGTCATCGAGAACGAATTCGGTTCGGTCGGACTCGACGCGGCGTTGCTGGCGCAGACCGGCGTGCCGGTGCATGAGTTGAATCAGGGGTGCGTCTGCTGCACGCTGAAGAGCAGCTTCGTCGAAACCTTGCGCAGCATCCTCGCTGGCAAGCTTCCGGATCGCGTGTTTTTCGAGCCTTCGGGAATATTCATCCCCGACGGCTTTCTCGAAACGATCCGCACACTCGAGTTTTCGCGCCGATGCCGGGTCGCCTCGTTCATCACCGTCGTTGACGCCAAGATGTTTGGCGCGTGCCGCCGGAAATTCGGCACCTTCTTCCACCGACAGGCCGAGTTCGCCGACGTATTGGCGATCAGCAAGGCGGAAAGCACGAGCGGCTCCGCCCTGGACGAACTGCAAGCCGAACTGCGCGAGATCAATCCGCGGGCTGTACAGCGCGTCGTGGCACGCGATGACGTTCCCGCGCGCGATCTCGCCTCCCTGCTCGACGGCCGGAATGGGCTCGACGAGACGCCGGAGCGCGCGCGTTCGACCCCGCCCGAAGAAACGCCTGCCGCGCCCATCGGCCGTCGTCGATTCCGCCCCCTGCCGCCGACCGGGCACGAATTCGACACGCTGTCCGTCGCGCTGCCCGCCGCCATGAGTGTGGACGAGCTGGCGGGCGTTCTGGCCGAATTGATGAGCGGCCGCTATGGCGATGTCGTGCGCGCCAAGGGACAGCTCGCGACGCATGCCGGATGCGTCGATTTCTCGCTGGCCGCCGGCGCCATCGAAATCTCGCGACCCACGCCGGCAAGCGCCGCGGAGGAATCTGGCCGGGCGTCGTGCACAGGCAGGATCGTCGTCATCGGCGAAGCGCTGGACCGCGTCGGCATCGCGCTACGGCTGGGCGACCGGGCGAGCTGAACGCCTCGGCCGGCGCCCGAGGTTCCGCGCTCATGGAATGCCTCGATGAGACGCTTTGCTGCTCGCAACGCGACAACGCACATATATTCATGATTTCGTAAGAAAGTACATATAAAGCCCTCAAATCGTTGATATACAATCCGCCACTGGCGCATCATTCTCATTGCCGGGGCACATGAAGAAGCCATTCAGGTTGAGCGCCGGTCAAGTGACGCTGGGAAGTCCGCTGCCTTGGGATATCTACGACAACGAAATGAACCTGCTGCTGCGACGCGGGTTCCTGATCGACAAGGCATCGCAACTGCAGGCGTTGATTGACCGTGGCGTATACGTCGATGCCGACGCTTACGAAGCGGCACTGGAATCCCGTCAGCCGGTAGCGATCGCCGGCGACCCGTTCCAGTGCTGGGACGAGATCGTCGCCAAACTTGCCTTGCTGCTCACGCGGCGGGCCAACGGCGTCAGCCTGGAAAGCAATGCGCTCGACATCGGCCGCCGCGTCCACGCACTCGTGCAGCGCTGCGCCGACGCCTGCATTGCAGCAATCTCCCTGACGATGGACCAGCGACGCTACGCGACCGTGCATAGCCTGCACGTCGCGGTGCTGTGCGAGATGCTTGCCGCCCGCCTCGGCTGGGGTCCGCAACGACGGCTGGAGTTGGTCTGTGCGGCACTGACCATGAACATCGGCATGCACGAACTGCAGCAGCACCTGTCGAACCAGCAGGAAGCCCTGACACCCGATCAGCAACGCCAGTTGCAACAGCACCCGAGCGCCGGGGTGCGGATACTACGCGACGGCGGCGTGCATTCGGACGACTGGCTGACGTCGGTCGAGAATCACCACGAAGTCAGCGACGGTTCAGGTTATCCGCACCACCTGACTGAACTGAGCGATGAAGCGATCATCCTGCACACGATCGACGTCTTCTGCGCCAAGATCAGCCCGCGCACCTATCGCAAGGCGATCTCCACGACGCAGGCCGAGCGCATTCTGTTCGGCAACGAAAGGCAGAACGACTTCGTTCCCCTGCTCATCAAGGAGATCGGCATCTATCCGCCGGGAACGTTCGTCAAGCTGGCCAATGGCGAGGTGGCCGTCGTCTATCGACGCTCGTCGTCGGCCAAGGCGCCGCACGTGCTGAGTCTCTACAACAGCCGCGGCGAACCGCTGACCGAACTGATCCAGCGCAATACCGCGGCCGACAACCTGATGATCGTCGCCGAAGTGCCGCGCGAACGCATCACGCGAGAAATCAACCCGTCGCGCATCTGGTCGCGCTGAGCGCGCGTCACCTTGACGAAAGCGCGTGAAGGAGTGCAGAGCCCGCGGTCCGGTTTGTTGGATTTTCTGGATTCCCGCATTCGCCGGAATGACGAACCGTCAATGAATCAGCGCTTTCCCCCGGCAGGCAGTCACGATGCCCTGTGCGCCGCTGGATCCCGGCGTTCGCCGGGATGACGTGGCTATTATCCTTGCGGTTCGATGTGACCGGCTACTAGAACGCCGGGACGACCGCGCCCTTGTACTTCGTTTCGATGAACTGCTTGACGTCGGCGCTTTGCAACGCGCTGACGAGCTTCTTCAGGGCGTAGCTGTCCTTGTTGTCCGGACGCGCGACCAGCAGGTTGGCATACGGCGAATTGGCGTTCTCGATGAACAAGGCGTCGCGTGTCGGCACCAGCTTGGCTTCAAGCGCGTAGTTGGTGTTGATCAGCGCCAGATCGAGCTGGTCGAGGATGCGCGGCAGCGTTGCGGCTTCCAGTTCCTTGATCTTGAAACCCTTCGCATTCTCGGTGATGTCCTTGACCGTCGAACAGGATGTTTTTCGCGTCCTTGAGCTTGATCAGGCCGTTCTGTTCGAGCAGCACGAGCGCGCGCCCGGCGTTGGACGGATCGTTCGGGATGGCGATGATTGCGCCGTTCGGCAGATCAGCGACCTTCTTCACTTTCTTCGAATAGGCACCGTAGGGCTCGACGTGAACCGCGGCGACGGGAACCAGATTGGTGCCCTTGTTCTTGTTGAACTCGTCCAGATACGGCTTGTGCTGGAAGAAGTTCGCGTCGAGCTTCTTCTCGGCAACCTGAACGTTCGGCTGGACGTAATCGGTGAACACCTTCACTTCCAGGGTAACCCCCTCCTTCGCCAGTACCGGTTTCACGTGTTCGAGGATTTCCGCGTGCGGTACGGCAGTCGCTGCAACCTTCAGGGTGTCCGCGTGCGCGGCAAGGGATGTCAGGGCAAATGCCGCGGCAATGAGAGAGACAAACTTGGTTTTCATTGTTTCTTCCTTCATGAGGATTGGGTGGGTGGTTCGTTGACGCGCATTCCTCGTGGGTCCGCGCTCAACAGGAGAAAATCTTGCGACGGCGTACCGGTTGGCGGGCGCCGTCCGTCAGCTGCGCGTGAAGCGATGCACCAGCCGGTCGCCGAAAGCCTGCAGAAGCTGCACCAGCACGAGCAGGATGGCGACGGTGACGAACATCACGTCGGTCTGGAAGCGCTGGTAGCCGAAGCGAATCGCCAGGTCGCCCAGGCCGCCGCCGCCGATCACGCCCGACATCGCGGCGTAGGAAACGAGCGCGATCGCCGTCACCGTCGTCGCCGCGAGCAGACCGGGAAACGCTTCCGGCAGCACGGCGCCGAAGATGGTCTGCGACAGGCTGGCGCCCATCGATTGGCTGGCTTCGATGATGCCGCGGTCGACCTCGCGCAGGACGTTCTCGACGAGGCGCGCGAAGAACGGTGTGGCGCCGACGACCAACGGCGGGATGGCGCCCGGCACGCCGATCGACGTGCCGACGATGACGACGGTGACCGGAATCATCAGGATGAGCAGGATCACGAAGGGCATCGAACGCAGCAGATTGACGAGCAGCGAGAGGCAGGCGTAGAGCCGCGCATGTGCCAACGGTTGGCGCGGCCCGGTGAGGAACAGCACGATGCCGAGCGGCAAGCCCAGGATCACCGTGAATAGCAGCGAACCGCCGACCATGGTCAGCGTTTCCAAGGTCGCCAGGCCGATGTCCGACCAGTCGATGGCCAGGAATGCGTCCACAAGTGCCAGGCTCATGATCCGAGTACCTCACAATGAATTGACTGTTGCGAGAAGGCCTCTTCGGCACAGCTGACGTCCGCCGCCGAGCCGATCACCTGGACGGTGAGCTGGCCGTAAGGCGTGTCCTTGATGCGGCCGATGACGCCTTCGAGAATGTTGAAATGAACGCTGAGCGCCGTCGCGACGCGTTCGAGCACCGGCTGATAGGTGACTTCGCCGAGGAAGGTCAGACGCAGCAGCGGCCCGGACAAACCAAGGACCGAGCCCAGATCGGCGCTCTCCTCGTGGTGGCTGCTCTCGCGCACCATGCCGCGCGTCACCGGATGCCTGGGGTGCAGCAGGATGTCGGCGACCTGCCCGTGTTCGACGACGAAGCCCTTGTCGAGCACCGCGACGCGGTCGCAGATCGCGCGGATGACGTCCATCTCGTGCGTGATGAGGACGATGGTCAGGCCGAAGCGGCGGTTGATGTCGCGCAGCAGACGGAGGATGGCCTGCGTCGTCTGCGGATCGAGTGCCGACGTCGCCTCGTCGCAGAGCAGCAGCTTCGGGTGATTGGCCAGCGCCCGCGCGATGCCAACGCGCTGTTTCTGCCCGCCGGACAGTTGCGCCGGATACTTGTCGCGGTGCTCGGTCAGTTCGACCAATTCGAGCAACTCGCGGACCCGTGCATCCATTTCGACGTCGGAGTATTCGCCGGTCAGCTTCAGCGGGAAGCGGATGTTGTCGGCGACCGTCTTGGCGCCGATCAGGTTGAAGTGCTGGAAGATCATCCCCGCTTTGCGGCGGTAGGCCTGGAGTTCGCTCTTCGAGAGCTTCGTGATGTCGCTGCCATCGACCAGGATGCGGCCGCTATCCGGCCGTTCCAGGAGATTCAGCGTACGGATCAGCGTACTCTTGCCAGCGCCAGAGGCGCCGATGATGCCGAAGATCTCGCCCTGTTCGATGCGCAGGTTGATGTCGGTGATGGCCGGAATGGCATTGCGGTCAACCACATAGTGCTTGGAAATGTGTTCAATATCGATCACTGGAGAATCCGTATTGTTATTCTTCGATACGACGCGCCCGAAGGCCTTGATTCATGTGCCGTTCAGGCGAGGTTGGCGTTGCGAAGGGTGAACTTTAGCACTCGTCGTTATAACGGCAAACGAAGATTTGGCGATAACGATATTCCGGAATGCGATCAGCGCCGCACTTGACCTTCCGACGCCGACTGGAGGTAGGCGACGACAGCGACACGTTTACCGGCCCACGCCACCGAGGCGCACAGAACGAAATAGCAGAGCGCGATGAAGCAGAAGATCTCCAGCGGATAGACCTGCTCCCGGTTGTTGACCTGCCCGGCAACGAAGGTGAACTCGGCGACGCCGACCACATAGGCAAGCGAGCTGTCCTTGATCAGCGCGACCCACTGGTTGATCAGCGACGGTGCCATCAGACGCAGTGCAGGCGGCAGCAGGACGCGCAACACCTGCCAGCGTGACATGCCGAGCGCCAGCCCGGCCTGCCATTGCCCATGGCCGATCGCGCGGATGCCGGCGTAAACGATCTGCGTGAAGTACGCGCCGTTGATCACCGCCAGCGCCACGATGACGGTCAACACGCCCGGGATATTCATCCCGAACAGGATCGGCAGCAGGAAGTAGCACCAGAAGATGAGCATCAGCACCGGGATGGCGCGCAGCGCGCTGCACACGAGTTCGATCGATGTTGCCAGCCGCCGGCCACCCATGGTCAGTCCGATGCCGCCGGCCAGGCCGAACAACGACCCGGCGCCGCCGGCCGCGATACTGAGCAGGATGCTCAGCAGCAGGCCGCCGGGTTCGCCGCGCGCCAGGTTGCCCCACAGCAGATAGTCGAGGTTATCGAGAATGACCGGCGGAATCACCGTGGCGCCCTCCAGGCGACGTTATCCTCGCGCGCCGTGAACTGGGCGCCGAGCACCAGCGCAAGATAGAGCAGCGTCGCGACGGCGAACGCCTGGAAGGCGAGGAGCGATTCGCTTTCGACCTGACGCGAGGAATAGGACAACTCGGCGACGCCGATCGCCATGGTCAGCGACGTATTTTTGATGACCGCCGTGTACTGCCCGATAAGGGGCCGACGTGCGGCCGCCAAGGCTTGCGGAAAGACGATGTGGCGCATGATCTGCCACGTGCGCAGGCCGAGCGCGCGGCCGGCATCACGCTGCCCTCGCCCGACGGTGTTGAGGCCGGCGCGGATCTCTTCGCTGACGAAGCTTGCGCTGTACAGCGTCAGCGCCACGAAGGCGGAGAGAAACTCGTAGCTGGGCCAGGACAACGCCAGTCCACCGGGCAAAGCGAATCGATGCGGCGCATTGAGCCAGAACCGTAGTTCCTCCGGCAGCATTCCGCCGACACCGAAATACCACAGGAGAATCTGGACCAGAAGCGGCGTGTTCCGATGCAGCGAGACAAAGAGCCTGGTGCCGCTCGATACCCAGCGTCGCTTGCTCTCGTCGGCCAGCGTCAGCAGCAGTCCGACCAGTGTTGCGAAGACGCAGACCAGCAACGACAACCAGGCGGTCAGCAAGGCGCCCTTGGCCAGCCACCCGAGATAATGCGGCGCCAGCCAGCCGTAGCCTAGCCATGGCGGAGGCGTCGAGAGAAAACTGCCGAACATTGCTGACTGTTTCGTTTTTTGGAAATGGTCGCGCAGCTCCGGAACCGACTCGTGCCGGTTCCGGAGCTGCATCTATCGATCAGACCAGCGGATCGCCGATCTTGAACTCGCGCGGCAACGGCGCCTTGGTCTTCGGGCCGAACCATTTGTCGTGGATCTTCACGGCCGTCCCGGATTTCTCCAGCTCGACCAATGTCTCGTTCACTACTTTGGTCAGCGCATCCTCGCCTTTCGGCACGCCGATCCCGATGTACTCGCGCGTCAGCGTGAAGGGCGCGATCTCGAACTTGTCCTTGTCCGGCGCGTTGCCGAGCAAGGCGATCAGCTTGGAACCATCCTGGCTGATCGCCTGGACGTTGCCGTTGCGCAAAGCGGTGAAAGCGAGCGGCGTGTCGTCGTAGGCCACGACCGGGGTATCGGGATACTTCTCGCGCAGCGTGATCTCCTGCGTCGTGCCCTTGTCAACGCCGACGCGCAGGCCCTTCAGTTGTTCCGGCGTCTTCAGCGTTCCCTTGCGCGCGATGAACTGCTGGCCGGAAGCGAAGTAGGCGTCGCTGAAATCGATCTGCTTCTTGCGTTCGTCGGTGATCGTGAAGTTGGCGGCGACGAGATCGGCCTTGCCCGAGACGAGCAGCGGAATCCGGTTGGCCGGATTGGTCGGCACCAGTTCCAGCTTGACACCGATCTTCCTGGCGATCGCCTCGGCCACGTCAACGTCGAGGCCGGCGATCTGGCGCGTCTTCGCGTCGAGGAAGCCGAACGGCGGATTGCTGTCGAAGGCGGCGACGCGAATGACGCCGGCTTTCTTGATGTCGTCGAGGCGGTCGGCGAACGCCGGATTCGAAATGCCGATGAGCGCGGCTGTCAGTGCGGTCAGGGTGATGGCGAGTTTCATTGGTAACCTTTCTTTTGAGTGGTTTAAGTCGTTCTCGACGTCGCGTCGAGCTGGCGCGGCGTTTTCCTTGCGCCGTGTCGTGTCGAGCAGATTAGGAAATCCGCCGGGTTGCCGGAACGAATTAAAAGTGCATTGCTTATATGCGAAGTGGGTTAAGACGCGCGACTACCTACCGCGCAAATGGGCGGTAGGCAGTCAATCCGAAACCGGGAATCCGACTTATCGGTCGGCAGGCACGTTGCCGACGGCCGACGCGAGCTAGTGGCAGTCAGCGCGCCGTGGATCGGACGTGACGCTCAATGCGACCAAGGCAGGCCGCGTGCCTTCCAGCCGGCGACGACACGCTGGTTGGCCGCGTTCTTGTCGCCCTCAAAGCCTTCGAGAACATTGAAGCTATTGTTGAAGCCGTGCTCGGTGAGGAACTCGGCGGCCTCGCGCGAGCGAATGCCGGAACGGCAGAGCAGGAGGATGTGATCGGTCGGCGCCAGTTTTTCCTTCACCTGTGCTAGGAAATCCGGGTTCCGCCGCCAATCGGGATAGAGCTTCCATTGAATCTCGAGCGCGCCGGGAACGCGGCCGATGAGATTCAATTCTTCGCCGGTCCGGATATCGACCAGTTTCGCCGACGGGTCTTCCTGGGAAAGCGTCCACGCTTCCTCGGGCAGCAGCAGGCCGCGATATGAAATGCCGCGTTCGCGCGCCCGGTTTTCGGCGCGCTGGATGATTTCGCCGACGAGTTCGGCCCGCTCCGATGCCCGAACCTCGGCGATATCGACGACTTGAGCAAGTGCTGCTGACATAATCTTCTCCTGGATGGTAAGGGAGAGGGCCGGTCTCCAGTCGGCGACCGGCGCCCTCTCGACGAAGCCATCGTAGGCCTCGTCCATCGGGATCCGAACGATTTTGTGCTGATTTGCATATTCGGATTACGCATATGCCGGCTTGGGACCACGGGTGGTCTGTGCATGGCGGTCGCGCCGCTCCGCTGGTCCGTTCAGGATTTGCTTGTCCAGGGGTTACCGGCCGATGCGGTTGCCGTCCTGCCCGAACAGATGCACGTCCTCGAGATCGGCGCGCAGGCGCACGATGTCGCCCGGGCTGATCGCGAGGCGGTCGTGGAACACGCAGACGACGTCCTGCGCGCCGAAGCGGGCGACGACGTGCGTTTCGGCACCGGTCGGTTCGACGACCAGCACCTCGGCCTCGAATCCGTCGTCGCCGCCTTCGCCACAAATCGAAAGGTGCTCGGGCCGCACGCCATAGACGCGCGCCGCCTCGACCGCCGGGTTCTGTGGCAGCGGCAGGCGGATGCCGCCGTTGGTCTGGAATTCGAGCCGGCCGCCTTCGCGCACGACGTGGCCCTCGAACAGGTTCATCGCCGGCGAGCCGATGAAGGTGGCGACGAAGGTGTTGGCCGGCCGGTCGTAGAGGTCGAGCGGCTTGCCGATCTGCTCGACGCGCCCGGCGCGCATAACGACGATCTTGTCGGCCATGGTCATCGCCTCGATCTGATCGTGCGTAACGTAGATCGTGGTGGTGCGCAGGCGCTGGTGCAGTTCCTTGATCTCGGCGCGCATCGCCACGCGCAGCTTGGCGTCGAGGTTGGAGAGCGGTTCGTCGAACAGGAAGACCTGCGGGTTGCGGACGATGGCGCGGCCCATGGCGACGCGCTGGCGCTGGCCGCCGGAGAGCTGTTTCGGAAAGCGGCCGAGCAGCGGTTCCAGGTGCAGGATTTCCGCCGCCTTGTGTACCTGCGTCTTCGTACTCTCGGCGTCAACACCCTGTAGCCGCAGCGCGAAACCCATGTTGTCCTCGACCGTCAGGTGCGGATAGAGCGCGTAGTTCTGGAAAACCATCGCGATGTCGCGCTCCTTCGGCGGCACCTTGTTGACCACGCGCTCGCCGATGCGGATGTCGCCGCCGGTCTGCCGTTCGAGCCCGGCGACCATGCGCAGCAACGTCGATTTGCCGCAGCCGGACGGCCCGACCAGCGTCACGAATTCGCCGTCCTCGATGTCCAGATCGACGTGATGGATCACCGTCTGGTTGCCGAACGACTTGGTTACCCCTTGTATGCCAACAGTTGCCATATAACCCTCCTTGAACGTTCAAATCACCGTTTTGTGTTCTGCATGTCCAACCGCCAGATGTCGGCGCGCGCCACGTCTCCGGCCTTGGCAAGCAGGCGAACCGACGTGACCGGCGCCGTGCTGGCCAGACGCTTGCTGCCGACCCACCGCCCGTCGTCCGCGAAGACCTCGATCGCCCCACGGTCGAGGAAAATGCGGAGATTTTTCGGCGCGGCCTGCGCTGCGATGTAACGCGGCGCCGTGCCCTGCCCCGGTTCGCGGTAGTGGATTTCGAGTCCGTCGGCGCTGGTTTTGACGGCCAGTTCTAGCGCCTCGTGGCCGAAGACGATTTCGACAGAGCTACCCGTTTGAGCGAGATCGAGCGACAGTTCGATCGGTGCGTCGGGCAGTTGAAGCGTTTCGCCGATCGCCGGCGCGCCTTGTGCCAGCACCGCGCCGCGCAAACCGGCCAGCTCCGGAATCGGCGGCGTATGCAGCTCGCCGCCCTTGAGCAGCAAGCGGCGCGGCAGCGTCATCGTCGTCGGGAAATCCGCGTCCTTCGAGAAATCGGTCCAGTTGGCCAGCCAGCCGATACCGCGCGGACCATCCTGCGACTGCAAGGCCTGGAAGGCATAGCAATCGGTGGCGAAGTCGAGCTCCTGCGTTTTGATCGGCGTGAACTGGCGGCCGTCGAAATCGCCGACGACGGCGTAGGTCAGGTTGCGCCGCGCCGTGGCCTTGTCCCGACTGGTGAGTACGGCGTAGATCAGCACCCAGCGCGAACGCTCGGGATGGTCGGCATCCGGCACCTCGATCATGCACGGGCATTCAGCCGGCGCCGCGCCATGCAGATCATCTTCGAACAGGCGCCCGACCAGCTGCCAGCCGTCCACCGCCTGACCGTCGGCCGAGTCGTAGAGCAGGACGATGGCGGCCGACTTGTCGCGCGTGCCGAGCAGCATCTTCCAGCGGCCGTCCGGCCCCTGAAAGGCGTAGGGATCGCGGAAATCGCCGCGTCCGGCGGACTCGACGGGGCGCTCCAGCGGAACCTCCGCCAACGACTGCGGTGTGATCAGGTCGCGCGTCACCGCGCTGCGCTGCCGCTCCATGTCGCCGTCACCGTGGCTTTGGTGCTCGGTGAAGTAGACGCGCAAGCCATCGCCGGAAGGCAGCGGAATCGCCGAACCCGAGAAGCAGCCGCCCTTGGCCTTGGCATCGGCGGCGACGTCCGCTTCCGGCAGCAGGAACACCGGGCAATGCGTCCAGTGGATCATGTCGCGCGAGACGGCGTGGCCCCAGTGCATCGGCCCCCAGCGCAGCGAGTGCGGATAGTGCTGATAGAACAGGTGATAGCGCCCATCGAAGAACGACAGCCCGTTGGGGTCATTCATCCAGCCGAACGGCGGGCGGAAGTGCAGTTGCGGCGCCGGCGCGGGAAAGGCGTTCGATACCGACGTCAGCAGCAGGCGGATGCCGTCGTCGAGCACCGTTTGCGGATCGAAGGCGTAGATCGCCGACAGCTCGGTGTCCACGTCGTCCCACGCGATGCACAGCTCGCCCCACTTTTCCGCCGTGAAGGTCACGAACCGGAATCCCGGCTCGCGGCTCGCCCAGACGGCGATCTCGTTGCCGTCGATGGTCAGGGTCGCTTTAGCCGCGCCAGCGTTGTCGGCCGCCTTGAGCCAAGCGTGGACGACTGAGCCGGCGGCGATCAGCGTGCTTATTTCGCGAATCATTGGAATTATCCGTAGGTGTTGATCGATCGGTCGGCGACGCTCAGCCCTTGACGGCCGAACCGATGAAGGAACTGACAAACCAGCGCTGGAAGGTGATGTAGAGCAGCAACACCGGCACCATCATCACCACCGACGAGGCCATCGCCAGATCCCAGTACATCTCGCCCTGCCCGAAGTAGGAGGCGATTGCCACCGAGATCGGCCGCGAGTAGTTGGACTGGCTGACCAACACCGGCCACAGGTACTGGTTCCACGTTTCGATGCCCATCAGGATCGACACCGTGGCCACCGCCGGCATGCTGAGCGGCAGATAGACGGTGCGGAAGGTGCGGAAGAACGACGCGCCGTCGATCGACGCCGCCTCGTACAGCTCCTTCGGTAGTTGCGAGAAGAATTGGTAGAACAGGTAGGTGTAGAGCGGACTCGCCACCCACGGCAGGATTTGCGCCGAGTAGGTGTCGGACAGCCCCATCTTGGTCACCAACATCAGCATCGGCATGACGATGGACTCCTGCGGGATGACATACAGGGCGATGATCGCCGAGAGCATCACCGCGCGGCCGGGGATGTTCCCCCAGGCGAGGACGAAGCCGGCCATGGCGTTGACGATGACGCCGCAACCGACGGTCACCACAAGGATCCACAAAGAGTTCATCAGGTAGCGCGCGAAGCCGAACGAACCTTCGAAGCTGAGCACCTCGCCGTAGTGCTTCAAGGTCGGGTCCGGCGTCCAGAAGGCGCGGAAGCTGCCGAAATCGGCGGCGATCACGAAGCGGTCGGGCTTCAGGCTGCCGACCACGAGCAGCACGAGCGGTGAAAGAACGACCAGTGCGATGAGCACTGCGCAGATGAACTGCACCGTGCGGATCGAGATGATCGGCTCGCGTTCCATGTCTGCGGCCGACACATTCATTGACGATGACTTAGACATCGTACCTCCTCATCAGATGACGCTGCACCAGCGCAATGGCAACGACGATGACGAACAGCACCAGCGAGACTGCTGAGGCGTAACCCACCTTTTGCTGCGCAAAACCCGCCTGCACCATGTAGTGCACGACCGTGTCCGTGCTGCCATCCGGCCCACCCTTGGTCAGCACGGCGACTTGCGTGTAGAGCTTGAACGCCTGGATCGTCGTGATCAGCAGCACGAAGACATGCGTCGGCCGCAGGCCCGGCATGGTGACGTGCCAGAAGCGCTTGAAGGCACCGGCGCCGTCGATGCGCGCTGCGTCGTAAAGTTCATCCGGAATGTTCTGCAGGCCGGCGAGATAGACGACCATCTGGAAACCGTAAGCCTGCCAGGCAGAGAGCAACACCAGCGAGAGCATCGCCAGATCTGGATTGCCGATCCAGTTGACCGGGCCGAGATGGCCGCCGGAAACGATGCGCAGGATTTCGTTGAGCGGGCCGCTCGGATACTGGAACAAGGTGCTCCAGATGACGCAAACAACGACCATCGAGGTGATCGCCGGGATGAAGAAGGCGCCGCGCAGCAGGTTGCGAAACGGCAGGTTCTGATGCAGCAACAGCGCGGTCGCGAAGGCGAAACCGCATTGCACCGGCAGCACGAGCAAGGTGAAATAAGTGACGTTCCACAACGCTTTCCAGAACAGCGGATCGCTCAGCACGCGCATGAAATTGGTCAGCCCGATGAAGCGCACCGGCGTCGGGCGCGGAATCAACGGCTGGTTGGTCATCGACATCCAGAACGACATGACGAACGGTGTCACCAGGAACAGGCCGATCAGGATGATCGCCGGCGCCAGCATGGCGATCTGCTGCCAAGGATTGGTGATCTCCGAGTCCTGCCCGAACACGGATGCTTTGGGCGGTTTGTTTTGTCTCGTCCCCATAGCGTTCCCCTCTATGTTTTGAACTGGCCGGCCCCTGCCGGGAACCCTGCCGCCGTCTGGAAGTACGGACGGCAAGGCTCCCGGCCGGACCGGTTGGTTGCTGCTTAGGCAAGCGCTGATTAGTCCGTCACACCGGCGAAAGCCGGTGTCCAGTTCGTGGAATTTCCTGGATTCCGGCGTTCGCCGGAATGACGAATTTTGAATAAATCAGCGTCTCCTTAGCAGTTACTACTTTCCATTGAACGGGGGATAACCGCCGTTGTCTTCGATATCGTCGTCGATCGACTTGGCCGCACTGGCCAGCGTCTTCTTGACCTCGGCACCATTGAAGATCGAGTCAACCGCCTTCATGAAGGTCGAGGTGATCACCGGATAAGCCGGGTGCGTCGGGCGCGCGACCGCCGTTTTCTCGGCCTGCTCAACCGCAACCGCCATCTTTCCGGTCGGCCCGTAAGTCGGTGACGCCGTAACCATGCTCTTTACTGCCGGGACGCCACGCTTAGCCACCTGGAAATCGCGATAGATCTTGTCTTCCCCGAGGAAGTAATTGAGGAACTTGCCGGCAAGCTGCGGGTTCTTCGAGGCTTTGGTGATGCTCCACGTCCAGGTGCCGTTCGGGCTGGCCGACTTCGCGCCAAACTTCGGCAAGGGCAGCACAATCAGGTTGTCGCCCATGGCCTTTTCCGCGTCGGCATAGAGCCAATGGCCGCCCCACAGCAGCGAGGCCGGATTACCTTCGGCGTAGAAGGCGTTGGTGCCCGCCGACGCCGGCACGACCCAGCCGTTCTTGACCCAGCGCTGCATGGCAGTCAGCGTCTTGACACAGGGTTCGCTGTCGAGCGTACCGACCGACTTCCACGTCGTCCGGCTGATCAGGTCGCAACCGGCCGACTGTAACGCTGGAGAATAGCCGTAGGTCACCCACTCACTCGTAACGCCGTAGCCGCGCAGCAGGTCGATCGGCCACTTGACGCCGGGCAGCTTGGCCAATTTCTCCATGTTGGCTTCGAATTCCTCGGCCGTCCAGGCGTCATCGACGCCCTTCGGAATGCGCGCGTTGATCGCCGCCAGTTGCTTCTTGTTGGCGTAGAGAACGACCGCGCTGTCGATGATGCCGAAGGCGTACAACTGCTTATCGATCGGATAGGTGTCGGCGGAGATTGCGGACGCCGTCAGCTCGCCGACCAGATTCTTGTCCAGGTATTGCGCGATCGGGGCTAGGTAGCCGCTCCACACGTAATTTGCCAGGAACGGCGCATCGAGCTCCATGATGTCCGGCATCTGCTTGGCGTTGATCACCGCACTGACCTTCTCGTTGTAGCTGTCATGCGGCGCGTAAATGAGTTCCACCTTGACGCCGGGGTTGGCCGCTTCGAAGCGCTTGGCCACGTCCTGGTACATCTTCACTTCATCCGGCATGCCCTGGTGCATCACCCTGATGACCTGATCCGCCGCAATCGCCCCGCCACTCATTGCGCAGATTGCCATGGTGCTGATGAGTAACCGTTTACCCAATGACTTCATGTTTCTCTCCTCCTGGTTTCGTTGGTAAATCACACCGGTCAGACGGATTCGCGCTCCACTAAATGGAACGGTAAACGTCGGCTCGTATGTCTTTGGTTTGGTTCCGCTAGCAGAATCTCCCCGGCCATGCGGCCCATTGCGCGGTGAGGGAGCGCCATCGTGGTCAGCGGGGGATCCAGTCTGGCGGCAATATCAATCTGGTTATCGAAACTGGCGACAGCGACGTCCTTCGGGATATCGACGCCGAGGCGGCGCAGCGCGGCATAGACTTCCATCGCCACCCGGTCGTTGCCGCAAAGAATCGCGTCGGGACGTTCGCTGCCCGACATCAGTTGGGTCACGTGCTCGCGCACCAGGCTGTGCGCGCGGTCGGCATAGAACGCGTGGCGCACGGCGGGCAGAATCCAGTCTTCGCGCACGGCGAGTTCGTGTTCGCGCAGGCTGGACACGAAACCCTGCCGGCGCAGTTCGCCGGCAAGGATACCGGGCAGGTTCAGGAAGGCGATCTTGCGCCGGCCGGCACGGATCAGCACGTCGGTAATCTCGCGCGCGGCGAGCACTTCGTCCGGAACGAGGGAAACCACGCTGTCGCTGCGCTCGCGGCAGTTGATCAGCACGCCGATCGATTCGCGCACGCCGGGCGGCAGATCGACCACCTTGTGATACATCGCCAGATAGGCGATGGCCCACGGACGGAAACGAGCGACCTCGGCGATCACCGCCCCCAAGTCGCGCTCGCGACCCAATGGCGTGACGAAAAGCGCCATGTCCGCCTTGCGCACCTCGTTATCGAGGCCACGAATGATTTCGGAGCCGATGGGTGAGGTCGACAACTCGTCGGCGACGACGGCGATCAGCGGCAGATAGCCCTGCTTCATGCTGCGCGCCGCGAGATTGGTCACGTAACCCAGGCTGTCGGCAATCTCCTTGATCTTCTGCCGAGTCTGCTCGGACATACGCGCGTTGCCGCCATGCAAGGCACCGGAAACGGTCTTGACCGAAACTCCGGCGAGTTTTGCAATGTCGTTCAACGATGCGGGCATGGTTGAGTTCCTATGGGTTGAAGCGCTTGGGTAATCGGTTACCCTAAACGAACATTACGCGGAGATTTTTTTGGTGTGAACCAGAAATATGGATCGCACACGAAAATGATTCGCACCTCAAGCGATCCGGTTCCGCGACACGCGCTCGGCAAGCCCACCGAGCGCCGGCGCCACATGGGTGAAAAAGCGCTTGTATCCGGCACAAAGGAAGTTCAATGGCTTCTCGGCGGCCGCATCGGTGACGAAACGGTGTTTCGGGCAACCGCCCCAGCAGGCCCTGACGACCGGGCAGCGCAGGCAACTCGCGGGCAACGCGTCGAACTTGCTGCGCCCGAATGCCTGTTGGCGCGGCGCGTCGACCAGAGCGGAAAGCGCGTCGTCATTGATATTGCCGAGCCGGTATTGCGGCGCGACGAAATGATCGCACGCATAGACGCGCCCATCGTGCTCGACGGCCAGGGCGCGCCCGCACACGGGCTGATGGTGGCAAACCGCGCCTGGCAAGCCGATGAAACTGGCGAGCGCCCATTCGAAGTTCATCACGACGACATCGCCCGCATCACGTTCGTACCAGTGATCGAAAACTGCACACATGAACTCGCCGTAAGCGTCGGCTTGCACCGACCATTCCGTGACTTCGTCATGCTCGGGCGAACGTTCGACGACAGGAATGAACTGGATGAAACGCGCGCCGGTGGAGCGCAGGAAATCGTAGACGGCCAACGGGTGTTGCGAACTCTGCCGGTGGACGCAGGCGAGCAAGTTGAATTCGACGCCATGCGCCTGCAATCGGTGCAGTCCGCGCATCACCGCAGTGTGGCTCGCGCGACCGCCCGCGTAGCGGCGGTAGATGTCGTGTATCTCGGCCGGACCGTCAAGCGACAAGCCGACGAGGAAGCGCTCGCGCACAAGGAATCGGCACCAATCGTCGTCGAGCAGCGTGCCGTTCGTCTGGAAGGTGTTTTCCACCCTGCGGCTGCCGGCGTGCCGCCGCTGCAATTCGACGGCGCGGCGGTAGAAATCCAGACCGAGCAGCGCGGGCTCGCCGCCTTGCCACGAAAAAATCACCTCGGCCCCCTCGGGATGCGAGGCGATCAGATTAGCGACATAGCGCTCCAGCATGGCGTCGGACATGCGCGGAAAGCGCGTGGATGGATGCAGCGCCGACTTGTCGAGGTAGTAGCAGTAGCGACAGGCGAGATTGCACGTTGCCCCGCCTGGCTTGGCCATAACGTGAAAAGGATAGTCGCTCGCCTTCATTTCCACTCGCTTCACGTCAATGGGGCATGGTCGAGGAAAACAGGCTGATGACCAGCACCCCGCTGCCAATCAATGCAATGCCAAGTATGGCCGGCCAGTCGAGCAGTTGCTTGTAGAGAACGGTGCCGACAAGGGAAATCAGGAGTAGACCGATGCCGCACCAGATAGCGTAGGCAATACCCAACGGAACGCTGCGCAGGGCGAGCGAACGGCAGTAAAACGACGACACGTAGCCGAGGAGCGAAACGAGCGAAGGAAGCGGGCGGGTAAAACCGTCGGCCAGCCGCAAGGCGCTGGTTGCAAGCACCTCGCTGCCGATCGCCGCCGACAAGAGCAGCCAGTGTGTGGGAATGGACATGTGACGTTCCGCTGCGCGAGGAAAGGCGACGGATTATCAACCAGAGGGCAGTACGCGTGAAGACGAGTAAAACGAATCGCGACATTACGAAGCGTTATGCCGGAGTTGTGCCCGAGTTATGCCATATGTCCCATATCGATATCCAGATAACTTCGTTGGAGGCACTCGACCAGTCTGATAGCGTTGTCGTCGAGCTCGAATGCGGGGCAATCCGTGGACTCCGCGTTCGTCATCACTCCGTCAGCCAGAGGTACCGCATGACTGCCACGCACCGTCAGCTTCCGCAGCTTCAGTCGCTCGTCTATTTCGAGTCGGCCGCCCGTCACCTCAATTTCACTGCCGCCGCCGAGGAGTTGGGTACGACGCAGCCTGCCGTCAGCCATCGGGTGAAGAGCATGGAAGAACATCTCGGCATCTCGCTCTTTCTGCGCCAGCACCGTGGCGTCAAGCTCACGGCCGAAGGCGTGCGCCTCTACGAAACGGTACGCAGCAGCCTGAACGCGCTGCGCCTGACGACCGCCGAGGTCCGGTTTCAGGACGAGCAACGCACGATCACCCTGGCGACCGATTTTGGTTTTGCGAAATTCTGGTTGATGCCGCGTATACACCTGCTGCGCGCGGCGATTCCGGGCATTCAGCTCCGCTTGCTGACATCGCAGGAGGAAATCGATCCTCACGCCGGCGAAATCGACATTTCGATTCACTACAAGGGCTCGAGTGATGACGCCGAAACCGAGTTACTCTTTCCCGAAACCGTGATTCCTGTCTGCAGCCCTGATCTGCTCCACGGCGCAGGAGCGTTCAAGAGTGCACAGGCGCTCTGCAAGTTTCCTCTGCTCCACCTGCAACAGGTGCAGCCAAGGCGTTGGATGGATTGGAGCGACTGGATCACGACGCATGCCCCGAGCACCGCAATGCCCTCCCCCAGCCTTGTCTTCAATGACTATTCTCTGGTCATTCAGGCTGCGATCAGCGGTCATGGGATTGCGCTCGGTTGGCGACCGCTCGTTGACGAACTTCTTGACCGCGGCGACCTTGTCGCCGCCTTCGACCGCCCGCTCGATACCACGCGCGGCTGCTACCTGGCGCTGCACCGGCCCGGTCGGCCATCGGGCGTCCTGTCGAAGTTCCGGGACTGGATCGTGACGCAGTGTTCTCCGTCTTTCGGCATGTCCATCGCCATTGACCACGGAACGTCGGCGCCGCGTCCCGAAGTCTGCCGCGCTTGAGATTGCAGGCTTCGGCAACTTCACGTTGCCTGAAGCGACCGGAACGGCGCAGCGAGGTTAGTCGCTTCGCCTTTCCGCACGCCATCAGATCCCCAGCGACTTGCGTACCACCGCGAGTCCGTCACCACCGTCATGGGACTTGACGCCGTCCAGCCAGTTCGCGAGGAGCTTCGGGTCGCCCGCGAGCACTTTCTTGGCGGCGGAATCGTAATCCAGCTTCTGGTTGACGTTCAGGCGGATCATCTCGTTTTCAAGTTCGACCGAAAACTTCACTTGCGAGAGCAGGCGCGTGACGTTCGGGCACTGCTGCTGGTAGCCGACACGCGTTACCGTGCTCACCGTGGCGGCGCCGGCATCGGCGCCAAAATACTCCTCGCCGCCGGTCAGGTAAGTAATCTGGAAGCGCGTGTTGATGATGTGCGGCTCCCAGGCGAGGAAGACCATGAATTTCTTGGCGCGCAGTTCGTGCGTGAGTTGCGCCAGTAGTCCGGAATCGCTGGATTCCACCAGTTTCCAGTCGCCCAGTCCGTATTTGTTGTCGGCGATCATGCGCTTGATATTCTCGTTGGCCGGCGCACCAGCCTCGATACCGTAGATCTTGTTGGAGAAGTCCTTGGCTTTCGACCTGAGATCGTCAAACGAACGAATGCCGGCTTCCGCGGCGTAACTCGGTACGGCCAAGGTGAAGCGGGCGCGTTCGAGGTTGGTTGCGACGCGCTCGATCTGCTTCTGCTCGAACAGCGGATCGACAAGGAATTTCTGCGCCGGCATCCAATTGCCGAGGAACGCGTCAATCTGACCGCTGCGCAAGCCCTGATAGGTCAGCGGAACCGACAGCATCTGGACGGTCGGCTTGTAGCCGAGCGCTTTGAGCTGCTGGACGAGCAGCGCGTTGGTCGCATCGATGTCGGACCATCCGGGCGAAGCCAGCTTGACCGTTTTGCATTGTTCCGGCTCGACATCGGCAGCATGCGCGGCAGTGAGTGGAATGAGAGTGTGCAGGACAATCAGCGAGGCAAGGCGTAGTTTCATGGGACGAGTCTCCAGAAGAAGAAAACGGATGGATGAGGATCAGCGGACAACCGGGGTTTTCGGAGCGAAGCTCTCAGTGAGACGATCGACCACCATCGCGAGGAGGACGACGCTCAGGCCGCTGGCCAGCCCTTGTCCGATGTCGAGGCGTTGAATGGCCGAGAGCACTTCGTTACCGAGGCCGCCAGCGCCGACCATGGACGCGATGATGACCATCGAAAGCGCCATCATGATTGTCTGACTTACACCCGCCATGATTGCCGGCATGGCGTAAGGCAGCTTGACGAGCAGCAGCGATTGCTGGGGTGTGGCGCCAAGACACGTGGCTGCTTCGACCACCTCGCGCTCGACCTGATGGATGCCCATGGTGGTCAGTCGAACGACAGGGGGCAAAGAGAATATGACAGTCGCCAGCAAGGCGGGAGCCAATCCGAGCCCGAAGAGCATGGTTGCCGGGATCAGGTAGACAAAAGCGGGCATCGTCTGCATGAGATCGAGCAGTGGCCGCACCACGCGAGTTGCCAGCGGACGGCCGCCCAGCCAGATACCGAGTGGAACGCCAATCAGTATTGCGATCAACGTCGCCGTGATGATCTGCGCCAGCGTCACCATTAGCTGATCGCCGAAACCCATGCCGTGGATCGTTAGCAGTGCCAGCGCGGCAAATACGCCGAGACGCCAGCCGCTGCGCCATAGCCCGAGTATGGCAAAAACGGCCACGGAAACCGCCGGCGGCAGGCTGGTCAGCAAACGCTGGACGACTTCGGCCAGCGCGGAAAGCCCTTGTCCGATGCTGTCGAGTGATGGTGTGCCTTGTCCCAACAAGTGGTGAGCGAGTTCATTGACCCACTGGGCGACGGGCAGGATGGGTTCAGCCATGAGTGGTTTCCGATTTGACTGCGGGGTAGCGCGCCATCGCCTCGATGACGTCAAGATCGAGGTGGCTGCGCACATACTGACGGCTGGCGTCGGATGGTGGCTGGTAGTCCCATGACGCCGTTTGACCGATGGACTCCGCGGCAAACAGGAAACGGCGTCGGCGCTGGCTTTCCAGTACGCGTTCATTCAGTTCGGACCAGTTCCAGCGCTCGGCTGCTTCGCGCCGGAAGGATTGCAGCACCTCCGCGCTGGCACCGTCCGCTGCCAGATTTCGCAGTTCATCCGGATCAGCCGCGAGGTCGAAGAGTTGATCCGGGTCGCTCGGCGAGTGAATGAACTTGTAGCGTCCGCGCCGGATCATCGCCATCGGCGCAACGGCGCCTTCGCCGTGGTATTCGGCGATGGCTTCGTCGTGACCGCCTTCGCCTTTCAGATGAGGCAACAGCGAGCGACCTTCCAGCTCAGCCGGTAACGGAGGTGCCTTGCCTCCGTGCGCGATGTCGGCCAAAGTGGGCAGCAGATCGACGAGCGACACCGATTGGCGTATGCGCGCCGGACGGAAACGTCCGGGCGCAGAGACGATCAGTGGAACGCGAACCGAGGCTTCGAAGAAGCTCATCTTGTACCAGAGGCCACGCTCACCGAGCATGTCGCCGTGGTCGCTGAGCAGCATCACGATGGTGTTGTCGGCCTTGCCGGTACTCTCCAGCGTATCGAGCAGCTGGCCGATCTTGGCATCGACGTAGGAAATTGCACCGTAATAGGCTCGCCGAGCGTGGCTGATCTGCAGTTCGCTGATCGGTGTCCGGTCAAGCTCGCACATCCGGCGCAGGCGCTGCGAATGGGGATCGTCGTTGATCGCCGACAAGGAAACGCGCGGCAGGTCAATGTCTTCGTCCCGATAGAGATCCCAGTACTCGCGTGAGATCACGTAAGGGTCGTGAGGATGCGTCATCGAGACGGTCAGGAAGAATGGCCGCCGATCCGCCTGCCGCGCTATATCAAAGAGCTTGCGCTGCGCCTTGAATACCACCTCGTCGTCGAAATCGAGCTGATTGGTGCGCACGCACGGTCCGGCTTGCGTTACCGATGTCGGGTTGTGATACCACGCCTGGCGTTCATCGGGCCGAGCCCAGTCTGGCGTCCAACCGAAATCAGCCGGATAGATGTCGGTCGTCAGGCGTTCTTCAAAGCCGTGCAGTTGGTTCGGTCCGGCAAAGTGCATCTTGCCCGAGAGGATGGTCTGGTAGCCCGCGCTGCGTAGATGGTGCGCCACCGTCGGGATTTCGGAAGGCAGTTCCGATGCATTGTCGAATGCGCCAAAGCGCGACGGCAGGCGCCCGGTTAACAGACCGTAGCGCGACGGCGCGCAGAGCGGACTGGCGCAATATGCCGAATCGAAGATCACCCCCTCGGCCGCAAGACGCGCGATGTTTGGCGCTTGTACGATCGCGTTGCCGTAGGCCGGTAACGCACCTGGCGTCAGCTGATCGGCGATCAGCATAAGGATGTTCGGTGCAGCGTTTGGCATGAATCGATCGTCGTGGAAAAGGAGTCATCGCATTATTCGGAGGCGCGCGGAACCTGTGAAGACGCTGTTTCTTTATCGAGGCATGCAGTGTTTTCATGGCAAATCGAACCATCACTCGCGTGATCGATCGTCACGCGGCGACCTGTCCGTCCACCGGCTGTGCCTTGGAAACGATCACCGGACTCGTCGACGCATGGATCAGACGACGCACCGGCGCGCGTACCTGCAGGAGATCGAAACCGTTCTCGCGCGCCTCGCCGCGCGACGATTCGGTGTCGAATCCCTCCTGGATGGCGCGCGCACCGAGTTCATGCAGCGCATCGATCGCGTCCTTGATCGGCTGCTCGGAGACGAGCCGGCGGCGGTCGAACTTGACGTAGGCGGGGCGGCTTTTGTGCAATAGCGGGAAATCGATCTCCGTCGCGCCGAGCCGGGCCAGCGCGATGCCGTAACCTCGACGTTGGTAATTGGCGATCGCGCGTTCCAGATGCCCTGTGTCGTCGATGCCGTCGATCTCGAGTTCGAGGGTGATCTGCTTCGGAAGCAGGCCGCATGCCTGCAGGATTTCCTCGAAGGCCATGCCATGATCGTCGGCGACGCCGGCGACGTGGCGCGGATGCACCTTGAGCAGCAGGAGTCCGCCCGCGCGTCGTCCGCCGTAGGTCAGGTAGTTCAGCGTATGGAGCGTGCGCACCAGGCGATCGAGGAAGATCAACTCCTCGTTGTCGTTCGGCAGCCGGAACACCGATTCGGAATCGAGCGGCTGATGCGCCAGCGGTTGCCGCCTCTCCCTTTTCGTCGCCTGCAGCTGCGCGGCGTGTCCGAGTATCGCCCCGCTCGCCGTGTCCACGATCGGTGAGAAGTCAGAATCGAGGCGCAGATCGCCGAAATAGACGAAAACCCGACCGCCTTCCGATACGAAGGGCGACGTCGAGCGCGTCGCGAAGGCGCTGATCGGGAGCTGTGCGTTGAGGTAGCGAACGAAGTCGGTTAGCGGCATGGCGGGTGACCTTCATCAAGAGAATACGGCGCAGCGGAATGCGCCTCGAGCCGAAGATAGGTCAATGGTCAAGCGATGGGAACGAACTTGTTTTCAGTAGCTTATCCGCCGAAGAACATATGAGCGGGATTGCGAGGATCGTGCTCCCCGGACGGTGTCGCTTGGCCTGGTAGCCGGTTACCCGGCTTTGCCGGCATCCGCTCCGACAAACGATGCCCGCATCGCCGGATCGGTGCACTGTTGCAGCCAACGATCGAGCGTTGCGTTGAGCGCCTCGATTTCAATCGGCTTGGTCAGGTAGTCGTCCATGCCGGCGGCCAGGCATTTCTCGCGATCACCGCTCAAGGCATGTGCCGTCATCGCCACCACGGTTGTCTTGACGCCCGCCTCGCGCAGGCGCCGGGTGGCGTCATAACCATCCAGATTGGGCATCTGGCAATCCATCAGGATGAGGTCGTAACCTTCGTCGGCCGGCAGTTGCGTCACCTTGGCAACGGCTTCCAGTCCATCCCGAGCCTTATCGATCTGCCGGTATCCAAGTTTGGCGAGGACGGCGAGCATGACCACCATGTTGATCGAGTTGTCCTCGACGACCAGCAGTCGGGCAGAGCGCGTTATGACCATGTCCGGCCCGGCGGGCACGCCGAAGCCGGCCCGCTCGGAAACCTCACGCTCGCCGCCATCGGCGGCCTTGCCCAGTACCAGGCTGAACGTGAACACGGTGCCCTGCCCTACTTGGCTCGTCACGCCAATTTCGCCTTCCATCAGCTCGACGAGTTGCTTGCTGACCGCGAGCCCGAGCCCGGTACCTCCATACTTGCGCGTGGTCGACGAATCAGCCTGCTCGAAGGGAACAAAGACCCGATCGAGCTTTTCGCCGGCGATGCCGATCCCGGTGTCGGCCACTTCGAAGCGCAGTGCGATCCGGTTGCCACGATCGGGCAAACCGGTCACGCGCAACTCGATACCGCCCTGGTCGGTGAATTTGAGCGAATTGCTGATCAGGTTGGTCAGAATCTGACGAATCCGACCGGGATCACCGCGCAGCCGCGTCGGCACCCGCGGATCGAGGTGCCACAAAAGCTTGAGTCCTTTTTCGGCGGCGCGCAGGCCGTAAAGCTCGGCTAGCTCTTCAAGCAAGGTCGATAGACTGAAATCGATGGCCTCGAGCGACAGTTTTCTCGCTTCGATCTTCGAGAAATCGAGAATGTCGTTGATGATCGAGAGCAGCGATTCGGAACTGGAGCGGATGATGTCCAGATAGCGACTTTGTTCGTTCGTCAGTTTGGTATCGAGCATCAAGGCCGTCATGCCCATGACGCCGTTCATCGGTGTCCGGATTTCATGCGACATCATGGCCAGGAAGGCCGCTTTCGCCTGATTGGCCGCCTCGGCCCGTTCGCGCGCGGCGATCAGGTCTTCTTCGATGCGGATCCGCTCGGTAATGTCGTTGAATCCGAACACGCGCCCGATGATGCGTTCTTCGAGGTACTGCGGCAGCGACTTGCACTGGAAGACGCGGCCGTCCCTGAGATGCAGGATATCCTCCGTCTCCTTGTCATCGACGATTTCCCGCAGGCGGCGCCGGATGACGTCCGCTTCAACGAGGCTCGACAGCACGAAGTTGACAATCACCGCGTCGTCCTGCAGCTGCAGGAGCGCCTCGGGCAACTGCCACATCGCGCTGAACAGGCGGTTCATGCTGGCGATCCGTCCCTGCCAGTCGATGACCAGGATGCCGTTGCCGGTCGATTCGAGGGTTGCGCGCAGTTGCGAGGTGGTCCGCGCGAGATCGTCCCCAACGCGGTGTTCTTCCTGTGCGTCCGTCGCCTGAACGAGCGCCCAGTGGCGTCCATCCTGTTCAACCATTCGAATGGATTTGCTCGCCGTGCGCATCGACCCGTCGGCGCAGAGATAGAGTCCCTCCTGCAACCCGATGTTCGAATGTTGGCCGGCGCGCACCTCCTCCCAATAGAACACGTCCTGCAAGGCGCTTTCCACGTCGAGAATCGTCTTCGCGAGCAATTCTTCCTCGGAGTACCCGAGTTTCTGTTGCGTCGTGCGATTGACCATGACGATCCGCAGGCTCTCCGGATCGACCAGCAGAATCATCTGTTCGCTGTTGTCGAGTACAAGGCGTTCAAGGCTGCTCATGATTTCGCCGTGTCCTTGTTCGAAACGCCGGCATCGAAGTAGTAGCTCACCTGCTTGCGCGGACTCAGGTAGTTGTAGATTTCACGCGGCAGCTGAGCAGGACGGATGGCCTTGGCGATATTGACGTCAGCCTCGCCATCCATGTTGACGAGGATGGCTTCCTCCTTGGGGATGTCGGCATCGTAGACGACGAGCATCGGCTTCATCGGCTTTGCCGTATTGATCGTCGCCACCATCCCGATCAGACCGTTGGAAAGCTGAACGATCGTTCCCGGCGGGTAGACGCCGAGGCAGCGGACAAAAACCTGCAGCAGCTTCGGATCGAACCGGGTGCGGAACTTGGCGAACATGTTGGCCAGCGCCTCGTGCGGCGTCAATGCATTCAGGATGTTCTGCGGGTTGCACAGCTGGTCGTAGTGATTGGCAATGGCGACGATACGTGCCAGCAGACTGATTTCCTCACCCTTCAGCCTTTTCGGGTAGCCGCTGCCATCGATCATCTCGTGGTGCTCGCGGATGATTGCGATCGTCGGCGCAGGAAAGCCCAGCCGTTGCGCGATGCCGACGCCAAGTTCGCAATGCAGCTCGTAATAGTTGCGCTCGGATTGCGTGAGCGGATCCATCTTCATCAGGATCTTGTTGGGAATCTCGCGCCGCCCGATGTCGTGGAAGAGCGCCCCCATGCCCAGCGGCTGCACGGCCTCGGGCGGCAGTTTGATGTCGCGTGCGATCATCAGGGAGAGCATGGTGACGTTGAGCGAGTGAAAATACAGTTCCTCACCGCCTATGGTGTCGCCCATCACGTGAATGGCCAGGTCCGGCGCCGTCAGCATCGAATCGGCGATCTGGCCGACCAGCCGGTGTGCTTGCGCGATCGTTTCTTCGGGATGGGCCAGCAGGTCTTTCTCGACGTTGTGAATGGTCTTCGCGGTATCGACGAACGCATGTTCGATTCGCGTTGAACGCCTCGCGCTGCTGCCGGATCTTCTCGATCAGCGTGCGTTTGGCGGCCAGTGCCGGATGCTCCGTTGGCACCGGCGCCTTCGCTTCGGACTGGCCAACCGGCTGCGCGGGCTCCCTCGGCACCGGCTTGAGATCGCTCCGTGCAGGGTCGACCCGGATTTTCTTGATCCCGAGGTCACGAATGATGGCGATCTGTTCCTGGTCCTTGATCTTGAAGTTGTTGAAAGCGAATGGATGCTCGAACCATTTCAGATCGAGATGAACGTACAGACCAATCTGAAGCTGATCCGCGGTGACGAATAATTGATCGAGTTTCTGCATTGCCGAGCTCTGCCCGTACGAGGAATTGCCAACGGCCCCATCCTAGGTGTTTTCACCGCGAACGCCAACGGCACGACGATTTCAGGAGCTCTGATATACTGTATTTATGTTCAGTAACCGTCGCGTCGCCCACCTCGACATGGACGCTTTCTTCGCGTCCGTGGAGTTGCTTCGCTATCCGGAGCTGCGCGGAAAGGCCGTCGTCGTCGGCGGGCGCAGCATTCATGCGCCGTACGTGCGAACGGACGGTACGCGATCGTTTTCGCGGTTGCGCGAGTATGTCGGCCGCGGCGTCGTAACGACCTCGACCTACGAAGCGCGCGCGCTCGGCGTGTTTTCCGCGATGGGCTTGATGAAATCGGCACAGTTGGCGCCCGACGCCGTATTGCTGCCCGCCAATTTCGATGCTTACCGCCACTATTCGCGATTGTTCAAGGCCGCCGTGGCGAATATCGCGCCGACAATCGAAGATCGTGGAATCGATGAAATCTACATCGATCTCAGCCGGCATTCGGAGGATTCGCATGCGTTGGCGCGACGTATCCAGAACGCTGTGCTTGATGCGACCGGCTTGACGTGTTCGATCGGCATTTCCCCCAACAAGCTGCTGTCGAAAATCGGTTCCGACCTGCAAAAACCGCAGGGGATAACGATCCTGAGGCTCGACGATGTGCCGGCGCGGATCTGGCCGTTGGCCGTCAAGAAGATCAACGGCATCGGACCGAAAGCAACGGCGCGGTTGGGCAAGCTCGGCATTCAGACCATCGGCGAACTGGCCGGCGCGCCCCCGGAACTGCTCGCCGCTCACTTCGGCGGCGCCACCGGGCGCTGGATGCATCAAGTCGCCAACGGCGTCGACGAGCGGCCGATCGTCGTGGAATCCGAACCGAAGTCGGTCAGCCGCGAGAGTACCTTCGAACGCGATTTGCACGCACGGCTGGATCGGTCCGAGCTGACCGGCATCTTCACGTCGCTTTGCACGCGTGTCGCCGAAGATCTCGCGCGACGCGGATATGCTTGCCGAACGGTCGGCATCAAGCTGCGTTATGCCGACTTCCAGTCGATCACCCGCGACGTCACCCTGCGTCACGGCGTGTGCGACGGCGCAAGGATTCGGCAGGCAGCCGGCGAATGTCTGAAACGTGTACCGCTGGCTCAGAGAATCCGCCTGCTCGGCGTCCGCGCCAGTGGTCTGATTCCCCTGGACGAAGTCAATGACGATGCCGCGCCGGCACAGGCCGAGTTCCCCTTCTAGCCCGCCAGATACTCACCGTCGGCAAACATGACCACCTGGTCAACCGGGAGCGGGTTCCAGATTTCGTTGTCGGTCAACGGCGCGGTGACGATCAGTGCGACACGGTCGTTCGGCGTCGTGACCGCGCTGAAATCGACCGCCACGTCCTGATCGCTCAAGTGCGCAACGGAAAACGGCGATTTCCGGATGATGTAGTGAAGCTCGGTCGTCCGGTGCGCAAACAGGCAATCGCCATTCGACAGGAGGAAGTTGAGCGGACCGTGGCTGCGCGCTTCGGCCGCAAACTCTTCGATTACGTCGCGCAAGGCATTACGATCGGGCGCATCCTGCGGGAAGCGTGACTGCAAGGTCTGCAGGAGGTGGCAGAACGCACGCTCGCTATCGGTTTGGCCGACCGGAAGGAAGCTCCCGTCCAGCGCCGGTGCATAGTCGATCAGATTGCCGTTGTGCGCGAAGATCCAGTAGCGCCCCCAAAGTTCACGCATGAAGGGATGCGTATTCTCCAGGCCGGTCGCCCCTTGCGTCGCCTTGCGGATATGGGCAATGACGTTCAGCGAGCGAATCGGATAGTTGCGGACCAGTTCGGCGATTGGCGACTCGCACGACGGTTCCGGATCAAGAAAGACCCGCACGCCCCGTCCTTCGAAAAACGCGATTCCCCATCCGTCCCGATGAACGTCCGTCGCCCCTCCCCTCGCCTGGAAGCCAGTGAAGGAAAAGCAGATATCGGTCGGCACGTTACAGTTCATTCCCAGCAGCTGGCACATGGCATCCGTCCACAAGCATTATCGAAAAACTGCCATTATCGGGCGAAATGACCGATCTTCTGGCGTCTCCGGACAACTCTAATATACTTGGGACCGATGCGTGATCGGTTCGCACGCAACCGCACGGGAGAAGCCCGCCACTGGAAGCCACCATGAATTCAAAAGCCCGTCCGAATATATTGATCATCGACGATTCACTGGGGAATATCGAACTCCTCGGTAATATTCTGGGAACCGAATACGGTGTCAGTTTTGCGTCGAGCGGTCGCGAGGGACTCGATCTGGCAGGGCGTTACCCGCTGGATCTGATCCTGCTCGACGTGGTAATGCCGGGAATCGACGGCTTCGAAGTCTGCCGGCAGCTAAAAGCCGACCCGAAGACACGCGACATACCGGTGGTCTTCCTCACAAGCCTGGAAAGCGCGGTCAACGAAGAATACGGGCTCCGCCTCGGCGCGGAGGACTTCATTCACAAGCCCGTATCGCCACCCGTGGTCCTGGCACGAGTGCGCAACCACCTCCAGTTCGCCAGTGCCAAACGAGAACTACGCAAGCACAACGAACACCTCGAACAACTCGTCGCCGAACGAACGAAAGAACTCGCGCAACGCAATCGGCAATTGCTCGCCGCACAGACCGCGACGATAACCGCCTTCTGCGCGCTTGCCGAAGCGCGCGACAACGAGACCGGGAATCACATCCGGCGGACACAGAACTACGTTCGCGCGCTGGCGGAGGAACTCCGTTCACATCCACGTTTCCGCCACTACCTAGACGATGAGACCATTCAACTGTTGTTCAAATCGGCCCCGCTGCACGACGTCGGCAAGGTCGCCATTCCGGACGCGATCCTGCTCAAACCGGGCAAGTTGACTGCGGAAGAATGGGTGATCATGAAACAGCACTGCGTTGCCGGACGAAATGCCATCATCGCGTCGGCGCAGGAACTCAGCGAAGGCGACGATGCGTTCCTCGGCCACGCGGCGCAGATTGCCTACTGCCACCATGAGCGCTGGGACGGCAGCGGTTACCCGCGCGGCCTTTCCGGGGACGATATTCCCCTCAGCGCCCGTCTGATGGCAGTCGCGGATGTTTACGATGCGCTGATCTCGAAGCGTATCTACAAGAAGGCTTTCACGCACGATCAATCGATACGAATGATGGCCGCGGAGCGGGGATCGCATTTCGACCCGGACATTCTCGATGCAATGCTGTCGCTCGCCGACGAGTTCGACTCCATCGCAGGCCGTTACCGCGATACGTCGGAACAGATCAATTCGCTTGAATCACGGCAAATCTGGCCATCGAATCAGGTCTGAACCGCGGCTGCTGAATTGAGATCAACGCAAGGCTGAACATCGCTCACGGGATCGCCTGCGAAAACTGGCTGAAATCAAATCCGGCGTAAACGCCGGATGGTGCCCGGAACCGGAATCGAACCGGTACGGCCGTAAAGCCGAGAGATTTTAAGTCTCTTGTGTCTACCTATTTCACCATCCGGGCTGAGGCTGGCGATTATACCTGCATGATCGGTGCACAAAAAAGGGGAAAGCGCAAAACGCTCTCCCCGATTTTCTGGAGCGGCAGAAGAGTCTCGAACTCTCGACCTATACCTTGGCAAGGTATCGCTCTACCAACTGAGCTACTGCCGCAAAAACTGGAGGCGCGAGCCGGAGTCGAACCGACCTACACGGATTTGCAATCCGGTGCATAACCGCTTTGCTATCGCGCCGCGCCTACCTCACGATAGGTACTGCATGAGCCATCAAGAAGCCATCCAACTTCTTGGAAGAACTGGAGCGGCAGAAGAGTCTCGAACTCTCGACCTATACCTTGGCAAGGTATCGCTCTACCAACTGAGCTACTGCCGCCCGAAGCGAGTGCGCATTATATAGCCTTAGCGCGACCTGTCAACGCGAAAACCGAAATTGCGAGGTCTCACTTCCGATCGTTGCGTTCCTCGAGATGAGGCCACGCCATACGCATGTAATAGCCCATCGACCAGAGCGTCAGAACGCATGCGACATAGATCAACCACGTCCCGATCGTCTGTATATCGAATCCGTCAACCGGGTTGTGATACAGCAACATGGGGATCGATACCATCTGAGCGACCGTCTTGATCTTCCCGATCATCGAGACAGCGACGCTCTTATGGGCACCGACTTGCGCCATCCATTCGCGTAACGCGGAGATCGTAATCTCGCGGCCGATGATGATGGCGGCGAATATCGCGTCGAGGCGACCCAACTGAACAAGCATGATCAGCGCCGCCGCGACAACCAGTTTGTCGGCGACGGGATCGAGAAATGCGCCGAAAGCCGAGGTCTCGTTCCAACGCCGCGCGAGGTAGCCATCCAGCCAGTCGGTGACGCTGGCGACGACGAAGACAAGCATTGCCGCAAGATCACGGCCGACGCCAACGACCCACGAATCGGGAACGTAGTAGATGGCAATCAACAGCGGGATCAGGATGATTCGCAGCCAGGTCAGGAGAATCGGTATGTTGAAGGGCATCAATGTAACGCCGAGTAAATTGTCTCTGCTAACTCCCGGCTGATTCCGGGTACGGCCGTCAGTTGATCAACGCCTGCATTGGCGATGCCCTGCAAGCCACCGAAGTGAGAAATCAAGGCTTTGCGCCGCTTTGGTCCGATGCCGGTAATTTCATCCAGTCGGGAAACGCGCCGCGTCTTGCTGCGCTGCGCGCGATGCCCTGAAACCGCAAAGCGGTGGGCTTCGTCGCGTACTTCCTGGATCAGATGGAGTGCCGGATGTTCCGTCGGCAATTGTACCGGTTCGCGACCATCGGCGAAAACCAGCGTTTCCAGACCCGGCTTTCGCCCCTCGCCCTTGGCCACGCCCAGCATGGGCAGATGGGACAATCCGAGTTCTTCGAGCGCCGATGCGGCCATGCCGACCTGCCCTTTTCCGCCGTCGATCAGAATGAGGCCAGGAGCGACACTTTCGCCGTTGGCGACCTTCTCATAACGACGAAATACGGCTTGACGAATCGCCGCATAATCGTCTCCCGGTTGGATGTCTTTGATGTTGAATCGGCGATAGTCGGATTTCTGCATCGCATTCCCATGGTAAACGACGCAGGAAGCGACCGCCGACTCGCCTTGTGTATGGCTGATATCGAAACATTCGATGCGCAGATCGCCCGTATCGTCCGCCTCCAACCCGATGACGTCGCGCAAGGCATCGAGGCGTATGGATTGCTTCGACAACATCGCGCGCCGTGCCAGGATCGCCAGTCTTGCATTCTGCTCCGCCATTTCAACCCAGACCTTCGGCAAGGTCAGCCTGGGTTCGACGATTGGGACCGGACGGCTTGCGAGTTCGGCAAGGGCGCCGACGACCTCGGTATCGTTCAAATCCTGATTGACATAGATGCGCATCGGAATCGGATGCGCAAGATAGTGCTGGTGCAGGAAGGCGGCGAGCACCTCGGCGGGAGAACTTCCTCCGGCATTGGTCGGGAATTGAGGTTTGTCGCCAAGGTGCCGGCCACCGCGAACCATTGCCAGATTGACGCACAGGATGCCCGCATCGTCGATCACGGTGACGATATCCACGTCCTCGCCATTGCCGCTCTCCACGTATTGCTTGTCTTGTACCTGGCGCAACGATTGGATCTGGTCACGATAGATCGCGGCCTGCTCGAAGGCGAGTTGGGCTGCCGCCTGATCCATGGCATCACTGAGTCGTCCAATGATCTCCTGATGCTTGCCCAGCAAGAACAGCGATGCCATCTGTACGTCCCGCGCGTAGATTTCAGGATCGATCAGGTCGACGCAGGGCCCGGAGCAGCGCTTGATCTGGTACAAAAGGCAAGGACGCGATCGATTGCTGAATACCGAGTCTTCGCACGTGCGCAGGCGGAACATCCGTTGCAGGAGCGTAATGCTGGCGCGAACGGCGGTTGATGAGGGAAATGGGCCGAAATAGTCGGAGCGCCGATCCGTGGAGCCGCGAAAGAAACCGAGCCGCGGAAACTCGTCACGTGTGATGACGATGTAAGGATAGGATTTGTCGTCCCGGAACAGGATGTTGTAGCGCGGCGAGAGGCTCTTGATCAGATTGTTCTCGAGCAGCAGCGCTTCGGCCTCTGAACGCGTGACCGTGGTTTCCACTTTGGCGATCTGCGCCACCATCAAGGCAATACGCGGACTCGGATGGTTGTCGCGAAAGTAGGACGACACGCGTTTCTTCAGGTTCTTCGCCTTGCCCACGTAGAGAACCTTGCCTTCCGCGTCGAGCATCCGGTAAACCCCGGGCAAATCAGTCAGGGTGGCCAGCAATTCCTTGGCGTCGAATGCGGTGGGGGTCAGCTTCTCGTCCATGAGTCGGAGCGGTTACGATGTCGGCTTCGATGTTATCACGCCCGTTCGCCACCCCATGACCGCATCCAGACCCATGTCCGATTGGGACATCTTCTGTAATGTCATCGACAACTATGGCGATATCGGTGTCTGTTGGCGCCTTGCGCGCCAACTCGCGGCCGAGCATGGCTTTCATGTTCGCTTGTGGGTTGACGAACTTGGCAGTTTCCAGCACATCTGCCCCCAGATCGCCCCCTCTTTGGAGATCCAGACAGTTGCCGGCATCGAGATTCGACGCTGGGATTCGGATTTTTTCGCCCCCTTGCCTGGCGATGTCGTCGTCGAGGCTTTCGCCTGCCGGCTTCCTGAGAAATTTGTCGATGCGATGGCGGCACGCTCAATCCCGCCGGTCTGGATCAATCTCGATTATCTGAGCGCTGAAGCATGGGTATCCGGTTGCCACGGCCTGCCCTCGCCCCATCCCCAATACTCGCTCAACAAGTTCTTCTTCTTTCCCGGATTCGAGGCAACAACCGGTGGATTGATTCGGGAACGCGATCTTGAAACGCAACGCGAGGCATTTCATAACTCACCCGAACAACAGAAAGACTATTGGCACCTCCTTCAACAAAAGCCTCCTGCGGCGGGGACGCTGGCCGTTTCGCTGTTTTCCTATGAAAATCCCGCTCTTGCCGATCTACTCTCCATCTGGGCAGAGGGCAGTTCCCCCGTATGCTGCTTTCTACCGGCAACGCGATCACTACCAGCGGTTGCAGCTTTCACCGGTAGCCATCTTTCGCCGGGCGAAATCGCTCGATGTGGAAATCTTGAACTCCGGATCCTTCCCTTTGTGCCGCAGCCCGACTACGACCGCCTGTTGTGGTCATGCGACATCAACTTCGTCCGCGGCGAGGATTCGTTCGTTCGCGCCCAATGGGCGGCCAAACCGATGGTGTGGCAAATCTATCCTCAAGACGAAGGAATCCACCTTATCAAATTGAACGCGTTTCTTGATCAATACTGTGCCGGATTGCCGGAAACCGAAGCGCAGGCTATCCGGAAACTCTTCGTCGCGTGGAATGACGGGCGTCTCACCCATGCAATCTGGAATGATTGGATTCAACTGGCCGCGGCACACTTTCGGCATGCGATCAACTGGGAAAAAAATCTTCGAAAACAGGAAGATTTGTGTACTTCCTTGGTACGTTTTTGCCGTTCCAAGTTATAATGCGCGGCTAATTTTTCCCCCGATATCTCCGGAACGAACTATGAAAACCGCACAAGAACTCCGCGCAGGCAACGTATTCATGGTCGGCAACGACCCGATGGTTGTCCTCAAGGCTGAATACAGCAAATCCGGCCGCAACGCCTCGGTCGTCAAGATGAAGATGAAGAACCTGCTGAGCGGTTCGCCATCGGAAACGGTTTACCGCGCCGACGACAAATTCGAAACCGTGCAGCTCGATCGCAAGGAAGTCACCTATTCCTACTTTGCCGATCCGATGTACGTCTTCATGGACGCCGAATACAACCAGTACGAAATCGAAGGCGAATGCATGGAAGACGCGTTGCACTATCTCGAAGACGGCATGCCGTGCGAAGTGGTTTTCTACGAGGGGAAAGCGCTCTCGGTCGAGTTGCCGACCGTTCTCGTGCGCGAAGTCATTTACACCGAACCAGCAGTCAAGGGCGACACGTCGGGCAAGGTCATGAAACCGGCCCGTCTGTCAACGGGTTTTGAATTGCCGGTTCCCGCCTTCGTTGAAATCGGCGACAAGATCGAAATCGACACGCGTACCAACGAATACCGCGCTCGCGTCAAGTAAGCTCTTCGCACGCTCAAAAGACAAAGGCAGCTTCGGCTGCCTTTGTCTTTTGTACCCTCCTCCTCGCACAGGCGCTGACGTTGTCAGCACACGTTGATAGGTGCTCTGGAAATCAGTCCCAATCGATTGAGTGTGGCATCCGGGTAATCATCTTTCCAGACTAGGGCGGCACGGCTTCGACGAAGAACAAAAGGGCTGTCCCAGTATCAGTGGCTGGCGGGCAGGAGCCGCTCCTATAATGCCGGGCATTGTATAAAAACTGGGGCCAGACCCGTGATGACGTTCCACGCTGATCTGCACATCCATTCCAAGCATTCCCGCGCCACCAGCCGCGACCTGGACCTGGAACACCTCGCCTGGTGGGCGGCACGCAAGGGCATCGCGGTGGTCGCCACCGGCGACTGCGTGCATCCGGTCTGGCTGGCCGAGATGAAGGACAAGCTGGTGCCGGACGGCAACGGGCTGTTCGCCCTGCGGCCCGAGATCGAAGCCGAGGTCCGGGCGACCCTGCCGCCGGCCTGCCGGGCGCCGGTGCGCTTCATGCTCTCGACCGAGATTTCGACCATCTACAAGAAGGGCGAGCGCACGCGCAAGGTCCACCACGTGGTTTACGCGCCCGATTTCGCCACGGTCGACCGGCTGGCGGCCAGCCTCGGGCGGATCGGCAACATCGCTTCCGACGGCCGGCCCATCCTCGGCCTCGATTCGCGCGACCTGCTGGAAGTGGTGCTGGAGTCCGGGCCGCAGGCCTATCTGGTGCCAGCGCACATCTGGACGCCGTGGTTCTCCGCGCTCGGCTCGCAGTCCGGTTTCGACTCGATCCAGGAATGCTACGGCGACCTCGCCGATCACATCTTCGCCGTGGAAACCGGCCTGTCGTCCGACCCGGAGATGAACTGGCGGGTGTCCTCGCTCGACCGTTACCGGCTGATCTCCAATTCCGATGCCCATTCGCCGGCCAAGCTCGGCCGCGAGGCTACGCGCTTCGCCTGCGCGCCGGACTTCCTCGCCATGCGCCACGCGCTGGAAACCGGCGACGGCTACGTCGGCACCGTCGAATTCTTCCCGGAGGAAGGCAAGTACCACATGGACGGCCACCGCGCCTGTGGCGTCTGCTTCGACCCGGTGCAGACCATCGCCCACGGCGGGCGCTGCCCGGTGTGCGGCAAGCCGCTGACCGTCGGCGTCGCGCACCGGGTCGAGGCGCTGGCCGACCGCCAGGCCGGCACCCCGCCGCCGACCGCCGGCGCGGTGACCAGCCTCGTGCCGCTGCCCGAGATGCTGGCCGAAATCCTCGGCAGCGGCGTCGCCTCGCAGGGCGTGACGCGGGCCTACGACCGCGTGTCGGCCGCGCTGGGGCCGGATTTCACGATCCTGGGCGAGACACCCAGCGAAGACATCCGCCGGGTGAACCCGCTGCTCGGCGAGGCGGTCGACCGGCTGCGCGCCGGCCGCGTCATCCGTCAGGCCGGCTACGACGGCGAATACGGCGTGATCCGTCTGTTCGAGGACGGCGAACTGAAGCGCCTCAGCTGTGGCGACCTGCTGTTCGACATGCCGCCATTGCCGCACTCCCCCCAAGCCGCGCCAGCGCCCGAACTTGGGATGGCCGAAGCGCCGCCGGAACCGCCGCCCTTGCTGCCGGCAGATCCTGTCCACTCCGGCCACAGCGGCATCCTTGCCGCGCTCGACCCCGACCAGGCACGCGCCGCCGCCGCGGTGGACGGCCCGTTGAGCGTCGCCGCCGGTCCCGGCTCGGGCAAGACGCGGATGCTCACACATCGTCTCGCGCACCTGATCCTCGAACGCGGCGAGCCGGCGGAGGCCTGCCTCGCCATCACCTTCACCCGCCGTGCCGCCGAGGAACTGCGCGAACGTCTGGCCGCGCTGATCCCGGCCAGCGCCGGCGAATGCGCCATTCATACCTTCCACTCTCTCGGGCTGGCCTTCCTCCACGCCGAAAGCGCGGCGGCCGGCCTGCCGGCGGATTTCCGCATCGCCGACGAACGGGAACGTGCCACCGCCCTCGCCGCCGACCTTGAAATCACCCACGCCAAGGCGCTGCGCCTGCTGAAAACCGTTTCGCTGCTCAAACGCACCGGCGTACCGCCGGCCGACGAGGAAAGCGCCGCCGCGCTGGCCGCCTGCCGCCGGCTCGGCCAAGCCGGCAAATGGGTCGATTTCGACGATCTGGTCGGCCTGCCGGTGGATATCCTGGAAAGCGACCCGGCCATCGCCGCGCGCTGGCGGCAGCGCTTTCGCCACCTCTGCGTCGACGAGTTCCAGGACGTGGACGCGCGCCAGTACCGGCTGCTGCAACTGCTCGCGCCTTCCGCCCTCAGCATCTGCGCGATCGGCGACCCGAACCAGGCGATCTACGGTTTTCGCGGCGCCGACGCCGCTTGTTTCGCCCGTTTCGGCCAGGATTTCCCCGGCACCCGCACGCTGCGCCTCGGCCGCAACTACCGCTCCACCGGCAGCATCGTCAGCGCCGCCGCGCAGGTGATCGGCAGCGGCGCGCCCGACGACATCACCCGGCCGATGCAGGAGCCGCTGACCCTGCATGCGGCGCCCGACGAACGGGCGGAAGCGGACTTCGTGGCCGCCACCATCGAAAGCCTGCTCGGCGGCCACGACATGCTCGCCGCCGGCCGCAAGGGCGCCGCGCACGGCGGCGACAGGCCGCTCGGCTTCGCCGATTTCGCCGTGCTCTACCGCACCGACGCGCAAGCCGCCATGCTGCGCGATGCCCTCGACTGGGCCGGCATCCCCTACAAGAAAAGCTCGCCCGCGCCGATCGCCGGCCAGCCGCTGGTGGCGGAGCTGCTCGACGCGCTGGCCCGGCAGGACGCGAAAGATTCTCCCCTGCCCGCCCCGTTGGCTACCCGATTGGCCGCCGCGGCCGAACAACTGCGCCCGGAGCAGGATGCCGCCGGCCAGGCCGCGCTGGCCGAGGCCCGCCGCTGGCTCGGCGCCCTCGCCGTCGGCACCGACGACGAAGCGCAACTGCGCGAGCAGGTCGCGCTGTCCACCGAAGCCGATTTCTGGGACGCCCGCGCCGACCGCGTGTCGCTGCTCACCATGCACGCCGCCAAGGGGCTGGAATTCCCGGTGGTTTTCGTGATCGGCGTCGAGGACGGGCTGACGCCCTTCTCGTGGGGAACGGCCGACCGCCCCGACGACGGCGCGGCCGCCGAGGAACGCCGCCTGTTCTACGTCGCCCTGACCCGCGCCAAGGACCGGTTGTTCCTCACCCGCGCCCACGAACGCGCCTGGCGCGGCCGACGCCACGCTCTGCCGCCCTCACCTTTCCTCGACGACATCGCGCCGGAACTGCTGTGCACGCAGGACGCCCCACCGCGCAAGGCGCGCACCGAACAGCAGCAGTACACGCTGTTCTGAAGCGCGTCAGTATGAGAACCGCCGCCCGCCTGGTCTTGCGTGCACTTCCCGGCCGAGAAAAGAATTCGGTGAATTACCTGCCGGCGCCTTCGAGGTCTTTAAGCAGGATTGCCGCAACGGCTTCCTCATCGACGGCCTGATCGTATGTACGCATTGCAGGAGCAAGGCCTGCATCCCAATCCGCATCGATGCTTGCCGGCCCCAATGTGCGGCGGCCAGCCGGAATTTCCCGAAGCGCCGCCACATAGTCCACGGAGCCGAACCGCCAGGGGCGCGCCCCGCAGGCGCGCATGACCCAGTTCCCGATGGCCAGTCCGGGCCAGTCGAAATCACCGTGGTAATGCAGGCGAGCCCCCGCTGCCGCGAGTTGCAGCAGCAGCGTGCGCTGAGCGGCGCTCGGCATCCCGTCGGTGCAAACGACAGGCGCGGCATCGGCGCCAAGCGTGTCGGCAATGATGGCGACCAGGTTGGGGTTCTCGCAAACATGGATATCGCAGCCGTCCACCAGCCAGCCAGGGGGTGTGCGCAACAGCGCGCGCAGGGAGACATAGGCCGGCTCTCCCGGTGCCGGCATGCGGAAAGAACCCTCGCGCGCCGGCAGGTTGAGGAACAGCGCCGGCCGCGACAGTTCATTGACCATGACGCCCGCCTCCGCCCAAATGTCGCGCCCGCGCTCTTCGATTCCCGGCTCGCCTTCGACCCCATCCGTGCTTCCGCGCAACGCCGCCAGGACGATACTGGCGACCGGCCGGCCCTGATCCAGTCCGTGGGCATCGCCAAGCACGTCCGCTGCCAGCCGCGAGCGCGGCATGCCGGCGGCGGGGAGCGCGCGCAAGACCGCTTGCGCCGCGTCAAGGAGTTGTCCGGCGGCGGCCGGCTGGCGTCCGAGCCGCTTCACCAGCGCCATGCCACGCGGAAGATTCAGCAAGGCTGCCAGGCGCAGGTCGTCGCATCGTCCATACAGGGCCGACCATTGCGCCTGCAGCGCCGCCCGTTCCGCGGCGCGGTCGACGATGGGGCCGTCGAGTCGTTCCAGGGCGTCACGCAAGGATGCGGCCAGCCCGGCGCGCTGGAGGGCGACGTCGAGTTCGGCGGTATCCAGCGTCATCGAGTCGACTGGCCGTGGTTTGCGTCCCAGCAGGCCGGCCAGCGCGTCGCGCTCGGCAGCGGTAAGACCATTGAGGCGGAACGTCCCCGGCCGAGTGGCGCGCTCATGGCGCTGCCGCAAGCGGCGGCGCAGGCCGGCCAACATCTCGCCGCCCAGAAGGCGCACCAGGCGCGGATCCGCCGGCCCGCTCATATTCAGGCCTCCGCCGGGAAACGCCGTCCCGGATCGGGCTCTGCGCGGCGCGTGCGCCCGTCCCAGGCCCAGCGCGAGACATGCACGGCGTCGATGCCCTCGCGGCGCAACAGATGGCAGATCGACACGCCGGGCAGTTCAGCGTAGCAACCCCACTCGCTTTCGCTGGTCATGACGAAGTCGAGATCGAACTCGCGGATCAGCGCCATGCAATGGGCACGCGCTTCGCGGTCGATGCCGGCGAAGGCCTCATCCAGCAGCACCAGGCGCGGCGCGCCGGCGTAGCCGCTGTGCCTGTAGTGACTGGCGACGGCCGCGAACAGCGGTACGGTCAGCCCGAGGGCGCGCTCCCCGCTGGAAGCCGGCCCCGACAGGCGGCCCCACTTGCCGCCTTGCCAGCGTTCGACGCGGAAGCGGTGCCAGCGGCGATAGTCGAGGGCGCGGGCCAGTTGTTCGAGCAGGCTGCCGCCGCCGATGTCGGCGCGCGTCCGTTCGGCGGCGATCCGGCTTTGCAGCATGTCGCCGACGACCCGGCGGTCTTCCGCCGACCAGGCATCGGCACTGGTGTTGAGGAGTTTCCTGCGCGCCGCTTCGAGTCCGACCGGCGCACCATCGCTGCCCTCGGGCAACGCTTCCCAGACCAGGCGGAAGCGCACGCCGGTCGAGGTGGGGCGCTTGTCGAGTTCGGCGTTGATGTCATCCACGTGGCGATCGGCCTCCCGCAACATGCGTTGGATGACGCTCGCCACTTCGGCCTGCAAGTGGTTTTCCAGAAGCTTGCGCTCTTGGGCGGTGAGCAGTTCGCGGCGCTGGGCGATTTCCTCCGCCAGGATCGCTTCGAGACGGTCCGGACGTTCCGGGCGGTTGCGATAGACCACGCTGACCACCAGACCGTGGTCGCTGGTCGCGGCATGCGCCTGATGGCCGAGCGCTCCAAGACTCCGCAAGAGCTCGCTGAAATCGTCCGAAATCCGGTTCTGGATGCGGTTCCATTCCGCGTCGTCGGCCTTCACGCCGACCAGCGCCTGCTCGGCATGGCGCGCCAGCGTGAGCGCCGGCTCGATGGTCCAGGGCACGGAAAGATCGGGGCATTCGACGTCCGGCGCCGCGACGGCCAGCAGACCACTGGCGGCGAAGCCTTGCAGGCCCGTTATCGCGATCTGGCGACTGGCGCGCCGTTCCTCCAGGATCCCGGTGCAGTCTTCCGCCTTCTGTCCGGCACGGGCGCGGGCATCGGTGGCTTTACGTAGTGATTCTGTGGCTTCCTTCTCGTTCAACCTCACCTTTTTGCACCGCTTGGCGCGCATTTTCGAGGCGAAGCAAAATGTCCGCGACCGTCGAGCCGATGCTATCGAAAAGTACCTGCCAGCGCACCTGGGCCGCATCAGCCCGGCCCCGCTTGTCGGCGGACTGTTCCTTACAACGCATCTCGTCGGCCCTTGCCTCGGCTTCGCGCCCGCCTTGCGCCGCCAGCGCAGGCAAGGCGTGGCGAACTTCCTGTGCGGCCAGGAACAGGCGCTGCAAGGCGTCGTTGAAGCCGTGCAAGGCGCCGTCGACCGCATCGAGGGCAGCGCGTTCGGTGGGCAGGCGCAAGTCTTCCGCGTCTTCGGCGAGGCGCGCGCGAGCCTCGGTCCAGTTTCGCTCGGCATCCGCCAGGCGAGCATCGGCCAGGCGCAACGCCGCTTCGGCCGCCTCATAGGCGCGGGCATGGGCGGCGGCGGCAAGATGGGCGGCACGCAGATCCTCGTCGTTCGGCGCCGTATTCCATTCATGCGCCGCCCGGATTCGGTGCCGTTCGAGCTTTTCCTTTTCCTTATCGATGATGCCCAATGCTGTGTCGATCTCGTCCAGGCGACGGGTGATTTCGGACAGGCGGCGCGTCCGCGCCGCCGCGCGCGCGGCAAAGCCGATGTAGACCGCGGCGGGCTTGCTCCAAGCGCCCGTCAGAGGACCGACGCGAAAACGCCCGTCGGGAGAAATCCAGGCTTCCGCATCAACCGCCTCGATCTCGCCACAGGCGATGCTTTCCAGCATGGCGAGCACCACCGGCGCGGCGACGGCAGTCTGCTCCGCCGGCCGCAGCCACTCCGCGGCGGAAGCAGCCCGGTGGCCGCGAGCAACGAGCATGGTGTCGTGCCAGGGCGACGTACCGTCGGCGGTTAACAGCCGTCCGTCCGGCGTTACCCAGGCATCGAGCAGGCCGCTCGCTTCCAGGGCGGCTTCTAGGCCGGCGCGTTGCGCTTCGGCAACGGTCTCGCGAAACTCCAGCAACTGCCACAGGGGCGCCCCGGGCCGGTCGAGCCGTGCGCTCGCGGCGCGGAAGTACGGTACGGGCGGAGCGGCATCTTCGCCCTGCTCGAGACGTTGCCGTTCGAGCGACAAGCTCTCGCGCTCCTCGGTCAGTTCTTTCTTGCGCAGGCCGATCGCCGCGGCCCGCCCCGCGAATCTTTCGCTGGCGGCGTGCTGCGCCGCATGCAGCGCGGCGCGTGCCGGGTTGTCGCCAGCCATGCCGGCGACCCATTCGGCCAAGGCCTCCAATACCGCCTCGGGCTGTGCCGGCCGCAGTTGTACGAGGCGATCGAAATGCGCCTGCCAGGCTTCGACGAGCAACTCCCCCTGGCGCTCGACCCCGGCATCCGCCTCAAGGCGCCGGGTAGCGGCACCTTCGAATTCATCGGCCCGCACGTCCCGCTGCTCCTGCGCCTGCCGCCGTTTATCCAGGGCATCGTCCGCTTCGTGCAGCCGCCGCCGCACCACGCCAAGCTGGTCGCGCCGACGTGCGAGCGACTCGCGCAAGCGCTGCTGAACGGCCTGCCAGGCCCGGTTGTCGAGCACCGACAGCGCCTCGGCGTCGCCGATCACTGCTTCCTGCGCGAAATCGGCGCCGACCCCGCAGGTGTCCGCGCAGACCGATGCCGCCGCATGGGATTCGGCCAATGCCGACCGCGTCTCGCCGGCGCGCCGCTCGTACTCCTGGAACGCTATGACTTCCCGTTCCAGCCGGTCGGTGGCTGTTTTCAGGATTTGCATCGCCTCATCGGCATCCTTCCGCGCCTGTTCGGCCTGGTGTTTTGCATCATCCAGCCGCTTCGCCTCGTCCATCGCCGGATCGCCACGCAAGGCATCTTGGACGGCGCGGGCCTGGCGCAGATCACCCGCCAATTTCTCCTGCTTCCGTTGCTGTTCCCCCTCCTCCTTTTCGGCAAGCGCCAGCGTTGCCCGGGCCTCATTCACTGCCTGGCTGCCTTTGTCGAACTCGGTCTGGGCCGCGCGCAGCCGACCCGCTTCGCGCCGGGCGTTGATGCCGGCGTAAACGCGATAACGCAGGTTGAATTGCCCGACGGCCTTGGCCAACGCCTCGAAACTCTCGAGTTCCTGGCGGTATTCCTCCAGTTGGTTCAAGGCATCGGCAACGTCGCCGAGCAGTTCGGCGGGCAAGGGCGGCTGGGCTTCGGTGAGTGCTTCCGAGAGGTTGGCCTCGTCGGGACGCTTGGAGAGCTGCGGCTGACGCAACTGGATCAAGGTATCCATGAGCGCCGCGTAGCGGGTGGCGCCCAGCCGGAACAGCCGTTCGTCCACCGCCCGACGGTAATTTTCCGCGTTCGGGAAAACCTGGCCGTGGCCGCCGAGCGCCTCTTGCAGACGTTCACGGTTCAGCACGGCGCCTTGCGGGCTGGTCAGCCAGAGGCTTTCGCCGATGCGCGTATCGTCAGCGACGAAATACCAGGGATCCACCTGCGAACGCGCCGCCACCGCCGACAGGCCGCAACCGAGGGTGACGAAACGGGCCTGACTGTTTTCGCCGCGGCGGCCGAATTCCGCCCAGACATAACCGATGCGCCGCTCGTACTTGCCCATGAGCAGGTTCCAGGCCATTTTCTTGCCGGGGTCGCCGTCGGGCTCGACGCGCGACGGTTTGACCTGGGCGTCGAACAGGAAGGGCAAGGTCAGCGACAGGACTTTCGACTTACCGGTACCGTTGTTGCCGCGCAGCAGCAAGTGGCCGTCGCGGAACCAGAATTCCTCGCTGTCGTAGTGGTACAGGTCGATCAGCCCCAGGCGCAGAGGTTGCCAACGGTCGAGCATCGGCTGCGGCAATGCGTTTGCATTCATGAAAACATACCCAGTTGCATGGGTTCGTGGCGGCCCTGGGTCTTGACGGTCGTTTCCCCCAAAGCGATGCGGGCCAGTGCGGACAAGGGGCGTACTGTCCCTTCTTCCCGGTCGATCAACCGTAACATGGCCAATCGGCCCAGGGCGGCCTCGACGAGTTCCCACTCGCCACCGGGCTCGCGTGCCGACTTGCGCCAATAACGCCCATAGCGTGCCGTCGCCGCCCGGATGAAATCGGCGACCTCGGCTTCCGTGACGACGGCGGCGGCGTCCTCGCGCCCGTGATCCGCGAGGAATTCGGCCACCAGCAGCGTGACGTGGGATTCCGTCCCTTCGGCCGGCAGCGCGACATCCGTCAGCAAGGCCGTGTCGTCCACCAGCGCGACGCCCTCGGCGCGCTGCTCGGGGACCAGGCCGCTGTCTTCGGCAAGACGCGCCGCCATCGGGCCGCGCTGATTCAGGAGATAAGCACGGCTGTCGGCATCGAGCTCATCGAAATAGATCACCGGATCGTCGAGCAGGCGGCGCGACAAATGGTGGCGCAGGGCCGTGCGCCGGCCTTCCTCACTTTCCGGCTGATGCTCGGCGACGAGGGCTTTGATGCGCTGCTCGAGGTCGCACGGGGCGGCTTCCGGCGCCCAGGTCGACGGTCCGCGCACGGCGGCCAGGTCGACGGTCCGCGCACGGCGGCCAGGTCGACGGTCCGCGCACGGCGGCCAGGTCAACGGTCCGCGCACGGCGGCCAGCAGTCCGGCGAGCACGCGCCGGTGGATATCGTAGAGCGCATCGCCGCCGCTGCCATCCTGGCTGAGTACATAGGCTTCCTCATCGCCGGCCACCCGCGCGACGACGCCCCAATCGAGCAGGAGACGGCAGACGGCAACCAGTTCGCGGCGCTCATGGACGTTCTCCAGCCCGAAGGAGAATCCCCGTTCGGCAAGCGCCGGTTCGCTCGCCAGGATGAGCAGGCGATCGCCGAGCACGCGCAGGGTGATCTGGGGCTCGGCGCGCTCCAGAACGGCGGCGGCCAGACAAAGCAATACATAGCGGCGGCGGTCGAACCCGGGCAGGCCGCGCGTGGCATCGGACAACTCGGCCGGCCGCTTGTAGAGGCGCGCGCAGTCGCGCTCGATGGCCAGCGGCCAGCCGGTTTCCCGGGCGAACCAGGTGCGCAGTTGATCGGCATGGCGACGCACGGCGGCGAAATCGGGGTGATCGCTGGTCATCAGCGGCTGCATGAGCAGCGCGCGCACGGCGTCACGGTATTCCTCCTGGCGATGTTGCGCCTGACGGTCGCCGATGGCGTGGCTTTCGAAGCGCGGCTTCCGCATCATGCCTCCGTGATGGGCCTGATGGTGATCCGGTGGTCGCGTCCGGAAAAGACGCCCAGCGGCGTTTCGATCGCGGCGTGAGTGTCTTCGCCCAAAGGTTCGAGGCGGATATGCAGCAGGCCGTCGGACGTCGAACGCGCCACGGCCTCGTCCGGCGACGGCTGGCTCGCCAGCACTTCCCCGAGGATGGTGAGGAACAGATCGAACGCGTGCGGGTCGAGCGGTCCCAGTTCCGATAGGCGGCAAATCCTGCCCGTCGCCAGCCGGGCACGGGCCGCGTCCACCTGCTGATGCTCGGCGGCAGCCTGCCGCGCCAGAAGCGCCCGTTCGGCGTCGCGGTTTCTGACGCGCGGTGTGGCGCCGCGCATCGATGCCGTACCGTATTCACGCAGGCGCGGATGAATCGCCACCGCCGGCGCATCCCGCCACGCGGTCGTCGCCGGTACCTCCGTGGCCGCGAGCAGCGACAGATGGCGTGCCGGGTTGAGGGCGAAGGCGGCACGCGCCAGGCGGTGGGCCTGGCCGTCGTCGGCGCACTCCGCGAACCACTGGGCGAGCACACGGAAGTCGGCCGAACGGTCGCTGCGTCCGCTACGGCGCTCATTGACCGCGGCGATGGCGGCCAGCAACTGGGGAATCGCCGCCCGCGCCTTGGCACGCAGGGCTTCGGCCTGGGCCGGGCCGTGGCCATCCGAGACGAACCACAAGCGCAAGCCGCGCCAGCGTTCGCGCCAGGCGTGGACGCGCGCCTGCAGCGCATCGGCCTGATCGAGGGCATCGCCCGGCGCGACGTCGCGCGCCTCGCGGTTCGCCGCCTGCCACAGCAGCGCGTCGATACGGGGATCGAGCGCCTCGATACGCTGGGCAATGGCGCCGGAACGGCTTACCAGATCCCCGATGAAGCGCTCCAGGTAGTCGATCAGCCGCTTCTTGAAGCCGACCACGGCACCGACATCGGCCTGCTGGATTTCCACGCTGCGGACGATGCCGGCCATGAAAGCCTGGGCGTTCTCGGCCAGATCCTCGAACACGCGCACCAGGTCACGCAACACTTCGTGCACCTTGGCATCGTCCGGCGCGCTCTCTGAACCCAGCCCGCTCAGGGCTTCGAGACGGGCGTGGATGTCTTCGAGAGCGACGCTTTGCAACTCGCCGCGGCGCCTGAGCGCCTGCGCGAAGGCGGCCAGCGCCGACTCCACCGCCTCGCCGCCGTGCGAAAGCCGGTAGAGGAAACGGGCCAGATAGAAATCGTCGATGCTGGCCACCCGAGCGGTATCCGGCTGGGATTCGAGGTTGCCCCAATCCACCAGTTGCGTCAGCGCCGCCCGCACCTCCTCCAGTGTCGGAGGAACATTCGACCACGCCGCTTCGCGCAGCACCTCGTCGGGTCGCAGGTAAGGCCGAAACTGGCGCTTGGCCGCTGCGAAAACCTCCATGATGGCGCGGTAAAGCGCCGCCTTGTCGGTGCTGAGGTGGCGAAAGAATTCGCGGTGAGGAGAGTTGACGTTCATGCGGCGCTGCGGAAAATTCAGACCTTATCTGCTTTGCATGTACAGCGCAAACAGCGTGCCGTTCACTTCGCGCAGCCGTCGTCTGTTGTCCACAACTTCGGCATGGCGTCCCTGGCACTCCAGGACAAGCAGCGTCATGACCAGGCGAGCGCAGCGTTCCGGAAGCGTAAGGCAGCCCTGCTCGACGAGTTTCAGCGTGTCGGCGAGATGGCCGTCTTCGATCAGCAGCCAGGCGGGAAACCAGGCGAAGCCGTTTTCCGCGTCGCTGTCCTCGAACTCGGTGTCGAAACGATGAAGCAGCCGCGCCAGCCGGGGATCGGCCAGCCGCGACGACGACAGTCTGGCCCGCTGCGGCGCCATCCAGGCGAGCTCCACGATCAGAGGCCAGACTGCTTCAAGGCCATCGACATGGAAACGGGCCTCGATCATCCAGCTCAAGGGCGCCGGCTGCCGTCGCCATGACGGGATGGCTTCGATGGCGGCAAGCGCGGCCTTGCCAATCGCCACCGCGCATATGGAGCGGCACCGCATGCAGCTTCTCCGCGCGTGGATCAAGGGGCAAGCCGGCCATGGCTCGCGCCAGATCAAGCCAAAAAGGAGAGAGCCAGGCATCCGCCATCGTGCCGAAAACCCGCCTCGCCGCCGGTTCGAACAGCCGTTCCGCATCCTGCAGGCGTATCGCCGCATCGGTCGTACTCAAACTGGATGGCGGAGCGTCTGCTCCGATGCAGAGGCAAAGGGTTTCCATGTCGGGCAACAAAGGATCGGCCGCATACGCCGCAGCCAGCGCGGCGACGGCCACTTTAATGCCATCGGCATCGAGGCGCTGGACGGCGCCGATAACCGCATTACGCAGCACAACCTGTTGACTATGTTCGAAAAGATCGAGTTGCATGGCGATACCAGAACCTGCAATTTGATGCCGTTAGCGTTTCTGGCGATACCAAAAACGCGCCTATTGAAATCGTTGTTTGATGCCGCCGAGAGAATCCATTCGTTTACTTCAGTAGATGCTCTGAGCGTATGGAACTAGGAACGACTAATTGGGCCTCATCTGGCACCAACGATCCGGGCCAGCGTTTCTTCCAGCAGGCTCCGATCCGCCGCACGCTTGGCTTCGGTGCGCTTGGCCAGGTTGTGCAGCTTGCGCCGCACAGCCGGCAAATCGACCGCACGTGGAAGTTCGATCAGATCGAAGTCCGGCCGCTGGTCCTCAATAGATCGCAGGAATGCACACGATGGCTCATCCAGCCAACCCGCCACACGCGCCAGCAGGCGCTCATGGATGTCCTGCAAGACTTCGGCTTCAATAGGCTCAGCCGTCATGCCCTTGAAGTGCGCTTCGAAGGTCGCTGCGAAATCCGCAGGCACGCGAGGCGTGAGCATCTCCCAGGCAGGCTTGGGGCTACAGGTAAGGTAGACGAGAAACGTTCGCCAGAGCGCCTGATCCGCCCGTTCGTCTTCCAGCAACAAGCCAACATCGAAAAGATCGCGCGGATGCTGCCGCGAAAGTGCCGCAGCCAGCTTGCCGGCATAGAGATCAGCAAAATCCAGCACCTGCACCGAAGCAAAACCGAACGCGTCCTCAACTCTGGGGCGCACCACCATGTTGCGCACAGGATGCACCGTACCGCGCATGACCGGCGTTGTCTCGATCTGCACGCGCGCGCGACCGCGACTGGCCACCAACCGCGTGACGCCTGCGCCCTCGCCAGCCCTGCAATTGCAGGGGCCGGGCACACAGCAGATCGGCCAGTCGCCCAAGCGCTTCGGCGATCAGTTTCGCATCCTCGGCCCAGTGATCAAGCCAGGTGTTCATCAAGGTCTCCCGGCAAGGTGATCTGGTAGGTCGGATGCAGGCGACCGCCAGGCACCAGTGCGCGTTTTCCCCGGCCCAAATCGACCCCCTCCAGTGACACGTGCGATAGCCACGCATGCCGATGGCGCTCGGCCAGCGCCAGGAACACCCGTTTGGCCTTGATGCTGCGGCAGTGGCGCAACAGCAGGCCAACCCGCTGCGGCCGCAGCGTCGTCATGGCCTGCATCAGCGCATCGGCTTCATAGACCAACGTTGCGCCTGCGATGCCATCGCACAGCTCCAGCATGGCCCGCTCCGGCGTAGAGCAAACCAAGGCATCGGCACCCAGCGCAGCCTGATGCCAGGCCAGCCCTTGCTCGGGCAGCGTCTTCTCGGACACCTCCGCTGCGAACGACAAGGGAGGCAGATCGAACGCCCCTTTGCCCAAAAACTCGAAACGCTGCTCCAACGGCAGCTTGCCGAGCCAACCCGGTGACCGTCCCGGCCCATATAGCGTGATTGTTCCGGCGTCGCCCAGACGCAGGTAGTGCTCGTGCCCCTGCAGGCTGAGTGCGAAGCGGCCGCCGACATGCAGCGGCACCCCCTCCCCAACCTGCAAGCTGCGAACCACACCTTCCCACTGTAGGTGGCCGCCCTTGCGCATGTAGACGCCGCGTACAGGCGACACCAGCCAACCGCTGCTCACATAGCGCACGACGAGGCTGTTGGAGTAGCCGTGTGCCCGCAGCCAGCGACTCGATATCAGACGTGTGTCGCCAAGTTCGGCTAGCAGCAGGTTCAGCTTTCCTGTATTTTGATCACTCATGATGCTCAAAATACAGCTTTTATAAACTCCTGCCAAGGCTTGAAGGTTTTATTTATAGCAAAAAAGATCACTCATAGTGATCTTTTTACGACAACGATAAACCATACTCCGCGCATCGGCGGCTCGCTTAGAGAGAACAATCATGCCGTTCTCCCTTCACAGGACAGCGCTGAGGACGGGAACCACCACGTTCTCCGAAAGCAGCTTCGGCACATGGGTGCGCCCGTCGATCCAGGCATCGACCATATCCGCCCACTCTTGCAGCATGTGGCGCCGCTGCTCGGCGTACTCGGCCTTGTTGTAGATCGAACGCGAGGAACGCCCGTCCTCATGAGCGAGGCACTTCTCGATCCAGTCGCCATTGAAACCGACCTCGTTGAACAGCGTCGAGCCTGTGCGACGCAGGTCATGCACAGTGAAAGGTTCCAGCGGTAGGCCGGCAGCCTTGGCGCGCTCCGCCACGATCTGGGTCACGCTGTTGAGCGTCGCGGTCGGCGTCGTAACGCGACGGCAGGACGAACTTCGACCCCGCTGCGCAAGTGTGCAGCGCAACGAAGATGTCCACAGCCTGGCGTGACGGATAGACGACATGCGGGTTGCGACCTTTCATCCGTGCCTTCGGAGTCGTCCAAGTGGCATTCTCGAAATCAACCTCGGCCCATGTTGCCTCGATCAGTTCGCTCTTTCGTACCAGCGTCAATGGAGCGAAGCGCAGGGAGAAGTAGCTCGTCGCACTCTGGACAAGTCAGTCCTAAGGTGTACTGCTTTGGACTGGATTCATATACAATCCAAGGACTTGTTACTGCGTGGATGTCATGGTCGATAACTCCGTGCTCACTGTGAAGGAGGTCGCGGCGCTTCTCCGCGTGGACGAGAAGACCGTCTATCGACTCGTCAAGAAACGAGAGCTACCCGGCTTCAAGGTCGCCGGCGCGTGGCGATTCAAGAGTGACGACATTGAATCGTGGATTGAGAAACAGAAGGCGGCCGAGACATGAAAACGAACACTGGCATCACGCGCAAGAAGACTGTCCAAATCACGCCAACCTGGGGGAAAGCATAAATGGCTAGCGTCGCCACCAGCCCACTTTCGCCAGGCCAGGATTTCATTGCGCCCGCCGACCTGCACTTTGATCGACAGAACCCTCGATTCATCGACCTGGGTTACACCGATGAAGTGGACATCATTCGAGAATTGTACGACCAAGCCGATGTCGATGAGCTGATCCAGTCCATCCTTTCAGCCGGATACATCGACTTCGAGCCATTGATCGTTCTGCGTGATGGCAACATCGTTCTCGAAGGCAATCGCCGATTGGCCGCCCTTCGGCTAATTGCCGACGAAGAACTGCGGAAGAAGCTCAAGATCACCCTTCCAGCAGTTGAGGCACCCAAGCCACTACCTGAAAAGGTCCGCGTCCTCATCGTCGATCACCGCGACGACGCGCGCAGCTTCATCGGCTTCAAGCACATCAATGGCCCCTTCAAGTGGGATGCGTTGGCCAAGGCGAAGTACGCGGCCCAGTGGTATGAAAGCGGCGGCGATATCAACACGATCAGTCGCACGCTCGGCGACAACCACAATACCGTTCGGCGCCTTGTCAATGGCTGGTTCGCCTTGCAACAAGCGTTGAAAGACGGATTTGACCTCACACAGATTTCCAAAAAGAACTTCGCTTTTTCGCACCTGTATACCGCGCTGACACGCGCATCGGTGCGTGAGTTTCTGAACCTCAGCACCGAGGATTTGTCGGCACCACCCCAGGCGGACCCGATCCCTGCCGACAAACGCAATGAGCTACAGCAGTTGATGTCGTGGCTCTACGGCCAGGAACATAAGAGCGAGCCAACCGTCATCCAGAGCCAGAATCCGAACCTCAACGAACTGAGCAAGGTGTTGGCACATCCCGAGGCCAAGGCAATGCTCATGGCGCGGCGAGACCTGCGCGTTGCCTACGAGCGCGTCGAGCCAGCGTCGGCCCGATTTGAGGAATCCTTGATGAAGGCCGCGAAGCAGTGCGAGGACGTGCTCGGTCTGGCCGGAGCCTATAACGGCGAGCCGACACTCCTGAAAGTCGCCGAAGGCATGCAGCGTACTGCTCGCGCGTTGGTAACGACGATGCGCGAGCAACAAGAGAGTGACGCGGGTGATCGCTGATGGTCGTCATCAATCCCCCTACTCCCTCGGACACGCGGAGTGCTCTGGCTGATTGGCTGGAACTCCAGACGCTGGTGGACGCGCGTGGAGTGTCCACGCGCTCGACCTTGCTGAACGTGCTGGATATTCTCGAAGACGAAGCCGCCGAACCAAACCAGGTCGATGCAGAAACTGGCGAAGTCTTGGACGAAGCCATCCTCGAAGAAGGTCGTCAGCAGTTCATCGACATCGCTTTCGAGGAACTTGACTATCGACAGCAGATACTCGGGGAATCCTACCCGTTCGATGTCAATGCTGCTCGCCATCGTTTGGCGCTGAAGGACGATCAGGGGAACCAGCCCGGTCAGGTTGTCTATCTGTTTTGCCTGCTTGCCTGCGCAATCCGTGAGCGCAAACTGCACCCGACAAATGTGCTGATGCAGGCCGAACAGCAGATCGCGGATGCGTTCCAAGTCTGCGCGTGCTTGGCCGCTGGCGGCTACATCAATGGAGAAGTCAGTTCCTTCGGCTTTCCCCGTGCAACCGGGACAGGCTTCCTCACTGCCCTGCGACAGACCTTTGCCCGCTTCGGCATAGGAACGGTACGGGCCAATGACGACATCCCCGATGGTTTGCCAACCTCCTTGAAAGATGGAGGGATCGACGTCATCGCCTGGCGCAACCACCCCGATGGCATGCCCGGAAAGATGTACCTCATCGGCCAATGCGCATCGGGTACAAAATGGCGGGAGAAGACCGTAACGGAATACATCGACCAGCTCCACGGGGCTTGGTTCACCCAGCAGCCAGCCAAGCATTCGACGCCGGCGATGTTCATTCCATTCCCGTTCCACCACGACATTGAGGAGCCGCAGGGCTCCTTTTCGGACACCGTCAAGAATCGCTTTTGGTACGAAGAGCCTCGCTTCGGCATGATCTTCGATCGACTGCGGATTACGCATTTCGCCAATGCATGCATGGCGTTCGCCGCTCCTCATCGCCAACAGGTAGAAGGAGCCGAACGATTCGATCAGGTCATTGCCTGGGTCCAAAATACTCGTCAGACAGCGGGGCTGGTGCACGCATGAGACACCCCCTGCATTCTATTTGCCCTTACTTTGCGATGTTCCCCGAGGAGTTCGTTGCAAAGCAGTTGCTGGCATATACAGAGCGCGGCGATACCGTTTTTGATCCATTCTGCGGCCGCGGAACCACGGTCTTCGAGAGCCTGCTCAACGGCCGTCATGCCAGCGGCGTGGACATCAATCCTGTCGCCGCCTGCATCGCGGGCGCCAAGGCTGATGCGCCCCGACTCAGCAATGTAAAGACCCGCTTGGCCGAACTTAAGATCGCCTTTTCCGAGGCCGACGAGTTCACTCCGCCCGAAGGCGATTTCTTCCATGCCTGCTTTCACGAAACCACCTTGCAGCAGTTGCTGTTCCTGCGCGAGACGCTTGACTGGCAGGATTCGCGGGTAGATCGGTTTATCGCCGCCATCACTCTCGGCGCTCTGCACGGCGAGTCTCACAAGACTCCTAACTGCCTGAGCAACCGTATGCCTCGCACGATCAGTACGAAGCCAGACTACTCGGTACGCTGGTGGTCTGAAAAGGGACTGACGCCGCCACAGCGCGATGCTTTTGCCATCGCCAGCACCTTGGCCGACTACCGCTTGACGAGCGAGCGACCCAGCTTGCGCGGCAGCGTTAAGCTGCGAGACGCACGCAAGGCGGAAAAGGCATTCCCGAGTCTTGAAAATCAGGTCAAGCTGATCGTCACCTCACCACCGTATCTCGATACGACGGACTACAGCGAAGATCAATGGCTTCGCCTGTGGTTTCTGGGCGGCGCTGAAAGGCCGCTCATCAAGAAGAATCGCGATGATCGTCACACGAGCGCCGATCTTTATTGGAAGTTTCTAGAAGAGGCATGGGAAGGCTGCGCCAATCTCGTCAAGAAAGGCACAGTCATCGTCATTCGGATCGGCGGCGCCAGGCTGACCAAGGACGATCTGTTCGAGGGGGTTCGCTCATCGCTGAAGGCGGGCCTTGCGGATTGGCGCGTGAAAGCCTTGCACACAGGCGAGACCACGGAAATCAAGAACCGTCAGACCAATGCGTTCCGTCCGGGTACGACGCCAGAGCGGTACGAGCATGACTTCGCTTTTACGTTGAGCTGACCGTCGAACTGTTCATTGCCTCAAGCAACGGGAAGACATTGCCGAACAGGCCGGCAATGTCACCCGCCTGCACCGAGAACTTCTGGTTGTGAACCAACTGGTTCATCGAAGTCACCGACAGGATGCCTTCGGGCTTGGCAAGTTCAGTGATGGCTCCGTGGAGAGCCTTCACTGCGTCCTTGTCGGTCTTGTTGCCGGTGAGATGATTGACGACATCCCGCAGCACATCGACCAACGTGCGATCTTTGCCGGATTTGTCCTTGAGGCTCGGCCCTCCACTGCGCTTATGGTCATCGCAATAGACCTTCGCTGAAATCTCGAAAGAGCTGCGCAGTAAGAAACAGAATGCCATCGGCGCCTTTTCGAGCTTGAGCGTCAGCATCTCCTTCTTCAAGGCCACCACCTTTTCCCGATTCAGCCCCAGCGGCGAGAACTTCCTGAGCGTCCGCATGACGGCCTTGGGATCGTTGATCGAAACAGCGGCCGTCTTCTTACTCGTACCTGCCGCGGCCGCGGCACTTCCCTTGCCGTTCGTGCCGGCGTTGCCCCCGCCAGTTGTCGTGCCAGTTCCGCCAGAACCTGTTCCTTGACGTCCATTGCTCCCTGAAGCATTCCCCGTCGATCCACCGGCCTTGTCGCCGGCGTCGTCTTGCTTCGCCCCAGGCTTTGCCGTCGGCTCATTTTCCGCAGGCACCGGAATCCCATAGGGGCTGGCGAAATCGCGGCCTGATCCGCGCAGAGTCTCGAACTTGATGACCCCCTCGCCGATGTCTTTGATGATTGCGTCGAGGGCATCTCGATGGTCGATCTTGGGGTATTTCTTCGCCAGCTCCGGCGCATTGCTCAAGCCAAGTCGAGGAGCGAGCCTCTTGATCGCTTCATCGAGCACAGAAATCGGATATGTCCCCGACCAATTGTCTGATTGCTCTTTGGACAGATTGCGCGCCGACTTGAGATACTTTTCCAGAAGATCGAGTCCAGGCTCGGATGCCTTGTTGACGTCACGGTTGTGCCGGGCTCGTGCGATCGCCTTCCAGTCCTCTCGTGAAGCCTTGTCGCCCTTGCCGTGGGTCAAGGTGACGATTCGATCGACAACTGTTGCTTCCTTGGGACCATATACGACACACGGCACAGCTTGGTTGGCCTTCTTCCAATCATCCGAAATTGTTTTGATCTTTTCGGCGATTTGGGAAGGAACCGCGAGACCGCCTTTCGGAAACAAGCCGTGTATGAGCTTCATAGCGGCAATGCGGCGATTGCCCTCTCGGACAACATTCTCGGCGTCGGCACCTGCTGCCCTAGAGACGATGACATTCTCCGTCGGCAGATAACCATCTTCCAGAAGGCTTTCCGTCAACGCCCAGAACCGATCCGGGCTAACCGAAATCATAGCCTGTATGGCATGAGTTTCTTTCGACTGAGCGACTGTCCGGTAATTGTGCAGATCCAGCTTCAGGTCTCGAATGTCGATCGCGGCATTCTTCGGCATTGCTCCTCCCTATGCTTAGGCCGATGGTGTTGTTTTTCAGTATAACTCCCCGTCCCCTGTCATTCGCTGCGCTACGCCACAGCGAGTTGTCCCGATAGGTGCCGAACCTCACCATATCTCCATACACAAGCCATTCATGGAGCCCGTGGTGGAAACCCTGCCCCCACCTACCCACACACCTGTCCCCGATGCCAGCGGACCTCCGCCTTTGCCGGGAACGGAAGCCTACGAGGCGCTACCGCAGTTTCCGAAGAGCCCCCTTCCCTTCCGGCGCACCATCCGCCGCCAGGAACTGCGGCTGATCGTCCCCTTGGCCGAGACGACGATCTACGAAATGGAGCGCCGCGGCGAGTTCCCACGTCGCTTCAACCTGACGCCGCGCTGCGTCGTGTGGGACTTGGCCGAAGTGGAAGCGTGGATCGAGCAGCGCAAGCAAGCTCGTCGCGGCAGCATCTCGAAGCCGGATGTCCACCTACGAAAAACCCGCCCTGTCCGGGCGGGTTCGAGTGAGGAATGAAGCCGGGCAGCGGCTCTCAGCCAATCAGGCCATCGCGCTCAATGCCGGCACCACCACGTTCTCCGGCAACAGCTTCGGCACGTAGGTCTGCCCGCCGCCCCAGGCATCGACCATGTTGGCCCACTCTTGCAGCATGTGCCGCCGCTGCTCCCCGTACTCGGCCTTGTTGTAAACCGAGCGCGAGGATCGTCCGTCCTCGTGCGCCAGGCACTTCTCGATCCAGTCGCGGTTGAAGCCGATTTCGTTCAACAGCGTCGAGCCGGTGCGGCGCAGGTCATGGACCGTGAACGGTTGCAGCGGCAGCCCTTTGGTTTTCGCAGCCTCTGCCACGAGCTGCGTGACCCGATTCAAGGTCGCATTGGACATGCACCGCTGTGCGTCGTAGCGGGAAGGGAACACGAACCGAGACCCGGCCGCGCAGGCGTGCAGCGTGACGAAGATGTCGAGTACCTGGCGCGACAGATAGACCACGTGCGGATTGCGCCCCTTCATCCGCTGCTTCGGGATCGTCCAGGTCTTGCTCTCGAAATCGACCTCATCCCAAGTGGCCTGGATCAGTTCGCTCTTGCGCACCAGCGTCAGCAGGATCAAGCGCAGCGCCAGCTTGATGGTCGGATAGGTCGCCACCGATTCCATCTGCTGCACGAACAGCCGGATCTCCAGCGGCGACAAGGCACGATCCTTCGGAACGAAGGTGGCGATCGAGGCTGCTCCCACGCTGTCGGCAGGGTTGTCCACCTTCTCGCCGTGGGCGATGGCGTAGACATAGACCTGCTTCACGATGTCTCGAATCTGGACCGCCGTGGCCGGCGCCCCACGCTCCTTGACCTTGTTGCACAAGGCCCGCAGGTCTTCGGCCTGGATTTCGGTCAGCAGGCGGTTCTGGAAGACCGGCAGGATGTCCCGGTCGATGATGTGCTTGCGCATGGCACGGGTGCTGTCGGCCAACCTTGCGTTGACCAGCCACGTGTCCATCGCCGTGCCGAAGGTCTTGATGGCGACCACCCGGCGTTTCTCGCGCTGCTTCTCCAGCGCGGGCGATACACCCTTGAGGACGGCTTTGCGCACGTCCAGGAGGAGTTCGCGCGCCATCGCCAGTGAGATGCCGCCAGGGCCATAGCGCCCGAGGGTCAGCGTCTCCCGGCGGCCGTTGAGGCGGTAGTCGTAGCGGAAGGTGATGGTGCCGCTGGGCGATACCGTCACGTACATCCCGTCTCGGTCAGAAGCATTATAAATCTTGGACTTAGGCTTGAAATTGCGTAGTGCAGCGTCGGTCAGCATCGAGGTTTCCTCCGGCTTTCTGACGGCTTTACCGTCAGGTTTTACCGTCAAGGACCTGGAGACCTGCTGATGCCCGGAAAGCCGCATGAAACAAGCTTTCCAGAAGAGGCTTTTACCGTCAAAGACGGTAAAAGTCTGAATAGTGAACGAGAGTGTCTTAATCCGGCCTCGATTTTTACCGTCAGCTCTACCGTCAACTTTTTCTGCTGGCCGGCGATAGCCACCGATAGCTGCCGTGACGTATTTCTTTATAGATCAACATGTTACGGCTGTTTTTCGATAGCTGGCGATAGTCCTCGAAGGACGTAAATTCACTCCCACTCGATCGTCGCCGGCGGCTTTCCTGAAATGTCGTAAACCACGCGATTGATTCCACGCACCTCGTTGATAATCCGGTTCGATACTTTACCGAGCAGGCTGTGCGGCAATTCTGCCCAATGCGCGGTCATGAAGTCCTGCGTCTGCACGGCACGTAAGGCGACAACGTATTCATAAGTCCGGCCGTCGCCCATCACCCCCACGGATTTGACCGGGAGAAAGACGGCAAAGGCCTGGCTGGTCTTGTCATACCAGTCCGCCGCGCGCAACTCATCAATGAAGATCGCGTCAGCACGGCGTAACAGATCGGCGTACTCCTTTTTTACTTCTCCCAATATGCGCACGCCGAGCCCCGGTCCCGGGAAGGGGTGGCGATAGACCATTTCGTGCGGAAGACCAAGCGCGATGCCGAGCTCGCGCACCTCGTCCTTGAACAGTTCGCGTAGCGGCTCAAGTAGCTTGAGATTCAACGTCTCCGGTAGGCCGCCGACGTTGTGGTGGCTCTTGATGGTATGAGCTTTCTTGGTTTTGCTACCAGCCGACTCGATCACATCCGGGTAAATCGTTCCCTGCGCGAGCCATTTTGCATTCGACAGCTTCTTCGATTCAACCTGAAATACCTCGACAAACTCTCGTCCGATAATTTTGCGCTTAGCTTCTGGCTCCGTAACGCCTTTCAGGTATCCAAGAAACTGCTCGGTCGCGTTCAACATGAATCACCTTCACGCCCAGGTTTCGGGCAAAGGTCTGCATGACCTGCTCTGCCTCATTCAAGCGCAGAAGGCCGTTGTTGACGAAAACACACGTCAATTGATCGCCAATCGCGCGATGCAACAGTGCCGCGACTACCGACGAATCCACTCCGCCCGACAATCCGAGAATCACTTCTTCGTTTCCAACCTGCGCACGGACTCTTTCAATCGCCTCGTTCTACATAGTCCGGCATGTTCCAGTCATGCCCACAGCCGCAAATATCGTGAACGAAGCGGGCGAACATTTCCTTGCCCTTGAGCGTATGCGTTACTTCGGGATGAAACTGAACCGCGTAGAACCGTCGTGACTCGTCTGCCATGCCGGCAATCGGGCAAGACTCGCTGCTTGCTACAACCTGGAATCCGTCCGGCAATGTAGTCACTTTGTCGCCGTGACTCATCCATACGTCCAATAGGCCATGGCCATCGTCGTTGGTGCGATCCTGAATTCCATCAAAGAGCTTGGAATAGCCACGCGCTCGAATCTCCGCGTAACCAAACTCCCGTTTTCCCGAGCTCTCAACGGCACCACCAAGCTGTTGCGCCATGGTCTGCATGCCATAGCAGATACCAAGAACAGGAACGCCGAGTTCGAACACCGCTTGTGGCGCGCGCCACTCTGCAGCCTCATAAACTGAATTCGGTCCGCCGGAGAGGATGATTCCCTGAGGATTGAATTCACGGACGAACTCCTCAGACACATCGAACGGGTGGAGTTCGCAATAGACCTGTTGCTCACGCACTCGGCGCGCTATGAGTTGGGAAACTTGAGAGCCGAAATCGAGGATGAGAATTTTCTGGTGAGCCATTTTCAAGCCTTGAAAGAACAAGGGCGGCTGCTTGAGCCGCCCCTCGGGACAATGATTGCCGAAAGATCAATCAACGTGATAATTGGGTGCTTCCTTGGTGATCTGCACGTCGTGCACGTGCGACTCGCGCACTCCGGCAGAGGTAATTTCGACAAAAGCCGCGCGCTCATGCATTTCTTCAATCGTCGCGCAGCCAAGGTAGCCCATTGATGAGCGCAAGCCGCCCATCAACTGATGGATGACCGCCAAGACCGATCCCTTGTACGCGACACGCCCTTCGATGCCTTCTGGCACCAGTTTGTTGAACATTTGAGGCACTGTCCTGGAAATAGCGGTCAGCCGCGCCTGCCGCCATTGCGCCGATCGACCCCATCCCGCGATAGGACTTGTACGAACGGCCCTGGAACAGTTCGACTTCGCCCGGGGCTTCCTCTGTCCCCGCGAACAATCCGCCAAGCATGACAGCATCACCGCCTGCAGCGATCGCCTTGCAGATATCACCGGAGTAGCGAATACCGCCGTCAGCGATCATCGGGACACCGCTGCTCCTGATCGCGTCGGAGACCATCTGAATCGCCGTAATCTGCGGGACGCCAACGCCGGCAACGATCCGCGTCGTACAGATCGACCCAGGTCCGATGCCCACTTTCACGCCGTCTGCGCCATGGTCGATGAGTGCGCGCGCGGCGTCCGCCGTTGCGATATTTCCACCAATGACATCGACATGCGGAAACTGATTTTTCACCCATCGCACTCTATCCAGAACGCCCTGTGAGTGCCCGTGCGCAGTATCGACGACGATCACATCGACACCCGCTTCTGCAAGAAGTGACGCACGCTCTTCCGTACCAGTGCCGACACCGATCGCCGCGCCGACACGAAGACGGCCGGACGCGTCTTTACTGGCCAGCGGATGCTCGGTCGTCTTGATGATGTCCTTGACTGTGATCAAACCACGAAGCTCAAAGGCATCATTCACCACCAGAACGCGCTCCAGGCGGTGCTTGTGGATCAGCGCCTTGCCCTCCTCGACGGTCGCGCCTTCGCGCACTGTCACCAGGCGCCCGCGTGGAGTCATGATGTTGCAGACCGGTTGATCCAGATTGGTTTCGAAGCGCAGATCGCGATTCGTCACGATACCCACGACCAGTTTGCCTTCGACAACCGGGAAACCCGATATCTTGTGCAACCGGTTGAGTTCGAGCACCTCGCGTACCGACATCGTTGGCGGAACAGTGATCGGATCTTTCAGAATCCCCGATTCGAAACGCTTGACCTTCGCGACTTCGGCGGCTTGCAGCTTCGGGCTGAGATTCTTGTGCACGATGCCAATACCACCCTCTTGGGCGAGGGCAATCGCCAAACGGCTTTCGGTAACGGTATCCATGGCCGCTGATACCAGCGGCATGTTCAGAGAAATATTTCGCGTCAAACGTGTCTTGAGGCTGACGTCACGCGGGAGAACCGAGGAGTGAGACGGGACGAGAAGTACGTCGTCAAACGTAAGCGCCCTTTGAATTAAACGCATGGCCTATAATCCGAGGTCACAAATAAGTATTATACAGCGGACTCCCCCTCTTCAGGACGACCATGAGACGCCTTGCTCTAGCGCTTGCTGCATTTTCTGTCGCGATAGCGGCCAATGCACAGATTTACCAGTGGAAGGACGAAAGCGGGAAAACCGTGATTTCGGACAAGCCACCTGTCGGAAGCGTAACCGCTACAAAGCGGATCGACTCGGCATCCGCCCCCTCGGCCATCCCTGCGCAAAAATCGGCGGCAGATCGAGAATTGGAAATGCGCAAGCGTCAGAAGGAAGCGCAAGACGCTTCAGAGAAAGCGGCCAAGGATCAAACGGTGGCGGCCGATAAGGCAAAAAACTGCGAATCCGCCCGTCGCAATCTGCAAGCGCTCGAGTCCGGCGAGCGCATTGCCTTGCGCGACGATAAGGGTGAGCGCTACTTCATGGACGACTCACAGCGCGAGCAGGAAATCACCAATACCCGCCAGATGCTTCAGTCAAATTGCAGTAACTGACCGTCGGCATTCCGAACGTCAGCCACCGTTCTCCGTCTCGCCAGCACCTTTCTTCATTGCCTTTCCCTCAACCGCGCGCTGCTTGCGCACCTCCTTTGGATCGGCAATCAACGGGCGATAGATTTCTATCCGGTCCTGGTTGCGCAGCGGCGTATCGGGCTTTGCCAGTTTCGCGAAAATACCGAGCTTGTTCTTGGAAAGATCTATTTCCGGATACTTGGACAAGATGCCGCTGGCCTCAATCGCCTGCCAGACGGTAGTCCCTTCGGGAACCTCGAGGGAAAAAATCTCCTGCTTTTGCGAGCGAGGGTAGATCACCTCGACACTGATTGTTTCAGGCATTCGTAACCCCATAGATCTCGTCGGCTCGTTTCACAAATGCATCCACGAACGTGTTTGCTATCTGACCAAAAACCGGACCAATGACCTTTTCGAACATTTTGCTGGAAAACTCATAGGAGAGTTTGAATTCAATCTTGCAGCCATCCGCCGTCAACGGCCTGAAATGCCATAACCCTTCCAGCCTCCGAAACGGTCCATCAACCAGATGGAGGCTCATCGTCGTTGGCGCCGTTTTGTCGTTCTCAGTCGTGAAGTGTGATTTGACGCTCAGGTAACTGATATGCAGGGTTGCGACAGTTTTCGTTTCGTCACGGAAATCGACACATGTCTGGCTACACCAAGGCAAGAACTTGGGGTATTCCTCGACCGCATCGACAAGATCGAACATCTTTTGTGCCGAATGCGCGATCAGAACCGATTTCTCAACGATGGCCATTCCAGCCGCACCCCGTGAATCCTGTAGAATCGCGATTCTAGCACCGTCGAAGGAGCACTCCCGGAATACGCCATATGAGCATCATCACCAATAAGAAGGCATTTCACGACTATTTCATCGAAGAGAAGTTCGAGGCCGGCCTCTCCTTGCTCGGTTGGGAGGTCAAGGCGATTCGTGCGGGTCGGGCCAATATCAAGGAATCCTACGTCGTAATCCGTGACGGTGAAGTTTTCATCTTCGGCATGCACATCACGCCGCTTGCCGAAGCCTCAACCCACGTGCATCCGGACCCGATCAGGACGCGCAAACTTCTCCTGCATTCAAAGCAGATCAGCAAACTGATCGGTCTGGTTGAACGGGCCGGATATACCTTGATGCCCTTGGATCTGCATTTTCAAAAGGGGCGGATCAAGGTCGAAATCGGTTTGGCGAAAGGCAAGAAGCAGCATGATAAGCGCGAAGCGGAGAAAGAGCGCGATTGGAATCGCGAACGACAAAGGCTGATGCGCGTAAAGATCGGGCAGTAAACCGTTATTGCAGGCGTCGGCGTACCGTCTCGAACAGGCAAATCGCAGCTGCCGCCGCCACGTTCAGAGATTCCGCTTGGCCGGGCATCGGGATGACGATCCGCGAGCTTACTGCTGCGGCAACGTGTGGCCTAACACCCTGCCCCTCGCTGCCAAACACCCAGGCGATTGGACTGCCGAAGCTCGCCGCGTAAAGCGAATCTGCGGCGTTCAGTTCGGTCGAAATCGATTGGCCTTGATAGCCGCCGAGGAACGACGGCAAATCGCATCGCTCGTGGATATCCACCAGGAAATGTGCGCCCATCGCCGCACGAAGCACTTTGGGTGACCAAGCGTGCGCACAGTCTGCCGAAAGCAGTATTTGTCTAAACCCAGCCGCGCCGGCGCTTCTCAGGATGGACCCAAGATTTCCTGGATCCTGGATTCCATCAAGCAAAACGGCGTCGGCCTGTAGATTCAATCCGTATTGACTGTGCGGTTGCTCAATCACCGCGATAATCCCGCTCGGCGTTTCGACCGAAGCGAGTTCGTCGAACAATGAATCGTCAACCACGCTGACAGCTATTTCCGCCGCATTGCTCTCAATATAGCGGGCAATCTCGGTATGCCCGAGTCCACTCCTACTGACCACGATTTCTTCAGGTGAACCAAATCGTTGGACATAGCTCTCGATGAGATGAATCCCGTCAAGTACCACTCGCCCCGTCTTGCGACGTTCCCGACCATTTTGGCAGAGCTTCTTTAGCGCTTTGAAATGGGGATTGTCGCGCGAAGCGATCTGCCTCATAAGAGTACGAGTTGCGCGACCGGCGCAAAACTACGCCGATGAATGGGGCTCGGCCCATGTTCACGCAAAGCTTGTAAATGGAATGCGGTCGGATACCCCATATGGCGACAGAAACCGTATTGCGGATAGGCGATATGCAGTTCGCGCATTCCCGCATCGCGCGCTGTTTTGGCAAGGATCGAGGCCGCCGCAATTGCCTCCACTTTCCCATCGCCACTGATGACTGCTTCGGTGGCGCACGCAAGCTCTGGGCAACGATTCCCGTCTATCCAAGCCTTGCTCGGCCGAATGCGAAGTGCCGCGACCGCGCGCTGCATCGCCAGCATGCTGGCCTGGAGAATGTTGATTGCGTCTATTTCCGCCACGCTCGCCTCCGCAACAGCCCATGCTCTAGCCTTGGCGTGGATCTCGATCAAAAGTTGCTCACGGCGTCTAGCCGAGAGTTTCTTCGAGTCGTTCAGGCCTTCAATCGGATTTTCCGGATCAAGAATGACCGCAGCTGCGACTACCGGGCCGGCCAGCGGCCCTCGACCGGCTTCGTCAACGCCACAGGAAAGACCGTCAAGCCGAAGCAAGGGCATCGTTGCGTACCGATGATGGCAGGCTGTCGATGACCGCTCTTGCAGCCTTCTCAGCGGTGTTTTGCTTCAACTGAAGATGGATGCCACGGAATACTTCACCGATAAACGCACTGGTTCTCTTGTCGGAATAATGATTCAACAATGCCTGTGCCAAGTTTTCGGCAGTAGCATCGTCCTGGATGAATTCGGGGACGACGAATTCTCCGGCCAGAATATTCGGCAATCCGACGTACGGCAGATATCCCATACGCCGCATCATCCGGTAGGAAGACGGGGCCATCTTGTAGGCGATGGCCATGGGGCGTTTCAGCAAGGCGGCCTCCAACGTCGCCGTGCCGCTCGCGACTAATACCGCATCGGAAGCCTTCATCGCATCGTGTGCATGTCCGAACAGCATACGAATGGGTAACTCGCGTCCATTGCATCGATAGAGTGCCGTTTCGAACAGCAATCTCGTTTCCCGCGTCGCCAGCGGTACCAGAAACAGTGCTTCGGGAAGCCTGCTGTGAATCACTCGCGCCGTCTCGATGAATGTATCCGCCATGTACTGCAGTTCGGACTGGCGACTTCCGGGCAACAACGCAAAAACAGGTTGCTGATCCGCCAACCCAAGAAGTTGTCGCGCTTCGCCTCGACCATCTTCGACTGGCAGCATATCCGCCAATGGATGACCGACATAGGTGACCGGAATTCCCTGCTTTTCGTAGAGAACCGGTTCGAACGGAAACAACGCGAGGATCCTGGATACCGCTGCGCCGATCTTGTGGATTCTTTTCCCTCGCCATGCCCAAATCGATGGACTCACGTAATGAATTGCCGCAATTCCATGCAGTTTGAGCAATTTTTCCAATCCCAGATTGAAATCCGGGGCATCAACGCCGATGAACACATCCGGTGGGTCGGCGAGCAAACGGCGTTTCAGATCATTGCGTATCCGTAAAATCTCTCGATAATGCTTGAGCACCTCGACATAGCCACGAACGGCCAGCTTTTCCAGCGGATACCACACATCAAATCCCTGCCCCTGCATTTTCGGACCGCCAATGCCGTAGAACACCGCATTGGGCAATTTCGCCTTGAGCGCTTGGATCAGGTGGCTTGCCAGGAGATCGCCAGACGCTTCGCCCGCCACGATGGCAAAGCGAACCACACTCGCTTTCATCGAATGATGCCGCGCTTGGAAACCGCGAGAAAGTCGAGAATCGGTTGGATTGCGGGATGCAGCTTGACATCCTCTTCAAGTTTCGCGCGAGCTTCTTCCAGCATCAAACCCGATTTGTAAAGAGTCCGGTAAGCTCGTTTCAGAGCCATCATCGCGTCAGCGGAAAAGCCGCGCCGCTTCAGACCTTCTGCATTGATTCCAAAAGGGGTTGCTGTATTGCCCGCAGCCATGACGAACGGCGGAACATCCTGCAGCACCACCGTACCGACAGCGGTCATCGTATGAGCACCAATACGACAAAACTGGTGAACACCCGTGTAACCACCAAGGATGGCCCAATCGTCAACATGAACATGACCCGCCAACTGCGCATTATTGGCAAAAGTCGTCCTGTTCCCCACTTGGCAATCGTGCGCAATATGCACATATGCCATTATCCAGTTATCGTCACCCAAACGAGTAACGCCACCATCCTGGATCGTTCCCAGATTGAAGGTGCAAAACTCGCGAATCGTATTGCGGTCGCCAATTTCGAGACGCGTCGGCTCGCCGGCGTATTTCTTGTCCTGCGGAACCTCTCCGATCGAACAGAACTGAAAAATACTGTTCTCACGGCCAATCCGGGTATGCCCAGAAATGACGACGTGTGGGCCGATCTTTGAATCGTCGCCAATTTCGACGTGTTCGCCGATGATTGAATAAGGGCCAACTGCAACATTGGCGCCGATTTTCGCGTCGGGGTGGATTATCGCGGTCGGATGGATCATCTCTTTGCTCTGCTGGTCGGGTTATCTTGCGGATCAGCTGACGTCACGCTTTGCGCACATGAGTTCAGCCTCGGCGACAACCTCGCCATCCACCCTCGCTTCAACCTTATACTTCCAGATACCTCGCATCTGCCGCATGATTTCCACGTGCAAGTGAAGCTGATCACCAGCCGTTACGGGTTTCTTGAAACGTGCGTTGTCGATCCCGACAAAATAAAAAACCGAGTTTTCGTCCGGTTTCACTTCCATAGTCTTGAACGAAAGTATGCCGGCAGCCTGCGCGAGGGCCTCCATGATCAACACACCAGGCATCACTGGATGATGCGGAAAATGCCCGACAAAAAACGGCTCGTTGATGGTCACATTCTTGTATGCATGGATCGATTTACCCGGCTCACACTCGACAACACGGTCAACCAAAAGAAAAGGATAACGATGCGGCAAGTGTTCTAAAACCTGATGAATATCCATTGAATTCAAAGCGCTTTCTCCATAAGTTCGAGCTTTTTCTCAAGTTCGGCGACCCGTTCGGACAACTTTGCCAGTCGCTTGATTTGAGCAGCGTTCTGCAGCCACTCGTCGTGTGCCTCAAGTGGGAAGATGCTCGTGTATTGGCCGGGGTTGCGCAGGTTCTTGGTAACCATCGTACCGGCCGAAATGTGAACGTCATCGGCGATCTCGAGATGCCCCACGATCATCCCCGCTCCGCCAACAGTGCACCTCTGACCAATTCTCGTGCTACCTGCAACCCCAACACATCCGGCCATCGCGGAATGATCACCAATGATCACATTGTGAGCAATCTGGATCTGATTATCGAGTTTGACGCCGTTGCCGATCACTGTGTCGTCAAGGGCGCCACGGTCGATTGATGTATTCGCACCAATCTCCACATCGTCGCCAATAATCACGCGACCAATCTGCGGAATCTTAATCCAGTTCTCCCCTTCTCTTGCGAAACCGAAACCATCACTGCCTACGACGGCTCCCGCGTGAATGACCGCCCGCTTCCCTACGATACATTTGGGATAGATCACCACGTTCGGGTAAAGGATCGAGTCGCTACCGATCGCCACGCCATCACCAATGACGCAGCCGGGAAACAAGGTTACGTTATCGCCGATTGAAACATCCTGTCCGACAACAACGTTCTCAAAAATTCGTACGGACGCGGGAACTTGGCTTTTCACAACAGCAAATGGACTCACGCCCGGAGAGCCCATCTCCATAGGGTTCAGCAACGAGGCAACTCGAGCGTAATACGCGTACGGATTCTGATGAACGATACGTGGCAGCACCGTGTCGTTCGCAAATCTTGGTGGAACGATGACGGCACTGGCGCAGCTGACCTGCAATTGCCGCCTGTATTTTGGATTGGAAAGAAAGGCGATCTGACCGGAACCCGCAGAAGCCAATGTGGCAACCTGCGAGACTACAACAGAACCGTCTCCCTCAAGAACGCCGCCAAGACGGGAGACGATTTCTTCAAGCCGCACTCCTTCTTTCCCGGACGTCACACCAACTATTTGCCGTTTCCGGCTTGCGGTTTGGTTTCAGAATCTTCGCCCTTGCCCGCATTTTCCGTCAGCGCTTTGATGATTCGATCGGTAACGTCCAACCGGGGACTGACCCAGACGACATCCTGCACGATCAAATCGTATTTCTCGCTCTCGGCAAGCTGCTTGATGGCTTTATTTGCCTTTTCGATAATCGCTGCGTTCTCTTCGTTCTGGCGAAGGTTCAAATCCTCGCGAAATTCCCTTTGTTTCCGCTGAAACTCGCGCGATTGTTCGTTGAGATCCTTCTCTTTGGCACGGCGCTCGGACTCCGGCATCGTGACGGCGTTCTTCTCCAGCGATTCTTGCAGTCCTTGAATTTGTTTGGCCATCAACTTGAGATCTTGATCTCTCTTGGAGAATTCAGCTTCGATCCGCTTTGCCGCTTTTACCGCCGTCGGTGCATCGCGGAAGATGCGCTGCGTATTGACATAGCCGATTTTCATCGTTTCTGATGCCGACGCGAAAGACACTGGTAGCGAGACCATCAGCGCAACCAATAACGTGGCAGTTTTCGTGTTCAAGCTATCTCTCCTGATCAAAAAGTCTGTCCCATCTGGAACTGGAAGCGCTGAAGTTTATCATTATTCTCGTCATTGAGCGGCTGGGCCAGACTGAATTTGAGCGGGCCAAACGGTGAAATCCAGGTCGCCGCCAAACCAACCGACATGCGGATCGAACCACTGTCATATACGTCACCACCAAAGTCACCGTACACCTGCCCGGCGTCGAAGAACGGGCCGAATTTCAGCGACTTGTCCGCCCCAAAACCTGGAACGGGCACAGACAACTCCGCGTTGAACACGACCCGCTCCGTGCCGCCCAAGTGCACGATATCCCCGTCACTGTCGATCTCATAAGGACCGAGACTCGCCGCCTCATAGCCACGCACGGAACTCGGCCCACCCGCGTAGAAGTTCTTGTAGAACGGCATTGCTTGATCGCCAAGTCCTTTGGCGTATCCCAGTTCGCCGTTGAGCATCAACACCCAGTCTTTGGCGACCGGGAAGAATCTCTGATGTTGATAAGTTGCCTTGTAGTATTTGATGTCCCCGCCGGGGCTGACCTCGAACAACAAGCTTTGATAAGCACCACGCGTCGGATTGATGGCGCTGTCCTTCGTATCGTATTTCCAACCTGCCGTCAGCGGTATCGAAAGATTTCCGCACGAGTCTTTGCTATTACAGAAGTCATCGCTGAATTTTTTGTACTGAAGCGGCGTATCGGGGTCTGAATAGTCGATTTCAAAATCGGTGTAATCGATTGCTGCACCGAAGTTAATCGACTGTTTCTCCGAAATTGGGATCCCGAACCTGATGCCCCCGCCCGTCAACTCTGTCGTGTAGACATAACCCAAGTCTTGCGGATCGGCCCGTTTGTGATAAACGTCAAACCCCTGACTAACTCCGTCAACAGTGAAATACGGGTTCGTATAGCCAACGCCAATGGCTCGATTGATCTTACCAGTGTTGAGTTGCAGGGATACGTGCTTGCCACTGCCAAAAATATTCGCTTGCGATATGGCGCCGGACAGGATAACGCCTTCCGACTGAGAGTAGCCGGCACCGACAGATACGTTGCCTGTCGATTTCTCGGTCACGGCGATATTGACGTCAACCTGGTCGGTCGTCCCAGGGACTGGCGGCGTTTCGACGCTGACTTCCCCAAAGTAGTCCGTTTTGTCAATTCGCTGACGTGACAACTTGACACGCTCATCGTCATACCAACCGCCTTCCATCTGTCTCACTTCCTGGCGGATCACTTCATCACGAGTCTTGGTGTTTCCTGCAATATTGATTCGTCGAACGTATGTGCGCTTGCCCGGATCAACAAATACGGTAAAGGCGACCTGCCGCTTGTCCTTGTCCAACTCGGGGGCGGCGTTAACATTTGCGAACGCGTAGCCCTTCGCCGATAGCTTTTCACTGATCGCTTTGGTACTTTCGTTCAGGTTTTCGCGAGAAAAAACGTCACCGGGCTTGATCTTCATCGCGGCACGGAACTCTTCTTCCGGGAGAATCAAATCGCCGGCGAGTTTAACGGACGAAACCAGATATCGTTCTCCTTCCGATACGCTGATCGTGATGTATATGTCCTTTTTGTCGGGACTTATTGATACCTGCGTAAACTCGACGTTGAATTCGAGGAACCCGCGGTTCAGGTAGAACGAACGTAGCGCTTCGAGATCGGCCGACAGTTTCTGCTTCGAATACTGGTCATTCTTCGTATACCAACTGATCCAGTTGGGTGTCTGCAACTGAAAGACATCCAGCAAATCCTTTTCCGCGTACGACTGATTTCCGACGATATTGATCTGCTTTATCTTTGCCGCGACACCTTCATCAATGCTGAAGTTGATCGATACGCGATTGCGCTCAAGAGGCGTCACGGTCGTGGTAATAGCGACGCCATACTTTCCACGGGTGAGGTATTGGCGTTTCAGTTCCTGTTCCGCGCGCTCAAGCATGCTGCGGTCGAATGAGCGCGAGATCGCGAAACCGGCTTCTTTCAGGCCTTTGATCAACTGTTCCTTGTCAAACTCTTTCAGGCCGACGAAGTCGATCTGGGCGATTGCCGGACGTTCTTCGACGGCTACTACGACGACACCGCCATCGATTTCAATCCGAACGTCCTTGAAGAAACCGGTCGCAAACAGCGCTTTGATTGCCTGCGCTGCCTTCTCATCAGTCATGGTATCGCCGACCTTGATCGGCAGATAGCTGAACACCGTTCCGGCTTCGGTTCGCTGGATTCCGTCGACACGGATATCTTTGACTGTAAAGGGATCAAATGCAGATGCGCTGGCTGCAACGAGCATAGCGATCATGCCCGCAAGCGTATTTTTCTTCATAGTTTCAGCCGGAAATCAATCGATTGACATCATTGTAGAAAGCGAGAGCCATCAGCATGAGCATCAACGCCATGCCAGCCTGCTGGCCGATCTCCATGGCTCGATCTGAAAGCGGCTTACGCCTAATGATCTCGAGGACATAATACAGCAAATGCCCGCCATCCAGAATTGGAACCGGGAGCAGGTTCAGGACAGCCAGACTGATGTTGACAAGCGCCATGAACCTCAGGTAATAGTCGAGCCCAAGCTTTGCGGATTGCCCTGCGTAGTCTGCGATCGTTACTGGACCACTGATATTGCGAAGCGAAATTTCGCCAGAAATCATCTTTCCAATCATTACCAGACTGAACACGGATTTCTCCCACGTCTCGCTGATCGCTCTTTCAAGAGAAACCAAGGGATCGTAGCTGACTCGTACCATCAACTTGTCCAGATCCACGCCATTTTCATCAACCGAGGCACCGATCCTGCCGAAGACAGCGCCTTTTTCAACGATACGTTGCGGCGTAATGGTCATGGAGATCGATTCACCGTCGCGTAAAATGGTGATTGCGAGCGGCACCTCTGGCGAACTTCGAACGCGTTGCACCACATCTTGCCAAGTGGAAACCAACGTTTCATCAACCGTCAGAATTTCATCACCTGGCCTTAACCCCGCTCGTTCGGCAGGACCATCGGGGATAACTGTCCCAACGATCGGCGGAATCGTCGGGCGAAACGCTACGAGACCGAGTCGCTCCAAGGCGTCTCCTTGCCATCCATCTGCCTTGGCGGTTCTCACGTCCAGGCGGCGAACAGCGATCTCGTTGCGCTCATTGATCACTTCGAGATCAACCACATCCTTTTCGACAGCGCTACGCAGCAACGACCAGCGCATTTCCTGCCAGGTTCTGACCGCAACTCCAGCGACCTTCAGGACTACCTCGCCGTTCTCGATACCTGACGCCTCAGCCGGACTACTCACTGAAGGGCTGCCGAGAATGGGTTTGAATTCGTCGGTGCCGTTGAAGAACAGCGCCCAGAACAGCACGACCGCCAACAATAGATTGGCAACCGGACCGGCCACGACGATCGCCATGCGCCGCCACACGCTCTGCCGATTGAAGCTGCGCTGTAACTCCGTGGGCGCAACCGCACCTTCACGTTCATCAAGCATCTTGATGTAGCCACCGATCGGAAATGCTCCGATCGAGAATTCGGTTCCATCGCGCCCATAACGTCTCGACCACAAGACTCGACCAAATCCGACCGAAAATCGAAGAACCTTGACTCCGGCTAGGCGCGCAACGGCATAGTGGCCGAACTCGTGGACGACAATCAATACGCCCAGCACTAAAGCAAAAGCTGCCGCGTAAAGGAAAAAGTCTGTCATGCCGTGGCGAATTCGGCGACCACCCGCTCGGCGATCAACCGTGCATCCTTGTCTGCAGCCAGAACGTCCGCCAGCGAAGCTAACAAGCGTAGTTGCGAACAGTTCATTACCGTCTCGATGATTTTGGGAATCGACAAGTAACGAATTGCACCATCAAGGAACGCTTGCACCGCCACCTCGTTGGCCGCATTCAAGATGGCCGGCGCACTTTCGCCCTCCTGAAGGGCGCGAACCGCCAGACGCAGGCAGGGGAATCGCTCGAAACTCGGACGCTCGAAATGCAGCGAAGCGATTTCGAACAGATCGAGCGGTGCAACACCCGCATCGATCCGTTCCGGATACGCCAGAGCGTGGGCGATCGGAGTGCGCATGTCGGGATTGCCGAGTTCAGCGATCACCGAGCCATCGACGTACTGCACCAATGAATGAACGACGCTTTGTGGGTGGATCACGACCTCGATCTTCTCCGGCGGAACGTTGAACAGCCAGTGAGCTTCGATCATCTCGAGCCCTTTGTTCATCATCGTTGCCGAGTCAACCGATATCTTGCGCCCCATGACCCATTTCGGATGCGCGCAAGCCTGCTCAGGCGTGACCTGCCCGAGTTCCGACAAGGGGGTCTTGCGAAACGGCCCACCCGAGGCAGTCAACAAGAGATTTCGGACCCCACCATGCGCCATGTCGCCCGAATAGTCTCTCGGCAGCGACTGAAAAATCGCGTTGTGCTCACTGTCGATCGGCAGCAAAACTGCACCGTTCTCTCTAATTGCACGCATGAACACCGGACCTGCCATCACGAGCGCTTCCTTGTTGGCCAGCAGGACCCTTTTTCCCGCCGTTGCCGCAGCCAGGGTGGCCGGCAGGCCAGCCGCTCCGACGATTGCCGCCATCACGGAGTCTACTTCGGAAAGCTTGGCCATTCTGACCAGCGCATCCGGCCCGAATTCGACACACGTCGCACTACCGGCCACATGCAATCGTGTCGACAATTCATTGGCCAGATCCCCATCGCGAACCACTGCGAATGCAGGCTTGAACTCCATGCACTGCAAGAACAGGCGATCAATCTGCGTGTGCCCACACAGAGCGACTACCGCATATCGATCCGGATGACGGCGGACTACATCGAGCGTGCTGACACCGATGGAACCGGTTGAACCGAGAATCGTCAGCTTTTGCATACGCGAAAGACGATCAAAGTGAGAAGTGATGCAAGGCGGTCGCCACGATCGGCAAGGTCAACGTCAGGCTGTCGATGCGATCCAGCACACCGCCGTGTCCAGGAAGAATGCTACTACTATCCTTCAAGCCCGCTTGACGCTTCAGTAAGGACTCAAACAAGTCGCCGACAATACTGAGTGCCGCGAAGGCGACGAGCAACCCGAACAGTAATGTCTTGTTTTCGGCTAATGCGGACGGCAATACGGACAGAAAGAGGAAACCATAGACTATGACGGCAAGAACTCCGCCCACGGCACCTTCCCATGTCTTTCCCGGGCTGATCGCTGGCGCGAGCTTGCGGCGTCCGAATCGGCGACCGGAGAAATACGCAGCAATGTCTGCCAACCAAACAGTCGCCATGAGCGCCAACAGCGCGAATTCACCAACTTGCCTGATTTGAATCAGCGCAAGCCAGGTCGGCAGAATCACGACAGATCCGACCGCAGTACCAATCAACGTATTCGAAATCCTCCACCGGAACTTGAGCCAGAGCGGAACGATCGCAAGCCAAAAAAAGATCGACGGGAAATAGAACCACTGACCCAGCGTAGTCGCCGAAGCCAAAGAATACGTCCCAATACCCACTGCGTTGGGCGCCGCAAATGCCGTGATTACCGAGACGGTCACAACTGCGATGCCCAACGAAACCCTGGCGCGCTGCCCAATACCGATCAACGCGCCCCATTCCCAACCAGCCAGAGCGGCCACCAGTGTCGAGAATGACAACCAGCCGATCGGTGGCAGATAAAAAAGAGCCAGGAGAAAGACGCTGACCAGCCCGATCGCGGTAATGATCCGCGTTTTAAGCATTTGAGCTGGAATTCGAAGAGCGGATCGACACCGATTCGGAAACAGCAAGCATATTGGTTTCCGGCAAGGAAATATCTTTTCCAGGCAGTTGTTCGCTGGTCCGTCCAAAGCGGCGCTCGCGCATTTGATAAGACGCGATGGCAGTGTCAAAAGCTACCGAATCAAATTCCGGCCAGAGCGTCTCGGTGAAATAGAATTCGGAGTATGCAAGCTGCCAGAGCAAGAAATTACTGACGCGTTCTTCACCGCCCGTTCGAATAAAAAGATCGGGTTCAGGTGCATAACTCATTGAAAGGAAAGGCGACAAATCTTCTTCTGTCCAGATTGCATGCTTGTCGCCGCATTCGGCGAGCATCCGGTTAACCGCCTGCAAGATGTCCCAGCGACCGCCGTAATTGGCAGCGATCGTCAGCGTCAGCTTGTCGTTTCCTTGTGTTTTTTGCTCGGAAGCGGAGATCAGCGACCGCAACTCGGGATCGAAACGCGACAAATCACCGACTACGCGCAGACGAACACCGTTCGTGTCCAGTTTCGATACCTCTTGCTGCAGCGCTCGGACAAAAAGCTGCATCAGAAGCGTCACTTCCTCTTCCGGCCGACGCCAGTTTTCGGAGCTGAAGGCAAAGAGTGTCAAGTACTCTATGCCACGGGCCAAGCAGTACTTGACGGAATCCCTGACCGTCTCGAGTCACGCCGATGACCAGCGAATCGCGGCAAAAAACGTTTCTTCGCCCAACGACCGTTGCCATCCATGATGATGGCAACGTGTCGCGGAAGAGCAGGCGCCTCCGGGACGCAACGAGTGGAGCTGGTAAAAGTTGCCATCGGGCGTTTCCGACTGGCTGCTTTCAGACAGCCATCAATTCGGCTTCTTTTTGGGTGAACTGCTTGTCGACTTCCGCAACGTACTTGTCGGTAAGTTTCTGAATGTCGTCCTGCGCGCGGCGCTCTTCGTCCTCGGAACACGCCTTATTCTTGAGGAGTTCTTTCAGCGTCGCGTTCGCATCACGGCGGAGATTCCGCATCGCAACCTTGGCGTTCTCGCATTCGTGCTTTACGACTTTGGTCAGATCCCGACGACGCTCTTCGGTAAGTGCGGGCATGGGGACACGGATAATCTCACCCATCGTCGCGGGATTAAGGCCCAGGTCGCAATCCCGAATCGCTTTCTCGACCTTGGAGACCATCCCCTTTTCCCAAGGTTGAACACCAAGCGTCCGGGTATCCAGCAATGTAACGTTGGCAACCGTGTTCACGGGCACCATCGACCCGTAGTATTCGACCTGGACGTGATCCAACAGGCCAATGTGCGCACGCCCGGTGCGGACTTTGGCCAGATCGACCCTTAGCGCCTCCAGGGACTTCTGCATCTTGTGCTCGGTGGTACTTCTTACATCGGCAATGGTCATCGCGTTATTCCTTAGCAGTAAACCAGCGTCCCTTCGTTTTCACCCAGGATGACACGCTTCAATGCCCCAGGCTTGAAAATCGAAAACACATTGATCGGCAACTTCTGATCACGGCAAAGCGCGAAAGCCGTCGCATCCATGACGGCGAGACTCTTTGAAATTGCCTCGTTGAAACTGATCTTGTCGTAGCGCGTTGCCGACGGATCTTTCTTTGGGTCCGCAGAGTAGATTCCGTCAACTTTCGTTGCCTTGAGGACGATCTCCGCACCAATTTCCGCGCCACGCAGCGCCGCTGCCGTGTCGGTGGTGAAGAACGGATTACCCGTACCGCCGGCAAAAATCACGGTCCTTCCTTGTTCCAGATAACGGATGGCACGGCCGCGAATGTAAGGCTCGACAACCTGCTCGATGTTCAGCGCCGATTGAACCCGGGCCACCATTCCGGCAACGCGCATGGCATCCTGCAGCGCCAGCCCGTTCATGACGGTCGCCAGCATCCCCATGTAGTCGGCCTGCGCGCGATCCATGCCGTTCGCGGCCGGAGCGACGCCGCGAAAGATGTTTCCGCCACCAATCACGACGCCAACCTGAACGCCCAGATCAACGACACTCTTGACCTCGCCGACGATTTCAGAAATCGTCTGACGGTTGATACCGTAGGCGTCGGTACCCATGAGGGCCTCGCCTGACAGCTTGAGAAGAATGCGTTTGAACTTCGGGTTCGGGCTGGCTTCATTCATGGCAATTACCTGTCGGCTTATTTCTGGGCAGCCGCTGCCTGGGCAGCAACTTCTGCGGCGAAGTCGTTCGAGCGCTTTTCCAGGCCTTCGCCGACGACGTAGAGCGTGAACCCGGCAACCGAAGCGCCTTTCGACTTGAGCAATTGCTCGATCGTCTGCTTTCCATCCTCGGCCTTGACGAAGACTTGAGCCAACAGGGTGACTTCCTTGAGGAACTTTTGAACCGTACCGTCGGCAATCTTTTCCAGCATCGCCTCCGGTTTGTTGTCGGCACGCGCCTTTTCAATGGCGATACGACGCTCAGTGTCGATCAGTTCAGCCGCAACGCCTGACGCGTCGAGTGCTTTCGGCTTCGATGCGGCGATATGCATCGCGATGTCCTTGCCGAGTTGTTCGTCTCCACCCACGATATCGACAAGCACGCCGACTTTCGCGCCACCGTGAATGTACGAAACCAGCTTTCCTTTCGCTTCGACGCGAACGAAGCGGCGCACCGACATGTTCTCGCCGATCTTGCCAACCAGCGCCGACCGGGTGGACTCGACCGTGCCTTCACTCATCGGCAAGGACGACAGAGCATCCACATCGGCCGGATTCTTGCTCGCCACGAGTTCGGCGCAGCTCTTGGTCAGCGCGAGGAAGTCATCATTCTTGGCAACGAAGTCGGTTTCGCAGTTAACCTCAATGATCGAACCCTGTTTGGCATCAGCCGAGATGCTCACGGCAACAACGCCTTCCGCCGTAATCCGGGTCGCCGCCTTTGTCGCTTTGTTGCCCAGTTTTACACGAAGAATCTCTTCCGCCTTGCCCAAGTCGCCATCGGCTTCGGTCAAGGCTTTCTTGCATTCCATCATCGGCGCGTCGGTCTTTGCGCGCAGTTCTGCCACCATGCTTGCGGTAATTGCCGCCATTTTCTTCTCCACTTGCGGATACGGCCGGTCATCCCGGCCGCTCCATGTTAGAACAGTTCAAACAGAATCTTGGCGATATGCGTGAACACATCGCCGGACAACGGTGTTCGAAACGCTTATTCCGCTTCTTCGACGAATTCGTCGGAGGACGTTGCGGCAACGATCTCCTCCACGAACTGGCTGCGTCCTTCAAGGATCGAATCCGCGACGCCGCGGGCATAAAGACGGATCGCGCTCGACGAGTCGTCGTTGCCTGGGATTATGTAATCGATGCCCTCAGGCGAGTGATTCGTATCGACAACGGCGATCACGGGAATACCCAGCTTGTTGGCTTCGGTGATCGCGATCTTGTGGTAGCCGACGTCGATCACGAACAATGCGTCCGGCAGCGAGTTCATTTCCTTGATGCCACCGATGGATTTTTCCAACTTGGCCAGTTCGCGCTGCGTCATCAGCGCTTCTTTCTTGCCCAGTTTTTCAAGCGAGCCGTCTTCGACCATGGCTTCCATGTCCTTGAGGCGCTTGGTGGATTGTTTGATGGTCTTGAAGTTCGTCAGCATGCCGCCCAGCCAGCGCTGGTTGACGAATGCCGCGTCGGCACGCCGGGCTTCCTCGGCGATGATCTCGCGCGCCTGGCGCTTGGTACCGACAAACAGGATGTTGCCCTTGTTGGCCGACAGTTTACGAACGAAAGCCATCGCTTCGTTGTATTTGGCCAGTGTCTTTTCGAGATTGACGATATGAATCTTGCTACGCGCACCGAAGATGAACGGTGCCATTTTCGGATTCCAGAAGCGGGTCTGATGGCCGAAATGAACACCGGCCTCCAGCATTTGACGCATGGTCGTGGACATACGATTTCCTTATATCAGGGTTGAACCACCATTCGCCCAATTACGCCTGCTGGTCAGCAAGAAGCTTTGAAAAAGACCAGGACAGGCACCCTTTTGCAGACGAATGTGCGTAATTGACGAACCTTGACGGATCGCCTCGCGTACGGTTTGGGTACGCATTTTTCCGACGGGGTCGAAAAAACCGGCGGATTGTACCATCGCGGGTTGCGAAACTCCAGTTTCGGTACCGCCTTTGTCGTTCGTGTCGAGAGCCACTGCAAACGGTAGGGCAAATTGCTTAAGCAGCCTGGTTCATTTATTCTTGGCCGCCTCCTTATTCCCTTCGCAAGTGTTCCCCGAGCAGATGAGCATTTCACTCAAGACTCCCGACGAAATCAAAAAAATGCGAGTAGCCGGTCGGCTCGCCGCAGAGGTTCTCGACTATATCGCGCCGTTCGTCAAACCCGGCGTGACGACTGGAGAGTTGGACCGGCTTTGCCATGACTATATGGTCAATGTTCAACAGTGCATTCCGGCACCGCTCAACTACGCGCCGTCGGGATACAAGCCTTATCCGAAATCGATCTGCACTTCGGTCAATCACCAAGTCTGCCATGGCGTGCCTGGTGACAAACAACTCAAGAACGGAGACATCGTCAACATCGACATCACGACGATCAAGGACGGCTATCACGGTGATACCAGCCGCATGTTCCAGGTTGGAGAAGTCTCGATACAGGCTAAACGGCTTTGCGAAATCACGTTCGAATGCCTCTGGATCGGGATCGCCCAGGTCAAGGCCGGCGCACGACTCGGCGACATCGGCCAGGCCATCCAGCAGTATGCCGAGAAATCGGGCTATTCGGTGGTACGCGAATTCTGTGGCCATGGCATCGGGGCGCGTTTCCACGAGGATCCGCAAGTGGTGCACTATGGCAAGGCCGGGACGGGCATCGAACTGAAAGCCAACATGATCTTCACGATCGAACCGATGATCAATGCCGGCAAGGCGGCGATCCGTGAACTGGCGGACGGCTGGACAATCGTAACCAAGGATCACAGCCTGTCGGCCCAATGGGAGCATACGATTCTTGTTACCGAAACCGGTTTCGAAGTGTTGACGCTCTCGGCGGGAACGCGCAACCCGCCCGAACATCTCAAGTTGTCCGCATGATTCTCGCTTCCGAAGCGCGCAGCGAGTTGCTGGCGCGTTACCGTAACCGTCTGCAAGTCGAGCAGACGGCTTTGAAACGGCGATATGCCGAGACACAGGATGTCCCTGCCCTGCTGCTGGGACGACGCCACCTGGTCGATACGGTCCTTCGCGAACTCTGGGTCGAACTGGATTTCCCCGCCTCGCTCGTACTGGTCGCGGTTGGCGGCTACGGGCGTGGCGAACTGTGGCCCGCTTCGGATATCGATCTGTTGCTCTTGCTGGACAAAGCGGCTGACGCAAAGCTCAAACTGCAGCTCGAACAATTGATCGGCCTGTTCTGGGACATCGGGCTCGAGATCGGACACAGCGTCCGCACCGTCGATGAATGCCTCGAAGAGGCCGCTGCCGACCTGACGGTCCAGACAGCGCTCGTGGAAGCGCGGCACCTTGCCGGAGACGAAGCGCTGTTCCAGGAATTCAGGGCGCGATTCCGCAAACAGCTCAATCCGCCGGCATTCTTCCACGCCAAGCGCGTCGAGCAGGACGAGCGCTACCTCCGCTTCGAGGAATCTCCTTACAGCCTGGAGCCGAACTGCAAGGAAAGCCCGGGCGGACTGCGCGACCTGCAGACTATCCTGTGGATTGCACAGGCGGCAGGTTACGGTGACAGCTGGCGCGATCTCGAGCAGCACGGTTTCATCACCGACCGGGAAAGGCTCGGGCTGGAACGGCGCGAACTGTTCCTGCAACGCCTGCGCATTCATCTTCACCTGCTCGTCGGACGTCGCGAAGACCGCATCCTGTTCGACTACCAGACGGCGCTTGCCGAACAGCTGGGTTTCGCCCATTCGCCGACCCGGCGCGCCAGCGAACTCCTGATGCAGGAATACTACCGGACGGCAAAAACGGTTACGCAGCTCAATACGATTCTGCTCCAGAACATGGGCACGGCAATCTTCCCGCCGGCCGAGCAAGTGCCGCAAGCGATCAACGAACGCTTCCAGAATACGCATCAGCTGCTCGATGTAACGAGCGAGGATGTCTTCAACAGGAAGCCGGGCGCGATTCTTGAAGCCTTCCTCGTCATGCAGCAGCATTCCGAACTGAAGGGCATGACCGCGCGCACGATTCGCGCGCTGTGGCGGGCAAGGCAGCTGATCGACGATGCTTTCCGCAACGACCCAGACAACAAGGCGTGTTTTATCGAATTGTTCAAGCAGCCGCGCGGCGTGCTGCATGAACTCCGACGGATGAACCAGTTCGACATCCTGGGGCGCTACCTGCCGAACTTTGGCAACGTCGTCGGCCAGATGCAACATGATCTCTTTCACGCCTACACGGTCGATCAGCACATTTTGAGGGTATTGCGCAATCTGCGCCGCTTTTCCGAATCCGAGTTCGGACACGAGTATCCGTTTTGCAGCCAGCTGATCAGCAATTTCGATCGCCCTTGGGTTCTCTACGTCGCGGCCATCTTCCACGATATCGCCAAAGGGCGCGGTGGCGGTCACTCCGAGTTGGGCGCCATCGATGCACAGGCTTTCTGCACAAGCCACGGGTTGGACGAAGAAGACAGCGAACTGATCGTCTGGATCGTTCGCCAGCATCTTGTGATGTCGAACGTGGCGCAGAAAAAGGACATTTCCGATCCGGACGTCCTGGCCGACTTCGCCGCGATCGTGAAGGACGTGCGCCATCTCACCGCACTGTACCTGTTTACGGTGGCCGACATCCGCGGAACCAGCCCGAAAGTCTGGAACACGTGGAAAGGCCAGCTGCTCGAACAACTGTATACGCAGACGCGCCGCTTGCTGTTGTCGGGCGGCCAGGCGCCCGTTACGCAGGGCATCATCCAGGAACGCCAAGCGGAATCCTTGCGGCTATTGCGCTATTTCGCGATCCCCGAGAAGGCGCACGAACGCCTGTGGAGCCAGCTCGACACGGTCTATTTTCTGCGCCATTCCGCGGAAGAGATCTGCTGGCACGCGCGCGCCCTGCACTATCGTCTCGACAGCAACAAACCGATCGTCAAGGCGCGCATCAATATTCACGGTGACGGCATCGAAGTCATGGCCTACACGCTCGACCAGCGCGACCTGTTCGCGCGCATGGTCGGCTTCTTCAGCCGCGCCGGCTTCAACATCATGGACGCCAAGATCCATACGACGCGCAACGGCTACGCGCTGGACAGCTTCATGCTGCTCGACGTCAGCGGGCGCGATCGGGACAAGGACATGCTCGCCTATATCGAACACGAGTTGACCGATCGCCTCACGCGCCAGGCAGCGCCTGAAGCGCCGGCGAGCGGGAGATTGTCGCGCCAGGTAAAGCACTTCCCGATTCAGCCGACGGTGACGATCCAGACCGACGAAAAGGGCGTTCTACTTCGTCCTCTCGGTCAGCGCCGCCGATCGCCCCGGCCTGCTCTACGCGGTAGCCATGACGCTCGCAGCGCACGGCGCCAACCTGCACACGGCGAAGATCGTGACGCTCGGAGAACGGGTCGAGGACACTTTCCTGATCAGCGGCGGCGATCTTGGCGAGAGCAACGATCGAATCAAGCTGGAAACCGAGTTGATCGACCGCCTGAAGTGCTGAAGCTGCTGGGAACGCGCCTCAGTCGTCTGGCGCGAGGCTGGCGTCGGGAAAGAGCTCGTCGGTAAAGCCGAAACAACGGAAATCGCGGATCCGGCTCGGATAGAGGATGCCGTCGAGGTGATCGCACTCGTGTTGAACGACGCGGGCGTGAAACCCCTCCACTTCGCGTTCGATCGGCGCACCGTATGGATCGAATCCGCTATAGCGCAGATACTGCCAACACGGCACCAGGCCGCGCAGCCCCGGTACCGAAAGGCAGCCTTCCCAACCATCTTCCATGTCTTCGGAGAGTGGCGTCAGAACGGGATTTACCAGGATGGTGAACGGGACTTTGCCGGCCTCGGGATAGCGCGGATTGTTCTCGAAACCGAAAATGACGACGCGCAAATCGACGCCGATCTGCGGCGCGGCCAGCCCCGCGCCGTTCAGATGCGTCATCGTGTCCTGCAGGTCGCCGATCAGCGCATGCAGCTGCGGCGTGTCGAATGCTTCAACGGCCCGCGCCTGTTGCCACAGGCGAGGATCGCCCATCCTAAGAACTGGACGGATCGCCATGACCAACCATGGTTTCGATGATGCAGCGCACGTGCTCCATTGACTCATGCAGTACGCCTTGAATCGCGTCGAAACTGATTCCCTTGCGGCTATCCGCGCGCCCCGCCGCGAAATTGGCCACGACGTTGATCGCGGCATAGGGGACATGGAGTTCGCGCGCCAGGGACGCCTCCGGCATCCCGGTCATCCCGACGACGTCACCACCGTCGCGTTCGATGCGGTTGATTTCCGCCGCCGTTTCCAGGCGCGGTCCCTGCGTCGTGGCATAGACGGCCTTGTCGCAGATCGGGACTCCGGCAAGCTTTGCCGCGGCGATCAACTTTCGGCGCAGCGGTTCGTCGTAGGGCTCGGTGAAGTCGATATGGGTGACCGATCGATCCGGCCCTTCGTTGAAGGTCGCCTTTCGCCCCCACGTGTAATCGATGATCTGATTTGGAATCACCACGTCGCCGGGTTTCAGGTCGGCGCGGATGCCACCGACCGAGGCAACCGAGACGATGCGCGTCACGCCGCGGTTGCAGAGCGCCCAGATGTTCGCCTGGTAATTGACTTCATGCGGAGGAATCGTGTGGCCGTAGCCGTGGCGCGCCAGGAATGCCACCTCCCGGCCGCAGATCTGGCCGAAGGTCACCGCGCCGGACGGTTCGCCGTAGGGCGTGCGCAACACTTCCCGGTGCGAGACGTCCAGATTGGCGAGCTGGCTGAGGCCGCTCCCGCCGATGACCGCCAGCATGTCACTCCTCCTTCATGGCATAGATGGCCGGCAGGTTGCGGAACGCGCCGCGCACGTCCATGCCGTAACCGAACACGAAGCGGTCGGGCACGGTCAGCGCGACGAAATCCGCCTTGAGCGGCTTCTTCTTGCCGTTGAGCTTGTCGGTCGCCACCGCCGTGTAGCACGCGGTCGCCCCCAGTTCCTTCATGCGTTCGACGATGGCGGCCAGGGTCAGCCCCTCGTCCAGGATGTCGTCGAGGATGACGACGGTGCGCCCCTTGACCGGCGTCCACGGCGCAGCGCGCCAGGAGAGCGCGCCGCCGGAAGTCTCCTGCCCATAGCGCGTGACGTGCAGATAGTCGAATTCAAGCGGAAAATTCAGTTGGGTCATCAAATGGCCGGCGAACGGCACGCCGCCGCTCATCACAACGAGAAGCAACGGGTTGGTCTCGCCAAGTTTTTCGGTGATTTCGCGAGCCACGCGGCTGACCGCCGCCGCAACTTCTTCTTCCGTGTGGATGACGTCGGCCGAAGCCAGGATGTCCTTCAACTGTTGTATGTCTGTCATGCGTGTTCCAGGGTTTTCAGATAGTTCGAGAAATCGGCGCCGACCTCGGGATGGCGTCGGCCAAAATCGACGGTTGCCTGCAAGTAGCCGAGCTTGGAGCCGCAGTCGTAGCGTGTTCCGGCGTAGCGGTAGGCCAGAATCTGCTCTTCGGCGATGAGCGCGGCCATGCCGTCGGTCAATTGGATCTCGCCGCCGGAGCCCGGCTTGACGTTTTCCAGGTGATGGAAGATGCGCGGCGTCAGGATGTAGCGTCCAACCACCGCCAGCGTCGAAGGCGCCTCTTCGGGTTTCGGCTTCTCGACCACGCCTTCGAAGCGTTCGAGGCGATCGCTCACGTAGGCCGATTTGACGATGCCGTAGCTGCGCGTCTCCGAGCGCGGCACATCGAGCACGCCGATGACCGAGCACTGGTGCTCGTCGAAGACGTCGGTCATCTGCTTCATCACGGGCGGATCGGCGTCGAGCAGATCGTCGGCGAGCAGGATGGCGAACGGCTCCTCGCCGATCACCGGTTTGGCGCAGAGGACGGCGTGTCCAAGGCCAAGCGCTTCGGGCTGGCGGATGAAGATGTAGTTGAGCGCCTTGGGCAGCAACGAGCGTACGGTTTCCAGCATCTCGGTCTTGTGCTTGAGCGCGAGTTCTGTTTCGAGCTCGTAAGCCTTGTCGAAGTGGTCCTCGATCGAGCGTTTGGTCCGCCCCGTGACGAAAACCATGTCGGTGATCCCCGCCGCCGCTGCTTCCTCGACCGCGTACTGGATCAGCGGCTTGTCGACGATCGGCATCATTTCCTTCGGGCTGGCTTTCGTTGCCGGGAGAAAACGCGTACCGAGTCCCGCGACCGGGAAGACTGCCTTCCTGACTTTTTTCATTGCTCGCTTCGCCTCCTCATTCGCTATTTTCGTCATTCGTCAAACAGGGTTCGCAATTGTGCCTCATCGATCACGGCGACACCTAGCGCCCGTGCTTTTTCAAGCTTTGAGCCCGCCTCCTCGCCTGCCACCACATAAGCCGTCTTTTTCGAGACCGAGCCGCTCACCTTTCCACCGCCCGCTTCGATCAGCGCTTTCGCTTCTTCACGCGAAAGCGAAGGCAACGTTCCGGTGAGAACGAAGGTCTTGCCGGTAAGCGCCCCGGCCGCCGTCGTCTGCGGTTCGCCCTCCGTCCAGGCAACGCCGGCCGCGCGCAGTTGCTCGATGACTTCGATATTGTGCGACTCGGAAAGAAACTGGCGCAGGCACTGGACGACCACCGGGCCGACGTCGTTCACCCGGAGCCATTCCTCGTCGCTGGCCGCGATCAGACGATCGAGGCTGCCGAAATGGCGCGCCAGATCCTTGGCCGTCGTTTCGCCGACGTTGCGGATGCCCAGGGCGTAGACGAATCTGGCCAGCGTCGTCTGCTTGCTTTTCTCGATCGCGGCGAGCAGGTTGTTCGCCGACTTTTCGGCCATCCGATCAAGGTTGACCAGCGCCAGCAGCCCCATCTTGTAAAGATCGGCGGGCGTGCGCACGATGCCGGCATCGACCAGTTGCTCGACGAGCTTGTCGCCGAGTCCCTCGATATCCATGGCGCGCCGCGAAGCGAAGTGGATCAGCGCCTGCTTGCGCTGCGCCGGACAATAGAGCCCGCCGCTGCAGCGCGCGACAGCCTCGTCCTCCGCCTTCACGACGTGCGAGCCGCAAACCGGGCAGTCCACCGGCATGATGAATTCGGGCGCCAGGATCGGACGTTTTTCGGGAACGATCCTCACGACCTCGGGAATGACGTCGCCGGCACGGCGCACGATGACCGTATCGCCGATATGAACGTCCTTGCGCCGCACTTCATCCTCGTTGTGCAGCGTCGCGTTGGTCACCGTGACGCCGCCGACGAAGACGGGTGCCAGACGCGCCACGGGCGTCAGCGCGCCGGTACGGCCGACCTGGACGTCGATGCCGAGAACTTCCGTGCTCGCTTCCTCGGCCGGGTATTTGTGCGCAACGGCCCAGCGCGGCTCGCGCGACACGAAGCCCAGCGCTGCTTGCAGTTCGAGCGAGTTCACCTTGTAGAACGACGCCGTCGATGTCGAACGGCATGGATGCCCGCTGTCTGCCCACACGTTCGTGGAAATCGACAAGCGCTTGGGCGCCGAGAACCACGGCGCGCTCGGCGCACACCGGCAACCCGAGTGCCGCCAGCGCATCGAGGACGTCGCCGTGCGTTTGCGGCAGCTGCCAACCGATGACCTCACCGAGCCCGTAGGCGAAAAACGAGAGCGGCCGGCTCGCCGCGATGCGCGGATCGAGCTGCCGAATGCTGCCGGCCGCGCCGTTGCGCGGATTGACCAGCATTTTTTCGCCGGCCGCCTGCGCCCTGGCGTTGAAACGCTCGAAGTCGACACGCTTCATGTAGATCTCGCCGCGTACCTCCAGCACCAGCGGTGGATCCCCGGTATGCAGGCGCAGCGGAATCTGGCCGATCGTGCGCACGTTCGCCGTCACGTCTTCGCCCGTCTCGCCGTCACCGCGCGTCACGGCACGGACCAGCACGCCATGTTCGTAGCGCAGGTTGATGGCCAGGCCGTCGAACTTGAGCTCGGCGGCGTATTCGACCGGCGGATCGCTTTCGCCGAGTTTCAGCTCTTTGCGCACGCGCGCGTCGAATGCATGCGCGCCGCTCGCTTCGACGTCGGTTTCGGTACGGATCGACAACATCGGCACGACGTGGCGCACCGGCTTGAACATGTCCAGAGGTTGACCGCCGACACGCTGGGTCGGCGAATCGGCCGTCAGCAGTTCGGGGTGTTCGGCTTCGAGCGCCTGCAGCTCGCGAAACAGATGGTCGTATTCCGCATCTGGGATCAACGGCGCGTCGAGAACGTAGTACCGGTGATCGTGTTTTCCGATCTCCGCCCGCAACTCCCGGACGCGCTCGCTGGCACCCATGCGCGTGTCCGCGTTCAGGAGAACAGACGCCGCGCCAGCGACCCGCCGGCCGGCAAGCCGTGCGCCGCCATCGTCGTCTGGAATTGCGCGACCTGCTTGCGAATCGGCTCGAGCGCCCCTTCCGACAACGGCCGGCGATTGTCGTCGACCAGGCTACCGCGCAGGACGTCGGCAAAGCGCCGGGCGAGGTCAACCATCTGGTTGAACACGCGCTCGCCGTGCGCGACGCGCGGCACGTCGAGCAGGAAAGTCACACCGTGCGTCGTCAGGGTCTTCATGGACTCGGACGAGAAGCCGAGATTTTCCTGATTGAGCAGCACATAGAGCACGTTGCCGTCGTCGTCACAACGCACGAAACGCCCTTCCGCATCGATCACCATCCCAGCGGCTTCGGCGAGGGCGCGCAGCTTGGTCCCGGCAAACACCTGCCCCTGACTGATCACGTTGATGCCGATCTGGATGTCGACGCTGGCGCAGAAGGCGTCGAGTTCGGCCGCCATGTGCAGCGCGGCCGGGCGCGCCGGCAGGCTGGCGATGGCCATCAGTTCGTCGGCCAGATCCTGCATGGCGACACCGAAGACCGACAGTTCTCCGTCACTGACCGGCCCCTGCCGGTCGACGAGCTGCAGCCCGACGCGAATGCGGCGATAAGCGCTCTGTCCGTCATCGACGATCACGTCCCACTCGCGGGAGGATTCGTTGAAACCGAGCCAGTACACGGGCTTGCGGATGCGCGCCAGCACGTTGGCTTGCGATTCCAGGATCTGGTAAGCCGGCGCGGATTCGACGACCTCGAACGCGGCGATGAAGTCGACCTGCGGCGATAGAAGATGCAGCGGTTCCGGAACGTCGCCGATCTCGCGGTGGGTCTCAGTTTGCGCCTTCGCCACTTCCGGAACTGGCGCCGGGATCGGCGCGGCGACAACGGGTTCAGGCGCCATCATTCTCGGCGGCACGATGTCGTCCAGTTGTTCGCCGGCCGGCTCGACTCGTTCCTCGACAGGCTCCGTGTCGAAACGCAGCACCGGTTCGATGCGCTCATTGGTCAAAACCGGCGCGGCGTCAAACGGTGGCGTTTCACGCTCGGTCGGCATCGATGCGGAATTCGGGTCGAAGAGTTCTTCCTCATCGGCGCCCGGGTTCACCGCGGAAGGGTCACGCACCGGTTCGTCGAGCAGGACGTCGGTATGACGCACATCGAGGACTTTTTCCGCCAGTCTGCGATGCCGCAGCTCCTGCCATTTGTTGTAGGCGAAGACGCCGACCACGGCGGTGGCGCCCAGGCCGATCAATCCCATCTGCAGTTCAGTCATGTTCAGTCCTATACGATCTGTTCACGCATGCGCAGCGCTTCTTCCATGTCGACCTCGACGATACGCGAAACCCCTGATTCCTGCATCGTCACGCCGACCAGCTGTTCGGCCATTTCCATGGCGATCTTGTTATGGCTGATGAAGAGGAACTGCGTATTGGTCAACATGCGGCGCACCATCGCGCAAAAACGTTCGGTGTTGGTATCGTCCAGCGGCGCATCCACTTCGTCGAGCAGACAGAACGGCGCGGGGTTGAGCTGGAACATCGAAAACACCAGGGCGATCGCGGTCAGCGCCTTTTCGCCGCCGGAAAGCAGGTGAATCGTCGAATTCTTCTTGCCGGGCGGCTGCGCCATGACCTGCACGCCGGCGTCGAGGATCTCCTCGCCGGTCATGATCAGCCTGGCCTCGCCGCCGCCGAAGAGGATCGGGAACAGCTCGCCGAAGCTCTTGTTGACGGCATCGTAGGTCGATTGCAGCAGGTCGCGCGTCTCGCGGTCGATGCGCCGGATGGCGTTTTCCAGCGTCTCCATCGCCTGCGTCAGGTCTTCCGACTGCGCATCGAGGAAGCCCTTGCGCTCGCGCGCCGATTCGAGTTCTTCGAGCGCCGCGAGGTTGACCGCGCCGAGCGCTTCGATCGCGCGCTGCAGACTGGTGATCGCGCCCTGCAGCGGCCCGGGTTTGGCGCCGGCCAAATCATTGGCGAGACTGGCCTCGTCGGCGCCGACTTCGGCCAGTTGCGCCGCCAGCTGATCGTAATTGAGGCTCGCCGCCTGCTCCTTCAGCTTGAGTTCGCCGATGCGTTCGCGCTGCGGTTCGAGTCCGTGCTCGACCCGCATGCGCTGCTCTTCGAGTTCACGCAGCGCCGTGGTTGCCGCCTCCAGCGCATCGCGCGCCGCCGCCATCGCACGCTCGCTGGCGACGCGCGTTTCCAGCGCTTCCTGCAGCTTCGGCTCCAGATCCTCGGCTTGCATCGCTTCGGCATTTTCCGCGCAGCGCGCCAATTCGTCGGCAATGCGGTCGATCTGCTGGCAGGCAAGTTCACGGCCGCGTGTGATCTCTTCGATCTTGCCGCGGCATTCGCGCTGCGAAAACTGCGCCTCGCGCAGCTCGCGCTCGACGCCGTTGACCTGCTCGCGTTCGTCGCGCAACGCCCGCTCGGCCTGTTCCAGCCGCGCGCGCGCGCCGTCCATCACCCGTTGCAGTTCGCGAATCTCCTCGCGCTGCATTTCGATCGCTTCGTCGGCGATGAACAGGCGTTCGTTCTCGCTCTCCTCCTCGGCCTGCATCTCCGCCAGATTCGCATCGATCTGCGCCTGGCGCTCGCGAAAACGTTCCAGCGCCTGCGACAGCTTGAGCGTTTCGACCTGGATGGCGTGCGCCTGCTCCTGCAAGCCGTCGAGCTGCCGACGCGATTCCTGCAACGCGGCTTGCGCGTCTTCCATCCGCGACTCGATTTCCGCCATGCGCACCTGCGCCGCTTCGACGCGCTCCTCGCGCTGCTCGATCAGGAAACCGAGTTCCTCGATCTCGCGCTGGCGCTCGAGCAAGCCGTGCCCGGCCGCGTCCGGCGCGAACAGCGTGACACTCTGCCGGCAGACGACGTCGCCGCCTGGCGTCACGTAGCACGCCGTCGGCGAGAGTCGTTCGCGATGCGCCAGCGCCAGGCCGAGGTCGGCCGCCGTATAGACCTCGCCCAGCCAGTCGCCGAGAATCGCGGCGAGCTTGGGATCGTCGCAGCGGATGTGCTGCAGCAGCCGGTCAGCGCCGCCCGCCGTGGCTGCGCCCTCGAGCGGCAAGAGGAGCGTCAGCTTGCTGCCCGGCCGGTCCTTGCTCCACGCATGATCGGCCGTGTCGGCCGTCAGCGCGCTGATCCGTTCGCGCAGAACCGCTTCCACCGCGTCTTCCCAACCGGCCTCGACGTGCAGCGATTTCCAGAGCGGCTGGCGATGCTCGAGATGATGCCGATGCAGCCAGTCGCCGAGCTTGCCGTCGCCCTGCACGCGCTTTTGCAGTTGCTCCAGCGCGGCGCGCCGCGCGTGCGCTTCTGCGCGTTCCTTCTGCGCGTACTGCACGTCGGCCATCACCTCGCGGCGCTGACGTTCGAATTGCGGGATCTCCTGCTGTTTGGCGACCAGCTCTTCCTGCGCCTCGGCGATGCGTTCGCGCAACTCGGCCAACGTTTCCTGCTTGAACTCGAATTCGGCGTGATCGGGCACCGGCAGTGCCTCACGTTCCTGGTTCAGACGATCGCGCCGGCCGGCGATGATCTGCAGGGAACGCTGCGCGTGGCCGTGATGGGTGATTTCGACCTGCAAGCGCTGGTCGGCCTGCGCCAGCGCCGCCCGCTGCCGATTGACTTCTTCCTGCGCGCCAGCGTGCGCTTCCTCGACGATCGGCAAGCGTTCCTGCTGCGCCGCCAGACGCATTTCGCCCTGCTCGACACGCTCATCGGCCAGCACCGACAGTTCCAGCCAGCGCTCATGGTCGGCGTCGAGTTTCTCGACCTGGCCTTGCCAATGCACATGATCGTCGGTCAGCTGCGCCAGGCGCGATTCGTATTCCTGCTGCGACTCGCGGCGATGCCGGATCTCGGCTTCCAGCCGCGCGACTTCGGCGTTGGCGTTGAATAGCCCGCTCTGGGCGCCATGCACGCCGTCACTCGCGGAGAAATGCGCCTCGCGCGCTTCCTCAAGGCGGGCTTCGGTTTCGCGCAACGTGGCGTTCTGCGCTTCCAGATCGATCGTCGCGCGCTCGACGTCGCGCGTCAGGCGCTCGCGTTCGGCCTGCGCGTCGTTACGCCGCAGGAGCCAGAGCAATTGCTGCTTGCGCGTCAGTTCGTCGTTGTATTCGCGATACTGCCGCGCGACCGCCGCCTGCCCTTCCAGCCGTTCCATCTGCGAGCCGAGTTCGGTGCGGATGTCCTCGACGCGCGTCAGGTTCTCGCGCGTGTCGGCGATCCGGTTCTCGGTCTCCTTGCGCCGCTCCTTGTACTTGGTGACGCCGGCCGCTTCTTCGAGGAAGACGCGCAACTCGTCGGGCTTGGCCTCGATGATGCGAGAGATCGTGCCCTGGCCGATGATCGCGTAGGCGCGCGGGCCGAGGCCGGTGCCCAGGAACAGGTCGGTGATGTCCTTGCGGCGCACGTGCAGGTTGTTGATGTAGTACTCGGACTGGCCGCTGCGCGTGAGCAGGCGTTTGACCGACAGCTCGGCGTACTGCGACCACTGCCCGGCGATGCGCCCGAGCGAATTGTCGAAAACGAGCTCGACCGAGGCGCGCGATACCGGTTTGCGGCCGCTCGAACCGTTGAAGATCACGTCCTGCATCGACTCGCCGCGCAACTCCGACGCTTTCGATTCGCCGAGCACCCAGCGCACGGCGTCCATCACGTTCGACTTGCCGCAACCGTTCGGCCCGACGACGCCGACCAACTGCCCGGGCAGCGCAATCGTCGTCGGGTTGACGAACGACTTGAATCCGGCGAGTTTGAGCTTTGTCAGGCGCATGAAATAGAACGCAGCCGGATGGGCTGCGCTTGATGTTGGTGACGGGGTTGGGCGGCTATGACGCCGCACTGGCAACAACGGGCGCCTATAATAGCATTTTGCTTGCGCGATTCGTTCGACCGCTCCGGGTACCGGATAGCCGAAGCCGGCATCCCCGTCTGGATACTGGCTTCGCGCGTCGAACTCGCCGATTTCGACTGTCAATCCAACACATGAGGTTAAACTTGATGAGCAACGACTCCCTGCAGGCACAACTGGCCGACGCCGAACTCGACCGTCTCGAAGAACTGCTCAGCGACGATGCGTTGCCCGACGCGATGCGCCTCGACGAAATCCAGGGTTATCTGTGCGCTGCCCTCACCGGTCCGCAGCCGGTTGCCGAAGACGAGTGGTTGGCCGACGCGCTGGGTGACGAAGCCGTGCTGGAAACCGAAACCGGTCGTGAAGCAGCCGATTTGCTGCGCCGCTTTGCCGACGCGCTGGAAGAGGAGCTTGCCGCCGGCGAGCCGCCCGTATTGCTGCTCTACGGCAAGGAAGACGACGAAAACGGCCCGAGCGACTACGTGCCGTGGTGCCAGGCCTACCTGGCCGGCGTTGACGCGGCCGAGGACGACTGGTTCGAGTTTCTCGGCGAGACCGAGGACGGCGAGGTCGACGAGGAGCAGGCCGACGAGATCAACTACCTCGACGAGCGCCTGTTCCCGATGATGGTGCTCACCGGCGAAGCCGAGGCGGCCGCCTCCGAACACGGCGAGAAATGGCCGGAAGGCAAGGAGCGCGATCAGATCATCAGCGACTGCGAGGAAGATCTGCCGCAGGCTGTCACCGACATCTATCGCTTCTGGCAGGCCAAACGCGGTACCGGAACCGTACGTCGCGAAGTTCCCAAGGTCGGCCGCAACGATCCGTGCCCGTGCGGCAGCGGCAAGAAATTCAAGCAGTGTTGCGGAGTGAACTGACCCCGAACCGCTCCGAAGCCAACCCAAGCGAGGCCGCCCAATCAGCCGTCGGGCGGCCTCGTCGTTGATTGCAACTCACTCTCGGGCAAACAAAAAGATGACGAACCAGCGCAGACTCTGGCCCGACTTTCTCAAGGCGGCAAAAAAGGAAATCGCCCCGGCGCTCGGCTGTACCGAGCCCATCTCGTTGGCCCTTGCCTCGGCGATTGCCGCGCGCCATCTCGGCACGCGGCCCGAACGCATCGACGGGCGCGTTTCGGCCAATCTCATGAAGAACGGCATGGGTGTGACCGTCCCCGGCACCGGCATGGTCGGCCTGCCGATCGCCGCCGCCGTCGGCGCGCTGGGCGGCGACCCGGACGCCGGACTGGAAGTGCTCAAAGGACTGACGCCGACCGTCGTCGCCGCCGGCAAGGCGATGCTCGCCAACAGGCAGGTGAGCGTCGAAATCGCCGACACGGCGCACATCCTGTACTCGGAAGCGCGCGTCTCGAGCGGTGCAGACTGGGTCCGCGTCTGCGTTGCCGGCTCGCACACCAACGTCGTGCTGATCGAGAGGAACGGCCGGACGATCTTCATGGCGGATGACATCGACAGCGAGGATTTGACCGACTTCTCGTTCCGTGAAGCGACCGCCCACGGTGTTCACGATTTCGCCACCACAGCGCCGTTCGCGGAGATCGCCTTCATTCTCGAAGCCGCCAGATTGAACGGCCGGTTGGCTCAGGAAGGCATGGGCGGCGATTACGGCTTGCACATCGGCGCCACGCTCAAGCGGCAGGTCGAGCACGGCTTGCTCTCCGACGATCTGCAAAGCCGGATTCTGATCCGCACCTCCGCCGCCTCGGACGCCCGCATGGGCGGCGCCACGCTGCCGGCGATGAGCAACTCCGGATCGGGCAACCAGGGGATTGCCGCGACGCTCCCGGTCGTCGTCGTCGCCGAACACGTGAAGGCCGACGATGAAACCCTGGCGCGCGCCCTGATGTTGTCGCACCTGACGGCGATCTACATTCACAGCAAATTACCGAAACTCTCCGCGCTGTGCGCCGTCACTACGGCGTCGATGGGGGCAGCCGCCGGCATGGCCTGGCTGCTGCGCGGCGGCTTCGGTGCGGCGAGCATGGCGATCTGCAGCATGATCGGCGACGTTGCGGGAATGATCTGCGACGGCGCCTCGAACAGCTGCGCGATGAAGGTCTCGACTTCGGCCGCCGCAGCCTACAAATCGGTGCTGATGGCGCTCGACAACTCGCGCGTAACCGGCGACGAAGGCATCGTCGAGGACAGCGTCGACGCGTCGATCGCCAATCTCTGTGCCCTCGCCTGCGGCGGCATGGTGCAGACCGACCGGCAAATTCTGGAGATCATGATCAACAAGGCCTGCTGAGCCCGACTTGACGTGCTATTTGATCCAGCCGCTGGCGAAGTCTTCGATGGTGCGCGCCAGTTTGCGCGGGTCGTGGCGGATGTAGTCGGTATCGCTCGTGAAGTCGCGCTCGACGATCTTGATGCCCTTGGCGATCAGACCTTCCCGATCGCATAACCGCACGGGCGTCTTGCCTTCGGCCTTGTACTTTTCGAGCAGATCGGCGCGCAGCTCGCCGCTGTTGACCAGCAGGTAGTCGATCCGACCGGAGCCGAGATACTGCTCCAGCACGCGCACGAAATCCTCGGCGCGGAAACCGTCCGTTTCGCCGTGCTTGGTCATCACGTTGCAGACGTAGATGATCCTGGCCGTCGTACCGCGCAGCGCGTTGACCATCCCGGGGCAGAGCAGATTCGGAACGAGGCTCGTATAAAGATCACCCGGACCGATGATCACGTAGTCGGAGTTCTCGATCGCTTCCCGCGCGCGCGGGTTGAGACGGCCGCCGCCGAGCAGGAAGGCGTCGCGGATCGGAATGTTCGCATCGTGCTTGGGGATGTCGATGTCGGTTTCGCCGACGATGCGTTCGCCGTTTTCCAAGGTGACGCCCAGATGCACGTTGTCGAGCGTGACCGGGATCACCTTGCCGTGCACGTCGAACATCTCCGACAGTTCCTCGATGCCGCGCTCGAAGTCGCCCATGATGTCCGAGAGCGCGGTCAGCAGCAGGTTGCCGACGGTATGCCCGGCAATGCGCCGACCTTCCTTGAAACGGTATTCGAACAAACGGCGCACGACTTCGGTGTCTTCCGACAGGGCGACGATGGCGCGCCGCACGTCGCCGGGCGGCAGGATGCCGAATTCGTCGCGCAATTCCCCGGTCGAGCCGCCGGAATCGGCGACCGTGACGATCGCCGCGAGGTTGAGCTTGCGGTTCTTGCCGAGGCCGGAGAGGACGTTGAACGTCCCGGTGCCGCCACCGATCGTCGTGATGTTCGATTTCATGTCGAATTCCGCTTCTTGTTCTGCGCGTTGCGAAGGGGGAAATCAGCTCGCCATGCGCGCCGAAAACACGCTGGCGGCGACGATCATCGCCCCGCCGATCCATTCGCGCAAGGCGATCGCCTCGCCGGCCAGCAGCCAGGCGCCGAGCGCGGCGAAACCGACCTCCGACAGCATGATGACGATCGCCCGGTTGGCCGGAATCCGCACCAGTCCGTACTGCACGACGAGGTTGACCATGACCAGAACCAGGCCAATGAGGACCAGCAAGCCCCAGGCATCGGTCGACGCCGGCACGACCGCCGTTCCGACGCCGCTCGCCAGTAGGATCGTCCCGACCAGCGCGACGCCGGCGAAGGAGACCATCGATTTCGCCTCGATCGCGATGGCGCGCGCATGACGCGACAGAACGTTGAACAGGGCGAACGAAAAACCGGCACCCAAACCCAGCCAATCCGCCTTCTCTTGCGGCACGGGGATGGTCATGCCCGGTTCCCAGAGAATCGTCACGGCCCCCATGAGCGACAGCAGCACGACGAGCGCGCCGAATCGACTGAGCCGTTCGCCAAGCAGGATGCGCGACAGAAAGACGGTCCACAGCGGTGCGAGATAGAAGAGCAGCAGTACGCGGACCACGATCCCGTTCATCGCGGCCAGGACGTAGCCGAAGTTGCACCCGGCGGCGGCCAAAGCCAGGCCGACGAGCGGCCACGAGAACGACAACCCGGTCGTCCACCGCCTGAAGAATGCCAATCCGATCAAGAAAGCGAGCGAATAGGTGATGGTCGGCGCCAGAATGCCGTTGACGCCGGCATCGCGCAAAATGCGGTAGGGATACCAGATCAGCCCCCAGATCAACGCACCGGTGACCAGCGAGACGACGGCAACCCCGTTCTCGCGGGCACCTTTCGCGTTCTCGATACCCGCCACCGGCGCCGTTCCTTGTCTTTCCGCCATCAGGCGATGCCCCTTATAATCCTTGATCCCGCATCGATCGCCGCCAACAACGTGAATCCCAATCTCGCCAAGCTCCACCCCTACCCGTTTGAAAGACTGCGCCAACTGTTTGCCGGCGTGACGCCCAATCCGAACCTGCGCGAGATCAAGCTCTCCATCGGCGAACCGCAGCACGCGACGCCCGCTTTCATCAAGGAAGCGTTGACCGCCGGGCTGTCCGGGTTAGCCAATTATCCTACCACGCTGGGCATCCCGGCCTTGCGGCACGCCATCGCCGACTGGATGAACCGGCGCTACCAGCTTGCCGACATCGATCCGGAGACGCAGATCATTCCGATCAACGGTTCGCGCGAAGCCTTGTTCGCCTTCACGCAAACGGTCATCGACCCGGGCAAGGGTTACGTGCCGCTCGTCGTCAGCCCGAATCCGTTCTACCAGATCTACGAAGGCGCGGCCTATCTCGCCGGCGCCGAACCGCGCTTCCTCAATACCCTGCCGGACAACGACTTCGCCTTCGACTACGACGCGCTGAGCGACGCGGAATGGCGGCGCGTCCAGCTCATGTTCGTCTGCTCGCCGGCCAATCCGACCGGCAAGGTGCTCGATCTCGACGACTGGAAGAAGCTCTTCGCCCTCTCCGACAAATACGGCTTCATCATCGCCTCCGACGAGTGCTATTCGGAAATTTTCTTCGACGAAGCCAACCCGCCGCTCGGCGGCATGCAGGCCGCGCGGATGCTCGGGCGCGGCTTCGAGCGCCTCGTCATGTTCTCCAGCCTCTCGAAGCGCTCGAACGTGCCGGGCATGCGCTCGGGCTTCGTCTCCGGCGACACAGCGATCCTCAAGCAGTTCCTGCTCTACCGCACCTACCACGGCAGCGCGATGAGTCCGGCGATCCAGGCGGCCAGCGTCGCGGCGTGGAACGACGAGGCGCACGTCATCGACAATCGCCGCCAGTACCGCGAAAAGTTCGAAGCGGTCACGCCCGTCGTTTCCGGCGTTCTCGACACCTCGATGCCGGATGCGAGCTTCTATCTGTGGGCCAGGACACCGATCCCGGATACCGACTTCGCCCGCGCTCTGGTCGCCGACTATAATGTCGTCGTGCTGCCGGGCAGTTTTCTCGCCCGCGAAGCCAACGGCGTCAATCCGGGCAGCGGTTTCGTGCGCATCGCGCTGGTCGCGCCGCTCGCCGAATGTCTTGAAGCGGCGGATCGCATTCAACAGTTTGTTTCAAAACTCTAGGAAGACAGACACATGCAGGAATTCCAGCAGACTATCGAAGAGGCTTGGGAAGACCGCGCCTCGTTGCAACCCGGCACCGCGCCCGCCAAGATCGGCGCGGCGGTCAGCGCCGTGCTCGCCGAACTCGACGCCGGCACCTTGCGCGTCGCCGAAAAGATCGGCGGCGACTGGGTGACGCACCAATGGCTGAAGAAAGCCGTCCTGCTTTCCTTCCGCCTCGAAGACAATGTGCTGCTTGAAGGCGGCCCGATGAACTATTTCGACAAGGTGCCGACCAAGTTCGCCAAGTACGACGCCGAGAAATTCCGCCGCGGCGGCTTCCGCGTCGTGCCGCCCGCGACCGCGCGCCGCGGCTCGTTCATCGGCAGGAACGTGGTACTGATGCCGTCTTACGTGAATATCGGCGCCTACGTCGATGAAGGCACGATGGTCAACACCTGGGCCACCGTCGGCTCCTGCGCGCAGATCGGCAAGAACGTGCACCTCTCGGGCGGCGTCGGTATCGGCGGCGTGCTCGAACCGCTGCAGGCCAACCCGACGATCATCGAGGACAACTGCTTCATCGGCGCGCGCTCGGAAGTCGTCGAGGGCGTCATCGTCGGCGAAGGCTCGGTGATCTCGATGGGCGTCTATATCGGCCAGTCGACCAAGATCTACGACCGCGAAACCGGCGAAGTCAGCTATGGTCGCATCCCGCCCGGCTCGGTCGTCGTCTCGGGTAACCTGCCTTCGAAGGACGGCAGCTACAGCCTGTATTGCGCGGTGATCGTCAAGAAGGTCAACGCCAAGACGCGCGCCAAGACGAGCATCAACGACCTGTTGCGCGGCGACTGAACCGCATCCCTTCAACAAGACCCGGCGGAGAGCGCATGATTCTGGATAAATTGTTCCAGCTGATGGCTGACAAGCATGCCTCGGATATTTTCATCTCCGCCGGCGTCCCTATCCACATAAAGATCCAGGGCAACACTTTCCCGGTTAATCAGCAGGTGATGGACTCCTCGATGATCGAGAAGATCGCGCTGGAGTTGATGTCGGAAGACCAACGGCGCCTCTTCGAGGCGACGATGGAGATGAATCTCTCCTTTGGCGTCCCGGGCATCGGCAATTTCCGGGTCAACCTGTTCCGCCAGCGCGCCTCGATCTCGATCGTCGTGCGCTACATCCTCGGCAACATCCCGGCGCTCGATACGCTGGCGCTGCCGCCGGTGCTGTCCGAACTGATCATGGAGAAGCGCGGCCTGATCCTGATCGTCGGCGCGACCGGTTCCGGCAAGTCGACGACGATCGCTTCGATGCTCGACTACCGCAACGCCAACCGCAGCGGGCATATCCTGACCATCGAGGACCCGATCGAATTCCTCTTCAAGCACAAGAAGTCGATCGTCAACCAGCGCGAACTGGGCATGGATACGCTGGGCTGGGAACCGGCGCTCAAGAACGCCATGCGCCAGGCGCCGGATTGCATCCTGATCGGCGAAATCCGCGACAAGGAGACCATGCAGGCGGCCATCGCCTACGCGCAGACCGGCCACCTCTGCCTCGCCACGCTGCACGCCAACAACAGCTACCACGCATTGAACCGCGTCATCAATTTCTTCCCGCTCGATACGCGCACCTCCCTGTATCTCGACCTGTCGGCGAGTTTGAAGGCGATCGTCTCGCAACGTCTCGTCAAGCGCCCGGACGGCAAGCGCACGCCGGCCGCCGAGGTCATGCTCAACACGCGCCACGTGCAGGAACTGATCGAACGCGGCGAGGTGCTCGCCGTCAAGGAAGCCATGGAACAAAGCCTGGCGCCGGGATCGCAGACCTTCGAGCAGGACCTTTTCCGCCTCTACCGCGAGGGCGTCATCACGCTCGATGAGGCGCTGGCCAACGCCGATTCGCCGACCAATCTCTCCTGGCTGATCAACAACTCGGAAATCACCAGCAGTTCGCAGAGCGAAGCGCTGCATATTGAAACCCCGCTCGATTTTGCCGAGACCGATGACAACGGAACGTCTTTCAAGGAATTCACGCTGAGCCTGAACGACACGCCCGACGACGCCCATCATGGACAGTGACGGTCATCCCACGCTCGCGCTGGCCGAGCGGCTGGTCGCCTGCCGCTCGGTGACACCCGACGACGGCGGTTGCATGACGATCATCGGCGAGCGCCTGCAGCGCATCGGGTTCGATTGCGAATTCATCAACCGCAACGGCGTTACCAATCTCTGGGCGCGGCGCGGCAAGGCCAACCCGGTGTTCTGCTTTGCCGGGCACACCGACGTCGTCCCCACCGGCCCGCTCGAAAGCTGGCGGAGCGCGCCTTTCACACCGACGCGCCGCGACGGCTTCCTGTTCGGCCGCGGTTCGGCGGACATGAAGGGATCGCTGGCCGCCTTCGTCACGGCGACGGAAGATTTCATCGCCAGCAATCCCGGGCCTCGCGGCTCGATCGCCTTCCTGCTGACCTCGGACGAAGAAGGCGATGCCACCGACGGTACCGTCGCCGTCACGGAGACGCTGGCCGCGCGCGGCGAGACGGTCAACTTCTGCATCGTCGGCGAGCCCACCGCAGTCAGCCGACTCGGCGACACGATCAAGAACGGCCGGCGCGGCTCGCTGACCGGGAAGCTCACGGTCAAGGGAATCCAGGGACACATCGCCTACCCGCATCTGGCGAAGAACCCGATCCACCTCGCGGCGCCGGCCGTCGCCGAACTCGCCGCCACCGTATGGGATCGAGGCAACGAGTACTTCCCGCCGACGACCTGGCAGATTTCGAACATTCACGGCGGAACCGGCGCCAGCAACGTCATTCCCGGTCATGTCGACATCCAGTTCAACTTCCGCTTTGCCACGGCGAGCACGCCGGAGAGCCTCAAGGCGAGAGTCGAGGATATCCTCACCCGGCACGGTCTCGACTACACGATCGCCTGGACGCTCGGCGCCAAGCCATTCCTGACCGGCAAAGGCGCGCTGGTCGGTGCATCGCTCGCCGCGATCCGGGAAATCGCCGGGATCGACCCGGAGCTCTCGACCACGGGCGGTACGTCCGACGGCCGCTTCATTGCCGACATCTGCCCGCAAGTCATCGAAATCGGCCCGGTCAACGCGACGATCCACAAGATCGACGAATGCGTTGAAATCGCCGCGCTGCAGCAGCTTTCGGCCATTTACCGCCGCATCCTCGACCAACTCCTGACCTGACGACCTCCTATGTTCGAACAAGCCCAAACCGAGCTATGCACCGTGCGCGACATGATGCGCTTCGCCGTCAGCCGCTTCACCGAGGACGGATTGTTCTTCGGCCACGGCAGCGACAACGCCTGGGACGAAGCAGCGTATCTCGTGCTGCACACGCTGCACCTGCCGATCGACCGCCTGGAACCGTTCATGGACGCGCGGCTGACGAGCGACGAACGGGCGATGGTGCTGAAGGTGATTCGCCGCCGCATCAGCGAACGCCTGCCGGCCGCGTACCTGACCAACGAAGCCTGGCTCGGCGAATACAAGTTCTACGTCGACCGTCGCGTCATCGTGCCACGCTCGCACATCGCCGAATTGCTGCGCGAGCAGTTGACGCCGTGGATCGACGACCCGTGGGCCGTGCAAGACACGCTGGACCTGTGCACTGGCTCCGGTTGCCTTGCCATCCTCGCGGCGCTCGCTTTCCCCGAGTCCGCCGTCAACGCCATCGACATCTCGCCGGATGCGCTCGCCGTCGCCCGGCGCAACGTTGACGATTACGGGTTGGAGTCGCGCGTCAACCTGATCGAATCGGATGCCTTCGCCGCCGTTCCCGGCAAGCGCTACGACGTCATCATCTCGAACCCGCCGTACGTGAATGCCGAATCGATGGCCACCCTGCCCGAGGAATACCGGCGCGAGCCGGAACTCGCGCTGGCCAGTGGCGAGGACGGGCTCGATTTCACGCGCATCCTGCTGCGCGAGGCCAACGACCACCTCAATCCGGGCGGTCTGCTCGTCGTCGAGATCGGCAACAACCGCGACGAACTGGAGCAGGCCTTCCCCGATACGCCGTTCACCTGGCTCGACACGGCAGCCGGCGACGGCTTCGTCTTCATGCTGCGCCAGGAAGAACTACCCGCCGGCGCGTAAGGCCTCGAGCGGCGGCGCGCGCATCAGCCGCGCCGCCGCGAACCAGCCGGCGCCGGTGACCAGCACGGCGCCGGCCAGCACGGCTACCGGCGGCAGCCAATAGTTGATGCCAACCTCGAAGTTGAAGACCTTGGTCGCCAGCACTTGGCCCACGGCGATCGCGCCCAGCGCAGCGATCAAGCCCGAAAGTCCGCCGACCGCGGCAAACTCCGCGAGCAGCGCGCGTCGCAGCTGATCCCGCCGCGCCCCCAAGGCCCGCATCACCGCCAGCTCGTAGCGTCTCTCGTCCGCAGCCGAGGCGAACGTCGCGTAGAGCACGATGATGCCGGCGATCAGCGTGAATAGGAAAACGAACTGCACCGCCTGTACCACCTGCTCCATGATGCTCTGCAGCTGGCGGAGGATCGCGCCGACGTCGATCACCGTGAGGTTGGGAAATTCGCGGACCAGTTGGCTGACGAAGGCGCCGTTCTCCTGCGGCAGATGGAAGCTCGTGATCCAGCTGGCCGGAAATTCCCGCAACAGCTCGGGCGGGGTCAGGACGAAGAAATTCACGCGCATCGAATCCCAGTTCAGCTTGCGCAGATTGACGATCCGCATGGCGACGGTCTCTCCGCCGATCGTGAATTCGAGGCGGTCGCCGACCTTCAGGCCGAGCGTCCTGGCCAACCCTTCCTCGACCGACGCCTCCTCGCGCCCGGCGGCGAATGCCGGTGAAAACCAGCGACCGGCGCTCACTTTGTTCCCGGGCGGAAGGTCACTGCGGTAGGACAGGTTGAATTCGCGCTCGACCAGGCGTTGCGCCCGATCGTCCTCGTACTCGTCGGCGACGGCGGCCTTGTCGTTGATCTTGACCAGCCGCCCGCGAATCATCGGCGCAAATTCAGCCGTCAGCCGGTTTCCGGCGAAAGTCTGGCGGACGCTATCGAGCTGGTCCGGCTGGATGTTCACGACGAACTGGTTCGGCGCATCCGGCGGAATCGCCCGGCTCCAGGCGTTCAAGAGATCGTTGCGCGTCACGGTCAACAGCAGCAAGGCCATGAATCCCAGGGAAAGAGCGACGATCTGCACGACGCTGGCCGTCGAGCGCCGTTCCAGGCTGGCGAGGCCATATCGCCAGCCCACACCACCGGTGCGCTCGCCGCCGACCATGCCGCCGCGCAGCATCGATGCGAAGCGCACGGCAAAGCGCGCGACCAGCGCGAAGACGACCAGCGCCGCCGAGAAGCCGCCGACGATATAGGCCCCCAGCCGTAGTTCGCCGGCGATCCAGATCATCAGACCGGCGAGACTGGCCAGTCCCAGCGCATAGCTGGCGATCAGTCGCAAAGGCGGCAGGCGACCGCTGGAGAACTCGCGGCGCAGGACGCGCAGCGTGGACACGCGCTTGAGCTGCAAAAGCGGCGGCAAGGCAAAACCGAAGAGCAGGATCAAACCGATCGCCACGCCCTGAAGCGCCGGCAAGACGCCTGGCGGCGGCAGCGGAACCTGCAGGAATTGCGCCAGCCAGGCGTGGAGCGCGTAGTGCGCGACGTAGCCGAGAACGCAACCCGCCAGCGAGGAAACCAGGCCGAGCAGCACGAACTGACCGAGATAGACACGCAGGAGAAACGCCTGCGTGGCTCCGAGACAACGCATGATCGCGCAGGGATCGAGGTGGCGCTGCATATAGCGGCGCGCAGCCAGCGCCACCGCGACGGCGGCAAGGACGACGGTCAGCAGCGCCGAAATGCCGAGGAAGCGTTGCGCCCGATCCAGCGCGGAGCGTATTTCCGGCCGCGCGTTCTCGGTATCCTCGATACGCTCGCCGCGCTCAAGCAGTTTATCAACATAATCCTTGAACTCATTGATTCGTTGCAAATCTCCGGCAAACAACAAGCGATAGCGGATGCGACTCCCCGGCTGAATCAAGGCCGTCAACGGCACGTCGGCGACGTTCATCAGCAAGCGCGGCGCAACGCTGAAGAAGTTGAGCCCGCGATCGGGTTCGAAGGTGAGGATCGCGCCGATTTGCAGAACGCGCTGGCCGACCGCGACGCGTTCGCCGACGCCCGTGGCCAGCGTCGCCGCCAGACGCTCGTCGATCCAGACGGTCCCGGCTTCGGGCACGCGATCGGCGCGTCGATCCACCGCCGTGGCGCCGTCCGCGATACGCAGCGCACCGCGCAACGGGTAACCGGCTTGCACGGCCTTGATGTCGGCCAATTGGGCGCGCATGTCGTCACCCTCGCCGACCGAAACCATGCTCGGGAAGGTTTGCGTTTCGACGACGCGCAAGCCACGCTTCTCCGCCTCGGCCGACAACTCGGGCTTCCACGGATGATCGGCGGTCAGCAACATGTCGGCGCCGAGCAGTTGGTTGGCTTCGCGATCGAGCGCCTGCCGCACGCGATCGGTGAAGAAACCGACGGCGGTCAACGCCGAAACGGCAACGATCAACGCCGCCACCAGAAGATGCAGTTCGCCGGCCCGCGCGTCGCGGCGCAGCATCCGATAGACGAAATTCAGGTATCGCTTCATCTGCCCATTATGAACGGAAATCCCGGCAAGCCTTCGGACACGTCATTCGGGCGATCGTTTCCATGAATGCAAACGATGAACGGCCTTTCCGGCGGCAAGCATTCGCATGTAATAATTCCCGCCTTTCCAACTCGTCGGGCGCTACGCATGGAATCCCTGATCCTCCTCGCTGGCCTGTTCTTCATTGGTGGTCCGATCCTCTTGTTTTTCCTCGTCATCGGCGCACGCAGCCGTGTTCGCACACTCGAGGATCAGGTTCGGGAATTGCAATGGGAAGTACAACAATTGTCGGAACGGCCCGGTGCAGGCCCGGTGGCGTGGAAGGCGTCGGTTGCCGCAACTGCCGGGCCCGAGACGAACGACGTTACGGCGCGCGAGGATGACGCCTTGCAAGCGCTCGACCGGCAGGAGAGCGCAGCACCGCCACCGCGCGCGATTCCGCTCAAGGATCTTCCACGCGGCACCACTTTGACCGTGGCCCCGCCCCCCGCGGTGGCCGAGTACGCCATCGGCGAAACCGGGAAGCCCGTGGACGGATTACCGGGCGCCTATCGATACGATGAAACCGCGACCACCGATTCCACGCCGACTGACGGTGCCGAGCGTTTCGAAATGCCGTCGCCGCCGGCCTGGGCGGTCAAGGCCAGGGATTGGCTGTTCGGCGGCAATCTCGTCGCCAAGGCCGGGTTGCTGATCCTCTTCTTCGGCGTCAGCTTCCTCATCAAATATGCAGCCGCCCGCGTGACGTTGCCGATCGAATTCCGCCTCTGCGGCATCGTGCTGGCCGACATCGCGCTCCTCGTCTGGGGCTGGCGCATCCGCGCGTCGCGTCCGGCGATCAGCCTGCCGGTCCAGGGCGCGGCGCTCGGCATCCTGATGCTGGTGACCTTCGGCGCGTACCGGATGTACGACGTGATCCCGGGATCGCTCGCCTTCGCTTTGCTATTCGTGCTCACAGCGTTCACCTGCCTGCTTGCCATCCTGCAGGACGCCGTCTGGCTGGCCGTCTTCGGCATCGTCGGCGGTTTCGCCGCGCCGATTCTCACTTCCACCGGTCAGGGTAGCCACATCGGATTGTTCTCCTACTACGCGCTGCTCAACGCCGGCATCCTGGCGATTGCCATCAAGCGTTCATGGCGCTTGCTCAATCTGCTCGGCTTCGCCTTCACCTTCGTCATCGCGACGGCCTGGGGCGTCTTGCGTTACGAAGCGCAGGACTACGCATCCGTGCAGGGATTCCTGATTCTCTTCCTGCTGTTCTACGTCGCGATCTCCGTCTTCTACGCGCTGCGCCAAGCGCCCCGGCTCACGCACTACGTCAACGGCACGCTGGTCTTCGGTACACCGCTCGTCGCCTTCGGCCTGCAATACGGCATCGTGCGCGACAAGCCATTCGGGCTGGCCTTTTCGGCGCTGGCGATGGGCCTGTTCTACGTCGCGCTGACGCTCGGTCTCTGGAAGCGGCGCGGTGAGTCGCTGAAGCTGCTCGTCGAGTCCTTCCTCGCCCTCGGCATCGTGTTCGGCACGCTGGCCATTCCTTTCGCGCTCGACGGACGCTGGACGTCGGCCGCCTGGGCGCTCGAAGGCGCCGGCATCGTCTGGGTCGGCCTGCGGCAGCGGCAGACCCTGGCCTGGGTTTTCGGCGTGCTCGTTCAGATCGGCGCTTGGATTTCGTTCATGCTTTCGATGTTCGGACTCGACCTGACGTCGGCGATGGAAGCCAACCTCTGGCTCGGCTTCCTGCTGCTTGCGGTCACCGGGCTCGTCATGGCAATGAACTTCCGGCGCGAAGTCGGGAAACGCGCCGGGGATCGGGACGCGGCGCTCGACGAAGAAAGCGAACAGGCCGACTTCGCACCGCGCATTCTCACCTGGCTGGCCACCGGTTTCCTCGGTTTCGCCGCACTCTGGCTGCTGGCCGGCGCATGGACCGAGATATTCCTGCATGGCGGCGCGCACACCCACACCCTGCTCGTGATCAGCGCGATGGCCGTGGCCGGGGTTCTCGCTCTGATCGCCGCGCGCCTGGACTGGAGCGCCTCGCGTTATTTCGCGCTGGTGCCGCAGTTCGCCGCCGGTTTCGTCTTCCTTTGGCTGTCTTTCGACGCCTTCGACTGGCTACCCGCCGCCCATGGCGACAGCCTCTTCGATACGAGTTTTCTCGGCGGACTCCTGATCGCACTGGGCGCCGGCGTGAGCAGCCTGGCGTTCGCGCGCCAGCTTGACGCGCGGCACCGGTCGATTTCTCGCATGTTGCTCGGCTGGTGCGGATTCTGGTGGTTCGTGCATGTGCTCGGCAGCCTGGACGCCTGGGGCGGACGCCTCCTCGCCAGCTACAACCTGTACGTTGACACCGCCTACCCCGCCGTTCACCCGCTCTATGGGCTCGCCGTCGCGCTGAGCACACCGCTCTTTGCCCGTCTGGCGCGCCGTCTCGACTGGCCCGATCTGCGCTGGATGGCGTCCGCTGTTTGGGTCGCTCTCTTGTTCGTGATCGTCCGGATGCTGGAACGCTTGAATGGCTTCTCGCCGGATCTGCCGATGGCGCTGGCCTGGATCACGTTGCTCGCACTGTGGCTGGCCGGTGAATGGCTGATGCGCGCGGGCGAGCACGACGGCTGGCTGGCGAACGAAAAACTGCCGACCCTCTTGCGAACGCTTCATCTCCAGCGCACGGTCGGCCCCTGGCTGCTGATCTGGCCGTTCGGTACCCTCGTCCTCCCCAACGTGCTGGGTGCCGGCGCGGTGGCGCACTCGCCGCCGCTCGGCGCGGACAGCTATTTCGCCGCGCTGGATTGGACGCGCTATCTGACGGCCTGGATCATGATGGGTGTGATCGCGCTGCTGCTTCCCCGCGTACACGCGGAGCGCTGGCCAACCGCGCCGATTTCGGCGTGGTATCGGCAAATCCTCATTCCGGTCTGGGTAGCGGCTTGCGTCGCGCTCGTCGTTGTCTGGAACTTGACGCAGAATGGTTCGATGCGGCCGCTGCCCTACCTGCCGATCCTCAACCCGATCGACCTGACGACGGGCTTTGTCGCCATCCTCGCGCTCAGCGCCTACCGTCTCTTTTCAGCCGACGACGAACAGGCGCAAGCCATCCAGCGGCAGGCACCGACCGTCGGCGCCGTCGCCGCCTATCTCTGGTTCAATCTGATGCTGCTGCGCAGCGCGGCGCAATATCTGGATATTGCTTACGAATTCGACTCCCTGTTCCGCTCGCAGGTCGTGCAGGCCATGCTGTCGCTGGTCTGGAGCGCGACGGCACTGTTGTTGATGCGCTTTGCCGCAGGAAGAAGACTCCGCCTGCCCTGGATGGCCGGCGCCGGGCTGCTGGCAGTGGTCGTCGCCAAGCTCTTTTTCATCGACCTGACCAACGTCGGAGGCGTCGAACGCATCGTTTCCTTCCTCGGCGTCGGTGTATTGATGCTGGCGATCGGCTACCTGGCACCATTCCCTTCCGAATCCAAGACCGAGAAAGACTGACCGCGATGACTGCTCGCCCCGCCCTCCATCAATCCTTCTTTCAACCCCTCGCCTTGGCATTCATTCTGTCCATCGCCTTGGCGCCAGCGGCCGGCGCGGCGACGGAAAGCGATGCGCCATCCGACTATGCCTTCTCGTTGCCCCTGCAGATCAGCGGCAAGCAGGGCGTCGTCGGGTTCACAGTGCCGAGAGAAGTCTATCTCAACGCCATGACCGCCCGGCTCGACGATCTGCGGATCTTCGACGCCAAGGGTGCGCCGCAGCCATTCTCGATTCAGCGGCCGCAGGCGGAGACCAGGACGCAGCGTTCGTATCACGACGTATCGATCTTCCCGATTCGCTCGAGGGCGGCGCTGACGGTTGACAGCGGGATCGAGCTCGACATCAGGACGGGCACCGACGGCAGCGTGATCTCGGTCAGGACCAACGCCGATCAGGCAGGCGGAACCGATGACGCCGGCCAAGCGGTAAGCGAAGGCCCGATCAGCGGACTGGTCCTCGATCTTGGGGTGCCGAGCGAAGCAGCCGTTACCAACGGCGAACAGATCGCGGCGCTCCGCTTCACCCCACCACCCGGCACGAATAACTACAACGCCGAAATCTGGCTGGAAACGAGCAAAGACCTGAAACGTTGGGAGACACTCGCGGCGGCCGACGTCGGCTGGCTGACCAACGACAACGCGCAGACACTGGCCAACGACCGGCTCGAATTCTCGCCCTTCAATCCGCAAACCCATCGCTATGCGCGTTTGACCTGGCGCAAGGGCGATCCGATCGCATTCCCGACGATTCAAGCCGAGCGCGTTTCCCGACATTTAGAAGATCCGCAGCGCGAAACGCTGTGGATCAAGCCGTCGGCCGGCAGGATCGGCAGCGATCTCGCCTACCCGGCCGGCATCGCCTTGCCGGTTCGACCAGGTGAGCCTCCGGCTCAGCGAACCCAATGTGGTCTTTCCGATGACGCTCGGCCGCTACATCGAGCACCCGTCCCGCATTGCGGGCAAGAAGACCGGATTAGCCTTCCAACCGCTCGTGCGCACCACCTTCTACCGGATCGAGCAGGACGAACAGACACGTCGTTCCGGGCCGTTGCCGATCGCGCTCACGCAGTCACAGGAATGGATCGTCCGCCCACAGAACGCCGCGGCAACCGCCAAACCCGAGCTGGGACTTTCCTGGCAGCCCGACACGGTGCTCTTCCTGGCCGGTGGGACACCGCCGTATCGTTTGTACTTCGGCCGGAACGGCGCAAAGCCAGCCAACCAGCCGCTCGCCGAGGTCGCGCCAGGATTCAGCGGCGGCGAACTCAAGCGGCTGGAGATGGCTCGACTTGGCGAAATGCAGAAGATGGAAGGCGGAATCGCCGGAGAAACGGCGTCCGAGTTGGCGGTCAAGGAAGCGCGCAATCGCCGGCTGGCTTTGTGGGGACTCCTGATCGTCGGCGTACTGGTTCTTGCCGGGATGACCTGGCGCCTGCTCCGGCAAATGAAAACCAGATCGCCCGATGCCGACAAGCCCGCCGCTTAGCACAACGGCCAACACCGTCACCTGAGATACGAGCGCAGGACCGCGACGACGTTTTCCAGATCGCGGCTGCGCTGCTCGGCCGGGATCGTTTCCACAGCGAGATGCTCGCGGATATGTCCTTCGAGCACCTCGCCCATCAGACCATTGACCGCGCCGCGAATCGCCGCGATCTGCTGCAGGATCGCCGAACAGTCGCCGCCCTGTTCAAGCGCCTTTTCCAAGGCATCGGCCTGCCCTTTGATGCGCCTGACGCGCGTCAACAATTGCTTCTTTCCCTTGATCGTATGCGGCATGCGGTTTCTTCCAGAGTGATATCCAATATATACTGGGGTATAGTATAAACACCCCAACCGGAGAGGATTCTATAACATGCAATCGTCCGTTTCAGTTGACCGCTGGTGCCATTCGCATGCCTTCAACGAGGGAAATCCGCTGGCCGAGCGGAATACGCGCTGGGCGGTCGTGCTCACGGCGCTGACCATGGTCGCCGAAATCGTCGGCGGCTGGATCTACAACTCGATGGCGCTCCTCGCCGACGGTTGGCACATGAGTTCGCACGCGCTGGCGCTCGGCATCGCCGCTTTCGCCTACGGCGCGGCGCGGCGTTTCGCCGGCGACGGGCGCTTTGCCTTCGGCACCTGGAAGATCGAAGTCCTCGGCGGCTATACCAACGCCATCCTGCTCATCGGCGTCGCCGCATTCATGCTCTTCCACTCGGTCGAGCGCCTGATCGCACCGCTGCCGATCCATTACGACCAGGCGATCGTGATTGCCGTGATCGGCCTCATCGTCGAACCTGGCGAGCGCCTGGCTGCTGCGCGACGGGCATGCGCACGACCATGGGCACGAGCATCATCACGGCCACGCCGACCAGCACCACCATGATCTGAATCTCCGCTCGGCCTACCTGCACGTGCTGGCCGATGCCGCGACTTCCGTTCTCGCCATCCTGGCGCTCTTCGGCGGCAAGTATTTCGCGGCGGACTGGCTCGATCCGCTGATGGGGATCGCCGGTTCCGCGCTGGTCGCGATCTGGGCCGTCGGGCTGCTGCGCGACTCCGGCCGGGTATTGCTCGACGCCGAAATGGACGCGCCGGTCGTCGCCGAAATCCATGAGGCGATCGCCGCCAGCCCGATCCCGGCGGAAATCACCGACCTCCACGTCTGGCGCGTCGGCAAGGGGCAGTACGCGAGCATCGTTGCGTTGGCCGTTGACGGCGCTATCGACGTCGAACCCGACTACTTCCGCCGCCAGATCGGCGTTCATGAAGAACTGGCGCATATCACCGTCGAAGTGAATCAGCGCGCACGCTCGTAGAGGCCGGGCCTCCGTTACTCGAGTTCGCGCAGGCGGCTGAAAGCCTCTTCAACGCGCCGCACCGCGATGATCTCCATGCCGGCGATCGGCTGGCGCGGCTTGTTGGCTTCCGGAATGATGGCGCGAGTGAAACCGAGCTTCGCGGCTTCCCTCAAACGCTCCTGCCCGCGCGGCGCCGGGCGGATCTCCCCAGCCAGACCGACCTCGCCAAAAACTATAAGTTTACTCGGCAACGCCTTGTTTTTTAGTGAAGATACGATAGAAATCAGGACCGAAAGATCAGCCGCCGGCTCGCTAATCTTGACGCCGCCAACCGCGTTGACGAAGACGTCCTGATCGACACACAGAATTCCCGCGTGACGATGCAACACGGCCAGCAGCATGGCCAGACGCTGCGCGTCGAGCCCAACCGTCAAGCGGCGCGGATTGCCATGCGCCTGATCGACCAGCGCCTGGATTTCGACCAGCAGCGGCCGAGTACCTTCCTGAGTGACCAGCACACATGAACCCGGCACTTCCTGTCCATGCTGCGACAGGAACATCGCGGACGGATTGTTGCACCCCCTTCAAGCCCTTGTCCGTCATGGCGAAGACGCCGATCTCGTTCACTGCACCGTAGCGGTTCTTCACCGCACGGATCAGCCGGAAACTCGAATGCGTGTCGCCCTCGAAGTACAACACCGTATCGACGATGTGTTCGAGCACGCGCGGACCGGCCAGTGCGCCTTCTTTCGTCACGTGGCCGACCAGGATGACGGTCACCCCGGTTTGTTTGGCGAGCCGCGTCAGTTGCGCCGCGCATTCGCGCACCTGCGCCACCGAGCCCGGCGCCGAGCTGAGTTGCTCGGACCACAAGGTCTGGATCGAATCGATCACCGCGACCTGCGGTTTCTCTTGCTGCAACGTGGCGAGGATCTTCTCGAGGTTGATCTCGGCGAGCAGCTTGAGCTTGCGCGTGTCGAGCGCCAGCCGCCGGGCGCGCAAGGCGATCTGCTGGCCCGATTCCTCCCCGCTCACATAGAGTACGTGCGCGGCATCGGACAGCGTGGTCAGCGCCTGCAAAAGCAAGGTGCTCTTGCCGATGCCGGGGTCACCGCCGATCAGCACCACGCCGCCGGCGACGAGGCCGCCGCCCAGGGCGCGGTCGAACTCGCTGATTCCGGTCGGCAAGCGATCTTCTTCACGCGCTTCGATCTCGGAAAGTGTCTGCAGGACCGAACTGCCGGCGAGCGATGCAAAACGCTTGCTGCCCGATGCAGCGGGTTCAGCCACCGTCTCGACCAGCGTATTCCAGACGCCGCACCCTGGACATTGCCCCTGCCACTTGGACGAGGTGGCGCCGCATTCGGTGCAGGAATAGACGGTCTTTATCTTGGCCACGTTCAGACCTCGACGATCGGCACGCGCCGCGCCAACGCGCAGAACATCTCGTAGCTGATCGTACCCGCCGCGGCGGCTACCTCGTCGGCCGGCATGCCCTCGCCCCACAGAATGACCGGGCTATCGACGCCGGCTTCCGGAATATCGGTCAGGTCGCAGGCCAGCATGTCCATCGACACGCGGCCGACCGTCGTCGTGCGCCGGCCGGCGACGAGGATCGGCGTTCCGCTCGGCGCATGGCGCGGATAGCCGTCGGCGTAACCGCAAGCGACGATGCCGACGCGCGTCGGTCGTTTGGCCTCGAACATGCCGCCATAGCCGACGCGATCGCCGGCCGGCACGTCCTGCACGGCCAGAATCCTGCTGCTCAGCGTCATCACCGGCTTCAGTCCGAAGCTCTGCGCGCTCGCGTCGGCAAACGGGCTGGCGCCGTAAAGCACGATGCCCGGCCGCACCCAGTCATGCGCCGTCTGCGGATAGCGGAGGATGGCCGCCGAATTGGCCATCGAAACCGGATAGCGCATGCCGTCAGTCATCTGCATGAAGCGCTCGAGCTGCCATTCGATCCCGCGCGTACCGTCGGCCTCGGCGAAATGCATCATCAGGGTAATCGTCCCGACGCTCTCGGGACGCTGCAGTTCGCGCCGTAGGGCCGGTATCTGCTCGGGCGTGAAGCCGAGACGATTCATCCCCGTATTCAGTTTGATATAGACCGGCAGGCGTACCGGCAAGGCCGCTTCGCGAATCATCCGGAACTGCTCGATCCGGTGGACGGCCACCGTCAAGCCGTACTCGGCGCAGACCGCCAGATCGGCCGGTTCGAAAAAACCTTCGAGCAGCAGGATCGGCTGGCGAAACCCGGCTTCGCGCAACGCGACCGCCGCGTCCATCTCGAGCAGCGCGAAACCGTCGGCAACGTCCTCGAGCGCCTTCGCCACGCGCAACAGGCCATGGCCGTAGGCGTCCGCCTTGACGACCGCCCAGGCCTTCGCCGGATTTCCCGGGCGCGCGGCGTAGCGCTTGGCGACCGTATAGTTGTGACGGACTGCGGCGAGGTCGATTCGGGCTCGGGTCGGGCGTGGCATGATCAGGGACTTCCGGGGCGAAAATGGGAAAGACCGAGAGTATCGAACGCAATTCGCGACGGCACAAGTCGGTTGTCCTAAATTGCCGATCGAACGGGTTTTCGGCAAGAAACGGGCCATATGCCCAAAGTAACAAGTTGCCGTCTTTCATGGTATAAATCCGCCACTTTCGAGAGACGATCACCGATTTTCCGATGCCCTTCGGCTTTTACATCATCATGGCGGCGCAGTTTTTTTCAGCGCTCGCCGACAATGCCCTCCTGATTGTAGCCATCGCCGCACTGCGTGAAATGCAGGCGCCGGCGGCCTATGAGCCGTTGCTGAAGACCTTCTTCACCGTCTCCTACGTCGCGCTGGCCGCCTTCGTCGGCGCCTTCGCGGATTCGATGCCGAAATGGCGCGTCATGTTCATCAGCAACGCCATCAAGATCATCGGCTGCGCCATGATGTTCTTCGACGTCCACCCGCTGCTCGCCTACGCCGTGGTCGGCCTCGGCGCCGCGGCCTATTCGCCGGCCAAGTACGGCATCCTCACCGAATACCTGCCGCACCGCCTGCTGGTCGTCGCCAACGGCTGGATCGAGGGACTGACCGTCGGCGCCATCATTCTCGGCGTCGTCATTGGCGGCGCGCTGATCCAGCCCTCGGTCGCGCAGAGCATTCTCAGCTTCGACTTTCCGCTGATCGATACCGGGATCGATACGATCAGCGAGATGGCGCTCCTGTTCGTCGGTCTCTTCTACCTGATCGCCTCGGCCTTCAACCTCTACATTCCCGAAACCGGGGTCGATCACAAGATCCTGCACTCCAATCCCTGGTACCTGATCCGTGAATTCAACCACTGCGTGGCACTTCTCTGGCGTGACCGCCTCGGGCAGATCTCGCTGGCGGTAACGACCCTGTTCTGGGGCGCCGGCGCCACCCTCCAGTTCATCGTCATCAAATGGGCGGAGGTTTCGCTGCACCTCGACCTCTCCAAGTCGAGCATGCTGCAGGGCGTCGTCGCCATCGGCGTCGCGCTCGGCGCGGCCGGCGCCGCGCGCGCGATCACGCTGCGCAAATCGGTCCGCGTGATTCCACTCGGCATTGCGATGGGCATCATCGTGTTGGTGATGAACTTCGTCCAGCACGTCTGGATCGCCGTCCCGCTGCTCGTCATCATCGGCGCGCTGTCCGGCTATTTCGTCGTACCGATGAACGCGCTGCTCCAGCATCGCGGGCACATCCTGATGGGAGCCGGCCACTCGATCGCCGTGCAGAACTTCAACGAGAACCTGTCGATCCTGGTCATGACCGGGTTCTACTACCTGATGGTCAAGTTCGATCTCTCGATCCACTGGGTAATCACCCTGTTCGGCCTCTTCGTCAGCGGCAGCATGCTGCTGGTCAAGCGGCGCCACGAAGCCAACCAGCGCGAACACGACGACGTGATCCACCTGGACGACAACGGCAGCGGGCATTAGCCGGCGGCCGGCTGCTGATGGTTCCCTCGTCGATTCCCTTTATCGACTCTTGAGCTTGCGCATCAGCGCGCGGGCACGGCACAGATCTTCCCAAGCCTTGGCCTTGTCGGGCAGATTGCGCAAGAGATACGCCGGATGATAGGTGACGACGACCGGTATTTCCCGTCCGTCTGTCCGATAACTCAGCGCCTTGCCGCGCAGGCTGGATAGCGAGGCATCCTGCCCGAGGACCGAATTCACGGCGACGCGCCCGAGCAGGACGATCAATTCTGGCTGGATCAACTCGATCTGGCGCCGCAGATACGGAAAACACGCGGCCAGTTCATCGGCTTCCGGCGTACGGTTGCCGGGCGGCCGGCACTTGACCGCGTTCGCAATATAGACGTCCTCGCCGCGCCGCAGATCGACCGCCGCAAGCATGGCATCGAGCAATTTGCCGGCCTGGCCGACAAAGGGTTCGCCGCGCGCGTCTTCTTCGGCCCCCGGACCTTCGCCGATGAACAGCCAGGAAGCGTTCTCGTCGCCGACACCCGGCACCGCCTGTTTGCGCCCGGCGCACAAATTGCACGACTGGCAGGACTTGATGCTCTGGCGCAGGCTGTCCCAATCCATCTCCACAACACTGGCCCGTTCTTCTGGCGCGTTACTCTTTTCCGGCGCCGGCGTGGGCTCGGCAAGTGCGGATGCCGTCAATGGCTGCACACCCGTTCCAACATCGGCTGATCGAACGACGGCCGCCGGATCACGCAACACCCAGCGCGGCGAGATTCCCATCTCTTCGAGCATCCGGTCTCGATCCAAGGCGTCGTTCATGCGGAAACCTCGACCAGTGCATGCGTCATCACCAGCGCATCCTCGCGGCCGCCGTCGGCCGGATAGTAGCCGCGCCGGACGCCGATCTGGGCAAAGCCGAAATGACGGTAAAGCTCGACCGCCTTGACGTTCGATGGGCGAACTTCGAGCAGCAGCGTTGACGCGCCGCTCTGGCGCGCCACGCTCATGGCATGGCGCAGCAAGCGTGCGCCGAAGCCGAGGCCCTGCCGCTTCTCGCTGACGCAGATGTTGAGCAGGTGCGCATCATCGACGGCCATCATCACCACGTAATAACCGACCAGTTCACCGCCGACGCGACACACCCAGCAGCTGTATCCGCTGGCGATCGAATCGGTGAAGTTGGCACGGCTCCAGGGATGCGAGTAGGCCTTGTATTCGATGCGCAGAATCTCATCGACGTCGTGGACGCCCATCGGCAGCAGGTTGACCGGTGGCGAAAACAAGCCGCTCATCAGGCCCTGCCTCCGATCGCCAGACGTTCGGCGACGGTCTGCGCGACCTTGTTGCGCACGTAAAGCGGCGCCGCATCGGCGGCGTCGATCGACTCGCCGCGCGCCAGCCTCGGCGCCGCGAGGCGGACCACGGCCTCGGCGCTCGGCATGATTTCCGGCCGCCAGACGTTGACGACCGAAGCCAGACGCTCGCGCAACGCAGGATAGGACGACAGTCCGTTGCCGCAGGCAAGCCAGCCCGACGACTCGGGAAGCGGCACGGATTCGGGCGAATAGACGCCGATTTCTCCCTGCAACCGGCCTTCCACATAAAGGCCGTAATAGACCTCGCCCATACGCGCATCGAGCGCGACGATGATCCGTTCGCCGCCGCTCGCCAGCGCCATCGCCTCCAGCGTGACGATTCCGATCAAGGGCAGATCGCGTGCCGCGGCAAGTCCCTGCGCGGCGCCGCAGGAAACGCGCAGCCCGGTGAAGGAGCCGGGCCCCATGCCAAAGGCGATCCCCTGCAAATCGGCGAAAGCCAACCCGTTTTCGCGCAAGGTTTCAGCGGCCAGCGGCAGCAGCGTCTCGGAGTTGGAACGCCCGTCCGGGCAGTGGCGGGCGACGATTTTTCCGTCGCGCCAGAGTGCGACGGAACCGGGATCGACGGCAGTTTCGAGAGCAAGGATCAGCATGGGCCGGTATTCTACCGGAACGCGGTACGGTCGCCTTGGCGTTCCGGCAGCCCGGCGATCAGAAGCCGAACGAACCACCCGCGCCGAGGAGCGTAGCAATTCCGAGGATGGCGAAGATACCGGCTGCGATTCGGTGCACGAGAAGGACCGGCATTTTCCCGGCGATACGATCCCCCATGACCACCGCCGGCACGTTGGCGATCATCATCCCCAGGGTGGTTCCCGCGACCACGGCGGCCAGACTCTGGTACTGCGCTGCCAGTGCAACGGTCGCGACCTGCGTCTTGTCGCCCATTTCGGCGAAAAAGAACGCCACGAGCGTCGTTCCGAACACGCCGAGACGTGCCAGTTTCGCGTCCTTCTCGTCGAACTCGTCGGGAATCAGCGTCCAGCCCGCCATCGCGAGAAAGGACACGCCGAGCACCCAGCGCAGGGTGGCCGGTCCGAGCAGCGAGGTGATCCAGGACCCGACGGCCCCGGCGAAGCCATGATTGACCAGCGTGGCGATCAGAATGCCGAGGACGATCGGCAGCGGGCGCCGGAATTTCGCGGCGAGGATAAACGCCAGAAGTTGGGTTTTGTCGCCGATTTCAGCAAGGGCGACGATACCCGTTCACACAAGCAAGGCTTCCATTTGCAATCCCTGGCCGGACTAGACGAATGACTCCAGCACCTGCCCGGCCATTCCGGAGGCGCCAGAGTCAAAGGTCTTGCCAGGTTGGATTCCCGCCCCGCGACAACGGAACAGGAACTTGACCGCGTGCGCCATGACCAATCGGTCAAGCATGTTGACGCAAGCATCTTCGAGCGAAGAGCGGCTACTCCCCAATGACGGCGCGTATTCTACTCGCGGGTAGGGTCTTGTTGCCACCTTTGATCGCAAAACTTGCGCATCGGGCCGCGATGGTGAAGTGTTCTACCTTTCTCATCGCGCGTCGGCCGATCGCAAGGAAGGAGTCCGCAATGCATACCGCCATCGCCCTGTTGCTCACGCTGCTCTTGGCCCTCGCCTCGCCGTCGACGGCCTCCGCCCAGGAAGAAGTGCTCGCGCCGGGGTCCGCCAACGGCGTCCCCTATCTCTCGGGTGGCATCGGCGACGAAGAACGGGAGGCGATCGAGCAGGCAAGGAAGCGCTACAACACCAAGCTCGTCCTCGCCGAAACTTCGGGCTCCTACGTCAGCAACGTGTCGCTGACCGTGGCTACCGTGCTTGGCGAACCAATCCTGACGCTTTCAGGCGCCGGCCCGCTCGTGTTGCTCCAGCTTCCGTCGGGATCGTATGTGGTCACGGCGGATTACGATGGCCGGAAGGCGCAGAAGCGTTTCGACGTCTCCGACAACGCTGCCCGGACGGTCATCGTCGCCTGGTGAAATTCAGCCGGCGGCGCCTCGCGAACGGTCGAGCCAGATCATCGACGCCATCCGCCCGGTCTGCCCGTCGCGGCGATACGAGAAGAATCGCACCGCATCGGTGACGGTGCAGAAATCGCCGCCGTGGATCTGTTCGACACCTGTCGCCAACAGACGAAGACGCGCCAGGCGGTAGATGTCGGCCAGCCATTTGCCCCGGTGGCCCGGTTGGAATGCCGCTGCCGCGTTCTTTGACGCGCCGACGAAGGCGGAACGCACCTCGTCGCCGACCTCGAACGCCTGCGGGCCAATCGCCGGGCCGAGATAGGCGATGAGTTCCTCGCCCACCACACCCATCGCATCGACCGTTGCTTCCAGAACGCCGTCGAGCAGCCCGCGCCAGCCGGCGTGCGCGGCCGCGACGACCGTTCCGGCGCGATCGCAAAGCAGGACCGGCAGGCAGTCGGCCGTCATCACAACGCATGCCACGCCGGCCCGCCGCGTCCATGCGGCATCGGCTTCGGGCACGCCTTCGGGAGCGGAATTCAGACATGCGGCCGCATCGACCGCGCGCGTGCCATGCACCTGCCTGAGCCACAACGCGCGGACATCGATCCGCGCCGAGACGAGCGCCCGATTCCGCGCGACGGCGGCCGGATCGTCATTCACATGGTCGCCCAGGTTCAGGCTCGAATAGACGCCTTGGCTCACGCCGCCCTGGCGCGTGGTGATCAGCGAACGCACGTTCGGTGGCGCCGGCCAGTCTGGCGTGATGAAGCTGTTCAAGGCGATCTCAGTCGATGTCGTCATCGCCTTCGCCGCCATCGCCGTAGGCGTAGATGATCTCCGGGCCGTCGGCGAAGTCCTCATCCCAATCGTCTTCTTCCTCCTCGGCCAGGGCGCGCGCTTCGAAGGCGAGCATGCGCGCGGTCGCTATCAGTTCGGCCATGTCGTCGGGCAGATTCGATTTCCAGAGCATCGCTTTGCCGGTCGCCGGATGAATCAACCCGAGCCGGCGCGCATGCAGGGCCTGACGCGGGAAGGCCGGTCCGATCGGCACGCGGCTTGCGCCGCCGCCATAGACCGGATCGCCGACCAAGGGATGACCCAATGCCGCCATGTGCACACGAATCTGGTGCGTGCGACCGGTTTCCAGCGCACATTCGACAAGCGTGCAATCGATGAAACGTTCGACGACGCGATAGTGCGTGCGCGCCGGCTTGCCGTTGCGGACCACCGCCATCTTCGTCCGCTGCGTCGGATGCCGTCCGATCGGCTGGTCGACACTGCCGCCCGCTTCGAGCACACCGCGCACGAGCGCCTGGTAGTAGCGCTTGACCGTTCTCGCCTGCAGCTGACGGACCAGATCGGTCTGCGCCTCGAGCGTCCTGGCGACGACCATCAGGCCGGTCGTATCCTTGTCCAGGCGGTGCACGATCCCGGCGCGCGGCACCCTCTCGAGCGACGGTTCGTGATGCAGCAAGGCGTTGAGCAGCGTTCCGCTCCAGTTGCCGCTACCCGGGTGGACGACCAGTCCGGCCGGTTTGTCGAGCACGATCAGCGTCTCGTCCTCATGCACGATGTCGAGCGCGATCGCTTCCGGCGCCGAGGACAGCAGGTGTTCGTCCGGTGCTTCGATCAGTTCCAACGATTCGCCGCCCCAAAGCTTGTGCTTCGGCTCGCTGACGATCTGGCCGGCGACGCTGACGCGGCCCTCGCGAATCCAGTTCTGCAATCGGTTCCTCGAGTGTTTCGGCCACAGTCGGACGAGCGCCTGGTCGAGCCGCAAGCCGCCGCAATCGGGCGGAACGGTCAAAGCGAGGGTGGCGTTTGCGCTATAATCGGCGCTCTTTTTGCCATCGTCGGTCGGCGTCTTTGGCGAGACAAGCGGCACCCCGAGTCCGGCCTTGATTTCTACGGTCTCGACGACTGTTTTCTTATGTGGAATTTTCATCATGCGTAGTTTAGCGGTTATCGCAGCGCTTTTTCTCGCCACGCTTCTTGCCGGGTGCGGCCTGTTGCCCGAAGTGAAGGACGAAACCATCGGCTGGTCGGCAAACAAACTCTATACCGAAGCCAAAGAGGCGATGAACGAAGGCTCCTACGAGCAGGCCGTCAAATACTTCGAAAAACTGGAGTCGCGCTACCCTTACGGACGCTTCGCCCAGCAGGCGCAGATCGACATGGCCTACTCGTACTGGAAGGACAATGAACCGGCCTCGGCACTGGCCGCCTGCGACCGTTTCATCAAGTTGCACCCGAACCATCCGAACGTGGACTACGTTTACTACCTCAAGGGTCTGATCAATTTCAACGAAGACCTGGGCTTCATGGGGCAGATCAGCCAGCAGGACATGACCGAACGCGACCCCAAGGGCGCGCGTGAGTCGTTCGAGTCCTTCCGCGAACTGGTGACCAAGTTCCCGGACAGCAAATACACGCCGGACGCCGTCATGCGCATGAAATATCTGGTTAACGCGCTGGTTTCGCTCGAAGTCCACGTCGCGCGCTACTACATGAAGCGCGGCGCCTATCTCGCGGCGATCAACCGCGCCCAGTACGCCGTCAAGACCTACCCCGACGCGCCGGCCACCGAGGAAGCGCTGTTCATCATGGTCAAGGCCTACGACGCGCTGGGCATGAACGACATGCGCGACGACTCCGAGCGCGTGATGCGCAAGAATTTCCCGGACAGCATCTATTACACGCGCGGCCTCGAGCGCGAAGTGCCGTGGTGGAAACTCTGGTGATCCGCTGATCCGCGACGCGCCGGGCGCGGCGGCAATACACCCGAAACGTGCAGCCCGCTGGTCGATGACCGGCGGGCTTTGTTTTTCTGGTCAGCTCGATTGCTTGATCGCCAGCACGGCCTGGTTGCGCAACGTGCGCAGCAGGGACAATTCCTTCTCGGGGATAACGATCTCGCCGGGACGGTCGCAGTCGGCGTAGATCATGGCGACCGGATTGTTCCGGATGGTCAGCGGGAAAATGACGAAGGTTCCGGCGTTGACGCCCTTGCGGTACCAGGGCGGGATGCGGGAGGCGATCTTCGGATCGTTCGTGTCGCTGATCAGGATATCGACGCCTTTCGACAGCGCGGCGTGGAAGATATCCGGCGTAAACGCCAGCGAGAAGTTGAAGCAGCGCGCCATTTCGAGCGCATCCGGCCCGAAACCGAAGCGGCCGAGCATCGTGTTCGCGCGCGCGTCGCGCACGCAGAGGATGACGCGCTTGAAACCCTTCGCCCGATACATGGTTTCGAGAATGATGCGCAGCACGTCGTTGAGCTTGAAATCCTCGACCAGCGTATTGCTGATGTCCTGAATTCCGGCCATCAGGATCACTTCGCTGTTGCCCGCCTCGGCGCCTCCCGCGTCGTCCTCGACGTCGAGCAGGCTGCCCGGTGCGCCCGCCGGCACGACCTCGGAAAGCACGGTGGCCGAGGTGTCGGTTGTGCCGTCAGGGCCCGATTGCCTGGTCTCGATGCGGTCCTGGCCACCCGTTGCATCGGTTTTAGCGCCCCAGCGCTGCAGTTGGCGGCCGAACGCCGATTTCTTCAAATTGATGCCGATGATGCCGGCAAACTGGGCAACGCCCTGGAACGACTTCTCCAGCGTATCGCGCAACGCCTGCTCGCTGAGCGGTACGGTATCGCCGAAACGCACTGTCACCTTGCGCAGCGTCTTATCGCGCTGCTCGGGCTCGACCTCCGAAATCAGCTCGCACAGCTCGTTCGAAAACCCCGAGAGGATGCGCATCCGGTCCTCGGCGGTGTTCGCCTTGCGCACGTTTCCGGCGGGCAACTTGCGCATGCTGTTCACGATCAGGTTGGGGAACCCCCAGGTACGCGCGATGCCGATGCCGAGCTCCTCGAAGGTAAGTCCAAGCACCTGGACCGCGGCCGCGTCCTCAGCGCACGGCCTTTGCTCCATCGTCCGCCTGATTTCCTCGCTCTCGTCCGGGAAATAGAACTGGCTCAGGAGACGTCCGAGGTTGTGGAACATCGAGCAGATGAACACCTGCTCGACGTCACGCGAGGAGGACTGCTCGCTGATGTCCTTGGCTAGTATCGCGGCGAGATTCGCACGCAGGAAATCTTCCTTGAGCTGATTGGCGTTGCTCTTGTTCTGCAAATGCTCGAAGAGCATGACGGTGATCGCGATATTGCGCACCGCGTCGAAGCCGAGCACGAGCACCGCGCGCGAAATGGTGCTGATGCTGCCGCCGCCCGACTGCCGGTAATAAACCGAATTGACCAAACGCAAGATCTTGTTGGTCAGCGAAAAATCCTTGAGGATCGAGTTCGAAAGGTTGGAGATCGTCTCCTTGTCCGACCCGGTGATCTTGTTGATGGTGCTCACCGACTCCGAGAGCGCCGGGAAATCGCTCTTGTGGCGCATCCGGCGCAACAGGAAATCGATCGTGCTCTGCCGCGCCTCCGTCGATTCGACGAGTTCTTCCGGCGCCAGATAGCGATCCAGCGCCTCGCGCAATTGCGCGGCGGAAGCATAGCGTTGCAGCGGGTCGCGCGCCGTCGCCTTGTAGAGAATACTGGCCAGCGCATCGTCGACCTCGACGCCTTCGTTCTTCGGCAGGCGGATATCCTGGTTGGCGATGCGGTTCATCACCTCGTAGATATTCTCGCCGCGCACCGCCGGTTGGCCGGTCGAACAGCTCGTAGAAGAGCAGCCCGGCCGCGAACACATCCGTCGCCTCCGTGCATTCGCGCCGCTCGATATACTCCGGCGCCATGTAGGCCGGCGTGCCCATGAAGGCTTCACCGTCGCCGCCTTGCGACTCGACGCGCGCCGCGATGCCGAAGTCCATGACGCGCGGCATGTTCTGGCTATCGAGCAGGACGTTGTGCGGCTTGAGATCGCGGTGGATGATCCCGGCCGCATGCGCGTGCGCGATCGCCTCGAGCACCGGAATCAGAATGGCGATCGCCTTCACCGGCGTCAGCCGGCCGTTTGCCCGCAGATATTCGCTGAGATTCAAGCCCGGGACGTATTCGAAGACGAGATAGAGATCGCCGCCTTCTTCGCCGGCTTCGAAAATCGGGACGATATTGGGATGGCGCAGCTGGCTGACCATGCGCGCCTCGGAGAGCAACTGCTGGTTCTTCAGCGGATCGTGGCGGGAGAAATGCAGCGTCTTGATCGCGACTTCACGCTGCAAATGGGGATCGCGTGCGAGATAGACGACGCTCTGCGCACCCCGGCCCAATTCGCGGACGATCTCGAAACGCCCGATGTTCTTGCCCATTCCGTTCCCTGCAATAAGGTTATCGACTGCTAATAATCCGCTAGGGAATTCTAAGGAATTCCTACGGCAACGGAGGAAAAAAACACATTCCGCAGAATCCCGCACCCGAGATTTTGACCTCGGCGCATCGATCGAATATCCCGACCGCGCCGAAGATATCGGAAAGCATTCGGAAAGCCGGGCGATCAACGAACAGCCGTGGCGCGGAGACTATAATAGAGAGCTTTCCGCGCCACTCGATCAGCCGCCGTGCCTTCATCCCGCCTCGACTCAACCCCGACCGACGCTTCACCCATCACCACGCTGGCGATTGCCCTGCCCGCTTTCAAGACGGGCGAACGCACGCAATTACCGCCGTTTTCCGGATCGTCCGACGCTTTGACGCTGGCGCAACTCGCCACCGGCCGCCAGAGTCTGCTCGCCGTGTTGACGGCCAGTGCCAGCGACGCGCAGCGGCTGCTCGACGAGATTCCGTGGTTCGCGCCCGGTCTGCGCGTGCGCCTGCTGCCCGACTGGGAAACGCTGCCCTACGACAGCTTCTCGCCGCACCACGACCTGATTTCCGAGCGCCTGGCGACGCTCTACGCGATCACGCGCGGCGAATGCGACGTGCTGCTCGTGCCGGCGTCCACCGCCGCCTATCGCTTCACGCCGCCGGCTTACCTCGCGGCCTACACCTTCTTCTTCAAGAAGGGCGAAACGCTCGACGCCGAACAGTTCCGCGCGCAACTCGCGCTGGCCGGCTACACGAACGTCACCAACGTCGTCTCGCCCGGCGAGTACTCAATTCGCGGCGGCCTCGTCGATCTCTTCCCGATGGGTTCGCAATTGCCCTACCGGATCGACCTCTTCGGCGACGAGATCGAGAGCATCAAGACCTTCGACGTCGATTCACAACGCACGCTCTACCCGGTACACGAGGTCCGCCTGCTGCCGGCGCGCGAATTCCCGCTCGACGACAAGGGGCGCACGCGCTTTCGCCAGCGTTTCCGCGAAGTTTTCGAGGGCGACCCGGCCAAATCGGGCATCTACAAGGACATTTCGGCCGGCATCGCCTCGGCCGGCATCGAGTACTGGCTACCGCTCTTCTTCGAGGAAACGGCGACGCTGTTCGACTACCTGCCGAAGAACGCCGCGCTCTGCCTGCATAACGACGTCCCCGAAGCCATCCGCGACTTCTGGCGCGACGCGCAGACACGCTACGACATGCTTTCCGGCGAAAAGACGCGGCCGCTGCTGCCGCCGCACGAGCTCTTCCTCAACGAAGAAGCGTTCTTTACGGCGGCCAAGCCCTACACCCGGCTCGTATTGACCAAGGGTAACGAAGGCGCGACGCAGCCCGTACCCGCCATCGCGGTCGATCGCCGCGCCGACGACCCGCTGACCAGACTCAAGGCTTTCGTCGACGGCTTCGACGGCCGCATCCTGCTGCTCGCCGAAAGCGCCGGCCGGCGCGAGACGCTGGCTGCCCTGTTCGCCGAATACGATTTGAAGCCCGACGCCAGCGCCGATCTCCCTGGGTTCCTCGCCGGCGAAAGCCGGTTAGCGCTCGGCGTGGCGCCGCTGCACGAGGGCTTCCTCCTCACTCCTCACTCCTCACTCTTCACCCAATACGCCTTCATCACCGAAGCCGAACTCTACGCCGGCAGCCCGTCGCGGCGCAGCCGCCACGCCGCGCAGCGCAAAGCCTCGCTCGACAACTGGCTGCGCGACCTGACCGAGCTGAAGATCGGCGACCCGGTCGTGCATGAACAGCACGGCATCGCCCGCTACCAGGGTCTCATTCACATGGATCTCGGCGAAGGCGACATGGAGTTCCTCGAATTGCACTACGCCAACGAGGCCAAGCTCTACGTACCGGTCTCGCAGTTGCACGTCATCTCGCGCTATTCGGGCAGCGATCCGGATGCCGCGCCGCTACACACGCTCGGCACGCAACAATGGGAAAAAGCCAAGCGCAAGGCCGCCCTGCAAGCGCGCGACACGGCGGCCGAACTGCTCGCGCTCTACGCCCAGCGCGCCGCGCGCACGGGCCACGCTTTCGAATTCACGGCGCACGACTACGACGCCTTCGCCGACGGTTTCGGCTTCGAGGAGACGCCCGATCAGGCCGCCGCGATCAACGCGGTGATCGAAGACATGAAGTCGGGCAGACCGATGGACCGCCTCGTCTGCGGCGACGTCGGCTTCGGCAAGACCGAGGTCGCCTTGCGCGCCGCGTTCTGCGCGGTCGCCGGCGGCAAGCAGGTCGCCGTGCTGTGCCCGACCACCCTGCTCTGCGAACAACACTTCCAGACGTTCAGCGACCGCTTCGCCGATTGGCCGGTGAAAATCGTCGAACTGTCGCGCTTCAAGACGGCCAAGGAAACGACGCAGGCGCTCAAGGAGTTGGCAGAAGGCAAGGTCGATATCGTCATCGGTACGCACAAGCTGTTGCAGAAGGACGTGAAATTCACGCGGCTCGGCCTGGTCGTCATCGACGAGGAACATCGCTTCGGCGTGCGCCAGAAGGAGGCGCTGAAGGCCTTGCGTGCCGAGGTTGACGTGCTGACGCTGACCGCCACACCGATCCCGCGCACGCTCGGCATGTCGCTCGAAGGCTTGCGCGATTTTTCGGTGATCGCCACCGCGCCGCAGAAGCGGCTGGCGATCAAGACCTTCGTCTCGCGCTTCTCCGACGGCATCATCCGCGAGGCGCTATTGCGCGAATTCAAGCGCGGCGGCCAGGTGTATTTCCTGCACAACGAGGTCGACACCATCGACAACATGCGCGAGAAACTCGGCAAGCTGCTGCCCGAGGCGCGCATCGTCGTCGGCCACGGGCAGATGAACGAGCGCGAGCTGGAGCGCGTAATGCGCGACTTTACCCAGCAGCGCGCCAACCTGCTCCTGTGCACGACGATCATCGAGACCGGCATCGACAACCCGCATGCCAACACCATCGTCATCAACCGCGCCGACAAGTTCGGCCTCGCCCAGCTGCATCAGCTGCGCGGCCGCGTCGGCCGCTCGCACCACCAGGCCTATGCCTACCTCCTGACGCACGGCGAGGTGGACGGCACCTCGGGCCTCACCAAGCAGGCGAAGCAACGGCTCGAAGCGATCCAGATGATGGACGAACTCGGTGCCGGTTTCTATCTGGCGATGCACGACCTGGAAATCCGCGGCGCTGGCGAAGTGCTCGGCGAGAACCAGTCCGGCGCGATGCAGGAAATCGGCTTCAATCTCTTCACCGAAATGCTCAATCGCGCCGTCAGCCAGCTGCGCCAGGGCAAGGAAGCGGACTTGCTGGAACCGCTCGGCATCGCCACCGAGATTAATCTGCACACCCCGGCACTGCTGCCCAACGACTACGCGCCGGACGTGCACGAGCGCCTGACCCTCTACAAGCGGCTCGCCAACTGCGACGCGCTCGACGATCTCTCGGCCATGCAGGAAGAACTCGTTGACCGCTTCGGCGAGATGCCGCCGCAGGCCGTATCGCTGCTCGAAAGCCATCGCCTGCGCCTGCTCTGCAAGCCGCTCGGCATCGTCAAGCTCGACGCGACGGCGACCAACGTCGTCGTGCAGTTCGAACCGAATCCGCCGATCGAACCGATCCGCATCATCAACCTGATCCAGAAGGACCGGAACTACAAGCTGGCCGGACAAGATAAACTCTCGCTCTCCCGGCAATGCCCGACACTCGCCGACCGCGTCGGCGCCGTCAAGGACCTGATAAGGCAACTCAAACCATGAACCATCCGGACAAGACCAACATCGACACGCCCGACATCGAGAACATCAACGTCATCGATTTCGACTCCATGCCCTCGCCGGAGGAAATCCACGCCGCCGTCCCGCTCTCGCCGAACGCGACCGGCACCATCATGCGCGGACGCGATGCGGTCCGTAACATCCTCGACGGCAAGGACAACCGCCTGCTGGTCGTCGTCGGCCCCTGCTCGATCCATGATCCGGTGGCCGGCATGGACTACGCGCGTCGCCTGAAGACGCTTGCCGACGAGGTGGGCGACACGCTGTGCATCGTCATGCGTGTCTATTTCGAGAAGCCGCGTACGGCGACGGGCTGGAAGGGCTACATCAACGACCCGGACCTCGACGACTCCTTCCACGTTGACGAGGGCATGAAGAAGGCGCGCCAGTTCCTGCTGCGGATCGCCGAACTCGGCCTGCCGGCCGGCACCGAAGCGCTCGACCCGATTTCGCCGCAATACCTTGGCGACCTGATTTCCTGGACGGCGATCGGCGCGCGCACGACCGAATCGCAGACGCACCGTGAGATTTCGTCCGGCCTGTCGACGCCGGTCGGCTTCAAGAACGGCACCAACGGCGACGTCGCCATCGCCATCAACGCAATCGTCTCGGCGTCGCGCCCGCACAGTTTCCTCGGCATCAACGGCCAGGGCCGCACGGCGATCGTGCGCACGCGCGGCAACCGCTACGGCCACCTTGTCCTGCGCGGCGGCGAAGGCCGGCCGAACTACGACACGGTCAGCGTGCAGATGGCGGCACAGGCGCTCGACAAAGCCGGGCTACCGGCCAACATCATCGTCGATTGCTCGCACGCCAACAGTTTCAAGAAGGCCGACCTGCAGCCGCTCGTCATGTCCGACGTGGTCAACCAGATCCGTCTCGGCAATCAATCGTTGGTCGGCGTGATGATCGAATCCAACCTCGTCGCCGGCAACCAGCCGATCCCCGAAGATCGTACGCAGCTGAAATACGGCTGCTCGATCACCGACGCCTGCATCGACTGGGAATCGACCGAAAAGATGCTGCGTGAAGCCGCCGATCTGCTGCGCGACGTACTGCCGAAACGGAATCGATGAGATCCGGCAATACCGATTAACCAATTAACCACAACATGCACGACGAACATGCCCCGCAGGAAACATTCCTGGGGCAAGACGACATCCAAGACTCAGGACCATTCATGTATTTCGTTGCACGCGCCGTGTTCGTTGCGGTTGCTTGCCCTTTGACCTGGCCACTATCTTCCGGGAGACCCTTGTGACTAACGCCCGCCCCTTGATTCGCCCTTTCACCGCCCTGCGCCCGCGCACCGAACACGCCGCCGCCGTCGCGGCGCCCCCGTACGACGTACTTTCCAGCGAAGAGGCGGTAGTGCGCGCTACCGGCAAGCCGTATTCCTTCCTGCATATCTCCAAGGCCGAGATCGATCTGCCGCCGGAGGTCGATCACTACGCGCCCGAGGTCTATGCCAAATCGGCTGAAAACCTGGCCAGGCTGATCGAGGACGGCATCCTGATCCGCGAAACGAAACCCTGCTACTACGCCTACCGCCTGATCATGGGCAACCATACGCAGACCGGCCTGATCGCCGCCGCCTCGGTCGCCGACTACGACAGCAACCGTATCCGCAAGCACGAATTCACCCGGCCGGACAAGGAAGACGACCGCGTGCGTCAGATCGAGGCGCTCAACGCGCAGACCGGCCCGGTCCTGCTCGCCCACCCCGACAGCGACGAGGCCGAGCGACTGATCGCCGACGCCACCGCCGGCACGCCGATCGCCGATCTCACCGCCGACGACGGCATCAGACACACCGTCTGGCTGATCGACGACGACGCGGCGATCGCCCGCATCGGCGCCGTGGTCGACGCCTTGCCCAATCTCTACATCGCCGACGGCCACCACCGCTCGGCTGCCGCCTCGCGCGTCGCCGCCGCCCGCCGCGGCAAGGGCCGGCCGGAGTCGGCCGAGTACTTCCTGGCCGTCATTTTCCCTGCCCGCCAGATGCGCATCCTCGACTACAACCGCGTCGTGCGCGACCTTAACGGCCATGCGCCCGAATCCTTCCTCGAGGCGGTCGGCCAACGCTACACGGTGACGCCGTCGGACGAACCCGTGCACCCGGAGCGCACCGGCGTCTGTGGCATGTACCTCGCCGGCCGCTGGTATCGCCTCGCGATCAATCCGGATCTCGTCCCGGCCGCCGACCCGGTGCGCCGCCTCGACGTCTCGGTGCTCTCGGAACAACTGCTCAGCCCGATCCTCGGCATCGCCGACCTGCGCCGCGACACGCGCATCGACTTCGTCGGCGGCATACGCGGCCTGCCGGAACTGGAACGGCGCGTGAATAGCGGCGAGATGGCGGTGGCGTTCGCCATGCACCCGACGCAGCTCAGCGAACTGATGTCAGTCGCCGACGCCGGCGAAGTGATGCCGCCGAAATCGACCTGGTTCGAACCAAAACTCGCCGACGGCCTCGCCTCGCACGTGCTTGACTAGGCGCCACGTGGGAAGGCGCATGCTAGCGGCGCCTTCCCGCTCCAACCTTCCCCCGCAAGCCGACTGCATGGTCGTGCCTGTTCCACGGAACAGCCGGACGAACCATGCCATTGCAAGGAGCCACCATGCCACACATCTGTCTCGAGACCGGAACACTCACTCAGGACGTGAAGCGCGAACTGATCAAGAGGCTCACCGCGGTCTCGGCGGAAATCATGCAGATTCCCGCCGAGTATTTCTTCATCTCGATTCATGAGCTGCCGAACGAGAACATTGCGATCGCCGGCAAGGATGTCAATGAACTTCGAGCGGATTTCACAGCTCACCGCTCCCCGACTCCCTGATTGTGCGTCATACCGGCGAAAGCCGGTATCCAGTTCGGAGAGCGACCTCCGACCAGGCCGCTGCGGCCTGTCGGACTTGGTGGGTCGAAGCGAATTTTGCAGCCGACTCGGTCAAATCCGACAGGCTGCTATGCCCCGCACTCCCTTCGCTCGCTTGCGCCGAGGCGACGAATTCAACCTTGTTGAAGCCTCAGTTCAAACATCAACGGGCCGTACTGAACGCGCCCGTTGATATTCAGGGCATCCAGACCAACCGTCCACCGCCGCCATCGGCTTCGCCGTAAACGATGGCCGCCTGACCAAGCGCCTTCGCCAGCCCGATAAGCGCCCGCACATCGGCGTTCAGCACGCAATAGCCGGGTTCGTCCGGCCAGTCGCCGGCGTCAGCATGATTGATCGACGGAAAAGCCAGCCAGCCGTGCGCCCGGATGCGCGTCGCCAGTTCCTTGGTCGCGGCGGCGTTCGCCTTAGCGTCCGGCACCAGCACTCCGCCGGGGTTGCAGGCCGTGATGATTCCCCAGTTTGCCGCCCGCCACTTGCGCAGAAAGAGCTCGAAAGCAAGATCCGGCCGGCCGACTCTGAGATTGAAGATCGCCGCCGGCGTCACCACACGGTAGGTCGTGGCCAGGAAAGCGGCTTCCAGCGATGTGTTTTCCATGCGCCCTCGGGCCGAGGAATTCGCCGAACCGGGCTACTCCTCCTCGACCGCTTCAATATCCTCCAGGTTGCCCAGCTTCGCCTGCGCGTCCGCAACCGGCAAAGCCTCCACGCCCTTCAGCTTACGCTCGATCTGGCGTGTGCGAACGCCGGCCGACTCGATGCTCTTGGTCGCTTGCTCCAGTTTCTTGCGCGTCGCCTCGAGCACTTCGCCGAACTTGCCGAACTCGGTCTTCACGGCGCCCAGGACGGCCCAGACTTCGGAGGAACGCTTCTCGATCGCCAGCGTCCTGAACCCCATCTGCAGGCTGTTGAGCAGCGCGGTGAGCGTCGTCGGCCCGGCCAGGCTGACGCGAAAATCGCGTTGCAATGCGTCGGCCAGCCCCGGGCGGCGCAGCGCTTCGGCATAGAGTCCCTCGGTCGGCAGGTAAAGGATGGCGAAGTCGGTCGTATGCGGCGGCTCGACGTACTTGTCGCGGATTTTTTTCGCCTCGTCGCGCAGGCGGACTTCGAGCGACTTGGCCGCCGCCTCGACGGCAACCGGGTCGGCTTTCTCCTGCGCCTCGACCAGCCGTTGGTAATCCTCGATCGGGAATTTGGCGTCGATCGGCAGCCAGACCGGCCGGCTGTCGGTCGCGCGGCTCCCTTGCCCCGGCAGTCGGATGGCGAATTCGACCCGCTCGTTGCTGCTCGGCCTGGTAGCAACATTCTTTTCATACTGTTCGACGGTCAACACCTGATCGAGCAAGGCTTCCAGCTGGACTTCGCCCCAGGTGCCGCGCGTCTTGACGTTGGTCAGCACCTTCTTCAGATCGCCGACGCCGGCAGCCAGCGTGTGCATTTCGCCGAGTCCCTTGTGTACCTGTTCCAGCCGTTCGCTGACCAGTTTGAAGGATTCGCCGAGACGCTGTTCGAGCGTCGCGTGCAGTTTCTCGTCAACCGTCTTGCGCATCTCCTCTAGCTTGCTGGCGTTGTCGGCCTGGATCGCGCCGAGGCGCGTCTCGACCGAGACGCGCAGCTGCTCGAAGCGCTGCTCGTTGCTTTGCGTCAGGCGCGCCAGCTGCTGGGCGAAGGATTCGAGCTGCTGCCCCTGCAGCGCGCCGAGCTGACCGACCTGGGCCGACAACGTCTTGGCCAGCCGGTCGAGGGCTAACGCCTGTTCCTCGCGATCGCCGCGCGCCGCGCTGGCCGCCTCCTGGCGCACACGCGCAAGCTCCTGGCGCAACTCGCGCTCCAGCCGCTCCAATCCGCCATCGAGCGCGCGGAACCCCGGCTCGATCGTATCGTCCCTGCGACCCGCACGCTGCAGCACGAGAAACTGCAACACCAGAACGACGAGGCCGAGCGCCGCCAGCCCATACAACAAGAACTCAGTCATGCATTGCCCTTGAACAGAAAAATCCAATCGATAACGACTACTTCAGCGAAAAATCGGCGCGCGCCGCCTTTACTGTGTCTTCTTGTTTCGCATCCGACGGCGCCCCGCCGGTCGCCGGTTGCGTCGGGCGCAGGAAGATCCGATCGCCCTCGACCTGATGCTCGATCAGCCAGTCGCGCACGGCCTTGGCGCGGCGGTCGCCGAGATCGATCAAGTCCTCCTCGTCGACCGTCGAATTGGCCAATATCAGCTTTTCCATCTCCTCGACCGGCAGGGTCTTCACCATGCCGACCATGTTGCGCGGCTTGGGGAACTTTTCGGCGCGATAGACCCGCTCCAACAAGGCGGGATACTCTTCGTCGGTCACTTCGATCGACTCCAGCGATTCGATCTCGACACCGGCCTTGGTCATGTCTTCCCGCTTGGCGGCGCGCACCTTGCGTTCGATGCGCGCGTGCTTCAGCCCTTCCGGATCGTTCTCCGGATCGACCCGCCCCTCGATCTCGAGCTTGAGCGCCGGCCGATCGACCAGTGCCTTGGCCAGATTCTCCAGGCGCTTCTGCGCCGCCTCGTCGATCGCCGCGCGCCCGGACGCGAATTCGACGTTCGACAGTTCCTCGCCGCCGCCGAACATCGAGCCGATCAGCGCAAACGGCGAAGTCACCGCTTTCACGAAGAGATTAACGATCACCTTGATCACCAACCCGCCGACGCTGAACTGCGGATCGTTGAGCGAACCCGAAATCGGCAGGTTGACGTCGATTTCGCCCTTGCTGTTCTTCAACAGCGCGATCGCCAGCTTGACCGGCAGCTTGGTCGCATCCGGACTCTCGACCTGATCGCCGAACGTCAGCTGATCGAGGAAGACGCGGTTTTCGGCATTCAGCTGGTCGTTCTCGATCTTGTATTTAACGAAAACCGAAAGTTTGCCCTTGTCGATCGCGTAGCCCGCGTACTTGCCGGAATACGTCGAGAACGAAGTCATCTCGATACCTTTGACCTCGGCCTGCAAATCGAGATACGGCTTGGCCGAGAGCGGGTTGATCTTGGCCGTCAGGCTGAGCGGCGCGACGTCGTCGTAACTGCCACGTAGCGTCAGGTCGGCGATGCTGCCCGGCTCGGACGACAGCCCCGTCACGCTGCCGCCGATCTTGCGCAGGTTGGCGGTGTAGTTCGGCTTGACGAAGTTGTCGGTGAAGCGGACCGCTCCGCCCTGCAAGGTGATCTTGCCGATCTTGACCGGCATCATCGGCTTGCTCGCCGCGCTTTCCACCGGCGCCTCCGCCTTGCCTTCGGTCGCCGATGCCGCCTTTGTCGCCTTTGCCGCGACATTTTCCGACTTGCCGTCGTTCCCCGGCTTCGCCGAAGCCGCCGCATCCGGTACGACGGCAACCGCCTCGCCGTCCGGACGGCGCACGATCTGCATCAGGTTGAGCTTGCCCTCCGGCGTGACGATGACGCGCGCGAAGAAGTCGGACAAGGCGATCTCGCTGATCGAAAGCGAATCCGGGTGCAGCTTTGCGTCGATCTTGCCGAAGTAGAACGATTTCCAGCGCAGGAAGTCAGCTGAATTCAGCTTGTCAACGGCCGAAAAATCGCCGATCGTGGCTTGCCCAGAAAAACCGCCCGCAAGAATGGGTTCGTCCCCCGCTTTTGCAGCTTCTTCCTGACGCAACTGCAAGTCGCCGCTCACCGCTACCTGCCCGCGCGTCACTTCGACATTCAGTTTCTCCGAAAAGTAAGGTTGTAGCGGGAGAAGCTCGAGCCCCTTTACGTCCAGCTTCATATCGGTGACGAGCGGAGACGGTCGGACATTGCCCGATAGCGAGACCTCGCCTTTCTTGTTCAATTTGAAACTGGTCGCCACCTTGGCGACCTGCCCCGGCACAGTGGTGACGTTCTCGAGATCGAGCGTCAGGTTCTCGATCGATTGCATCACGGCGGGCGACACGCCGCCATCCTCGAAACGCACACCGATTTCTTCGCCATGATATTTGTCGATGGTCAGTGTCCAAGGTGCCGACGTGTCCTCCTGCGAGGCTTCGACGGCACGCAGCGTTGGGGGTTTGAGCCAGTCGATCGCGCCGTCCTTGGTGCGCTTGATCAGCGACCGCGCACCTCGGGTGTCCACCTCCGGAAACACCGCCTCACGCTTGGCAAGATCGATGCGCCCGCCCTTGACCGCGAACCGCTCGACGGACAGCCATTCCCCGGCATCGATCCGCCAGGAGAGATCGATTTCGGCCGGCTTGTCGCCGTTGCTGAGTTTCCGGAGGTCAACGTCGATGTTGTCGATTTTCGCGTTGAACGGTTCGCCGTGCGATTCGTCGAGCCAGTGCACGGCACCGCCGCTGACTTTCGCCTGCCCCAGCGACCACGACAATCCGGCCGCCGCCGGCTTGGCGGGAGGCGCCTCCGGCTGGGCTTTCGCCAATTCGCCGCGGAAGAATTCGATCCAGTTGACGTCTCCCTCCTTGCTGACCCGCGCATGGACTTCCGGCGAGACCAGCGTCGCCCGTTCGATGGCATAGCGGCCGCCAAGCAAATCCGACGGTGCAATCGAGACATCGAGCTGCTTGAACGAAAGCAGCGGCGCGCCGCCGTTTTCCTCGACGTTCACGTCCTTGATTCCGAGCGTACCGGCGACTTCCAGCGTTGCCGATTTCTCCTTCTCCTGGCGAAAAACCAGCGACAGGTTCGTATCCAGTTTCCCCGAGAGCATCTTGATCGGAAACTTGATCGGCGAGTAGTCGAGGAAGTGATTGAGCTGGAGGCCGGCCAGATCGAGTGCGATCTCGCTCTCGCGCGACTCGGAAAACGGCTTGCTGCGGCCCTTGATAGTCAGCGGCGAGCCGTTGAACGTTGCCGAGAAGGAAGGTTCGACGAAGATCTCCGTCGCGTAGGCAAGGCTGGAGATGAACGGCAAGCTGAGATTGATATCGCTGACGAGATGCTTTTCCTCGACCGGGCGATCGTCGAACACCACCTCGCCCCCCGTCAGCTGGATATTGTTCACCGAGAACGCGGGCGTTGGTCCTTCGCTCTTCGGCGCCGCCATGAATTCATCCATCAGGTCCGAGAAGTTGTAGCGCGTATCCGACAGGCGCACGATCCTGACCTTGGGCGTTGCCAGCCGCAATTCCTTGACGACCGGACCGCCGCGGAAGAGCGATACCGATTCGAGATTGACGTACAGGTTCTCGAAACTCACAAACGTCTCGACTCCGTCCGGCTCCTTGATCGAAAGGCCTTCCACCTCCATGGACAGCGCGTACGGATTGATGTGGATGCTTTTCACGTCGACCGTGCGGTGCAAGGCTTCGCTCGCCTTCGCCAGCACGAAGTACTTGACGACCGGCGGCAAGATCAGGAAGCCGACGACGCCGATCAGCACAAACGCGATGACGGCGCGCAGCACGTACTTCCTCAGCCTCGCCGATTTCAACACTGCCAGGGTCTTCGCCTTGTCGATCATGATATCCATCCGTAATCATTCGTTCGGGAGTCCGAATTTATCACGAACGACTTGAGCCCGATGCGCCACCTGAACGGCAAACATTCGGCGCGATCTTGAATCGATCGATCAGGCGTAAAATCACGGCCTTCCCAACATGAACAAGTGCTGTTCCAGTCGTGAGGCCTGCATGAAAACGCTCGTCATCGAGGATAGCAAGAGCAGTCTCAATCTGCTCTGCGGCCATATCCAGCGCATGGGAATCACACCGATCCCGGCGTTGACAGGCGCCATCGGCATCGACCTGTTCCTCAAGGAACATCCCGACCTGATCCTGCTCGACATCGTGATGCCGGACATCGACGGCTTCGAGGTCGCACGCCAGATCCGCCAGCTGGAAGCTCCTGGCGACTGGGCGCCGATCATTTTTCTAAGCTCGCTCAGCAAGGACAAGGACATCGAGAAAGGTATCGCCGCCGGTGGCGACGATTACCTGCTCAAGCCGATCAGCGAGATCGTCCTCGCGGCCAAGATCCGCGCCATGCAGCGCATTCTCCAGATGCGCCAGTCGCTATTGGTGCTGACGCGCAAGCTCGACGCGGCCAATCAGGAGTTGAAGCGGCTGACGTCGCTCGACGGACTGACCGGCATCGCCAATCGACGCCATTTCGACGGCGTGCTGGACCGCGAGTGGCGTCGCGCCATGCGTCAGGGCGACGAAGTGTCGATCCTGATGTGCGACATTGATTTCTTCAAGCAATACAACGACGCCTACGGACACCAGTGCGGCGACGAGTGCCTTCGCCTGTTCGCCCAGACCTTGTCCGGCACCATGGACCGCGGCGGCGATCTGCTGGCGCGTTACGGCGGCGAGGAGTTCGCGGCCGTTCTGCCCGGTACCGCGCTGCGCGGCGCGGTTCACGTGGCCGAACAGATGCGAAAAGCGATCGACCGCCTGAAGATCGAGCACAAGGAAACGTCATTCGGTTTCGTTACCGCGAGCTTCGGTATCGCTTCCGCCGTCGCCATGCCGGAAACCGATCCTCAGGATATCGTCGGCGCGGCCGACCGCGCCTTGTACAAGGCCAAGCACAACGGGCGCAATCGCGTCTGCGTCACGTACTCGCTGGACCCGCACGACAACTGAAAAAAAATGGCGTCACCAAAAATCCTCATCGTCAACGACAACGATCTAATCCGCTCGCTGCTGCGCGGCATCCTGCGCGCCGAGGACTGCGAAGTCCTGGGTGAAGCCAGGAACGGCGTCCTCGCGCTCGAATTCATCGAAAAAACGAGACCGGACATGGTGTTCCTCGACGTACTGATGCCGGAAATGGACGGCCTTGAAACGTTGCAGAACATCAAGCGGTCCTATCCGGAAATCATCATCGTGATGATCACCGGCAGCCCGAGCAAGGACAACGTCCGGGAATCGATCCAGGGCGGCGCCAGCGGCTTCATCGTGAAGCCGTTCAACTCGGCCAAGGTGATCGAAACGCTGAAACGCGCCTGGGCTTCGAGGAGATAAGCCGCCTCAGAAGGTGTTGCGCCATTTGCGCAAGGCTGTAAACACCGCGAGCGGGTTACTCGCGTCTTCGCGCCGCGCACGAACGGTCGAGACGATCTCCGGACTACCGCAGCGCAGGAAAGGATTCGTCGCCTTCTCCAGCCCGATCGTCGAGGGAACGGTCGCCTCCCCTTGCGCGCGTGCCACGCTAACTGCATCCGCGCGCCGTCGCAAATTGGCGTTTCCTTGCTCCACAGTCAGCGCAAAACGCAAGTTGGTTTCGGTGTACTCGTGCGCGCAGTAGACAGCCGTTTCGTCCGACAGCGCCGTCAGCCGCGCCAACGAATCGCTCATCTGCGCCGGCGTCCCCTCGAACAGACGCCCGCAGCCCGCGCCGAACAGCGTATCGCCGCAAAACAGGCACCCCTGCCCGTAGTACGCCAGATGGCCGAGCGTATGGCCCGGGACCGCGAGAACCTGGAACCCGGCATCGATCGATTCGAGCCGAATGGTCTCCCCGCCGGCAAGGGGTTGGGTCAGCCCTGTGATAGACTCCGCCGCCGGTCCGAACACCTCGACCGGATAATTCGACGACAAAGTCGCCACGCCGCCTTGATGGTCGGCATGGTGGTGCGTCACCAGAATCGCCCTCAATACCAAGGCTTCGCGCGCAAGGACTTCAAGCACGGGAAGCGCATCGCCCGGATCGACGACGATCGCCGACCGGCCTTTGCGCAGCAGCCAGATGTAGTTATCCTTGAAGGCAGAAATCCTGATGACCTCGAACATTCAACCGATTGTGGAAGAACCGTGAAAAATGTCAAATCCCGGAATCGATGACTGGCTCCAGACGCCGCAAGGACGCTATGTCATGGACTGGGAAATGGAGCGCATCGACACGCTCGTCGCGGACCTGTTCGGCTACAACGCGCTGCAGCTTGGCTTGCCGCAACTCGATCTGCTCGCGCACAACCGTATCCCGTTGCGACAGGTCGCCGGCGAAGTCGGCAAGGTCGACGTCGTGTGCGATCTGCGTGAACTGCCGTTCGCTTCCAACAGCATCGATCTCGTGGTCATGCCGCACGTGCTGGAGTTTCACGACAATCCGCACCAGATCCTGCGCGAAGTCGAGCGCGTCCTGATCCCGGAAGGACAACTGGTCGTCACCGGCTTCAATCCGCTTTCGCTCTGGGGAATAAGAAAGCGCCTGCCGAACTGCCCGACCGATTTCCCGTACGGTGGCAGTTATATTTCCGTGCTTCGTCTCAAGGACTGGCTGCAACTGCTCAGTTTCGAGGTTGACCGGGGCAGTTTCGGCTGCTACGCCCCGCCTTTGCGAGACGCGCGCTGGCTCAAACGCTTTCATTTCATGGAAGCGGCCGGCGACCGCTGGTGGAGCTTCGCCGGCGGGATCTACATGCTGCGTGCCGTCAAGCGCGTGCGCGGCATGCGCCTCATCCTGCCGCCTTGGGAACAAAACAAGGCAACTCACAAGGCACTCACCCCCATCGCGCAAAAAGGAATTCAAAACCGTGGCTGACGAACCGACAATCAATATCTACGCTGACGGCGGCTGCCGGGGAAATCCCGGCCCCGGCGGCTGGGGCGTTCTGATGCAAGCCGGCGCGCTCGAAAAAGAACTGTGCGGCGGCGAGCGCGACACGACCAACAACCGCATGGAGCTCACCGCCGTCATCCGTGCATTGGAAGCCCTCAAACGGCCGTTGACGGTCAGCGTCCACACCGACTCCCAGTACGTGCAAAAGGGAATCAGTCAGTGGATTCACAACTGGAAGCGCAACGGCTGGCGTACGTCAGACAAGAAACCGGTAAAGAATGCCGATCTTTGGCAGATCCTCGACGGCCTCGCGAAACAGCATCAGATCAAATGGATCTGGGTCAAAGGCCACGCCGGGCATGCGGGCAACGAACGCGCCGACGCCCTCGCCAACCGCGGCATCGATGAACTGCTCGCCAAATAACCTGGAACGACCTGAACAAATTCTCCAATGCGCCAGATATTCCTCGACACTGAAACCACCGGCCTTGAACACAAGCTCGGCCATCGCGTCATCGAAATCGGCTGCGTCGAAATGCGCAACCGGCGACTGACCAATCGGCATTTCCACCGCTACATCAACCCCGAACGCGACATTGACGCCGGCGCGCTCGCCGTGCATGGAATCAGTCTCGATTTCCTGCAGGACAAGCCCCGATTCGCCGAAATCGCCGAAGAATTCCTCGATTTCGTGCGCGGCGCCGAATTGATCATCCACAATGCCTCGTTCGATGTCGGTTTTCTGAATGCCGAGCTCACGCGACTGGACATGGCGCCGATCGAAACCGTCTGCCGCGACGTGCATGACACGCTGCGCATGGCCAAGGACATGCACCCGGGCAAGAAGAACAACCTGAATGCGCTGTGCGAGCGCTATGGGGTTGACAATTCGCACCGGACCCTGCACGGCGCCTTGCTTGACGCGGAGATTCTCGCCGAAGTTTACGTCGCGATGACGCGCGGCCAGGAAAGCCTGATCATGGACCTGACCGCCGAGGACTCAGCACAGGTGGCGCAGGCATCGCTCGGTCACAGCAGTGGGACCCACCGTACGCACGTGATCGTTCGCGCCAGCGAGAGCGAACAAGCCGAACACGAAAAGCTGCTCGCTTCCATCCAGAAGGAAAGCAAAGGCAAATGCCTCTGGCTACCGCCAAGCGAGACTGCGAGCTAGACTTCGCTCAATCGCTGATGGCAAAAAAAACGGCAACGTGAGTTGCCGTTTCTTCTGAAATTCGATCTGCGGATCAAGCGGCCGGCACGCTTCCATCGCCACCGCCCACGTTCCCCGAGCCGCCGTTGCCCGCACCGTTGCCGCCCACGGCTCCGCCATTCCCCCCGTTGCTTCCGGGAGTCCGCTTCGGACGACGATGCTGCCGGCGGGGCGGGCGGCCATCGTTCCGCCCTTCCTGATTGCGGTTTTCCTGCGGCTTGGCTTCCTGGCGCTGCTCCAAAGACCGCGCTTCCGGCCGAGGATTGATGGCGCCGTTCGAATTCTTTCGTTCCTGCTTTCGATCCTGGCGTTTCGGATGTCCGGGCGACGGCTGATTGAAACGCTTGTCCTGAGCGCGCTCCGGCACTTCCCTGTTGCCTGGCGCGGTGCGGATTTCGAGTTCGTTGAGTTCGTCCCATTCCGCGTCCGTGCGATCGCGATCTGGAATCGCGAGCAGTTCACGGATCCGACGGCGCGGATCTATCGGTTGAGGATCATTCATTCCCACATTATCACCCACAGCCCCCTCGTCGTTCAAGCCATTCAAGATCATAGGAAATCCTCCATCGCGTGATCGCCCAGCATCTTCAATCCGGGAACCGCAAGACATTTCAGCCCTATAATCCTACCCTTTTTCGAGTCCGCGCCATGTGGTTCAAAAACCTCCAGCTCTATCGCCTGCCTCAGAATTTGCCGATCGACATCGCATCGATCGAGGCGCAGCTTTCCAGTCTGACACTTCAGCCATGCAGTTCGATCGAGCCGCGCAGCGTCGGTTGGGTACCGCCACGCGATGGCGGTACCCTCGTCCACAGCGTCAATCATCAATGGCTGCTGGCCCTGGGATTCGAGGAACGCCTCTTACCGTCGAGCATCGTCAAGCAGTTCGCGGCGGACCGCGCCAAGGCCATTCTCGAAAACGAAGGACGCAAAGTGGGTCGCAAGGAAATGCGCGACATCCGCGAGGCGACGGCGATCGAACTGATGCCGCGTGCCTTCCCGCGCCGGCGAGTCACCTACGGCTGGATCGATCCGGTCAATGGTTGGCTCGTCATCGATGCCGGATCGGCGGCGAAGGCCGAGGAGTTCCTTGAGCAGCTGCGTCGCTCGGTCGAAGGTTTGCCGGCAAAGCTGGTGAAAACCGTTCAGTCGCCCGTCTCCGCAATGACCGGCTGGCTTGCCGATGGCGAGGCGCCCGGCAGCTTCACCATCGACCAGGATCTCGAACTGCGTTCCGCGGAAAACGCAGCGGTTCGTTACGTGAAGCACACACTGGAGGGCGACGAGATCCGCCAACACATCGCGACCGGAAAGATCGTCACCAAACTGGGTATCACCTGGGGCGAACGGATTTCCTTCGTGCTCAACGAGAACCTGCAGCTCAAGCGATTTGCCTTTCTCGACATCCTGAAGGAGCAGGCCGACAGCCAGGCCGAGAACGAGGACGAGCGCTTCGATATCGACTTCACGCTGATGACGGGCGAAGTTGCACATTTGCTGGCTGACTTGCTCGACGCGCTCGGCGGCGAACTGCCGGGCGCAATCTAAGGCGGCGGTGAGCGCATCCGACGGTCAAGCCCCTTCGCCGCAAGCGAAGAGCGCGCGGGAGAGCCCATGGTTTCTCTACTTGATCGAATGCCGGGACGGCAGCATCTACACCGGAATCACCGTTGATGTCGCTGCGCGTTACGCCGCACACGCCTGCGGCAAGGGCGCCCGTTATACCCGTGCCCACCCGCCGGTACGGCTGCTGGCCAGCGTTCCTTTCCCGGACCGATCGAGCGCATCGAGGGCCGAGTATCGGATCAAGCAGCTGAAACCGGCCGACAAGCGCCGCTACGCGGACGAGTTGCGACGCCACGCAAGCCCCGACGTCGATCGCGACTGATCGAACAGACCTCCACGTCGCAGAACCAGCGCGTTTCGTCCGGTTGCTCGGCCAAAATCTTCCGCTCACGAGGATTGGGTTGCAGCCAGCGTATATAATGCTTGGTTCTCGAATAACGCCTGGATGATCATGGAAGCCGAACAGCTCAATATCGTCACCAACCGACTCGTGGACCTCGCGCAGCGCGCCACCGAGTTGCGGAGGTATCTTTGACTACGATCAGAAACTCGATCAACTGAACGCCGTCTCGCGCGAACTCGAAGATCCGAAGGTCTGGGACAACGCGGATCGCGCGCAGGAGCTCAGCAAGGAAAAAAAATCGCTGGAGAACGTCGTCCTGACGCTCAACAGCGTCGCCGACAACCTCAAGGATGCCGACGAGCTATTTACGATGGCGCGCGAGGAAGACGACGACGACACGCTTAACGCGGTCGCCGCCGACATCGACGGCATCGAAAAATCGGTGGCCGCGCTGGAATTCCGGCGCATGTTCAACAATCCGGCCGATCCGCTCAATTGCTTCCTCGACATCCAGGCCGGCGCTGGCGGCACCGAGGCGCAGGACTGGGCGTCGATGCTGCTGCGCATGTACGTGAAATACGGCGAGCGCAAAGGCTACACCGTCGAGGTGCTGGAAGAATCCGAGGGCGACGTGGCCGGCATCAAGACGGCGACGATCAAGCTCTCCGGCGAATACTGCTTCGGCATGCTGCGCTCGGAAACGGGCATTCACCGGTTGGTGCGCAAGTCGCCGTTCGACTCGAACGCGCGTCGCCATACCAGCTTTGCCTCGGTGTTCGTCTATCCCGAAATCGACGATTCGTTCGAGATCGAGGTTAACCCGGCCGATCTGCGCATCGACACCTACCGCGCTTCGGGTGCCGGCGGTCAGCACATCAACAAGACCGACTCGGCGGTGCGTATCACGCACAACCCGACCGGCATCGTCGTGCAGTGCCAGAACGACCGTTCGCAGCACCGCAACCGCGCCGAGGCGATGGCCATGCTGAAATCGCGCCTCTACGAAGCCGAGCTGCGAAAACGCCAGGCGGAACAGCAGAAACTGGAAGATTCCAAGACCGACATCGGCTGGGGCCACCAGATCCGCTCGTACGTGCTCGACCAGTCGCGCATCAAGGATCTGCGCACCAACGTCGAGTGCGGCAACACGCAGAGCGTGCTCGACGGCGACCTCGACCAGTTCATCGAAGCCAGTCTAAAACAGGGCGTCTGAGCCTTCCTCACCATTTCCATCGATTGAGATTGATCATGTCCGAACAGACCAACGCAAGCAACACCGCTCCCGAGCAGGACGAAAACCACATCATCGCCGAGCGCCGCGCCAAGCTGGCCGAATGGCGCGCCACCGGCAAAGCCTATCCGAACGACTTCGAGCGCGAGAACATCTCCGGCAAGATCATCGAGCTGTACGACGCGAAAACCGGCGAGGAGCTCGACGCCAACCCGGTCGAGGTCAAGGTTGCTGGCCGCATCATGTTGAAGCGCGTGATGGGCAAGGCCTCGTTCATCACCATTTCCGACGTCGGCGGCCGCATCCAGATCTACGTCGCGCGCGACAAGGTCGGCGAGGAGACCTACGCGGCGTTCAAGCGTTGGGACATCGGCGACATCGTCGGCGTCGTCGGCGTTCTCTTCCGTACCAAGACCAACGAACTGACCGTGCAGGCCAACGAAATCCGCCTGCTCTCCAAGTCGCTGCGCCCGCTCCCGGAAAAATTCCACGGCCTGACCGACCAGGAACAGAAGTACCGCATGCGCCACCTCGACCTGATCATGAACGAGCAGTCGCGCTTCACGTTCATGGCACGTAGCCGCATCGTGCAGTCGATCCGCAACTACATGAGCAACCACGGCTTCCTCGAAGTCGAGACGCCGATGATGCACCCGATCCCGGGCGGCGCCTCGGCGCGCCCGTTTGTGACGCATCACAACACGCTCGATATGGATCTCTACCTGCGCATCGCACCGGAGCTCTATCTCAAGAAGCTGGTTGTCGGCGGCTTCGAAAAAGTGTTCGAACTCAACCGGAACTTCCGCAACGAGGGCATGAGCCCGCGCCACAACCCGGAATTCACGATGATGGAGTTCTACGAGGCCTACAGCGAGTACAACAAGCTGATGGACTTCACCGAAGGCGTGTTGCGCCATTCGGCCCGCGAAGCGCTCGGTACGGAGGTTTTTGAATACCAAGGCCGTACGCTCGACCTTTCCAAGCCGTTCGCGCGGCTGACCATGGTCGAAGCGGTGATGAAGTACAAGCCGCAATATACGCTGGAGCAGCTGACCGACGCCGACTGGCTGCGCCAGAAGCTGACCGCCATGAAGGCCGAAGTGAAGCCGTCCATGGGCCTCGGTACGCTGCAACTGCTGATGTTCGAGGAAACCGTCGAAGCCGATCTCTGGGAACCGACCTTCATCGTCGATTACCCAGCCGAGATCAGCCCGCTCGCCCGTGCCAGCGACAGCAACCGCGACATCACCGAGCGCTTCGAGCTGTTCATCGTCGGCCGCGAGATCGCCAACGGCTTCTCCGAGCTCAACGATCCGGAAGACCAAGCCGAGCGTTTCCTGTCGCAAGCCAAGGCCAAGGACGCCGGTGACGAGGAAGCCATGTACTACGACGCCGATTTCATCCGCGCGCTCGAATACGGTCTGCCGCCGACCGGCGGATGCGGCATCGGTATCGACCGCCTGGTCATGCTGCTCACCGACTCGCCCAACATCCGCGACGTAATCCTCTTCCCGCAGATGCGCCCTGAGTGATGCGCGACAGCGCATTACGAAAAAGTGCTCTTGGGGTACACCCTGAGTGATATCCATCAGGGCATCACGAAACAGTTCAGAACCCGGTCTTTGTGCCGGGTTTTTTTCGGCGCTTGCCCATGCGGCATGTTGTTATTCACTTCGCCTACTCATTTTGAAAAATCCCGGCGCAAACCTGAGTGATCTTTACTAGAATCAGAACAACTCTTGCGTGTCGGCGCATCAAGAATCCTCGATCGAGCCCTTGAGTTATCGCAAGGCGCGCCGTAGACACCGGGAGACCAAAGGCAGCAAACGATCGCTTGGAGACCAGCCGAGAGCGCCGATATGAGCCTGATGCCGTTGATTTTGTTCGAACTCCTGGCGGACGCCAAGCTCAATCCGGTGGCCACCAGGCTGCATATTGACGAATTCGACCCGGGTGGCCTGCTGCCTTTTTTTGCCGACGAAGACCTTATTTCGTTTGCCGCATGCTTTCCCTGCCTGATCAGTCGCGACCTTGCCCAGCGCTTTCCCCCGGCGTGGTCCGACGCGATGCTTCACGCGCGAATACAGACGGTCGCCGAGAACTCGTTTCACGGTACCGAGGTGCCAGTGAAACCGGTCTTGCCACCCGGAAAGCAATGGTTGTCCGGCGATTGGTATCTCGCGCCGCCGCCCAAGACCACGGCGAGCCAGTCCGCATCGCGCGCGCTGTCGCTCAAGCTGATGCAACTCGTCGCCATCGACGCGGACACCTGTGAAATCGAGGCCATATTCCGGCAGGAACCGGTGCTCGCCTATCATCTGTTGCGCCTCGTCAACTCCCTTGGCGTGGGCGTCGGACGGCATATCTCCAGTTTTTCCCAGGCCATCCTCATCCTCGGCCGCCAGCAGCTCAAGCGTTGGCTGAACCTGATGCTGTTTGCGGCGAGTCGAGACGACTATCGTTCGGCGATGCTCATCGCACGCGTCGCCATCCGCGCGCGCAGCATGGAACTGCTGGCGACGGCGGTCGGTCTCGACCGTTGGCACCAGGAACAGGCGTTCATGGTCGGCATGTTCTCGCTGCTCGGCGTCCTGTTCGGCATGCCGCTCGCCGAGATTCTGGTCCCTTTGAAACTGAGCGAGGCACTCGGCGATGCGCTGCTCCTGCACGAAGGTGAAATCGGCCGCCTCCTGCTGTGCGTCGAATCGTCCGAATGCCTGGACACGGCGCGTGTTCGCAGCCTGCTTGCGCAGGGCGACCTGACGCCCGACGACTGGAATCTGCTGACGCTCGAAGCGCACGGATGGATGCTGGGCGCGATCCACGAACAACAGGATGCTCGCCATGACTGAATCCGGCGACGAACAACAACTGCGCCAGTGCCTCGACCTCTGCACAACCGCCTTGAGCCTGAGCGATGCGGCACGCTCGCACGTGCTCTCCGAACTCCGGCGCAAGCTCGCGATGCTGCTCGCGGACCCTGAGGCCATCGCGCCCGTCGTCGCGCCGAAATTGGGCGGCCAGGAACAAGAGCACGGACCCGTGATCACGATGGACATGGCCGGCTACATCACCGGCTGGAACCGGGGCGCGCAAAGACTGTTCGGCTACCTGCCCGAGGAGGCGATCGGACAGCACATCCTGTTCCTTTACGCCGACGAACCGGGCCGGCGCGACGGAGAGATCCACGAACTCTTTCTCGATTACGGCAGTCCGCTGATCGAAGTCAAGCGACGCAAGAAATCGGGCGAGACTTTCCGCGCAAACCTGGCGCTGACGCACGTCCTGGATGAGAACGAAGAACCGGTCGGGATGGCCGCGCACCTCACGGAAATCGCGGACCGCCTGTCCGAACGGGAGAAACACCGCCTGCACGCCCGAATCATCGAGGACAGCGATCAGGGCATCATGATCACCGACGATCAGGAACGGATCGTCTCCGTCAACGCCGCATTCAGCCGGATCACCGGGTACTCCGCTTCCGAAGCGATCGGCCAGACGCCCGACCTCCTCCGCTCCGGCGTGCACAGCGCCGACTTCCGGGAACAGATGCGCGCCTCGATTCGCGGTGCCGGCGCCTGGCACGGCGAGATCATCGGCAAGCGCAAGAATGGCGAGCTCTTCCCGCAATCCGTCTCCATCGGCGTCGTGCGCGATGCGGACAACGCCATCACTCACGTCTTCTCGATCTTTTCCGACGCCAGCGTGTTGCGCGCAGCCGAGGAGCGCGTCCGCAACCTGGTCAACTACGATCACCTGACCGGCCTGCCCAACCGGGTTCTGTTCCATCAACTCGTCGAGCAGGCGCTGACCGCGGCCAGGCGCAACAACGATCACGGCGCGCTGCTCGTGCTCAACGTCAATCGTTTCGCGGCCTTCAACGACACCCTTGGGCACGACGTCGGCGACGAACTGCTCAAGCAGGTGGGGCAACGGCTCCGCGTGGCGCTGCGCGAGGAGGATATCCTGGCTCGCATCGGCGGCGACGAATTCGTCGTCGCGCTCGTCAACATCCAGAAGCGCGAACATAGCGGGCTGGTCGCAGAGAAGCTGCTCGATTCGCTGGAAAAGCCGTTCATCATCGAATCGCACGCGCTGCACATCAGCGCCAGAATCGGCATTTCGGTCTACCCCGAGGACGGACAGAGCACCGCCGCACTGTTGCGCTTCGCCGATGTCGCGATGAAACGCCGGCAAGGCAGCGGCGATTCCGGCTATCTGTTCTACAGCCCGGAAATGAACGAACGCGCCAAGGAGCAGTGGCAGCTCGAAGCCGAGCTGCGCCAGGCATTGAAGAGCGATCAACTGCTTTTGCACTACCAACCCAAGGTCAGCCTGCGCAGCGGCCGGATTGTCGGTGCCGAAGCGCTGATCCGCTGGGATCACCCGATACAGGGGATGATCGCGCCCGACCGTTTCATTCCATTGGCCGAGGAAACCGGCCTGATCTTCGAATTGGGCAGCTGGATACTCGAAGCCGCCTGCCGGCAGATCAGAACCTGGCTCGACGAAGGACTGAGCCCACTGCCGATCGCCGTCAACCTCTCGGCCCGCCAGTTCGACGCCCAGCTGCCCGATCGCCTGCAAAACGCCATCAAGCGGCACAACGTGCCCTGCGAACTCCTGAAGCTCGAGATCACCGAAAGCCTGTTGGTTCGTGGGCCGGAATCGGTCATTCCGATCATGAGCAAACTCGTCGCGATGGGGTTTGCCCTCTCGCTGGACGACTTCGGCACCGGCTATTCAAGCTTGGCCTATCTGAAGAAATTCCCGATCACGACGCTGAAGATCGACCGCACCTTCGTCACCGGCATTCCCGAGGACACGAACGATTGCGCCATCGCGCAGGCGATCGTCACCATGGGCAAGCAGCTGCGGCAGGAAATCGTCGCCGAAGGCGTGGAGACCGTCGAGCAGATGGCGTTTCTGCGCGAATTGGGCTGCGATCAACTGCAGGGCTTTCTCTTCAGTCCGCCGGTTGCCGCCCGCGAATTCGAGCGCATGGTCGGCGAGAACCGGCGACTGGTTCAGCCATAGCCTGGGAAAGGCTGTTAACCACGGCGGGCACGGCGAACACGGCGAAAATCATGAGCTTTTGTCGTCTACCGGATCACCCGCCGGGTGGCCGCGAAGCAAGACAGGCAATTCAGGATTTTTTTTCGCCGTGCCCGCCGTGTTCGCCGTGGTTGAACTGAAGTCTTAAGGCTTAAATCACCTTCGAATACCGCTTGTTCTCCCGGTCGGCGCGCAGGAAGCGGTCGAAGGCCATGGAAATGGCGCGCACCAGCATGCGGCCCGGCGGCAGAACCACGACCCGCCGTTCTTCGATACGCAGCAGACCGCCGTCCTCCATCTCGCGCAGCGCCGCCAGCTCGGTCGCGAAGTAGGTGCGGAAATCGATGTCGTGCGTTGCCTCGACGGCATCCATCGACAGCTCGAAATGGCACATCAGCGACTGGATGATCGCGCGGCGCAGGATGTCGTCGGCGTCGAGCTCGATGCCGCGGAAGACCGGCAGCACGCCCTGGTCGAGCGCATCGTAGTATTCGTCGAGCGTCTTCACGTTCTGGTAGTAACTCGGCCCGACCTTGCTGATCGACGAAATGCCGAACGACATCATGTCGCAGTCGGAGTGCGTCGAGTAGCCCTGGAAATTGCGATGCAGGCGGCCCTCGCGCTGGGCGACGGCCAGTTCGTCGCCGGGTTTGGCGAAGTGGTCCATGCCGATGAAGACATAGCCGGCGTCGGTCAGTTTGCGGATGGCCAACGCAAGAATCTGCAGGCGGCTGTCCGCCGTCGGCATGTCGGATTCGAGAATGCGCCGCTGCGGCTTGAACAGGCTGGGCAGGTGCGCGTAGTTGTAGATCGACAGGCGGTCCGGGCTGGCCGCGAGCACGCGATCGAGCGTGCGGTCGAAACCTTCCACGGTCTGGCGCGGCAGACCGTAGATCAGGTCGATGCTGACCGATTTGAAGCCGTTGGCGCGCGCCGCGTCGATCACGGCCATCGTCTCCGCTTCGCTCTGGATGCGGTTCACCGCCTGCTGGACGCGCTCGTCGAAGTCCTGCACGCCGACGCTCATGCGGTTGAAGCCGAGTTCGCCGAGCAGTTCGACCGTGGCGCGGTCGACCTTGCGCGGATCGACTTCGATGGAATACTCGCCGTCATCGACGAGCCGGAAGTGCTTGCGCGTCGACGCCATCAGCTGGCGCATCTCATCGTGCGAGAGGAAGGTCGGCGTGCCGCCGCCCCAGTGCAGCTGCTCGACGACATTGTCGCCCTCCGCGAGGTAGCCGCTTTGCAGCGCCAGCTCCCGGGCCAGGTATTTCAGGTATTTGGCCGAGCGGCCGTGATCCTTGGTGATGATCTTGTTGCAGGCGCAGTAGTAGCAGATGGTGTTGCAGAACGGGAGGTGGAAATACAACGAGAGCGCCTGACGCGTCGCGCCGCGCGTTCTTTCGGCGAGCCAGCGCTGCGCGTTTTCGGCGCCGACGTGGTCGGCAAAGCGGTCGGCCGTCGGATACGACGTGTAGCGCGGCCCGTTGATGTCGAAACGGCGGATGATCTGCGGGTCGAAAACCAGCTTGTCGGTAAATGTGTTCATGGTCTCTATCGTATCTTCGGCGTCGGCCGATTCGCCACGAATCGCCACGCCATGGAGCACGGAGTGTTCCGGCTCGCCGAACGGCTGTCAATCATCGGTTGCCGAACGCTTATTGCAGGGCGCCCGGCGCCAAGGAACTGCCGGGCGACACCGGCCGCGTTCCCGCCGGGAAAACGAACTCGCGATCGGGCAGCAGATCGATGCCGTTCGCCTGCCCAGGAATCCTCGCCGATCCCCGCAACGGCGAGCCGACCCCCAGGCGCGCCGGCGCGCCGCCGTAGGATTGCATGTCGCGTAGCTGGGCAAGCGCATTGCCTTCGAAGCGCCCATGCGCCGGCTTGTTCAGATCGCCGTAACCGATTGCCAGGTTGTTGATCACCCAGGCTTCGACACCGCCCGGGAATTTCTCCGACCAGATCTTGAGAAAATCGCCCGCAGGGTAATCGTTGATCAGCGTGTTGTGCGCCATGTACAGCGCATTGTCCGGCCAGCGCGGCCCCTCGGCGCCGTATGAGACGATGGCCGGATTCTCCGTTTTCGCAGACTGCCCGATGATGTTGCCGACGACGTAGGCCAGTCCGCCGTTCGGGAATTCGAGCTCGTAGGAAGCGCTGCCGTTCTCGCCGTCAACCAGGAAGTTGTAGCGCACGTGATTCTCCCGCGCGCGCGACTTGACGAGGTGCCCGATGTAGCCGCGTTCAAAGCGGCTCCCGGTCAGTTCGAAGCGCGCGATGCCGCCGACGTAGAGCAGATGATGCAACGCGCCGCCGGTTTCCGGCGCGGCGCCGAACTCGCTGTCGCTGACGGCGAGCGTCATGTCCGGCTGGTTGGCGGTCAAAATCCCCGTTTCGTTGTCGAAAAAGCCGCAGCGGTCGACGACGAGATGGCCGCGCTCGAAGCGGATTCCGGCGCCGTTGAAATCGGCGACGCGAGCGCCGCGAAACTCGATGTTCTCGATCCGTACGTTGTCGCCGCGCACGACCCAGATCGCCTTGCCCTCGGCGTCCTTCCCGTCCGCCAGCATGACCGGGCGTTTGCCCGAACCGCGGATCGTCAGATTGTTCTGCGTCCATACGGCCGGTTGCGCCCGGTAATCGCCCGAACGGATCTCGACGACCTCGCCGTCCTTGGCCAGCCGCGCGGCTTCGGTGACGGTCGTGATCTTCTCCTGCGGGCCGACGATCAGGGATGGCGGCTTTCCGACAATCGGCGCCGCACCGGACGACTCGATCGTCGTCAGCTTGCCGTCCGCGCTACGCCGGACTTCCCCCTTGTACACCGACGATTCCGGGAGAACGGTCTGGACCTGGGCCAGCGCGCAGGACGAGGCAGCGAGGAACGACAGGGCGAGGAGGAAGGCATTGAGCATGGCGACTCCTTACGGAAGCGGATCGACGTGCCGCCTGGGCCTACGGCGACCCGCTCAAGCCAGGATGGCAAGCGGGCTGCGATTCAGCGCGACCAGAACAATGTAGGCGAAAATCATCAGGGCAACCACAAAAAAAACGGCCCGCACCGTCTTGGTCCTGCCGCGCTTGAGGGCCATCGTGCCGCACAGGATGTAGGCCACGAGGCCGATCACTTTCGCCGTGAGCCAGCTTTGCGCAATCGGATACTGGCCGCTGATCGTCGCCAGCGCGATGGCGGTCCCAAGCAGACCCGTATCGACGATGTGCGGGAATATCCTGACCCAGCGCTGGCGCAGGCGCGGCGAATCCATGAGCATCCAGACGCCGCGCAGAAAGAACCCGCAGCCGCTGGCAACGACACAGCTTATATGCACGTATTTCAACAAGAGGTAGTTGACCACGCAGACTCCCGATCAGGTAATCACGCCGGCGGCCGCAATCTTCCGCCCGTGCGCGCGATAGACGCTCACGCCCGACCACAAATTGAACATCAGCCAGCCGTTGGCCAGCACCAGCGCCACACCGGCTGGATAGACGAACCACCCGGGCTGCAGGACTGCCGCCAGAACGAGCGCGCAGGCGGCGAAATGCAGCCGGACCTGGCGGTCCATCGGGCGCTCAGCGATGATCTTCTTCATGTTCGGCACCGCGACGCCGCGCCCACTTGCGTTGCGCAAATGCAGCCAGATGAGAAAAGGCACAATCTTGTAGAGCATGCCGACGATGACCGTCATGAAGCCGCCGAACATCAGGAGCACGCCGCACAGGAGCGTCCACCCGGCCCAATCGCCGACGGCGGGAAAGAGCATCGCCGCGAGCCAGACGCCGCAAGCCGCGAGCGCCGAGAGCATGGCGACGCGCCAGCAATGCTGATTGGCGTCGAAACGAGCGCGCTTGCTGGCGCGCTGCAGTTGGAGAGTGACGACCGCGAAAGCGGTGACGACCGCCATCACCCCCAGCGCGAGAAGGAAGCGAATCATTCCGAGTTCGAAGTATTCGACCGCCGACCAGGCCGCGACCGCCGCCAGCGCCACGAAGGAAAAGCGTCGCTCGAAGCCGCCCGGATACGCCGGCGTCAACTGGAACATGGGAACCACGACGTAGGCGACAGCCGCCAGCAACACCGCGCTCCAGCCGACGAAGCCCCAGACAAGATGAATGTCCGCCAGCTTCATCACCGGCAGTTCCAGCGACCAGCCGAGCGCTATCGTCAACGCCACGCCGAGGCCGACAGCAACACCCAGACCGAGTACGGCATGCTTCAAGCCCTTGATCGAGGCACTGCTCGAAGGAATACCGCGCAGGGCGAAAAGCGCCGCGCCGAGGAACAAGGCCGCCCCCAGTCCGAGCGTAATCGCAGCGGCCTTGAACCAGCGCGGATCGAAGGTCAGGAAAGCAGCCGCCAGCAGCAGCGCGCCGAAATTCAGCGCCAGATGGACGACCGCCGCCAGCCGCACGGGCTGCGCGAGGTTGGCGCCGGCGACGACCGGCAGAACCTGGATCAACGCGCCCAGCATCACTTGCAGCATGAAGCCGATGGTGATCAGATGCGTCACGGCCAGCGCGCCGGGCGTCCAGCGTGAGGCGAGGATGTCCGGGCCACCCCAGAGCAGCAGCAAGCCGGCAAGAATGCCGAACGCCGGCGCGGTCAGGAAGAAGCGAAACGGCGCGGCGAGCGGCGGCGATTGGTCATAGGAAAGCAACGCCTGCATTACGGCTCACACTCCGGAATGATGCCCGATTGGAAACGGCAAGAAACGGTTGAACGAAGCACTTGGCTATTGGGTCGGCTTGTGCCAGATCGTGATCTCGACGCTTCCATCATTCTTGCGCTCCGTCTGCCAGGCGTAACCGTTGAGTTCCAGCGCGCGGTAGAGCGGATGCGGCTCGCGGCCGAGGATGAGCAGGACTCTCTGCCCCACGGCGATCGAGTCGAGCGCGTCCATGGTCTGCTCGAAGGGTTCGGGCGGTTCCAGGTTGCGGCCATCGACGACGCGGGCAACGCCGTCGCGCGTTTCGTTGATCGCTTCTTCGGGCTTATCGGGCATCCAGATTCTTCTTCAGGGTCGGCAGGAATGTAGCGATGCGGTCGTTCAGATGCTGGTCGCACATCGGATAGAGAACGTTCTCTTCTTTCATGTTGTGCTGTTGCGCCATGATCAGCAACGTCTCGGCGTAACCGGAATAATCGTCCGCATCACGCGCATTCAGAGAGACCTCGGCCGCCGCGATGAGTTCGCGCATCTGGCGGTGTTCGCTGCGCATGACCTGCGTCGGACCCATCGTCATACCGGTCCGCGCCTCGAATTCGGGGAACAGCGTGCCCTCCTCGATCTCGAAGTGATTCAGCATGGCCGCGCGGAAGCGCGCGAACGCGGCATCGGCCTTTTCCCAATCGCCTGCCGCCACGGCCTGTTCGACCACGGCAAACAGGTCGTCACACTGCCGGTGGTCATCAGTCAGCAATTCCCGGATCGTTTCCATAAGCACCTCAATCAGCCTTGTTCATCGATGACGGGGATTTTCCGACGATCGGTTTCAATTCGTATTGACTGAAATCAAAACGAAGCAATGTCGCTGAAAACACCGGACGACGGCCGATTGTCCTTCGCGCGATTTTGTCTATATTGGGAACAGGCCCGTTACAAAAGAAAGGCGTCGTCATGTTCAAGCACATCCTTGTCCCGACCGATGGTTCCCAGTTCTCGCAGGACACCTGCCGCCGAGCTGTCTCCTTCGCCAAGGAGGCCGGGGCGAAGATCACGGCGTTCTATGCCAAGCCAGAATATCCGGTCACCTACTACGGCGAGGGCGCGCTGATCGACTCGACGACGCCGGAGCAGTTCGCCGAACTGGCCGAAACGCATGCGAAGGAGATTCTTGGTTTCGTCGAGAAGCTGTGCCGGGACACGGGCGTCGAATGCGCGACGATGTCGCTCACCAACGACATCATCTACGAAGCTATCATCGAGGCCGCCACGACCGCCGGCTGCGATCTGATCTTCATGGCTTCGCATGGGCGGCGCGGCCTGACCAGCCTCCTGCTCGGCAGCGAAACGCACAAGGTGCTCACGCACACGAAGATTCCGGTGCTGATCTACCGCTGATTCGCCTCTGGAAGTCAGGCGCCCGCTTGCGCGGGCGCCTTGCGTACGAGGCGCGGTTCTTCAAACAGGGACGCGATCTCGACGCGGACAATCTCGGGATTGTCCGGCACCGCGTAGAGCACGGGCGTCATCAGCTCCTCGAAAATCCCGCGCAGACTGCGGGCGCCGGTCTTGTACTCGATGGCGATCTCGGCGATCTGCTCGAAGACGCGCGACGCGATCGCAAGTTCGACGCCTTCGGCGCGGAAGATCTCGACGTACTGCCGGTAGATCGAGTTCTTCGGCACGCTCATGATCCTGACCAGCATCGATTTGTCGAGATCCTGAAAGCGCGCCACGATCGGCAGGCGCCCAGTTAACTCGGGAATCAGGCCGAATTCGAAGAGATCGGTCGGTTTCACCCGCTTGTTCAGCCGGTCGAGAATGTTCCGGTTGTCGCTGTCGGTGGTCGAGATAAAGCCGAAGCCGTGCGTCTTGGACATGATGTTGTCCAGCCCGACGAACGCCCCGCCGCAAATGAACAGGACGTTGCTGGTGTCGAGATACTGGCCGTCCTTCAGCTTGACTGGCGACCCCTCCATGATCTTCAGCAGCGCGTGTTGCACGCTCTCGCCGGAAAGCACGCGCGCTTCCGCCTTGGTTGCCTTCAGTTTGTCGATCTCGTCGATGAAGACGATGCCGAGCTGGGCTTTGCGCAGATCACCATTGGCCTTGTTGACCAGGCGCTGCAGGATGGCCTCGATTTCCTCGTTCACATACTTCGTCTGCGCCAGCGAGGTCGCATCGGCCGTCACGAACGGGACGCCGAGCATGCGCGACAGCGTCTCGCACAGGAGCGTCTTGCCGGTTCCCGAGGAGCCGATCAACAGCACATTGCTCTTGGCGATCGATCCGCTCGCCTGCAGTACGGTCGAAATCTTGCGGTAGTGCGAATAGACGGCGACAGCGACGGTCTTCTTCGCCTCATCCTGGCCGATCACGTACTGGTCGAGGTACTTGACGATGCGGCTGGGCGTGGTTTCCTTGGTCAGCACTGGAGTCCCCTACGGCGTCGCGCCGATGACGATTGGCAAGGCGCCATGGTAATCCGAATCATCGCCAGTGCGCGCAAAGCCGCCTCGATCCGCCCTTCTGGGCTATCCTTGCGTTATTCCTCGGTAATCTTGCGGAGACTCGTTCCATGTTCGAATGGTGGCACTGGATGGTGCTCGGGCTGTGCCTGTCGATGGCCGAACTGCTCGTGCCGGCCTTCTTCATCATCTGGTTCGGCATCGGCGCGCTCGGCGTCGGCGTGGCGCTGCTGGCCGCGCCAAACCTCCCCATTGCCGCGCAATTGCTGCTCTGGGCGGCGTTGTCGACCGTGCTCGTCGTCATCTGGTTCAGGCATTTCAAACCGCGCACCGTCACTTCGGTCGGCACCTCGGCGGCTTCGGTGACCGGCGAAGTGGGCATTCTGGTCACCGATATCACGCCCGAGATTCGCGGCCAGATCCGCTTCCAGAAGCCGATTCTCGGCTCGGATCTGTGGGAGTGTTATGCGGAAACATCGATCAAGGCCGGCGAGCGCGTGCAGGTCGTCGCCGTCGAAGGTAATTTCATCAAAGTGAAGGAAGCGAAATGATGGGCATGACTGTCACCTCCCTGGTATTCCTGGCGTTCGTCATCACCACGATCGCCAAGGGCGTCCGCATCGTTCCCCAGGGCGAGGAATGGATCGTCCAGCGCCTGGGCAAATACCGCGTGACGCTACTGCCCGGCCTGCGTTTCATCATTCCGTACTTCGATACCGTCTCGTACAAGGTGACGACCAAGGACATCATCCTCGACGTCCAGGAGCAGGAGGTCATCACCCGCGACAACGCGGTGATCGTGGTCAACGCCATCGCCTTCATCAAGGTGACTGATCCGGTCAAGGCGGTCTACGGTGTCGAGAACTATTCCGAGGCGATCCGCAACATGATCATGACGACGCTGCGCTCGATCGTCGGCGAGATGGAACTCGACCATGCCCTGTCGTCGCGCGACATGATCAAGACGCGGCTCAAGGCCGGCGTCGCCGACGAAGCGCTCGACTGGGGATTGACCGTCAAGTCGGTCGAAATCCAGGACATCAAGCCGTCGGAATCGATGCAGCGCGCGATGGAGCTGCAGGCGGCGGCCGAACGCGAACGGAAAGCGATGGTCACCAAGGCCGAAGGCGAAAAGCAGTCGATGATCCTCTCCGCCGAAGCGCGGCTGGAATCGGCCAAACGCGACGCCGAAGCGCAGATCATGCTCGCCGATGCCTCGTCGCAGGCGATCACCAAGGTCACCGCGTCGTTCGGCGAAAACGAGCTGCCGATGCTCTACCTGCTCGGTGAAAAGTACATCGCCGCGATGACCAAACTGGCCGACTCGACGAACGCCAAGACCGTGCTGCTGCCGGCCGATCTGCAAAGCACACTGCGCGGCCTGTTCCAGAAGATTCCGAAGGCCTGAGTCCAGATTGCCCGATAGAAAGTTGTTGTTGCGCGGCTATCTCGCCGCGTTCTTTACGCTCGTCACCTGGACCGGCTTTTCCCTCGTCTCGCGCGTCGGCGGCAAAAGCCCGCTGACGCCGTACGACATCATCGCGCTGCGCCTGGTCACCGCCTCGCTCGTCCTCTTGCCGGTCGCGCTGCGCAAGCTGCCGGCGGGCGCATGGCGTGACGGCCGGCTCTGGGTGCTCTCGCTGCTCGGCAACCTCGTCTATTGCCTGCTCGTCTATCGCGGCTTCAAGCAGGCGCCGGCGGCGCACGGCGCCATCCTGCTTTCCGGACTCCAGCCGTTCCTGATCAGCGCCGTCGCCTGGCTGGTCGTCGGCACGCGGCCGTCGCGCAGGCGGCTCATCGGTCTTTGCTCGATCGCGCTGGGCATCGGCTGCGCAGCCATGCCGTACTTCTCGGACGGGTCGCCCGACATGCTGTTCGGTGACTTTCTCATCCTGCTCGGATCGATCTGCTGGGCGGTCTACAGCGTACTGGCGACGCGCTGGGGCTATTCGCCGTGGACGCTCACCTGTGCCGTCGCGCTCGGCTCAGCGGTGCTCTACTTGCCCGCCTACGCCCTCTGGCTGCCCAAGCAGCTGGCGGCGGCGCCGCTCTCGATGATCGTGCTGCAATGCGCTTTTCAGGGCGTCATCGCCACGGTGCTTTCCATGCTGGCGTATCTCAAGGCGATTTCCCTGCTCGGCACCGAACGCGCCGCCGCCTTCCTGGCGCTGGTGCCGATCGTCACCGGGCTCGTCGCTGTTCCCCTGCTCGACGAACCGCTGACCGCCTGGCTGCTGAGCGGTCTCGTGTTCGTCTCCCTGGGCTCGTTCATCGCCTCGCGTTACGGGAACAAGGCCACGAGGGCGTGACCACCGGCCGCCGTCAGGTGCACCAGGCCCGCATCAGCAAAAAGCCGCCGACGCCAATGCAGACCGTTCCCACCACGTGGAGAATCGGCCGCCAGTAACCAATCGGATACATATGCCGTCCCGGCGCGCGCGACATGCGCGTCTCCTCGACCCAGTTCGACGACTTCGCCGAGGGTAAACAGGCAAGCGAGCCCAAAGGCGATCGATCCCACGATGATCGTCGCCAATTGCCCCTCGCCGGTTCGGCACGAGAAATCCATCCCGAGCCAGCCGCGGGTCAGCGGGTCGAAGCTCACGGCCATCCACACGCCGGCAAACGCCAACAGACAAAGGAGCGCGACGACGGCGAAATAGATCCAGAACTCGCGCGTCCTGACCAACTGCGCCAGTTCGATCAGCTGTGACTTCAGTTCCTCGAAGAATCCGGTAAATCTCATGTTCCGGCCTCGCTTTCTTATTGAGCGCTCTTGAAACAATTTGACACCGCGAACACTCGCGGTTCCCACGACATCCCGACAGGACTGGCTCGCGCGCGAGGCCAAGGCAAAGAGACCGTCGCTTGCCACACCCACGCGATACTGATATAGAACCCCTCCTGGTATCTATATCGAACTCTCGAGAAAAGACTTTACCGCAGACGATCGCATGCCCACGGAACACTACATCGCAGGTAAGGACGCTTCGCTCGAATCAACGATCGACCGCATGCAGCGGCGCCTTGCCGAGATCGGCTTTCACGTCATCGAGCGCTCCTGGCTCAATCCGGTCGAAGGCATCTGGTCGGTTCATGTCAGCGACCGCGATTGTCCACTGTTGTTTACCAACGGCAAGGGCAGCTCAAAGCTCGCCGCGCATGCCAGCGCCCTCGGCGAGTTCTTCGAACGTCTGGCCTGCAACTACTTCTGGGCGCATTGTTTTCTTGGACGCAAATATGCCGTCCGGCGCTTCACGCACTATCCGCAGGAATGCTGGTTCCTGCCGGACGACGATGACAACTGGCCGGAGGCGCTGCTGACGCCGGAATTGCACGCGCTCTACAACCCGGACGGCGACATCGGCGCCGAAGCGCTCGCAGACCACAACTCGGGCAACGCCGAGCGCGGCATCTGTGCCCTGCCCTTCACATGCCTCGGCGACGAGCGTACCGTCTGGTTCCCGATCAACGTGATCGGGAACCTCTACGTCAGCAACGGGATGGCGGCCGGCAACACGCTGGCCGAGGCGCGCGCGCAGGCGCTGTCGGAAATCGTCGAGCGCCACATCAAGTTCCGCATCATCAGCGAAGGACTCTGCCTGCCCGACGTACCCGAGGAAGTCGTCGCGCGCTATCCGCGCATCGCCGACGGCGTCCGCGAACTGCGCGAGGCCGGCTACGGCGTGCTGGTCAAGGATGCCTCGCTCGGCGGGCAATACCCGCTGATGAACGTCACCCTGCTCAACCCGAAGGATCAGGGCTGCTTCTCCAGCTTCGGTGCGCACCCGCGCTTCGAGGTCGCGCTCGAAAGGGCATTGACCGGGCTGTTGCAGGGCCGCGCGCTCGACGCGCTGGACGGTTTTCCCGAACCCGGCTTCGATCTCGATGAGATCGCCGGCGCGCCGAACGTCGAGACCCATTTCATCGACTCGAGCGGCATCGTCAGCTGGAGCTTCCTCGGCGACGCGCCCGATTACGAATTTTGCGACTGGAACTTCAGCGCCACGACGAACGAGGACTACGCGTGGCTGGCGGACCTGATCCAGGAGGAAGGCTACGACATCTACGTCGCCGACTACACGCATCTCGGCGTTTACGCCTGCCGTATCATCGTGCCCGGCCTGTCGGAGATCTATCCGATCGACGATCTGGCGTATGAGAACGACAGCGTCGGCAACGATATCCGCGAGGCCGTCCTGTATCTGCCCGACCTCGACGACGACGAATGCGAAGCCCTGCTCGACACGCTGAAGGAATCGACGCTGGCCGACGCGCGTTCGGTCGCCGCCGTGATCGGGCTCGCGCCCGACGCCGGTTCATTCTGGGAAGACCTGCGCGTCGGCGAGTTGAAAACGCTGCTCGCGCTGGCTACCGGCAACGAGGAAGCGGCGCGCGAGGGCTGCGACTGGATACGCCACTTCGGCCAGATCAACGCCGAACGGCGCCGCGTTTACCGCTGTGTCGAGAGCCTCATCAAGCTGGGAGACTCGGGCGATTACGAACCCTATCGCGCTGTGCTCGCCAGCCTTTACGGTGGCGCCGCGTTGCAACGCGCGGAAAACCTGCTGGCGCGCCGCGAACGCTTCTTCGACATCCCGATGCCCGGTATCGAGCTCGACGGCTGCGAAATGCACCATCGCCTGCTCGCCGCTTACGACAAAGTTTACCGCCTGCACTTGCAACGATCGGAAAAGACCTGAGACTGCCATGACCTACGAAGAGTACCTGGACGAAATCGCCACCTTGTTGACCGAGATCTACACGCTGGACGACGACGTCGCCATCGGGATCGTCATGCGCGCGCAGGAAGACGAATTTTTCAGCCCGCACGACGACGACACGTCGATGTGCACGCTGGAACGCGCGCAGCAGGATGCGCGCACGGTATTCAAGAAGTACAAGCCCGCCAGATTCCCGCGCCGCTCGTAGTCAGCGGCGGTCCGGTCTCATGCGCTAGCGGGCACACCCGCCAGCAGGGACTTCACCTCGTCGTCATCCAACGCGGCAAGGAGCATCAGCCCGGCGCGAACGAGTTCGCTCTTCTTCGCCGGCACGCCCTGCTCCGCAAGGCGTGCTTTCAGTTCGAGCAGCTGCGCGTATTCGAACGCCGGCAGCGCGAACTTCTCGCGCACCATCTGCTGCTTCCTGAGCTGTTTGTCGAGTGGTCTGGGAAAAGCCTTCGCCAGGCGCTTCCGCTTCTTTGCGACGCTTGTGCCACTTGTGCCGCGTTCCGGCGAAACCGGCACCAGTTTCTTGCCACTCGACTCTCCGGAGGATGCTGCCTTGACGTTGGTCGAGATTGCCGGCTTGTTGGTCGTTGCCATGATCGTTCCTGAACGGTTACCCGTTCATCTTCCAGTCAATAAGCGTCGATTGTACTCGACGACGGGGGGCCGGATATTTCGCCGGCATCCAGCGCCTTGCGCCGTTCGAACGATTCCACCGCTTTCTTGACCGAAACGTAGAAATGCTCGCTGCCGACCTTAGCCGACAGCCCGACCTTGATCAGCTGCTCGCGAAACGGCCTGGGCGAGTCCGCGATCTTGATCTCGACGCCGAGTTCGGTCAGCTCCTGGTAGAGCTCGGTGAAACGCTGCGCGGCCGTCACGTCGAGGTCGGAAATCGCCTGCGCATCGATCACCAGGCATTCGAGGCCGTTCGCTTGATCCACCAGTTCGCGAATCCGCGCCGTTACGTAGCGCGCGTTGGCGAAGATCAGCGGCGCGTAGAGCCGGTAGACGATCAGCCCGGGAACGCTCTCGCCTTCATCCGGATCGAGGCAGTCGTGGAATTTCCCGTCGCTCGACAGGCGCCGCAAGATGGCATCGCGCGGCCGGGAAATCTCGTAGAGCACGTCGATCAGCGACAGCAGCAACCCGGCGATGATGCCCGGCACGACGCCGGTCAGCAGGATGATCAGCGTGACGCCGACGGCGATCGCGAACTCGCTGCGGTCGATCCTGAGCAGCATGCGCAAGGACGCCGTTTCGAGCATCCCAAAGGCGGTGACGATCAGGATCGCGCCGAGCGCCGCCTTCGGCATCAGCGCCAGCAGCGGCGTGAAGAACAACAGGAAGAGCACCAGCCCGCCGGCGGCCACCAGCTGCGCCACCTGCGACTTCGCGCCCAACGCGTCGACCACCGAACTGCGCGACTGGCTGGCCGACACCGGAAAACCCTGCGCCGCGGAGGCCATGACGTTGGCGACGCCGAGCGCCAGCAGTTCCTGGTTTGCGTCGACCTCGTAGCCGTTCTTCTCGGCGAAGGTCTGCGCCAGGAGAATCCCATCCGAGAACGCGAGGAAGGCAATCGCCACGGCGGCCGGCGCGAGCGCCGCGACGTCGCTCCAGCGCGGCCGGAAGAGCTCGATCGACGGCATTCCCGGCTCGACGCGGCCGACGAGCGAGACGCCATGCTGTTCGAGATCGAGGAGCCAGGCGCAGGCAACGGCGACCGCCGAGACGACCAGCGCCGCCGGCACGCGCGGCAGCCAGCGCGCCAATGCGACGAGCAGGACGATGAAGAAGACGCCGAGGCCGAAGGTCGGCCAATGCGTCTCCAGAAGCCGTTCCACGACGCTGAACACGAGCGGAAAGAACTCCTCGCCCTGCGTTTTCAGGCCGAACAGCTTCCCGAGCTGGGTCGCGATCAGCACCAGCGACGCGCCGTTCAGGTAGCCGACCAGGACCGGGCGCGAAAGCAGGTCGGCGATGATGCCCAGCTTGAGTTGCGAGGCGGCGAGCAGGATCAGGCCGGAAAACACGGCGAGTTCGGCCGCCAGGACGGCGATACGCGCCGGGTCCTCGCCGGCCAGCGGCAGGATGGCCGATCCGGCGAGCAGTCCGATCGCCGCGTCCGGCCCGGCGACGACATGCCGGGAACTCGAAAACACCGCATAGCCGACGCAGGCCATGATCGCGGCGTAGATTCCGGTGATCGGCGGCAGATGGACGAGTTCGGCATACGCCAGAACGGAGGGAATCATCACGATGCACGCCGTCAAGCCGGCGACCGCGTCCTTGCCCAGCCAATGCATCGGGTAGTGGCGCAGGACCGAAAGTATCGGCACCAACGAAGGAATCTGCCGCAATCGACGCTTTGCCTTCATGCTGCAATCCTCACGAACGATCTGACCGCCGAGTGCACGAGGCGCCGGCCTCGTCCTCGATCCCCATACTCCTGACTATCGGCCAGCGAAGCAGAATCCGCAAGGAAAGCCGCGTCGGATTCGCGGCTACGGTTACTTCCTGGTCACCGCCGGCGCGGCAATCCGGCACGGCTCCATCGCCTTGCTCTTTTCCAGCGCCTCGAGCCAGACGGCGAGCTCCGCCGCGAGCTCCGATCCCGCCGCCACCAGCGCATCGACGCCGCCGCGCGCATCCTGGCTGGCCGCGGGTTTCTCGATCAGGAAACTCTTTCCGGCGATACGCTGCTTGCGCGCATCGATCAGGCTGGCAGTGCCCTGCAGCACGCCGCGGCTTTGCGCCGGCGACTCGAATACCTGCGAAAACTCCTGCAGTTCGAAGCGGAGCAGGCAATTGGCCGCGACGTTGCCGCTGGCGCTCGCCATGCCGAGCCGCTGCCGCAGCCGCTGCGCGAGCAGGACGCCGGGCGCGCCGGCCCAGCGGCTGCCCGAGTATTCGCGCTGCTTGAGCGGGTCATCGTAGGCCAGGCGGTAGTCAACGTTCAGGGCGTCGAACCAGGGCGGTGACACCACCTCCAGCGCCAGGCGAGGCCATTCTTCCCCACTCCCGGTCCGCGCGGCGGGCAAACCGAAGTCATAAACCGCCATCGACCGCCCGTTATCCGGGTTGACCGCGCACCCGGCCAGTAGCGAAGCGGCGAGCAACAGGCACACGCAACGGATTTCGGCTCGTATTCTCATGGTTTTTCTCCCTTCGCCGCCGGCGCGGTAAAGCCTGTCTCGCCCGGGCCGGGCGCCGCTTTCGGCTGACCGAAAATCAGGCTCTGCGGCGACTCTTCAAGCATCCGCAGGACGCGGTTGAGCTGCCGCGAGTTGCTCGACAACTCGGCGCTCAATTCATTGAGACGCGGCAGCAGCGCGCCAGCGCCGCTGGTCGCTGAATCGCCGAGCGTCGCATCCAGGCGATCGCTCACCGCTTGCAGGCGCGACACCAGGCCGCGCGCTTCGGCGAAGAACGGCCCGGCCTGCCCCGCCGTCTGTTCGGCGCGCACCAGCGTCGACTTCAGCAAGCTCACATTCTCCGGCGTCAGGACCTGCTGCAACTGCGCCGTCGCCTCGCGCACATTGCCGGTCGTCGCTTCGAGGTTGGCCAGCGTCCCAGCGATCGCCCTGCGGTTTTCCGGGCTCAAGACTTCGTTGGCGTTCTGTAGGAAATCGCGCGCGTTACGCATGACGTCGCCGCCCACGTCGGTCAGTTCCTGGATCAGCGAATCCTGCATCCTGATCCTGGGCGGGCCATCGGTCGCCTTCAGCGGCGAGAAATCGTTGCCCGACGTTTCGAGCAGCACATGCGCGATCCCCGTCACGCCCTGGTAACCAAGCTTGGCGATCGTCGCTTTGGTGACCGGCGTGTCCTTCGCCACGCTGATGCGAATGAGCGTATTGGCCGGATTGCCGGGATCGAGTTCGATGGACTGCACCTTGCCGACGCGGATTCCGCGATAGCGAACCTGCGCCTGCGCGTTGAGTCCGGTGACGTTGGAGGTCGTCACCACCATGTACTCGTCGGTCGGCTCCTGCTTGCCGCCGAACCACCACAGCGACGCGACGGCCGAGAGCCCAAGCAACAAGGTGAACAATCCGGCAAAAAAAGCGTGAGAACGATTTTCCATGATCAAGCCAATCTCTCTTGCATGACTGCCTTCGCGTGTTCCGAACAGAAAAAGCTGCGGATGAACGGGTGATCGACCGCCAGCACCTCGGCCGGCGTGCCGCAGGCGATGATACGCTGCTCGGCGAGGACGGCGACGCGCGTCGCCAAGCCGCCCAGCGTTTCAAGATCGTGCGTCACCATGACGACCGAAAAGCCGAGCTCCTGTTGCAGCATGCGAATCAGGCTGACGAAATTGTCGGCGAGATCCGGGTCGAGGCCAGCGGTCGGTTCGTCGAGCACCAGCAACTCCGGCTCGAGCGACAACGCCCGTGCCAGCGCCACGCGCTTGACCATACCGCCCGACAGTTCGGCGGGCATCAGGCGGGCGTGTCTTGCTTCCAGTTCGACGAGGCCGAGTTTCAGCATGACCAGATCGCGGATCGTCGCTTCGTCGAGGATACGCAATTCGCGCAACGGAAACGCGATGTTGTCGAAGACCGAAAACGCGGAAAACAGCGCGCCCTGCTGGAAAAGCATGCCGAACCGCCGCCGCACGGCACGCCGGATGGCCGGATCGGCATCGAGCACCGGGTGGCCGAACAGGCGAACGACGCCTTCGCTCGGCACGAGCAGGCCGACGATCTCGCGCAAGAGCGTCGTCTTGCCGCTGCCGGAGCCGCCGACCATGCCCAGGATATCGCCGGCATTGACGTCGAGATCAATGCCGCGATGGATGACCGTATCGCCAAAGCGGGTGTGCACGCCACGCACTTCGATGACCGGCGCGCTCATACGGCGGGCATCCCGACACCGCGCGTCAGGATGGCGAACACGGCGTCAACGATGATGACGACGGTGATCGCGGTGACCACGGAACTCGTCGTCCTGGACGACAGGCTCTCCGTGTTCGGACGCACTTTGAGGCCGAAATGGCAGGCGATCAGCGCGATCAGCATGCCGAAGAAAAAGCCCTTGCCGATACCGATCCACAGGTTGGCCACCGGCACGACGCGCGGCAGCGTCTCCACGAAGTAGCCGTAGGCCAGTCCCATTTCCAGATTGGCCGACACCATGCCGCCGACGACGCCGGCCGCCGAACACCAGATGACCAGCAAGGGCATCGCCAGCGCCAGCGCGATCACTTTGGGCAGGACCAGCCGGATGCTGCGCGAGACGCCCATCGTCGCCAGCGCGTCGATCTCTTCGGTGACCCGCATCACGCCGATCTGCGCCGTCATCGCCGACCCGGAGCGCCCGGCGACCAGCACGGCGACGATCACCGGTCCCAATTCGCGGATGACGCTGATGCCGATCAGGTTGACGATGAAAATGTCCGCGCCGAAGGTCTTGAGCTGGAGCGAGGACAGATACGACAACACGATGCCGATCAGGAAGCCGACCAGCGCGGTCACCGGCAGCGCCTGGGCGCCGCTCTTGAACAAGGTCGCCGAGAACTCGCGCAGCGGAAATTCGCGCGGGTTTCCAAGCAGGTAGAAGACATCGAGCACCATCTGGCCGATCAGCGTAACGATGTCGCGCAGGTTCTTGACGGCCTTGAGCACGAGGCGCCCGAGCCCGACGATCCAGGCATCGTACGCCGGCTTGGGCGCGGCCGCCGAATCGTTCGGCAGCGCCGCAACGCGCTCGATGACGTTCCGCTGTTGCGGCGTGAGGTCGAGCTTTCCGGGCCAGCGCCGCCCCCAGGCGCGCCAAAGAAGAACGGCGCTCGCGCTATCGATGCGCCTGACATCCTGCAGATTCCATTCCGGCTTGCCGGAAGCCAGTTCGCGCAGCCGCGCTTCCAGATCGGCAAGCGGTGTCGGCAGCGATGCCAGCGTCCAGTCGCCGCGCAGCGTCACCTGCGCAACGCCATCCTTGTCGCCCGTTTCGATCGCGGCGTTTGCCATGGCGGCTACTCCGCGGGGTACGACGCGCTGCGCCGCTTGATCTTCAGCGTCGAACCGGCGCGTTGCCAGAGCAGCGCTTCTTCATTGAGCGCCGCGGTGCTCATCGGGTTGGCTGCGAGCCAGTCACCGGGAAGTTCGATCTGGAAACCGGAACCGGACTGCCGGATAAAGAAGACCGGCAGCCCCTCGTCGTCGCGCGAGCGGTGCAGCAAGGAAGAAAGCCGCAGGCAGAACAGCAGCCGCCAGATTGGATCGGTCGCCGGCTGCGCCGGGAGTTTTTCCAGCTTGCCGCGTTGTCCGAGCAACAGCACCGCGAGACGTTCCTGGTCCATCTTCGAAAACCCGGGCATGTCGGCGAAGCGGACGATGTAGGCGCCGTGCCGGTGGAAGCCGCTATGCGCGATCGAGATGCCCACCTCGTGCAGAAGCGCCGCCCAGCGCAGGAAATTGACGTCGCGCTCGTTCTCCGGCCAGTCGATGCGGATCAGTTGGCCAAGCAGTTCAAAGGCCGTGCGCTCGACGCGTTCGGCTTGTTTCGCGTCGACCTGATAACGATGCATGAATTGCTGCACGGTGCTGTCGCGCATGTCGTGATGATGGAAGCGTCCGAGCAGGTCATAGAGGACGCCCAGGCGCAGCGCGCCTTCCGAGTACGTCATGTGCTCGACGCCCAATTCATCGAATACCGCCGACATGATAGCGATGCCGCCGGGCAAGACCGGGATGCGGTCGGCACGCAAACCGGCGATCTTCAGGGCTGCCGCCGAGCCGGCGCGAATGATCATGCCGCGCAGTTTCGCCAGGCCTTCGCGCGAGATGCCGCTCTGTCCGTCGGGATTGAGCCCGTTGCATTCCATCAGATCGGCGACGGCGCGCGCCGTGCCGGACGTGGCGACCGCCTCGATCCAGCCGGCCCGCCGATACTCCCGGGCGATCGTCTCGATTTCGCGGGCCGCCGTGATCTCCGCTTCCTGGAAACGCTTCTTGTTGACCTTGCCGTCGGGGAAAAAGCGCAGCGAATAGCTGACGCACCCCATGTACAGCGACTCAAGCAACATCGGATCGAGCTTCTTGCCGATGATGAATTCCGTCGAACCGCCGCCGATATCGACGACGAGGCGCTTGTGCCGTGCCGGGGGAAGGTCGTGCGCGGCGCCGATGTAGATCAGTCGCGCCTCCTCGCGCCCGGCGATGACTTCGATCGGGAAGCCAAGGGCGGCTTCGGCCTGTGGCAGGAAAGTCGGCGCGTTCTTGGCAATGCGCAGCGTGTTGGTCGCCACGGCGCGCACGGCCTCCGGCTGAAAACCGCGCAAACGCTCGCCAAAGCGTCGCAAAGCCTCGAGCGCGCGCAACAGCGAGGCGTCATCGAGCCATTTTTCACGATTCAGCCCCGAGGCGAGCCGGACCGGTTCCTTGAAGGTGTCGAGCGGATAAACCTGATCGCCAACCACGCGCCCGATCTGCAGGCGAAAACTGTTTGAACCGAGATCAACCGCCGCGATCTGCTCATAACCCATGGTTCATGCTCTCTGAAAGGCGTTTTTTTGATCGCGCCATTCTAGCACCGCAACCAAATGCCCTCCGGCGCGGTCTTCTCCGGCAACGTTTCCCCGAACGACTGAAACCTTGCCGTAACAAGGATGTAACACAATCGCCAACTTGCACTTCGCATTCTTTCTTGCTTCAATTGATCAATGACACCTCCGCCCGACATCACGACCGCCGATCCGTCCCATTTCCCCACCGAAAACTTCCTGAATCGCGAATTGGGGATTCTGGCCTTCAACCGCAGAGTTCTCGCGCAGGCCAAGAACCATCGCACACCGTTGCTGGAAAGACTGCGCTTCCTGTGCATCGTCAGCAGCAATCTTGACGAATTCTTCGAGATCCGCGTCGCCGGCCTCAAGGAGCAAGTGAAGCTCAACTCGGTCGCCGTGACGCCCGACGGCCTGACCGCTCGCGCCGCGTACCGGCTGGTCAGTGACGAAGCGCATGCCATCGTCGAGGAACAATACGCGCTGCTCAACCAGGACATCCTGCCCGGCCTCGCCGCGCAAGGCATCTGTTTCATCCGGCGCAGTGAATGGACGGAGGCGCAGCTCGAGTGGATCCGCGGCTACTTCTTCCGCGAGGTGATGCCCGTGCTCACGCCGATCGGGCTCGATCCCTCGCACCCCTTTCCGCGCGTGCTCAACAAGAGCCTGAACTTCGCCGTCGAACTCGAAGGCAAGGACGCTTTCGGCCGCAGCTCGGGCGCCGCCATCGTGCAGGCGCCGCGCGTACTGCCGCGCGTCATCCGCTTGCCGTCGGAGTTGTGCGACTGCGAATACGCTTTCGTCTTCTTTTCGTCGGTCCTGCACGCCTTCGTCGGCGAACTCTTCGCCGGCATGAACGTGCTGGGCTGTTACCAATTCCGCGTCACGCGCAACAGCGATCTCTTCGTCGACGAGGAAGAAGTCAAGAACCTGCGCACCAAGATCCAGGGCGAATTGCCGCAGCGCCACTTCGGCGACGGCGTCCGCCTCGAAGTGGCCGACAACTGTTCGCAGACGATGGTCGATTTCCTGCTGTCGCAGTTCAACCTCAACCCGACCGATCTCTACCGCGTCGCCGGCCCGGTGAATCTGGTGCGCCTGATGCAAGTGCCGGACTGGGTGCTGCGCGACGATCTGAAATTCCCGCCTTTCGCGCCCGGCGTCCCGAAAGCCCTGCAGAAAGGACACAACCTGTTCGAAGCGATCCGTGCCGGCGACATCCTGCTGCACCATCCGTACCAGAGTTTCTCTCCGGTCATCGAACTGATCGAGCAGGCGACCACCGACCCGCGCGTGGTCGCCATCAAGATGACGGTTTACCGCACCGGAACCGACTCCGTTCTGATGCAATCGCTGCTGCGCGCGGCCCAGAACGGCAAGGAAGTCACCGTCGTCGTCGAACTGATGGCGCGCTTCGACGAGGAAGCGAATATCGGCTGGGCGACCAAGCTCGAGGAAGTCGGCGCGCATGTGGTTTATGGCGTCGTCGGCTACAAGACGCATGCCAAGATGCTGATGATCGTCCGCCGCGAAGAAGGCAAGGCAGGCAGCCAGTTGCGGCGTTACGTTCACCTGGGCACGGGCAACTACCACCCGAAGACCGCCCGCCTCTACTCCGATTTCGGTTTGCTGACGTGCAACGTCGAGGTCTGCGCCGACGTCAACGAAGTCTTCAAACAACTGACCGGCCTCGGGCGCGCGCAGACGCTCAAGCACATCTGGCAGGCGCCGTTCTCGCTACATCAAAATGTCGTGGCCGCGATTCGCGCTGAGGCAGCCGCCGCGCGCAGCGGCAAGCGTTCGCGCATCATCGCCAAGATGAACTCCCTGCTCGAACCGGCCGTCATCAGCGCGCTCTACGAAGCGTCGCAGGCCGGCGTCAAGATCGACCTGATCGTGCGCGGCGTTTGCGCGCTGCGGCCCGGAATCAAGGGCAAGTCGGAGAACATCCGCGTGCGCTCGATCGTCGGCCGCCTGCTCGAGCATCATCGCGTCTTCTATTTCTATGCCGGTGGCGAAGAGAACGTCTATCTGTCGAGCGCCGACTGGATGGAACGCAATTTCTTCCGCCGCATCGAAACGGCTTTCCCGATCCTCGATCGCAAACTGAAACGCCGCGTCATCAACGAGGGGCTGCGTATCTACCTGACCGACAACGTCCAGGCTTGGGAAATGGACGCCAACGGCAGCTATCACCCGCGCCGCAGCTCGCGTACCAGGCCGCGCTGCGCGCAGAGCGAATTGATCGAACTGCTGAAGCCGTAACAACCAGCGGGAAAACGCCTTGTCGGCCTTGAACGATCCCGCGCTGGCGGCGGAACTGCTGGAGGCCGTTCGACATGCGGACGGTTCCGCGTCCCGCGTTTCCCATATTGATCAAGCGCAGGAACTCGGCGGCGGGTCGATTTCGCGCGCGTTCCGGCTGCTGGCAAATGGGAAGCACTGGTTCCTCAAACTCAACGGCGTCGCGCATCACGCCATGTTCGCCGCCGAAGCCGATGGACTCGCCGCGCTTGCCCGCTGCGCCAGTATCCGCGTTCCTCGCGTCGTCGCATCGGGCGTCTGCGGCGAGCACGCCTATCTGCTGCTCGACTATCTCGAACTCGCTCCGTTCGGCTGCATCGCGCGCCGAACTGCCGGAGCCGCGCTCGCCGACTTGCATCGCCTCGAAGGCAGACGCTTCGGCTGGCCACGCGACAATTTCATCGGCAGCACGCCGCAACAAAATACCGAAGACAGCGACTGGCCGCGCTTCTTCTCCCGGCGGCGCCTGGCGCCACAGATCGAACTGGCGCGCAGCCACGGCGTCAAGAGGCGAATCATCGCCGACGGCGAGCGCCTGCTGGAGAAATTGCCTGTGTTCTTTGCGAGTTACACCCCGGCGGCCAGCCTGTTGCACGGCGATCTATGGTCAGGCAACGCGGCGCTCGACGAAACGGGCAGACTGACCCTTTTCGACCCGGCCGTGCACTATGGCGACCGGGAAAGCGACCTCGCCATGATGCAGTTGTTCGGCGGTTTTCCCGCCGGCATGTTCGCGGCCTACGAGGAAGCCTGGCCGCTCGACGCGGGGTTTGCGCAGCGACGGACGCTTTACCAGCTCTACCACGTGCTCAATCACCTGAATCTGTTCGGCGCCGGTTATCAGGCGCAGGCCGAACGGATGATCGGATCGTTGCTGGCCGAAGCAGGATGAGCCTGGGAAAAGCGGCTAACCACGGCGGGCACGGCGAAAAATAACGTTTCGGACGGCTGATGATTCACTCATCGAGTGATGCATCGAACGATATCGAAAAACCTTGCTCTTCGCCGTGCCCGCTGTGCCCGCCGTGGTTGAACTCGAGGTTCCAATGATGAATCAGCCGGCGGAATCGACCGTTTCGCCGCACTCGAAGCCTTCGCCGGTGGCGAAGAAGGCACCGCCCGCCTGGTAGTGAATCGTCCGCCGTTCGGCCTCCGGAAAATGCCAGCGTCCGCCCGAGAAGACGGCCGGGTCGGCCCAGGCGGCGACCACTTCGGCGATGAACAGATCGTAGCGCTTCTGATTGGCGGGCTCGGGAATCACCCGGCACTCGAGCCAAGCGACGCAATCGCGGATCAGCGGGGCGGCAATCCGCGACGCCGCGAAGGTACCGAGGCCATACCGGGCAAATTTGTCGCCGTCACGCCCGCTCATGCTGCCGGCGGCCAGCACCTGGTCGGCGATCTTGCGGCACGGGATGTTGAGCGCGAATTCGCCGGACGCCTCGATCAACTCCCGCGTCAGCGTCTGACTATCGACGACGAGCAGGACTTTCGGCGGATCGAAATCGAGCGGCATCGCCCACGCGGCGGCCATCACGTTGCGATACGCGCCGGCGGCGCTGCTGACCAGCGTCACCGGGCCGTGATTGAGCAGCAGGTAGCTTTTGGCGAGTGGAACGGCTTCGGGCCTGGCGGGCACGGCATCCATCGATGTCATGCGCGACGCGCGCCGACGACGCCATCGACCTCATGCAGCTGCGCAAGCGTCCGCTTGAGCTGGGCCACGTTGTTGATCTCGGCGGTGAACCGCATGTGCGCGGTCCCCTGCTTGGATTGCGTACTGACGGCGATGACATTGAGTTTTTCCTTGGTCAGCACTTCGGACACGTCGCGCAGGAGCCCCTGCCGATCGTTGGCCTCGACGACGATATCGACCGCGAAAACGCCGTCGGTCTCGCTGCCCCAGGCCGTTTCGATCACGCGTTCAGGGTGCATCGCTTCCATGTTGGCGAAGTTGGAGCAATCGGCGCGGTGAATCGAGACGCCCTTGCCGCGCGTCACGAAGCCGACGATCTGATCGGGCGGCGCCGGTTTGCAGCAACCCGCCAACTGCGTCAGCAGTTTGTTGACGCCGACGATAAGGATGCCCTTTTCGGCTTCATCGCTCGCCTTGCGCTTGGTGACGGGCGGCTCGACGACAACCTTTTCGTCCTGAACAACATCCGTTCCGCGCACGGCGGCCTGCAGCTGGCGCAAGGTCACCTCGGTGCGCGCCACCGCGATGAAGAGATCGTCGCTCTTGGCAAAACCGAGTTTCGCGGCCAGTTCCTCGATCTTCGTACTGGTCTCGCCCATGCGCTGCAGCTCGCGGCTGACGATGGCACGCCCGTCGGCCACCGACTGTTCGAGCGCCAGGCTGGCAAACCATTGCCGCGCCTTGGCCCGCGCGCGATGCGTGAACAGGTAGCCGAGCGACGAATTGAGCCAGTCGCGCGACGGGCCGCCCTGCTTGGCAACGATGATCTCGACGCGCTGCCCGGTTTCGAGCTGCGAATTGAGCGTCACCAGCACGCCGTCGACCTTGGCGCCGCGACAGCGATGGCCGAGGTCGGTATGGACGCGATAGGCGAAGTCGACCGGCGTCGCGCCGCGCGGCAGATCGACCACGCGGCCCTGTGGCGTCATCACGTAGATCGTCTCGTCGAGCGCGGCTTCCTTGTAGTGCTTGACCCAGTCCGAGGAATCGGAGACTTCGTCCTTCCAGGTCAGCAGCTGCCGCAGCCAGGCGATCTTCTCGTCGTAGCTGTCGCCGACCGAGCGCTTGCTGCCTTCCTTGTAGCGCCAGTGGGCGGCGACGCCGAGTTCGGCGTGCTTGTGCATCTCGCGCGTGCGGATCTGCACTTCGAGCGAGCGCCCGTCCGGGCAACTCACGGCCGTGTGCAGCGAACGGTAATTGTTGCCCTTGGGATTCGAGATGTAGTCGTCGAACTCCTTCGGGATCGGCGACCAGATGTTGTGCACGATGCCGAGCACCGTGTAGCAATCCTTGACGTCGCTCAGTATGACGCGCAGCGCGCGCACGTCGTAGAACCTCCGAAAACTCGACGCCCTTCTTGCGCATCTTGTTCCAGATGCTGTAGATGTGCTTCGGTCGCCCATAGATCTCGACATCGTCGATCCCGACCGCGGCCAGCTCGCGCTTGAGTCGGGCGACGGCATCGGCGATGAACTGCTCGCGCTCGCCGCGCTTCTCGTCCAGTTGCTTGGCGATCTTCTTGTAGGTATCGGGATGCAGGAAGCGGAACGAGAGGTCTTCCAGTTCCCACTTCAACTCCCATACGCCCAGGCGGTTCGCCAGCGGCGAATAGAGCTCGAGCGTTTCACGCGCTACCGGGACGCGCAGTTCGTCCGGCTCCGTCGCGTAGTGGCGGAGCGTCTGTGTGCGCGACGCCAGGCGCAGCAGGACCACGCGGATATCCTCGACCATCGCCAGCAGCATCTTGCGCAGGATCTCGATCTGCGCCTTCACTTCCGCCGGCTTCTGCTCGCCGCTCTCGGCCGAGTTCGCGACGAATCCCTTGGCGATCGGGCGCAGTCGATTCAGGCGGGAAATACCGTTAACCAGTTCCGCCGTGCCCGTACCGAAGCGCTCCTGCACCTTGACGACGCCCTGCTCATCGAACCTCGGCACAGCGAACAGGAGGGCCGCCAACCGGCAATCGGCATCGAGTTTCAGACCGACGAGGATCAGCGCCATGCCGAGCGCATGGTGCCAAACGCCCTCTCCGCTGCCGAGCGCGCTGTCGCCGTAGATGGATTGCGCAAACTCCGCCGCGTCGCGAATCGCTTCCGCCTCGTCGGCGGAAAGTCCTTCGCTCAGGGTCTGGAGGGAATGTTCGAGGTCGCTTTGCGCGGCGACCGAGTGGACGACGGAAACCATGGGCGAATTATAAACCGGCGCGCACCGGCCAACCTGAGGTCGTTCGTGACAGTCGGTAAGTGCCGGAAACGGCAGCCGCGTTTCCGCATCCCTCTATAATGCGCGATTCGAACCGTTGCGCCGCGCCACCACAAACTCGTCCCATGTTCGCCCGATTTCATCATCCCTACCTGCTTCTGACGCTCACGACGCTGTTCTGGTCCGGCAACATGGTCGTCGGACGCGCCGTGCGCGACGATGTCCCGCCGCTTTCCCTCGCTTTCTGGCGCTGGGCGATCGCGCTGGCCTTCACGCTACCGCTGGCCCTGCCGCATCTGCGCTCGCAATGGCCGCAGCTCAAGCGCCACTGGAAATCCATCGTGCTCCTCGGCCTCCTGGGCGTCGGCGGGTACAACACCCTGGCCTACGTCGCTCTGCAATACACCGACGCGACGAACGCCGTGCTGCTCAATTCCTTCATTCCGATCGCGACGATCGCGTTGTCCTGGGCATTTCTGAAGAAACACTTGCATGGCGCCGAATGGCTCGGCGTATTGATTTCCCTGATCGGCGTCACGGCCATCGTCGCGCGCGGCGATCTCGCCACGCTGGCCGGCCTGACCCTCAACCTCGGCGACTTGTGGATGCTGCTTGCCGTGCTCGTCTGGGCGCTCTACACGATCGGCTTGCAGTGGCGTCCGACCAACGTCCATCCGATGCTGATGCTGGCATGCTTCATCGTCGTCGGTTTGCTTGCCCTCGCCCCTGCCTACGCCTGGGAGATCGCCCAAGGTCGATCGATCCACGCGACGCCCGGCGCACTGGCCGGCATCGTCTATACCGGAACGCTGCCCAGCTTCGTCGGCTACATCTTCTACAACCGCGCGGTCGGTGAGGTCGGCGCCAGCAAGGCCAGCCTGTTCATCCACCTGATGCCGGTGTTCGGCACCCTGCTCTCGGCGATCTTTCTCGGCGAACAAGCGCAGACCTACCATCTCGTCGGCATCGCGCTGATCTTCTCCGGCATCTACCTGACGAGCTCCGGGAAGTCGCGCTGACATGGTCATCGGCAAATTCATCGGCTGGTTGCGCGGCGCGAAGGAATCCTCGCCCTTGCCCAACGAACTCTGGCAGACGACGTTCGATGCGCTGCCCTTTCTCGCTCGCCTGGGTGATGAGGAAAGGCTGCGCCTGCGCGCGCTGGCCGAGCAGTTCCTCGCGCAGAAGGAGTTCACCAGCGCCGGCGGCCTCGAACTGACCGATGCCATGTGCGTCTCGATCGCCGTGCAGGGCTGCCTGCCGATATTGAACCTCGGGCTGGGCTGTTACCGCAACTGGATCGGCATCGTCGTCTATCCCGACGAGTTCGTCATTCCGCGCAGCGTCGAGGACGAATTCGGCGTCGTGCATGAATACGACGATATCGCTTCGGGCGAAGCCTGGGACGGCGGGCCGTTGCTGATTTCCTGGCAGGACGCGCAAATGGCCGGCGACGGCTACAACGTCGTGATCCACGAATTCGCCCATAAACTCGACATGCTGGGCGGCAGCGCCGACGGCATCCCGCCGCTGCCGTCCGGCATCGCGCGCAAGGAATGGGAAGACACGCTGCTCGCGGCCTACGACGATTTTTGCGCTCAGGTCGATGCGGTCGAAACGCGTTGGGAACGAACCGGCGAGGACTTGTCGGAAGGCTTACCGTTCGACCCCTACGCCGCCGAACACCCGGGCGAGTTTTTCGCGGTACTGAGCGAAACCTTCTTCGAGCAGCCGGAAATCCTGTGCGAAGTCTATCCCGCGCTCTACGCCTTGTTCGCCCGTTTCTACCGGCAGGACCCGGCGCAGAGTTCCAGGTAAGACCGTCTCAACTCCCCATCCCGGGGAAGCTCTTCGCGCCCTTGATGCGCATCATGTGGATCTTCGCCAGTCCGCCCTCGGCGGTTTCGCGGTAGCTCGCCTTCATGTCGCAACCGGTTTCCCACATGGTGCGCACCACGTCGTCGAAAGAGACGATGTGGCGCCCGTCCGAGAGCAGCGCGTAAGCCGCGCAATCGACCGCGCGCACGGCGGCGATGGCATTACGTTCGATGCACGGAATCTGCACGTAGCCGCCGATCGGGTCGCAGGTGAGGCCAAGGTGGTGTTCGAGCCCCATCTCCGCCGCATATTCGATCTGGGCAACCGAGCCGCCGAGCAATTGCGCGGCCGCGGCCGCCGCCATCGCGCAAGCCGTTCCCACTTCGCCCTGGCAACCAACCTCGGCGCCGGAAATCGACGCGTTGCGCTTGATCAGGTTGCCGATCAGTCCCGCCGTCGCCAGCGCACGGCAGATCTTCTCGTCGGAGAGATTCGATTGCTGTTTCAGGAAGTGGAGCACCGCCGGCAAGACGCCGCAGGCGCCGCAGGTCGGCGCCGTGACGATCTCGCCACCGGCCGCGTTTTCCTCCGAAACGGCGAGCGCGTAGGCGAAGAGCAGCGCCGTTTGCCCGAAATAACCCGCCATGCTCTGCGCGCGCGCGTGGTAGGCGGACGCCTTGCGCGGCACATTGAGGCTGCCGGGCAAGCGCCCTTCCACGTTGAGGCCGCGCTCGATCGCGCGCTGCATCGCCTGCCAGATATCGGCGAGGAAAGGCCGGATTTCCGGCCCCTCGCATTGATCGACGATCTCCCAGAGCTGCAGGTTCTCGTCCCCGGTCTGGGCGAATACGTCGCGCATGCAGGTATGCGGATAGACTTCGCGGCCGCTGCCCGACTCCTCACCTTCGTTGATGATCGCGCCGCCGCCCAATGAATAGACGACGCGCGCCGCGAGGACGGCACCGACCGCATCCAGCGCTTCGAACTGCAAGGCGTTCGGATGACGGGGCAGCACTTGTTCCGGCAGCCAGACGATATCGACCGGGCACGCGCCGAACGGCTCGCTGACCGCATGGTCGGTCAAGTGGCCGCGTCCGGTCGCGGCCAGGCTGCCGTACAAAGTGACGCGCACGCGGGCGGTGTTTGCCGGCAAGGCGGCCGCGAACGCCTGTGCGGCAAAACGCGGCCCCATGGTGTGGCTGCTCGACGGTCCCAGCCCGATGCAATAGAGCTCGTTCAGTGATTTCATTGTTGTCGGTCTTCTCTCGTACCGCGTCACGGAAAGTGCGTATCGTAGTCGCTTCGCGCGTCGGCGTGATCAATCAGCCACGCCCAGCCGCCAGAGCGAGGTCACTTCGGCCGCGCGCGCCGCATGCAGGGGATCGGATGCATCGAGCGCCTTGGGATGCGTCGGCCGCACGTCGATCCGTCCGAGGACTTTGAGCCCGGCTTGTTCGAACAGTTCGAGCAGCGCGGCGCGTGGGCGCAGACCGAGGTGCTCGGCCAGATCGGAGAGGATCAGCCAACCTTCGCCGCCCGGCGCCAGATGCGCGCCAAGGCCGGCCAGAAAGCCGCGCAGCATGCGGCTGTCCGGGTCATAGACGGCGTATTCGAGCGGAGAGCTCGGTCGCGCCGGCAGCCAAGGCGGATTGCAGACGATGAGCGGCGCCCGGCCGGGCGGAAAGAGATCGGCTTCGATCACTTCAACCTGCGCATTCAACCCCAGCCGTTCGACGTTTTCCCGCGCGCACGCCAGCGCTCGACGATCCTGATCGGTGGCGACGATGTGCCGCACGCCACGCCGGGCGAGCATCGCCGACAGGACGCCGGTGCCAGTGCCGACGTCGAATGCAAGACTGTCGTTCGCGAGCGCCGCCGGAGCGTTGGTTGCCAGCGCCGCTGGCAAGGGCGCGCTGGCGACCATCGCCACGTACTCGCCGCGCACCGGCGAAAAAACGCCGTAATGCGGGTGGATGCGCCCGGCCAGCGCTGGAATCTCGACGCCCTTCCTGCGCCATTCGTGCGCGCCGATGACGCCGAGCAACTCGCGCAGCGAGGCGACGTAAGGCGCTGCCGCCTCGCCGTAGGCTTCGCCGCAAGCCTGTCGGGCATCGGGGGCGCGGCGCAGCGCGATCGCATGGTCGGCGGCGAACGGGATCAGCAGCATGCCGAGCGTGCGCGCGCGCTGCGCCTGCGCCATGCGGTGCCGGTTGAAGGCGTCGGACACCGGCGCTTCAGCCTTGGACAGCGCGTTCTTCTTCGGTTTGCGCTCGAGTCGGCGTGCCATCGCCTGCAACAGCTGCCGCGCATTCTGGAAGTCACCGCGCCACAGCAGCGCCGTGCCTTCGCAGGCGAGCCGGTAGGCGGTATCGGCGCTCAGCGTATCGTCGGCCAGCTGCACGCGCTTCGGGGCCGAAACACCGGCCTCCGAGCGCCAGACGGCCGACTGCTCTTTGCCGTCCTCCAGCCAGCGAATGCGCGGCGCGCCGTCGGCAATCGCATCGTGCTCAGGCGGCATCTGGCATCCCGGACGATGCGCCGGCCTCGAGCGCCGATAACGGTTGCAGATACGGGAAGTACTTGCGGTCTTCCATCAACATGTGTTTCACGACCACGTCCTGAACGATGAAGGTGACGAGCGCGCCGAGCGTCAATTCGCCGGCGATGGCCTTGCGCCGCAGCATCTGCGCGCGCGCCATCAGATTCTGATGTTCCAATGCGTGCTCCTCGAGTTCGGGGTAACGGCAACGGGCGAGGAGGCGTTCTTCGTTGATGAAATGAGCTTCCGAACTCGCAACCAGCTGATCGAGCGCATCATACAGATCAACCACCATCTCATCACCCGAGACGACGGCGTGGATCAGCTCATTGGCGTGATCGAAGATCTCGCGATGCTCCTGGTCGATCGATGCTTCTCCACACCGGTAGGCGTCGTGCCACACCAGGCGCATGACCGGGAAGCTCGCCCGCCGTGTTCGATCGTCGGCTGCCTCCGCGCTGGCTCGCTCGCTCCCGTTGAAAAGCTGGACACGGTTGCGGCCGAGTTGCTTGGCCACGTACATGGCTTCGTCGGCATTGCTCAATAGGCGTTTCTCGCTCTTGCCGTGCTCCGGGAAGATGGCAAGACCGATGCTGCAGCCGATCGATACGGCGTGTCCGCCCGGCAGGTCGAAGGGTTCGCTCACGGCCATGCGAATCTTCTCGGCCACCAGCAGGGCGTCCCCGTCGCGCGCGCCGCCGGGCAACAGGACAACGAACTCGTCGCCGCCGAGGCGCGCCAACGTGTCGGATTCGCGCAGGCAGCCTTGCATGCGTTGCGCGACATCCTTGAGCAGTGCGTCACCGGCAGCGTGGCCAAATTCGTCGTTGACCGGCTTGAAGCGGTCGAGGTCGACCAGCATCAGTCCAAGTCGCGATCTCTCGCGGCGAGCCTGCGTAATCGCCATCTGGATCCGGTCGTGCAGCAGGCGTCGATTCGGCAGCCCGGTCAGCGTATCGTAATGTGCGAGCCGTTCCATTTCGACCGTTGCCATGAAGCGCTCGGTGATATCGCTGGCGACGAAGAGACAACCTTCGACCTCGCCGCCGGCACGCGTCATTTGCGTCGCTTCGCAGAGGACGGTGATGTGCTTTCCATCCTTGCACACGAAGGTCCATTCGCGCCGGTCCGATGACAAGGCGTCTCTTCGCGCCGCATCGCCCGCGGTCGTCGCATGCGCCCTTTTCATGAGCACGAGCACATTCCAATCGGCAGCGACGGCGTGCCCGAACTCTTCGGCGAGTCGCGCGGCCCGCCTCGCCAGCTGTTCGGTATCGATGAAAGTGAGCGGTGTCAGCTTGCCGATCACTTCGTCGGCCGTATACCCGAGCATCTTTTCGGCGCCGGGGCTGAAAACCTTGATCAAACCGTCATGGTCGCTCACGATGATCGCCTGCGGTGTGCTCGCGAGGATCGAAGCGTTGATCCGTTCGCTGTCGTCGAGCGCGGCCTTCTGCCGCAACCGGTCGGCCATGACCTTCTCGAGAACGTCGAGCGCCTGCCGGATTCGTCCGAATTCGTCGCCGCGAATCCTGTTGATCGACGAAACCGCCAATGCCGACCGACTCCCAAGCAATGCGTTGATTTGTCCGAGGATCTCTCTGAGCGGCCGGGTGAGGCGGACGAACAACGCCAGCGCGACCAATCCCGCCACGATCAGGACGGCGACGATGCGCACGATCGAGTTCAGCTGCTGACGCTGCGCCCGTTCCTGTCGATCTCTCGTATACGCGTCGGCAGCACGATTGATCGCATTGCCCACGTTGACGCTGGCGTTCAGCGTCGACGTCGAGATTTCCAGATAGTCGCTCAACGGAATCTGCGCACGCTGCCCGGCTTCGATCGAGCGCAGAATTTCGTTCTGCAAAGGCCGGAGCCGGTTGAACAGCTGGTCGCGCAACGTGTCGAGCACCGCCAGCCCCGCGTCGCCGCACACCTGTTTGACGCCCGGCTCAAGTTGCCCCCATATCTGCGTCGAGCGGCCGCGCATGAAGTTCACCTTGCCGACCAGCAGTTGGCTGGCATCCGCATTCAATTTGCTGTTGGTGGCCAACTCCGACCCTAAAGCGGTGGATTCGCTGCCGAGCATGTTCCTGAGCTGCATGGCCAGGATGCGCAGCGTATCGATGCGATCGAAACCGGCATCGACTCGGCCCGAACCGTGCCGCAGCTCGATGATCGTCGATTCGATCGCATTCATCAGCGTATCGGCCGCTTCAAGCCAGGATACGGGGAGTTGCGGCGCTCGTTCGGCGCGCGCGCGGACAAAATCCTTGTCGAGTTCGGGGCGCAGCCATTTGACTCTCGCCCAGGCGCGCCGCAACTCCCCGCTGCGCGCCGTCATGCTTTCCGGCAATTCGGCGATGATGGCCGCGATATGCTCGTCGGCCGGTGCCCGCTGCTGATCGATCAGCAGCCTGTTTTCCGCGCTGATCACCCCGTCGCTACGCAGAATGATGTTGCTCCGCCCACGCTCCAGGGCAAAAGCCTTGATCGCCTGCAAGCCATGATCGGCGATGCCGTTTTGCCGCACAAGCGAGGCCACCTCGCGGGTCATCTCGCGGCTCTGGAGAAGATCGCGTGCGGCAAACAGCAAGGCAACCATTCCCAACAGGCCGACCAGCACCAGCATCAGTGCTCGCAACGACACGGTAGAGAGCGGTCGATTCATGGCGCGTTCATCTCAGCCAGGCTGGGTACCATCAGTATCGACGCCGCTTTACCGGAAGTCAAAGCGCTTTGTCCAACCGATTCCCGACAATCACATTGGCGCGCGAATAGTCAATCGACCGTGAAAAACTCTTTGGCGATCGCGATCTGAGCCTCATCCAAGAACATCGGCGCATGCCCGACCTTCGACACCTGGACGAGATCGGGATGCGGCCCGCGTTTGGTCATCGCGAGCGCCACCTCCTCGACAAGCAGATCGGACAACTCGCCGCGCACGACCCGCGTCGGGCAACGAATCCGATCGAAGAACGACCACAGGTCGATTTCGCCGGCCGAGGTGGCGCGATGGAAGGAATCCGCGATCGCCGGGTCGTAGATCATTTCCAGCCCGCCATCCGCCGTTGACCGCACGCTGCTTTCGGTCAACGCCCGCCATTGCGCGTCGCTCAAGGCGCCGAATGGCGCGCTGACCAGGCGGATGTAGCGCTCGGCGTCCTCGATCCCCGAGAACCTGGGCGCGCGACCGATGTAGTCACCAATGCGCCGGATCGATCCGGCCGAAATGAGAGGGCCGACATCGTTGAGCAGCAGTCGGCTGATCGGCGTTCGGTCAAGGCTGGCCAATACCATGCCGATCAATCCGCCCATCGAGGTGCCGAGCCAATGCACGGTTTCGACGCCGAGGCGGGCGATCAGCACCATCATGTCGGCCACGTACTGCGGAACGCCGTAGCCGGCCGGATCGCGCAGCCAGTCGCTGCGCCCGCGCCCGACGATATCCGGGCAGACGATGCGATGGCTGCCGGCCATGTTGCGCGCCAGGTCGTCAAAATCGCGCCCATTGCGCGACAGGCCGTGCGCGCAAACCAACACCTTCGAGTTATCCGGATCGCCCCACTCGGTGTAAGCCATGCGATGCAAACCGGATGACGAGGCGCACAGGACGTTGCGCTGGCGGGGTTCATACCGTGCATTCTGCGTATTCATCATGCTCTTTTCCCGAATCACTCCATTTGGCCGCTTACCCAACAATAGTCCGCCTCATTGCGAATTCCAGTACCGTCGTCTCTCGGTACGCCAGGCGGACACTTCGCTGGTATCGGTCAAGACAATACGAATCGCGCCGTCGCGATCGGTGCGCCACTGACGACTGGCCGCGTAACGCTCAAGAACTTCCTGACGCGGATGATTGAAGGCATTGCGATAACCGGCGGAAAAGACGACGTCGCGCGCGCCGACCGCCGCGATGAATCCGGGTGACGACGACGCCCTCGCGCCGTGGTGCGGCACCAACAGGACATCGCTGCCAAGCAGCGATCCCGAACGTTCGACGATGGCTTTCTCGTCACGCGCCGCGATATCACCGGTAAGGAGAACGCTGCGCTTCTCCGTGCTCACTTTCAGGACGCAGCTCATGCTGTTCGTCTTCGTCATGCGTGCCGCCGGACTCGCCTCCTCCGTACCGTAATCAGCCGACTGCGGATGGAGGATATCGAAACGCACACCGTCCCAGGCCCAGTGTTGCCCGGCCACGCAGGATTCGCCGCCGAGTTCCGGGATGGAGGACACGGTCCGGACAATCGGCAATGCGGCCTGCACCGCAGAGACGCCGCCCGAATGGTCCTTGTCGCGATGAGAAATCACCATCGCATCGAGCCGGCCAACGCCTGTCGCCCGCAGATAAGGAACGATAACGCGCTGACCGGCATCGGCCTGCGCGCTGTAGACGGGACCGGCGTCGTAAAGCAAGGTATGTTCCGCAGTACGGACGAGCACTGCCGAGCCTTGGCCGACGTCGAGCACGTTGACCCAGGCTTCGCCGGCAGCGGGACGCGGAGCCACCCAGAACAGCGCCGGCAACAACGGAATCACGCCGATCCAGCGCGACGGGAAGCCACGCGGCATCAAGAGCCAGACGACGCCGGCGACGGCCAGCAACGAAGCCCAGATCGGTGGCGCTGGCTGCTGCCACACTGGATAGGCGGCCAGCCATTCGAGGAGTTTCATCAACTGTGCAAGCAGCCAGTGATCGAACTGCAGCAGCGGCGGCCAGGGCAATACGCCAAAGATCAACGCGAGCGGTGTGACGACGAGGCTGACAAAGGGGATCGCAAGCGCGTTGGCAAGCGGCGAAACGAGCGAAAACTGCTGGAAGAAGAACAACAGCAGCGGCACGCTGCCGATCGTCACCGCCCATTGCGCCGTCCCCCACCGGGCGAGTGCGGCACGCCATCCGCGAGCCTCGCCGATACGCGCGGTCCCGACGAGGAACAGGATGGCCACGGCACCGAAGGACAACCAGAAACCGGTCGCCAGGATTGCCATCGGATCCAGGACAAGTACGACGAGCAAGGCCAAAAGCAAAGTCCGGCTCGCGCCGAAGTGGCGCCCGCTCAACAGCGCAAGGGCGACGACGCTCAGCATATACAGCGTGCGCTGGGCGGGAACTTCGAAGCCGGCAAGCAGCGCATAGGCAAACGCCGCCAGCCAGCCGGCAAGCACTGCCGCTTTCTGCGCCGGCAGGCGCAACATCAACCGGACGCTGCGACGCCAGAGGAAATTGACCAGCGCGGCAAACAAGGCGGCGACCATCGTCACGTGCAATCCGGAAATGGAAACCAGATGCGTAACCCCGGTACGATTGAAGACTTGCCATTGTTCCGCTGGTATCGAACGTTGATCTCCCACCGACAGAGCGGTCAGCACGCCAAGGTACGGGGCGTCGGGAAAAGTTCTCAGAAAGCGGTCGCGCATGACGCCACGCAAGCGCTCCAGGGCGTATCGCGGCGTCAAGACGAACTGATCGAGGCGCTGCACCTCTTCGCGGGCGCGGATCGTTCCCGTGGCCCGGATGCCGCGTTCGAACAGCCAGGCCTCGTAGTCGAAACCATGCGGATTGGCGTTACCGTGCGGACGTTTGAGTTTGACCGTGAAACGCCAGCGCTCGCCGGGTCGAACCATGCGCGCTTCGTCGGTTTCGCCGACCTCATCCACGTCGTCCCACGAGCGATACCACGAGAGCATCACGCGCGACGGAACGGCCGCCCCCGCCGTATGCACCGCTTCGACATCGAACTCAAAACGCTCGCCGCGCTCGAAACGTTGCGGCAGCGAGGCGATCACACCCGTCACAACGACCGGCCTCGTTTCCCATTCCAAAGGGAGTTGCTCCGCCAAGCGCCAGCGCGCCGCCGCACCGGCCCACACAAAACCAAGCATGGCGCAGGCAACCAGCAAGCTTACGTGACGAAGCCAACCCTTCTTTCCACATACACCGGCACCCCCCCCTGCAACAGCGACGATTCCGACCGTGCCCAGCAATCCGAGAAGCCAGAGTTCGGGCAACTCCGCCTGGCTTTGCAGGAACAGGACACCGCAGGCAAACGAGAGAATGGCAAGGCGCATAGGCCTTGGATTCTCTCGCGTCATGGACGATAGCGGAAGTCCCCGAAGGCATCCGGTCCATTCGGAAACGATTCGGCGCCCGAGCGATTGAACCGCCCCGGCGCCGAACAATCCCCGGACTTGCTCCGGGGATAACCACCCGATTTCGGAAACTTACTGGGTCTGCTGAATCCCGGCCAGCAGCCAACCACCCTTGCCTGCGCGCGGTTTCACCAGATGCCAGATCTCGTCGATCGGCTCGGCCGCCGCGTCTTTCTCTTCACGGACCAGTCCGGTAAATCGCACGCTGACCACATAGCGTGTCGGCTCTTCGGCCACTTCGAGCACGTCGGCATCGATGGTAACGACATCGGTTTCCTGCGCAGCACCGCGACGCTCCTCGAAATCCATCCTGATCTCGGCGAACATCTCGGGCGTCGTGAACTCCCGGATATCGTCCAGATTCCCTGCATCGTTGGCAGCCTGCAGACGGATGAAGTTGACCTTCGCGTTACGCACGAATCCGGCCACATCAAAGTCGGCCGGAATATTTCTCGCAGGAGCGGCGTCCGTGTCGACGGTCGAACCCGGCATCGACAGTACGTCGTTCCTCGGCGCCGGATAGCCGCTCTCCGAACCACGATACTGGAAAGCACCGCCAGCCCCGGCCATTGCTGGCGCCGGACCAGCCGTGCGCTTGCGCATGAAGAAACCGATCACGGCAACGACCGCCATCGCCAGCAAGCCAAGCATCAATATGGACGCCAGTTCGCCGCCGAAGCCGAGGTGCGATGCCAGCGCAGCCAAACCCAGACCCGCGGCCAAGCCCGCGATCGGACCCATCCACGAACGCTTGGGTGTTTGTGCGGCCGCGGCGGCGGGCGCCGCCGTCGCCGTAGAAGCGGCCGCGGTCGGACTCTGCGTGGGCGCCACTGTCGGCGCCTTGGCCGGCGCGGTCATCTGCCGCTGAACGCCAAACGACTTGCCGCCGCCCAAGCGTTTGGCTGCCTCGGCGTCGCTGATGCCGAGCGAAAGACCCAAGGTCAGCACGACGGCCAGTAGTGATAGTGCCTTCATCGAATTCTCCTGTAGGAACGAGCGATAACGCTGCGCAGGTTAGCCGCCGAAAACGAAAAAGAAAAACAGAATTATCATTACTTATTCATCGTCAAATACTGACTATTTTATTCGCAGCTCAAACCTCGAGATTCAGGTCTTTGGTTTCAAACCAGCCTTTCCACCAAAGATGTCGTGCTTCGCGAACTGGTAGATCGCCGCGATGATGGGATGGGTCAGCTTCCGCTCATTGGTAATCGCATACACCTGCTCGCGTACTGTCTCGATCCGTCCGATGACTTCGACCTCGTAGTGCCGGATGACGTAATCGTCGATCGCCGTCGGTGCCGCGAAAAAGCCGGCGCCGGCCTGGCCGAACGCCTTGAGCAAGGCGCTGTCGTCAAACTCGCCAACGATTCGCGGGCGCAGGCGTTCGGCCTCGAACCAGCGCAAAAGGCGCGCGTGCAATGCCACTTCGGTTCCTGGCATCAGGAACGGTGCGCCGTCCAGCAATTGTGGAAACGGCTTCGAGTTGTCGGCGGCGAGCGTCTTGGCCGCGTAAATACTGATCCCGCTCTCGCCCAGAAAATGATCGTAGCCCCGCACGTTCAGGTGATCGGGCATCGGCCGGTCGGCAATCACCATATCGAGCCGATGCACCGCCAGATCGGCCAGCAGCGTTGCCAGGCGCCCCTCGCGACAGATCAATTTGATCGGTTCTTTGCGTTCCAGCGATGGTTCGACCAAGCGATAGGCGACCATTTTCGGGACTGAATCGGCAATCCCGACACGAAACGGAACGCTTTGTTGCAGCACGTCATCGCGCAGTGATTCGACCAATTCGTTACCGAGCGTGAATATCTGCTCCGCATAGCCGAGCATGCGCTGCCCCGTTTCCGTCAATTCCAGCCCACGCCCGACCCGCCGGAAAAGCTTCACGCGAAGCGCTGCCTCGAATTCGCTGAGTTGCCCACTGATCGACTGTGGCGTGAGATGCAGCTGCTCGCTTGCACGCGCAATGCTGCCTGACTTCGCGACCATCCAGAAATAACGCAAATGTTTGTAGTTGAGCGCTGCCATTTTGTTATCCAGCTTGTTAATGAATCGAATATTTCGATGAATAAATTAAAAACAATCGATTTGTAAGATACTTTTCTCATCCATACCATGGCAACCGTTATCAATGTCAACGGAGAGCTGCTTCATGCGAATCGATATCAAAACCAGTGGGATCGATCTGACCGACGGCCTGCGCGAGCATACCGAGCGGCGACTTGAGTTCGCGCTTGATCGTGCGCGCCACGATATCAACGGCGTCACCGTAAGGCTGTCCGACATCAATGGCCCGCGCGGCGGTTTCGACAAACGTTGCCAGATTCAGATTCCATTGCCGCATCATCGCGGTATCGTGATCGAGGAAACCGATTCGGACCTCTACGTCGCCATCGACCGAGCCGCCAACCGCGCCGGCAATACGCTGGGGCGGCAGTTGTCGCGACGCCGCAGCCTGACAGTCGGGAAAGCGCCGCAGCCTCTCAAGCACTTGCTTGCCGCGACGGACGACTCCTTCACGAGTCAATGATCGTTCGTACCGACTGCTTTCATAAAGGAGTGTTACTTCGATGAAACGTATCGTGCTCTTCCTCGCGACCAACTTGGCAATCATGTTGGTGCTGTCGTTCACCATGCGTTTGCTGGGTGTCGAGCCATATCTCAACGCCAATGGTTTGAATCTGGGTTCGCTGCTCGTTTTCGCAGCTGTCATGGGCTTTGGCGGGTCGTTGATTTCACTTGCGATTTCCAAGTGGTCGGCAAAAACGGCGATGGGTGTTCACGTCATCGAGGCGCCCGCCAATTCAACCGAGTTCTGGCTTGTCGAAACGATCCGCAAATACTCGTCGGAGGCCGGTATCAAGATGCCGGAAATCGGCATCTACGAGTCGCCGGACGTCAACGCCTTCGCGACCGGCATGAGCAAGAACAGCTCGCTCATCGCCGTTTCAACCGGCCTCCTGCAGCGGATGACGCGCCAGGAAGCCGAAGCCGTGCTCGGCCACGAAGTCGCACATGCGGCCAATGGCGACATGGTGACGATGGCATTGATCCAGGGCGTGGTGAACACCTTCGTGATGTTCCTGTCGCGCGTGATCGGCCATCTGGTGGACAGGGTGGTATTTAAGACCGAACGCGGCCACGGGCCGGCCTTTTTCGTCACCATGATCGTTGCCGAGCTCGTGCTCGGTATCCTCGCTTCGATCATCGTCATGTGGTTCTCGCGCCGCCGCGAATTCCGCGCCGATCAGGGCGGGGCAAGTCTTGCCGGACGACGCAACATGATATCCGCGCTGGAACGCCTGAACGCCCTTCATCCGCAGCCGCTGCCGGACAAAATGGCCGCATTCGGCATCGCCGGTGGCGTCGGAGGCGGATTGAAGCGACTGTTCATGACACACCCGCCGCTGGAAGAGCGCATTGCCGCGCTCAAGACAACCGACAAATGATTGTGTTGATGAAGGACGTCTGAGATGACACCAGAAGAACAGGAATCCATTCTCGCCGTTGCGCTGCTCGCGGCCTTTTCCGACGGCGCCAAGGACGATCGCGAGCGCGAGGAAGTGCGCCGTATCGCCGACTCGCTGGACAGTGAGTCGGAAACCGTCGATATGGCGCGCTTGTATCAGGATGTCTTGCTGAAGCGCCTGAGCCTGGCAAAGGCAACCGCGGCACTGACCGATGAGGGTCAACGCCAGTTTGCTTACGAAATGGCCGTCTGTGTATGCGAAGCCGATGGTCGCATGGCGCCGGCGGAACGACGTTTTCTCGACGAATTGAGACATGTGCTCCTGCTGGACGGCAGCCGAACCACGGTAATCGAAGGTGAGCTCAATCCGATCGTCGATATCGGAAAATTGGCCGCACCGGCGGCGTTTCCCGCCGACCGACTGGAAACACCGCAGCCGAAACAGCAACCGACCACCCCGACAGACGGCGAGCTCGACAAGTCGATCCTCAATTATGCCTTGCTGAACGGTGCGCTTGAATTGCTGCCGCAGTCCTGGGCGTCGATAGCGATCATTCCTTTGCAAATCAAGATGGTCTATGGAATCGGCAAGGCACACGGCGTCGAGCTTGACCAAGGCCATATCAAGGAGTTCATCGCGGCGGCCGGGGTTGGCCTCACCTCCCAGTATCTCGAGCAGTTCGGGCGCAAGCTGCTCGGCGGCTTGCTCGGCAAGGCCGCGGGCAAAGCCTTTGGTAAAATGGGCAGCGCTGCAACTGGCATGGCATTTTCATTCGCGACCACGTATGCGCTCGGGCAGGTAGCGCGGCGCTACTACGCTGGAGGACGCACAATGAGCAGCACGTTGCTGCGCGAGACGTTCGAGAGCTTTCTGGCGCCGGCCAAGCAGATGCAAACGCAGTACTTGCCGCAGATTCGGCAAAAAGCGAACTCTCTGGACATGGGGCAGGTCATGTCCATCATTAAAGGCACCTGAACACGTTTATGACGCCTCACCCCGACACCTTCGCAACTGCCCCGATGTGGGCCGGTTTCATTGCCTTCGTGATCGCCATGCTGGCCCTGGACCTCTTCGTCTTTGGCGGAAAAAAGGCACATCGCGTGAGCGTCAAGGAGGCGCTGGCCTGGGTGATCGCCTGGATCTGCCTCGCGCTAGCCTTCGCCGGTCTGCTCTGGTGGTATCTGAACGATACGCAGGGCGCGGTGATCGCTCAGCGCAAGGCGTTGGAATTCCTCGCCGGCTACCTGATCGAACAATCGCTGTCGATCGACAACATGTTCGTCTTCGTGATGATCTTCGGCTACTTCGCGGTGCCGCCGGAATTGCAGCGCCGGGTGCTGCTCTACGGGGTACTCGGCGCAATCGTCATGCGCGCCGGCATGATCCTGGCGGGCGTCTGGCTGGTTTCGCAATTCGCCTGGATCCTCTACATTTTCGGCGCTTTCCTGGTCATCACCGGCATCAAGATGCTCGTGTTCGCCGAAAGCGAGCCGGACCTCGAACAGAACCCCTTGTTGCGCTGGCTGCGCGGGCATTTGCGCATCACCAACGATTTCAAGGGCGAGTTCTTCTTCATTCGCCAGAACGGCGTGCTGTGGGCGACGCCGATGTTTCTCGTACTGCTGCTCATCGAGGCGAGCGACGTGATCTTCGCGGTCGACAGCATTCCGGCGATCTTCGCCGTCACCACCGATCCGTTCATCGTATTCACATCGAACATTTTCGCCATCATGGGTTTGCGCGCGCTGTATTTCCTGCTCGCCGACATGGCGGATCGCTTCCATCTGCTCAAATACGGCCTGGCGATCGTTCTCGTCTTCATCGGCGGCAAGATGCTCGCCGTGCCGTGGTTCCACATTCCGATCCAGTGGTCGCTGTCGATCGTCGGCAGCATCATTCTGATATCGGTCGTTCTGAGCCTCGCGCTTTCGAAGAAGGACGGCAATCTTTCGGGAGAATCTTCATGAGCACGCCGCGCGAAACGACCATGCCTCAGCCGAGCCGCATCGACCGCGACGCGGATGGGAGGCTGATCGGACTGAGCCTGGATGGCGGCGCACGCGCGCTACCGGGCGAAATGCAATGGCTGATTGCCGTCGACGGTTCCGATCACTCACTGCGCGCCGTTGCTGAAGCGGCGCGTCTGGCCGGGCGATTCAAGGATCGAACGCTCCATCTCGTCAACGTTCAGCGCTGGTTGAGCCGGGAAGCCGCCGAATCAGAGCTGGGATCACGCGGTTGGAAGGTGACGGAAAAAGCGCGCGCGCTATTGAACGCAGCTGAATTGCCTTGGCAACTCCACATCGTGATGGGCGAAGCCGCCGAATCCATCGTGGCACTTTCCACGCACCTGGGCTGTCAAACGATCGTGATTGGCAGTCGCGGAATGGGTGCGACGGAGAACCTGCTGGTCGGCTCGGTGGCTTACAAGGTGATTCACCTGAGCCCGGTATCCGTTCTCGTCGTTCGTTAGGAAGTAGTATCCGTCCTGCCGCTTTTGCAACAGTTTCAGTAACACGTCATTCAAGGAGAAAGACATGACCAACCCAAGAATCCAGACAGTCTCGCTTCCGAATACCAGAACGGAATCCGTCCTGGCCAGCAACAAGATGATCCGCAACACCTACATGCTGCTGTCGATGACGCTGCTCTTTTCAGCGCTCACCGCCGGTTTGTCGCTTGCATTGCGCTTGCCGTATCCGGGCACGATCGTCACGCTGGTCGGCTACTTCGGCCTGCTTTTCCTGACCACCCGGCTGCGCAACAGCGGTTGGGGGCTCGTTTCAGTCTTTGCGCTGACCGGCTTCATGGGCTACACGCTCGGTCCGATCATCGGTTTCTACCTTGGCCTGCCCAATGGCGGGCAAACCGTGATGCTGGCCATGGCCGGAACCGCGGTGATCTTCCTTTCGCTCTCCGGCTACGCGCTGACGACGCGCAAGGATTTCAGCTTCATGGGCGGGTTCCTGATGGTCGGCGTGCTGCTCGCCTTCTTTGCCGGGCTCGCCGCAATCTTCTTCGAGATTCCGGCACTCTCGCTCACCGTCTCCGCCGCCTTCGTGCTGCTGATGTCCGGTCTCATCCTGTTCGAGACGAGCAACATCATCCATGGCGGCGAAACCAACTACGTGATGGCGACCGTCAGCCTCTACGTGACCATCTTCAATCTCTTCGTCAGCCTCCTGCAGTTGCTTGGATTCGCCAACAGCAGCGACTAGAAGATGATCGGCACCTGATCGTCGTCAGCATTGTTCGGGGAAAGGCCCTGGTGGCCTTTCCCCGATTCCGTCCACAACCGCAAACTCGCAAAGGAGCCAAGACATGACCGAAAACCCAGTCCGTTGGTTTGAAATCTACGTGCAGGACATGGCGCGCGCCAGGGCGTTCTACGAGTCGGTGCTTCAGGTCAAACTGGAGAAACTCGACTCGCCAGGCATGGAGATGTGGTTTTTTCCGATGCAGGGCGAGAAGCCTGGCGCATCGGGCGCACTCGTCAGGATGGACGGCGTGCCGTCGGGTGGCGGCGGTACCCTCGTCTATTTCGGCAGTGAGGACTGCGCGGTCGAAGCCGCACGCGTCGCATCATCGGGTGGGACGGTGCATCGCGACAAGTTCCCTATCGGGCAATACGGTTTCATCGCGCTGGTCGTCGATACCGAGGGCAACATGATCGGCCTGCATTCGATGAAGTAAACCGGCCTCCCCGTTCGTTCCGGTATCTACAGAAAACGGCCGTCCTGCAACGTCAGGATGCGGTCGGCACGCGCGGCCAAGCCAAGATCGTGGGTGACGATCACGAAACTCGTCCGGCGCGCTCGATTGAGCGCCAGCATCAGCTCGAAAACGCCCTCGGCCGTCTGCCGGTCGAGGTTGCCGGTCGGTTCGTCGGCCAGCACGCAGGCGGGTTCTGTGACCAGCGCGCGCGCGATCGCGGCGCGCTGGCGTTCGCCGCCCGACAGCTCGGAAGGCGTGTGATCGAGCCGGTGCGAAAGTCCGACTTCGGCGAGCATCGCCGCGGCGCGTTGATTCGCTTCCTCTTTCGGCATGCGCCGGATATGCAGCGGCATGGCGACGTTCTCCAGCGCCGTAAATTCGGGCAACAGATGGTGGAACTGGTACACGAAGCCGAGATGACGGTTGCGCATGAAGCCGCGCTCGGCGTCGCTGATGCCGGCCAGATCGTGCCCCATCAGCTCGATCGAGCCGGCGCTGGCCGAATCGAGCCCGCCGAGCAAATGCAGGAGTGTGCTCTTGCCGGAGCCGGAAGCGCCGACCACGGCGACACGTTCGCCGGCAGCGATCTCCATGTTGACGCCCATCAGCACTGGTACCTCGAACGCAGCCCGCGAACCTTGGCGATAAATCTTCTGCAATCCCTTGCAGGCCAGTACGACATTCTCATTCATAGCGCAGCGCCTCCGCCGGATTGACGCGCGAGGCGCGCCAGCTCGGATAAATCGTCGCCACCAGCGAGAGGACGAAGGAGACGAAGGTAATCGTGATCACGTCGCCCCACTGCAGTTCGGACGGCAGCGCGGAGATGTAGTAGACCTCCTTCGACATGAGTTCGGTGCCGAGCACGCGCTCGATGAACGGCACGACGACGTTGACGTTGAGCGCCAGCGCAACGCCGCCGGCGACGCCGAGCGCCAGTCCGATGAAACCGATCAGCGCCCCTTGCACCATGAAGACGCTCATGATGCTGCCGGGACTCGCCCCCAGCGTGCGCAGGATGGCGATGTCGGCCTGCTTGTCGGTGACCGCCATGACCAGCGTCGATACGATGTTGAAGGCGGCGACGGCGACGATCAGCGAGAGGATGATGAACATCATATTCTTCTCGATCTGCACGGCGCGGAAGAAGTTGGCGTGGCTGCGCGTCCAGTCGCTGATGTAGGCCGGCGTATCGAGCGTGTTCGCCAATTGTTCGGTGATCGCCCGTGCCTTGAACAGATCCTCCAGTTTCAAGCGCACGCCGGAAACGCGGTCTTCCATGCGATACAGGCGTTGCGCGTCCTCCATGCGGATCAGGGCCAGCCCGCTGTCGTATTCGAACATGCCGACCTCGAACAGGCCGCTGACGGTGAAGGTCTTCAGGCGCGGCACGACGCCGGCCGGCGTCACCACGCCCTGCGGCGCGATCAGCGTCACCTTGTCGCCGATATTGACGTCGAGCGCGCGCGCCAGCTCGCGGCCGAGCACGATGTTGAAGGCATCCGGTTCGAGCGATTCGAGCTTGCCGCCTTTCATGTGCGTGCGGAAATCGGCGACCTTGTCTTCCATGTCGGGCAGGATGCCGCGCACCATCGCGCCGCGCACCGCCTGGCCGAAGGAGAGCATGCCCTGCTCCTGAATATAGGGCGCGGCGGCGATCACGCCGGGATGCTTGGCCGCCTGTTCGGCGACGTGCGGCCAGTCGCTCATTTCGCCCGACGCGCCGCTGATCTGGACGTGCGAGACGACGGCGAGGATGCGCCCGCGCAATTCGGTCTGGAAACCGTTCATCACCGACAGCACGACGATCAACGCCGCCACGCCCAGCGCGATGCCGAGCATGGAGATCATCGAGATGAAGGAAATGAAATGGTTGCGCCGTTTGGCCCGCGTATAGCGCAGGCCGATCAGGAGTTCGTAGGGTAATGCCATCGGCGGCGGATACTCGTTTCGGTTGGGAGGGCAGCGCGGGGCGGCCGGAAAAGTCGCTATGGTACACTTCTTCCCGTCCAATCCGTCCTTTCGGGCAACGCGCGCGCTGTTGTCCAATGCAAGACATCCCGCTTTTCCGCCCATTCCCGCGAGTCCGAAATCGCATGCAACTCACCCTTGTCGTCCCCGAACTCATTTGGCCGGAACCCGAAGATCGCGACGCGCTCGCCGATCTCGCCTGCCCCGCGCTCGAAACCCTGCTCACGCGCGGCCGCCGGACGACGCAAGCGCCGCAGTCGCTGGAAGCCACGCTCGCCGATCTCTTCGGCCATCCGGAAGGCGCGCCGTACGGTGCGTTCCGTCTCCTTGGCGAAAGGGAATCGGTGCTCGAAATCGGCGAAAACTGCTGGCTCAATGCCGATCCCGTGCATTTGCGCTTTCACCAGGAGCGCATGATCCTGGCCGACGGTGCCAGCCTGTCGATCAGTACCGAAGAAGCGCAGGCGTTGACCTGACGGCCTCAATGAGCATTTTGCCGATCTCGGCCGTTTCCACGTCGGCGCCGCCGACCGCTGGTACCTGCGTCTGGCCGACGGTGACGACGACAAGCCACTACACCGCTACAGCGCCCCGCCGCTGTCGACGGTCGCCGGGCGCAGCGTCGAACATCTGCTGCCCGAGTTACTGCATGAGCGGCCGCTCCGCACGCTGATGAACGAGATCCAAACTGTGCTGCACGCACACCCGGTCAACCGCCGGCGCGAGGAGGAAGGCCGCTTGCCGATCAACAGCCTATGGCTTTGGGGCAGCGGCCGGCTGCCGGCACGCCGCGAAACCGATTTCGACGGTGTCTGGAGCACGAATACGCTCGCGCATGGCCTGGCGCGCGCCGCCGGCACGCGTGCGCACCCGGTGCCGGACTCCGCTGCACGCTTCCTTGAACACGCAGCGCCCGACACGGCGCATCTGGTCGTTCTGGAAGACCTGGCCGGTCCGGTGCAGTTCGAGAACGGCGCGGCCTACCGTGCCGCCATCGAGTTGCTCGACATCCGCTGGTTCGCGCCGCTGCGCATGGCGCTCCTCAAGGGCCGAGTGAAGACGCTGCACATCGAAGCCAGCACGGTTTACGCGAAACTCGGCTGGCAATGCCGACGCAGCGAACAGTGGAAATTCTGGAAAAAGCCGCGCTCGCTCGCCGATCTGGCGCTGGCGCTCGCCAAGACCCCCTTTTGAGCAACACCATGACCCATATCAAAGCCCGCAACGTCCCGCCACGCGTCCAGTGGCAGCTTGAGCAGCAAGGCGTCCATCCGCTGCTCGCCCGCATCTATGCCGCGCGCGGCGTCCAGACGAAGAGCGAACTCGACTACGAACTCAAGTCGCTGATCCCCCCCGCGCAGCTCACGCATGCGGCCGACGCCGCCGTCCTGCTCGCCGACGCCATCGAAGCGCAGGCCAGAATCCTGATCGTCGCCGACTACGACTGCGACGGCGCCACCGCCTGCGCGGTCGGCGTGCGCGCCTTGCGTGCGATGGCGGCGGATTCGGGGACGAAAATCGAGTACATCGTTCCCAACCGCTTCACCTACGGTTACGGTCTGTCGCCGGAGATCGTTGACCTCGCGGCCACACGCAGCCCCGATCTGCTGGTCACCGTTGACAACGGCATCGCCAGCATCGAAGGCGTCGCGCGCGCCAACGAGCTCGGCATCGCGACGCTGATCACCGACCACCACCTGCCGGCCGAGACGCTGCCCGCCGCCGAGTGCATCGTCAACCCCAACCAACCGGGCTGCGGGTTCCCGAGCAAACACATCGCCGGCGTCGGCGTCATGTTCTACGTCATGCTCGCGCTGCGCTCCGAACTGCGCGAACGCGGCTGGTTCAACGACGAACGCAAGGAACCCAACCTCGCAACGCTGCTCGACCTCGTCGCGCTCGGCACGGTGGCCGACGTCGTCAGGCTCGACCGCAACAACCGCATCCTCGTCAATCAGGGATTGAAGCGCATGCGCGAAGGCAAGCTGACACCGGGCGTCCGCGCCCTCTTCCGCGCCGCCGGCCGCGATCCGGCCAAGGCCGGCAGCATGGATCTCGGCTTCATGATCGGGCCGCGCCTCAATGCGGCCGGCCGGCTCTCGGACATGTCGCTCGGCATCGAAGCCTTGATCACCGACGACGAAGCACGCGCGCTCAACATCGCGCAGCAGCTCGACGCGCTTAACCGCGAGCGCAAGGAAATCGAGGCCGACATGCAGGAGCAGGCGCTCGTCCATCTCGAAACTATTGATGACGCTGATGGTGCGGCCATCGCGCTCTTCGACCCGGCGTGGCACCAGGGCGTCATCGGCATCCTCGCCTCACGTATCAAGGAAAAACGCCATCGTCCAGTGTTCGCCTTCGCGCGCGGCGACAGTGAAACCGCCGACGGCGAGATCAAGGGGTCCGGCCGTTCGATCCCCGGACTGCACCTGCGCGACGCGCTCGACCTCATCTCCAAGCGCACGCCCGGCCTCCTGCGCCGCTTTGGCGGGCACGCGATGGCCGCCGGCGCGACGATCCTGGAGGCCGATTTCGAGCGTTTCCGCGAACTGTTCGCGCAGGTCGCCGACGAACTGCTCTCCCCGGCCGATCTCACGCGCACGCTGGAAACCGACGGCAACCTGGAAGCCAGCTTCGTCTCGATCAACACGGCGCGCCTGCTGGAAAATGAAGTCTGGGGCCAGGGTTTCCCGGCACCGGTGTTCGAGGACGTATTCGTCGTCGAGAGCCAGCGCATTCTCAAGGAAAAGCACCTCAAAATGCGCCTCGGCAAGGACGGTCTGCATCTCGACGCGATCCAATTCAACTTCGCCGAATCGCCCGGTGCGACGATCCGCGCCGCCTATCGCCTGTCGATCAACGACTACAACGGCGTCCAGACGCCGCAGCTGACGATCGAACATTTCGAATCGGTGGAACACGGCACGCGCGACCCGGGAAAACGCTAGCCGAAAGCATCGCCAGGCCGTGGCGGCGCGAACCGCCGGTGGGGAACGCCGCGTGACGAACGAATTGGCGAGTGCGCAGCGCCGCACCAATTTCAATCGCCGGGCGCGCAGCACGGCCCCACAATGATGCGCAAGAAGCACACAAGGCGACATGACAAAAGCAACCATTTGCTTTTAGTGGTTTTTTCCTGCCCTTCATGGCTGGCCCAGGATTTGCTGGGAGATGGGTGTCCATAACCCTTGGACCAACCTCGACCGAGTCAAAAACCATGAGAAGGCGAAACAAATCCTATTCCGAAGCTGACTTCGAGTATCTCGCCCGCTTCATGGGCGCCCTCTTCCCGGATCAGAAACGCCTGAGCGAAATCCAGGCGGTTCTACGACAACCTGACGCTGCTCGGCCAACTGCTCGGCGCCGGCACCGACATCACCAGCATGCGTCGCGATTTCCACGAGCTGGCTTCGGTGCTGCTCGATCAGCTGGCTCAGGAGCACTACAAGAAGGCGACGCTGAACCTGAATTCATGCGCGCGCGTGGCGATCGACATCCTGATCCGCAACCTGTTCGAACGCACCGCCGATATCGGTTTTCTGGCGACGGACGACGAGATCTGCACGTTCGCCGAAGCGGTCGAGGCCGATTCGGAACTGGCTCGGGACGCCAGCCGGAAATCGCGCCTGAAGACCCACTTCGCGGAATACGTCGCGAAGTATTCCGTCTATCACAACATCATCCTGCTCTCGCCGCAGGGAGAAGTCCTGGTACAGCTCGATGACGGCAATCCGGTGCGCCGTTCCGCCGATCCCCTGCTCACCGAGGCGCTGAGCACCGATTCCGGCTATGTCGAAACGTTCCGGCCGACCGATCTGCTGCCCGGTGAGGCGAGTCCGTTGATCTACGCATATCGCGTCATGTCGAGCGACGGCAGCCGTCCGGTCGGCGTGCTGTGCCTGTGCTTCCGCTTCCAGGACGAGTGCCAGCGCATCTTCGACAGTCTCGTATCGGAGGACGACTGGACGGTCGTCACCCTACTCGATCCAAACGGCCGCATCATCGCCAGCAGCGACCCCTACCAATTCCCGATCAACGCCCGTGTCGAACCGGTAGCCGATGGCGAATGCCGCATCATGCGCTTTGCCGGCCGAGAATACCTGGCAACGACGCGCGAAGCGCATCCCTACCAGGGCTACCGCGGACCCGGCTGGCTGGGGCATGTCATGGCGCCGCTCAACCATGCCTTCGAAATGTCGGAAGCACTCGAACTGGAGGGCATCGCCAGCGATTTCCTCGCCGGCGTGCTCGACGTGGCGACCTTGTTCGGGTGCGCATTGCGCGAGATTCCGGTCAAGGCGGCGACCATCCAGCAGGAACTCAATCGCGCCGTGTGGAACGGCAACATCTGGCTGGCGCGCGAAAACAACGCGCACAACTCCGAATTCGCCAAGGTACTGCTGCGCGAGATCGGCGGGACGGGTGTACGCACGCGCAACGTGTTCAGCGAGTTGACGACAAATCTGTACAAGACGGTCGTTTCCTCGGTGCTTTTCGACTGCGGCGCGCAAGCGGCGCTGGCCATCGACATCATGGACCGCAATCTCTACGAACGAGCCAACGACTGTCGCTGGTGGGCGCTCACGCGCGCCTTCCGCGAAGGATTGTCCGATCCCGGCGCGCACGACCCGGGGCAACGCCAGCGGCTGACCGGCATCCTGAGACACATCAACGACCTGTACACGGTTTACAGCAACCTGATCCTGTTCGACAACACGGGAAGCGTGGTCGCGGTATCCAACCCGGCCTACAACGATCTCCTCGGGCGGCGCCTGGACGAAGCCTGGGTGCGGCCCTGCCTCGGGTTGCGCCACGCGCAGAGCTACTGCGTCTCCGACTTCGAACGCAGCGACCTCTACGCCGCACAGGCGACCTACGTCTTCTCGGCCGCGGTACGCGCGATCGACGATGAACCGGTGGGCGGCATCGCCATCGTTTTCGACTCGACGCAGCAATTCAAGGCCATGCTCAACGATGCGCTGCCGAGACAGGGAGACGGTTCGCTGGTTCCCGGCTCGTTTGCGCTGTTTGCCGAGACCGACGGCCGCATCGTCGCAAGCACGCGGCCCGATTTGGGTGCGGGCGATCGCATCGAGGTCAGCCGTGAGTTCTTTACCTTGCAGCGCGGCGAGAGCACGGCCAACATCATCGCCCACGACGGCATCTATTACGCCGTCGGCTCATGCAAGAGCGCCGGCTATCGGGAATACAAGTCCGACGGAGATTCGTATCAGAACGAGATCGTGGCACTGATCTTCACGCCGCTCTCCGACTGCCTGGCCGAGGAACGGAGCGGCCGCGGCTACGATGCCGGCGGCGAAGGCTATCTGGTCAGCCAGGCGAGCACCGCCGACACGCGCGACATCGCGAGTTTCCACATCGGCCATGCCTGGTACGGACTCCAACCGGCATCGGTGGTCGCCGCGGTGGATGCCGAACGGCTGACCCCGGTTCCGGGCACGTCCGAATGGGTCGCCGGCTGCCTGATGTTCGAAGACCAAGCGATTACCGTTCTGGATATTTCGGATACGCTCGCCAGCCAGTGTCGCGGCCCTGAACGGCGCCGTGCCGGTCACGCGCCCGGTCAGAAAAAGCAGATACTCATCCTCAGGTCGGAACGGCAGCAGTCACTTTTCGGCTTCGTCGTCGACAGCCTCGGCGAAGTCGCGGAGATCGACGCGCAGCGCATCGAACCGGTCCCGGGCATGCTGGCCAACAGCCAATCGCTGATCGAGAGCATCGTCAAGCCACGCGCCGACGATCGCGAGCGGCGAATCCTGATCGTCCTGTCCACGGAGAAGATTCTGCAGCGCTTCTCGATCGGCGCGCCAACGCCCGGAATGGTCGCGCTGCCCACGCACGTCGCCCTCGTCGAGCAAGACTGACCAGCGCGGCCCTCGCGACAAGGCAGGCGCTGACCGACCGACGCTTCAGTCGTCGTTTTCGCCCAGGAAACCGCCGCTCTGATGCGCCCACAGGCGGGCGTACAGGCCGCCGCGCGCCAGCAGGCTCTGGTGATCGCCTTCTTCGACGATGCGCCCGCCGTTGACCACGATCAGGCGGTCCATCGCCGCGATCGTCGACAGCCGGTGCGCGATGGCGACGACCGTCTTGCCTTCCATGAGGCGGTAGAGGCTCTGCTGGATGGCGGCTTCGACCTCGGAATCGAGCGCGCTGGTCGCCTCGTCGAGCAGCAGGATCGGCGCATCCTTCAACATGACGCGGGCGATGGCGATGCGCTGGCGCTGGCCGCCGGAGAGCTTGACGCCGCGTTCGCCGACGTGCGCGTCGTAGCCGCTGCGCCCCTTGGGATCGGTCAGCGTGGCGATGAAGCCGTCGGCCTCGGCGCGCTGCGCGGCGACGATCATCGCATTCTCGCTCGCGTCGGGACGGCCGTAGAGGATGTTCTCGCGCACGCTGCGGTGCAGCAGCGACGTATCCTGCGTCACCATGCCGATCCGTGCGCGCAAGCTCTCCTGCGTGACGTCGGCGATGTTCTGGCCGTCGATCAGGATGCTGCCCGCTTCGATGTCGTAGAAACGCAGCAGCAGATTGACCAGCGTTGACTTGCCCGACCCCGACCGCCCCACGAGACCGATCTTCTCGCCGGGGCGGATGTTCAGGGAGAAGCCGTCGATCACTCGTTTGTCCTCGCCGTAGCCGAATCTCACGTCGTTGAAGCTGATCGCGCCCCGCGTCACCTCGATCGCGCTTGCGTCCGGCGCATCCACGACCGCGTTGTGACGCGACAGCGTGTTCATCCCGTCCTGCACCGTGCCGAGGTTTTCGAAGAGGCGCGCCATTTCCCACATCACCCAATGCGAGATGCCGTTCAGGCGCAGCGCCATCGACGTCGCCGCCGCCAGCGCCCCGACGCCCGCCTCGCCCAGCGACCAGCGCCACAGGCCGACGCTGGCCGTGCCGATGATGAGCAGCATGTTGAACGAGAAGTTGGTGATCTCGATCCCGGTGACCAGCCGCATCTGCGCATGCGCCGTCAACATGAATTCCTCCATCGCCGAACGCGCGTAGGACGCCTCGCGCTTGCCGTGCGAGAAGAGCTTGACCGTGGAAATGTTGGCGTAGGCATCGGTCACGCGGCCGGTCATCAGCGAACGCGCGTCCGCCTGCGCCTGCGCGACCTTGCCCAGGCGCGGCACGAAATAGCACATCGCGCTCGCGTAGAGCGCCAGCCAGAGCCCGAAGGGAACGAGCAGCCAGGCATCGAAATGCGCGGCGACAACGACCATGCTGATGAAATAGACCGACACCCAGACCAGGATGTCGGTGACGATCATCACCGAATCGCGCACGGCGAGCGCCGTCTGCATGACCTTGGTGGCGACTCGTCCGGCGAATTCGTCCTGGTAGAAGCTCATGCTCTGGCCGAGCATCAGCCGGTGGAAATTCCAGCGCAGCAGCATCGGGAAATTGGCCGCCAGCGTCTGCTGCTTGAGCATGGCCTGGACGGTCAGCACGACGGGACTGGCCAGCAAGGCCGCGACGAGCAGCGCCAGCGTCGTCCCCTGCTCCGTCCAGAACGTTTCGGGCCGCATCTCGGCCAGCCAATCGACCAGGCTTCCCAGGAAACCGAACAGCAGCGCCTCGAACACGCCGATCAGCGCGGTGAGCACGGCCATGACGACGATCAGCGGGCGCAAGCCGCGCGTGCCCGCGTAGAGAAACGCGAACAGCGTCTTGGGCGGCACGTCGGGCGTAGCTTCGGGATACGGATGGATCAGGGATTCAAAGAGATTCAGCATGAGGGATTCCAAGTCAAGCGCGCCATTGTAATGCGCCAGCGCCGCCAGGCGCTTCAGCGATGCATAATGCACAGCCATGACGCCGAAAACTCGCACCCACCTCTGCATCGTCGCCACGCTGTCGCTGCTGGCGGGCTGCTCGACGACCGGCGATGCGCCTGGCAAGCCCTCGTCCGGCAATGCAAGCGCCACGTACCGTCAGCCGGAACAGTTGAATTTCAAGCTGGCGAGCGGCACTTACCGCTGCGAACTCGGCAAGAAGATCGAAGTCCGGCGCGATGCGCGCAAACCGGATCAGATCGGCATCGATTGGCAAGGCAAGCGCCATTTGCTGCAGCGCTATGACTCGACGTCGGGACTGCCGCGCTACGAGGATCGCGAAAATGGGCTGGTGTGGATCGATCTGCCGTGGAAGAGCGTGCTGATGGACGCCCGGAGCGGCAGTCCGCTCGCCAACGAGTGCAAGGCCGCGCGCGGCTGATCGCCTAAAGGTCGGAGCTGAGCGCCGGCTCGGCCAGGCGCCCCGCATCGAGCGCTCCCGCGGGTTCCGCGATCGGATGCGCAAAGACGCAGCGGTTGCGCCCGCCCGACTTGGCCAGATAGAGCGCCTCGTCGGCGCGCTTGATCCAGCGCTCCAGCGACTCGCCGTCCGCCATCTCCGCGACGCCGATAGAGAGCGACGGTGATACCGCGCGGCACTTTTCATCGACCAGCGTGAGATCCGCCACGCGCGCCCGCAAACGCTCGGCCATCTCGCGGAGCGCGACAACGCTGATCTGCGGCACGACAATCAGGAACTCGTCCCCGCCCCAGCGGACGACGGTGTCGAATTCACGCGTGTTGTGCCGCAATATGGCGCCGATCGTCTGCACCACCCGGTCGCCCACGTCGTGCCCATGCAGATCGTTGATGCTCTTGAAGCGATCGACGTCGCACAGCATGACGGCCGACGGAGCATCCGCCGTGTGTTCCGAAGCGGCCAGATAGAGCATTTCCATCCCGTAGCGCCGGTTGGCCAGCCCGGTCAGCGGATCGGTCGACGCCTGCTCGAACAGGCGGTGCGACTGCGCCTCGGTCCTGAAGAGCGCCAGCTTGATCTTGACCAGCCCGCTCAGGCACGCGAGCAGGACGACGTGCGAGGTCAAGAGGTTGATCAGCATGACCGCATCGTTCGTGGCGTCCGGGCCGAGACGCTGGATATGCATGAAGCTCACCGATGCGACGAGGACGAACAAGCCGCCCGCCGCCCACGGCGCATGCCGCGCGTCGAGCAAGAAGAGCGCAATGGAATAGGCCAACGGGAACCACATGGTCAGCGAAATGAAGGGATAGTTTCCAACCAGCGCCCCCTTGTTCGCCAACGCCGCCGCCAGTTCCATGACCAGGAAGGCCGTGATCGCGAAAAAGCCGAGCCAGCGCGCGATCGGAACGGTATCCGGCCAGCGGTAGAGCATCGCCGTACCGGAAATGAAGACGATCAGCATCAGCGGATAGGCAATGCGGCAAACGTCGTCGATCAAACCGGATTTCGACTCGAAGATCCACAACACGCCGATTGCCAACGCACCGGCCACGAACAACCACATCATGATGCTGCGCATCAGCATATCAACGCGTCGTCGGGGGCTGTTCTCCTGAACGCTGTTGGATTTCCGCATGGGTGCTGTCCGTTTCCGTGATGAACTGTCCGTTCGAAGCAAATCATTGCCGCGCGCAAGCCTGAGATTTTATTCCGATCGAATCACCGATGGAACGGAAGGAAGCTGCCGCGAAGAAAAACGAAGTGAAGCATCAATTACCGGACATCGATTACCTGTATAATACGGTCCATGTACACATCGTATATTCACTGAACCATGGGAATCGTCAAAATCTCCGAGCAGATGCATGAGAACCTGCGTCTGACCAGCAGTGCATTGAGCCGCTCGATCAATGCCCAGGCCGAGCACTGGCTGCGCATCGGCATGCTCGCCGAGTTGAATCCGGGCCTCTGCTACAGCGAAATCTGTCAGTTGCTCATCCAGGCGGAACAGCCGGGCGATTCAACCAGAACGGCGGCACCCGCCGCCTCCGCGGAGTTCGCATGATGACTGGAACTCACGTCGCGATCCGTTCCGCCGACGAAATCACCCTAGCCCGCCGCGCCGGCGCGCTGGCCGCCGAGGTCCTGGACATGATCGCGGAACACGTCAAACCCGGCGTGACGACCGAGGAACTGGACCGTCTGTGCCACGACCACATCGTCAATGTGCAACAGGCGATCCCGGCCAATATCGGCTACCACGGCTACCAGAAGACGATCTGCGCGTCGGTCAATCACGTCATCTGCCACGGCATCCCGTCGGCCAAGACACTGAAGAACGGCGACATCGTGAACATCGACGTCGCCCTGAACAAGGACGGCTGGTTCGGCGATACGAGCCGCATGTATTTCGTCGGGCAGCCGAGCACGCTGGCCAGGCGGCTGGTACGCACCACCTACGAGGCGATGCGCGCCGGCATCCTGGCGGTACGGCCCGGTGCAACGCTGGGGGACATCGGGCACGCCATCCAGACCGTGGCGCAGCGCGATGGATTCAGCGTCGTCCGCGAGTATTGCGGTCACGGCATCGGCCGCATCTACCACGACGAACCGCAGGTTCTCCATTTCGGCAAACCGGGCGAAGGGCTGACGCTCAAACCGGGCATGATCTTCACCATCGAGCCGATGATCAACGCCGGAAAAGCCACCACGAAACTGCTGCCCGACGGGTGGACCGTCGTCACCAAGGATCACTCGCTGTCGGCGCAATGGGAGCACATGGTCGCGGTGACCGACGGCGGATTCGAGATCCTGACCCACTGGCCGGACGGCTACGCGGACTACCCGCCGATCACGCCTTGATCGGAAACACCCGGTCGTAGGCGATGTTGAAGACGAAGGCGTAGGCCACGTAGGCAAGCGCCAGCGCCACGTCGGCAAGCAGGGCTTCCAGCCATGACATGCCGGTCCACCACATGACGATGGGCAGGCCCATCAGTACCAGCCCGCCTTCGAATCCACAGGCATGAACGACGCGCCAGACGTAGGGTCGCCGGTCGGCCGTGCGTCCGGTCAGGCGGCCTTCGGCCCAGTCGAACGAGGTGTTGTAAACGGCGTTCCAGAGCGCGGCGAGCAGCGCGATGATCGCCAGCAGGCCGATCGACTCGCGCGCCGGCACGCCGCTCGCCCAGGCGAACGGCGGCGTGATCAGGACGAGGCCGCCGATCTCGAACAGGATCACCTGGCGGACGCGATCGAGCGGCGAGCGGAGTTTGGGGCTGGAACTCATGGGGAGAGCAACTCAAGCAAAAGTCAGCCCGGCATTCTACAGGAGCCGGCGCCGAACGCCGGCCACCCCACATCAACGAACGGTCTTCGCGTCCTGGCCGAAGAGCACGCGCTTCGCCGCATCGTCCATCGCCGGCGCGCTCTTGAATTCGTCGGCGCGCGCATAGGCGCGGCTCGTCGCGGGACGTTGCGCAATGCGCTGGAACCAGCCGGCCAGATGCGGGAAATCTTCGATCTTCTGCCCCTGCCGTTCATACGGGACGATCCAGGGATAGCACGCCATGTCGGCGATCGAGTATTCGCCGGCGATGTACGCGCGGCCATCGGACAACTGCTTGTTCAGCACGGCGTAAAGGCGCGCCGTTTCCTTGGCGTAGCGTTCGATGGCGTAGGCAATCTTCTCCGGGGCGTACTGGCTGAAATGGTGATTCTGCCCGGCCATCGGCCCGAGACCGCCCATCTGCCAGAACAGCCATTGCAGCGCGACGTTGCGGCCACGCACATCCTGCGGGATGAAGCGCTTGGTCTTGTCCGCCAGATAGAGCAGGATCGCGCCCGACTCGAAGAGCGAAATCGGCTCGCCACCGTCGGCCGGCACCTGGTCGACGATGGCCGGAATGCGGTTGTTGGGCGCGATGCGCAGGAAATCCGGCGCGAACTGCTCGCCGCGCCCGATGTTGATCGGAACGATGCGATAGGGAAGCCCCGCCTCTTCGAGAAACAGGGTGATCTTGTGCCCGTTGGGCGTCGTCCAGTAATAAAGGTCGATCATGCGAAAACTCCGGTGATGATTCAGGGAACGGTGGATAAAAAAATCAACCACGGCGAGCACGGCGGGCACGGCGAAGAAACAAGAAAGGAAACAGCACGCGTTCGCCTGCGCATTCATTTGGCGACGACAGACGGAGAAAAGCCCGAATCCCGGATTGTTCGCCGTGCCCGCCGTGTTCGCCGTGGTTAGGTCAAGGGTTCATTGCTTATCGACACACGAGTGCCCGGCCCGGTTCCTCGGCGTATTCATTCAGCGCGGCCTCGATCAGGCGCATCGTCTCCAATCCGCCGCGCGCGATCGAAACGCCCTTGCTTCGCCCGAGCTGCGGTTCGGTCGGATTGATGCGGATCATCCGCCCGGACTGCGCTTCGCCGAGCCGGCGCACCGTCGGGATGCGGGTGCCGGCACCGATCTCAATGACCAGCAGACGCTCGACCTCGCGCAGCCAGTTGTGCAGATTCCGTTGCTGCAGATCGCTGCGCGCGTCGAGCCAACCCCAATCGCCGAACATCAACACATTGGGCCGCGCCAGATTCCGGCAGTAAGGGCAACTCGGGAAATCCGAGCGCAGCAGGCATTTCGCCTCATCCACCTCGGGATGGAAATCGCCGGCCGTCCAGATCGAATCGCAACACGCCGACAGGCACTGCAGGTGGTGGATCGAGCCGTGGCACTCGCTGACGCGCTGCGGATCGAAACCGGCCCGCTGGAACTGCCCGTCGACGTTGCTGGTGAAAACGAAATAGCCTTTGGGCAAACAGTTGCCGATCCGGCGCAGGATGTCGAAGCCTTCATGCGGTGCCGTCGCCCGGTAGAGATTCAATCGATGGCCGTAGAACCCCCAGGCCTGCCGGGGATGGGTTCCGAAGGCGGCGGGGCTGGCGATCTGTTCGAACGAGATGCGCGCCCGGCCAAGCGCCGGATAGGCACCCCAGAAGCCCTCCGAGCCGCGGAAATCGGGGAGGCCAGAATCGACGCTCATACCGGCGCCCGCCGTGATCAACAACCCGTCGGCCTGGGCGATGAGTTCGGCGCAGTACCTGAACAGCGAGCGGTCTTCTTCGTTAAAACTGTCCATGACTCAAACGATCGTCGAACAAGGCTTCGATCCAGGGATTGACGCCCCGGCATCCGGCCACCACCTCGGCGGCCCAGGCGAAATATTCGGTCTTGCGATCGGCGGACCAATCCTCCGGCGGACTCTGCAGGATCGAATTGAGATTGGCCGTCTTGTCGGCGATCTTCAGGATCCGCGCGCGACGCGACAGATGCGGCGCGTGGACGACCTGCAAACGCTTGCGCTCCGCCTTCGGCAGGCTGCGATCGTCGGTCACCTCGCGCACGATGCGCGCCACCCGCTTGCCGAATTTGTCCTTGAGCATCCGGTAGTTTACGCGCATGGCCTGGTCTTCGAGCACGTCGTGCAGCAGCGCCGCGATGATCAGCCTGTCGTCCCGGCCTTTCGTGGCTTGCGCGACCAGGCGCGCCACTTCGGTCAGATGATTGACGTAGGGCTCGCGTTGCCCGCCCTTGCGTCGTTGCGCCGAATGCGCCCAGGCGGCGAAATCGAGCGCGTGAACGATCTGCAATACTTTTCTGGCTTTCATCCCGCCCCCTCCAGCATGCGATTCATGATAGCCCCGCGGATATTTCGACCGATAGCGGAACGCAGGCGACTAGCCGCAAGCGGCATGTGTTTGGACGGAAAAACCACGCTCGCCGATCAATGCGAGGAACCATTCCGGCTTGCTCGACTCCAATATCTGTATATAATTACAGTATAAAAGGAATTCGCCATGACCCTGCGCATCATCTGCCCGTACTGCCACCGCCCGATCGATCCGCTGACCCTGGAAGACGCTGTCGGCGGCGGCACGCACTATCTGATCTGCCCGGAGTGCGACGACCTGATCGCCCTGCCGGCCGACTTCGATTCCCCCCTGCCGGCTCCGAACACCCACCCCGCCGAGAACCATCGCCTGTGAACACGCCGCACGACTCCACCGAAGCACCGAACTACCTCGCCGGCCTCAACGACGCCCAGCGCACCGCCGCCACCTACGGCAGCGCATCTGGCGACGGGCACGGTCCGCTGCTGGTGATTGCCGGCGCCGGCACGGGCAAGACCAATACCCTCGCCCACCGCGTCGCGCACCTGCTCGCCGAAGGCGTCGACCCCGACCGTCTACTCTTGCTCACCTTCTCGCGCCGCGCCGCCGACGAGATGACGCGGCGCGTGCAGCGCATCGCCGCCAAGGTTTCGCCACGCCACGCCAAGCTGGTCAGCGGCGGCTTCCCCTGGGCCGGCACCTTCCACAGCGTCGGCGCCCGCCTGCTGCGCGAATACGCCGGGCGGATCGGCCTCGATCCGGCGTTCACCATCCACGACCGCGAAGATTCGGCCGACCTGATGAACATCGTGCGCCACGCGCAGACGCTTTCCGCCAAGGGCAAGCGTTTTCCGCTCAAGGGCACCTGCCTCGCCATCTACTCCGCCGTGGTCAACACGCAGGGCGAACTGGGCGACGTGTTGCAGAGCACTTTCCCTTGGTGCGCCGAATGGGAAAACGAACTCAAGGCGCTCTTTCTCGGCTACGTCGAGGCCAAACAGGAGCAGCAGGTGCTCGACTACGACGACCTGCTGCTCTACTGGGCGCAGATGGTCGGCGAATCGGAGATCGCCGCCGAGCTCGGCGAGCGCTTCAGCCACGTGCTGGTCAACGAATACCAGGACACCAACCGCCTGCAGGCGGTGCTGCTGTTCGCCATGAAGCCCGACGGACGCGGCCTCACGGTGGTCGGCGACGATGCGCAGTCGATCTATGGTTTCCGTGGCGCGACGGTGCGCAACATCCTCGATTTCCCCACGCAGTTCGCCCCGCCCGCGCATATCGTCACGCTCGACCGCAACTACCGTTCGACTCAGCCCATCCTGACCGCCGCCAACGAAGTCATCGCACTCGCCAAGGAACGGCACAGCAAGGAACTGTGGAGCGAGCGCGCCTCGGCGCAGCGGCCGCGGCTCATTACGGTGCGCGACGAGGTTGATCAGGCGATTTACGTCACGGAACAAATCCTCGAACGGCGCGAACAGGGCACCCGGCTCAAGTCGCAGGCAGTGCTGTTCCGCAGCTCGGCGCACAGCGTCCGCCTGGAAATCGAACTGACTCGGCGCAACATCCCGTTCGTCAAATTCGGCGGCCTCAAATTTCTCGAAGCGCGCCACGTCAAGGACGTGCTCGCCGTATTGCGTTGGGCGCAGAACCCGCTCGACCGCGTCTCCGGCTTTCGCGCCATCCAGTTGCTGCCCGGCATCGGGCCGAAGACGGCGGGCCGCATCCTCGACAACCTGCAGGCCGCGCCGCCCGGCTGCGCCCTGCTCGACGAGCAGCCGGTGCCCGAAGGTGCGCAACCGGCCTGGCTCGAATTCGTCGCGCTGGTCGACAAACTCGACGTTGCCGGTATCGGGCTAACTTCGTGGCCGACGTCGATGGAAAAAGTCTCCCAGTGGTACGAAACGCAGATGGAGCGGCTGTTCGACGACCACGAGGTCCGCCTCGCCGACATCCAGCAGCTGACGCGCATCGCCGCCACCTACCCGACGCAGGAGCGCTTTCTCACCGAACTGACGCTCGATCCGCCGGACGCCGCCAGCGGCGAGTCCGGCGCGCCGCTGCTCGACGAGGACTACCTGATCCTGTCGACGATCCACTCGGCCAAGGGGCGCGAATGGTCGTCGGTGTCCATCCTCAACGTCGTCAACGGCGGCATTCCCTCCGATCTCGCCACCGGTAGCGAGGCGGAGATCGAAGAGGAGCGCCGGCTGCTCTACGTCGCCATGACGCGCGCCAAGGACCATCTCGAACTGATGGTGCCGCAGCGCTTCTACACCGGCGGACAGGCAAGCGCCGGCGACCGCCACGTCTATGCCAATCGCACGCGCTTCATCCCGAACCGGCTGGCGACCCATTTCGAGCAGCGTACCTGGCCGCCGGTCACACTGCCCGGCTACACACCGCCGCCCGGCTCAAGTGCCGACCAGCCGCGCATCGACCTGGCGGCGAAGATGCGCGGCATGTGGAAGTAGCCGCACCAGCCCCCACCGCATCGATCGCCGTTTTCTTCAGACCCTTCCGCGTATCAAGCAATTCCAGGCAATTTTTCCGGACAGCCGCATGAGAAACACCGCCGCACTCGCCGCCGCCGTTTCGCTCGACGAGATTCTCGCGCGCGCCGACGTTTGGTGCGCCGACCAGCTCGCCTCGGCCGCCCTGCCGACGCTGGCCAGCGGTTTCGCCGCGCTCGACGCGGAACTGCCGGGCGGCGGCTGGCCGCGCGGCGCGCTGTGCGAAATCCTGGCCGATGCTGTTTCTCCTGGCACGAACCGCAGCGTCGGTATCGGCGAATTGTCCCTGCTGATGCCGGCACTCGCCCGGATGCGTGCTGAAGGCCGCTGGTCGTTGCTGGTCGCGCCGCCGTTTCGTCCCAACGGCCCGGCGCTGGCGGCGTTCGGCGTCGACCTGGCGCGGCTCGCCGTCGTCACCCCGGCGCAATCCAGGGAAATCGCGTGGGCGATCGAACACGCGCTGGCCAGCGGCGCTTTCGGTTGCGTGCTCGGCTGGTGCACCGGTATCGACGCCCGGCAGCTCCGCCGCCTGCAAGTCGCCGTTGCCGGCCACGATACGCTGGCCTTTCTCTTCCGTCCGCTCAACGAGCAGATCGGGGCGTCGCCCGCGCCCCTGCGCCTCGCGCTATCCGCCGGTCCCGGCGGCACACTCGGTGTCGATCTGCTCAAACGGCGCGGCCCGCCCTGCGCCCGCACGCTGCTCCTCGACGTCGCGCGGCCGCGAATCCGTAGCGCCGGGCATCACGGCACGTCCATCGGCAGGCACGAAGAAGAAAGCCCCGATGCCGTGCCGCACCGCGTGCATTTGCATGCCGTCCGTTCCACCCAGTACGCGCTCAATCATGCGCCCCGATTTACTCTGGCTCGCATTGCATCTGCCGGCGCTGCCGCTGGAAGCATACGCCCCGCGTCCGTCGCCTAGCGCCGTCGTCGATCACGGCAACGGCGCAGGGCATGTCGTGCTCGGCGACGCGGCTGCGGAAAAGGCCGGCGTACGCCCGGGCACCGGCATCGCCGCCACGCGTTCGCTGCTGCCGGCGATCACGCTGCTCGCGCGCAGTCCCGAACGCGAAGCCGCCGCACTGCATGCGCTCGCCTGCGCGGCCGGCCGCCTGACGCCGCGCATCAGTCTGCTGCCCGACGCTCTGCTGCTCGAAATCGGCAGTTGCCTGCGCCTGTTCGGCGGGGTCGATCGCCTCGTCGCCGCGGCGCGGGCGGACGTGGAAGCCCAGCAGTTCACCGTCGCCACGGCGGTCGCCCCGACGCCACTCGGCGCCTACTGGCTGGCCGGATGTCACCAGTCGGCGCGTGGCCAAACAGCCACCCCGCACTCCAGCCTCGTTCCACTCTGCCTCGACCGCGCCAGCTTGCAGCGCTGGCTCGACCACCTGCCGGTCAACGTGCTGCCGGAGAAAGTCGCCACCGCGCTCGCCCGCTTCGGCCTGCGCCGGCTGGCCGATCTGCGCAGCCTATCGTCTGCCGCCCTGGCGCGACGCATCGGCCCCGAGGCCTTGCATCTGCTCGCCTGCGCCTACGGCGAGACGCCCGACCCGCGCCCGGAATTCGTCTTCCCCGAACACTTTTCGCAACCGCTCGCCTTGCCGGCGTCGGTGGAAAACGCCGGCGCCCTGCTCTTCGCCGCGCGCCGGCTCACCGCGGCGCTTGCCGGCTGGCTCACCGCGCGCCAGTCCGGCGTGCGTGAATTCGTGCTGCATCTGGCACATCGTCAAACCGAAACTCGCCTCGACCTGCCGTTCGCCGAACCGACGGCCGACGGCGCACGCTTCGAACGCGTTCTGCGTGAGCGGCTGGAACGGCTCGAACTGGCCGCGCCGGTCGAGGCGCTACGCCTGACGGCAACGCACGTCGCACCACTGACCGGACGTAGCCGGGCACTCTTTCGCGACGTCGCCAACGCGCAGGAGGGCGTCGGCGCCGTACTCGAACGTTTCACCGCCCGTTTCGGTAGTGCGCGGGTGTGCCACCTGGAACTGCACGCCGATCATCGCCCGGAATGTGCGACGCGTTCCATACCACTCGCCGGTTTGCCGAACGATTCAACGTCCAATACACCTGCCGCTGGCTCTTCTTCCGCACCTCCCCGGCCGCTCTGGCTGCTCGACTCGCCGGAAGCATTGCGCGAAGTCGACGGCCGTCCCTGGCGGCAAGGACCGCTGCAGCTATTGACCGGACCGGAACGTATCGAATCGGGCTGGTGGGACGGCGGCGAAAGCACAGTCGGCAACGGCGCAGAGAACAAGCAAGAAGAAGCCGTCGGCGACATCCGCCGCGATTACTACATCGCCCGCGCGCTCGACGATGGCTGGCTATGGATCTTCCGCGACGTGCGCGCGCCGGGCGGCTGGTTTTTGCATGGTTATTTCTCATAAGAGGATGAATGAACACAAAGTGCGCAACGAACGGTGTGACTCCAACTCGGCCAACAGGCACGACAAACCCTGTTTTCATCCGTCATTCCGGCGCAAGCCGGAATCCAGGCTTTCGGAGCACCCGCTGGATCCCGGCTTGCGCCGGGATGACGAAGCCCGGTACATCGAACGCTCTATCCTGAAATGACCAACCCCCTACCCGACTATGCCGAGCTGCACTGCCTGACCAACTTCAGCTTCCTGCGTGGCGCCTCGCACGCGGAAGAGCTGGCCGTGCGCGCCGCCGAACTCGGCTACGCCGCGCTGGCGATCACCGACGAATGCTCGCTCGCCGGCGTCGTGCGCGCCCATGGCGCGGCCAAGGCGGCCGGCCTCAAGCTGCTAATCGGCAGCGAATTGCAGCTGGCCGACGGCCCCAAGCTGGTCTTGATCGCACAGAACCGCGACGGCTACGGCAACCTCTCCTCCTTGATCACGCTCGGCCGCCGCCGCGCCGGCAAGGGCGGCTACCATCTCACGCGCCACGATCTGGCGAGCGGCGTGCCCGACTGCCTCGCTCTCTGGTTCGCCGCGCCGGACAGCACGGATGACGATGCCCGCTGCTTTGCCAATACGTTCCCCGGACGCCTGTGGATCGTCTACGAGCGCCACCTGCAGCCGGACGACGACGAGCGGCTCGCCGCCCTGTACCACCTCGCGACCGCCCACCGCCTGCCGCTGGTCGCCGCCGGCGACGTGCACATGCACGTGCGCAGCCGCCGACCCCTGCAGGATCTGCTCACCGCCTTGCGCCTGAAGACCTCGGTCAACCACGCCGGTCACGCGCTCTTTCCCAACGGTGAACGCCATCTGCGCCCGCGCCTGCGTCTGGCCCGCCTCTATCCGCCTGACCTGCTTGCCGAAACACTGACCATCGCCGCACAGTGCGACTTCTCGCTCGACGAATTGCGCTACGAATACCCCGAGGAAGTCGTCCCTCCGGGCCAGACAGCGAGCGGCTACCTCGCCGGCGAAGTCGAACGCGGATTGCTGATGCGCTATCCGGCCGGCGTTCCCGACAAGGTGCGGCAGCAGATCGCGTACGAACTGGCGCTGATCGCCGAGCTTCAGTACGAAGCCTATTTCCTCACCGTGTACGACATCGTCAAATTCGCGCGCAGCAGACACATTCTCTGCCAGGGACGCGGTTCGGCGGCCAACTCGGCGGTGTGCTACGCGCTCGGCATCACCGAGGCCGACCCAGCGCAGTCGTCCTTGCTGTTCGAGCGTTTCATCTCACGCGAGCGCAACGAACCACCCGATATCGATGTCAACTTCGAGCACCAACGGCGCGAGGAAGTCATCCAGCACATTTACGAAAAATACGGGCGCGAACGCGCGGCGCTGGCCGCCACCGTCATCAGCTATCGTCGCCGCTCGGCGCTGCGCGACACCGGCCGCGCGCTCGGTATCGACATCGACCGCATCGATGCGCTGACCGCGTCGCTCGCCTGGTGGGACCAGCGCGACCAGATGCCGGTACGCTTTGCCGCCGTCGGCCTCGACCCGCACAGCCCACGCGTCGAGAAATGGCTGATTCTCGCCGAGCAGCTGCGCGGCTTCCCACGCCACCTCTCGCAGCACGTCGGCGGCTTCGTCATCAGCCGCGGCCGGTTGGACCGGCTGGTGCCGATCGAAAACGCGGCGATGGAAGCGCGCAGCGTCATCCAGTGGGACAAGGACGACATCGACGCGCTCGGCCTGATGAAGGTCAACGTGCTGGCGCTCGGCATGCTGACCGCGATCCGCCGCGCCCTCGACGCGATCTCGAAGCGCGACGCACGCGACTTTCGCATGCAGGACATTCCGCGCGAAGACCCGGCGGTCTACGCGATGATCAGCCGTGCCGACACCATCGGCGTCTTCCAGATCGAATCGCGCGCGCAGATGAGCATGCTGCCGCGCCTCAAACCCCAGCGTTTCTACGATCTGGTCATCGAGGTCGCCATCGTGCGTCCCGGCCCGATCCAGGGCGACATGGTGCATCCCTACCTGCGGCGGCGGGCTGGTATCGAGCCAGTGACCTACCCCTCCGACGACGTCGAAGAAGTTCTCGAACGCACGCTCGGCATACCGATCTTCCAGGAACAGGTGATGCAGCTCGCCGTCGTCGCCGCCGGATTCACGCCCGGCGAAGCGGACCATCTGCGCCGCTCGATGGCCGCCTGGAAGCGCAAGGGCGGCGTCGGCCACCTGCGCGAGCGGCTGACCGACGGTATGACGGCGCGCGGCTATACACAACACTTCGCCGAAGCAATCTTCCGTCAGATCGAAGGCTTCGGCGAATACGGCTTCCCCGAATCGCACGCCACCAGCTTCGCGCTGCTCGCTTACCTTTCGGCCTGGCTCAAACACTACGAGCCCGCGGCCTTTCTCGTCGGCCTGCTCAACGCGCAGCCGATGGGTTTTTACTCGGGGTCGCAACTCGTCCAGGACGCGCGCCGCCACCGGGTAACGGTCAATCCGCCGGACGTTCAGCACAGCAACTGGGAAACCGCGCTCGATGGTGAGGATAGTGCGGCGGTACGCCTCGGCCTGCATCGCATCCAGGGGCTGAAGCCTGATGCCGGCCGGCGCATCGCCGCCGCCCGCCCATTCCGCGACGTAGGCGACCTGGCCCGACGCGCCGGCCTCGCGCGCGAGGATCTCGACCGGCTGGCCGCCGCCGGCGCCCTCGCCTCACTCGCCGGCCACCGCCGGCAAGCCGCTTGGTCGGTCGGCGCCATCCCGATCCAACGCGACCTGTTGCTCGAGGCGCCGATCGCGGAAGCGGAGCCAACGCTCGCCGTGCCCAGCGAAGGCGAAGACCTCGTCGCCGACTACAGCGCACTACGCCTGACGCTCGGGCGCCACCCACTCACCTTGCTGCGCCGGCGCCTCGACGAAAAGCGCTACCTCACCACGACCGCGTTGCACTCCCTGGGACACAACCGCCCGGCGCGCTGCGCCGGCATCGTCACCGGCCGGCAACGCCCCGGCACCGCCAGCGGCGTCATCTTCCTGACCCTCGAAGACGAAACCGGCAACGCCAACGTCATTATCCACGCCCACCTCGCCGACCGTCAGCGCCGCGAAATGCTGAGCGCCCGCCTGCTCGGCGTGCTCGGCATCCTGCAACGCGAAGGCGAAGTCGTGCACCTGCTCGCCAAGCGATTGGTCGATCACAGCGAGTTGCTCGGGCGATTACCGACCAGCAGCCGGGATTTCTGCTGATGTCCCCGATCTAACGATTCGACGACACACATTAGGCAATGCGGTCCAGGAGACAACGAAACCGTATTGTAATTTTCAGCAATAGCCACACAACATATGATGCAATCGTATTCTCCACTACGACCTAATCACGACCATGCCCGACCTTGTCTGCGACACACCGAATACTTTCATCGTCAACAACTGGTCGCGCTTCAGTCAACTTGTTCGGTGAGGGAGCAATGAGCATGTATTTACGCGTGGCGCTGCATGCGATCTACGTATTGGGTCTGCTAGTGATCCTATCTCTCTCCAACAGCAAGTACGACTGGATGGCCGATATCGACCCCTCGATTACGCCCGGTGTCATTGAAGACGCTTCGGGTAACCGGGCCGTATTCCTCGGCATTATTCTGGCTGTTGTTGTCTTGGCTGAATTGACCGTGGCATTCAAGGCAAAGAAAGCGTCCAAAAGAGTGGCTGCGGCAGTACTGGCGGTCGTGGCAATCGCCGCTTTCATGGCTCTTTAGGTCAGACCCCAGCCGTAGTGACGAAACACAGGAAACAAAAAGCCGCTTCCTCCTGTGGAAGCGGCTTCTTTTTCCTACCCAATAATTGCCGTTATTCGATCGCCAGCGGCTCCGGCGTCAGCACCACCGGCCGGCCGGCCTGGATGGCGTCGATTTCCACCATGGCCTTCCGCACGTCCGCCTCGGAGCCGAGCACGCGGAATTCGACATCGAAGGCGCGCATTTCGCCTGGCCCGATCTTCATGATCCGGCCCTGCTCTTTTTCGATCGTGTGGTTGTACGGAAAGCCGGTTCCCGGTTCGATACCAGTGACGTAACCGTCGTTGGCGCTGTCGGTGTTCTTCCACAGCGACAACGCCGGCAGTTGCTTGACGTTATAGCCAAGGGCAACGCCACGCGTGTCGGCCTTGTTCGAGAGCATCGCCAGCGTATTGCCGTTGGCGTCGGCTTGCGGCCGGATATTGAAGACCATTTCGTCGAAGCCCGGCGTCACCGGCAGATAGGTCTGCCAATCGGCGAGCCCGCCCTTGGCGTAGTCGTTGAACGGAATGACTTCCTGCGCCGCCGCGCGGAAATGCGCGCCGCCTTCGAGCAGCGGTGCGCCAAAGTTGGCGTGGTAGATGACTTGGTAGTCGCGTTCGTAATCGGCCAGGTTATGCAATTCGTCGTGCACATGGAACGAGCGCTCGCCCGGCACCACGCTGACACCAGCCCAGGTTTCGAAGTTGCTGAACTTGAAGGTCTTTTCCTTGACCAGCCCCTTGACGGTAATGCGATGCGGCGCCTTGGCCTCGATGCTGACGACGACCGTCAACGCCGGGATGTTCTGCGCGCGGCCATGCAGGGTGTAGGCGCGGCCGTTTTCCGTGCAGGGGTGCCCGGCCCATTCGAAGCCGCAGCGCGCGAGCATTTCGTTGAAACCGTCGAGCCAGCCGAGGCCGCCGCGTTCGGCGAGGTTGATGAACGACGGGTGGACGATCTCGTCGATCGGCGACTTCCAGGCCAGCGTCACGTCGCCCGAAACCGCCTTGAACAGGCCCATGCCGCGCGTCGGCACGATCACCAGCTGCAGATCACCGGTATCGATCGTCAGCAGGGTGCTGCCTTCCTGCCGGCCGCCGTGCAGCGTCGTCTTGCTGACCTTGAAAGGCGTCGCGATGCCCAACGCCTCGTTGCTGATTTGCCAATTGTCGATTTCGACGCCTTGCGCCACGTCGGTCAATACAAAGTCGTAGGTTCCTGCGGCCGACACGGCAGTGCGGTTTGCTACTGTACTCATCTCATCTCCCTTAATCGAAAATTACGGTCGCGGGACATGCGTCCCGGAGGACTCCATCAACAATAAAAACCCCTTCAACGATCGACGCCTCCGCCGCTTCACACAAAGCGCCGGCGGGCCGCCCCAATCTCAACCCGCCAGCGCGGTATCCGCCTCCGCTCGCGCCCTGGCTTCTTCCAGCTTGAGCAGCTTGTACTCGATCGAATCGACGAGCGCGATCCAGCTGGCTTCGATGATGTCGCTCGACACGCCAACCGTCGTCCACACCAGATCGCCGTCGGTCAACTGGATCAATACGCGCACCTTCGACGCCGTCGCGTCGCGGCCGTTGATCACGCGCACCTTGTAGTCGGTGAGATGCACGTTCGACAGTTCGGGATAAAAACGATCGAGCGCGCGGCGCAAGGCGCTGTCGAGCGCATGCACCGGGCCGTCGCCTTCCGCCGCCGTGATCTCGCTGACGCCGCCGACCTTGACCTTGATGATCGCCGACGAGCCGTACTCGCCGTTGGTCGGCTGCTCACCGATGATCTTGAAGTGCTCCAATTCGAAGAACGGCCGATACTTACCGAGCTGCTTGCGCACCAGGAGTTCAAACGTGCTTTCGGCACCCTCGAACTGGTAGCCCTCGTGCTCCATCTCCTTGAGACGCTTCATGATGCGATCGGTCACCTCGTCGTCCTTGGTGATCGTCGTATCGACTTCCCAGATCTTGTCGAGGATCATGCGCCGCCCGGAGACTTCGCTCATCAGGAAGCGACGTTGGCCGCCGACGAGTTCCGGATTGATGTGCTCGAATGAATGCGACGCTTTGTTGACTCCGTCAATGTGCATGCCACCCTTGTGCGCGAAGGCACTGTTGCCGATGAACGGCTCACGGTCGCTCAGCGTCACGTTCGAAATCACGCCGACGTGGCGCGCCACATGCACGATGTTGCGATACTGGTCTTCGGGCAGGCATTCGTAGTCGCGCTTGACGCCCAGGTTGGCGATGATCGTCAACAGGTTGGCGTTACCACAGCGTTCGCCGAAACCGATGTAGGTCCCCTGCACGTGCCGCGCACCGCATTCGACCGCCGCCACGCTGTTCGCCACGGCCATGCCGCAGTCGTTGTGCGCATGAATCCCGATCGTCACGTTCTCGAACAGCGACGAAATCTTCTTGACAATGACGCCGATCTCCGTCGGGAAGGTACCGCCGTTGGTGTCGCACAACACCAGGACGTCGGCGCCGCCGTCAACCGCCGCCTGCAGCGTTTTCACCGCGTAGGCCGGGTTGTGCTTGTAGCCGTCGAAGAAATGCTCGGCGTCGTCAACCACCTCCTTGCCCTGCGCCTTGAAGAAGGCCAGCGTCTCGGAGATCATCGCCAGGTTCTCCTCGAGCGAGGTGCGGATGATGTCGGTGACGTGGAAATCCCAGCTCTTGCCGAAGATGACGATGACCGGCGTGTCGGCCAGCAGCAGCGACTGCACGTTGCTGTCCTGCTCGACCTTGATGTCGCGCCGGCGCGTACTGCCGAACGCCGCCAGTTTCGCGTGCTTGAGCTTGATCGCGCGCGCGCGGGCGAAGAACTCGAGATCCTTTGGGTTCGAGCCGGGATTGCCGGCCTCGATGTAGTCGATCCCATGGCCGTCGAGCAATTCCAGAATCTTCAGCTTGTCCTCGACCGAGAACGAGATGCCCTCCGCCTGGGCGCCATCGCGCAGCGAGGAATCGAATATCGCGACCTTTTTGCTCATTTCACAAATCCTTCGTGGGGTTGCTGGCATCCGCCGCAAGGCCTGCGGCAAACGTCGAAAACTGGTTTTGATGCGGACTACCGGCCGTTGCGCGATCCCGTCTCCGGCATCACAGAAGGTTGTCGCGCGTGACGCCGCCACGTTTGATCACCCGACGCAACTGATCGAGCGCTTCGATCTGGATTTGCCGCACGCGTTCCCGCGTCAGGCTGAGTTCAGCCGCCACTTCTTCGAGCGTGCTGATATCCGCGCCGCCCAGACCATAGCGCCGTTCGAGCACACGGCGCTGCTTCTCCGGCAGCTGATCGACCCAGGTACCGACCAGATTGCCGACTTCATTGGCCTGCAGCAGTCCTTCGGGATCGACGGAATTATCGTCGGCGATGGCGTCGGCGATCGTGTGATTGGGATCGATCTCCAGTGGAGCATCGAGCGAGGCGATATGCTCGTTGAGCGTCAGCGCCCGCCGCACGTCGTCAATCGGCTTGCCGATCAAATGCGCGATCTGCTCGACGCTCGTTTCCTTGCCATTGGCAAGTTCGAGATGGCGCAGGGCGCGCAGGATGACATTGATTTCCTTGACCACGTGCACCGGCAGGCGGATCGTGCGCGACTGGTTCATGATCGCGCGCTCGATGCTCTGCCGGATCCACCAGGTAGCGTAGGTCGAAAAACGGAAGCCGCGCTGCGGGTCGAATTTCTCGATCGCATGGATCAGGCCAAGATTGCCTTCCTCGATCAAATCGAGCAGCGGAATGCCGCGATTGAGGTAGTGCTTGGCGATGTTGACGACGAGCCGCAGGTTGTGCTCGATCATCTTCTGGCGCGCGATGAACTCACCGCTGCGCGCACGGCAGGCCCATTCGAACTCTTCTTCAGGCGAGAAGAGCGGCTTGGCGCCGATCTCGTTCAGATAATGCTGGGTGACGTCGTTGAGCAGTTCGAATTCGGGCTGCAGCGGCGCAACTTCTTCCTCGGCTTCGTTCAGGAACGCGTCTTCGACCGTCGCCTCGGCCGCATCGTCCGGCATTTGATCATCGGCGAAGTCCACTTCGGAATCAGATTCGCCGGCCATGATCAGCGCTGCGGAAGATACTTGAGTGGATCGACCGGTTTGCCGGAACGGCGCACCTCGAAATGCAGTTTGACTTGATCAGCATCGGTATTCCCCATTTCGGCGATTTTCTGTCCCTTGGTAACACTCTGCCCTTCCTTGACCAGGATGTTCTGGTTGTGGGCATAAGCTGACAAATACGTATTGTTGTGCTTGATGATCACCAGCTTGCCATAACCACGCAAGCCCGTCCCGCTATAAACCACCTTGCCGTCGCCCGCGGCGATCACCGAATCGCCCGCCTTGCCGGCAATATCGACACCCTTGTTGCCGCCTTCACTGAAAGTGCCGACCGTTTTTCCGTTCGCCGGCCAGATCCAGCCTACCTCGTCTCCGCCGGCGACTGGCTCGGCCGTCTTGGCCTCCGGCGGCGTGTCGCCCTGCGGTGCTCCGGCTGTAGCCCCGCTTGCGGCCGCCGCTGGTGCGATTTGCGTCGCGTTCTGCGCTTGGGCCAACGCCTCGTCCGAGTATTTTTCCTTGCCCGCCTTGGGCTCTCGTTTCAGCTTCTCGGTATTGCCCCCTGCGCTGCCTGCATCCAGCGGCTTTTGCTCGACGAGCTGTTCGTCGCCGATCGGCTTCGCAACCACCTCGCCGCTCGTAATCGGCTCGACCGTGGCCCCGGAAGCCGCCGTCGAACGCCTCGGACGACTTCGACTTGACCTTGAGAACGCGCCCAACCGAGATCTGATTCGGGTTTACGATGCCATTCAGCGCAATCAGTTCCCGATGATCCATGCCGTGTTCGCGCGCGATACTGTAGAGGGTGTCTCCCACCTTGACGACGTAAGTGTCCTTGGCGACGGTCGCCGCGTTCGACTGATTGCGATCGTAAACCGGCGCCGGAGAATTGCTGGCGCATCCGGAAAGAACGCCGACCAGGACAAGCGCTGCTGAAAAAAACGGTAGGCTCGACCTGACCGAGAGACTTTTATTCTTCATTCAAGACCTGCAAGTAACGGAACGAAACGAACTGCATCGAGGCGGGTATTCACAAAGCCTTCGGGCCGATGCTCGACCAGGTGGAGGAACTGCGCCCCTGCACCCAAGGGCAAGAGCATTCTGCCACCAAGCGCCAGTTGCTGCAAAAGCGCCTGCGGTATCGCCGATGCGGCGGCAGCGACGATGATCGTATCAAACGGCGCGGCTTCCGGCAGTCCCAACTGCCCATCGGCATATTTCAGACGCACCTTGAATTGCTGGATCTTGCGCATGTTCGCCTTGGCTTTCGCCAACAACGGCTCGATGCGCTCAACCGCGTAAACTTCGGTGGCCAGCTGCGCCAGAACGGCTGCCTGATAACCGCAGCCCGCACCGACTTCGAGCGTTTTGCCCAGTTCCCGCCCGTCGCGCAAGACTTCGATCATGCGGGCGACGATGTACGGCTGCGAGATCGTCTGCGAGAAGCCGAGCGGCAGCGCCGTATCCTCGTAGGCCCGCGAAGCCAGCGCCTCTTCGACGAACATGTGGCGCGGCACGGCGGCGATGGCGGCAAGCACCTTCTCGTCGCGGATACCCTGCTCGCGCAAGCGGTCGATCATGCGCGTGCGCGTGCGCTGCGACGTCATGCCGATGCCGGATACCGCTCGCTGATTCATCTGGCCAGCCAGTTGCGAACCGTTGCGAGTTGCGCGTTGTGCGTCAGATCGATCTGCAACGGCGTCACCGACACGTAGCCGTTGGCCACCGCGTGGAAATCGGTGCCTTCGCCGGCGTCCTGCGCCTCACCCGCCGCGCCGACCCAATACACGGTCTCGTTGCGCGGCGTGATCGCCTTGACGACGGATTCCGCCTTGTGCCGCTTGCCCAGCCGCGTGACGCGGCGGCCACGCACCTGTTCGTAGGGAATATCCGGCACATTGACGTTGAGCAGCAAGGGTTCGCTGACCTGTTCCCGCTGAACCATCTGCACCATCTCGAGCGCCACGCGCGCGGCCGTCTCGAAATGCGCGCCGTTCTTGCTGCACAGCGAGACGGCGATCGACGGCACGCCAAGCAGGTAACCTTCGGTCGCCGCCGCGACCGTCCCCGAGTAGATCGTGTCGTCCCCCATGTTGGCGCCCAGATTGATGCCGGAGACGACCATGTCCGGCAGCTCTTCGAGCATGCCGGTGACGGCCAGGTGAACACAATCGGTCGGTGTACCGTTGACATGGTAAAAACCGTTGGCCGTGCGTCTCAAGGAAAGAGGACGATCGAGCGTCAGGGAGTTGCTGGCGCCGCTGCGATCGCGTTCCGGGGCGACGACGGTGACGTCAGCGACCTCGGAAAGCGTGCGCGCCAGCCAGTCGATGCCCGGCGAGAAATATCCGTCGTCGTTGCTGAGCAAAATTCGCATATCAACCCAATAAGGCGGGAGAAAGAAAATACAAAACCGGCTCGCGCCGGCTTCGGTTCAGGAGTGAGACGGTCCGGCCGCCATGCGGCAGCCGGACCGACGACCGATTATACGGTCATTCGCCAGCCCGCGCGAAGGACGGAATCGCCGCTCGGCGATCGTTACCGTGGCCGCCCGTATTCAGTCACGTTCGAACAGTGCGATCGACTCGACGTGCGAGGTATTCGGGAACATGTTGACGACGCCGGCGCCGCGCAGACGGTAGTTTTTCTGCGTTACGAGGATCGCCGCGTCGCGCGCCAGGGTTGCCGGGTTGCACGAGACGTAGAACGATCCGCTTCGGGCCACCCTCGCCGATCGCCTTGACGACTTCCAGCGCGCCCTCGCGCGGTGGATCGATCAGCATCTTGTCGAAGTGGCCGAGCGCCGCGAGCGATTCGGGAGTGGCCTCGAAGAGGTTGGCGACGCCGTATTCGACGCGATCCGCGAGTCCATTGTGTTCCGCGTTTTGCCCGGCGCGCTTGACGAGTTCCTCGCTACCCTCGATGCCGACCACGGCCGCGCCCGAACGCGCGATCGGCAGCGTGAAGTTGCCGAGGCCGCAGAACATGTCGGCGATCCGTTCGCCAGGCTGCGGCGCCAGCAAGGTCAGGGCGCGGCGCACCAGGACACGATTGATCGCGTGGTTGACCTGCGTAAACTCCGTCGGCGAGAAACAATGCTCGATGTTGAAATCGGGCAGCAGGTAGGAAAGCTTCGGCCCGTTCTCGGGGTAGAAGCGGTAGGCCGTCGCCGGCCCTTTCGGCTGCAGGTAGAAGACGATCGAATGGCGATCGGCGAAAGCGCGCAACAGCGCTTCGTCGTTGGCATTGAGCGGTGCCAGGATGCGCAGGACGAGCGCCGTGACGTATTCGCCGACAGCGACCTCGATCTGCGGCATCGCGTCGGCGATGGACAACCCGGCAACCAAGTCGCGCAACGGGACGAGCAGCGCGGAAACGTGCGGCGGCAGGTTCTCGCACTGGCGCATGTCGGCCACGTAGCTGCTCTTCCTCTCGTGGAAGCCGACGAGGACGCCGCCCTTCTTAGGTACCAGGCGCGCCGAGAGCCGCGCGCGCAGACGGTATCCCCAGGGCGCGCCGTAGATCGGGGCGTAGAGTTGCTCGGCCTTGATCCGCCCGAGATGCCAGAGGTTCGATTCGAGCACGCGCTGCTTGGCGGCGACCTGCGCCGACGAATCCATGTGCTGCATGCTGCAACCGCCGCACACGCCGAAGTGTGGGCACCTGGGCGTGACGCGATTGACCGACGCCTTGACGATGCGCTGGACGTGCGCCACTTCGAAGGACGGCTTCTTGCGGAAGCTGACGTACTCGACTTCTTCGCCGGGCAAGGCGCCTTCGACGAAGATTGTCTTGCCCTCAAGCCGCGTGATTCCGCGCGCTTCGTGATCCAGCGATTCAATGATTCCGGTCGGCATGCCACTTCCCTGCAAAAAGACGCGATTTTATCCGGCCTCGGCAATCCGGCGAAATCGGAGACGGTTTTTCAGGATCACGTTGCGGCCGTATCACCCGATCGACCGACCAGCATTTGCCGCTTGTCGGCGAAACCAGGGCGTTTCTCGACGACGAATCCGGCTTCGCTCAAGGCGCGGCGCACCGCGCCCGCCACCGACCAGGTCGCCAGCGTCGTACCGGGCGCCGCCAGACGATACAGGGAGCGGCACAGTTCGGGCGACCACAGTTCCGGGTTCCTGGCCGGTGAAAACCCATCGAGATAGACGGCATCGACCTCGCCAGCCAGCGTCGGCAACCACTCGACGGCATCGCCGAACATCAGGTGCAGGATGACCTGCCCTTCCGACAACGCGATGCGCCGCTCGCCCGGCTGCAGCGCTTCACTGGGCGGCCAGCGCCGAATCAATTCGTCGGAGAGTGTGGCGAACTCGGGCAAGGCGCGATGCGCGCGCGCCAGATCGTCCGCCACGAACGGATGCTTTTCGAGCGAAATGAAGTGCAGTTCCGTGCATCGCTCGGGGTCGTTCCGCCACGCAAGCCAGGTGGCGAGAAAGTTGATCCCGAGGCCGAAACCGGTCTCGAGGATGACGAACCGTTCCCGTCCCCGCCAACGCGCCGGCAGGCCGTTGCCGGCCATGAAGACATGCTTTGCCTGCGCGTGGCCGCCCGCCGCCGAGTGGTAAACGTCGCCGTAGGCCGGCGAGACGGGCGTCCCGTCTTCGGCCAGGATCAACGGGGCGAGCTCGAGACGTGGCGGCATGGCGTTTTTTCGGGTTTCTTCCGGGCGGGCCACACACTATACAGGAGGGCGCGCCAGCCGCGCCGTTGCCTATTTCGTTCCCCAAAGAGTCCGCAGGCGATCGTCGCGGCCGCAACCGTGGCGGTAGTAACCGTAGCGGAGAGGATTCTTCTTGTAGTAGTCCTGGTGATACTCCTCGGCGGGATAGAACTCCGTCGCCTGGACGATCTCGGTATTGATCTCCTTGAACCTGCCGCTGGCGAGCAACGTATCCCTGCTTTTCTCGGCGATCGTTCGCTCCTCCTCGGTCCGCCAGAAGATCGCGCTGCGATATTGGCTGCCAATGTCGCAGAACTGCCGATTCTTGACGGTCGGATCGATGGTGCGCCAGAAATACTCGACGAGCTGTGCATAGCTCACGCGTGCCGGGTCGTACGTCACGCGAACGGCTTCCGCGTGGCCCGTACCGCCGGCGCTGACTTCTTCGTACGTGGGATTGGCCTTCTTGCCGCCGGTGTAACCCGATTGCGCGCCGATCACACCCGGCACTTTCTCGAAGTCGGATTCCGTGCACCAGAAGCAACCGCCGGCAAATATCGCGGTGGATGCCTTGTCCGCAGCGAGCGGCGGCGCGTCGGCACCGAACGCGCGCTGCCCGACCGCCAGGAGGCAGAACGAGAAAAGTATCGACCTGAACCACGATCGGCTCATGTCCGCAACTCGGGCAACTTGTCCTCGCGCCGCACGAATTGGAGCGCGACGCCGTTGTTGCAGTAGCGCTTGCCGGTCGGTTTCGGCCCGTCGTTGAAAACGTGGCCCTGATGCCCGCCACAGCGCGCGCAATGATACTCGGTGCGCGGATAAAGAATCTTGAAATCCGTCTTCGTTCCGATCGCGTCGGGCAAAGGCTGCCAGAAACTCGGCCAGCCCGTGCCGCTCTCGTATTTCGCCGTGCTGTCGAACAAAGGCAGGAAACACGCCGCGCAGACGTAGATGCCATCCCGCTTTTCGTGGTTCAGGGCGCTGGTTCCCGCGCGCTCGGTATCCTCATCGAACAACACCCGATACGCCTCCGCGGGCAACAAGGCGGCCCATTCATCCTTGGATTTGTTGAGTTTCATCGCGGCATTCTCCTTGCCGAATGCGGATCGGGTCGCAGCCCCCTGCAAAACGAAGGCCGAGATTCCGCCGAGCCATTTGAGATATTGACGCCGGTTCATGGTTTGCTCCTGATCGACGATTGTTCAGGTATCACGCTCCGTGTTCCGTCGCCGGCGACAAGCCGGAGGCGGACGGTCGCGGGAACGCTCCGTCCATCTTTCGGCAGGAAATCGGCGCGCCAGTTCCCCGCGCTACGCCTTGGCATTCACGCCCGGGTGGAACATCCTGGCGACGGTCGGCCGCTTAGGCTTGCACCGCGACGGCGCGTGGCGTCGCCGGCGATTCGTCCATCGACGGCATCGCGAACGCGTGCTTCCTCAGGTAGGCAAGACAGCGCTCGGGCACGAGCGCGGGGCTGTAGAGATAGCCTTGGAATGCATCGCAACCGAGCTCTTCGAGCGCAAGCTGCTGCTCACGGGTTTCGACGTACTCGGCGACGACCTGGATTCCCAGCGCGCGGCCGAGTTGTACCACCGAGCTGATGATGTCGCTGCAATTGTTGTCCTGCAGAACTTCCCGCGTGAGCGAGCCGTCGAGCTTGATGGTGCTGAACCGGAAACGCCGAACGTAGAGCATCGAGCTGTAGCCCATGCCGAAATCGTCCATCTCGAGGTGAGTACCGAGCGCTTGCAGGCCTTTGAGCGTGGCGCTGGAGACCGGGTCATCCGAGACGTACTGGGATTCGGTCAGCTCGATGCCGAGTTCTGCCGGGCGCAGGTCACACGCCGCCAACGTATCCTCGATCAATCCGAGCAGGCTACCGTCCTTGAGTTGCACAGGCGAAACGTTGATCGACATCCGCACATTGCACACGCCCTCGCGCTTCCACTCGTGCAATTGCCGACAGGCGTTCCTGATCACCCAGCGGCCAAGCCGGGCGATCTGCTGCGACTCTTCCACCAGCCCGACGACAACCGCCGGCGATATGGCGCCGAATTGCCCGTGGTTCCAGCGCAGCAGCGCCTCAACGCCGATCACCGCGCCGCTGCGGTCGTGCTGGGGTTGATAGGCGAGAAAAACGCGCTTCGACACCCGCCGGTCATCGAGATCGCGCATGAACTCGTGCAGCAGTTTTCGCGCCGTGTGCCCGATCCCGTCCGGCCGATCGAGCACTGTTCCGCGCTGCAGCTTGATCGCTTCGATATCGCGAACCGCGCGCCGCATCGCATTGAGACTTTCACTTGCCCGCCGCTGCTCGGCATAGCGGACGAAAGGCAGATAGACGAGCGTACTGAGCAGGAGGTTGAACAACTGCAGCGCGCCGCCGCGCCAGCTTCCCGAACTCAGCACGCCGGCCAGGAACGGCGGCGTCGTCCACGGTACTTGATGCACGTTCGTCGCTACCAGCCCGTACCTGATGCCGAAATACGCCGTCACGATCTGCAGGAGCGGCGCCAACAGGAACGGAATCAGGTAGATCGGGTTGAAAACGATCGGTAGCCCAAACAACACCAGTTCGTTGATATTGAACAGGGAGGGAATCAATGCGTACTTGGCCACGTGCCTCGCGTCGCTCTGCCGCGCCTGAAACAGAATGGCCAGCAATAACCCCAGCGTCGACCCCGAACCGCCGATGTGGACATAGAGATCGATGAGCGCCTTGGGAATGTCGAAAACCTGCTCCGGACCGCTCGGCATCAAGGATATCGTCTTGTAAACGCTCTCCAGCGCGTTGGCGCCGTGAATACCGAAAAACCAGAGCAGCTGGTTCACCAGGCCGAGCAGCAGGAGTCCGGGCAGCTGACTTTCCATCGTGTGGTTGATCGACGCAAAGCCCGCGCCGATCAGTTCGCTCGCATCGGGCGACCACGAGACCAGTACGCGTGCCATCAGCGAAAAGGCGCCCACCGTCACCAGCGCCGGTCCGATGGCCAGGAGTGCATGATCCAGCCCGGGATCGAATTCGTAAGATCGGTATCCCAACCTGAGAAACCGCGAGCGCAGGCAAAAGATGAACAGCTCCGTACTGACGATGGCGATCAGGATTGCGCCGAGTATGCTGCGCGGACCCAAGGTGCTGAGGCTGGCGGCCGTTCCGGAGAGCATCGCGTAGATGAAGAAATTGACCAGCGCAACGGTCGCCACGAGTGGGGCCGATACGTCGATCAGCTTCTCGCTTCGGGCTTCGGCGGCCAGGAAATGGGAAATCAGGACGACCAGACAGAGCGAGAGAATGCCGCTGCTGCCGCTCCAGATGAGCATTGCGAAGCTCGAACCGCCATCGCCTGCAAACGCGGCAATCTTCGGAGATATCGCGGCAAACGGGAAACTGCCGAACAGCAGCGCCATGGCACCAACGAAAGTCACCGGCAGAAGCAGCACAAGGCTATGCCGGATCGCTCTCAACCAGCGATGCGCAGACAAGCGCTGCAGCGACTCGAGAAGGTGAAAATGGCGCATGCGAACATGCTTCGTGTGGAAAATCGAAGACTAACCGATTGCACTGCCAATGGCTATCCGCAACTACCCGCCACGCAGATGCCGCTTTTTCTACTTCTTGCCTGAATGCCCCGAATGACCGGTGATCTCCCTGAGACATTGCCGAGCGCAAACGGCGCACTGGCCACAGTCGCTGGTGACGCCGAGTTCGCGGCGCAGATCCTTGAGCGATCGCGCGCCGTCACTCACCGCCTGGCGGACCTGGCGTTCAGTGACGGCCTTGCAAACACATACGTACATCGTTGCGACCTCCAAACAGCAAATGTTCAATCTCCGCCGGTTTCCATATGTGCCTGCAGGAAGTTTGGCAAGGTCACGTCTTCAATCAGGCGTTGTTGCGTCTCGAGCCAGTCGATGGCTTCCTCGCTCTGTTCAAGCAGTTCCTGCAGCAGATCGCGGCTGACGAAATCCTGGAGTCCCTCGCACAACGCGATGGCTTCGACCAGTTGCGGACGATGGATTTCCCGTTCGAGGCGAAGATCGCTCGCCAGGCATTCGGCGACGTTTTCGCCGATCGCCAACTTGCCCAGGCTCTGCAGATTGGGTAGTCCTTCGAGGAAGAGAATGCGTTCGATGATCTCATCCGCTTCCTTCATTACCCGGATGGACTGCCGGTAGCGGTACTCGTTGAGCTTTTCCAGTCCCCAGTGACCGAACAGGCGCGCATGCAGGAAATACTGGTTGATCGCCGTCAGTTCGTTCTTCAGCACCTTGTTGAGCACTTCGAGAATGTGTTTTTCACCTTTCATGATCACACCTCTCAAGCCGGAGAATCCGCAGCCATCTGGCTCTGCAGATAATTGTGCAACCCGACCATTTCAATGAGACGCAGTTGCTTCTCGAGGTAGTAGGCGTGATCCATCTCGGTGTCCTCCAACTGAACGCCGAGCAGGTCGCGCGTCACGAAATCCTGCGTCTTCTCACTCGCCGCCATCGCCTTGCGCAAGTCGCCGACGACCTTGTACTCGACGGACAGATCGGCCTTCAGCATGTCCGGCACGTTCTTGCCGATCTTGAGTTCTTCGCGCCGCGAAAGATCGGGCGTTCCCTCGAGAAACAGGATGCGCTGAATCAGCGCCCGAGCATGTGACCGCTCGTGCTCTGATTCGTGGATGGCCTTGGCCGCGAGTTGGGTGAGGCCCATGTCGGCGTACATTTCGCCATGGATCAGGTACTGATCGACGGCAGTCAGTTCGCCAGCCAGCAGGTCGTTCAGCATCGCGATGGTTTTCTTGTCGCTCTTCATTGGCATCCTCGGAACGGTTGGTTGATGAATCCCGGCATGCTCACTCCCGCCAATGGGGCGCAAGCATTCACGCCGGCTTGTCGCGATAGACTGCCAACCATTCGGTGAGTTCAACCACTCGACCGCGCCCCGACGGAGACGTTCGTTGACGCGCGGTTCGTTCGCTCAGACCGGCTTATGCGGCCTGATCATTCCATTCATACAGTTCCACCGTCTCCGGCGAGCATTTGCAGCACCCGCCGCCACACGCGGTTCCGCTCGGCAGGCGCCGCACTCGACCCTTGCGCTCGAGAATGCCCAGCATGTTGCGCACGGCATCCGGGGCGGCGTCCAGATTGGCTGCCATTTCGTTCAACGCCGAGCGGCGATGGTCGCGCATGTACTGTTCGATTCGGGCAAGGATCATGGCGGCTACCTCACGACTTTTGCGGCAACGGCGCAGCGTTCAGGTTTTCCTGTTGCCCGTAGTAACGCAAGATGAAGAAGAAGCCGGCGAAAGCGACGGCGACGGCACCGATCCAGCCCATCGAACTGGCTGGATGGCTGGCGTAGGTCGCCGCCTGATAGTAGATGGTCGCCGCACCGTAGGCGAGTCCGGTCGTCCAACCGGCGACGAAGAGCGTCCAGCGCGTCCCGCTTTCCTGGTACACCACGGCAATGGCGGCCGTACAAGGGAAGTAGAGCAGGATGAAAAGCAGATAGGCGAACGCGCCCGCCGCGCCGTCGAAACGCGACGCCATCGCGCTGAAGGTGTCGGTCGACACTTCCTGCGATTCGGCAGCAGCCTCGAGGTCGCTCACGTCGCCAACCGACAAGCCGGCCGGATCGGCCCAGTGGTCGATGGCATCACTCAGGTTGGCCGGAATCGTCGCGAAAGCGTCGGAAACCGCCTTGCCGAGATCGAACGGTTCTTCAGCCTCGACTTCCCCACCGGCCGCCACCGCGTCGCTGGCCGCCAACGCCTTGTAGGAGGCGTCCAAGGTACCAACGACGGCTTCCTTGGCGAGGACGCCGGTGAAGATACCGACCGCAGCCGGCCAGTTTTCGGCATTCAGCCCGAACGGAGAGAACGCCGGCGAGATCGTGCGACCGATCTCGGCAAGCACCGATTTGTCGCTGTCTTCATTGCCGTAGCTGCCGTCGGTACCCACCGCGTTCAAGAAGTTCAGCACGAGCACCATCGGCACGATGACGCGCCCGGCGCGGATGATGAAGCTGCTCAGCCGCTCCCAGGTATTGATCAGCACACCCTTGAGCGTCGGCAGATGGTACGGCGGCAATTCCATGATGAACGGGGTCGCCTCGCCCTTCAGCAACGAATTCTTCAGCATGAGCCCCGTCAGCACGGCGAGGGCGATACCGATGATGTAGAGCGCGAACACCACGTTCTGTGCGTCGTTCGGAAAAAACGCCGCGCCGAACAGGACATAGACCGGCAGGCGCGCGCCGCACGACATGAACGGCGCCATGGCGATCGTCATCAGGCGGTCACGACGATGCTCAAGCGTGCGCGTCGCCATGATCGCCGGCACGTTGCAGCCGAAACCGACGATCAGCGGCACGAACGACTTGCCCGGCAGGCCGACCCAGCGCATGAAACGATCCATGACGAACGCCGCGCGCGCCATGTAACCCGAACCTTCGAGCACCGAGAGGAAGAGGTACAGGAAACCGATCACCGGAATGAAGGTCGCTACGGTCTGCAGGCCGCCGCCGATACCCTTGGCGAGCAGCACGGTGAGCCACTCCGGCGAACCCAGGCTGCCCAGCAGTTCGCCGAAACCGTCCACCAGCAAGGCGGCGGCGAATTGGTCGAAGAAGTCGATGAAGGCGCCGCCGATGTTGATGGTGAACATGAACATCAGATACATCATCACGAGAAAGATCGGGATGCCGAGCACGCGATTCAGCACCACGCGATCGATCCGGTCGGTCACGTCGCGCGCGACCTGGCCGCTGATCCGGACGCTGGCGTTGGCGACGCGGTTGGCGAGGCTGTAGCGCGCGTCGGCGACGAGGATGTCGAGATCGTCGCCGAACTGCAAGGCTTCCTGCTTCCCTTCAAGGGCCAGCGCTTCACCGACCGTCTGGCGCGCCAGATCGTCGCCTTCGAGCAGACGGACCGCCAGCCAGCGCGACGAGGCTCTGGACGCGGAACCGGAGGCTTCGATGCGCGCGACAAGCTTGGCGACGGTCGCATTCAGCGCTTCGGAATAATCGACGCTGGCTGTCGGCCGGGAAGGTGTTTCGACTGCCTTGATGATGGCGGTCTTGAGTTCCGGAATGCCCTTGCCGGTCGAAGCGATCACGGGCAATACTTGGCAACCGAGCTGCGCCGACAGGTCAGCCGCGCTCACCTTCATGCTCTTGCCTTCCGCGACGTCGATCATGTTGAGCACGACGAGCAGCGGCACGCCCATCTCGACAAGTTGCGTCGTCAGATAAAGATTGCGCTCAAGGTTGGACGCATCGACGATATTGATGACGAGATCAGCCTCGCCCTCCTGCACGTAATCGCGCGCGACCCGCTCGTCGAGCGAAATATCGCGATCGACCACGTCCAGCGAATACGTTCCCGGCAGGTCGACCACTTCAACGGTCATGTCGCCCTGGCGGAACTCGCCACTCTTGCGCTCGACCGTGACCCCCGGCCAATTGCCAACCTTCTGCTTCGACCCGGTCAGGGCATTGAACAACGTTGTCTTGCCGCAGTTGGGATTGCCGACGAGGCCGATGGTGTAATTCTTTTTCATCACAGCTTCTCCACGTTGAGACTGGCCGCTTCATCCTTGCGCAGCGAGATGCTGCAACCGCGCACGCGAATCTCGACCGGATCGCCCATCGGCGCGACGCGCGTGATGCCGATCTCGATGCCCGGCGTCAGACCCATGCTCAACAGCTTGCGGCGATAGCTGCCGCCCGCCTCGCTATAACCGGTCACCTTGGCCGAATCGCCAACCTGGAGTTCTCCCAGCGTGGTCATTTGCATTTCTCCCTAGACTAAAAATCAAGTATCCGCCAACGGTGCGACCATGATCCGGTGCGCCATGCCGCCGCCGAGGGCAAATCGCGTTTCGCCGCGCATGACGACCACGCCGCCGCCTTCGCGCTGGCGCACGACAAGTTTCGCCCCGACGTTCAGACCCATCTCGGTCATCCGCCGATCAAGCACGGCACCACCCTTCAAAGCTACAACGAGAACGTGACGGCCTTCATCGGCCATGCTGAGAGGAAAAGACGCGACCTGGCTCATCGAGGACCTCCGTCGCGGACTGGAAGCGGGCGTCGAGGCTGGCATACCACCCCCGTCGCATCAGCAACAAAATCCATCTTCATAACACTTCAATCCATTCAAGCTTGACGCCCGGACCACCCGAGCCGTTCGCTATGCTCAAGATGCGGATCGCGGATGAGCGAAATGACCCGAATCTGATAACGGTTATCACTATACGTGCGAGCGATTATCAGTTGCAAGCACATTGCCTCCGTTCTCTGTCGAAAGCTGTTACACCAGAGCGCCAATGAAGGCAGATATACTTGCCGGCTTCTGAACTCAAGCGCGGCCCTTGAGCCGGCTCAACGATGACCTCCCGCCAATCGCTTCCTTCCCAAACTGCATCGCCTTCCGGCCCGGAACTTCCCGGTGCCTCGTCAATTCCGCTGCCGGATGTCTGGCACGGCGCGGTCGATTCGCAGATGGGCCCCGAAGAAAAGCTCCTCGCCTGGCTGGAAATCGACCTTGATGCCCAGCTCCGATATGCCACGGGTCTCATCGTACTGACCAGTCAACGCCTGCTCACCCGCCAGTCCGGCGCAGCGCAATGGCAGTCCTACGATTTCCGCGACGGACTGTCGCTCACCCGCCGCGATCACTCGGGCGTCGGCAGTCTCGAGCTGTTCGACAGGAATGGACGGCTGGCACTCTGGCGCTACACACTGGGTGGCGACATCGCCGCCGGCCGGTTGATCGATCATTTCGATCGGCAGCTGGCGTTCCATCTGACGGGACAACGCCCACCTCCGCCGGCACAGGCGCTCTGCCCGAATTGCGAAACGCCGCTGCTCGCCGGCCAGGAAGAATGTCCGGCGTGTAGCAAGGAGATTTACACGCCGCCGTCCACCTGGACGCTCTTCCGCCTCTGGCGCTTTGCCCAGCCATACCGCTGGAAGTTGCTCGCCGGCTTCCTGCTTTCCCTTGCCGCGACGGCCGCCACGCTGGTCCCGCCCTACCTCACGATGCCCTTAATGGACGAGGTGCTGATTCCCTTCCAGAACGGGAAACCGATCGACACCGCCCTCGTCACTGCCTATCTTTCCGGCCTTCTCGCCGCCGCGCTGCTCGCCTGGGGACTCGGCTGGGCGCGCACCTTTGCGCTGGCCATCGTCTCCGAACGCATCGGCGCGGATCTGCGAACGACCACCTACGAACATCTGATGCGGCTTTCGCAGGAATACTTCGGCGGCAAGCGCACCGGCGATCTGATGTCGCGCATCGGGTCTGAAACCGACCGGATCAACCTGTTCATCTCGCTCCACTTCCTGGATTTCGCGACCGATGTATTGATGATCCTGATGACGTCGGTGATCCTCGTCTCGATTGATCCGCTGCTCGCCGTCATCACGCTGCTCCCGCTGCCGGTCATCGCCTGGCTGATCCACAACGTGCGCGAAAAGCTGCGTACGGGTTTCGACCGCGCCCACCGCATCTGGGCCGAGGTCACCAACGTATTGGCCGATACCATTCCCGGCATCCGGGTGGTCAAGGCTTTCGCGCAGGAAAACCGCGAAGTGGCGCGCTTCCGCGCCGCGAACCTGCGCAATCTCGAAGTCAATGACAAGGTCAACAAGGTCTGGTCCCTGTTCGGGCCGACCGTCACCCTGCTCACCGAAATCGGCCTGCTCGTCGTCTGGGCATTCGGGATCTGGCAGATTTCGCACAACGACATCACGGTTGGCGTGCTGACCGCGTTCCTCGCCTACATCGGACGTTTCTACGTCCGCCTGGATTCGATGAGCCGTATCGTCTCCGTCACGCAAAAGGCGGCGGCGAGCGCCAAGCGCATCTTCGACATCCTGGACCATGTCTCCAGCGTGCCGGAACCGACCAATCCGGTGCATTTGCCAAGCGTGTCAGGACGCATCGAACTGCGCGACGTCGGCTTCCGCTACGGTACGCGCAGCGTCACACGCGACATCAGCCTCGCCATCGAACCGGGCGAAATGATCGGCCTCGTCGGCCACAGCGGCTCTGGCAAGAGCACGCTCGTCAACCTGATCTGCCGTTTCTACGACGTGACCGAGGGGGCGATCCTGATCGACGGGGTCGACATCCGCTCCGTCCCGGTCGCCGAGTACCGCAGAAACATCGGCTTAGTCCTGCAGGAACCCTTCCTCTTCTTCGGCACCATCGCCGAGAACATCGCCTACGGTAAGCCGGACGCGACGCGCGAGGAGATCATCGCCGCCGCGCGTGCGGCGCACGCCCATGAGTTCATCCTGCGTCTCGCCCATGGCTACGATTCGCTGGTCGGCGAACGCGGCCAGGCACTCTCCGGCGGCGAACGTCAGCGCATCTCGATCGCACGCGCGCTGCTCATCGATCCGAAGATCCTGATCCTCGACGAAGCCACCTCGTCGGTTGAACACGACGACCGAGAAGGAAATCCAGAAGGCGCTCGACAACCTCGTGCGCGGGCGTACCACGATCGCCATCGCGCACCGCTTGTCCACCCTGCGCGACGCCAATCGCCTCGTCGTGCTCGATCGCGGCAGTGTCGTCGAGGTCGGCAACCACGACGAACTGATGGCCGTGGAAGGACATTACTACCGCCTTTACCAGGCCCAGGCACGCAACGCCGATGGCGAAAACGGGACGGCCAGCCCAAGCGACGAAGATGATCAGGAAGGAGATCGCGAATGACGACCACCGTCGATTTTCAGTTGCGGCGCGACGCTTTCGGTCGCCTCGTCCTGACGGACAACCAGGGTGAGGCGCATTGCAACGTCGTCCCGGTCAGGGCGTTTCCGATCAGCTCTCCCGGCGACGGGATCGCGCTGGTCAACCCCTACGGCCATGAGCTCGCCTGGATCGACCATCCGCAAGACTTGCATGACGATACGCGCAAGCTGGTCGAAGAAGAGCTCGCCAGCCGCGAATTCATGCCGGTGATCAAACGGATCGTCAACGTTTCGAGTTTCGCCACGCCGAGTACCTGGACCATCGCCACCAACCACGGGGACACCCAGCTCGTCCTCAAGGGCGAAGAAGACATCCGGCGGCTCGGTCTGCATGGCCTATTGATTGCCGACAGCCACGGCATCCACTTCCACATTCCGGATCGCCAGGCGCTCGACCTGCACAGCCGGAAGATCCTTGATCGTTTCCTCTAACAAGAACCGCTCATTTACCTCGTCCGCACGTAAGCCAAATCGCAGCATCGGCGTTATTGGGTCCATGAACGCATTGGCCCAAGAACCGCCGAGTCCGCATGCGCCTTTTCCGACCCCATGGAATCCATGAAAACCAAAGACATCAAGTTCCTCGAAATCCGTTACCTGCGCGGACCCAACATCTGGACGTATCGCCCGGTAATCGAAGCGGTCGTCGATATCGGCGAACTCGAAAACTATCCGTCGAACACGATTCCCGGCTTTGTAGAACCGCCTCATGGCTTTCCTGCCGTCGTTGATCGAACATCGCTGTAGCTACGGCGAGCGTGGCGGTTTCCTGCGCCGCCTGCAGGAAGGTACCTGGCCGGGGCACATCCTCGAACACGTCTCGCTCGAGCTGCAGAATCTGGCCGGCATGCCGGGCGGCTTCGGCAAGGCCCGGGAGACGTCGATTTCGGGCGTCTATAAAGTCGTCATCCGCGCCTGGCACGAGGACGTGACCCGCGCCTGCCTGGAAGCCGGCCGGGAACTTGTCATGGCCGCCATCGAAGATCGTCCGTTCGACGTTGCCGGCACTGTCAACCGCCTGCGCGAAATGGCCGAACGCAAGCTGCTCGGACCGAGCACTGGCTGCATCGTCGAGGCCGCGACGTCGAAGGAACGGCGTATCCCCGCGATCCGGATGTTGAGCAACGGCAACATGGTCCAGCTCGGTTACGGCGTACGCAGCCGCCGGATCTGGACGGCCGAGACCGATCGCACGAGCGCCATCGCAGAGACGATTGCCCGCGACAAGGATCTGACCAAGACGCTGCTGCAGTCCTGCGGCGTCCCGGTGCCGGAAGGCCGTCAAGTCGAACGACGCGGCCGACGCCTGGGAAGCCGCCGAGGACATCGGCCTGCCGGTCGTGGTCAAACCGCTCGACGGCAATCACGGACGCGGCGTGTTCACCAACCTGACGACGCGCGAGGAAGTCGAGGCCGCGTATGCAGCGGCGATCGAGGAAGGCAGCGGCGTGATCGTCGAACGCTACATCCGTGGTTCCGAGCACCGTCTGCTCATCGTCGGCGGCAAATTGATCGCGGCGGCGCGCGGCGAAACGGTATCCATCGTCGGCGACGGCAAGGCCACGGTTGCCGAACTGATCGACCGGCAGATCAACTCCGACCCCAGGCGTGGCCGGGCCGAGGAGTTTCCGCTGGATGTCGTGGTACTGAAGGAGAATCCAGTCGCGCTGCACGATATCCGGCGCCAGGGTTTCGAACCCGACTCGGTGCCGCCTGCCGGGAGCGAAATCCTTGTCTTGCGTACCGGCAACCACACGCACGACATCACCGATCTCGTGCATCCCGAAACGGCGGCGATTGCTTCCCTGGCCACACGGGTCGTCGGTCTCGACATTGCCGGCGTCGATCTGGTCTGCGAAGACATCTCCCGGCCGCTCGAAATCCAGCAGGGTGCGATCGTCGAGGTCAACGCCGGTCCCGGCCTGTTGATGCATATCAAGCCGGCGCGAGGCGAGCCGCGTCCGGTCGGGCAGGCCATCGTCGAGCACCTGTTCCCGGACGGCGACAACGGCCGCATCCCGGTGGTCGGCATCACCGGCAGCTACGGCAAGACGACAGTCAGCGCCATCGTCGCGCACCTGTTGACGCTGTCCGGAAAGCACACCGCGCTCGCCTGCAGCAAAGGCATCTTCCTGGATCGCCGGCAGTCGGAAAAAGGCGATTGCGCAAACTGGAAAGCGGCCCATCGCATCCTGATGAACCGCGCGATCGAGGCCGCCGTCTTCGAGAACGGCAGCGACACCATCCTCGGCGAAGGTCTGGCCTACGACCGCTGCCAGATCGGCGTCGTCACCAATGTCGATATCGAACGGCACACCGGCCGCTACTACATCGACACGCCGGAGCACGTCTTCAACGTGCTGCGCACCCAGGTCAACCTCGTCCTGCCGAGCGGTGCGGCCGTGTTGAACGCACGCGAGCCGATGCTCGTCGAAATGGCCCGGTTGTGCGACGGCGAGGTCATCTACTTCGCGCTCGATGCGCAGCTGCCCGTCATCACCGAGCATCTCAGCCATGGCAAGCGGGCCGTGATCGTGCGTTACGACCAGATCATGCTGGCCAGCGCCCAAGGGGAAGTCGCCCTCGCCCGCCTGAGCGAAATCCCGGTGACAAAAGCCGGCAAGGATTCGGCCCAGGTGGAGAACATGCTTGCCGCCGTCGCCGTCGCCTGGGCGCTCGATGTCTCGCTGGACGTGATGCGCACCGGTGTCGAGACTTTTTTCATCGACTGATCAGCACCCTGGCAAGCAACGGCAATCAATGACACCTTGAATCCGGCCAGGAACGCCGGAACGGACAAGAACGGAAAAGGACCCTTTCATGGAAGTATCACGCATCCGGGCGCTACGCGGCCCCAATCTGTGGAGTCGGCATACCGCGATCGAAGCCATCGTCGCCTGCGACGAGGTGGAACGCGCCATCAGCAACATTCCGCAGTTCGAAGCCCGGCTGCGCGAGCGCTTCCCGGAGATCGCGCTGCTGCAGCCGGCGGTCAGCTATCACGTCGTGTCCATGGCGCATGCGCTCGAATTCGCCGCGCTCGGCCTGCAGTCGCAAGGTGGTTGCCCGGTCACCTTCAGTCGGACCACGGAGACCGTCAACAAAGGCGTCTATCAGGTCGTCGTCGAATACAGCGAGGAAGCGGTCGGGCGCCTTGCTTTTGAAATCGCGCAGGATCTCTGCCGCGCCGCCGTCTACGACTTGCCCTTCGATCTCGATGACGCATTGCGCCGCTTGCGCGAACTCGACGAGGAAGTCCGACTCGGCCCCAGCACCGGTTCGATCGTCTTCGCGGCCGTCGCGCGCAACATTCCGTACCGCCGTCTGACTGAAGGCAGCATGGTGCAACTGGGCTGGGGCAGCAAGCAACGCCGCATCCAGGCGGCGGAAACCGACCGCACGAGCGCCCTCGCCGAATCCATCGCCCAGGACAAGGAGCTCACCAAGACGCTGCTGCAGTCCGCCGGCGTCCCGGTGCCGACGGGGCGGCCGGTTGCGAGCGCGGAAGACGCCTGGGCCGCCGCGTGCGAGATCGGCGTCGAAAATGGCCACGCCGTCGTCGTCAAGCCGCAGGATGGAAACCAGGGCAAGGGTGTCACCGTCAATCTGACGACGCGCGGACAGATCGAGGCGGCCTACGCGTCTGCCTTCAAGATCAGCGACGACGTTCTCGTCGAACGTTTCCTTCCCGGCCAGGACCACCGCATCCTCGTCGTCGGCAACAAACTGATCGCCGCGGCGCGGCGCGAACCGCCGACCGTCATCGGCGACGGCGTGCGCAGCGTTCGCCAGCTCGTCGAGCTGGTCAACAGCGATCCCCGCCGCGGCGAAGGCCATGCGACCTGCCTGACCAAGATCCGCTTCGACGACATCGCCCTTGCCCGCCTGGCCGAAGACGGCCTGACCGCCGACTCGATCCCAACGCGCGGCCAGCGCGTCATCCTGCGCAACAACGCCAATCTGTCTACCGGCGGCACCGCCACCGACGTCACCGACGACGTTCATCCCGACTTCGCGGCGCGCGCCATCGCCGCCGCGCAGATGGTCGGCCTCGACGTCGCCGGCGTCGACATCGTGTGCAGCGACGTACTGCGTCCGCTCGAAGAGCAGCACGGCGGCATCGTCGAACTCAACGCCGCGCCCGGTCTGCGCATGCACCTGCAGCCATCGTTCGGCAAGGGCCGCGCGGTCGGCGAAGCGATCATCGCCAACATGTTCGAAGATGGCGACGATGCGCGCATCCCGCTCGTCGCCGTCGCCGGCACCAATGGCAAGACGACCACGGTACGCCTGATCGCCAGCATCCTCGGCAGCAACGGCCATCGTGTCGGCATGACCAGCACGGACGGCGTCTACATTCAAGGCAAGCGCATCGACACCGGCGATTGCAGCGGCCCGAAGAGCGCGCGCAACGTTCTCATGCACCCCGACGTCAACGCGGCCGTCCTCGAAACCGCGCGCGGCGGCGTGCTGCGCGAAGGGCTCGGCTTCGACCGCTGCGACGTGGCCGTCGTCACCAACATCGGCCAGGGCGATCACCTCGGCCTGGCCTACATCAGCACCGTCGAGGACCTGTCGGTCGTCAAACGTGTCATCGTGCAGAACGTCAAGCCCGACGTCGGCATCGCCGTACTCAATGCGGCCGACCCGATGGTCGCGCGCATGGCCGATTCGTGCCCGGGACAGGTCACCTTCTTTGCCTGCGATGTCCATCACCCGGTGATGGCCACGCATCGCGCGCTCGGCAAGCGCATCATCTATCTCGACGGCGACGCGATCGTCGCGTCCGAAGGCCGTTTCACGCATCGCGTGCCTTTGTCCGGAATTCCGGTCACGGCCAACGGCGCCATCGGTTTCCAGATCGAGAATGCGATGGCCGCGCTCGGCGCCGGCTGGGCGCTCGGACTCGATTGGGACGTCATCCACGCCGGCCTGGCCGGCTTCGTCGAACGACGCCTCTTCCGCGCCGGGGCGCTTCAATCTCTTCGACTATCGCGGCGCGACGCTGATCGCCGACTACGGCCACAATCCGGATGCCATCCAGGCGCTGGTCAACGCCATCGGAAAAATGCCTTTCGCGACGGACAATCGCCGCACGGTGGTCATCAGCGGCGCCGGCGACCGGCGCGACGAAGACATCCGGCAGCAGACGGAAATTCTCGGCGACGCCTTCGATCAGGTAGTCTTGTACCAGGACCAGTGCCAGCGCGGGCGCGCGGACGGCGAGGTCCTCGCCTTGCTGCAGCTTGGCCTCAAGGAGGCCAAGCGGACTTCCGAGATCAAGGAAATCCGTGGCGAATTCCTGGCCATCGACACGGCACTGGAAACGCTCGACCGAGGTGACGTCTGCCTGATTCTGGTCGACCAGGTCGACGAAGCGCTCGATCACATCGCCAAGCGCGTCGCGCAAGCCAAGGCCGGCTGACCCGGCATTTCTCCGCTACAAATGCAAACGGGCATTGCCTTGCGGCAATGCCCGTTGCTTTCCCGGCCCCCTATGCTGGGGTTACCTTCTCCCTGCCCAACGCACCACGGTCATCATCCGCACGCGGATTCGACGCCCCTGGAGTTCTTGCTTTCGAAATCGCCGCATGCGCCGGCGCTGGCCGGATGCCGTACCGCCAGGTGCGCCAGGCAGACCACGTCTTCCATGCCCCGCACTTCGACACTGTGCCGGCAGGCCAGACAAAGCGATACTTGGCAGCTCACTTCCGGTTGATCTCCGCTGTCCACGCTGATACGCACCCTGCTTTCCGCCGGCGAAAAAAGTGAATGTCGCACTCTATGACCTAGGTCATACGAAAACAAGGAAATAGTGCACACTCCGGCGGCATGCCGCCGAAAGCATCAGGCCGAACGGGGTGGGTGGCCCGTCGCGAACAGGAGGTCGAACGGGCATTCCCCCAGGCCAAGGGATTGGCGCAGGTCGGCCACCTTCTTGCCGACCTCGTCGCGATCCGCGCCGCGAATCGAACAAAACAGGTTGTACGGCCATTCCGGCAGAACGCGTGGTCGCTGATAGCAGAGCGACACGCCGGGCATCCGCGCCAGCAGACTGCCGAGACGCACCACGTCGGCATCCGGCACATCGTGCACCAGGAGTGCGTCGCCATGCGAATCGATCTCCTGTGGCCGGACGACCACACCAAAGCGTTTGATCACACCCTCGGCAGACCAGCGGCGAATCCGCTCCAGAACGTCGTGCTCCTCGCAGCCGACGCGGCTGGCCAGCACCGAAAACGGGCGAATGAACAACGGCAGCCCTTCCTGCAACGCCATTACCAGCCGGCGCTCGATCTCGTCGAGAACCGTTGGCTGAGCCGATACCGCCGCCGACACATCTTGCGACGGTTCTGGATCGAACAGGTACTCCCTGAGCAGCGGCAGGCGCAGCAACGGGTAACCGGTGGACCGTTCGATCGCGCCAAGCGCCGCCTGCAGGCGTCCTTCCGAACCGGCCGTCACCACGAACCAGTGGTTGTAGCGGTGTTCGCGCTCGTAGTTGTGGGTCACTTCGGGGAAACGATTGATCGCCTCGGCGACCGCCGCGAGTTTGTCGGCCGGCACCGCCATCGCCGCCAGCGTGCTGGCTCCGATACGCTTGGGCGCGAACACGGCACCGACACGGGCGATCTTTCCCTCGCGCCTCAGCTGTTCCAGCTTGCGCAGGACCGCCGTCTCGGCGACGCCGAGCTTGACCGCCAGTTCCGCGAACGGCGCCGGACAAAGCGGAAAATCCTGCTGAAAGTCGTTGAGCAGATGCAAGCCAAGCGAGGCCTGAAACGCCGAGTCGGCTGTGGTGTCGTGCATTGCGTATTCCCCGGATTTCCTCGTCTTCGGCGGAGCGACCGATCCGAATCTGCCGCCGACCGCATGTATGCTACATCAGTTCGCGCAGGGCGAAAGCCCACCGGCCGCCGAAAGAGCGCATCGCTGGCCGGAGCGGAGAGGACATCGCCGGCGCTTTCGGCGGATAATCCGACGGGTACTTTTAGATATCGACCCGGCAGGACCGTGACACGCAAGAACGCCATCTCTCTCATTCTCTTTCTGCTCGCCGCCATCCTTGGCGTCGTCGGCTACAAGCTGGCGTCGCTGCGCGCAATCAAGGCTGGCCTGACCCTACCGGTTTCCGCCTGCGATCCCGCGCTCGGCGACTGTACGGCGACACTGCCGGGCGGCGGGAAGATCGAGTTGTCGTTCTCCCCGCGCCCAATCCGTCCGTTGCAGGCGTTCGAAGCCAGGCTGACGGTGCGCGACGCGGAGGTTCGTTCTGCCGAAATCGATTTCGAAGGAACGACGATGAAGATGGGCTACCACCGCCCTCGCTTCGACCTCGTGAACGGAAGCTATCGAGCGGAGGCGATTCTCCCCGTCTGCCTCACCGGGACGATGCAGTGGACGGCGACGGTGCTGCTCGACACGCCCGCGCAAACGATCGCCATCCCTTTCCATTTCGAAGTCCTGGGACACTGACGCAATGGCGGATTTCCCTCCTTTCAAGAACCGGACGCTGCTGTTCGCCGCCATCGGTATTCTGCTCACCGCGCTGATCTGGCTCGCCTTCTTCTGGTCACCGGAAATATCTCCCTTCCGCTCGAACAATCATTCGGCCGATCCGCGAACGGCTGCCGGCAAGCTGCCTGCCGGAGGCGATTTCACGCTGCAAGGCGCCGCCGGCCCGGTCGCCCTGGCCGACTACCGCGGCAAGGTGGTCGTCATCTATTTCGGCTACACGTTCTGTCCCGATGTCTGCCCGACCGCGTTGTCGCTCGTCGCGCAAGCGTTTTCGGGATTGACGCCCGCCGAGCTCGAAAAGACCCGCGGCATCTTCATTTCCGTCGAACCCCGAGCGCGACACGATGGCGGTGCTGCAGGCCTACGCGCCGTTCTTTCATCCGAACATCGTCGGCGCCACCGGCGGCGCGGAGCGAGTGGCCCGGGTGGCGCGGCAATACGGTGCCAGCTACATGAAGCAGAAGCCGGACGGCAACGGCCTGTATTCGGTCAACCATTCGTCGTTCACCTACGTGATCGACGCCGAAGGAAAACTCGCCGCGGCGCTGCCGCATGGCACGACGTCGCAGGAGATCGTCGAAAGGATCCGTTCGCTGCTCGGCACCGCCAAGCGCGACTGAAAACCCGCTTTACCCGCATTCAAGGAGATTCGCATGCGCCGTACCCTCACCCGCCTCGCATTCGCGCTCGCCGCCGCATCGCCCTGCGCGGCCTTGGCCGACCACACGGCGTTCGACGATTCACGACCCCTACGTTCGTCTGGCGCCGCCGAATGCGCCCGCCACCGGCGCATTCATGGTTATCAGGAACGGCGGCGGCAGCGACCGGCAACTGGTCAAGGCGGAGAGCAGCGTCGCCAAGATCGTGCAACTTCACAACCACATCGACGAAAACGGGGTGATGAAGATGCGCGAAGTCCCGGGCATCGACATCAAGGCCAACGGGCAAGCCGAACTCAAGCCGGGCAGCTACCACGTCATGCTGATCGACCTGACGACACAACTGAAGGAAGGCGACAGTGTGCCGCTCACGTTGCGTTTCGACGACGGCAGCAGTCTGCAGGTCAGCGCGCCGGTCAGGAAACTGCAAATGACGATGCCGACCGGTAAGGAAATGGGAGGAATGAAGCATCAAACCCAGTAAATCACCCAACGGCGCGCCAATCGGGGCGGCCTGCCCGTGCGGCGAGCCTCGGCGCTACGACCAGTGCTGCCAGCCTTGCCACGCGGGCGCCGCGGCGCCGACCGCCGAGGCGCTGATGCGTTCGCGCTACAGCGCCTACGTGCTGGGACTGGAAGCGTACTTGCAGGCGACCTGGCACGCCAGCACGCGTCCGCCGGCGCTCGATCCGGCTGGTCACGACACACGCTGGCTCGGCCTGGAAGTCAAGCGCCACGCAAGCACGGGCGCCGATACGGCGATCGTCGAATTCGTCGCGCGCTACAAGCTCGGCGGCCGCGCGCACCGCCTGCACGAAGTCAGCCGCTTCGTGCGCGAGGACGGACGCTGGTACTACCTGGACGGCGACTTTCCCGACACGAAAAACCGCGCATGAGTGAAGAGCTGCCCATTCTGTACCGCGACGAACATCTGATCGCCGTACACAAACCGTCGGGCCTGCTCGTGCATCGGACAGTTCTCGACCGCAACGAGACGCGCTTTGCCGTGCAGATCCTGCGCGACCAGATCGGCCGACACGTCCATCCGGTGCATCGCCTCGATCGCGGCACCTCCGGCGTGCTGCTGTTCGCCCTGGAACGCGACGTCGGTCGCGCATTGAGCGCTCAATTCGAGACGCAGCAGGTCGACAAGACCTATCTCGCCGTCGTGCGCGGGCATCCTGACGAGGCGGGGATCATCGACCATCCGCTGACGCGCCAGTACGACGACTACGAATTTCGTGCCGCGGACACGGTCGGCGCAGCGCAGAGCGCGATCACCCGCTTCCGCCGGCTTGCGGCGGTCGAGCTGCCGTACAGCGTCAACCGCTATCCGACCAGCCGCTATGCCCTGCTCGAACTGAAGCCGGAAACCGGGCGCCGCCACCAGTTGCGGCGCCATCTCAAACACCTGGCGCACCCGATCATCGGCGACGCGACCTACGGCAAAGGCCGGCACAACCGGTTGTTTCAGGCGTTGTTCGGCGGCGGCCGCTTGCTGCTCGCCTGCCGCGAGATGCGCCTCGCGCACCCGGTGAGCGGCCAGCCGCTCGTGCTTTCCGCGCCGCTGGCGGAAGACTTCGTCTCGGTACTGAAGGCGCTCGGCTGGAACAACCAGCACGCCTGATCAGTCCGGCTCCCAGACGGGCAAGACCCCAGCCTCGCCGAGCTGACAAGCGAACGTCACCTCGACGCCGAGACCGGCTACCCAAACCAGGCGATCGCCGCTCCACAGGTACGGCAGGTAGTTGCGCTCCCAGGCCGGAACCGACGCCTCCTGCAGCAAATTGCGCAGGCTGCGGCGCGGCCGGGCGGGATGGGTCTGCAGGCGTTCGCCGCCCTGCCGAGAGCGAAGGAACGCTTCACCGTTGTCCAGCACCGTGCGCCGGATGCCTTCGCCCGTGACCGCGACGAAGCGTACCCGTCCGCCCGCCCACGGCAGTTCGTCCTCTCCCGTCCAGCGGACGATCGAACCAGCCGTATCGGGGCGACGGCGAACGATGTACAACTCGCCGCGATAGACGCGAAGTTCGCCTTCCGGCGTCTTCACGCAGACCTCCGATAACGCGTCGGCGGTCGACAACTGGTGCCGCGCCTGTTCGATCCAACGCGTATCGGGCGCACGAAAACCTGCATGGAGCCACTCGTGACGCAGCAGGTTGCGCACGCGTGCCGGCGGCAAACCGTTGAATGCCGCCAGTCCGACACGACCTGCCGGCGTCAGCACCGATGCGCGGTCGATGGCAGCCAGTTCGCCAAGTAGTTCGGCGCCCTCGGCAAAATGGCCGGCCGCCCGCGCCAGCGCCCTCTGCGCGCCGGAGAACTTCTCTTCGAGCGACGGAATGACCGCGCGGCGCAGGAAGTTGCGACGGAAATGCACGTCTTCGTTGCTCTCGTCGTCGATCCAGCGCAGGCCGTATGCCTCGGCGTAGGTTTCGATCTCACGCCGCGGCACATCGAGCAACGGCCGAATCAAGGCCGGCCCACGCGCCTGCGGGCGTTCGGGTAACATGCCGGCGGCGCCGGCGATCCCCGCGCCACGCAGCAGGTTGAGCAGCACCGTCTCCGCCTGATCGTCGCGATGATGCGCAAGCGCCAGCCAATCGGCATCGCGGTCGGCGAAAACGCCGTGGCGCATGCGGCGCGCCGCCGCTTCCAGACCTTCGCCCGTGTCGCGCGGCACATCGACGCGTACGATGTCGAGCGGTACGCCGCACTCCCGGCAGAATTCCGCGCAGAAGTCGGCCCAGGCACCGGCGTTCGGGCTGAGGCCGTGGTGCACATGCACTGCGCTCAAGCGGATCGGGAGCGCGAACGACGGCGCGAGCCGACTGAGCGCGTGCAGCAAGACGATCGAATCGCGCCCGCCGGAGAGGCCGACGCAGAGACGCGCGCCTTGTTTCAGTCGCGGGGCAAGAAAAGCTTCGAGTTCCGGCGCGAAGGAATTGGCCGTTGGCGCGGCTGGCGTCGTTGGATCGGTCTCAGACAACCAGCTGTTCCTTGACGCGTCCGTAAGCCATCAGGCGCGCAAAGCGGGCATCGAGAAGCGCCTCGGTCGGCAGCGCGCCGACCTGCCTGAGCGCTTCCTGCAAGGACTTCTTCAGGTTTTGCGCCGTCGCCGCCGGATCGCGATGCGCGCCGCCGAGCGGTTCATGCACGATCTTGTCGATCAGCCCCAGCGCTTTCAGGCGCGACGCCGTGATGCCCATGATCTCGGCCGCCTCGCTCGCCTTCTCGGCGCTTTTCCAGAGAATCGACGCACAGCCTTCGGGCGAGATCACGGAATACGTCGAGAATTGCAGCATCTGCACGACGTCGCCGACACCGATCGCCAGCGCGCCGCCCGAGCCACCCTCGCCGATCACCGTCACGATCACCGGCACCTTGAGCCCGGCCATTTCGTAGAGATTGCGCCCGATCGCCTCGGACTGGCCGCGCTCTTCGGCGTCGATCCCGGGGTAGGCGCCGGGCGTGTCGATGAAGGTCAAGATCGGGATGCCGAATTTCTCGGCCAGGTGCATCAGGCGCAAGGCCTTGCGGTAGCCCTCGGGGCGCGGCATGCCGAAGTTGCGGTAGAGCTTCTCCTTGGTGTCGCTGCCCTTCTGGTGGCCGATCACCATCACCGGTTGGCCGTTGAAGCGCGCCAGTCCGCCGACGACGGCGTGGTCGTCGGCAAAGGCGCGGTCGCCGTGCAGCTCTTCGAAATCGGTGAAGATGAGATTCAGGTAATCGAGCGTGTAGGGACGTTGCGGGTGCCGGGCGACCTGCGAAATCTGCCACGGCGTGAGCTTGGCGTAGATTTCCCTGGTCAGCGCCTGGCTCTTCTTCTCGAGCTGGCCGATTTCCTCGGAAATATCCACGCCGGCCTCCTGCGTCGAGCGCAGGGCTTCTATTTTGCCTTCGAGGTCGGCGATCGACTGTTCAAAATCAAGGAAAGTGGTCTTCATCGCACCTTGGCCGGTTGTAGAACGGCCCTCATTCTAGCGTAAAGAATCCCGGCACCCGCCGCAGGGCAGGCGCCGATCACGAGTGACACAAAGAGAGTGAAGCGCCGGGGAAGTTCCCTCGCCGTGCGCTCAATACTCGACCGGCAGCGGATCGAGGCTGCGCCACAGATACCACGTCGCCACCGAGCGCCACGGGCGCCAGCGCTCGCCAGTCTCGGCCAGCTGCCTGCGCGCCAGCCGCTCGCCGCTGAAGTAGTGCTTGGCGACGGCGCGCTGCAGGCCGATGTCGTCGAGCGGATAGACGTCGGGACGCAGCTGGTTGAAGATCAGGAACATCTCGGCCGTCCACACGCCGATGCCGCGCACCGCGGTGAGTTCGGCGATGATCTCGGCGTCGCTCATCGCATTCCAGCGGTTGACGTGGATCTGCCCGGCACTGAAGTGCCGCGCCAGATCGCTGACGTACTCGACCTTGCGCGCGGAGAGTCCGCAGGCGCGCAAGGCGTCTGTGGAGACGGCCAGGATGGCTTCCGGCTCGATGGCGGACACCGTACCGGCGAAGCGCGCCCAGATGCTGTCCGCCGCCTTCACCGAAATCTGCTGGCCGACGATCGAACGCACCAGCGTGCCGAAGGGATCGCCGCGCGAAATCAGCGAATCGCCGGAATAGCGCGCGACGAAACCGGCCATCACCGGGTCGTCGGCGGCCAGTTCGGCCGAGGCCGTCTGCCAATAGGTGGGCAACGAGATCGAATCCATCGGCGCATTTTATGTTTTTTCAGGCGCGCGTCCGCAATTGCGCTATCCTGCCGCCGCTTTGTTCGACTACCCTGAATTCGGATCGCTTCCGATTCTTCATCCGAGAATGCGCATGAGCGACAAAATCTGGCTCCGCAGCTACCCACCCGGCCTGCCGGCCGAAATCGGCGTATCGCCGTTTTCCTCCGTCCCCGAACTGCTCGAGGATACGATTCGCCGGTTTGGCGACCGGCCGGCCTTCCATAACCTCGGACACACGCTCAGTTTCAATGAGCTGGAACGCCTGTCGCGCGATTTCGCCGCTTACCTGCAGACCCTGCCCAACCTGGCCCAGGGCGATCGCGTCGCCATCATGCTGCCCAACCTGCTGCAATACCCGGTCGTGCTGTTCGGTATCCTGCGCGCCGGGTTGACGGTGGTTAACGTCAATCCGCTGTATACGGCGCGGGAGCTCGAGTTTCAGCTGAAGGATTCGGGCGCCAAGGCGATCGTCATCCTCGAGAATTTCGCCGGTACGCTGCAGAAAGTCCTGCCCAATACGGCGGTCGAATACGTCGTCAGCACGCAGGTCGGCGATCTGCTGCCGGCGCCGAGGCGGTGGCTCGTCAACTTCGTCGTCAAACGCGTCAAGAAGATGGTGCCGCGCTGGCGAATCGTCGGCGCCCGCTCCCTGCTCGACACGCTGCGTCGCGGCGGCAAGGAAGAATTCGCCGCGCCCCGGATCGGCCATGAAGACATCGCCTTCCTTCAATACACCGGCGGCACGACCGGCGTCGCCAAAGGCGCCATGCTCACGCACGGCAACATGCTGGCCAACCTCGAACAGGTCAATCTGTGGATCTCACAGAGTTTCAAGGAGGCGAGCGAGGTCGCCGTGGCGCCGCTGCCGATGTACCACATCTTCTGCCTCACTTCGACGCTCGGCTTTCTCAAATGGGGCAGTATGATTCTGCTGATCACCAACCCGCGCGACCTGCCGGGCTTCGTCAAGGAACTCGCCAAATGGAGATTCAGCGTGCTGACCGGCGTCAACACGCTGTTCAACGGGCTGATGAATACGCCCGGATTCGAAAAGCTCGATTTTTCCGCGCTCAAAGTGGTGGTCGGCGGCGGCGCCTCGGTGCAGAAAGCCGTCGCCGAACGCTGGCAGAAGATCACCGGCACCTTCCTGACCGAAGCCTACGGCCTGACCGAGACCTCGCCGGGCGTCTGCTGCACGCCGCTCGGCATGCCGTGGAACGGCACGATCGGCCTGCCCGTCTCGTCGACCGCAGTCAGCATCCGCGACGAATCGTTCGCCGAATTGACGCCGTGGGACGGCAAGGCGGAGATCGTGCGCCACACGGGCGAAATCTGCGTACGTGGCCCACAGGTGATGCGCGGCTACTGGAACAATCCCGAAGAGACCGCCCGCGCAATCCAGGACGGTTGGCTGAAGACCGGCGACATCGGCTTCATGGACGTAAACGGCTACGTGACGATCACCGACCGCAAGAAGGACATGATCCTGGTCTCCGGCTTCAACGTCTATCCCAACGAAGTCGAGGGCGTCGTCATGATGCACCCCAGCGTCGCCGAATGCGCGGTGGTCGGCATGCCCGATGAAAAGTCGGGCGAAGCGGTGCGCCTGGTGATCGTGAAGAAGGACCCGAACCTGACCCGGGAAGCCATCGCCGCCTATTGCCGGACGCAGCTCACCGGCTACAAGCGACCACAGCGGATCGACTTCCGCGACAGTCTGCCGAAGACGCCGATCGGGAAAATCCTGCGCCGCGAGTTACGCGACGAGCGCGACGAAACCGGCAAGTAAACGCCAAGCAGGCGCCGGCCCCGAACCTACCGGCTGGCGCGGATCACCTCGGCCAGCCGCTTGACGCCTTCTTCGATGCGCGGCGGCGGAACGGTGACGAAGGCGAGCCGCAGCGACTCGATCACCGGATCGGCGGCAAAGAACGGTGCGCCGGGCACGAACGCGACATTCCGCTCGACGGCTCGTTCCAGCAAGGCCGACGCGTTCATGCCCTTCGGCAATTCGGCCCACAGAAACATACCGCCGCGCGGCTTGTTCCAGCGCACGCCTTCCGGCATGTACTGCGCGAGCGCGCTCAGCATCGCCGCGCATTGCTCGCGGTAGAGCTTGCGGATCGTCGGGATATGGCTGTTGAGAAAGCCGTCCTTGACGACGTCGTGAACCGCCATCTGCGACAGCGTCGCCGTGTGCAGATCGGTCGCCTGCTTGGCCTGCACCAGCTTGGCGCGCAGCGCCGCCGGCGCGACGATGTAGCCGAGGCGCAGGCCCGGCGCCAGCACCTTCGAGAAGGAACCCATGTACACCGTGCGCTCCGGCGCCAACGAACGGATCGACGGCGGCGTCTCGCCATCGTAGGACAGCGCACCGTAGGGGTCGTCTTCGAGGATCAGCAGATCGAGTTCGCGCGCCCGTTGCGCCAGCCGATAGCGGCGATCTTCCGCCAACAGGCGCCCGGTCGGGTTCTGGAAGTTCGGTAGGCAATAGAGGAACTTGGCGCCGCGCATCGAATCGCTCAAGGCGTCGGGCAGCAGACCGTCCTCGTCGGACGGCACCGACACGTACTTCGGATCGAACAAGGAGAACGACTGCAGCGCGCCGATGTAGGTCGGCGTCTCCACGAGCACGGTATCGCCCGGATCGATCAGCACCTTGGCCAAGAGATCCAACCCCTGCTGCGAACCGGACACCATCAACACCTCGTCGGGCGAGACCGGCGCCTCGGGCGTGCCGACGCGCGCGGCGATCCACGCGCGGAGCGGTGCGTAACCTTCGGTCGTGCTGTACTGCAGCGCTTCCCGGCCTTTGGCGTTCAGGACGCGATCGAAAGCGGCCAGCATTTCAGTGACCGGGAACGTCGCGGAAGACGGCAGCCCACCGGCAAAGGAAATGACTTCCGGGCGTTCCGTCACCTTGAGAATCTCGCGAATCGCCGAGCTCTGGATCGCGCGCGCCCTTTCCGAAAACAGTTGGTTGAAATCGGGAGAAGTCACATTCAATTCGTCGTCAGTCGCTCTTTTCAAGGCATTCGGGGTCATGGATCACACTCGTCGGGAATCGTTCGGGGGTCGGAAGTACCAGTTTACGACATTTTTCCACCGGCCAAGCGCGAGTTCCCCCATGCCGCCCGTCGGTTCGGGCACGCGGCAGATCCTGCGCGAACAAATGCCTACGCTGGGTGCAGTCTTCTGAAAAACGATCCAGACCAGACGATTTCCGCAGAAAAATCAGCGTATTACAGAGTTCTTCTGCACCGGAATAAGGAAATGATATGGGTTAAAATACCGGTCTACGACCAACATCCCGAATCAACAAGAGTATTCATGGCCTCACCTTTCTTTTTCTTCCGCCCGGTCCTCGCCGCCGACAGCAGTTGGGCAGCGTTCGACTGGCAGTCGGCGGATCGCGCCACGACCTATGGCGCCGATTACATTCGCTGCTTTTCCAACGCCGGGATCGCCCCTCTCGCGAATACGATGCCGCTGATCATGCCGGTCGATCCCGACGATCTGCACAACAGCGACTTCCTCGACACCTTCGAAGCGAGCCAGATGGTATTCGTCCTCCCGGCTTCCGTGCTCGACGACAAGCGGGCGATGGATAGATGCCGCCACCTCAGTGGCCAGGGTTTTCGTTTCGGGCTCGATGTCGACAGCACTGAATTGCTGAAGAAGATTCCGATCTCCGATTTCGACGCACTCCGCTTCGACGCCGCGTTCGCGCGCCAGGAGCTTTCCGCGTTCAATCTGATGTACCTCGACGACACCGGCTTCAGAAAGATTGCCACCGACGTCGGGACGCACGAAATGTTCGGCTGGCTCCAGGAGAAAGGCTTCGAACTCTACGGCAGCCATTTCCTCACCGCGCGCAACCCGCTCGCCGGCAAGGAGCCCGACCTTACCCGCCTGAAACTGCTCAAGCTCCTGAACATCGTCAAGCAGGACGGCGATACGCGCGAGATCGAGGCGATTTTCCGCGAAGAACCCAAGCTGTCCTACAACCTGCTGCGCCTGGTCAATTCGGTCGCGGTCGGCGCGCGAACGAAGATCAGCAGTTTCTCGCAGGCCATCGCCATTCTCGGCCGCCGTCAGCTGCAGCGCTGGTTGCAGCTCCTGATCTACGCCAACCATCTGTCCGACATCCATGCGCCCAATCCGCTCATGCAAATTGCCGCCGCTCGCGGCCGCCAGATGGAACTGCTGAGCGCATCGATCTCGCCGGACCCCGACCTCTCGGATTTCTCCGACAACGCCTTCCTGACCGGTCTCTTCTCGCTGCTCGACATCCTGATCAACCTGCCGATGAGCGACATCCTCAAGGAACTGCCCATGCACGACGAGGTTGTCGAGGCGCTGATGTCGCCGAGCAACGGCGGTGTACTCGGCGCACTTCTCTCCGCCGTCGCTGCCGCCGAGGCGGGTCATTTCAAAGCGGCCGAGGCGACCTACGAAAGACTCGGAATCGATGCGCCGGCCGTTGCCAAGGCACAGGTTGCGGCTCTCTACTGGGCCAGCCGGATCAACATCGAAAACAATCACGGCGATTGACCCGATCGACTTGCGGCGCCGACGCCAGGACTAAGGCAGCCGCTTCAGGTGGCTGATACAGCCGGCCCGGCAATCGCTCGCACCGAAGCCCGGGACCGGAATCGTCCCGACGACGCGCCGATTGATTTCGCACTCCGCATCGACGTATCGCAGCACCTCGACGATGCTGACGCCCGGCGCGGCAAGCAGATAATCGATGTGCCAGTGCATGCGCTTGACGGCGGACTGGTGGCGGCGGATGCGCGCTTCGAAATTGCGTTGCGCGCTGCCCGTATAGACGTAGCGTCCGGCAGGAAACTCGAAGTCCCCCAGGCGGCCGACGCTGACGCGGACCGCGCGCGCGACTTCGATCAGCAGCTGGTAGGTGCGATGCGCTCCGCCTGGCACGTTCAACGACCGATCAATCGCCGCAGAATGGATTGCCGCGCCGCTCCGCGCCAAACGAAGACATCGGCCCGTGCCCGGAAATGAACGCGACGTCGTCGCCCAAAGGCCAGAGACGGCCGCGTATGGATGCGATCAGCGCATCGAAATCGCCCCTGGGAAAATCGGTCCGCCCGATCGAACCCTTGAACAGCACATCGCCGACGACCGCCAGCCGACCCGCTTCGTTGAAGAAGACGACGTGCCCGGGCGTATGCCCCGGACAATGCAGCACGTCCATCTCGACATTGCCGAACCGCACGCGATCGCCCTGCTCCAGCCAGCGGTCCGGCGTAAACGCCCGCACCTCGGGGAAGCCGAACATCCGGCTCTGCTGCGGCATGCCGTCGATCCAGAACTGGTCTTCGCGCTGCGGCCCTTCGATCGGCAGGGAGAGCTTTTCCGCCAGTTCCGCGACCGCGCCGGCATGGTCGATGTGCCCGTGCGTGACCAGGATCTTTTCCAGCGTAAGCCCTTGTTCCTGAACGGTGGCGAGGATGCGCGCGAGGTCGCCGCCCGGATCGACCACCGCCGCCCGCCTGGTTTCGTCGCACCAGAGCAGGCTGCAATTCTGTTCAAACGGCGTGACGGGAACGATCTGGTACTTGATGGCCATGGCTGCTCGATGGACGGACGAAGGGAAGCGAAGTATAGCAGCGCCGCCGATCCGCTCAGGCTGACACCCGGAAGACCCGGGCAATCGCATGAACCCTTTGGTCCTGCTTTTCAGACTTCACCAACCTTGTCTTTTTCATGCCTCGTCATCCCGGCGAAGGCCGGGATCCAGTTTGTGCTCCGAAAATCTGGATTCCGGCTTGCGCCGGAATGACGACGGAGGGGAACTGCCGTCGCATGATACGTCAGCAATTGCCCTGCCCGGCCTACTTCCCGAACCGGTAATGCCAGAAGAAATCGAGCGCGCTCTCGGAACCGGCCCGCCCGACCACCGAGAAACGGCGGCTGAGATCGACGGTCAGTTTGACGATACTGTCCGAAGTGCCGAGCGACTGTTCGTAGCTGAGCATGGCATTGGACGAGAGGCGCTTGCCGACGGTGATGATCTGCCCGCTCACCGTCTGGTTTCCACTGAACCCGGACGAGGAGGCGACCCGGCTGGTCATGTTGTCGCCGTAGCCGCCGATCTCACCGGTGCTCACGCCGAACTCGTCGATTCCCAGCCCCTGCTGTAACCGACTCAGGAGACCGTTATCCTGGCCGCCGAGAATCGTCCGCGCGGCGGCGAGCAGCACGCCTCCGTCGGCGCCGCCTTGCTGTTCCGGTGCGTGCCCGAGCACCAGCCAGGAGAGTTTCTCCGTATCCGGCACGTCGGGTGTCGAGACGAGACGGATACGCGGGCGCAACGCCGTGCCGGTCACCTCGACGCCCGCTTCGACCGGCAGGTTCTCGCGCACGGCGAGGATGTTGAGGCCGGGATTGTCGATTGCGCCCTGGAAGTTGATGATGCCGCGCTGGATGCCGAGTTTTTGTCCGTAGGCGTTGAATTGCCCGTTGACGGTACTGATCGAGCCGCTCGCGCGCGGCAGGCCGGCATCGTCCGAACGAACGCGGATCTGCCCGGCGAGCCGGCTCTCGACGCCGGCGCCGCGAAAATGCGCGCTGCGCCCGAGCGCCGCCTCGATATCGAGACGCAGCCTGCGCGCCATCTGGCTCCGCGCATCCCCCTCCGCCTGCGCCTGACGGATCACCACGTCGTCCGACAGGCTGGGCCGTCCCGACTCGGCCAGCGACCAGAGGCCGGCATCGACGCGCAGCTTTCCGCCCAGATCGAGCGCCTTCTCGCCGACCCGCACGTCGCCTTCGCCGGAAAGCGCGATCCACTGATCGGCCCGCTGCACGACGCCAAGGCGATCCAGCCGGACCTTGAGCTGCGCGTCGCGCCCGCTCGACGCCGTCGCGAGCGCCAGTTCGCCGCTCGCCTCGACGCGCCCCGGCGTTCCCGTGAGGCTCGCCGCGTTGACGTTCCGGTCGAGCTTCAAGACGGGCGGCAAGGGTTGGAAATCGCTCTCGAAGGACAATTGGCGCAGCAGCAGGCGTTCCGGCGTCACCTCGAGCAGCGCCTGGCCGCGTTCGAGGCGCATGCCGAGGTCGAGCGCGCGAACCGCCAGTTCCTGCCCCCGCCATTCGCCGCTCAACTGCGGATGCGATGGACTGCCGCCCAGCCGCATTTCGCCGTTCAGCCGTCCAGCCACGTGCCAGCCTTCGCCGATCAATGGACCGAGCCAGCCCACGTCCGGCACGGCGGCTCGCAGTTGCCCTTGCCAGGGTGCCGCCGGATCGACCAAGGTGGCGATGCCGCCGTCCGCCCGGCGCGCGCTCGGCGCTTCCAGTTCGGCGCCGATGTCGCCCAGCCGTCCGCCGCGTATCGTCGCGCTGGCAAGCAATCGGCCCTCGCCGACGTTCGCTTGCACGCGCACCTCTTCGAGGCCCAAAGGTACCGAGCCGAGCACGAAATCGCCGCTTTCACGCCAGACGGCGACGCGCCCGACGGGCAGTGCGCCAGGCTTGTCGTTGACATCAAACGCCCATTCGCCGCTGAGAATCAAAGGTTGCGGATTATCCTTGCCGATCTCTCCCAGTGCGGCGCGCAGCGACGGGAACTCGGCGAGGATCGCTTGCGGGCTGATCTGCCGCCAGCGCCCCATGCTTTGCCAGCGCCCCTGCTCGCGGCCCAGGCGCTCGATGCGCAGGTCGCCGACGATGCCGTCGATCGTTGCCGGGCCGAAGGCGATTGCCGCACTGCCCAGGTTCAACGGCGCCGGCGCGGCGAGATGAAGCAGCGGTTTTCCCGATGATCGATCGCCGGTGACGTTCAATTCGCTCAGCTGGCCGTTCCAGGCGAGCGTCGGCACGGCGCTTGCCCGCCGCAACGATGACGGCGGGAAGCCGCCGTCGAACGCGAAGCGCAGTTCGCGTTTTTCGGGCAGACCGATCAGTCCGTGCAAACGATGCTGGTTGCGAGTCCCGTCCACCGCCAGTTCCAGCGACAGCGCCGGTACGCCGTATGCCGGCAGCGCGCATGCCGTGCAGCGAAACTGGCCGCGCAGCGTCCCCTGCGCGCCTTCCGCAAGCTGCCCCGCCAGCGACACGCCGTTCAGGTCGAGCCACTGCGCGACGCGCAGCCGTTCCGAGCGGACATCGCCCGAGAACTCGAGGTTGGTGAGATTCCCGCCGACCAGCACATCGGCGCTGGCGTCACCGGCCAGACCAGCGAAACCGATCGCCTCGAGCCTTGGCGCAACCAGGCGCAGATGCATGGCATCGCCCGCCTTGCCGAAGGCGCCGGTCGCGGTCAAGCGATTGCCCGCGGCGTCGAGATCGATTTCGATCTTGTGCAAACGCTCGCCGCGCAGGTCGACGTCGCCTTTGCCCGCCAGCTTCTGCGCGCCGAGCCGGCTGTCGTGCAGATCGAAATGCAAGGCCAGCTCGAGCGCGGGGCTTAATGCGCCGCGCGCATCGAGATCGGCGTTGATCAGGCTCGGCAACGGACTTTTGGTTTTGAAGAAACGCGCCGGGTCGAAGTTGTGCAACTGCCCTTGCGCGGCGAAGCGCTTGTCGCCATTCAGCGCCAGGCTTCCCTGCGCCGACAGTCGGGCATCGCCTGTGCCGACTTGCAGGCGGCTGACTTCCACCGCATCGGTCGTGACGCTGGCCTGCGCGTCGATGGCATATTGCGCGTCGCGCAGTTTGAGGTCGATGCTCTGCCGATCGCCGCCCAGTTGAACACGAAGCGGCCCGGCCAGCCGCGTCGGCAACAGTTCGCCGTGCAGACTGCGCGCATCGACCGCTGAGGCATCCAGTTCCAGGTTGACGGTTCCGTCGGCGAACGCGCCCCGCCCCTGGAGTCGCCCGCCGCCCGTAAGCGCGAGCGCCAACCTGCTGAAACCCAGTCGATTCCCCTGCCAGTCCAGCCCCGTGTGCAGGCTTTCGATCGGAATGCGCTGGCGGTCGAGCGCGCCGGCGAGTCGGTTGACCACGCTGAGGCGACCGCTCACCGCCGTCTCGCCGGGCGCCGCCGGTTCGTTCTCGAGGACCGCTTCGACGTCGAGCGAAGCCTGCGGCGCCTTGGCGACGAACGCCGCCGGATCGATCCCCGTGAACCGCGCGCTGAGCGACGCGATCGGCTGCACGGCGAACGGCGTCAGCAGCGCATGCAGATCGCCGGTGGCCGCCGCATCGGCGTCGGCGGCGATCTTCCCCGAAACCTGAATCTGCGCCAGAGGACCGCTGCCGCGCAGGTCGAGCTTGAACGACCGGTCGAGCGCGCTCCCGCGCAAAGCGGCTTCCGCGTCGAGATCGTACGGTTGGCGCGCCGCCAGTGTTGCCTTGGCGACCAGTTGCAATTGCCCGGAATGCAACTCCAGTCGTTCGATGCGATGCCGTTGCCCGTCGCTGTCCAGCGCGGCCTCGATGTGTTCGGCCAGCGTCGTCGCCTGCTCACGTTGCCGCCCCGACAGCAGCGTGCCGATCGCCAGGCGCCGGATGCTTGCCGGAAACGGCAACGTCAGGCTCGCGGGGATCGTCGCCGGCTCGCTGCCTGGCGCCGCGAAAACCCGCAGGCTGGCCGCCTCCAGGCGCTCGACCGTCACCCGGCGGCCGAGCAAGTCGCGCGGCGACCAGTCGAGTTCAAGCTGCCGCAACTCCACGTCGTGCGCATCGTCGACCCAGCGCACCGACTGCGCGCGCCAATCGCCCAACAGTCTTCCGCCCGGCGCTTCGATCGTCAGCCGGCCGGCGCTGATCCGTTCAAGGACGGCGCACAACAGCTGGAAACCCGTTTCGCTCGCGACCAGCCAGCAAAGCGCCGCGAGCGGGACCAGCAGCGCCGCCGCCGCGATCAAGGGGCGTCGAAAAGGGGAAGCAGGCTTCGTGGGCGTTTCGTCCATGTCCGGCAATTCAGAACGGCACCGCCAGCGAGAAGTGCAGACGCAACTCTTTTTCGAGCTGCCCCCAGGCCAGATCGATGGCCAACGGACCGGCCGGACTCTTCCAGCGCGCGCCGACGCCGTAACCGGGCGCCAGCTTGAAGACGTCGCGGTCATCGCCCGCCTGGCCGGCGTCGGCGAAGAAAGCGACACCCCAGGTCGCATCGATCCAGTGCGTATACTCGGCGCTGACGGTCAGCAGATAGCGCCCGCCCACCGTCGCCGAATCCTCCTTGACGCCGAGACTCTGGTAGGCGTACCCGCGAACCGAGTTGCTGCCGCCGGCGCGAAACAGGTAGTCCTGCGGAATGCCCTCGCGCGACGACGCCGCGGTGATGCCGACTTCGCCGCGCAACAAGAGGCTGTTCGACTTGTCGAGCGGAATTCCCTGGCTGTACCGAATGTAGCTGCGCAGGAAATTCTGATCGGAAAGCAACGCTTTCGCCGCGCCCCCCAACTGCAGCTGGGCGACGATCCCTTCGGTCGGATCGACCGGATCGCTGGCCGATCGCCAGGTCCAGCCGGCCAGCGCAGTGAGCGCCTGATTGGTGCTCTCCGTACCGCCGGTATCCTGCCACTCGTATTGCCAATTGACGCCCAGGCGCTGCTCGATGCTGCCGCGTTTCTGCACGCGCGATGCGGCAAACGCCACGCGTTCGAGCGCCAGGCCCTGAATATCCGATTTCTCGACAAAGGTGCCGAAGCTGTCGCGCTGCTGTTGCTCGCGGTCGGGTGGCAGAAAAACGTCGGCATAGGCGCTCTGCCGCAGTTGCTCGATGCGTGCGCCGGTGCTGAGTTCCCAGGCGCGGCCGGCAAAGTCGGCGTTCGTGAAGTTGCCCTCGACACGCGCGCCGGTGTTGGAACTGTAGCCGGCACCGAAGGAAACACCGAACGGCGCCCGTTCGCGCAGGCTGATGATGACCGGAACCTGCAACTCCGCTGCGGCTGGCGTTTCGGCGTCATCGCCTGCTGCTATTGCGTCATTCTCCAGCTCGACGCTGACCGACGAGAAATACGGCGTGTTCTGCAACGCCGTCTGCACGGCGAGCAGATCCTCCCGGTGATAGACGGCGCCCAGCCGCAGCGACTTGCTGTAACGCTCGACGAGGGCGGGTTGATAGCGGTGCAGGCCGAGCATTCTGATTTCGCCGTAGCGGTAGCGCGGGCCGGCATCGTAGACAAGCGTCAGATCGACCCGTGCCGCCGCGACGTCGACGTCCGCAACGCTCGACAGCAGGCGCGCGCCCGCGTGATCGACGGACATCAGCTCGCGCAGCAGACCGTTCTTGGCGTCATCCCATGCCGCCTGGCGAAAAAACGCGCCAACCGCCAGCCCCCACGCCGCAGTGAGTTTCCGGCGACGTTCGTCGTCAATGGCACCGCGGATTTCGATGTTGACCACGCCGATGCGCGCGCGCGGCCCCGGCTCGACCTGGACGACCGTGCCTGCGGTCTCGTCCAGCAACTGGATCCGTGGCGAGAAATAACCCTCAGTCGCCAGCAGTTCGCCGGCTTCCTTTCTCAAGCGTCGTTCAACGGCCTGCCGACCGGCCTCGTCCGGCGCTGCGCTCTCGAGCTCGAGCAGCGACAGATGCGTTTGCAGGAGATCGCGCACCGGTTCCGGCGCAACCAGCCGGGGTGCGGCACCGACGCAGGAATGCGCCAGGAGTCCAGCCGACACGAACGCGATCAGGCAAAAACGGTACACGATGACAATGAGATGCGAACGGCCGGACTCAGTTCCGTACCGCCATGTCAGCGCGCCGCATCGCCTGCGGAGGACTCGTCCGTCGCCGTTTTCTGCGCACCGCCGAGCAGGCTGCGCAGTCCGACGTAAGGTTTCGGCTCGACCGGCGGCTCGCTCGCGGCATCGGGCGACAACTGCCGGACCTTGGCGGCCAGTTCGCTTTCCCGACGTTGAAGCTCGGCCACCTGGCGTTCGAGATCGACGATCTGACGCCGCATCCGGGTGGCTTCCCATTGCCGCCGGATGACCGTCGGCGACGAAATGAGGCAAGTGATCAGCACTCCGAGCCCGAGCGACAGCAGGAGCACCAACGCCTGGGAACCCTCGAACTGCCAGATGGCGAAAGCCACGGTAATCGCTGCGGTATTCTGCAGGGCAAAAAGAACCGCGCCGATGGCGAACGCGATTCCAAGAATCAACATGAGCTGCATTGCTGCCTCCTGGTCTTCTCGATCATGGGAATCTGGTAGTCATACCTCGAATCCCGTGCACACACGATTGCGATTCGCACCGCTACTTTTTCGCTGCCGCCTCGGCGCCGCGCAGATGCGCGAAGCGTTGCGCGACGAGCAGCGACCATTTGTCGAACGCATTCTTGGCATAGGACCACGACTGGAATGAATTGAGATAGCCGCCCGCCCAGGTCTGCGCCGCACCGCTCGCGCCGGAATCGACTTCGGCAGCGTATTTTCGCCCGACCTCCGTATCGCGGCATTCGGCCAGGACCTTGGCGGTAGCGCCATCGAGAAACTGCATTTCCATCCCGGTTTCGCCCAGGTACGGTGTCGAGCCGACCGGACGGCCGGTCGCAACGCCGGAGCCGGCTTCGGCGACGAAGGCAAACGGAATCAGCGTACCGGCAAGGCTGTTGGATACCCGGGTCGGCACGAGATGGGTCAAGGCAATCCGCATGACCACGACGCCTGCCCCCGGCTTATCGACGACCGTCATCTGCGGCCTGAGCGCCTTGTCCAGTGAATCATGGAAGTAGTCGGTGAGCATCTTGAGATCGCTCGGATCGACGGTCTGTTCGGCGTCCTCGTCCTTGGCCGGCGCAATCGACACGACGATGCGCGAAATCAATACCTTGTCGTATTTCTGCGCATTGAGACCGGGCGCTCTCCAGCACTCGATGCCGTCGCTCCACGGTTGGGTCTTCAAGGCGCCGTAGTTGGACAGGAATCCGGTTTTCGTCATGCGCGACTTGTCGGATGCCGTGATGTTCGTGCTGCCGTCCGCTGCCGGATTCGTCGTCGCGCAACCCGCGAGAAACAACCCGCTCCCAAGGATTGCGGCGGCAATGGAGCGCATGGACAGCCTGCATTGATGTTTGCGTAGTGTTTCCAAGATCACCTCCCGAAAAGTGGTTGTTCGACCAAATATGAACCTCACGAGGGAACCGCAGTTCCCACCCGGTACTACAGTCGCTGCATCAGAACGGCCGGCCAAGATAGAAATAGAAGCTGCGGTTGCCGTCCTCGGCGAACCCATAACCCAAGTAAGCGGGGCCGACCGGCGTATCCGATGCGATAAAGATGCTCCCGGAGCGCAGCACGCCGTCCGGACTGCCCGGCACCAGCGGATTCCCGACCTTGCCGATCTCGTACGAGATTCCGCCGTAGGCGCCTTCCAGGATGCTGCTGCGCAGGATACGGTGGTAGTACATCACGCGGCCGTATTGCATGTTCTCGCCGACCAATTGGCCGGTGGCATAGCCCGACTGCTGCATGAAACCGCCCCATTGAAAGAGATCGTAGGTCGGCAAATGATCGGAACCGATCCGGCCGCCGGCTTTCGCCCCAACATTCAAGGTGTGCTCGCCGAACGAGTAGGCGGCCGAGGCGTCCGCGCTCCACTTCGTATAGTTGTCTTCCGCGCCGAGCGCATCGGTCGAGTCGTAGATCTTGATGCCGCCACGCCAGCCGTGGCGCGGGAAGTGAGCGCTGTCGAGCTGATCGAGGACGACTCGCGCCGTGAAGGCACCCTGCCGCACGTTCGACCGCTCCGGCGACAGCCAGTCCGGCCCGGTGGACAGGCTGGGTTCGACGAAGCCGCCGACGATGCCGAGCCGCGCTTCGCCATAACGTCCAAAGTTCATGCCGGTCTCCGCACCCACGCCGCCAGACAGCACGTCATAGGTCGCGATGCGGTCACTGTCCTGGTAGATGTCCGAAGTGCGCCGCTCGATGCCGACGTGCGGCGCGACAAAGAACCTGCCGTCGGCGGTGAGCGGTTGATAGAACTCCGACCATAGACTGCTGGTGCGGCCGACCTGGAGATCCGTCCGCCATTCGCCGCCCAGAGAATTCATCCACTTCTTGCGATAGCTGCCGAGGAAATTGAAGTAGGCATCGCCGGTGAAGTCGCTGGACAAGCCCAGTCCGAAGCGGATGTAGTCCGGCCCCCAGGACTTTTCGACGGCGTCGACCGCGAGCACGCGCCGACTCTGTTCTTCCATGAAGCTGTAATTAACGTGCTCGAAATCGCCGGTACCGTAGAGATTGCGCATATCGCTATCGAGTTTGCTCTGGTCGATCTGCTTTCCAGGCTCAGTCTGCATGATCGCTTCGAGCGTCTTCGGATTGACGCGTTCGAGGTTCACGAAACGGATTTCATCGACGGGTTGCGTATCCGGAACGACGACGGTCTGCTGACGCCGACGGAACGCCGCATATTCTTCGGGCGGGAGGGACAGCGGCTTGAGACGTTCCGCCACCGCGCGCGCCGCTTCTTCGCCCAGCGGTGAAATCCTCGGCAGGTGGTCGAAATCAGCCGTCGAGAAATCGCCGAGATCGGGCGTGATCAGAATGTCGGTCGGCTTGAGCAGGGCGATCGACGCCTGGACGTTCTGCTCGGTCAGAATGCTCAGCATCTGTCCGGCGACGCCGGCGATGCCGTCAAGGTGTTCACGCTTCAGGAGCGGCGTCCCGACATTGACGGCAATCACGACGTCGGCCCCCATGGCGCGCGCCGTCTCGACCGGCAGATTGCTCGTCAGCATGCCGTCAACCAGCATCATGCCGCCGAATTCGGCAGGCGCGACGGCGCCCGGTACCGACATGCTGGCGCGCATCACGTTGGCAAGTTCCCCTTCGTCGAAGACCACCGGCTTGCCGGTGACGAGGTCGGTGGCGACGACCCGTAGCTGGATGGGAAGATCGTCGAAATGATGGAAACCCTTGACCTTCGAGAGCTTGCGCAAGACCGTCTCGAGCTGCACGCCGGTGACGATGCCCTTGCCGAGGTGAATCGATCCATCCTTCACGCCAAGTTCCGGCGTGAAGAAGATGTTGTAGTCGTCCTGCTTGCGCCGCATCGACATCTCATCGCGCGGCGGATCTTCCTTGAAGAGCAACTCCGTCGTGATGCTGGCGTTGATCTCTTCCATCTCCGCCACCGAGGTCCCCGTCGCGTAAGCCGTGCCGACCAGCGACCCCATGCTGGTTCCCGCGATGCAGTCGATCGGAACCCGGTATTCCTCCAGCACCTTGAGCACGCCGACGTGAGCCGCGCCGCGCGCACCGCCACCCGAAAGGACCAGGCAGATTTTCGGGCGCTTGCCTGGATATCCGGCGGTCCCGGCATCATCCGGACCGCCGCTCGCCGCCGTCGAAGGAATCGGCAACAGGGCGGTCAGTGCGCAAGCCGAAAGCCACAAGGCAGCACGTTTGAGATGGTCCCTTTTCATTTCTTGCCCTCTGTCTTCTGAGAATCGACGCTTTCTCCGGGATCCAGTTCCCGAATGCGCCGCGAGAAATCCGCAGCCTGGTCGGCCGCCTGTGCGCGTGCATTGACGAGCGCCCGCTGGCGTACTTCGTCGAACGGCAATCCGTCCGTCCTGATCCGGCCATATTCATACAGGAGTTCGGGAACGTGGCCGCTCGCCAGAATCTTCCAGCTGAATGGAATGCGCTCGGCGTTGACGCCGGCGTTCATCCAGATATTGGTCGTGCAGTTGGTCGTCAACGTGTTGTAAAACTCCGGCGTGTCTTTCAGCCTGTTGACCTTCTCCATGTATTCCAGGAAAAGCCGCCGGCCGTTTTCGATCGAGCCGGCCATCCGGTATACGTAAAGGTCTTCCGGCGGATCGTGCCGATAGTTGGTGCGCAGCCGAATCACATCGCGTTCATCGGCGACGACGTAGTACAACTCGTACTGTCGAAAGAAACCCTTGAGCGTCGAATAGTCCTCGCCATTTTCCTTGCGCGTCTCGATCGAAACGGCCAGATGCTCGTCTCCGGCGAAGGCGAAACTCAGGAAGACATGGGCGATGTGCGGCCCCATCCAGTAAACGGCGACCAGGTCGACGCCTTCCAGTTTCTTCAAGTCGAAGGTCTTGTCGTAGTACGCGGGCGTGTAGTCGGTTTCGCTGCGGTAGTCGAAGTTGCGGATGTTGTGCACCGTGACGGAATCACCCTCGACCGTCGCGTGCGGCAGGACAGCCACGTCCGTCTGCCAGTCGCGCTCGTTCGAAGGCTCGATGTGCAGCCAGCCGGCAAGCAGCGCGGCAAACAGGATCGTGTGGCAACCCAGGGCACGCCAACGCCAGCGCGGAAATCCAAGACAGACCAGCGTCACGAGGGCGACGACGGCGAACAGTACGGCCAATGGGATGCGGACCGCCGTACCGGCAAGCGGCCAGGAATAGATCACGGCAAGCACTTGCCATAGACCGCTCACGGCCACCAGGACACCGATAACGAACAGGAAAAGGAACCGGACTGCTGTTGTCAAAGCAATCTCTCTCAGAAGTCGATCAATACGCTGCAAGGTTCGCGCTTCGACAAGAAAAGGGGGCGATCAGCCGCCCCCGTCTCTTTCCCGCAGTCATGCAAGCTCATCGCGCTATTTCTTTGCTTTGTCTGGTTTCGGCTCAACGCCTTGACCGAGCTGATATTCCGGAATGTACTTGAACGGATAATCCGCCGCCTTGTAGCGGCCGATCTTCCGCTTCGGCAACGTCACTTTCTCGGTCGGGACGGTCTCATACGACACGTGCGCCAGCAGGTGGCTGATCACGTTCAGACGCACGCGCTTCTTGTCCTCCGAACGCGCCACGAACCACGGCGCCCAGGAGGAATCGGTCGCGGCGAACATCTCGTCGCGCGCCTGCGTATAGTCGTCCCAGCGGGTGAATGACTTGACGTCCATCGGCGACAGTTTCCAGATCTTGCGACCGTCGTTGATGCGATCGCGCAGCCTTCTTTCCTGCTCCGCCGGGCTGACTTCAAGCCAATACTTCAACAGGATGATTCCCGATTCGACCATCGCTCGCTCGAACATCGGTACGGCCTCAAGGAACTTCTTCGCCTGCTCGGGCGTGCAAAAGCCCATGACCCGCTCGACCCCGGCCCGGTTGTACCAGCTACGATCGAAGATCACGATTTCACCGGCAGCAGGGAAATGACCGAGGTAACGCTGCATGTACATCTGGCTCTTTTCACGCTCGGTCGGTGCCGGCAGCGCAACCACGCGGAACACGCGCGGACTCACACGCTCGGCAATCGCCTTGATCGTGCCGCCCTTGCCCGCCCCGTCGCGCCCTTCGAAGACGATGCAGACTCTGAGCCCTTTGTGCACGACCCATTGCTGCAGCTTGACCAGTTCGACATGCAGCCGTTTGAGCTCCTTTTCGTAAGCCTTGTTGCCAAGCGGTTCGTTCGTGGATTCACCTGCCTGAAGTTGCCTGCTCTTCTTCTTTCCCGCCATGATCGTCTCCATGAAGTCCGGAACCACATGATCGAACTGGACATTGCCGCCAGACCCGCGCCCCAGACTCATCCTAGTTCGCGGCATACGCTCACGCCAGAAGAAACTCCCCGCAAACCAGAAAGGCCGACGTCGGCCTTCCCTCCTTGCACACCGCCTGGTTCAGGCAGACTTCTTCAAACCTGGATCGGGTCCGCGATCCAGGCATCGCTCGGCAAGTCGGGAACGCCCGGCGTGATCACCACGCGGGTCATGGATTGCGGATTCATCAGGCCGATTCCGCCCTCGGGCAGTCGGTAGAACATGACTTGTCTCTCGAGAATGCCTGTCAGGTTCATCAGGCGTTCGGCCAGTGCGGCCTTGCGCTCGCCTTCGACCAGCGTGTTGAGCACATGGCCGCCCTCGAAGAAAAAATCGATCCGCGCCTTGAAGCTCTCCCCTTCGACACCGCCCTCGAAGGGCGAAATCGCCTCCTCTTCGTTCAGTGCCGTGATCGTCACATGCTGTGCGCCCGGGATATAGCCGGCCAGATCCATCGCCGTTTCAAGCTCGACGCAGGCAATCGAGGCGGAAGAGAAAATGTCCGTTTGCCCCGCCGACCCGACGATCAACGGCTTGCCGGAAAAAATCTGCGCGCTGCGCTTGAGGCTGTCGAGCAGCCGGTTGATATCGTCGGCGGCTTCCAGCTTGAAACGCCGGGTTCGGTTGGCAGTCGTAACGATCAGGATATTGATGGACATGATTTTCCTTCAAGTAAGAACCGGATTTTCGCTCGCAAGACGCGCTGCAAACCTACTTGTTCTCCGCCGTCGCGGTCTGTTTATCCGCCTCAGCCACCCAACCGCCGCCCATGGCTTTGTAGAGATTGATCGAGGCCTGAAGCTTCGTCTGTTGGGTCTGCGTGTATTGCAGCTGGGCGTTGAACAGGCTGCGCTCGGCATCGAGTACCTCGATATAGCTGGTGTAGCCGTTGTCGTAGCGTAAACGCGCCGTCTCGGCGTACTGCTGCAACGAGGCAACCTGCTGGTTCTGCGACGCCAGCTGTTCCCTTGTTCTGTCGAGGTCGACAAGCGCATCGTTAACTTCGCGGAAAGCGCTCTGGATCGCTTTCTGATACGAGAACAAAGCCTGTTGCTGCTGCGCTTCGGCAACCTGCACCTGACCGGCCAGCAAGCCGCCCGTGAAGATCGGCAGGCCGATCGAGCCGCCGTATTGCCAGATCTTCGACGGCCCGCTGAAAAGGTCGGAAAGGCTGGTACTCGCCACACCGAAGAGACCGGTCAACGAGATGCTCGGGTAGTAGGCTGCTTTCGCAGCGCCGATCAGGGCGTTGGCGGCAATCAGGTTTTGTTCGGCCTGGCGCAGGTCCGGGCGCCGCTCGAGCAGGCTTGAGGGCAACCCTTCCGGAATCACCGGTGTCATCAGCTCGTCGATCGACTTGCCGCGCGCGATCGCGCCTGGATTGCGTCCGAGCAGGACGCTCAGGGCGTTCTCCTGCTGGGCGATCGCCTTCTCGAGCGCGGGGATGCTGGCTAGCGCCTCTTCGTACTGGGATCGGTTCTGGCTGAGTTCGAGCAGAGAGATGACACCGCCGCCATAGCGATCCTGGAACAGACTGTAGGACGCCGCCCGGGTATTGGCGGTACTGGTGGCGATCTCGAGCTGCCGGTCGAGATCGCGCAGGTTGATGTAAGCCCCCGCCACACTCGACACCAAGGTCAGAATGACGCCCTGTCGGCCTTCTTCACTGGCCACGATCTGCGCGCGCGCGGCCTCGCTCTGGCGGTGGATCTTGCCCCACAGATCGATTTCCCAACTCACGCCCAGGAAGGCGTCGTAGGTGTTGTACGTATCCTTGACGTTGGTTCCGGCGATGCTGTTCCTTTGTCGCGCGGCATCGGCGCCGATCGCGATCTGCGGGTACATCTGCGACTGGGTGATGCCATAGCGCCCCAGGAACTCGTCTATGCGCGCACTGGCGATCAAGAGATCCTTGTTCTCGCGCAACGCGGCGGCCACCAGATCGTTGAGCACCGGATCGTTGAACTGCTCCCACCACGCGGTGTCGGCCAGATCCCTGGCGCTTTGATCACTGAGCCGCCAGGCGGCCGGCGCATCGACGGCGGGACGAAAATAATCAGGCCCCATCATGCAACCGCTGATCGCCAACGCCAGTACGGTCAGGGTCATTGTTGCGATCGCGCGCTTACGCATGGCCGCCCTCCTCGTTCGAGGCCGCATGGGCAGGCGCCTTGGGCGGCGCTTTGCCGTCGCCCTTGCGCCCCAGTTTCTCGACCACGTAGAAAGTCACCGGCACGATGAAGATGGCGACGAAAGATGCCGCCAGCATTCCGCCGATCACGGTGCTGCCCATCACCTGCCGCGAGATCGCACCGGCGCCTTGAGCAATGGCCAACGGCACGCAGCCGAGGATGAAGGCGAACGACGTCATCAGGATCGGCCGCAGGCGCAGGCGTGCTCCTTCCAGCGTCGCGTCGATCAGCGACCGTTCTCCCTTCTCCGCCTCCATCTTGGCGAACTCGACGATCAGGATGGCGTTCTTGGCGGCCAGACCGATCAGCATGACGAGACCGATCTGTGCATACACGTTGTTCTCCTGCCCGCGCATCAGCAGCGCGGCAAACGCGCCGGCCACCGCGATCGGCGTACTGAGCAGGACCGAGAACGGCAACGACCAGCTCTCGTACTGCGCCGCGAGGATCAGGAAAACGCAAAGCAGTGAGAAGGCAAAGATCACCATCGGCGAGATGCCTTGCTGCGCCTTTTGCTCCTGGAACGACATGCCCATGTAGTCGTAGCCCATTTCCTTGGGCATCGTTTCGGCGAACACCTCCTCGAGCGCACGCATGACCTGCGCCGAACTCACACCCGGTGCGCCGGACGCGTTGATCTGCGCGCTGCGGTACAGGTTGTAGCGCATCGTGAATTCCGGTCCGGAAATGCGCCGGATCGAGGTCAGCGCCGAAAGCGGCACCGATTCACCCTTGGCATTGCGTACGTAGAATTGGCCGACGTTCTCGATGTTCGTCCGGTAATCGCCTTCGGCCTGGATATAGACCTGCCATTGGCGCCCAAAGCGGTTGAAGTAGTTGATGAAGCCGCTACCAAGGAAGCTTTGCAGCGTCTTGTAGACATCGGCGATATTCACGCCTTGTTTGAGCACCTGGTCGCGGTCGACATCGACGAAGATCTGCGGCACGGTCGGACGGAAAGTAGTCGAGACGCTCGCCAGTTCCGGCCGTTTCTTCGCGGCTTCGACAAACTTCGTCGTGTTCTCGGCCAGAAATTCGATCTCCTTGCCCGCGCGATCCTCAAGGATGAACGTCGCGCCGCCCGACGTACCGACGCCGGGAATCGCCGGCGGCGGGAACGAGAAGCCGATCGCTCCCGGCAGACTGCCGAGTTTCTTGGAGAGCTCTGCCTTGATCGCCTCGTACTTTTCCTCCGGCGCCTTGCGCTCGGACCACTCCTTCAGGGTCACGAAGAAGAAGGCGCTGTAGGTATTGCTCACCGAACTCAGCATGTTGTAACCGACCACGGTCGTCGCGTACTGAACACCGGGTATCGACATGATCAGATCTTCCGCCTGCTTGGCAACTTCGCCCGTGCGTTGCAACGACGAGGCATCGGGAAGCTGCACCGCGGCGAACACATACCCTTGGTCCTCATCGGGCAGGAAGCCGGACGCGACCGATTTGCCGAACAGGCCGGCAAGGACGGCGACGCCGATCAGGAAGACGACGCTGAGCAGACTCTTGTGGATAGCGAAACGGCATACGCCGACGTAGCCGTTGGTCACTTTTCCAAAACCGCGATTGAACCAGTCGTAGAATTTCTGCACAGGGCCATTGCTCTTGCTCTTCGGTTTGAGCAGCATGGCGCACAAGGCCGGACTCAACGTCAGCGCGTTGAACGCGGAAATGATCACCGAAATCGCGATGGTCACCGCGAACTGCTGATAGAGCTGGCCGGTGATCCCGGGTATGAACGCCGTCGGCACGAACACCGCCGCCAGGATGATCGCGATCGCGATCACCGGACCAGTCACTTCTTCCATCGCCTTGAATGTCGCATCCTTTGGCGACATACCGTGCTCGATGTGGTGCTCGACGGCTTCGACGACAACGATGGCGTCATCGACGACGAGACCGATCGCCAGCACGAGCCCGAACAGCGAGAGGGTGTTGATCGAAAATCCGAACATCGGAAAGAGCATGAACGTGCCGACCAGCGACACCGGAACCGCAAGCAGCGGAATCAATGTGGCGCGCCATCCCTGCAGGAAGAGGAAGACGACAATAATGACGAGGACCAGCGCTTCGATCAACGTGTGTTTGATTTCATTGATACCTTCGGTGATCGACAACGTGGTATCCAGCGCCACGACGTAGTCCAGATCCGGCGGGAAGCTTTCCTTGACCCGCTCCATCACCTCCCTGGCGCCCTGTGCCGCTTCGATCGCATTGGCGCCGGGCATCTGGTACAGCGCGATGAGCGCCGCCGGTTTGCCGTTCAATCGGCCTTGCTGGCTGTAGGTCTGGGCGCCGAGTTCGATGCGCGCGACATCCTTGACCCGGACGATCGAACCGTCCGTATTGGCGCGCAGAACGACTTCGCCGAACTCTTCGGGACTCTGCAAGCGTCCCTGCGCACGCACGGCATATGTGAATTCCTGGCCCGCCGGCACCGGCTCCGCGCCGACCGTACCGGCCGGATTGACCGTGTTCTGGGCCGAGACGGCATTGACGATCTCCGGAATCGTGATGTTGAGCTTGGCCAGCTGATCCGGACTCACCCACAGCCGCATGGCGTATTGCCCGGCGCCGAACACGGTGACGCTGGCGATCCCCTTGACGCGCGTCATCTGGTCGTTGATGTTGATGTACGCGTAATTGGCGAGGAAGACGTTGTCGTAGGTGCCGTTCGGCGAAGTGAGCGCGAACATGATCAGCGGCGAGGACGTTGACTTGGCGACGGTCACGCCGTAGTTGCGCACGTCCGACGGAAGCTGCGACTCCGCCTGTCCCTGGCGCATCTGCGTCAGCAGCTGGTCGGTGTTGGAATCGGTGGCAACGTCGAAGTTGACGGTCAGCGTCGATTGGCCGTTGTTGGCGTTGATCGAAAACATGTAGTTCATGTTGTTGACGCCGGACATCTGCTGTTCGATCGGCGTTGCCACCGACGCTTCGACGGTCTGCGCGTCAGCGCCGGTGTAGGTGCTGTTGACCTTGATTTCCGGCGGCACGATGTTGGGAAACTGCGCAGTCGGCAAGCCGGACATGGCGACCAGGCCGACAATGGTCATCAGGATCGAGATGACCATTGCCACGATCGGGCGGTTGATGAAGAACTTGGACATGGCGGCCTACCCCTTGGCGGCCGGCTTGGCGGCTTCAGGCGCGGTGGGCTTGGCCGATGGATCGACCATCCGGGGCTCTACGACGGCGCCCGGACGGACCTTCTGCGTGCCTTCGACGATAATCTTCTCGCCGGCCTTGAGCCCTTCGTTGATGATCCAGTCGGAACCGACCCGTTCGCCCGGCGTGACTTGGCGCACGTCCACCTTGTTGCCGTCACCGACGACGGCGATCAGGTACTTGCCCTGGATTTCGGTAACCGCCCGCTGCGGAACGAGCAGCGCATCCTTGTGCACCGCAAACGTGGCGCGGATCTTGGCGAACTGGCCCGGACGCAGGCGGCCATCCGGATTGGCGAACAAGGCGCCGACCTTGAAGGTGCCTGTCGTCGGATCGACCTGGCGATTCATCAGGCTGAACTTGCCGATCTTTGGATAGGTGCTGCCATCGACCAGAATCAACTCCAGCGGAACATCCCGCACCCTGTTGCCTCCGGACGCCTCTTCCTGGAACCGGATGTACTCGCGTTCGCTGATGTTGATGTAGACCTTGATCGGATCGACGGCGGAGATCGTCGTCAGTTCGGTCGTGGCGCTCGGACTGAGCAGGTCGCCGATCTGCGCCTTGGCGATACCGGCGATGCCGTTGATGGGCGAGGTGATCCTGGTGAATTCCAGATTCAGCTTGGCCTCGTCGAGCGCTGCCTTTGCCTGATCAAGCGCGGCGCGCGCCGACAAGTCGTTGCCGACGGCGTCATCGAGATCCTTTTGGCTGACGGCGTTCTTCTCGGCCAGCGGCTTGATCCGCGTCAGATTGGCGCTGGCTGTGGCGGCAATCGCCTGCTGTCTGCTGCGCGCCGCAGCCGCCTGGTCATACGCGGATTGGAAAGTACGCGGATCGATTTCGAAGAGCACCTGCCCCTTCTTGACGGCGTCGCCTTCACGATAGTTCTGCTTGATGAGATATCCGGTGACCTGCGGCCGGATCGTGGCGTTGATGTCGCCATCCATCGAGCCAACCCATTCGCGGTAGATCGGAACGTCTTTCTGGATCACCGCCATGACGTCAACCGCAGGTACCGCGGGAGGCGGAGGCGCGGCTTTTTCACATCCCACCAGGAAAAGGAAGGCCAAACTGGCCAATCCGAGAGAGGTTCCATGGAACACGCTAACGCCGAGGCCATACTGAAATTTATTCATGGCAATTCCCTAAGTGGATGGACGTCTCTCTTTTGATCGTAGCACAGCAAAAAGTGATCAGCATATCGCTTGAACAAGTCGATTCGGCGGCGACAGAAGCCCTGTGGCGATTCCACCACAATCGGAATCGTGTGATCGCGCGAGATCGCACAGCAGGATTGTTCAGGCAGGGAAGTGCGACCGACAGCACACGTGTTCAGTTCAACCCGCTTGGTGGATCAATGCGTCCACGCTTCAGGATGTGAGATCCCGCTCACGTCGAGCACGAAAATCCATCCCTGCACCTTGGTCCCAACCGCTCGCCGATGTATGCAATGCGCATCTTGCTGGAAGCGTGCCACCGGCCGATCTATACTGAACCCGACCCGCAAGTCAGGGCGCACACGATGCCCCGCCTTGCCCCCCTGTCGAAACGGAATCGCAGCCAAGGAGAATCTCCATGTTCAGAAAAATCGTAGCCGGCATCCTTTTCGCCGTCGGATTGTCCCTCGTCGGCAGTGCTTCGGCGATCGCCAAGGACAGCAAGGATCAAGAGCGTGCAGAAGTCCGCAAGGCCAGTCAGAAGATTCTGAATCAGCTCTATCGCACCAGCCCGTCCGCCAAGGGCGCGGTCGCTTCTGCCGCAGGCTACGCCGTGTTCAGCAACGTCGGCTTGAAGATCTTTGTCGCTGGCGGCGGCACGGGTTCCGGTATTGCCGTCAACAACGCGAACAAGAAGGAAACGTTCATGAAGATGGTTGAGGTGCAGGCGGGACTGGGTTTCGGTGTCAAGAAATTCCGCGTGGTCTTCGTCTTCGAAACGGAAAAGGCGTTCAGCGAGTTCATCAACTCGGGTTGGGAGTTTGGCGGCCAGGCCACCGCGGCGGCAACCGACGGCAAGTCGGGCGCTGCGTATCAGGGCGCCATGTCCGTCATGCCCGGCGTATGGATGTACCAGATGACCGACAAGGGCCTCGCGCTTGAACTGACCGGCAAGGGCACGAAGTATTACAAGAACGACGAACTGAACTGATGCGCAAGTGCCGTCCAGAATGGACGGCGCTTCGCCTTTTCCCGTTCCAAGCGTTTCATCGCCACCTGCGGAAGCCAATCGAATGGACCAGCATCCGAGCGACTCCGGGAACAACGGGTCTGCCGGCGGAACGCTGCGATTCGACTTGATCGCCGGGCTGACCGCGGCCGCGGTCGTTCTCCCCATGGCGATGGCCTACGCGACGGTCGCCCGGCTGCCGGTCGCGGTCGGGCTCTATACAGCCTTCGTCCCGATGCTGATTTATGCCCTGCTCGGCTCGTCGCAGGTTCTCAGCGTCAGCTCAACCACGACGCTGGCGATTCTGACCGGAACCCAATTGGGGCTGGTCGTGCCTGACGGCGACCCGGCTCGCCTCATTACCGCTACGGCGACGCTGACCGCGCTGGCCGGCACCATGTTGTTGCTGGCGAGGTTGCTGCGGCTCGGCTTCATCGCCAATTTCATCTCGGCGCCCGTACTGATCGGCTTCAAGGCCGGGATCGGCCTGACAATCGCTCTCGACCAGGCGCCGAAGCTTCTCGGCCTGCACATTGCAAAGCACGGATTCTTCCGCGACTTGCTCAACATTGTCCAACACCTGCCCGAAACGTCGCTGATCACGCTCGCCGTGGCGGCGGCGAGTATGGCCGTACTGATCGGCATGGAGCGCCTTTGGCCACATTCGCCGGCGCCACTCGTCGCCGTCGGCGGAGCCATCGCCGCCGCGTGGATGCTCGACTTGCTTTCGTCGGGCGTATCACTCGTCGGCGATATTCCGCAGGGTTTGCCCTCGGTATCCCTTCCTGACTTCGCGTTGGTGGAGCAGTTGCTGCCCGGCGCATTCGGGATAGCGCTGATGAGCTTCACCGAGACCGTCGCGGCGGGTCGCGCATTCATGCGGCCCGGCGACCGTTTGATCAATGCCGACCACGAGTTGGTCGCCACCGGTTTGGCGAACCTGGGAGGTGCATTTCTCGGGGCAATGCCGGCGGGCGGCGGAACCTCGCAGACCGCGGTCGTCCGTGCTGCCGGCGGACGAACCCGGAAGGCGTCGCTCGTCACGGTCGGCGTCGCCGCGGCCACCATGCTGCTGTTGGCGCCGCTGCTCGGTTTGCTGCCGCACGCGACGCTCGCGGCGATCGTCATTGTCTACTCGGCCGGACTGATTCAACCGGCAGAATTCCTGGCGATTCGCAAGATACGGCTGATGGAATTTCGCTGGTCGATCATCGCCGCCCTGGGCGTACTGCTGTTCGGCACGCTGCAAGGCATCGTGATCGCGATCATCGTCTCGCTGATCGGCCTGGCAAGCCAGACGGCGCACCCGCGCGTGTCGGTCATCGTGCGCAAGCGCGGCGCGGATGTCCTGCGCCCCATATCATCCGAGCATCCGGATGACGAGATCTTCCCCGGTCTGCTGATCATTCGCCCGGAAGGCCGGCTGTTCTTCGCCAACGCCCAACATGTGGCCGACGATGTCCGCGCCTTGGTCATTCAATACAAACCGAAGGTGGTGGCGCTGGACTTGAGCCGGGTTCCCGACATCGAGTACTCGGCGCTGCAGATGCTCGCCGAAGGCGACAAGCGCTCCGCGGAACTCGGCGCCACGCTCTGGTTGGTCGGGCTGAACCCCGGCGTGCTGGAGGTTGTCAAGCATTCGGGGCTGGCTGACCGGTTGGGTCGCGAGCGGATGTTGTTCAATGCGCGCACGGCGATCGAACATTATCAGGCACTGCAAGCGGCGAACGGAACAGGCAAGAATGCATAGGGGCAACGGTGCTCAACAGAACTCCATTGGGAGAAGCGTCATGGGTATTCTCGACTGGTTCAAGAACCGACCAGGGCAATTCAATCTGGATCAAGGCTCCGATGAAGCCGTCCGCTGGGGCATCGACAAGGCGATCACGCTGACCAATCCACGACTCAAGCTGATTCCCGGCTGCGAAAAGCGCCTGGCGCCGGCAGTCGAGAACACGATCAGCTACCTGCGCACGCAAGCGACGGCATTGCCCGCCGTCCACACTTTGTCGGCCAGGACCTGGTCGTCCGATCCGGCGTTGCGCGCCTTCTTCGTCGCACCGACGGACATCCCGCAGATGCTGGGACGATCCGAGAACCTGCGCACCCTGTTCGACAAGTTTCCGGACCTCGATGAGGCTTGCGTCGTCCTCGGCATGGCGTTCAAGGAACAACGCGTGTTCGGCATGGCGCTGCACGGCGACGTGGTTCAGCGCGATGTCGCCCAGGAGAGCGTGAGCTTTTCCGATCACCGCGCACGCATCTGTGGCCGTGACGAATCACGTCTGCGCCGCCTGATCGGCGCCGAGGTGTTCGAATACCTGGTCGCGCACGCGCTGTCCGAAATCGGCGAGGAGCGCAGCGAACGACGGGAGTTGCAGGAAAACCGCGCCTTGATCCGGGCACGCCTGCGCTTGCTCCAACAACATGGACCGGGCCTTGGATCGATGTTCGGGGAGGCACCCGCCGCCAAAGGCGAACAGGAACGATTGGCGGCGGAACTCATTGAGAACGAGAAGCAGCTGGAAGCCATGGGCGGCAGTGATTCCATCCTCGAAGCCGAATTCGAATGCCTGTTGGAAGTGCTCAACCATCCGCAACGCCGCCTGCGCTTTGAACAGAAGAAGCTGAAACTTGACTCGATGAACGTCGTGCTTGACGAAAGCGCTGCCGAGGCGACCAGCGTCAATTTTTCGGTCGCCGAAGTGCGCAGCGCGCCACCGATCTCACGAGCTTTCGTTCTGACGCGCGTTGCGCGAAGCGAACTGCCGCCGCCCCAAACCATCAACTTCAGCGACGCGGCTCGGCTCCTCTGACCCGGTTTCCGCTCCATGACCGCCGCGACGAAACGCTGTTTTCCGCTGCACATTCTCATTTCAGCGCTTTTCCTGATCCTGATGCTTGCCGTTGGCGGTGCGATCGGCGGTCTCGGTTACACCATCAGCCGCAACATTCTCAAGACGACGTCGATTGAACTGACATCGCGAATCGGCCGGGAAACGCTGCGCGAGTTCACTCGCATCATCGGTCCGGCGGAGATGGCCGCCCGCCTGATCAGCCTGGACGACGTGACCCAGGCGCAATCGCTGGAGGAACGGCTCGGCGATCTCGGCATCATGCGGGAGGCGCTGAACAATTCGTCGGAACTCACATCGCTTTACGTCGGTTACGCGAACGGCGATTTCTTCCTGCTGCGCCGCATCTCGAACGACGTGGAACGCGAGAGTTTCGAAGCGCCGACAGGTACGGCTTACATCGTGCAGAGCATCGACCGCGCCCGGAACGCCGTCAGCGGCCGTTACGTTTTTTTCGATACAAATCTGAATACGCTGCGCAGCGACGATCGACCGGACTACGCCAGCGGGTACGATCCGCGCTCGCGCGACTGGTATGTGGCGGCAATGAACACCGACAGTCAGGTCAAGACGCCGCCGTATCTCTTCTACACGACCAGGGATGTCGGAACGACCATCGCCAACCGCGCCGCTCATGGCACAGCGGTCGTCGGCGCCGATATCCGTCTCGAGACGCTCAATCGGACACTTGAGCAGCAAAAGGCGACACCGGAAACACATCTGTTCATCGCCAACCGCAGTGGATTCCTGCTTGCCGGCGCGAACTCCGCCAAACTCGTTACCGAACACGCCACGGAACCGTTCCTCGCCAGGCTTACGGAGCTTGGCGTTCCCGTGCTCGCTCAACTGCAAGCGACGCTGGCAACCATTGACGAAAAATCAGCGAAAAACATCGAGACCGAATCGGGCGGCGAGACGTGGTATGTATCGATCACCCCGCTGAAACTGGAGGGTACCGACACGCTGTTCCTGATCAGTGCAACCCCCGAAAAGGAACTGATGGCGGCAGCGCATGCGTTGTTGCGCAAACTGTTCCTGACCATGGCTCTCGTCATCGCGATTGCCATTCCAGTCATCTGGGTCCTGGCCAGAGCCGTTTCCGAACCCTTGCGCAAACTTAACGGTGAAGCCGACGCCATCCGTCACTTCGAGTTCTCCAAGGCAGTATCCGTGGAATCGCCCGTTCTCGAAGTCAACGACTTGGCGCTGACCATGGACAGCATGAAACACGCGATTCGCCGCTTTCTCGAGATCAACACGGTGGTCGCCGCCGAGAACAATTTCGACCGTCTGCTACCGCGCCTACTGACCGAAACCATCGCAGCGGCCGACGCGGATGCCGGTATTCTCTACCTCGCCGACAAAGAGGAGCTCTTGCCGGCAACCGGCCTGTTGGCCGATGGAAGCTCGCTGCCGCCGAGTCCCGCCGTCCACAATCCGGCTGCGGACAGTCCGCTGCTTGAGGCCGCGCTGCTCGCGCGAACGGCTCGTGCTTCGATGCTGGTGGAAGCCGACATCGGCGCCCTTGGCCTGGCTGCCGCCGTCGGTGCTTGCGGAGCAACGCACGCCGTTGCCGTGCCGCTGCTCAATCGCGAGCAGACGCCGGTGGGGGCGATGGTTCTGCTGCGTCACGACGATACCGATGCCGCCCGGCTGAGTTTCATCGGCGCGCTTTCCGGCTCGTCGGCCGTTTCGCTGGAAACGAAAGCGCTGCTCCGTGCTCAGCGGCAGCTGTTCGCATCGATGATCCAGTTGATTGCCAGCGCCATCGACGCCAAGAGTGCCTACACCGGCGGACACTGTGCCCGCGTTCCGGAACTCGCGAAAATGCTGGCACGCGCCGCGTGTGAGCAGACGACCGGTGTGTACAAGGATTTCAACCTGAGCGAAGACGAGTGGGAAGCGCTCCACGTCGCTGCGTGGCTCCACGATTGCGGAAAGGTGACGACGCCGGAGTACGTGGTCGACAAGGCCACCAAGCTCGAGACGCTCTACGACCGCATCCACGAAGTCCGCATGCGCTTCGAGGTGCTCAAGCGCGATGCGGAAATCATCTGCCTGAAGGCGATTTCAGCCGGAGCTTCCGAGACAGAGACTCGCACGAAGCTGGCAAGCGATCTGGCACGGCTCGACGATGACTTCGCCTTCGTCGCGGCGTGCAACGAGGGCGGAGAATTCATGGCCGCCGACAAGCTTGACCGTCTTGCCGGGATTGCCGCCCGGACATGGCAACGCACGCTCGACGACCGGATCGGCCTATCGCATGAGGAAAAGGAACGCAAGGCCTACGCGCCGTCGTCGAACTTGCCGGTGACGGAGCAGTTGCTTGCCGACAAACCCGAGCATCGCATCGAACGGCTGCCACGCGATACGATCGCGGCCGACAATCCTTGGGGCGTGAAGATGGTGGCTCCCGATCTTCTCTACAACAAGGGCGAGTTGTATAACCTCAGCGTCGCCCGTGGAACGCTGTCGAACGAAGAGCGCTACAAGATCAACGAGCACATTGTCCAAACGCTGATCATGCTCTCGCAACTGCCCTTCCCCAAGCATCTGCGGCAGGTTCCCGAGATCGCCTCCGGGCATCACGAGAAGATGGATGGAACCGGCTATCCCAGACGACTACGCGGAGACGAGATGAGTCCGCTCGCGCGCATGATGGCGATCGCCGACATTTTCGAGGCGCTGACGGCTGTCGATCGGCCGTACAAGACGGGCAAGACGTTGTCGGAAGCGATCGGGATCATGTCGGCGATGAAGAAGGAACATCATATCGACCCCGATCTGTTTGAACTGTTCCTGCGTTGCGGAATCTACCGCGAATATGCGGAACGTTTCATGCGCCCGGAACAGATCGATGAAGTAAACGTTGACGCCTTACTCGGCTCAGAATCCATATGACATTTTTAGATCGGGCCGATCGTCCAGACAACGTACTGGCCGACCATCCTCCATCGTGCTTCCAACCCTGCAAATCAAAGGAGAAATCATGAGTCATTTGTTGAAATGCCTGCTAGTTGTCCTGTCGCTTGCCGCTTTGCCCGTCGTCGCCCAAGAAGCGCCGGTCGACGTACAGATCACGTCGAACGAACCCAGCAAAGTCGCTCTGGCGGGCCTTGCCACGGCCAGCGCGCGGGTGACGGGCATCGACAAGTCGACTAGAACGGTAACGCTCAAGCGGGCGAATGGAAGAAGTTTCGACGTCGTCTGCGGCGACGAGGTCAAAAACTTCGATCAGATCCGGCTCGGCGACGAAGTCGTCATCCGCTACGTTCAGGCGCTGACGCTGGAGGTGAAAAAGAACAGCGGGCTTCGCGAGCGCGTGGAGGGCACCGATTCGGCACAAGCGGCCGCCGGCGAAAAACCAGCCGGAGCAGTCGGCCGGACAGTGACGATTCTGGCCGACGTCATTGAAGTCAGCCCCAAGAAAAAGACGATCACGGTGAAGGGACCGAGAGGCAACATCGTGGAACTTGCCGTCGAGAATCCGGAACATTTCAAAGTGGTGAAGAAGGGCGATCAAATCCAGGCCGACTATGTGGAAGCCCTCGCGATTTCGGTTGAACCGGCCAGTCGATAGACCTGGCACCGAAGAAAACGGCAAGCGGTATGCACCGCCTGCCGTCATCCGTTGCTTGTAAGGCATGGCGAAGTTATCTACGCTGAGCCGAGAGCGGATCATCTCTGCAGATTGCAGAACAACGTCAAGAGGTCACAAAGATGAGTACACATCGTTCCAGCTTGGCAGCAGGGAGCAAGCAATTCCTGGGAGTACTGCTCATCGCAGTCCACGTCTTCTTCTCGTCAGTCGCGCTTGCCCAGGCGCCTGCCGCCAGCGGCGATGCGGCACCCGCGCTGACGACGGCGGAACTTGATCGGCTGGTCGGGCCGATCGCTCTGTATCCGGACGACCTGATCGCGATCATCCTTCCGAGCGCGACCTATCCGCTGGAGATCGTGCAGGCAGATCGATATCTCGACAAGAAGAAAATCGAAAAGGATCTGCCGGTCAACGAAGCCTGGCAGGATTCCGTCAAATCTCTCTTGAATTATCCGGACGTCGTCAAGAAGATGAGCCTGGAACTCGACTGGACAAGCGATCTTGGTGAAGCCGTCGTCGCCGACCAAGGCGCCGTTCTCGAAGCCATACAGCGCTTCCGCCGGCAAGTCCAGGCGGCCGGCAATCTGAAATCAGACGACAAACAGACCGTCATCGTCGAAAAGGAAGTCATCCAGGTCGTACAAGCCAACCCGGAGGTAATCTACGTTCCGCAATACGACCCCACGACAGTCGTTGTCGCCGGCGGCTATCCGACTTATGCCTACTATCCTTCTCCCTACCCCGTTTACTACTACCCCTACCCGCCCGGCGCCGCCTTCGCTACCGGCTTGATCTGGGGTGCAGCTATCGGTGCAGCATGGAGCGGTGGGCGCTGGGGCTGCAATTACGGTGGTGAAGCCAATATCAGCATCAATCGCAACACGAATATCAACACCAGCAATTTCAACAGCGCAAACATCAATCGTGGCTCAAGGCAATCCGCAGAGGGGACGGCCTGGCGATCAGATAAGAAGCCTGGGCAAGTCAGCGGCCAAACAGGTCGTCGAACGGGTAATGCCCGTGTCGGTGATACGGCGGCAAACCTGCGCGGTGGGAGCGATTTCGGTGGAGGGGCACGGCAATCCGCGCAACAGGCCTCCAGGCCGAGCGCAGGTCTGAACGACCGCGCTTCGTCGTCCCGCCAGTTTAGCGATCGGAATTCCCCAAGCCGCGGTGGTGAAGCTTTTGGCAGCTACGGCTCCGGCCGAGATGCACGTGCCGATAGTTCCCGAGGCGCTTCCAGTCGCCAATCCATGCCTTCATCGAGCCGTGGGCAATCTTTCCAGGGTGGTGGGGGCGGAGGACGTTCCAGTATAGGTGGTGGAGGCCGTTCTGGTGGCGGTCGCATTCCTGCAGGTGGCGGTCGCGGCGGACGCCGATAAGGAGAACAACATGATGACTAACCTCAATGTTGCCAAGGAGCTATCCGTGCATGCACAACCTTCCCGTTTCGCGTCGACATTCCTTAGCTACGCGCTTGCCCTGTTGTTTTCCATGCCGCTTCTCGGCGTAGCTGCCGAACAACAAACCTTCGCATCGCCCGAAGAAGCCGTTCAGAATCTGATCGAAGCGCTCCAATCCGAAGACGATTCCCGATTGATCGCAATTTTCGGGGAAGAACACAAGCGCCTGGTCGTATCGCCGGACAAAGCCGAGAACTCAGCCATGCATGCCAAGGCGTTGGCCGCTTTGCAGGCATTTCACGTGCTCGAACAAACCACACCGACTCGCACGATCCTCCTGGTAGGCACTGACGCGTGGCCGCTCCCGATCCCGCTGGTTCGTGAAAAGGGAGTATGGCGCTTTGCCACCGAGGTCGGCGAAGACGAAATCATCAATCGCAGAATCGGCACCAACGAGCGCGAAGCAATCAACTCCTTACGCGCCTATCTCGACGCGCAACGTCAATACGCCTCTCGCGATCGAAATGACGACGAAGTTCTCGAGTACGCCCAAAAGCTCGCGAGCACGCCAGGCAAAAAGGATGGCCTCTATTGGGAAGCGGACACCACCGCGGGCGAAGAAGCCAGTCCATTCGGACCGCTGATCGCGGCCAGCGGCGAGTATCTGCAGGGGCATGCCGCTGGCGATGCATTCCGCGGCTATCACTTCCGCATTCTGAAGCGGCAAGGCAAAAACGCGCCCGGCGGTGCTTTCAGCTACCTCATCAACGGCCGCATGATTGCGGGCTTTGCCATGGTTGCTTACCCTGCCGAATACGGAGTTACCGGCGTGATGACCTTTATCGTCAGCAATACAGGAACAATCTACGAGAAAAATCTTGGAAAGACTGGTGCGCAAATCAAGGAATTCAATCCGGACGCGTCGTGGAATAAAGTCGACAGCGCGTCTTGACGAGATGTTGGCTGAGCACTGGAGGGATTCTCAACCAACCCAACCGCGTGATAGACGAATTTCCCGGAATCGACGATTCTTGAGACTTGAAACCGTATCCGTTGTTGTGCCTGTTGACTCCGCTTGAACGATTTGCTGATTCGATATTCGAAAAAGCGAGTCCAAGACCATCAAAAAGAAAAGGCCGGCATTTCCGCCGGCCTTTCACTTTAGGGTCGGGCGCCCGAACGGCGCCGCCAAAGCTCTATTCGATCTTAGCCTTCGATACGCATGCCATAGAAGCTGCGATATACGAAGAACAAGTTCAACACGAAGAACACACCAGCCAGCGTCAACGCAAGACCTTGTTGCCCTTGGGCAATCAGGCCAACAGCCATTTCAACCGCCAACAGACCGAACAGCGTGGTGAACTTGATGATCGGGTTCATCGCAACCGACGACGTATCCTTGAACGGATCGCCAACGGTGTCGCCGACAACCGAGGCTGCATGCAACTCAGTCCCCTTGGCGCGCAGTTCGGTTTCAACGATCTTCTTCGCGTTGTCCCAGGCACCACCGGCGTTCGCCATGAACACCGCCTGATACAGGCCGACAATCGCCAGAGAAATCAAGTAGCCGATGAAGAAGAACGGTTCGATGAACGCGCATGCCAGCGTACCGAAGAACACGGCAAAGAAGATGTTGAGCATGCCCTTCTGCGCATACTGCGTACAAATCGCCACAACACGCTTCGAGTCTTCAACATTCGCCTTGGTCGAACCTTCGTCGAGCTTCATGTTGTTCTTGATGAACTCGACAGCGCGATAAGCGCCAGTTGACACGGCTTGCGTCGAAGCACCGGAGAACCAGAAGATCGTCGCACCGCCAGTGATCAAACCAAGCAGGAACGGCGGGTGCAACATCGACAGGTGCTGAACCTTCTCGATATCGGCCAGACCGCCAGTCAGCGCCATGATGATCGAGAACACCATCGTCGCGGCACCAACCACGGCGGTACCGATCAGTACCGGCTTCGCCGTTGCCTTGAAGGTGTTACCGGCGCCGTCATTTTCTTCCAGCAGTTCCTTGGCCTTTTCAAAATTCGCCTTCAGGCCGAAGGAATCCTTGATTTCGCGTTCGATGCCAGGGATTTGCTCGATCGTCGAAAGCTCGTACACCGACTGAGCATTGTCCGTGACTGGGCCGTAGCTGTCGACCGCAATGGTCACCGGGCCCATGCCGAGGAAGCCGAAGGCCACCAGACCGAACGAGAACACAGCCGCCATGACGCCAGCCTTGGCCGCATCCGGGTTGATGACGTGTGCCAGATCGCCTTGCGAAACAAGGTAAGCACCAGCCATCAGCGCAACGATTACGATACCCATCCAGAAGGACGAGAAATTACCGGCCGTCAGACCAGCCAGGATGTTCAGGCTCGCACCACCTTCACGCGACGCCGTGACGACTTCCTTGACGTGACGCGAGTTGGTCGAAGTGAAGACCTTGACCACTTCAGGGATGATCGCGCCGGCCAGCGTACCGAACGTGATGATCAGCGACAGTTGCCACCAGAGATTGGCATACACAGTTCCACCAATCGTGATGTTACCGATCAGAAGCTTGGAAACCACAAAGGTCAGTGCCAACGAAATGATCGACGTCACCCAGACCAGCGAAGTCAGCGGCGCTTCGAAATCAAAGCGGTCGGCATTGCCGTACTTGGCCTTCATGACCATTTCGTTACCGATGTACGAAACGCCGGACGCGATGATCATCATGACACGCATGACAAAGATCCAGACCAGCAACTGAACCTGAACGGCAGCTTCCGGAACGGCGAGCAGGATGAAGCTGACCAGCGCAACGCCCGTCACACCGTAGGTTTCGAAACCGTCAGCCGTCGGACCAACCGAGTCACCAGCATTGTCGCCGGTACAGTCGGCGATAACACCTGGATTGCGTGGGTCATCTTCCTTGACCTTGAAGACGATCTTCATCAGATCGGAACCGATGTCGGCAATCTTCGTGAAGATGCCGCCAGCGATACGCAGCGCCGATGCACCGAGTGATTCGCCGATTGCGAAGCCGATGAAGCACTTGCCGGCAAGCGCCGGGGAAACGAACAGCAGGATGCCGAGCATCATCAGGAGTTCGGTGGAAATCAGCATCATGCCGACCGAGATACCCGACTTCATCGGAATTGCATAAACCGGGTAAGCCTTGCCTTCGATCGAAGCAAAGGCCGTACGGCTATTGGCCAGCGTGTTGATCCGGATACCGAACCAGGCGACGCCGAACGAACCAGCGATACCGATCAGCGAGAAGATCAGGATCAGCACCACTTCACCGGCAGCCATATGTTGCACCCAGCCGAAGTAGGCAACGATGATGATGCCGATGAAGATTTCGAGCAGAAGAATGAACTTGCCCTGCGTCAACATGTAGGTCTTGCAGGTCTCGTAAATCAGTTCGCTGACTTCGGCCATCGAACGATGAACCGGAAGTGACTTGATCTGGCTATAAACGATGCCGCCGAATGCGAGACCGGCAATGCAAACGAGCAGACCCCAAGCCAGCAAATGCCATCCGGTCATGCCGCCCAGGAAACTCGCCAGCGAAGGATCGGCGAGATTAGGCAGTACTAAGTCTGCTTCGGAACTGGCATGCGAGAGTTGCGCTGCCGAACCAAGCAGCAAGCCAAGTATGAGGCGGTTCAGTTTCAATGTCATGACTTTCCCTTTGTTGGTGTTCCCGGCAGTAATACCGGTGACAAGTGCGAGGAGGAGTTGAAACGATCGCGGCACAAGTCACTTTTTTTCGCGTCTTGGCCTATCGTGAGTTTACACCGGAGGGAGATTTCGCACAATCGCAAGGGAACCAAAATGAACCAATGCTGTCGCAACTGCGCCGTTTTGACAAATCCGTACGCCGTGTTGCGACTTGCGAGCACCAAAATGCCGACGAACGAAACCGGCAAAACTGCAACGCCAGTCACCCAGGACTTGTAAGCGTTGCTTCACCGTCCCCGGCGGTAAAAAAAGCAAGCGCTATCGGTTTCCGCGCAATGCAGGAGAGGATCTCCGCCCCGTTCTATCGAAACCTGATCATCAGCGGATCGATGCCCCCTGTTCGCCGGCGAACAGTTTCATCGCAATCGACTGACCCACCTCAGCCCCCAAGCGTTTGGCGAATCGCTCGGCGATATTTTCCTTGACCGAGTAGTCCAAGACCTTCTCAGCCTTGATCAGATCCCTGGCAACCGAATCGACCGTTCCGTAGCCGTCCGCCAATCCCATGGCAACACCTTGGCTGCCGGTCCACATGAGCCCCGAAAACATCTCTGGAGTCTCTTTCAAACGCTTGCCACGACCTTGGCGAACGACATCGATGAATTGTTGATGAATCTCCCGCAACAACAGTTGTGCATGCTCCTTCTGTTTTTCATCCTGAGGAGAAAACGGATCCAAAAAGCCCTTGTTGTCCCCGGCTGTCAACAACCGGCGTTCTACGCCCAGTTTTTCCATCGTTCCGGTGAAACCGAATCCATCCATCAACACGCCGATCGACCCGATGACGCTTGCCTTGTCTACGAATATCTTGTCTGCGGCCGAGGCAATGTAGTACCCGCCTGAGGCACAAAGATCCTCGACGACAACGTACAGATGAACATCGGGATATTTGGCGCGCAATCGGCGAATCTCGTCGTAAACAATGCCGGCCTGAACCGGGCTGCCCCCAGGGCTATTTATCCTGAGGATTACGCCGGCCGTTCCTTTGTCCTCGAATGCCGACTGTAGCGCGCCGTTGATTTTTTCGGCGCTCGCATCACCAGTCGCATTGATGACTCCACGTACATTGACAAGTGCGGTGTGCTTGCCATCCGCAAGCTTTTCCGACCCGCTGCCCCAGTCAACGACCAAGACAAGCGCAGTGACCAGATACGCCAGAATCGCCAGTTTGAAGAAAATTCCCCAGCGACGCCTTGCTCTCTGCTCCTTGATTGAAGCAAAAGCGATCTTCTCAAGAAGTCTTCGTTCCCAGTTTGGACTTGTATCAGGTGTATCCAAGGCAATTGCTCAAATGAAAATTGAATCAATGAAAGCTCATGATGCAGTGCGATTTTATTCGTTCGAAGTATATCTTGGAAAATCAACTACCCAATCGCGCTAACGCTTTTTGACGAATCAAGCGTGCATCCGCAACCAATCCGCCAGTTCCTTGACGGACTGAAGCCGAGCCAAGGGATTCATCGCATCCAGCGCTTCCGCAGGATGAGCGCCATAATCCACCGCAAGCGCCGACACACCAGCATTTGAGGCCATCTGCAAATCATGCGTTGTGTCCCCAATCATCAGTGTGCGCGCAGGCGGGACCAGAAACTCCGACTGCAGTTCTTCCAACATCTGTGGATGCGGCTTGGAATGGCATTCATCGGCACAACGTGTCGCCGAAAAATATGCCTCCAATCCACAATGTTTCATCGATCGATTGAGACCAGCGCGACTCTTACCTGTCGCAACAGCAAGATGAAAACCAACGGCATGAAGCTCGGAAATCAGTTCGACAACACCCGAAAACAGACGAAGCTCGTGGTCACGAGACAGGAAATGGCTTCGATAGCGTTCGATCATTTGTGGGAAGCGATCCTCCGGCAATGTCGGAACCGAATAGCGCAATGCCTCATCGAGCCCAAGCCCGATAACATGAGACGCACACTCATTCGAAGGCTCGGGCAGACCGAGATCTCGACACGCCGCCTGGATTGCATCCACAATCGCACCGGTCGAGTCGATGAGCGTTCCATCCCAATCAAACACCAGAAGGTCGAAATTTCTGCCCATAGTCCTGCGTTTCAATGCTCGAGATCCGGTCGATAAACTCTTCGAGAACACGAGGCAACGGCGCTTCAACCGTCATCGTATCCCCGCTCAGCGGATGCGGAAACCGGATCTTCCAAGCATGCAGGAACATGCGCTTCAGCCCGCTCTTCTGCAATTCCCTGTTAAACGTGAAATCACCGTACTTTTCGTCCCCCGCAATGGGGTGTCCCAAATGGGCCAGGTGCACGCGAATCTGATGCGTGCGCCCAGTCTTTAGTTCCGCTTCCAGAAGACTGTAGCTGCGCCAACGAGCCAAAAGCCTGAAAACGGTACATGACGGCTTCCCATCCTCCTGCACGCGAACCCGCCGCTCGCCGGAATCGAGCAGGTACTTGTGCAAAGGCAGCTTGACGTGCCGCACAGGATCCATCCAGCGCCCTTTGACCAGCACCAGATAACGCTTGTCGGTGGTTCGGACACCGCCGCCAGCCGCCCCCTCTCGAAACATGTCGTGCAGGGCGGTCAAGGCACTGCGCTTCTTGCCGACCAACAGGACGCCCGACGTCTCGCGGTCCAATCGGTGCGCCAATTCAAGAAAACGCGATTGAGGACGTTGTCGACGCAGCGCTTCGATGACGCCAAAACTGACGCCGCTACCGCCGTGAACAGCAATTCCGGCCGGCTTATCCACAGCGAGCAGCGCTTCATCTTCGTAGATGACGGGCAACTCCGCATTGAACTCGGCGCCGGCGACGATTTCTTCCTCGTGCCGGGCAACGCGAACCGGTGGAATACGCAGGACGTCCCCTAGCCTAAGCCGATAGGACGCATCGACGCGCTTGCTATTAACTCGAATCTCACCGCTGCGAACGATGCGATAGACATGACTTTTCGGAACGCCTTTGCAGACTCGCAACAGAAAGTTGTCGATGCGCTGCCCCTGTTCATCTTCAGAAACAATGGCCTGAGTCACGGAATTTTTGCTTACTTCGGCCATTTTGAAATATACTGAATTCGATTTGCGTCTCTGTCTGAAAGAGGCGCTGACCCGTGAGACCGTCGAGCGGCGCCGATTCATTTGTAATTGCGACGCACTTTCCGGCAGGCATCAGTCGCATCGCTTGCACCAACCTGTGCAAGATCAAACAGTGCAAATCACCTGGTTAAGTACG
>JASGIW010000003.1:0-382721 GCA_047601695.1 Propionivibrio sp. | reverse complement strand
AGGCGTACCGTTCGCCCGGCGCGACGCCGACCGGCACATCCTGTCGCCAGACGCGCTGGACGAGCGCGCCGCTCTGATCCACCCGGGGGAGTTCCGCCTCGCCGATCCCCCGCCAGCCGATGCCCTGCACGGTGAGCGCCGAGATGACCCGGTCGTGCGGGTTGCAATAGACGGTGACGCGGCCGTGGCGGGCGTGGCGTTCGCGGTCTTCCGCCGCGTGGTAACCGGTCGAGCCGTCGCGCGGGCTGCGGTTCTCGCTCCAGAGGACGAGGGCGGCGAGGTCCTGGTCGGTGCCGCGGCGGGCGGCGACCAATTGGACGAAGTTGGCGAGCGTCGTGATGCGTGCCGATCCGCTGACCCGGCCGCGCTCGCCGGCGGCGTTCTCGGTGCCGCGCTGCGCCCAGTTGTCGGTGCCGAGTGCCTCGACCAGGCTGTAGGGGGCGTTGGCCAGCACGTAGGCGTCGGCGACGGCCGGGGCGCTTTTGCCGCGCGCGTCGGTCACCATGCCGAGCTGCTCGCCGTAGAAGGCGGCGGCGAGCCCGACCATATTGCCCTGGCTGTGGCAGACGATCGTGATCGGCAGGTCGGCCTGCTTCTGCCGGATCAGACGCACCAGTTCGGCCAGCCGCCAGGCGGCCAGGGCGGTGTAGTGGCGCGGCGGGCAGGCATAGACTTCGCGTCCCGGCTCGGGGTTGAAGTCCTGCGCCGTCAGCCACAGGAAGAGGCGCGGATCGACGCCCTCGCCCCACAGGTCGGGCAGCGCCGAGCAGCCGTTGGCGAACGGGCCGCCGCCCCAGTAGTTCGCTTCGTTGAGCCAGATGCCGCGCCCGACCTCGGTGAGCGATTTGTTGTCCGCCTTGAAGCCCCAGCGGAAACGGATCACCGGCGACCAGGCCGGACGTTCGCTGATGAAGTTATCGGCATTGCGATCCGGGTGCAGAAAGCCGTTGTCGGTCAGTTCTCCCACGTAGTCGCAGGGGGTGAGTTCGCCGCCGGCCGGGCCGGGGTGGCAGAGCTGGCGGCCGTGCCGGGCGAGGCGGGTGTTGAGGCCGGCGCACAGGCCGCGTTCGGCGGCGTCGTACCATTCGCCGTCGGAATTGACGCCGTGCACGAAGATGACGACGCCGGGCAGGGCCGCCGGGGCGACGACGTCATAGCAGCTCTTGTCCGGCTGCAGGAGGGCCGTGGCCTGGGCGATGCAACCGTGGAAGGAAGCGGCGGGCGGCTGGGATTGCGCGGGGGCGGAGGGCGGCTGGATCGGGAGAGACATGTCGGTCATGGGAATGGCGGCGACTCAGCGAATCTTGTCGTCAAAACGGACGGCGGCGATCTTGAAGCGTTCGTCTTCGAGGAGATCGGTTTCTCCGGCGGCGCTGGTCGTGCCTTCGCGCACCGTGCCGTCGGTCAGTTCGAGGCGGTAGGGGGCGTCGGCGCCGTCGGGGGACGGCAAGGATATCCCGGCCGGTTGGCCGGGCAGGCGCTTGCGTTCGAGGCAGGTGTCCGGCGAGAAGCAGCCGAATGTATGGCGGTAGCCGACAGCGCGGCCTATTTCACCGAAACCGCTCGATTCGACAAAGCGCAGCTTCGACGAATGCGAATTCTGGGTGAAAAGGAAGACGCCGGTGGCGGCCATCTCGGTGAGCGCGCTGTGCATGCGAAGAATGCCAATGATTGTTTGTTGTCCGGCATTCTATCGCTATGGATGCATCTGATATATAGGTCTTATGGCATAGATTGGTTGGTTTTGTACGTCCGGTACGGGTGCAGACGTATCGCACCAAGTCAAGAATGATCGCAGATCGAAATTGGTTTGGCCTTGTCTGGGAGCAGCATCACTCAACCGAAGGAGGGCGTGCGTGAATGTTGCGTGCGGAATGTGTGTGCGATGGTGTGGGCGACGGGAGGCGTTCCGTTCCATGCTCGATTGAATTCTGCGGGGTCGCCTATTTCAGCGCGTAAGGCCGTTCGCCGTCGCGAAACTCGTAATGCGTGCGCATGACGAGGTCCTGGTTGTAATTGCCGAAACGCTTGCCGAACAGGTTGATGCCGCCGACGTTGCGTGCGTCTTCCTTGACTTCGAGCCGCATGCAGATGTGCGGGTTGACCTCCAGGCCGATGTTGGCGAGATTGACTTCCGAAATCTTTTCGCCATCGACGTAGGTGCCATCCATGGTGATGCGCCAGCGCTTGAGAACGCCATATTGCGTTTGTTCGATCGGCCACCACTCGGGCGTCAGCCGGCCGCGAACGCCGCCGAAGTCGCCTTGGCTGGTCCAGATGCCGGTCTCCACGCCGTTGACGCTGAGCGTGATGTCGGAGGGCCAGTCAAGGTCGTATTCCGGCGCTTCGGAACAGATCTCCATGGCGAACTGCAGTTCGGTCGCTTGCGAACCGTAGGGAATGTTGTTCGGGAAGTCGTATTCGACGAACCCCTGTCTGAACCAGAGGATCTGCGCGAAGACGTGTTCCGGTTCGTAGAAGCTGCGCACGTCGTCGATCATTCCGATGTACTTAGTGTCGGTCGCGATGCCGCAGGTCGGCTTGACCGAGATCCGCTTGTAGTTGCCGACCGGCATCGATACCTCGACGACGTTGCTCGCCGACTCGATGGCGACGCCGGGCAGCTTGAAGTGCACCTCGTCGTAGCGCTTGGAAATCAGCTTCTGCTGGCCGCGCGTACCGGGCAGGTACTGCACATTGACCAGCCCCGCGCCTTCGAGCTGCTTGAGATGGAAGGCTGTCGTCGATTGCGGCAGGTTGATGGCTTCGGCAAGAGCGGAGAGATTGAGCGTCCGATGCGAGAGCAGGCTGAGCATCAGCAGACGCGTTTCATTGCCCAGCGCCTGCATCACTTTGATCCCTTGCTCCCCATCCATGAAGAGCGTCTTGTTGCCTGCGACGATCATGATCTATACCAGCGATAATAGTTGAATGTTACTGCTCGGCTATATGCTTTTGCCGTAAGTCTGTGATTATGGACATTCTTGTGGCGGGAAACAACGGAATTCTTCGACGCAGGGGAGATCGGGTGATCGGCCTGAGGCGAGCGTCGGGGCGACGGTGGAAAACGTCGATTCGGTGCGGTTTGTCCGCAGTCTCTGGACTTCGTTTCCGGCCAACGACACGGCGCGGACGGAGGGGCCGCGGACGTATTCGTGAAACCGATCGCTGTTCAGCGGGATAAGGTGACGAGCGCGCATCCATCCAGATGCCGCAACAAAATTCGTGATAAATCGGACGGCGGCGTGCGCGTCGGCAAAAGAAAACTCCCTATCGCCACGCTCAAGTCGAGCGCGGCGATAGGGAGCGAGCGATGGGATCGCTGTGGCGTCAGCCCGGTATGATCTGCATATGCCAGGCCATCACGGCGTTAGCGGCGCAGGCCGAACGCACATTCGTTCCAGACGATTTCGTTCTTGAACGCCGGAATCTCGGTCTTGCCGTCGATCAGGAGGAACTCGATACCGAAGATTTCGGCGAAGGTGCGCAGTTGCTCGGAGGTCACCGCCTGCGAGTAAACCGTGTGGTGCGCGCCACCGGCGAGGATCCAGGCTTCGGCGGCGACGGCGAGGTTGGGTAGCGCCTTCCAGACGACGCGCGCGACCGGCAGCTTGGGCAGCGCTTTCGGCTGCTTGACGGCTTCGACTTCATTGACGATCAGACGGAAACGGTCGCCCATATCGATCAGGCTGGCGTTGAGCGCCGGGCCGGGCTTGGCTTCAAAGACCAGGCGGGCCGGGTCGTCCTTCTTGCCGATGCCGAGGTATTGCACGTCGAGCAGCGGCTTTTCGTCGCTGGCGATCGACGGGCAGACTTCGAGCATGTGTGCGCCGATCACCAGTTCGTTGCCTGGCGTGAAGTCGTAGGTGTAGTCCTCCATGAACGAGGTGCCGCCGGTCTGGCCGTAGGACATCACCTTCATCGTGCGCAGCAGCGCGGAGGTTTTCCAGTCGCCTTCGGCTGAGAAACCGAACCCTTGCTGCATCAGGCGCTGGCAAGCCAGACCCGGCAGCTGCGAGATGCCGTAGAGGTTCTCGAAGGTGGTCGTGAAGGCGCCGAAACCGCCCTTGACCAAGAAGTTCTTGATGCCGAGTTCGATGCGTGCCGCGTCGATGACGTGCTTGCGCTTGGCGCCGCCATGCTGCGTTTCGGTGGTGAAGCGGTACGTCGCATCGTATTCCTCGACCAGCGTGCTGACGTCGGCGTCGCTCACGGCGAGCACGCTCTTTTCGAGATCGCCCATCGCGTAGCCGTTGCAGGAGTAGCCGAACTTGATCTGCGCGGCGACCTTGTCGCCTTCGGTCACGGCCACTTCGCGCATGTTGTCGCCAAAGCGCGCGACCTTCAGGTTGCGGCTCTCATGGACGCCGACCGCGACGCGGATCCACTGGTCGATCTTGGTCTGCACCGACTTGTCCTGCCAGTGGCCGACGACGACGCTGTACTGTTTGCGCATGCGGGCGCCGATGAAGCCGAACTCGCGGCCACCGTGCGCGCATTGCGTCAGGTTCATGAAGTCCATGTCCATGGTGTCCCACGGAATCTCGCGGTTGAGCTGCGTGTGCAGTTGCATGAACGGCTTTTCCAGCACGGAGAGGCCGCCGATCCACATCTTGGCCGGCGAGAAGGTGTGCATCCAGGTGACGAGACCGATACAGTTGGTCGCGTGGTTGGCTTCGCGGCACAGCGCGAGAATCTGATCCGGGGTGGTGACGGTGGGTTTCAGGACGAGCTTGATCGGGAAGTTGCCTTCAGCGTTCAAGCCCTTCACGACGAGCTGGGCGTTTTCCGCGACTTGCTGCAGGATCTTGTCGCCATACAGATGCTGGCTGCCGATGACGAACCAGACTTCGAGCTGCTTGAATAGTTGTTCCATATCAGATGTCCTCACAAGGAAGGGCCGTCGTCGCCGACGGCGGGTTGGGAATCATTTCTGCCCGTAGTAGGCGTTGGCGCCGTGTTTGCGCAGATAGTGTTTGTCGAGCAGGAAATCGGAGACCGGCGGGCGGTTCGGCGCGAGCGCCAGCGTCATCAACGCCATGCGCGCGACTTCTTCGAGGACGACGGCGTTATGCACGGCATCGTCGGCCGATTTGCCCCAGGCGAACGGTGCGTGTTCGGAAACGAGGACACCGGGGATTTCCATCGGGTTGCCGGCGCCGATCGTCTCGATGATGACCTTGCCGGTGTTGGCTTCGTACTCGCCCTCGACTTCGTCGCGGGTCAGCGCGCGGCAGCAGGGAACGGCGCCGTGGAAGTAGTCGGCGTGCGTCGTGCCGAAGGCGGGGATGGCGCGGCCGGCCTGCGCCCAGGAGGTTGCGTGCGTCGAGTGCGTATGCACGATGCCGCCGATCGCGGCGTACTGGCGATAGAGCGCGAGATGGGTCGGCGTGTCGGAAGAAGGGCGCAGCGAACCGTCGATGATCTTGCCGTCGAGATCGATCACCACCATATCGGACGCTTTCATGGCTTCGTAGCTGACGCCGCTCGGCTTGATGACGACCACGCCTTGCTCACGGTCGATACCGCTGACGTTGCCCCAGGTAAAGGTCACCAGACCGTGCTTGGGTAAATCCAGGTTGGCGCAAAGAACTTCTTCTTTCAGCTTCTCAAATGCCATGAATCGACTCTCCATATCTGCGGGTGGGAAAAGTGCCTCGGACTGCGTCGCCCAGTTCCGTTTGCGCCGGCGAAAAAAACAGCTCAGGATACGCAGCGAAAGATATGGATTTTATACCTGGAAACGTTAGGATTCGTTTGCCGTCTATATGCACATAACAGCTTAGCTTCACAAGGAAATGTGCAGAATTTTCCGTTTATTTTAGAAGAAAGCGTCGTAGATATGGAGTATTGTGCTTTTGTTAGGGCTTTCTGGAGGTCCCCACTTCCATAGATGCGATGGTTGGGAGTAACTTATTTTTCGTAGCTGGCAGACAACGACTATGCGATATCAATCGGGGGGTTGAACATCAAGATGGGCGGATGTCAGGATCAGAAGTCAAACCAATACCTGACGTGCACAATCTCCGAAAGAATTCCGGTTTACCAGTACAAGCGGCTACAGAAGTGAACGATCCCTCCGGGCAGCCGGGCGGTTAGTTCAGGTGGTGGATTTTCGTAGATTAATTCTTCAATTTGAATCGGAGACTGGATCATGAATAGAAGGAAAATGCTTATTGCCTCGTTGGTCATCGGCGCGCTGGGTGCCATGCCCGTTGCTTACGCGGCGGACAAGGGGCTGGTTGGTGTCTCGATGCCGACCAAGTCGTCGGCGCGCTGGATCGATGACGGCAATAACATGGTCAAGGAACTGAAGGGTGCTGGCTACTCGGTCGACCTGCAGTACGCGGAAGACGACATCCCGAACCAGTTGGCCCAGATCGAAAACATGGTCACCAAGGGCGTCAAGGTTCTCGTGATCGCCTCGATCGACGGTACGACGCTGTCCGACGTGCTGCAAAAGGCGGCCGACAAGGGCGTCAAGGTCATCGCTTATGACCGTCTGATCAAGAAGTCGAAGAATGTCGACTACTACGCCACGTTCGACAACTTCAAGGTCGGCGTCCTGCAAGCCACCTCGCTGGTCGACGCGCTCAAGCTGAAGGAAGGCAAGGGCCCGTTCAACATCGAACTGTTCGGCGGCTCGCCGGACGACAACAACGCCTTCTTCTTCTATGACGGCGCGATGTCGGTCCTGAAGCCCTACATCGACAGCGGCAAACTGGTCGTTCGCTCGAAGCAGATGGGCATGGACAAGGTCGGCACGCTGCGTTGGGACGGCGCTGTTGCCCAGGCGCGCATGGACAACCTGCTCTCCGCCTTCTACGGCAAGGACAAGGTCCACGCTGTTCTGTCGCCGTATGACGGCCTCTCGATCGGCATCCTGTCCTCGCTCAAGGGCGTCGGCTACTGCACGGCCGAGCAAGCCTGCCCGTTCGTCAGCGGCCAGGACGCAGAAGTCCAGTCGGTCAAGTCGATCATCAAGGGCGAACAGTATTCGACGATCTTCAAGGACACGCGCGAACTCGCCAAGGTCACGGTCAAGATGGTCGATGCCGTCATGTCCGGCAAGACGCCTGAAGTCAACGACACCAAGACCTACAACAACGAGGTCAAGGTCGTTCCGTCCTACCTCCTCGTGCCGGTCCCGGTTGACAAGACCAACTACGAGAAGGTCCTGGTCGGCAGCGGCTACTACAAGGCCGATCAACTGAAGTAATCGCAAGTTAGCAAGTCGGTACGGTTAGACGGTGCGCTTTGCCCCTTGGTGAGCGCACCGTTTCCATATCACCTTCCTGGGTTTTGGCCCTGAAGTACTGTTGAAACAAGAGGTGAAGTGGTGGGGTCCATTCTGGAAATGCGAGAAATCACCAAACGTTTTACCGGGGTCGTTGCCCTGAAAGACGTCAATCTGGTGGTTCAGGCGGGCGAGATTCACGCGATTTGCGGCGAGAACGGCGCCGGCAAGTTGACGTTGATGAAGGTGCTGAGCGGCGTGCATCCGCACGGTACCTATGAAGGTCAGATTTTTTACGATGGCGAGGAAGTCAAGTTCGATTCGATTCGCGATAGCGAAGAGAAGGGCATCATCATCATTCACCAGGAACTCGCGCTGGTGCCTCTGATGACGATCGCCGAGAACATCTTCCTCGGCAACGAACAGGCCACCCGTGGCGTGATCGACTCCGGCGTGACGCACAGTCGCGCGAGCGAACTGCTTAAAAAGGTCGGTCTGAAAGCGCAGCCGGACGAGCTGATTACCAACCTGGGCGTCGGCAAGCAGCAACTCGTCGAAATCGCCAAGGCGCTGGCAAAGAAAGTCCGGCTCCTGATTCTCGACGAGCCGACGGCCAGCTTGAACGAGAACGACAGCCAGGCGCTGCTCGACCTGCTGCTGGAGTTCAAGTCGCACGGCATGACGATGATCATGATCTCGCACAAGCTCAACGAGATTGCGCGTGTCGCCGACTCGGTGACGATCATCCGTGACGGCTCGACCGTGCAGACGATGGATTGCCGCGACGCGCCGATCAACGAGGACGTGATCATCCGCCACATGGTCGGGCGCGAGATGGCGGACCGCTATCCGCATCGCGAGCCGAAAATCGGCGACAAGATTTTCGAGATCAAGGACTGGGTTGTCTACCACGCGCAGCACGCCGACCGGAAATTCATCAAGAATGTGAACTTCCACGTCCGCCGCGGCGAGGTGTTGGGTATCGCCGGATTGATGGGCTCCGGGCGTACCGAACTCGCGATGAGCATCTTTGGACGCAGCTACGGCAAGAACATCTCGGGTACCGCGCTGCTGAACGGCAAGGAAGTCGATATCGGCACGGTGGAGAAGGCGATCAGGAACAAGATTGCCTACGTGACGGAGGACCGCAAGGGCTATGGTCTGATCCTCGAAAACGAGATTCAGCACAACGTCACGATGGCCAACCTCAAGGAAGTTTCCAACAACTGGGTGATCAACCAGGGACAGGAGTTCGCGGTCGCTTCCGAGTACAAGAAGAAGATCAACATCCGCTGCCCGAGCGTATTCCAGCTCGTCGGCAATCTGTCGGGTGGGAACCAGCAGAAGGTGGTGCTCAGCAAGTGGCTGTTCGCCGGGCCGGATGTGTTGATTCTCGACGAACCGACACGCGGTATCGACGTCGGCGCGAAGTACGAGATCTATTGCCTGATCGAGCAACTGGCGAGAGAGGGCAAGTGCATCATCATGATCTCATCGGAAATGCCGGAACTCCTCGGCATGACGGACCGCCTCTACGTCATGAACGAAGGCGCGTTCATCGCCGAGATGAAGACGTCCGACGCCAGCCAGGAAAAGATCATGCGCGCAATTGTTACAGCAGGGAAAGGTTGATATGAACAGCAAAGCAGAAGTGATGGTGGCTGACGTCGAGAAGATCTCGGTGGGCAGTTTCATCAAGAAAAATCTCCGTGAGTACGGAATCCTCCTGGCGTTGGCCATCATCATGGTCTTCTTCCAGATCATGACCGACGGCACGCTGATGCAGCCGCTCAACATCACGAACCTGTTGCTGCAGAACAGCTACATCGTGATCATGGCGCTGGCCATGCTGTTGATCATCGTCGCCGGCCACATCGATCTCTCGGTCGGCTCGGTGGCGGGTTTCATCGGCGGCCTGGCGGCCGTCCTGATGGTCGAAATGCAGTGGCACTATATTCCGGCGACGATCGTCTGCCTGCTGGTCGGCGCGCTCATCGGCGGTCTGCAAGGCTACTTCGTGGCATTCCACAAGATCCCGGCCTTCATCGTGACGCTGGGCGGCATGCTCGTCTTCCGCGGACTCGTGCTCTGGTTGCTCGGCGGCAAGTCGATCGGGCCGTTCCCGAAGGAATTCCAGCTGTTGAGCTCCGGTTTCATCCCCGATCCGATCGGCGGCGAATCGCTACGCGTGCTCTCGCTGCTCATCGGCTGCGCCGTCGCCTTCTTCATCTTCTACATGAACTGGCGCGAACGGGCGAACCACATCAAGTACGGCGTTGCCGCCGAGCCGGTCGGGTTCGTGATCGGCAAGAACGTCGTCTTTGGCGGCGCGATCGTGTATTTCACGTATCTGCTGGCGAGCTACAAGGGCATCCCGAATGTCGTGGTCGTCATGTTCCTCCTCATGCTGTTCTTCGATTTCTTCACGACGCGCACGACGCTTGGCCGTCGTATCTACGCGTTGGGCGGTAACGAGAAGGCGGCGCGTCTCTCCGGCATCAAGACGAACTTCCTGACTTTCTACACGTTCATCACCATGGGCGTCATGGCGGCGCTTGGCGGCCTGGTATTCGCGGCACGCTTGAACACGGCGACGCCGAAGGCCGGCGACGGCATGGAGCTCGACGTCATCGCCGCGTGTTTCATCGGCGGCGCATCGACGACCGGCGGTTTCGGCAAGGTGGTCGGCGCGGTGATCGGCGCCTTCGTCATGGGCGTCATGAACAACGGCATGTCGATCCTCGGCATCGGGATCGACTGGCAGAAGGTCATCAAGGGCGTCGTGCTCGTCGCCGCCGTGTTCGTCAACCTGTACCAGAGAAACAAGGCGCGGTAATCGAGGTCTGCGCGCGCCCTCGGGCGCGCGCATCGCCGCGCGGCGCCTGAAGCCGGCACGACCAGGAACAGATCTGCCTTCGGCGGAGCGCGGGAAATGAATTCCGGTGATTCCTGCAGAGGGAGGAAGCGGGCTCGACAAGCGTGAAACAGCGACCAGGGGGATAAATATGCGTCAGACCGACGCAGGCCAGCAACTCAATCCACTGCTTCCAGGCTACTCCTTCAATATCTACCTGGTAGCCGGGACGACGCCGATCATCGAGAACGGTCCGCTCGATTTCGTGATCGATCGGCAGAACGGCATGAGCGGCTACATCATCAACATGACGATCAAGGGCCGCGGTAAGGTCTTTGACGGCGATGATGCGTTTTACTGCGGCCCTGGCGACCTCCTGCTCTTTCCTCCCGACGCCAAGCACTATTACGGCCGAGCGCCCGACAGCCCGGATTGGTATCACCGCTGGGTCTACTTCAGGCCGCGCGCCTACTGGGCGCACTGGTTGAAATGGCGCAACCAGGTCAGCAAGGTCGGGCGCCTGACCTTGCCGGACAAGGCGCTGATCAACGAATTCGAAGGGCTGTTCGAGCAGATCGAGTCGAACCTACCGCGAAGAGCGGCGGTCTTCCGAGGAACTGGCGATCAACTTGCTCGAACGCCTGTTGATCCGGTGTTTTCAAGAGACGCCCGAAAATCGCGTGACGCCGGTCAACTCGCGCATCGAGGAAGCTTGCCAGTACCTCTCGCGCAATCTGTCCGAGGAAGTCAACGTCGAGGAAGTCGCCCGCCACGTCTGCCTGTCGCCGTCGCGCCTCGCGCACTTGTTTCGCGAGCAGATGGGCGTCAATATCGTGCGCTGGCGTGAAGATCAACGAATGATCCTCGCCAAACTGCTGTTGCAGAGCACGCGTACGCCGATCGCCAAGATCGCCAGCCACGTCGGCTACGACGATCAGATGTATTTCTCGCGGGTGTTCCGCAAGCGGGTGGGCACGAGCCCCAGCGAATTCAGACGGAACAGCGACGCGCCGCCGGCGTTCTGCGAAATCCCGATGACGCCGGACGGCCTATCCGGATTCGACATTCAACCACTGCCGGGCGAAACGCCGCTGAGCGACGCCCATGTCTTCGAGGACAACCCATGACGACTACCGATATCATCTGTCCGGACGGACAAGCGCTCAACCTGATCCGCCTCTCCCATGTCTCCGGGCTGCAACTCGACTTGATCGACTGGGGCGCAACTTGGGTTTCCTGCCGGGTACCGGTTGGTGGCACCGACCGCGAAGTGCTGCTCGGACATGCCACGCTTGCCGATTACTTCACGCAGCAGGGTTATCTCGGCATGACCGTCGGCCGCTTTGCCAACCGCATCGGCAACGCCCGCATCGAACGCGACGGACGGGTTTGGCAGCTCACGCCCAACCAGGGCGCGCACCAGCTGCACGGCGGGCCGGCGGGACTCAGCGGTCGCCGTTGGAAGATTCTGGAACAGGGCGAAGCGCACGTGGTGTTCGGGATCGAATCGCCCGACGGCGATCAGGGCTATCCCGGCAATCTAGCTGCCACGGTCTGCTACCGCCTGGAGGACGGGCTGCGCATCAGCATGGAGTACACCGCGACCGTCAACGCGCCGTGCCCGGTCAACTTTACCAACCACGCCTATTTCAATCTGGACGGCGCGGCGACCGACGTCCGCCAGCATGTCCTGAAGATTGCGGCGCGCGAATACCTGCCGACCGACGATGACCTGATTCCGCTCGGGCAATTGGCGCCAGTCGCCGGCACCGGCTTCGATTTCAATGTCGCCAAGAAAATTGGCGCCGACTTCCTCGTCGATGCGCAGCAAAAAACCGCGCTCGGCTACGACCACGCCTACCAGCTCGACCCCTCTTGCCGCGACATGAAAGCCGTTGCCGCGTCGGTGCTGTCGGGCGACGGCAAGCTGGCGATGGATCTCCTGACGACCAAGCCGGCGATGCAGTTCTACAGCGGCAATCATCTGGCCGGGATTTCCGCGCGCGATGGCGGAACCTATTCGGCGCAGCAGGGACTCGCACTCGAAACCGAGTTTCTGCCGGATTGCCCGAACCATCCGGAGTGGCCGGAGGCCGACTGCTGGCTTTTGCCGGGCGAGACCTATCGGCAAGCAACTGCGTTGGTCTTCCGCCCGGTCTGATCGTGTCGCTGAAAATACCGGAGCCGCTCGCGAAGTCCGGGTGTCTGACGAATTCCACGAGCGGGCGGATCGTCCATTTCGAACCCGGTTTCCGGTTTTCGGCGTCGGGCGGCACGGCGCTGCACGGGCACTGAGCGTGTGAGTGTCCGGTCGTTTTGAGGCGGCGGGCGATCGGTTTATAGTTACACCTATGTCACTCAAGATCGCAATCGCCCAAATCAACGCCGTCGTCGGCGACCTTGCCGGCAACGCCGCGCGTATTCTCGACTTTGTCCAACGCGCCCAGGCGCAAGGCGCTGACCTCGTTCTGACGCCTGAACTCGCGCTCTGCGGTTATCCGCCGGAAGACCTCCTGTTTCGGGCGGATTTCTACGAAGCCTGCGAGCGGGAACTCGACGGACTGGCCGCACGAATCAACGGGATCTCCCTGCTCATCGGACATCCGATGGCGCGCGACGGCAACTGCTACAACGCGGCCACACTGCTCAGCAATGGTGTCTGGGTGGCGACCTACTGCAAACAGCGCCTCCCGAACTACGAAGTTTTCGATGAGGAACGCTATTTCGAGTCCGGCGAAGCGCCGTGCGTGGTGACGATCAACGGCGTCCGCTGCGGCGTCAATATCTGTGCGGATGTGTGGGAGGCGGGCGCCGCGGATCTCGCGCGCGACGCTGGGGCTGAACTGCTGCTGGTGCTCAACGCCTCTCCGTATCACATCGGCAAGCAGGAATTGCGAGCCAGCGTCGTGCGCGAACGGATCGCGGCCACCGGTTTGCCCGTGGTTTATGCCAACCTGGTCGGCGGGCAGGATGAACTGGTGTTCGACGGCGGATCGTTCGCGCTGGATTCGGCGGGCGAAATTCGTTGTCAGTTGCCGAAGTTCAAAGAGGCGCTGGCGCTTGTCGAATTTGCCGACGGGCAGCCGCTGCCAGGCGATGTCGCCGCTGAAGGCGCGGTCGAGGCGGAGGTCTACCAGGCACTGGTGCTCGGCGTGCGTGACTACATCGGCAAGAATGGTTTTCCCGGCGCGATCATTGGTTTGTCCGGCGGCATCGATTCGGCGCTGACCCTGTGTGTCGCGGTGGATGCTCTGGGTGCCGACAAGGTCCGCGCCGTGATGATGCCGTCTCCCTACACCGCTGAAATCAGCTTGGCCGATTCGCGCCAGATGATCCGGCTGCTTGGCGTGCGCTACGACGAAATCCCGATCGAGCCGGCGATGCAGACTTTCGCCGCGATGCTCGAAAAGGAGTTCGCCGGGCTGCCGGCCGACACGACCGAAGAGAATCTTCAGGCGCGCATCCGCGGCATGATCCTGATGGCGTTGTCGAACAAGAGCGGATCGCTGGTGCTGACGACGGGCAACAAGTCCGAGATGGCGGTCGGTTATTGCACCCTCTACGGCGATATGGCGGGCGGCTTCGCAGTGATCAAGGACATCGCCAAGACGTTGGTGTACCGGATCGCGAACTGGCGCAACACCGTTTCGCGCGTCATCCCCGAGCGCATCATCACGCGGCCGCCGTCCGCCGAGCTCAAACCGGGGCAGACCGACCAGGACAGCTTGCCGCCTTACGAGGTGCTCGACGCAATTGTCGAAGGCTATATGGAGCAGGATCTCAGCCCGCGCGAAATCGTCGCCAAAGGTTACGACGAAGCGGACGTACGGCGTGTCGTCCGCCTGCTCAAGATCAGCGAATACAAGCGGCGCCAGGCGCCGGTCGGCATTCGCGTGACGCAGCGCGGCTTCGGCAAGGATTGGCGCTATCCAATCACCAACCGCTACCGCGACCCCTTTTAAGCCGTGACGAATAAGTCATTCGAGACGAGAATTCGATTCACCTGCCGTTTTCAAGACCCTCCGGAGCCCAAGCAATGAAGAAAATCGAAGCCATCATCAAACCCTTCAAACTCGACGAAGTGCGCGAGGCCTTGTCGGACATCGGCGTATCCGGCCTGACCGTCACGGAAGTCAAGGGCTTCGGTCGTCAAAAAGGGCACACCGAGCTGTATCGTGGCGCCGAGTACGTGGTCGATTTTCTCCCCAAGGTGAAAATCGAAATCGTCGTTGCCGACGATGCCGTCGAAGGCGCCATCGATTCGATCGTCAAGGCCGCGCGTACCGGCAAGATCGGCGACGGCAAGATCTTCATCTCCAACGTCGAGCAAGTCGTCCGCATCCGGACCGGGGAAACGGGCGAATCGGCTATCTGAACCGTTTTCGTCGCTGAGTCGAAGCGGCTCGCGTCAAGGCGCGGGCCGTTTGTCTTTTGGGCCCGGCTTTCACGTGGAGCGTTCACTGCGCGCGGCATGAAAGCCGCTCTCCATCCACGCGATACTGCCGGCGACGGGGCGAGGAGGCTCTTGACCGTCGAATTATCGGCAATGCAGTCGCTCAGACGCCGGCAAGACGACGGACGTTCTCCAGGTACGACTCCGCGTCCATTGCACTTCCATCCCGCTGCGCTCGCCACAACGTTTCGCCCAGGCATTCGATGAGCACGTGTTCCGCATCGTGTACTTCGAGCCGCTGGCGTAGCGTCGCATAGGCGGCGCGAATCCCGTGCGGGCGGTCGACGGCGATCTGATCGGCGACGGCGAGGTGCAGGGAAAGATGCAGAAACGGATTCATCTGGCCATTTTCGGGTGTAAACTCCTTTTCGACCGCGTTCTCCGGGTTTTCCAGCAGCGCGTGGTATTCCGGGTGGTGCGTGATGAGATCGGCGGCAACCGCCTCGGCGCCGTCGAGGATTTCTCGGCTGAGGTGCTTGCGCCAGGCTTCGCAGAAGAAGAGGCGAACCTGGTCACGTGATGGATTGAACATTGGGTTCCCTGTTGGCAGGACTGATGAATGCGGTGACGACGCTGTTCTGCAGTAATCGGTTGCGGCGGATCTCGCCACAACGGCTGGGCGCGATCTGGCCGGTGCTATAGGTACCGAGCACCGGCAATTGGGGATAACGCAGGCGCACGAGCGCGAGATCCCGGTCGTCACCGCCGTAGAAGTATGGACCGCGCCCAATGCAAGAGAACATCAACATACAGGCGGGGGGAATTCGGGTGGCTCGGCTTGCGTCGAGCCTGTCCAGCGTATTGCACATGTCGGTTTCCGAAGTATCGGGCCGGCGAATGGCCCAGCAGAGTCGTTCTCCCGGTTTGACGCGCTCGGTCAGAGTCAGTGATTGATCCGGATTGGCCGCGATGAGAGCGGCTGGTCGGCAGCAACCGTTTGCGAGAGCGCTTTCTGCGTCGCCGGTAGCATCGAGAACGAGAGCGACGATGTGGTGCGGATGACGAGCGAGTGTGTCTTGCCTGTCGTGCGGAAGCGCGCGGAGCAGACTTCTGGTCGCGGTCTGACCGCCCAATCGTTCGATATCGAAGCCATTGCAGCGTTCGATTCGTTGTGCGCCGCCAACGAGTTTCAGGCCATACGAAACCGCTGTGTCGACGCGTGCGCCGAGTAGTTGCACGCTACTGCGCTGCGATTCGCTGAGTTCGACTCTGTTGCCAGACGAGCGACTCGTGGTGCTGGTTATCGGCGGTGGAGTCACTGGAGAAACTCCCGTTGAAGCAGGTACCGACGCGTGTGCCGGAAGACTGCCACTCCGGGGGGAAATGGCCGCTTGCGTAACTGAGAAAGGTCTGTGTTTCGTCGTTGTCCGGCACGCCAAGGCCGAGCGCAAGACCGCCGCCAAATATCATCACTGCGGCCGCTGGACGATCCACCACCCAGCCGGTTTCAGTGAACAGCCCCGACGCAATGCCGCCAGCCACCTGTGTGCATTGCGCCGCGCGCGCAGCGGCAGTCACCGCAGGCTGCGCGCGGCGGGCGAATTCGTGGGTGAGAAATAACAGCGCTCCGCTGGCGTGCGTAAGTTCCGCTTTTTCCAGCGCCAGGCGTACTGCCTGCTCAGCCAGCTGCGGCAGCGGTTCATTGCTGGATACGAGTGCGGTTGCGACGGTCATTGCGGAATAGGCGTGGGGATGATTCAACAGGTTGGGAAGAGCAATTTACCGCAGCAAACCCCGGATTCGATCATGCTGATCCAATTTCAGGGGAGTCTTAAAAAAAGCCTAGACAGCGCCAGATTATTCCGATGCAATTGGCGTTCATCACAAGCAAGTTTAGCTTGCATGGCTAACTCCATGATGTTATTTTAATATTTCCGATTTCGACGCTCAGGATGGGTGGCGCCGTGGCTAAAATAATACGCAAAGCAACCAAATCACTCGGGCGGCACACAGCTAGCATTGCTGTGGCGTCCTGTCTTGCGCTCTCCGGAGTGTATTCAACAGCAAATGCGGCGGGCTTGGGCAAGATCGTCGTGTTCTCGGCGCTCGGTCAGCCATTGCGGGCCGAGATCGAAGTGGCGGCGTCGCGCGAGGAACTCGCCGACATGAAAGCGCAGCTTGCTTCTCCTGAAGTCTTCAAGCAAGCCGGCTTGGACTATGCAACCACGTTGCTGGGAATCAACTTCAGCATCGATCGGCGGTCGAACGGCAAGGCGGTGATCAAGCTGAATTCAGACAGTCCGATCAACGATCCGTTCATCGATCTGCTGCTTGAACTCAACTGGGCTACCGGCCGTCTGGTGCGCGAATATACCTTCCTGCTCGATCCGCCCGAAATGATGGTGAAGGGGTCGGTGCCGGTCGCGCCTTCGCAGGCCAAACCAGCCGTATCAAGATCGACTGCATCACCGAATCCCGTCGCAGGCATCGATGACGAGGTGCGCGGCAAAGCGGTCGCTCGTGTTCGGGCGAAAGATGCCGAAGCCCAGCAGCCGGCGCAACCATCCGATGGCAGTGATGCAAGAGAGGTGCGGCGTGGCGATACACTGCACAAGATAGCGCTTGAAACGAAACCTGCGGGTGTGTCGCTCGAACAAATGCTGGTTGGATTGCTGCGCGCCAACGAAAGCGCTTTTGAAGGCGGCAACATGAATCGGCTCAAAGCGGGCAAGATTCTCACCGTTCCGAACAAATCGGTAGTCGAGTCGGTGCCAGCCGCCGAAGCCAAGAAGATCGTCGTTGCCCAGTCCGCTGACTGGAATGCCTACCGCAACAAGATGGCCGGCATGGCGGCGCAAGCGCCGGTGACCGAAGAGGCGTCGAAGCAGGAGGCCGCCGGTAAGATAACCGCGAAGGTCGAGGACAAAGCGGCTCCAGCTGAAACTCCCAAAGATCAATTGAAGGTATCGAAGACAGAGTCCGGAGGAAGCAAGGCTGCAGAAAAGCAGGCTGAAGAAGATCTGATCGCCAAGGAGAAAGCGCTCAAGGAAGCCAATGAGCGCCTTAGCACGCTGGAGAAAAATCTGGCTGATCTGCAAAAGCTGGTGGAGCTGAAGAACCAGAATCTTGCGGATCTGCAGAAACAGGCGACGGATAGCAAGACCGAGGCGCCGCCGGTGAAGCCTGCCGAGACGCCAAAGCCTTCGACTCCTGAAGCGGCGCCAGTTGCGCCCGTACCGACGGAGGTTGTGTCTCCCGCCCCAGTCGAAGCGGCGGCCCCCGCCGTCGAAAAACCTGTCGAACCCGCGAAGGTGGAGGAAACCAAGCCGGAGCCCAAGAAACCAGTTCAGGCGCCGAAACCCAAGCCCGTTGCACCGCCGCCTCCGCCGCCCGAAGAACCTGGTTTTATCGAAGGATTGCTCAAGAATCCGCTTCCGTTGGCGGGGATAGGTGGCGTTCTTGCGCTGATTGCCGCGTTCTTTGTCGCCCGGCGGCGTCGTGCCGGCAAAGAGGAAGTTCCGCTCAATCTTGGCACCACACTTACGCCGTCGAGCACCAGCCTGACTGGAAACTCGGTATTCCGCAGTACGGGCGGGCAAAGCGTCGATACGTCGCAGACACCGGCGCAAACCGATTTCAGCCAAGCCGGTCCGGGCAGCATTGATACGGATGAGGTCGATCCGGTGGCCGAAGCGGATGTCTATATGGCGTATGGGCGCGACGCGCAGGCCGAAGAAATCCTGCTTGAAGCCAAGCAGAAAGATCCGAAACGCTTGGCGATTCACTTGAAGCTGCTCGAAATCTATTCGAATCGGAAGGATCTCAAACAGTTCGAGTCGTTGGCCACCGAGCTTTATTCAGAAACCGGCGGCGTTGGCGCGGACTGGGAAAAGGCGGCAGCGATGGGGCTTCGGCTTGATCCGGAAAATCCCCTGTTCGGCGCGAAAGGGAAGGCGCCAGCCGCGTTCGATGCCGATGCAACGGTAATTGTCCCGTCGCTGCTGGCGAGCAGCACCGTCACCATGCCAGGCGCACTGTCGCAACTGGCAGAGGAAGCTTTGCCGGCTCCGGCGGTGGCGCCCGCGATGGTTGAAGAGCCCGCGCCGGTTGCCGATTTGGCGAGCCTTGACTTCGATCTCGGTTTCGGCGATGTGCAGCAGGCCAATCAGGCGGAGCAAGAACCAGAGGTGGTTGTATCCGAAATGCCTCCGGTTGTCGAACAAGGCCCGTTGGATTTCGATCTGGGTATTGAAGAAGTCGCCGCTGAAGCGGAGCCTCTTTCGACGGCGGCCGACGAGTTGGCCGCCGGCAGCGATATCGGCCTTGATTTCGATCTCCCGGTGATCGAATCGACCCCGCCGGTGAAGCCACAGGTTGCCGAAACAAGCGCCGGGGCGGCCGGCCTCGATTTGGATCTCGGTTCCGAACCAGCGGCCGATGCGGCTCAGGAATACGCCATGCCGCAGCAAGCGATCAGCGAACCGAAGCCGGCGACCGTGGTCGAGGACGATGGTGTCGAGTTCGACGTGAGTCTGACCGAGTTGACGTTCCTGGGCAGATCGGTTCCCGATTCGCCGTCTTTTGACATGGCGTCGATCGATCTCGACCTTGGTGTCCCGGAAATTCCGGAACCTGCTCCACCTGTCTTGGCGCCCGAATCGGTTTCGGAAATCCACGTCGATGACTTCGATAGCGCGCAGGTCGCGACGGCGGTGAATCCCGATTTCGCGACGGAACAAAGCGAAACGATCGTCAGCCCGAATTTCGCTTCCGAGCCGGAAGCGGATCTGTTGCCGGAACAGGATTTTTCCATCGCTCAGCTCGAAACGCAGCTCAATGAGACGCCGACGTTTGATTTGCCGGATTCGGTCGGCGATGATTTCGCCACGGCGCAAGAGGAAACTGTGGTCAATCCGCAGTTCGGTGAGAACGAGGATCTGCTTCCGGAATTTGAGATCAGCGCCAACGAAGAGGTCGCAACCAAACTCGACTTGGCCAAGGCCTATGAAGAGATGGGGGATTTCGAAGGAGCGAGCGAGCTTCTTCAGGAGGTGTTGAAAGAAGGTGACGCCGCACAGAGAGAAAAAGCGCAGGCCATTCTGGCGAAGATCAACATCTGAAATAATCGGTTTGCCGGCTCGGGCCGGCAACAGCGGCCGCCACTCTTGATTGAGCGGCGGCCTTTTGTTGTAACGAGAAGCATGAAAGACTGAAGATGCCGGCATACTCGATTCACCCGACCGTGCGTCTTGCGCTCTGGGTAGTGATCGTCGTCTGTGTGCAGGTGTTGAGCGGATCGGCATTGCTCTTGGCGTTTATAGTGTTATCGGTGATCGGCCAGCGGGCGTTGAAACGTGGCCTGCGCCTTGTCTGGCGGGCGCGGTGGTTGTTGCTTTCGCTCCTGATTGTTTTTTCCTGGGGTGTCGCCGGAACGCCGCTGTGGAGTTTCGGATTTTTTCCGACCGAAGAAGGCGTTGCCGAGGGGATGACTCATCTGGGACGTCTCCTGTTGGTGCTGATGGCAGTCGCCACGTTTCTCGAGCAGATGTCGGTCGCGGACCTGCTGGCGGCGACCCATCTTCTTCTGAAGCCGTTTCGCCGCTTTGGGCTCGATGCCGACCGCGGAGTCGTGCGTCTCATGCTTGTTCTGCGTGCCGTCGAAACCATGCCGCGTCCGCGCGACTGGCGAGTGCTGATCGAAGCGACGAATCCAGGTGCCGAGGAGTGCCTTGAAGTAAGCATTCGACCGCTTGGTCGGATCGATTGCGCGATTGCGCTGGCCGTATTGATTGCAGTTTCTTGTTGCGTTTTTTTGGTTTAGGTGTTCCCGATGCGACTTGCGCTTGGTGTTGAGTATGACGGGGGAACTTTCAAAGGATGGCAGACGCAGCCGGGCGGGAACACGGTGCAGGATGCGCTCGAAGCGGCGTTACGGCAGATTGCCGGGGTGCCGGTCGAAGTCGTGTGCGCCGGACGAACCGACGCCGGAGTGCACGCAACCGGGCAGGTCGTTCATTTCGATCCGCCGGTGGCCCGACCGCTCACCGCCTGGGTGCGCGGCGTCAACACCTTCCTCCCGCACTCGGTGTCCGTGCGTTGGGCGCATCCCGTCGCGAACGATTTCCACGCGCGCTTCTCGGCCTTTGGCCGCTGCTACCGCTACGTGCTGATCAATCGGCCACAACGCACCGGCGTCTGGCACGGGCGCGCCGGCTGGTACCATCACCCGCTCGATGTTGACGCCATGCGGAACGGCGCGTCGCTGCTGCTCGGCGAGCACGACTTCTCGGCGTTCCGGGCCGCCGATTGCCAAGCCAAGTCTCCGGTCAAAACGGTCCGGCGCGCCGAAGTCCGGCGCGTGAGCGACATCGTCGTGTTTGACTTCGAGGCCGGCGCATTTCTGCACCACATGGTCAGGAACCTCGTCGGCAGCCTGGTGTACGTCGGTCAGGGAAAGCACGCACCGGAGTGGATATCGACCTTGTTGGCGTCGGCTGATCGCCGCTTGGCCGCGCCGACGTTTTCAGCCGCCGGGTTGTATCTGGTCGAAGTGAAATATGAACCTCACTGGGGCTTGCCTGTCACTAGCGATGTCCTGTTGCCCGATTCATTCGGGCTTTGAGCGCGAGCAGGAAACGGAATGAAAACACGCATCAAGATCTGCGGCTTCACCCGCACAGAGGATTTGAAAGCGGCGATTGACGCCGGCGCGGATGCGGTCGGCTTCGTCTTTTACCCACGCAGTCCCCGCTTTGTCGATCTGCCGACCGCCGCCGAACTGGCGCGGATGGTTCCGCCCTTTGTGACCATCGTCGGGCTTTTCGTCAATGCCGATCCGGCAACGATCCGCGCGACGCTCGCGGCCGTGCCGATCCATCTGCTGCAGTTCCATGGCGATGAAGACGAGGATTTCTGCCAGCAGTTCGATCGTCCTTACATCAAGGCGGCTCGGGTCAAGCCGGGGATCGATTTGCTGCAATACGTCGCCTGTTTCCCGTCGGCGCAGGCGATTCTTCTCGATGCGTTCGTCGAGGGTTACGGCGGAGGCGGAAAAGTCTTCGATTGGAAATTGATCCCGCCGGATCTCGGAAAACCGCTGATTCTTTCGGGCGGGCTGGATGCGGGAAATGTCGCAGACGCCGTTGTGCGCGTGCGGCCGGCGGCGGTCGACGTCTCCTCCGGCGTCGAGGCGGCCAAAGGAATCAAGGACGCTGATAAAATCCGGGAATTCATTGCCGCCGTGCGATCGGCGGGATTGATGCCGATCGACTGAACCGGATGAACTATGCGCAAGACTCCTGGTGGCTTGACCCGTACTTGCTGGAGAAGATTCGTCGCTGACCATACCTGAGGCGGGCGACAGATATTGCCTTGTCTGTTCGCTTTAATCCGAATTCCGCTTCAAGGAGAAATCATGGTTGCCTCCCTTTACGATCTACCCGATGCCCTCGGCCATTTCGGGCCCTACGGTGGCGTTTTCGTTGCCGAAACCCTCATCCCCGCGCTTGAAGAGCTGAAGCTCGCCTACGCCGAAGCGCAACGCGATCCGCAGTTCATCGCCGAGTTCGAGTACGACCTCAAGCATTACGTCGGACGGCCGAGCCCGATCTACCACGCCAAGCGCTGGTCCGAACTGCTCGGCGGCGCGCAGATCTATCTCAAGCGCGAAGACCTCAATCACACCGGCGCGCACAAGGTCAATAACTGCATCGGCCAGGCCATGCTCGCCCGCCGCATGGGCAAGAAGCGCGTCATCGCCGAGACCGGCGCCGGCCAGCACGGCGTGGCGACGGCAACCGTGGCGGCGCGCTACGGTATGGAATGCGTCGTTTACATGGGCTCCGAAGACATCAAGCGGCAGGCGGCGAACGTCTATCGCATGAAGCTGCTCGGCGCGACCGTGGTGCCGGTCGAAAGCGGCTCGAAGACGCTCAAGGATGCGCTGAACGAGGCGATGCGCGACTGGGTGACGAACATCTCCAGCACCTTCTACATCATCGGCACGGTGGCCGGCCCGCACCCGTATCCGATGCTGGTGCGTGACTTCCAGTCGGTGATCGGCAAGGAAGCGATCGGCCAGATGCAGGAGCACTGCGAACGCCAGCCGGATGCCGTGATCGCCTGCGTCGGCGGCGGGTCGAACGCGATGGGAATTTTTCATCCCTACATCCCGATCGAAAGCGTCCGCCTGATCGGCGTCGAGGCGGCGGGCGACGGCATCGACACCGGTCGCCACGCGGCGTCGTTGACGGCAGGGTATCCGGGCGTTTTGCACGGCAACCGTACCTATCTCTTGCAGGACGAAAACGGCCAGATCATCGAGACGCATTCGATCTCGGCCGGTCTCGATTACCCCGGCGTCGGGCCTGAGCACGCCTGGCTCAAGGACAGCGGCCGCGCCGAGTACGTCACCATCACGGATGCCGAAGCCTTGCAGGCCTTCCACAGCCTGTGCCGTCTCGAAGGCATCATTCCGGCGCTCGAGTCGAGCCATGCGATTGCCTACGCGGCCAAGCTGGCGCCGACCTTGCCGAAAGACAAGATCCTGCTGGTCAATCTCTCCGGGCGCGGCGACAAGGACATGCATACCGTCGCCGAAAAGTCGGGCATCAAGTTCTGAGGTTCCCCAATGTCAAAAATACAAGCTACCTTCGAGCGCCTACAGGCGCAGGGCCGCAAGGCGTTGATCCCATTCATCACGGCCGGCGATCCCGATCCGGCGTTGACCGTGCCGTTGATGCACACCTTGGTCGATGCCGGCGCGGACATCATCGAACTCGGCGTCCCGTTTTCCGACCCGATGGCCGACGGGCCGACCATCCAGCGCGCTTCCGAGCGGGCGCTCGCCAAGGGCGTCAGCCTGCGCCAAGTGCTTGGCATGGTCGCCAACTTCCGCGCGGACAACAACGAGACGCCGGTCGTGCTGATGGGTTACGCGAACCCGATCGAAGCGATGGGCGTCGAGCAGTTCGCGGCGGCGGCGTTCGACGCTGGCGTTGACGGCGTTCTGGTGGTCGATTACCCGCCTGAGGAAAGCGCCGATTTCGCGCAGGCGATGAACGCCAACGCGCTCGATCCGATCTTCCTGCTCGCGCCTACATCTACTGAGAAGCGCATCGCACAGGTCGCCGAACTGGCCAGCGGTTACGTCTATTACGTCTCGCTGAAGGGTGTCACCGGCTCGGCGGCACTCGATGTGCAATCGGTCGCGGCGCGCATTCCCGAAATCCATGCAGCGACCGGCGTACCGGTCGGCGTCGGCTTCGGCATTCGCGACGCGGCGACGGCGGGCGCGGTGGCGCAGGTCGCCGACGCGGTCGTGGTCGGCAGCCGGATCATCGAGGAAATCGAGCAATCGACTGCCGACAACGTTTGCGACCGGGTAAGGGCGCTGGTGGCGGACCTGCGCCGCGGTATCGACGCGGCCGGGAGTTAACCATGAGCTGGCTGAACAATCCGCTGCCGCCGAAGATCAAGCGCAGCGAACCGGGTGTCGAGCGCAAATCGACCCTTCCCGAGGGTTTGTGGAGCAAGTGTCCGTCCTGCGAAGCGGTGCTGTACGCGACGGATCTCGAGAAGAATGCCCAGGTGTGCCCGCAGTGCGGCCATCACAACCGCATCGACGCGCGGGCACGGGTCGGAATGCTGCTCGACGCTGAAGGGCGCTTTGAAATCGGCGCCGAGGTAATGCCGACCGATCCGCTGAAATTCAAGGACAGCCGTCGCTACGCCGAGCGCTTGCAGGATGCCGCCACCGCAACCGGCGAAACCGACTCGCTCGTCGTGATGCAGGGAGCGATCAAGCGCGTTCCCGTCGTCGTCGCCGTCTTCGAGTTCGATTTCATGGGTGGGTCGATGGGATCGGTGCTCGGCGAGCGTTTCGTGCGCGGCGTGCAAACGGCGGTCGAGCAAAAACTGCCCTTCATCTGCGTCACCGCTTCCGGCGGCGCGCGCATGCAGGAGGGGTTGTTTTCGCTGATGCAGATGGCGAAGACGACGGCCGCGCTGACCAAGCTTTCCGAAGCCGGCTTGCCGTTCATCTCGATCCTCACCGACCCGACGATGGGCGGTGTTTCGGCTTCGTTTGCTTTCATCGGCGACATCGTGATCGCCGAGCCCGGCGCGCTGATCGGTTTCGCCGGCCCGCGCGTCATCGAGCAGACGGTCAGGCAAACGCTGCCTGAGGGTTTCCAGCGCGCCGAGTTCCTGCTCGAAAAGGGAGCGGTTGACATGATCGTCGATCGTCGCGAGCTGCGGGACAGGCTGGTGCAACTCATTGCCATGCTGCAGAAACTCTCCGCGCCAAAACCTCTCTAGACATCGGCTGGAGAACTCGCCGAGTCCGCGCAGATGCTGCCGGTACTCGGCGTTTTTGTGGTCTGCTTCTTTTTCGTCGAAAGCAATCTCGTGAATTCACTGACCGAATGGCTCGTTCACCTGGAGAGCCTTCATCCCAAGGGGCAGGGTGGAATCGAACTTGGGCTGGAAAGAGTCAGCCGAATCAAGGCCGAACTGCATCAAAAGCAGCACTGTCCACTGATCGTCGTCGGCGGCACGAATGGCAAGGGCTCGACGTGCGCGTATCTGGAGTCCATCTACACGCATTCCGGCTATCGCGTCGGCTGCTATACCTCGCCGCATTTGCTCGCCTACAACGAGCGCATTCGTGTCGATCGTCGTTCGGTCGATGACGCCACGCTTTGTCGGGCCTTCTCCAGGATCGAGGCCGCGCGGCAGGCGGCGGGCAATGTTGCGTTGACCTACTTCGAGTTCGGGACGCTGGCGGCCTGGGAGGTCTTTTCCGAGAACCGAGTTCGACGTGATCGTTCTCGAAGTCGGACTCGGCGGGCGGCTTGACGCGGTGAACGTTTACGACGCGGATTGCGCCGTGGTGACAGGGATCGCCCTCGATCACACCGACTGGCTGGGGCCGACGCGCGAGCATATCGGTTACGAAAAGGCAGGTATTTACCGTGCAGGAAAAGCGGCAATCTGCGCCGATCCGGAGCCGCCGCGATTGCTGATCGAGCACGCGACGAGGATCGGGGCACGGCTTCAACTGGTTGACCGCGATTTTTGGGTGGTCGTCGAGGCGGAAAGGCCGGCGTGGACTTTTCGCGGATGTGACGGATCGGTCATCGCCGGATTGCCGAAGCCCGCGCTGCACGGGGCTTGCCAATTGCGCAACGCGGCCGCTGCCCTGGCGGCGCTGGAATCGTTGGCGGCGTCCTTGACCGTGCCGAGGGCAGCGCTCGACCGTGGCTTGATCGACGTACATCTGCCCGGCCGCTTCCAGATCTTCCCGGGACGGCCTATCGTGGTGGCCGACGTTGCGCACAATCCCCAGGCGGTTGCAGGTCTGGCGGAAAATCTCGGCGCGATGGGCCGCTTTGCGCACACTGTCGCCGTGGTCGGCATGCTCGCCGACAAGGACATCGCCGGCGCGTTGGCCGCCCTGAGCGGGAAAATCGACGTCTGGCTGTTTGCCACGCTGGACGTGCCGCGCGGGGCGTCGGCCGAAGCGCTCGCCGCCGTGCACTCGATCGGGAAGCTGGGCGGGCGTGCGGAGTGCTTTGCGTCACCGGCGGAGGCATTGGCGCGCGCCGCCAAGCTGGCGGGTGAAAATGATAGAATCGCGGTCTTTGGATCGTTCTACACGGTAGCGGCTTTCCTGCGGGCAACAAGCGACAACGCCTCGCTTGCACGCATTGCGGAAACCGCTGGCAGTCCTCCGCAATCTCTCGATTCGACCGATACCGATGTCCGACTCTTCTGACGCGAACTTGCAGCTAAAAAAACGGGCACGCCGCCGACTGGTCGGAGCCTTCGCCTTCGCCGGCCTGGCGGCCGTGATTCTGCCGATGGTGATGGATGAAGAACCCAAGCAACAGGTGCAGGACGTTCAGATTCGCATTCCCGGCCAGGATCAGTCGCCGTTCGTAAACAAGCTGGCGAAGGCGGCCCCGGATTCGGGCGAGCCGCTCGTCCCGCCGGAAGGGGTAGAACCCGCGGCGCACGGCGGCGATGCAGCGGGCAAACCGGCAGAAGTCCCGGCGGAAACAACGCCCGTGAGGCAGGCTGAAAAAGGAGCCGAGAAGCCGGTGGAGAAAGCGTCGGAAAAGGCTCCGGCGAAGGTGGAAGAAAAGAAGAAGACGGCTGAGGCCAACGACACGCAACGCGCTGCAGCGATTCTCGACGGCAAGGCGGGTGAGGCTGCCGCGAAGCCGGTTGCCGGCGCCAGTGGAGCGGGCAACGGGCAGTTCGTGATCCTGATCGGCGCGTTCTCCAACCCGGCCAACGTCAAACAACTGCAAACCAAGATCGGCGAACTCGGCATCAAGGTCTATACCGAACCTCTGGATTCGCCCGGCGGCAAGAAAACGCGCGTGCGTGCCGGGCCGTTCCCGAATCGCGAGGCGGCCGACAAGGCGCTTGGCAGGCTGAAACGGATCGGCGTCAACGGTGTGGTCGCCGCGAAGTAATGACGGTTTTCGACTACATCGTCATTGTCATCGTCTCGGCGTCGGTGTTGCTGGGTCTGTGGCGAGGCGTGGTCGGCGAGGTCATCGCGCTCGTCGCTTGGGTGCTGGCCTTCTTCACGGCGAAATGGTGGGGCACCGACATCGCGAATGCGGTGCTCACGGCAATCGCCGACCCGATACTGCGCCTTGTGGCGGCCTGGGTGCTCATTTTCGTCGTCGTGCTGATCCTGATGGCGCTGGTACGACTGGCGGTAAACGGCTTGCTCAAGGTGCTTGGCCTGAGCCTGACCGATCGTTTGCTCGGCATGGTGTTCGGCGCTTTGCGTGGGTTTGCGATCGCCATGATCCTCGTCGCCATCGGCGGAATGACGATGCTGCCGAAGGAGAAGTGGTGGGTCGAGGCACACTTTGCCGCGCCTCTGGAAACTGCGGTGCTGGCCAGCGAGCCCTGGCTGCCTCCGGAAATCGTTAAACGAATTCGATTCAGGTAGGAAACTCTATGTGCGGGATACTTGGCGTTGTTGCAACTTCACCGGTCAACCAGTTGCTGTACGACGGTTTGATGGTTCTCCAGCATCGCGGCCAGGATGCGGCCGGCATCACGACCGGCGACGGTGATGCCTTTTTCATGCACAAGGGATCGGGTCTGGTGCGCGATGTGTTCCGCACGCGCAACATGCGTGCGTTGCCGGGTAACATGGGCATCGCGCATTGCCGCTATCCGACGGCCGGTTCTTCGTCCGACTCCGCGGAATCGCAGCCCTTCTACGTCAATTCGCCGTTCGGCCTGGTGCTCGCGCACAACGGAAATCTGACCAATACCGAGCAGCTGAAGGAAGAGATGTTCCGCCTGGATCGGCGGCACATCAACACCAGTTCCGACTCCGAGGTCCTGCTCAACGTGCTGGCGCACGAGATGCAGGCGGCGGCCAAGGGATTCAGCCTCGATCTCGACACCATCTTTTCCGCCGTGGCCGGCGTGCATCGGCGCTGCAAAGGCGCCTACTCGGTGGTCGTGCTGATCGCCGGCTATGGATTGCTCGCCTTCCGCGATCCTAACGGCATTCGTCCGATGGTCGTCGGCACCAACAAGACGGCAAGAGGCACCGAATACCTGGTGGCCTCCGAATCGGTCGCGCTCGATACGCTGGGATTCCGCGTCCTGCGCGACGTCGAGCCGGGCGAAGCGATCTTCATCGACACCTCGCACCAGATGCATGCCCGCCAGTGCGCGCAGAATCCGGCGTTCGCGCCATGCATCTTCGAATACGTCTATTTGGCTCGGCCGGATTCGGTGATCGACGGCGTTTCCGTCTATGAAACCCGCCTGCTCATGGGCGAGTATCTGGCCGACAAGGTCGCCGAGCGGATACCGGTCACCAATATCGACGTCGTAATCCCGATTCCCGACTCGAGCCGACCGTCCGCAATGCAGCTGGCGCAGCGCCTGGGCGTTCCGTACCGTGAAGGTTTCGTCAAGAACCGCTACATCGGCCGTACCTTCATCATGCCAGGGCAATCGACGCGCAAGAAATCGGTACGTCAGAAGCTCAACACCGTGGCCCAGGAATTCAAGGGAAAGCGGGTCTTGTTGGTGGACGACTCGATCGTGCGCGGTACGACGAGCCGCGAGATCGTCGACATGGCGCGCGCGGCGGGCGCGCTCAAGGTGTACTTTGCCTCGGCCGCACCGCCCGTTCGCTTCCCCAATGTTTACGGGATCGATATGCCGACGCGCAGCGAATTGATTGCCACTGGGCGGACCGATGCCGAGATTGCGCGCGAAATCGGCGCCGATGCGCTCGTTTATCAGGATCTCGACGCGCTCAAGGCCTCGATCACCCATCTCAAGCCGTCTCTTGGGGAGTTCGACTGCTCGTGTTTCGACGGACGCTACGTGACGGGCGATATCACGCCGGAATATCTCGACGCGCTTGAACTGGCGCGCGAAAAGAAGCTCGCCGGCGGCAAGGACGAAGGCGGTGACTCGCGGCAGCTCAACAGCAACAACCAATCGGCGTCTTGAATAGTAGCCACCTGGTGCGATCGTCTGCGCGGAGACTAGTCGCCGCGCTTTCGGTGGGAGAGGTCTTCTCGTTCGCTCGTTAACCGTTGCAGCGATTGTTTGACCGACTGCGGCAGCATGAACCAGCTGAGCATGCTCGACCCGGCGCAAATGACCCAGAACAGAAGAAAACCGATCGAGTAGGTCGGCATCGCCGGGAGCGCGACAGGCTGGCCGAAAAAGTAGAGCTGCTGCGGATCGATTACGGTAAAGAACACGATTTCGGCAATTCCGGCGGTAATGAAAGCCGGCCACAGGATCCAGATGATGTGCTTCATTTCACCTCCGTCTGAAGTTGTTCGAGACGCTGTGCTGAGCTGCTCGCCGCAGTTCGAGTCGAGAGCGGCGAAGGGGTTCCGTCGTTGTAAACGACGTTGATTGCTGCCCGGCGTGCGTTTGGTGATTACACAACCTTCTGCTAGAATGCGCCCTCTTCTGGAGAGGTGGATGAGTGGTTTAAGTCGCACGCCTGGAAAGCGTGTTTAGCCGTCAGGCTAACGGGGGTTCGAATCCCCCTCTCTCCGCCAGAACAACCACCTGAAAGCCGCATCCCGCAAGGGTTTGCGGCTTTTTCGTTTCTATTCGTCACGTTGCTGCGGTTTGCAGCGGTTAGCTGGATTTTACAGCGCTTGGCACAAGCCACTGTGCCAGGAGTGTGCCAACGCCTGCTAAAGCCAGCTTTGCGCTGTGCCAAGGCTGGCACAGCGCTGGCCGTTCTTCAGATTGCTAGAACAGCGCCTATTCGTTTTCACAAACAAACCTAGTTAGGCATCCGGTCCTCACGGTGCGCAGCCGTACTCGCGGCGGATTCTTAACCCTTTCACGAATTTCTGCAGCCTCTTTGAATAGTGCTGCCGCTTCACGTTCAAGCTGCTCAGCTCTCTCAAGCGGAGATAACCATTGCGGTTGTTCGAAGATTCCAAGTGCTTCGCCGAGCGACTCTTTCTCTTTCTTGATCCTTTTTTCTTCCCGGCCAAGCCTGTCAAGTTGTTCCCACAACTCGTCCTGCTGCTTTTGGAATTCAAACTCCGGATCAAACTCCCACTCATCTCTGGACATTAACGGAGCGGCATCCTGGATGCGTTTCAATAGCCCGCCAGCGGTGTGATGGCCTAGATAACCCTTCTGCACGGCCCATTCGTGTATTGCTTTCCGGCGCTCCTCGCGGGGCAGGTAGCGACCTGCCTTATACCTAAGCCAAGCGTCGTATGTCAGATCATCGTCGTCGATGGCTATTGCTATCTCATCAACGAGACGCCGCAAGGGATCGTCTCTTTTCCCCCGCCCTCCCTTTCCCGGCTCACAACCATACCGACGCGAGATCTTCAATGCCCATTCCTTTGTGAACTCGCGCTTGTAAGTCTCATAGGTGTCCATCAATTTTCACCTCGCAATTTATGGCGTTTCTATGGTCAGTAGTTTAGTCACATAACGCCATTTCTTGCTTTGCGTTCGACTCGTATTGTCTTGTCATCGGCTGCACATCGCTGCCATTTGGAGACTAGCCATGACAAGAGATATCACTCCTGACAACCGGGCGGTTGTCAGCGCGACACAAATCGAGGATGCATGTATTTCCGCCCACAAAGCTCTTGAAGTCCTGCGCACCATCCTGGTTCTCATAGTGGACGTGGATGAGGCGTGGTCTGCCGATTGGAGCTTGGAAAAACGCTGGACGGTCATCAAGGAGCTTGATAAACGCATTGAGCGTATTGCAACACCCACCGCTGACGCCGTTTTTGACGCCAAAGTTTGTCTTGTGGCCTTCTTTTCCAATATCTATGAACTGGAGCGAATCAGACTTGGGCCTGTGCAGGCCGGGATCATCCGCGCGCTAAACGTCGCGGGGAACAAAGTTCTTCCCGTGGCAGAAGCACTTTCTGCTGACTAGAGGCGTGTCAAGGATGCACCCTGACGACAACGTCACTCTGGATGCGGAAGAGCTCGCCCGTATCCTGAAATTTTCACCGGCGACTATCCGTGCAGATGTCAGCCGACGGCCTCATATGCTGCCCCCCAGCATTAAGATCGGCACGCGTACCGTATGGCTCCGCAGTACGGTAATGCGCTGGCTCGCAGAGCGCGAACGCGCTGCTGCTCCGCCGCCGCCTGCGCCAGTTGGTACAGAAACTCCGCGCCGCCGGCGCGGTCGGCCGACGAAGGGAGACCAAGCGAGGCTACAGCGCACTTCACCCTCGGACGTCTCGGCATGAGGTTTTCGGTCTTGCCGGCCAGGGCGGTCGACGATGCACGTCTATCGCGCACCCACTTGCGTTGCTTGGCCGCTTTGTGCACGTACACCGATCAAAACGGCTGGGCATGGCCGTCGTGCTCCACGCTTGCAGATAAGCTCGGTGTGTCGCGGCAGTTGGTGTCCCGCTGCTTGCATGACCTCAAGGCGTGGGGATACGTGGAGATCCGCGATCAGCACGGTCCGGACGGTGGGCAGACGTCCAACCTCTACCGCGTCCTGTTTGATATAGGTGACCCGGTTGCACCCCCCGCAACACCAGAGGTTGCACCCCCCGCAACATTAGGAGTTGCGCCCCCTGCAACATCTAGCGGTTGCACGAACGCACCAGTGAACGTATCAGTAAACGTAGCAGCAGCACGCGCGCAAGCGCGCACTGCTTCTAGTGCTGCTGCTACGCCGCAAAGAAAACAGAATCCCAGCCGGCCCCGACGTGGCGATGAGACCGTTTTCCATGGCGTCGAAGTCTGGACGCCGGCCGATGCCGATGGTCTGCAGGGGCTCATTGATCGCCATGGCGCGGTACGCGTTGAGGAAGTGGCAAATAGCCTCACCCCAGCGACCGGCCACCGAGCCCCATACTTAAGTGCTGTCACTGCAGCCTTCCAGGCCCTGGACAAAGCAGCGGCGGAATCCGCTGCGCGCGAAGCAGCACGACAAGCGGCGATCGTGCGCGACGCCACCGTGTTGCCGCCGGAAGAGCAGCGCGCCCGCGCCGCTGGGCTGCGCGCGATCCTCGCCGGAGGCAAGTCGTCGTCACTTCCACTCGACCACCAAGCACATGACTAACGAACTCGAAAAGCTCCGTCAGCGCGAGCAGCAAATCAAGCGTCGGATCGCTGAAATCCAGTCGCGCCAGAAATCCGCCGACCGTAAGCAACGGAACGCCCGGTTGATCCGCTGGGGAGTGTGCGTTGAGCACATGTTGAAGACTGGAAAGATCGAGTTGACCGAGTGGTTGGAAGTGTGCCGCGAGGTGTTATCTGCGCGCGATTTTGAGATTGCGACCGCAGAAATCCGTTCATCGTCGTCAGACGATGCGCACTTCTCAGTTTCTCCTTCGGAGAAACAGTGCGCACCTGCGGCGGGCGAAAACCAGTAAGGCGACGGGCGAATGTCCGAGGGCCTATATCACCTCACCGTCAAACATGGCAGCCGGAAGGATGGCCGGCTTGGTGTTGATAAGCATGATTACATCATGCGGCTTCATCGCTTCGAAAAGCGTCACGACGGCGAGTTGGCTTGGTCGATGAGCGGGAACATGCCTGCTTGGGCTACCGAAAATCCGCGAAAGTTTTGGCAAGCCGCCGATTTGTACGAACGGGCAAACGGGAACATCTATCACGAAGCGGAACTCGGGTTGCCTCTCGCGTTGAATCAGACACAGCAACAAGCCGCTACGCGTGAGTTGGTCGAATGGATTTGCGGCAGTAAACACCCGTTTATCCTCGGAGCGCACGAAAAGACTAGAAACCCTCACGTGCACCTGGAATGGAGTGGTCGGCAGATCGATGGTATCGAGCGCAGCCCAGATCAGTTTTTCAAACGTTACAACCCGAAAGATCCGACGGCCGGTGGCGCTGCAAAAGCAAGTACTTCCGGAAAGGACTGGTTGATCGAGGTACGCGCTAAGTGGGCAGAAATCTGTAATCGGCACCTGGCCGCTGCAGGTAGCGATGTCCGCATTGATCACCGCAGCCACAAAGATCGCGGCCTCGACAAGGTTCCAGGAATTCATCTCGGTCGCAAGGCTCATCGCCTGGAAAGAGCCGGCAAGCCGACTTTCCGAAGCGCCAAGAACCTCGAGCGGCAGTACCTCAACAGCTCGCTACTCGAGGTTCAGTCAAAAATCCACCACCACAAGGAGAACAGCAATGAACAGCGTCCTGGACGATCTGGAAAACCTCACGCAAAGCAGCAGCACCGCGCTGGCGTCGGCGGCGACGCCGACGCGCCCAAGCGCGCCTTCACAGCCTGGCGAGACGACCGTGGATCGGATCGTCCGGGATTGCGGGCTAGTCGACGCGCTGGCCCAGAGCGTATGCCTCCACTGCGCCAGACGCGTGCTGGCGATGGACGCTCGGAAGAACGCAACCCTGTACTGCAAAGCGCTTTACCGGGATCTCGAGGTAACGATCACGGCCTGCACAGCCTTTCAACCCGAAGAGGAAAACGCATGAATACCCCTATCACCCTGCCACCCAGCGCAGCGACCGCCGGCCTCGACTGCGGCGAAAACCTGGAACGCCGTCAGGAGTTTAAGAAGATGATCATGACAGATTTCTATCACTCAGCCATTTCCCAAGCCTTGGCCGATCAACTGCTCTACGTTGATCGCCGCAAAGACAACACCTTGCTAATCACACTGCGCGACGATGCAGGGAGTATCGCGGGTCAGGTGCACGACAAGGGCGATACGCTCATGGCATTAAGCCCGGAGATCAACGATGCCGAGATCCTCGCTATGTTGGAACTCGCGAGGGCAAAACAATGGTCCAGTGTCACGCCGACCGGCAGCCCGGAATTCTGTAAACGCGTGGCCGAGTTGGCCGCTGCCGGCTTCGGCGTAGACAAACCGGTCCCACAAAACGCGCTGACCCAATCGGCGCCGGCATCCAGCGCCGATAGTGGGGTAACGGCGGTTACGCCGGAAGCGTCGGTCGGCGCCGCCGAACCCGAGCGCGAGCCCACCGCAGCGGAGATCCGCTGGGCCGATGCGCTACTCAGCGCACGGATCAGGCTCGCCGACGAACTCAAGACGGCTAAGGCACGTCTAGCCGAGATACCACAGGTCGACATCGCCAAGTTGGAAAGCGATCGAGCCGCGAAGCACGGCGGCGACGACTACAAGACGGCTCTGAGCGACTACAAGGCCGCTGTCGCTGCAGCGAAAGATTCAAATATCTTCACGCGGTCTCGGGCCGAGGATCGGAAAGAAGCCATGCGGCGCCGCTTGATGGTCGCCCGCGAAAAGGCGCTCGCGATTCCAGCCGCTGCGGCGTCAATCAAGATGGCCAAGGAGCACAACCAGGAACGCGCCCAGATCAAGGAACGATTGGTGCCGATGCGGTCCGGCATTGGAGAAATCGATGCCTGGATCAAGGACCTGCGCCGAGGAGGCGACCCCGAAGCGAAATTCGCCGAATCGTGGCGGCTCCGCAAGGCGCGCGACCTCCAGCTATGGGAGCAGTACGCGCTCGCGCCGGTGTTCACCGCTGATACCCAGCGCGAGCAGGCGCGGCAACAGGCAGAGACCGAAAGCAAGGAGGCTGCAGCCGCGCAAGCGCGCCAGGAACAAGCGCAGCGTGAGATCAGCTGGCAGCAGAAGGCGGACGATTTGTTGTCGCTCCTCAATCAGCCTGGCCGCAGTGCCGAGCAACAAGAAGCTCTTCAGCAAGAGCATCGCTATTACACGGCCCTCGCTCAGGGTTACGACGAGGCGGAAGCACGGGAACGCGCCGAGCGCGCACATCCCACGGACGTGGCACGTCCCTGAACACTTAGCGGCCGGCGCCGGGTGATGGCCCGGTGCCGACCTCACCACATTCAATCTGATGGGAGATTTGAAAATGGCTTCATCCAGCAGTCTATCAAACGCAGGTCAGCGAATCGTCAGCGGTGCAATTATCCAGGCGGTCGCAGAAGACATCGTCCTGGAACACTTCCCCGGCATCGAGGATCGGCCGAAGGTGTTCTACGGCTACATCCTTGGCACTGCAGCGTTGATTCAGCCGGGTATCGAGGCGCTGGCGCAGGCCTATAAGCTGGCCTGTGCCTGCCCCAACGGGCGTGAAGGCGCGTTGCGGTTTCTCTCCGTAATGCTCGAAGTGGAAGGCGAGGCCTGACATGGAAAAGACTAAACAACCAGGAATCGCACGCCGCGCAGCCGTCGCCGTGGGTAAGGCATGGGCCTACTCACTCGGGCTGACTGGTCTCGCGCGAGAACTCCGCCGCATCGGCGGCAACGTGATCGCCGCCGGCGGTTACGTCCGCCGAAAACTCCAGGACGGTCCGCAGAACTACCGGCACGAGACTTTCCAGGGCGCCGTCGACCGGCTCGGCCTCGATGACGCGCACCTGGTGCGGCAGGCGAGGGCATTCAATACGCGGGCTTTCTCGTATCTCGCGGCGATGCTGCTCGCCACCGCCTGGCTCGCCGGCGCCGCCTGGAGTGATGGGCCGTTGGCGCACGCCGTCCTGTGCCTCGGCGCAATGTTCGCAACCTTCTCCAAGGCCATCACTTACCGCTTCCGCTTCTGCCAGATCCGCGATCAGGAGCTGTACAGCTTCGGGCCATGGTTTCGTAACCCGGGGAGGTGGTAATCATGATAAAGAAAACCATCCTTTCCACGGCCGTTGTGGCCGCGCTGGCCACCGCCAATGCTCAGGCCTGTTGCGGAGATGGGGCAGCCGCCGCAGCCGGTGCCAAGTTCGCCGGTGCTGGCGTCGTAGCGGCCATTGAGGCGTCGACCGTCGCGCTGGCCGCATGGCTCGAACGCCTCAACATGACCATCGCCATCGGTTTCGGTAAGGTGTCAGCCGAAATTATGAAGGCGACAGCGGCTCAGCGGGTCATGAATGAGGGAATGATCGCCGCTCAAACGGCATCCTACCTGGATCAAAGAGCAGCCGAGGGAGCGCTCAAGTTCAAGGATTCACCGAGAAGCTGCTATGAGGTGAGCAGCGGGACCTCCGCCGGCATCGCCGTCGGCAAGGTTGCCGCCACGCAGGCTTCGCTGTGCGCCGACTCTGCAAAACGAACGCTATTCACGGCCAATACAGCAGCCGCGGTCGCGAGTATCTACGACGAGCACGCCAGCAAGTATTGCTCCCAGCAGGATGCGGATCTCGGTCGCTGCCAGGTCGCCACGCCGGACATGCAGAATGCCGATGTGCGTGCCGACGTCGCGCTCAATTCATCGAGCTACACCCCGGAGCAGATCGCCGCCGCGCGGGCCTTCGTGAACAACGTCACGAATCCCTTCCCGACGCAGAACATCCCGCAGTCGTGGGAAAAAACCGCGCAGGGCAAAACCTTTGTTGCCGGCCAATACATCGAGCAAGCCCGGGCGTCAGTCGTGGCCAATTCGTTCAACGCCGCGATCGCTGAACGGATTCCGATCCAGGGTCTTGGCGCGCGCGCGATGGTCAATAAGGCCGATATCTCGGAACTTGAGCTCATCGAGAGCCAAGTCTACGGCCGGTTTTCAAACGTCGAGTGGTACAAAATGCTCGTTGGATTCGGCGTCGAGCAGTTGCTGCGAGAAGTCGCCAAGATGGATGCGTATCGGCTATGGACCGATTTGCGCGACTACCGCCAGAACGAGCGCATCGAGCAGGTCCTGGCCACGCAGCTTGCGATCATGGTCAAGCAGGATTCGGAACAGCGCTTGCGCGAAGCGCGCCGCGTGGCGGGAGACAAGCAATGAGATCCCGACCGCTCGCTCTGCTCTTTCTGCTCGCAGCCGGTACGGTGATCGCCGCCGACAACACCGGACTGCACGCCTTCACGCCGCCGGCCGGCGATTCCTCCGTCGACATGCTTGCCCAGGTATTCGGCCCGATCGTGGACGGGCTCAAGGTGGCGTCTGGACAGAATGCCCAAGCCATCGGCAGCGATGGCAATGGGCAGACCATCATCGGCGCCATGATGGGCGTGTTCAACAACGCCGTGCTGTTCCTGGCGATGTTGTTCGTCCTCTATACCACGGTCCGGGGAACGGTCGATTCGGCGCATTCCGGGGAACTGCTGGGCAAGAAGATGTCGGAGATTTGGGTTCCTCTCCGCACCCTTTCCGGGACGGCGCTTATATTGCCGTTGGCGTCCGGCTTTTCCCTGTTGCAGATGGCCGTGCTGTGGCTGGCCCTGCAGGGCGTCGGTGTTGCCAGCTCAATGTGGGACGTGGCCATGAATCACCTGGCGGCAAACGGCACCCTCGGCTATGTCAGCATGCCCGATGCGCGACCCTTGGCCGCCAACATCCTCCGGTCGGAAATCTGCATGGCGGCGATGAACAAGCAGTACGCCGAGACCGAATCGAAAACCCGGATCGAGTTCGTCGCTACGTCGTTTCCGGTGGCGTTCGGTACGGCGCCGGATCGGAACTCGCAGCAGTACATGACCGAGAGCTACATCGACAAGGGCTATGCCTGGCGAGCGAACGACCGGACCTTGAATCCTAACGTCTGCGGCTCGATCAGCTTTCAGGATACGCCGCAGTCGAAGGATCTATCGTCGTCGCTGCGTGGCCCGTTGCTGGCTGCGCACAGCCAGGCGGTGCGGGCAATGATCGACGAATTGCGGCCGGTGGCCGCAAAGATCGTGGCCTTTCAGCCACCGCCGGCGGGCGCCGTCGATCTGGCGGTGACCCACTACAAGACGACCTTGCAGTCGGCCGCGAATCAGGCGATCGCGGCGACGCCGGAAGCGGCCAAGGCGGACTTCATCGCGTATGCCAGGGATGCGGGATGGGTTGCCGCTGGTGCTTGGTGGTCCTCGCTCACCAGGCTGAATGACGCCGTGCAGTCGGCCGTCAATGCCTTGCCCGTCAGTCAGGCGTCGTCGATCGAGGAATTGGAAACGAAAGAGACGCTGATCGCCTACAAGGACGCGATGATGGTCACCGAGCAGTACTTGAAGGATCGCGCCGGCGCGCCCCGAGCCGAGGCGACGGCAGACATCAAAATCCGCTCGGCGGATGATGTGTGGCGTCTGCTCAGCGTGCCGGCCATGGCCGGCATCGATACGCTGACGCAGCGCATCGCCGGCGCCAATACCTCGCCGGTCACGCAGCTTCGCTCGATCGGTTCGGACGTCGTCTCGATCGGCCTCGCCCTAAAGTCGGCAATGTTCGTGGCGGCTGGGTTTCTTGGCGGGAAAGACGTCGAGTGGACGGTTGGCCTCGGCTTCAATGTCCTGGAGGCGTTCAAGACGCTTTCGGGAACGGTTGAATGGCTCTCCAGCGCGCTGTTCGTCATCGGCGCCATGCTCGCCTATTACCTTCCAGCGGTACCGCTTATCTGGTGGATTATGGGTGTCGTGCGCTGGCTGGTTAGCGTCGCGGAGGCGGTTCTGGCGGCGCCGGTGATGGCGGCCTTCATGGTGCATCCCGACAGCCATGATGTCGTTGGCAAGTCAGGACCGGGGTTCATGCTCATTGTGGCGATGATCCTGCAGCCGGCGCTCCTTCTCTTCGCGTTGATCCTCGCGATTCTCATGACGTATCCCGGGGCCGCGTTGGTCAATCAGCTTTTCCTGCAAATGGTCTCTGGGACGGTCGGTAGTTCTGGTGTTGGATTAGTCGGATTGGTGGCGTTTACGGCGCTGTATCTGACCATGATGGTGCTGGTGATGCATTCGTGCTTCGCTCTCGTGAGCGCGGTTCCTGACAACACGATGCGGTACTTCGCGGCTCAGGCTGGTGCGTATGGGGTTGTGAAGACCGGGGACGAGGCCTATTCGAATCTTCGTGGTGGGGCGGCGGGTGCTGGTGCCGGTATGGCTCGCGGCGGGGTCGGGTTGAACTCGGCTCAGATGAAGGCTGATTCGGGTGGTGGAAGGTCGGAAAATGGTCTGGCGGGTTCTTCTGGGCGAACTGAAAACGGGTTCACCAATGCGGATCATCTGCCGGCCGGGGATTGAAAGGTGAAGGTTTGTGGGGCATCCCGGCTGAAGCCGGGACCGCGCTCTGCCAGGGTAGCCAGGTCGAGCCTGGCTATCCCCCTGCGGGGGACAGGCCCTTCTGATCGCTTGCCCTGGCGCCGTCCCGGCGCTGATCGGGGCAGACCAGGTCAGCTTCGCTCACCTTGCCCCGCGACTGCCCGCCGTCGCCGGCGGACAGTCCAGTCAGTCGGCACCCCTTGGGTGCCTTGTGGTTGGCGAAAACCGATTCGTCGGTGCGTCTCCTGTCGGCCGATCCGTCTTAAACGCATGCAGCGCCCTAAAACGCCGACGTGTATCACAGGGCCAGCGGAATTCAAGGGGGTATTCATAAAGGCGATGAAGCCGCCTTTACAAAGCTTCCCCCTTGATTTCCGCAAACGCGCCCTGTGATCCCCGACGGCACGGGCACTACAAGCAAGACGGATCAACCAACAGGAGAAAACACTATGCACTCGACAAATCAACCGCCAACCACCCCGAAGAGCAACGAACGGGATACAGCATCTGGATCAGTTTTGCAGAGACGACCGATTTCACGGTGTTGGAGGTACGACGGGTGGAGCGATCGGGATTGGGATTGCCTGACAGAGGACAGCGGAACACTGAACGCGCTGTCGCGGGAGTTTGACCGGGCCATTGGCGGGGGCGGCGGAGGTCTTACGCCGGAGGAACTGGCGGAATTTCAGAGGCTGCTCGAGGCAATGGCCAGCCGGTTCAAGCGGATTCAGAGCAGCTACTACTGATATCGATAGGAGAGACGAAAATGGATGCAGTTCAGAAAGTTGTAGGCGTTTTGACATTTGGACCGGCGAAGCGCGATCGGATCGATACGGTTTACAGCTACGTCCGGATCGGGGCGGATTATTTCGAGCGGGTGAAGATCCCCGGGCGGCTTGATTCGTTGTTGCAGTCGGGGAAATTCTGCACGGTTTGGGTGGCGACGCTCCGGACGCCGTCGCCGTTTTTCTATAGGACCCGGATTCACGTGGTATATGCGGTCGAGGTCGATGGCGTGGTTCATCGGGCGGTTGATGAGGTCGCGCGGGGCTGGACAGGCGCAAAGTGGCTCCTGGTTCTTGTGCTGCTCGGCGTGGGCGCAGCGACGATTTTGCTTTACATCGGGTTTCTGTTCTGGATCCAGGCGATCAGGTTATCGTTTGTGGAGTTGCCGCTGAAGGAGATGCGGCGGGAGCCGGGGTGAGTTGTCGAAAATGGCAACGTAACGGGCCGGGCGTTGCTGTTTTTGGCAGCGATTACACGGGTGTTGTCAGAAATGACAAACACGGCGCGTTATGCTGTCGAAATTGACAACGGCTTGGGCTGAGTTCTGGAATCATTGCCAAAATCGGCACTACCTCCACGTAGCGTTGTCGTTATTGGCAATGGTGCTGGGTTTGAATCCACGACGCCCAATCTAGGTCGGCGAGGAGCTCTTTGACGGTTACCGGGGGGATATTGGGCAGACCAGCCGCTGCATACAGATCATTGACCATATTTGTACGGCATTCGACCGGAAAAGCTCTAGCTCCAGCGGCCAAGAGCCAGATCGTTCGCGTAATCCCGTTCGTAAAGTTGACATTTAGACGACCATCTTCTGCAACCCAGACGGTTGGCAGCGCCAATGGGACAGGGTTATCTCTGCCTCGGCTAAAACCATCGGCCGCACCTTCGATTTTGTAGTCGGATAGCCATCCTGTCGGCCCCTGTCTAGCGATATCGGACCGCTCACCTGGTGTTGCTTGCCATGCAGCAAGGAATTTTTCTGAATCGACAACTACCACCCACCGCGATTCATTGTTATGGGGGGTTTTATCTACTCTCATGAAAACAGTTCCATGCACGGCGGTATCAACTTCGTAGATTGCGCAACCTGTACCGCCAAAGATGAACGTTTTTTCGATGAGTCGAATACCTTCCAGACTTTTTGCGTCAGCTGTCATGTCTGCTTAAAGAGAACCGGGGGGCGATAGGAGTTCAGAGGGTCGATTAACTTGAGGCCACCATGCCACCAACCATTGGCGCCTTGATATCTGTACTGAAGATTCTTTATTTGTTCACCATAACGAGTGCGAAGATTTAGATAATTTGCGTGGCAGTGGGTATGGTCTGCAAGGTGCCTCGAACAACAAACTTCAGCGGCGATCGGGAACAGTAACGCGGAACAGATCAGATCTGTAAGTTGCAAACCGGCATGATTGTCGCTATGGCCAAATGTTGGCAGCTCTATCAATCTCTCATAGGGATCTCCGCCAGCACGATATCGTTGAGTAAAAATCGAGTGAGAGACGTTTGCGTTTTTTGGTTTATTTCGGCTATCGGCAATCATTAGCCCACGTGCGTTTTTTTCTTCCAAGAACTTCTGAAAGACCTCTGAGATACCCTGCACCGTTGCACCATAGACTGCTGCACCATCGAATCCATCACCGATAGGTTTTACATACACTCGGCCGCATATCATGGCACCGTGGTTTTCGAGAAGCTTCAACCCTTCGCCTATAACGCCATAGGCGAATCGTCGGTCATTCCGTCGAGAACTTCTTGCTGAACGTCGGAGATCTGCGCCTTTTATTTCAGCCGTCATCCAGTTGTGATAAGGAGCACCGGTGGGCAAAAGATTGGGGAAGAATCGCTGCTTAATCTGTATCCACTGGTTTGTTATGCTTCTTACATGGGTTTGCTTGATGAACAACCCAACTAAAGTGAAAACAGGCTGAATTGATGAGAGGGAATCTGGCAGCGCGCCAGTACACCCAGCTTCGTTGACATAACAAATGTACATTTCTTCACCCACAAACAACTAGAGCCACTTTCGTGGCCCTAGGATTTGCCGCCATAGGCTTGCGCCAAGTTCGGCTAAGGAAAAAATCTGTAGGTACTATAAGCGAGCTTGGCGGGTTTGTCAAAACTGGCCTACCTAGCTCAGCTTTCTCGCCAATTTTTCCACCTGCAAGTGTGTGTAACGCTTCAACATCTGAAGCGTCTTGTGTCCACTGACCGCTGCGAGCTCCAGCACGGAAAAATCACCACGTTCTGCCAGTCTGGACAAAGCTTCGTGCCGAAGATCGTGGAACGTGAAATCTGCTATCTTGGCTCGATCACAGGCATATCGAAACGCGTGGTAGAGCGTCAACCGTTCGACGGGCAACACCAACCCGGAAACGCTTCGTGGCAGAGCATTGAGCACGGTTGCGGCAGCTCTCGACAGGGGGACAGCGCGCGGCTCGCGGTTCTTGATCTTCTCGGGATCTACCAGCAAGGCTAGTTGACGTTTCATATCAACTTGGGACCAAGTCAAGGACAACAACTCACCCTGCCGCATTGCCGTCTCGACAGCCAATTGAACCGCCGGCCAAAGCCAGAGATTGCGCGACGCCTGGCATTCCTTTACAAACGCCTGCCACTCTTCTCCCGACAGGCGGCGATCCCTCCCTTTTCCGTCTGATGGCTTGCGGATCTTCTCAACCGGGTTTCCACGAGGCAGCACGATACCTTTTTCGGTCTGGGCAAAGCCCAGCACTTTCGAGAGCATATAGAGTTCCTTCCGGACGGTTGATTCTCCAACAGCCGACCGATCTCCGTCGCCCTTGATACGCTTGTCGCGGTAGCTGGCGATCAGCTTTTGGTCGAGCGCCGCCAGACTGTAGTCCCCTAATGCCTCATCGAGGCGAGCGAGTTGGAAGCGCCAAGCCTCCTTCTCATCCTCGCGCACCCGATAATGCTTCGGGGCAAACTCGCTTTTGAAATCTTTGATCAAATCCCGGACAGTCGTCCGTTCCGCGTCGCTGGCGCTCGTAAAAATCCCTGCGTCCATGTCCCGTTCGGCCGATCGCGCCCACTTCTCGGCATCCTCGCGGTACATGAACGTCTTGGTCTGAGAGGGAAACCCTTTGCGTCGGACCTGGACGTGCCATTGGTAATCGCCTTTTTTACGGATTGTCGCCATCCGGAATTTTCCCCGTCGTGTGCCAGAATTGTGCCAATAAATACAATAACGGCCGCAAAGCCGCGTGGTTCACATGGATTGAACTCGCCTGGAAAGCGTGTTTAGGATAATATCCTAACGCGGGTTCGAATCCCGCCCTCTCCGCCAGAACACCACGGAACCCGCACTGCTCAGAGCTTTGCGGGTTTTCTTGTTCACGCAGGATGGTTCGTCGCGGCAGCCACATTCTTGCGCCAAGCTCGACTGCGGGACGACTCGGCGGTTGCAATTCGCTGCTTTGTATGGGTGCAACGTCGTAGACAATCGAGAAGAGTCCGAGGCCTGCGCTGCTGGCATGGTCGCGGTCTGCCATGCTCGGCTCGCAGTCTTCAATGAAGATCGCATCGTTGTCCAGGTTCTGCGATGCTCGCCGCAACGCCGACAGCAGACGCGATGTGGAACGGCGGCATTTCTGGCGAATGCGACGTTTGTAGCTCAGCTTTGCACTGCGGCGGGCTTTTGCCTGACGATGCGGATTGTCATTCCGGGAATTGCATCGGGTTATTCGGCGGTTTCTTCGCACGTCGGTGATTGCGATGAAAAGCTTCAATTTGTATCATGTCCGGCGAACCTCGTTGATCCCGATAACTATGAATACAAAGCAATCTGCGCGGAACGTCCCAAAAGTTTACTTGATCGACGATGACCCTGTTGTAACTTTCCTGCTGGTCGACCTGACCGAGTCGGTCAATCTGCCCTATGTTGTCTTCGAGAATGCCGTCGAGTTTCTCGATCAGGATCTCGAAGGCCTTGAAGGATGCATCGTCAGCGACCTGCGCATGCCGGGCATGAGCGGTCTTGAGCTTCAGGACGAGTTGCACAGGCGCGGTGTCGATCTGCCGATGATTTTCGTTTCCGCCTTTGCCGAAGTGGAGTCCGTGGTGCGCGCGATGCGCGGCGGCGCGCTCGATTTCTTCCAGAAACCCTTTCCCTCGCAACATCTGATCGAGCGCATTCAGGATGGACTGCGCATCGATAAGGAGCGCGCCGATGTCTTGGCGCGCAACCGCATGATCGGCGAGCGCATCGCCTTGCTCACGCCGCGCGAGAAGGAGGTTCTGCAAGGAATCTTCGAAGGCAAGCTGACCAAGGTGATCGCGCAGGAACTCGGTATCGGCGTACGCACGGCCGAGACCTACCGGCAATTGATCATGCAGAAGCTGCAGGCAGGTTCGGTCGCCGAACTCGTACGCATCGTCGTCGAGGCGATGCCGAGGTTGAACCGCCAGTCGCCTTGAGGCTCTGCGCCCGACCCGGAACGATGCTTCGTGCCGGGTTTTCTCCTTTTATCGCCACCGTCTGGTTAGTGTTGCTATCCGATACGACAGGCGGGCCTTCGATACCCCGCTGATTCGACTGTTGGGCCGTAACCGTGTTCGTTGCGGAGGGAGCCGGTCGCTACCTTTCGATCGCCACATTCCATTCGGCCAGTTGTGTGTTGGATCGTGTTCCTGCTTTCATCCCTTGAAGGGATCAGCAATTTTCATGTCATTTTGTGTCAGTCTTATTTCTTGCTTCTGTCCTGCAATTGCCTAACCTGACTGGCGACATGCGGGCAGTCGTTCGGCATGATTCGCCGGGGCGTTGAGCATGCGCAAATATAACTAAACGGCTGAGGGAGCGACGAATGGATTTCACTGGGCAAGCGCTAAGAATCGACCCTGTTCTTCCGGTGCGCAAGGATTTCCGGATTGGTTGCATCGGTGCCGGATTCATCATGCAGGATTGTCATCTGGTGGCCTATCGCGCAGCCGGCTTCAATCCTCAGGCGATTGCTTCTCTGTCGGTGGACAAGGCGCGTCAGGCAGCGCAGAGAGCCGGCATCCCCAAGGTATATGGGACATGGCAGGAATTGCTGGCTGACCCGGAGATCGAAATCCTCGACATTGCCGTGCCGCCGGATCAGCAGGTCGAGATCGTCCGGCAGGCGGTCAAGCAGAGCAGCCACATCAAGGGAATCCTCTGCCAGAAGCCTTTGGCCATGAATTTCCCCGAGGCGCAAATGATCGTCAAGCTGGCGGCCGATGCCGGAATCAAGCTCGGGGTCAATTCCAACATGCGCTATGACCAGTCGATGCGCGCGCTGAAGACGTTGCTCGATCTGGATTACCTGGGACAGCCGGTGCTGGCGACCATCGACATGCGCGCCATTCCCCACTGGCAGGATTTCCTGAAGAAGTACGATCACATCGAGATCCTGAACATGGGTATTCACCATATCGACGTCTTTCGCTATCTGTTCGGCGATCCGCAGAAGATCACCGCACTGACGCGCCAGGACCCGCGTACCAGGTTCAATCACATCGACGGAATATCGCAATATACCTTCCAGTACGCCAACAGCTTGATGGCGACCAGCCTCGATGACGTCTGGGCCTGGCCGGGCGAGGGGACAGAGAAGGACATCTACATCAAGTGGCGCGTGGAGGGAACCGAAGGCATGGCCCAGGGCACCATCGGCTGGCCGAGCTATCCCGCGAGAACGCCGAGCACCCTGGAGTGCACCAGCCGCAAGCTGCCCAACCAGTGGATTCGACCAACGTGGGACAAGGTCTGGTTCCCGGACGCATTCCAGGGGACGATGGCACAGCTCCTGGTCGCCGTGGAGAACGATGCGGAACCCGAGATTTCAGGACGCGACAATCTGCGTACCATGGTGGCCATCGACGCTTGCTATGAATCGATCGCGAGCGGGAGCACCATCGATTTCGCACGAAAGATCGAGCACCTCTGATCGGATTTCACCAGATTTCACAGGCGAGGGCTGGTCGCCGGGAGCGGCCATATTTTTAAAATAAGGAGCAGTCATGATTTCGGTCGGAATTTTCAACGGTTATTTCCCGTACACCCTGGACGAGAGCATCAAGCGGATCAAGGAACATGGGTTTACGTGCGTCCAACTGGACCTGTGCTTCAAGGACATGGCACTGGACTGGAAAGAACTGGACGTTGCCAGGTGTCACAAGATCCGCGATGCGTTTCGCGTCGCCAATCTGCCGATCGTCTGCATTTCGGGATACACCAACCTCGTCCATCCCGACGCCGTTCAGCGCAAGAACAATATCGACTACCTGAAAACCCTGTTGCGCCATGCGCGCGATCTTGGGACGCCCTACGTGATCAGCGAGACCGGAACGTTCAACCGTGAAAGCGATTGGGTCTTCGATCCGCGGAACGCTACCGAAGAGGCGTACCAGGAAATCAAGGGCATCATCGCGGACCTCACCCAGTATGCGCACGAACACGGCGCCGTGTTCCTGGTCGAGAACTACATTCAGAACATCATCGGTTCGGTCAATCAGCTCCTGCGCCTGTTCGACGATATCCAGAGTCCCGGGCTCGGCTTGCTGCTCGATCCGACCAACTACTTCACCGAACACAACATCGACGACGTCGATGGTGAACTCAACCGGATCTTCAATGCCCTGGGCGACCGGGTGAAGATCGCACACGCCAAGGACATCAAACGCGCCGAGGATACCGGCGAAAAACATGCAGCCATCGATGCTTCCGAGGCGCATTCATTCCGCGGCGTCGGTGCGGTCGAGCTGCCGGCGCCCGGACTCGGCATACTCAACTACGACCTCTACCTGAAACGGTTGGCCGAACGCCATCCGAACATCCCGATCATCATCGAACACCTCGATGAGAGCGATGTGCCGCGCGCCAAGAAATTCCTCGACGGGAAACTGCAGGCGCTGGGGGTTTGAGCGCAGTAAGTCGCTGATCGCCGGGAAATGTCCTCCCGGCGATCAGCACGTCGGTCTGCCCGGAAACCGATTCGCCCGGATCAGTCCGCGTCGGCGTTCGACTGTTCCGGCCGGCCTTCGATGGTCGCTTGATTCACCAGCCCCACCGGCGCGCCGCGCCGCGCGCGCTGGCCGAAGTGCTTCTCGTCCGAGAATAGTTCCTTCGGCTTGTTGCGGAACATGCCCTTGATGCTGACTACCGGCCCCCTGACGGCGATGGCAGCCTTCAGCGTCTCCTTGTCCTTCAGGCCGATGATTTGCACGCCCTTGCCGCCGGAAAGCCGTTTCATCTGGTCGAGCGGGAAGACCAGCAGGCGGCCGTCGTCTGCGAGCGCGGCAAGGTGGTCCATGCTGCTGGTGACGCGGGCGGGGGGCAGGATAATGCAGCCGTCTTCGAGCGTGAGGAAGGCCTTGCCGGCCTTCTGGCGCGAGAGCAGGTCGCCGTAGGTGCAGATGAAGCCGTAGCCGGAGGTCTTGGCCACTAGCAGTTCGTCTTCGGGCTTGCCGACTAGTACGTGGGCGATTTTGCCGGCACCGATCTCGACGAACGAAGGCAGCGGTGCGCCCATGCCGCGCCCGTCGGGCAGCGCGGCAATCGGCACGGTGAAGGCGCGGCCTTCGGTCGAGATAATGACCAGAGAATCGACCGATCGGCATTCGTGCGCCGAGCCGGGGCCGTCGCCGTCCTTGTAGGCGACGCCGGAAAGGTCGAGGCCGTGGCCCTGGCGCACACGTGCCCAGCCTTTGTCGGAAACGATCAGCGTCACCGGCTCGTCGGCCACCGCCGCCACTTCCGAGCGCGAGGCCATCGAGGCGGCTTCGATCAGGGTGCGCCGATCGTCGCCGTATTTGGTCGCGTCGGCCTTGATTTCCTTGATCACCAGCCGGCGCAGCAACGTGTCGCTGTCGAGCAGCTTCTCCAACTCCTCTTTCTCGGCGCGCAGCTTTTCCAGTTCCTGCTCGATCTTGATGCCTTCGAGGCGGGCCAACTGGCGCAGGCGGATTTCGAGGATGTCCTCGGCCTGCCGGTCGGAGAGATTGAAGCGCGCGATCAGCGCCGGTTTGGGTTCGTCCGATTCGCGAATGAGATGGATCACTTCGTCGATGTTGAGGAAGACGATGTGCCGGCCTTCGAGGATGTGAATGCGGTCGTTGGCCTTGGCCAGACGGAATTCGGTGCGCCGCTTCACCGTGGTGACGCGGAACTGGCACCACTCGCCGATCAGATCGGCCAGCGTCTTCTGGCACGGGCGGCCGTCGATGCCGACGGCGACGAGGTTGATCGGCGCAGTGGTCTCCAGGCTGGTGTGCGCCAGCAGCAGGGCGACGAACTCGTCGCGGTTCTGGCGCGAACTGACCGGCTCGAAGACGAGACGGATGTCGTCGTCCTTGCCTGACTCGTCGCGCGCGCGTTCGAGCTGTGAGGCGAACAGCGCTTTCAACTGCGCCGCCGACTGCTCGATCGACTTCTTGCCCGGCTTGGGCTGCGGGTTCATCAGCGCACCGATTTCGGACAGCACCTTGGCGCTGGAGACGCCGGGCGGCAGTTCCTTGATCACCAGTTGCCAGGCGCCGCGCGCCATTTCCTCGAACTCGTAGCGGGCGCGCACGCGCAGGCTACCGCGGCCGCTGCCGTAGGCGCCGGCGATTTCAGCGGGCGTCGAGATGATCTGGCCGCCGCCGGGGTAGTCCGGGCCGGGGATGTGTTCCATCAGCTCGGCGACGCCGGCATCCGGGTTCTGTAGCTTGTGGATCGCTGCGTTGGCGACTTCGCGCAGATTGTGCGACGGCATTTCGGTGGCCATGCCGACGGCGATGCCAGAGGCGCCGTTGAGCAGCGAGAAGGGCAGGCGGGCGGGCAGGAAGGCCGGCTCGTCGAATGAGCCGTCGTAGTTCGGCTGGTAGTTGACGGTGCCTTCGCCGAGTTCGCCGAGCAGCAGTTCGGCAATCGGCGCCAGGCGCGCTTCGGTGTAGCGCATGGCCGCCGCGTTGTCGCCGTCGCGCGAGCCGAAGTTGCCCTGCCCGTCGACCAGCGGATAGCGCAGCGAGAACGGCTGCGCGACGCGCACCATGGCATCGTAGGCGGAGGTATCGCCGTGCGGGTGGTATTTACCGATGACGTCGCCGACGACACGCGCCGACTTGACCGGCTTGGCGCCGGCCATCAGCCCGAGTTCGCGCATGGCGAACAGCACGCGGCGCTGCACCGGTTTCTGGCCGTCCTTGACGTCGGGCAGGGCACGGCCCTTGACGACGGCGATGGCGTATTCGAGGTAGTCGCGCGCGGCGGTCTCGTGCAGCAGGATGCTGTCGCCGTCCTCGTCGGCGATGATCTCAGGGGTGGAAGGCGGCGTTGGTGGAGTTGGTGGAGTTGGTGGCACGGGCGGTGCGTTCAACGGTTTGGCAATGAGCGTTTCGCTTTCCGCTTCATCAGCGGTTGCCACCGACGTGCGCGCAAGCGGAGTTTGTTCCGGGGTTTGTGTAGACGTTTCGTCGTCCGTCGCCGCACTCAAGTCGGCGAACAGGTCGGGCGTGGCCGTATCGTCATGTTTGTGGGTCATCTCAAATCTCCGCGCCGATCAGCGCGCCGTTGGCTTCCATCCACGACCGCCGTCCGGCCGATTCGCTCTTGGCCATCAACATATTCATCACCGGGTTGGCGTCGTCCGCACCGGGCAGGCGCACGTGCATCAAGCGCCGCGTGTCGGGCGACATGGTCGTTTCCCAGAGCTGTTCCGGGTTCATCTCACCGAGGCCCTTGAAGCGCGAGATGGCCACCGCCTCCGGCTTGACGCCTTCCATCTGCAGGCGGTCGAGCAGCGCCTCGCGCTCGTCGTTGTCGAGTGCGTAGAGCTTGCGCGGCGGGCGTTTCTTCCCCTGCGCCGGAACGTCGAGGCGATAGAGCGGCGGCTGCGCGAAGTACAGGTGGCCGTGTTCGAGCAGCTTGGGGAAGTGGCGGTAGAACAGCGTGCACAGCAACACCCGGATGTGGCTGCCGTCCACGTCGGCGTCGGTCATGATCACCACCTTGCCGTAGCGCAGGTTGTCGAGCACCGACGCCGGCGCGTCCGGTAGGTGCGGGTCGATGCCGAGCGCGACGGCAATATCATGGATTTCGCGGTTGGCGAACAGGCTGCCGGGTTCGACTTCCCAGGTGTTGAGCACCTTGCCGCGCAAAGGAAGAATCGCTTGTACCTCTTTATCGCGCCCCGATTTGGCCGAGCCACCGGCCGAATCGCCTTCAACGAGGAAGAGTTCGTTGCGGCCGATGTCCTCGCTCTGGCAGTCCGACAGCTTGCCGGGCAGGATGGCGACGGCCGACTGCTTGCGTTTCTCGACCTTCTGGCCGGCGCGCGAACGCGCTTGCGCGGCCTTGATCGCCAGTTCGGTGATTTTCTTGGCGTCGTCCGGGTGCTCGTTGAGCCACAGTTCGAGCGGGTCGCGCACCATGCGCGAGACCAGCGCGACGGCATCGCGCGAGTTCAGGCGTTCCTTGGTCTGGCCCTGGAACGAGGGGTCGAGCACGCGCGCGGCGAGCACGTAGCTGGCGCGCGAGAAGACGTCGTCGGCGGCGAGCTTGATGCCCTTGGGCAGCAGCGCGTGGTGTTCGGCGAAGCTCTTGATGGCGTCGAAGGCGGCTTGGCGCAGTCCGGTCTCGTGCGTGCCGCCGGCCGGGGTCGGGATCAGGTTGACGTAGGATTCGCGCGCTAGATTGCCCTCGGCGCTCCAGCACAGCGCCCAGGCGGCGCCGGAGCCGGCTGGGAAATTCTCGTCTCCGGCGGCGGCGTATTTCTCGGTGGTGAAAATTGGCGCAGCCAGTTCGCCGTCGATCTGTTCGGCGAGGTATTGCTGCATGCCGTTGGCGAAGCACCAGGTCTTGGTTTCGCCGTTCTCGATCTTCAGCGAGATTTCCAGCCCCGGCAGCAGTACCGCCTTGGAGCGCAACAGACGTTCAAGCTCGGCCAGCGGAATGTTCGGCGAATCGAAGAATTTGGCGTCCGGCCAGGCGCGGATGCGCGTACCGCTGGCGCGCTTGGGCGCGTTGCCGACGCGTTGCAGCGGCTCAATGACGGTACCGCCGGAGAACGCCAACTGATGCCGATCACCGTTGCGCGTGACCTCCACTTCCAGTCGTGTCGATAGCGCGTTGGTCACCGACACGCCGACGCCATGCAGACCCCCGGAGAAGCGGTAGGCGGAAGAGCCATCGTTCTTGTTGAACTTGCCGCCGGCGTGCAGTTGGGTGAATACGACCTCGACTGTCGGCACGCCTTCGATCGGGTGGATTTCCACCGGGATGCCGCGCCCATCGTCTAAAACGGTGACCGAGCCGTCGGCATGCAGCGTCACCGTGATGCGCTTGCAAAAGCCGCCCAGCGCCTCATCAGCCGCGTTGTCTATGGCCTCCTGGATGATGTGCAGCGGATGATCCGTCCGCGTGTACATGCCGGGACGGTGGCGAACGGGCTCCAGCCCCTTCAATACGGAAATCGATTCAGCGGTGTAACTCATGTCGCAGGTCCTGAACGACAAAGGCCAGGGCATCGCTTGGGCCGGCTGATCGATCGGTGAATAGAGTACGGATCGAACCGTCAATCTGCGTGTTACGCGAGTGCGTGACGTATCCAGGATCTTATGCCGTTACCGGTGCAGTTCTAAAGCCGGGCATTGCTGCGCGGCAAGAACTGCGAAAGCGCGATGCTGACTGACCTTTTGCTACGTTGAATGTTTTGTTTTCTGCTGACCGGAATATTCCGGAGCAACAACGAAGGCGAGAGTATAAAGGAATCGAATCACGTCAGCGCCGCTGTTGAATTTCCGGGCGCGAACAGGGGTAAGGCGGGGCGTTACTTCGGTCGTCAGTGATAGATGGGGTTGGTGACCGTCCAAAAAACAAGAAGCCTGCGGCTGAAGGCTTGTGCTTCAGTCACGCAGGCAGGTCGAGTACGTCTCGTTGTCCCGGCGCGGAGCGCGGGGGCAGGACTCGTTACCTGCCGTCGTAGCATTCCTCTTCGGTTTCGGTATTCAGCGGGGCGTTGAGGTAGAGGTCCAGAACGTATGGTACCGAGACGCAAGCAAGAACCAGAATGAAGGTGAGCATGTTATTTCCTTTCGCTATGTGAAAAACGTTTCCGTGTTATGGGAATAATGATAGCGAAAAGTGCCGCGCAGCTCTGTGACGTCTTTGCTCCGGTTATGTATCGGATTGTGACGGCGTGACGGCGACCCTATTTCTTCGCGTCGTCGCTCTTTGCGTGCGGAACCAGCCAGGCCGGGACTTCATCCTCGGCCAGATTATCGAGAATGTACTGGCGCATCAGCTTGCGCACGACTTGTGACGAATTCAGATCCTGTCGCGCGCATATTTCCTCGAACAGCTTTTTCTTCCGGGGATCAATCAGGATGGTCAGTCGAGCTGTGCGATTTTCCATGATCGGCCTTCTGTTAATCTTTGATGATAATAATATTGTAATTTAAGTCATTTTTCATTTGTGTAAATATTGCGTGCCGTTATAATCCACGGCTCCAAAGATTCCGATGTTCGGCCCGGGTGGTTGCGCAGATGCCTTGAGGCGCGGATAGAAGATACGAACCAATCCGGCTCAACCGAAAACCCCTCAGGCACGTCAAGCGCCCGTCAGTCATGAACCAGCTCATTTTCGCCGTCCTCACCCTGATCGTCGGCGCCGGGCTGTGCCTGCTCAATACAAGCAATCATGTGCGCGCCGCGTTCGGTCTCGCCTCGCAAGCCATCGCCATGTTGCTGGCCTGGTCGGTGGCGATTCCCGTGCTGATGGGCGGACCCGACGTCACTGGCGGGATGGCCTGGGCTTATCCGATCGGCGCGATCCACTACCGGCTCGACGCGTTGGGTGCCTTCTTCCTCTGCTGGTCCCTGCCCATGACGCTGCTCGGCAGCGTGTATGCGGTGGGCTATCTGCAAAAGTACTTTTCGGGGCCACGCCACGTCGGCGTGCATTTCGCACTGCTCAACATGATTGCCCTGTCCTTCCTGCTGGTTTACAGCGGCAACGAAGTCGTTTCCTTTCTGTTCGGCTGGGAAGTGGCGGCGCTGGCGGCGTGGCAACTGGTCATCTGGGACTACACCAATCAGAAGGTGCGCTTTGCCGGTTTCAACTACCTCGTTTCGACGCACGTCGGTCTCCTGTTCCTCGTTGCGGCGGTGATGATTCTCTACACGCACGGTCAGTCGTGGGCGTTTGCCGACATCGGACGCTGGTTGAACCAGCATCCAGGTACCTTGCGCAATGTAGTCTTCCTGCTGCTGGTGACGAGTTTTTGCCTGAAGTCGGCCTTCTTCCCGTTTCATTCCTGGCTGCCCCGAGCACACGCGGCCGCGCCAGCGCACGTCTCGGCGCTGATGTCGGGGGTGATCCACAAGGCGGGTCTGTACGCACTGCTACGCTTCATTCTCCTCATCGGGAGGCCCGACGAATGGATGGGCTGGTTCCTGATCGCTTTCTCGGCAACGTCGGCGGTGATCGGCGGCCTGTATACCGTCGGCCAGCGCGACCTCAAGCGCCTGCTCGGCTACTCATCGACCGAGAACGTCGGGATCGCCGGCATCGGCTTCGGCGTCGGCTGCCTGGGATTAGCATGGGGCAACGCGACGCTGGCGGTGCTCGGTTTTGGCGGCGGTTTGCTGCACGTGCTCAATCATGCGTTCTTCAAATGCCAGCTGTTTTACGCGGCGGGCTGCGTTTATCAGATCAAGCACGTCGTCGACATGGAGCGGCTCGGTGGGCTGTTCAAGTTGATGCCGGTGACGGCCGTCTGCTTCGTCGTCGGCGGTGTAGCCATTTCGGCGCTGCCGCCGTTCAACGGTTTCGCCAGCGAGTTCGTGATCTATTCCGGCCTGTTCAGCAACGGGGCAACAGGGGTCTGGGCGAAGTTGGTGCTGAGTTCAGTCGCCGCGGCGCTGGCTTTCGTGGGCGCGGTGTCCGCGCTCAGCATCACGCGGGCGTTCGGCGTGATCTTCCTCGGCAATGCGCGCGACGAGAGTCTGCCGGAAGGGCGCGAGGCCAACCGCTGGATGCTGGTGCCGATGGGTCTGCATGCGTTGGGCACGGTGTTGTTTGGCGTGCTGCCGATCGCCGGCCTGGCGCTGGTCGCCGTGCCGGTGGCGCTTCTCACGCAGTCCGTTTCCGACACTGCGGCGACGTATGCCTTGCAAGCCGTTTCCGGCAACCTGTCGCGCATCGGATGGATTTCGGGCGTACTGGTCGCGGTCGTTGGCGCGGCACTTTGGCTGCGCGTGCGGCTTTCACGCCAGAAGCCGGACCGGAACCAGACCTGGGGCTGCGGCTACGAGGCGCCGAACACCCGAATGCAGTACTCGGGCGCCAGTTTTTCCGTCGATTTTGCGCAACCATTCAGGAACATCATGGTGCTGCTCAAGCGGCAGAAAGCGCCGGCCGGGTATTTTCCGAGTGAGAGCTACGTGGTCACCGATTGCGTCGATGCCGTTGAGCGCCGCCTGTACAACGTGATCGATCACGGCGTCGATACGGCCGTCGAGTTGTCGGAAAGGATGCGCGAAGACGATCCACGCCTCGCCTTCGCGATCGGGCTTGCCGGCATCGTAATCATCGCCGTGCTCGTTCTGCTGGCTGAAGGAGCGCTGCAATGAGGCTGGGCTTGCAACTGGTGCACTGGGCCTTCGTGCTCGCGATGCCGATCCTGTTGGTCGGTATCGTTAATCGGACCAAGTCCTGGTGGGCGGGGCGCAAGGGGCCGCGCATCGTCCAGTTCGCCTTTGATCTTTGGCGCTTGCTCGGCAAACGTCCGGTCGAGAGTATGACGGCGACGCCGCTGTTCCGCGCCGGCGCCTGGATCGTGCTGATCGCCGGTGTGTTGGCCGCCGGCATGGCGCCGATGCTCGGGCAGTTCGCGCCGCTGCAGTTTTCGCATGACTTCATCGTGCTGGCCTACACCATGGGGTTGGCGCGCATCGCGTTGATGCTCTCGGCGATGGATGTCGGCAGTTCGTTCGAGGGCATGGGCGCGGCGCGCGAAGCCGCCTTTGCCACCTACGCCGAGCCGGCGCTGTTCCTGCTCATCGGCACCGCGAGCGCGGCCACCGGCATGACCAGCTTTGCCGACCTGATCGGCCACCTGCACCACACGCCTTACTACGCGATCGTCGTTGCGCCGCTCGTGCTCTGCCTGCTCATCCTGTTGCAGACGGAAGCGGCGCGCGTGCCGGTCAACGATCCGCTGACGCACCTCGAATTGACGATGATCCACGAGGTGATGATCCTCGATCACAGCGGTCCGGAACTGGCGGCGATGCAGTTCGCCGCGGCGATGAAGATAACGCTTTACGCTGGCCTGATCGCCGCGCTCGTCAATCCGTTCGATCCGCTCGCGTCGCCGCTCGCCGCCGTGCTGACGTCGTTTGCGGTGATGCTGGTGGTCGGCCTCGTTGTCGGCTGCGTCGAATCGCTGACCGCGCGCTTGCCGATGCGCTGGGTGGCGCGCTACGTGTCGATTGCCTCGATCGCCGCGCTCGGCTGCATGCTGGTGATCGGAGCGGGCGGAATGGGAGTGAGCCGCTGATGACCTTGCCCGTGATCTTCTGCCTGATCGCCACCGTGATTCCGGTGTTCTTCGGCAAGATTTCCGCCGCGCCGACCTGGCTGGCCCTGCAGGCGCTGGCGCTCGGCTGGATCACGGTCGAACTCTTCGGAGGAACTGTCCGTCCATGCCGTGCTGGTCGGACTCGAAGTGCTGTTGGTGCGCGCAGCGCTGGTGCCGTATCTGCTGCGCCGGGCGCTCCGCAAGCAGCCGAATGCGCGCCTCAGCCTGATGCCGTCCAATCTGTTCGCCTGGATCATCGCCGTCATGCTGATCATCCTGGCGTTCAAGTTCGGCGACGGCGCGCGGGCCGATGCGCGCGCATTGACGCTCGGCGTCGTCGCCGCGACCGTGGTCATCGCCTTCCTGATCCTCTCGACCAACCAGGAACCGAAGGCACAGTTGGTCGCCGTGCTGTTCATGGAGAACGCGCTTGCGCTGTTCGAAACGTTGATGCCTGAACCCTGGCCGCTGACTGTGCATCTGGCGGTCAGCGCGGTATACGTCCTGACCGTCGTCGTCGGTAGCTGGCTGGTTGCGGGAGAACCTGCGCCCATCCAGGGCGAAACCGAGATGCGAAAGGAAACCCAATGAGCGCGCTCGACACGGTCGGCGTCTCCAGCAGCACGGCACCGTCTCCGACCGGCGCGGCTTTGGGCGCCCGGGCGACGCGCGGGATCGCCCTCGGGCTTGCCGCCGTCGCGCTGGTGACCTGGCTGGCTTCCGTCGCCGTATTCGTCACACATCCGCTGGACGAACTGCCGCTGTACTTTGCCAAGCGCTATCTAGTGCTCGATCCAACCTCGATGCTGTTCGTGCTGGTCATCAACACCGTGTTCCTCGGCATCAGCGTCTACATGCTCTCGCGCGAACGGACGTCGGCCCTGTTCGCGCAGGACATCCGCTTCCGTGCCGCGATGACCATCGTGTTCATGGTCGTGATGAACCTCGGCGTGTTGTCGAATCATCTGATCCTGATGTGGGCGCTGATCGAGCTCAGCACGCTTTGCGCCGCACCGCTCGTTGCACGCGGCGACTCGCCGTCGCCGAAAGCGACCGCCTGGCGCTACGTCCTCTATTCGGCCATGACGCTGGCGATCACATTCCTGGGCTTCATGTGCCTCTCGCAGTCGGTGGATTTGCGCGGTCTGGAGATCAATTTCCGGGTCGATCAACTCAGCGCGTCGCTGACGACGGTGAAGGACGGCTGGCAGCGGCTGGGCCTCGCGTTCGTGTTGTTCGGGCTGGGCGGCAAACTCGGCCTGGCGCCTTTGTACAGCTGGCTGCCGGAAACCTACGAGCGCGCGCCGACGAGCACCAGCGCGCTGCTCGCCGCCGTGCAGTTCAACCTCAGCGTGGTCGCCGTCTTCCGTATCCTGCAGGTTTTCCACGGCTTCGAGATGGGCTTCGTTGCACAGGAACTGTTGGTCATGGGTTATCTGTCGCTGATCGTCGCCGCCGTGCAGATCATGGCCGTGCGCAACTACAAGCGGCTGATCGCCTACGCCTGCGTCAGTTCCTCCGGCGTCATCGCGCTCGGCTTGTCGGTGGGCAAGGCGGCGGCTTATGGCGTCGTGCTCTACGTCGTCAGCAACGCGTTCGTCAAATCGATACTGTTCCTGACCTCGGGGCGTATGTGGGCGGTGTACGGCACCAACGAGACGGCGCCGCTCAACGGTGTCATCCGCGTCATGCCCTTTACCGGTTTGCTGTTCACCGTCGGAATTTTCGCCTTGCTCGGCTTTCCGCCGTTCGCCAGCTTCCTGGCCGAGATGTTGATTCTGTCAGGCATCGTGCAGGCCGGGAATCTGATGGCGTTTACCGTGATGTGCGGCATGCTGACCATCATCTTCGTTTCCACGGGTCGCGCCGTCTTCCCGATGCTCTGGGACGCGCCGACGCGCAGCGGGCCGCCGGTCGTCGAATCGCTGGTGACGATCATCCCAAAGCTGGGCTTCGTCAGCATCCTCATCATGTTGGGCACCTATACGCCCGAGCCCATCAGCCAACTGCTGCGTGCGGTGGCCGTGTCGATCGGGGGCGCGCAATGACAGCGGCGGCAGGCAAACCGATCCTGATGTGCGACGTGCGCGAACTGGCTGAGCGGTCACTGGCGGAGTTCGCCGCGCTTTGCTCGGCGCGGCTGGATGACGGCGATCGGCTCGTGACTTTGTTCGGTCGGGTCAACAGGAACTCCACGACGGCCGACATCGTGGTCACTGCCGTTCTCCAGTCTGCGGCCGGCGATCTTTCGTTTCTTCGCGCCCACGCCACGCCGGGTGCAAGTTATCCGTCGCTGACCGTGCGTCATCCCGCCGCGCATATCTACGAGCGCGAACTGTGGGAACAGACCGGTCTGCAGCCGGATGGCCACCCCTGGCTCAAGCCGGTGCGCTTCGAAAGTGAACGACAACAGCGCATGGCTGATTACCCCTTCTTCCAGGTACGCGGCCAAGAGGTGCATGAAGTCGGCGTCGGGCCGATCCACGCCGGCGTGATCGAACCGGGACATTTCCGTTTCATGTGCCTCGGCGAGAAGGTGCATCACCTGGAAATCCAGCTCGGCTATCAGCATCGCGGCGTGGAAAAACTGCTCCTCACGCGTCCGCCGACGACGCTGACGCCCATCGTCGAATCCATTTGCGGCGACTCGTGCATCGCCTACGCCTGGGGCCATCTGGCCGCGCTGGAAGCCTTGACGGGCGTGACGCCGAGTTTCGAGAGCGAGGTTTTGCGCGGCGTGGCGCTGGAGATGGAACGCATCGCCATCCACCTGGCGACGCTCAACGGACTGGCGACCGACATTGCTTTTTTGCAAGGGACCGGCACCTACGGCCGCTTGCGCACGGCGGTGATCAACGCCTGCCAACGCGTCTGCGGCAACCGTTTCGGGCGCGGCTGGCTGCGCCCGTGGCTGACTAAGGGTCTGGGCGGCGGATTGCGCGATGATCTGCGCAAGACACTCACCGATTTCGCACGCGACCTCGCCGGGATCAATGAGCTGATGTGCTCGGCGCTCAGTGTCAAGGCGCGCTTCCGCGGTACCGGCGTGGTCAGTAAGCAGGCTGCGCACGACCTCGGACTCGTCGGCGTCGCCGGGCGGGCAAGTGGCGTGGCGTATGACGTACGTCATCAGTCACCGGGCAGCCTGTACGAGCGTTTCCCGATCGAAATGGCGATCGAGCCGTCGGGCGATTGCTGGGCGCGCATGGTCGTGCGCATGCGCGAGATCGACGCCTCGCTGGCTTGGCTGTTTCGCGTGCTCGACGACGACACGCTGGATCTCGACGGAGCGGAGGCCGATCCGATTGCGCTTGATGCCCGTCTGCGCCCCGACGCGCTGTGCGTATCGCTGATCGAAGGCGTGCGCGGGCCGGTCGTGCAGGTCTTGGAAACGGGCGCGCACGGCGAACTGCTGCACTACAAGGTGCAGGACCCGTCGCTGCCCAACTGGTTTGGACTGGCGCTGGCCGTACGCGACAACGGGATTTCCGATTTCCCGATCTGCAACAAGAGCTTCGATCTTTCCTACTGCGGCAACGATCTCTGATGTTCAACTTCCCCAAATCCATCGCGGTGCGCAAGGCCCAGGGCACGCAGTACATCACCGATTTGCGCGCCGCCGTGCCCGGCGGTTTTCGCGGCAAACCGGTGATCGGCACGGTGGATTGCGCCAGTCAATGCAACGCCTGTGCCACGATCTGCCCGAGCCGGGCGATTACGCTTGATCCGGTGCAGATTGATCTCGGCCGCTGCGTTCTGTGCGGCGACTGCGAAACCGTATGTACCGCAAAGAAAATCGCCTTCGACAACGACGTGAAACTGGGCTCGACCTCGCGCGAAGGGCTGACGATCAGCGCCGCGCATCCAGACATCGACCCGGTCAAGGCGCATGCCGCGTTCCGCAAGCGCTTCGGCCGTTCGCTCAAGTTGCGCTCGGTATCGGCCGGCGGCTGCAACGGCTGCGAGATGGAGATCAACGCGCTCGGCAACGTGAACTTCGACCTCGGGCGCTACGGTATCGACATCGTCGCCTCGCCGCGCCATGCCGACGGCCTCGTGCTGTCCGGACCGATCAGCCGCAACATGGCGAGTGCGTTGCGGATCTGCTGGGACGCCATGCCGGCGCCCAAACTGGTGATCGCCGTCGGCGCCTGCGCCATCTCGGGCGGTGTGTTTGCCGACTGCACAGAGGTCGATCGCAGTTTTCTCGAAACGATCAAACCGTCGCTCTACATCCCCGGCTGCCCGACGCATCCGCTCGTATTCATCGCCGCGCTGATGGATTTTCTCGGCATCGAGTAAAAAAACAGTCTGAGGAAACAAAGAGAACGGAACCGGTGTCTCCTGACATCGGTTGCGTCTTATCCGGCATGCATGGCGATCGACGCGCGGTACGCACCGCCGGGCAGCCAGCACTCGCAACGGATAAAATCGCTCGGTAAGCGAAATAAAGTCCTGACACAATCCAGCATCCGGGGCAGGGTGCAAGCGAGGTGGGCATGGGGAAGAATCGACTGGAGGCCTTCAGCGACGGCGTGCTGGCCATCATCATCACCATCATGGTTCTGGAGATGAAGGTTCCGCACGGCGACACGCTCGCCGATCTGTCGCCCTTGATGCCGGTTTTTCTCAGCTACATCCTGAGCTTCGTTTACGTCGGCATTTACTGGAACAACCATCACCATCTGCTCCATACGGTCAACCAGGTCTCGGGTTCGATCCTGTGGGCCAATCTGCATCTGCTGTTCTGGTTGTCGCTGTTTCCGTTCGCCACGGGCTGGATGGGAGAGAATCATTTCGGGGCAACCCCCACGGTCCTGTACGGCGTCATCCTGTTCATGGCTGCCATGGCCTATCACTTGTTGCAGCGCACCATCATCGTCAGCCATCACGAAAAATCGCCGCTGGAACGTGTCGTCGGATTCGACTGGAAGGGCAAGACCTCTATCGCGCTCTACGGGGTGGCCATTGGCGCCTCGCTGCTTGGATACCCCTGGATCGCGCAAGGACTCTACGTGGCTGTCTCCCTGATGTGGCTCGTTCCCGACCGGCGCATCGAGCGCGGCCTCCATCAACACGACAGCTAGAAAGGCATTCATCGTGAACGCAATTACCCGCATCGAACCACGCAACGCCGACCTCGGCGACGGCATGGTCGTCCGCCGGACGCTGCCCAGCCGAGAGCAACGCATGATCGGCGCCTGGTGCTTCCTCGACCATGCCGGGCCGGTGAATTTCGCGGTCGGCAAGGGCATGCACGTCGGCGCGCATCCGCACATCGGCTTGCAGACCTTCACCTGGCTGATCGAAGGCGAGGTGCTGCATCGCGACAGTCTGGGCAACGAGCAGATCATCCGTCCCGGACAAGTCAATCTGATGACCGCCGGGCACGGCATCGTGCATACCGAGGATTCGCTGCACGACGGCCAGCGCCTGCATGCGGCGCAACTGTGGATTGCCTTGCCTCCGGAACAGGAGGAATGCGCGCCGGATTTCGCGCACTACCCCGACTTGCCGCAGTGGCGGGAAGGCGCGGCAACGTTGACGCTGCTGGCCGGGCGCTACGGCCGGGAAAGCGCACCGACCCGCCTGCATTCTCCCTTGCTCGGTCTGGACATCGCCTGCGATACGAACGATACGGCGACGGCGCTCTCGCTCGATCTCGATCCAACGTTCGAATACGGACTGCTGCCCCTGGTGGGCGACATCGCCGTCAACGGTGAGCACTTCGCTACCGACGATCTCGCTTATCTCGAACCGGGCCGATGCAACCTGCAACTCAGCTTGAGCCCCGGCGCCCGGGTACTCGTGCTGGGCGGCGAACCGTTCGCGCAGCCGGTTTTGATTTGGTGGAACCTGGTCGGCTCCAGCCAGGCGAGGATCGCTGCTGCCTTGCGTGAATGGGAATCGCGTGGTTCACGCTTCGGCCGCGTCAAGAGCGACGACGAGCGACGGCTCGTTGCACCGCCGTTACCCTGGTCGGGCTATTGACGACGCGCGGAACGTCAGCCGCGCGCTCGGGACGGGTTACCAGCGCAATTGCGATTCACCGAGCCAATATCCGGCCGCCGCGGGAATCATCATGCCGACCAAGTACCAGAAGCCGATGAAGGGCACCGCGATTTCCGGGCAATGCAGGCTATAGATCAAAGTGGCAGTCGCCCCGGCGAGCAGCCCGGTCGCAAAACCGGCAAGCCGCGGGCGAGTCGGCGCCAGCCCGCGCATGGCCCACATTCCGGAAACGAAGGCCGGCACCGACAGCACGGCAATCAGCAACGGGCAATACCGCCATGTTTTCCCCAGAAACAGGTCGATCCGTTGCTCTGGCGCGGCGTCGATCAGTACATAGGAGGCAATGGCCCACATGATTGCGACCGGTCCGAGCAACACGCCGGGGATGTTTCGCGTGCGGCCGCCCGGTCGGGACAGGCGCAGGACGGCAAACAGACTGGCTGCCAACAGGCTGGCGACGAATCCGATCTTCAACCAGAACATCGGCAAGGACACCGCCTCGATCAGATCCGACCGGATGCGCAGCAGAGACAACATCAAGGCCACGGCGCCGAGTAATCCAATACCGATGGCTTTCGCGTAACGGCGTTCGGCCGCATGCGGCTGCACGGCGCCGGCGCCCGTGGCCAGCAGGCTGATCAGATCGTCCGTTTTCATCGAATACCCTTCATATCCCTTATCCTGACGGCGAGCGCCTTCAGGCCACGATGGACGCCGACCTTGACGGCCGACTCGGACATGCCCGTGAGTTTCGCCGCCTCCTGCACCGACAGGCCGTTCAGCTTGGTGTGGATGATCGGTAGCCGGTGCTGATCCGGCAGTTCGTCGAGCAGCTTGTCCAGGTCGCGGTGCGCTTCGGCAGCCTCTGCGTCGGCATTCGAAAATAAGTCGTCTTCTTCGTCCAGCGGATCGGTCAGCAGATCGTGCGCGGCCCGCCGGCGCAGGAAGTCAACGAGTTTATACCGGGCGATGGCCTGTACCCACGCCGACAAAGGCTGGTTGGCGTCATAGGTATGGCGCTGGTTGTGGACCGCAATCAGTGATTCCTGCACAAGATCCTCCACCTCGTCGGGCAAGCGCGCCAGGCGCTTGCGCAGAAAGGCGCGCAAATGCGCGCTCAACTCGGTCAGGAACGTCTGATAGATCGCGTCGTTCCCGGCGAGTCCGCGCAGCAACAAGCCCCGGAGACGATCCTCTTTGGCGCGCCATCCGTCTTCTCTGGTTATTCGCTGCATCGTGGCTTTTGGTTACAGCCGCATGTCGACAAGCCTTTTCCCGCCATCCCGGATTTTTCTCCTGATCGTGTAACCGTTCGCCATGTTCTGACGAATTACCTTGCAGAACGTTCAAGAACGGTTGTCGTTCGGGAACGTGCTGATGGCGGCGGAGCCGACGGCGTGTTGGTCTCGACGCTTGAAAGGACGATCGTGGAAAAGAACCTCATACACCCGCTCTGGCTGCGGCTGACGCACTGGCTCAACGCGGTCGCGGTGGTGATCATGGTCACGAGCGGCTGGCGCATCTACAACGCTGCGCCGTTTTTCGATTTCGTCATTCCAAACGACATCACGCTCGGCGGCTGGCTGGCCGGTGCGCTTCAGTGGCATTTTGAGGCGATGTGGCTACTGGCGGGTAACGGCCTGATCTACTTCGCGCTCAATCTGGTCAGCGGTCGCTTCATACGCAAGTTCTTCCCGCTGTCGCCGCGCGCGTTCCTGGTCAACGTGCTGGCCGCGCTGCGTGGCCGTCTGTCGCATGCCGATCCGGCCCACTACAACGCCGTGCAGCGCGCTGCCTATCTCTTCGTGCTCCTCGATTTGATCGTGCTTGTCCTGTCCGGTCTGGTGCTGTGGAAGTCGGTGCAGTTTCCGATCCTGCGCGAGCTGATGGGCGGTTACGAAACAGCGCGACGAGTGCACTTCCTGGCGATGTCCGCCCTGGTGGCTTTTGTTGGAATTCACCTGGCGATGGTGGCGCTGGTGCCACGCACGCTGCTCGCGATGATTCGTGGACGTTAAGGAGTGCGCGACATGAACAACACCAAGCATGCCGACTGGCTCGTGGAAAAGAGCGACGCGATCCTCAAGGACGCACGCAAGGAAGTCGGCCGGGTCGTCGAACAACCTTCGCGCCGCGCTTTCCTGCAACGTTCCTTGACGCTCGGTGGACTGTCGCTGCTGAGCGGTTGCGCGTTGGTCGATGAGGACAGCATCGACACCGCGTTGGGCAGGATTTCGCGTTTCAACGACAAGGTACAGGGATGGTTGTTCGACCCGAATCGGTTGGCACCGACCTATCCCGACTCGATGATCACGCGGCCGTTCCCATTCAATGCCTACTACGGCGAGGATGAAGTCCGGGTGGTGGATGGGGAGAGTTTCCGGCTCGAAGTGACCGGCCTGGTCGCCGACCGGAAGACGTGGACGCTGGAAGAATTGCGCGCCATGCCGCAAGCCGACCAAGTGACGCGCCATATCTGCGTCGAGGGCTGGAGCGCGATCGGCAAGTGGGGCGGTGTGCCCTTTGCCCGTTTTCTGCGCCGCGTCGGCGCGGACTTGAACGCCAAATACGTGGGTTTCAAGTGTGCCGATGATTACTACACCAGCATCGACATGCCGACGGCGCTGCATCCGCAAACGCTGTTGGCGCTGACCTACGACGGAAAGACGCTGCCGCCGCGCTACGGTTTCCCGATGAAGCTGCGCATGCCGACCAAGCTCGGCTACAAGAACCCGAAACATATCCAGGCCATTTTCGTCACCAATTCCTACCCCGGGGGCTACTGGGAAGACCAGGGGTACAACTGGTTCGGCGGCAGTTGAGTCCGCGTGCTCAACCGCCCTGAATGAAGGCAATCCTGCCACTCAATCACCAGCAAAGGAGTTCACCATGAACAAGATGACCATCAGCTCATGTTTGATGTCGCTCTCTCTTCTGTTCGTCGGCGGTTCAGCGTTCGCCGCAGACGAAATGAAGAAGGACGATATGGGCAAGGACGGCATGAAGAAGGAAACCATGGCCAAAGACTGTGCCAAGGATGCCATGAGCAAAGACTGCATGGCCAAGGATGGCATGGCGAAGCATTCGATGGCCAAGGACGGAATAAAGAAAGATGCCATGCGCAAGGAAGAGATGAAGGAGTAATAGACGTGCCGGGGGCTTGTACGGGAAAACGATTTGCCTGGCGAAGGGAAACCGCACCGAAGCAAGCCTCCTCTCAATTTCGCGACGACAGGGTAACTGGATTTCACGAACGGTCCGGGTACCGATATCGAGCAAAAAGCCAGGAGTCAATCATCATGAATGTTCAAGCGACGAAATCCCGCGGATCGACGACCAAGACGCGAACGGCGGCCACCACGGTGATGCTGATGGCCTGCGTGCTGGCAGGTTCAACGGCCTGGGCCGCATCGACGCTCCCTGACGTGAAAGTTGATTCGCCGATTTCAGCAACAGGTGAGCTGCAAACCGCTGTTTTCGCCGGAGGCTGTTTCTGGGGCGTGGATGCCGTATTCAGGCACGTCAAGGGTGTGGACGAGGTCGAATCGGGTTACGCGGGAGGCAACGCGGCGACGGCGCAGTACGAAAAGGTCAGTTCAGGCAACACTGGGCACGCCGAAGCGGTGCGCGTCAAGTTCAACCCGGCCGAAGTGTCTTACCAGCAATTGCTGCGCGTGTTTTTCACCGTGGCGCATGACCCCACCCAACTCAACCGTCAAGGACCGGACATCGGCAGCCAGTATCGTTCTGCGATCTTCTTCAGCGACGTCGATCAGCAGAAGGCAGCGCAGAACCACATCCAACAGCTCGCCGAATCTCATACCTTCCCAAGGCCCATCGTGACGCAACTCGTCCCGCTGCAAACGTTCTATCCCGCCGAGCAGTACCACCAGAACTATCTGGCATTGCATCCGGACCAACCCTATATCGTCTACAACGATCTGCCAAAATTGGAGCATTTGAAGAGGCAGTTCCCGGCGTTGTATCGATAGCTGATGTTGGGTTGAGCGCTGTCGGCGCATTCACTCGGCATCATGAACCGCGTTTTTGATGCTTTGCCAGACACCCGAGAGGAATTCCAGCATGCGCTCTACTCGCTCTACTGCTTGGTACTCCAAGTTCGCCAAGTCCGCAGCCCACTTCTGCGGGCGGCCGCCCGTCTTCGCTCTTGCGTGTCTGGTCGTCGTGGCGTGGGTCGTTACTGGACCGATATTTCATTTCAGCGACACATGGCAGCTGGTCATCAACACCGGAACGACCATCATCACCTTTCTGATGGTCTTCCTGATTCAGAACACGCAGAACCGCGACACGGAGGCGATTCAGATAAAGCTTGACGAATTGATTCGCGCAACCAAGGGGGCGCACAACGCGCTGCTAGACTTGGAGGAACTGGATGAACACAGCCTTGAATTGTTCCGGCTGCGATATCAGGCACTCGCAAGCGCGGTCCGAGCAAACCTCAAAAATGGCTTTCGGGACACCGGAACGCCCGAGCCATGAATTACGATGAGGCGTCTAGCTAGCCCTTCCTTCAACAGGTATCTGTCGTGCATTCATGCAACCTCGGCGATAGATTGCCTGATTGGGCGAAAACGCCAATGAAAAAGGGGGCTGGCAGCCCCCTTTTTCGGCTCATAAGCCCGTATTACGAATTTCTTGCCCCGAAATAGAGAAGTGGCCCCGGTAAGTTGGACAGGATTTGGGTTTTCTTAAGTGATATTTCTACCGGGTTTTAAGCCGCCGCGGCGAGCGGCGGCTTGGTGAGGTTGAAGTAAGCCATCTCGGGTGTTTTTCCGTCAATCGCTGAATGCGGGCGGCGACGATTGTAGAAATCGAAATAGCGAGTCAATGCTTGCCGAGCAGCGGTTACGGTTTCGCAACCGTGCAGACAGACCTCTTCATACTTCACGGATTTCCAAAGCCGCTCGATGAAGACGTTGTCCCGCCAGCAGCCTTTGCCATCCATGCTGATCTGGATCTTGTTCTGTTCAAGTACGCCGATGAAGGCCGAACTGGTGAATTGACTGCCCTGATCGGTATTCATGATTTCCGGTGCCCTGTATCTCAGAGTGGCTTCCTCCAGTGCCTCGACGCACGGGTCGGCGGTCAGCGTGTTGGACAGCCGCCAAGCCAGAACGCGTCGCGTGGCCCAATCCAGGACGGCTGTCAGATAGACGAATCCCCGTTGCATCGGGATGTAGGTCGTATCCATCGCCCAGACCTGATTCGGGCGATCAATGGTGAGATGACGCAGAAGGTAGGGGTAGATCCGGTGTGCCTGGTTCCGGCGACTGGTGTTGGCTTTTCGGTAGAGCGCCTCGATGCCCATCTTCTTCATCAGCGTGCGGATGTGCTTGCGGCCAACGACCATCTTGTCCTGGTGGAGCAGGTCACGCAGCATGCGCGCCCCGGCAAAGGGAAGCTCCAAATGCAATTTGTCGATCCGGTGCATCAACTCAAGATCGCTTTCCGATATCGGTTGCCACTGGTAATACACCGTCGAACGGGCAAGGTCGAGCAGTTGGGCTTGCCGGGTCACCGGTAATTCATGCGCCTTGTCGATCATCGTTTTGCGCTCGCATCGCCCACGCGACCGAGCGCGCCGGCCAAAAAATCGATCTCCAGTGCCTGTTGGCCGATCTTCGCGTGAAGTTCTTTCAGATCCGGACCCGCTACTTGTTTCTCGGCTGCCCTCGCAAAGACACCAACCGCGTTCTCCAGTAACTGGGAATTGATCAAGCTGAAGAAGCCCATTGAATTCACGCTGGAGACGCTATGCCGCCTACCCGAGAAAATGTGAAGCGCGTTCTGCGGGTGCTTAGCTATGGTGCGCTGATTCTCGTGCTCCTGTTGATCCTGATCCTCTTTGTCCTTCCGGACAGTGTTAGCGCCTGGATTGTTTTCTTCATTATTGTCATCCTCAATAACCTTGAGTGGATAGGCCATGGCGTTCTTGCCCTATTGGGGGGCGTGGCGCTCTACTGGATATTCAGTGATAGGCAGCGGATCAAGAGGCGGGCCTTGGCGCTGACGGCATCGGTCGTTGCCGCATATGCGGGTATTTGTTTGATTTCTATCCTTCATCAGTCGAGTTATGGACGTTGCGATCACTACACCCAGGAGTTGAACGGCGGCATCAGAACAGTCAATGGAAAGCAGTACACCATCCAACTGTGTGGCACCAAGCGGCTTTGGGGGGGCGGCGAGGAGGTCAGGCTTCAGGTGTTAAGCGAGGAAGGGAGACTATTAGCCCGAAGATACTCCGTCTTTTACTGGAACGATCCTGGCGAGGTTAAGTTACGCCACTATAAGGGTACGACTATCTACTATGGCGCCGAAGCCAATGGCGGCGCCACGCAGTCAATTCACCTGCCACCCACGTGTTGGGACTGGATCACGGCCAGACTGCCGCTTTTCGACTAGTAGTCAGTCACACCGAAACACAAGGATAGCTGCGTCATCCCAGCGAACGCCGGAATCCAGCGGTGCGCTACTGGCTCTGTACTCCCTTCCGTCGGATTCCGGGTCAAGCCCGGAATGAAGGATTCTGAAACGTCCATTTGATTCATCGTGACTGACTACTAGATGGCACTTTCGCCATGTTGATCTGCTACCGGCGTTCGTCGGTATGACGATCACTTTCTATTTCATCGGGCCGAAGCAATAGTTCGAAAGAACTATGCCGGGCGGCGCCGGGTAGTTCCAATGATCCGGCCCGCTGCGTCTACGGAAGGATGCCGGCCTGCGACGCTCTTCTCTAAATTCACGGTCATGTAACGAAGGGAGAATTACATGACAAGAAAGGGACAGGCGCTCTCCGTGTTGCTGGTCAGTACGCTGGCCTTCACGGTGTGCTTCATGGTGTGGATGATGTTCGGCGTGATCGGCATTCCGATCAAGAAGGCGCTCGACCTCAACGCCACGGAATTCGGTCTGCTGACGGCGACGCCGGTGCTGACCGGCTCGCTGATCCGCGTGCCGCTCGGCATCTGGACCGACAGATACGGTGGCCGCATCGTCATGGCGGTGCTGATGGCGCTGACCGTTCCGGCCATCTTCCTGATGGCGTATGCGACGGCCTACTGGCATTTTCTCGTCATCGGCCTGTTCGTCGGTTTGGCCGGGGGCGCCTTTTCGGTTGGAACGCCGTATGTCGCGCGCTGGTTCCCGCGCCAGCAGCAAGGCTTCGCGATGGGTATCTATGGCGCCGGCAACTCGGGCGCGGCGGTCAACAAGTTCCTCGCGCCGGCGCTGGTCGTCGCCTTCGGCTGGACGGTGGTGCCGATGGTTTACGCCGGAATCATGGCCGCGACGGTGGTCGTCTTCTGGCTGTTCAGCCACAGCGACCCGGCGCACCAGGTATCGCACCAGACCCGTTTCGTCGACCAGCTCAAGGCGTTGAAGGATCCGAAGGTCCTGAAATACTGCCAGTTCTACAGCATCGTCTTCGGCGGCTACGTCGCCCTGTCGCTGTGGATGGTGCAGTACTACGTCGGCGAGTTCGGCCTGGATATCCGCACGGCGGCGCTGCTCGCCGCCTGCTTCTCGTTGCCGGGCGGCGTGCTGCGCGCCGTCGGCGGCTGGATGTCCGACAAATGGGGCGCGCACAGCGTGACCTGGTGGGTGATGTGGGTGAGTTGGGTCTGCCTCTTCCTGCTCAGTTATCCGCAGACGGATTTCACGATCATGACGACCGGCGGGCCGGTGAGTTTCCACCTCGGGCTGAACGTCTACCTGTTCACCGCGTTGATGTTCATCCTCGGCATCGCCTTCGCCTTCGGCAAGGCCAGCGTCTTCAAGTACATCAGCGACGACTACCCGGGCAACATCGGCACCATCAGCGGCATCGTCGGACTGGCCGGCGGGCTCGGCGGCTTCATCCTGCCGATCATGTTCGGCGGCCTGCTCGACCTGACCGGTATCCGCTCCAGCGCCTTCATGCTCATGTACGGCGTGGTCTGGGTCTCGCTGATCTGGATCTACTGGACGGAAACGCGGCACAAGCGAATCTTCGCAGAAGACCCCGTCGTCGCCAGTCCGAAGCACTGATTTCCCTCTTCTTCAAAAAAAGGCACTCCATGACAAACCCTACCCGGTCCGGCGCGGACATCGTTGATTGGCGTCCTGAGGACGAAGCATTCTGGGAGTCCACCGGCAAGCGCATCGCCTACCGTAACCTCTGGATCTCGATCCCGGCGCTGCTCTGCGGCTTCGCCGTGTGGGGCATGTGGGGCGTCATCACCGTGCAGATGTTGAACCTGGGCTTCCCGTTCAGCCAGGCCGAGTTGTTCACGCTGACCGCCATCGCCGGCATCGCCGGCGCGACGATGCGCATCCCGGCGTCGTTCCTGGTGCGGCTGGCCGGCGGGCGCAACACCATCTTCCTGACCACGGCGATGCTGCTCGCGCCGGCGTTCGGTACCGGCATCGTCCTGCAGCACAAGGACTGGCCGTTGTGGGCGTTCCAGCTGATGGCGCTGTGGTCCGGCGTCGGCGGCGGCAACTTCGCCAGCTCGATGTCCAACATCAGCACCTTCTTCCCCAAGCGCCTGCAGGGCACTGGCTTGGGGCTGAACGCGGGGCTGGGCAATTTCGGCGTGACGACCATGCAGATCGTCATCCCGCTGGTGATGACCGTCGGCCTGTTCGGTGCCCTCGGTGGCGCGCCGGAGATGCTGCTCAAGGATTCCGGCTGGATCTTCGGCAAGATCGCCGCCGGCACGCCGACCTGGATCCAGAACGCCGGTTTCGCCTGGGTACTCTCCTTGGTGCCGCTGGCCGCGCTGTGCTGGTTCGGCATGAACAACCTGAAGACGATCTCGCCCGATACCGGCAATCCGATCGTCGCTTTCGCCAAGATCACCTATCTCTACACGCTGGCCTTCGTGCCGTCGATCCTGATGCTTTACCTGTACCTCCCGGCGCCGACCGGGCTGGGCCTGCTCAACATGTGGGTGGCGATTCCGCTCGACATCATCCTCGCCCTGCTGATGATGAAGCTCGCCGCCTTCGGCGCGATGAAGGAGGGTGTCGCCAAGCAGTTCGCCATTTTCCGCAACAAGCACACCTGGTCGCTGACCATCCTCTACATCGTCACCTTCGGCTCGTTCATCGGCTTTTCGATGGCCTTGCCGCTGGCCATGAAGGTCATCTTCGGCGTCAGCCACCTGCCCGATGCCGCCGGCGTCATGCAGCACACGGCGACGAATCCGAACGCGCCGGCCGTCCTCGCCTATGCCTGGATCGGCCCCTTCGTCGGCGCCCTGACGCGCCCGGTCGGCGGCTGGATTTCGGACAAGGTGGGCGGTTCGATCGTCACCCAGATCATCTCGGCGGTGATGGTCGTCGCCTCCGGCGCCGTCGGCTACATCATGATGCAGGCGTACAACTCGGCCATGCCGGAGCAGTACTTCGCCGCCTTCATGTGGCTGTTCATCGTTCTCTTCGCAGCCAGCGGCATCGGCAACGGCTCGACCTTCCGCACCATCGGCGTCATCTTCGACCGTCAGCAGGCCGGTCCGGTCCTCGGCTGGACGTCGGCCGTCGCAGCCTACGGTGCCTTCATCGCGCCGGTCATCATCGGCCAGCAGATCACCGCCGGCACCCCGCAGATGGCGATGTACGGCTTCGCCGCCTTCTACGCCCTGTGCCTGATCCTCAACTGGTGGTTCTACCTGCGCGCCGGTTCCGAGATCAAGAACCCCTGATTTTGGCCTAACCCTTACCCAAGAGGCATTCCATGAGCCACTTTCTCGACCGACTCAGTTATTTTTCCCAACCCAGGGAAGCATTTTCCGGCGACCACGGCGTCACCAACGGCGAAGACCGCACCTGGGAAGACGCCTACCGCGACCGCTGGGCACACGACAAGGTCGTGCGCTCGACGCACGGCGTGAACTGCACCGGCTCCTGCTCGTGGAAGATCTACGTCAAGGGCGGCATCGTCACCTGGGAAACGCAGCAGACCGACTACCCGCGCACGCGTTGGGACATGCCCAACCATGAGCCGCGCGGCTGTGCGCGCGGCGCCTCGTACTCGTGGTATCTGTACAGCGCCAACCGCGTCAAATACCCGATGGTGCGCGGCCGCCTGCTCAAGCTGTGGCGCGAGGCGCGCCTGTCGAAAGACCCGGTCAACGCCTGGGCTTCGATCGCGCAGAACGACGCCAAGCGCAAGGATTACCAGCAGGTGCGCGGACTCGGCGGCTTCGTGCGGTCGAGCTGGGACGAGGTCAACGAGATCGTCGCCTCCGCCAACGTCTACACCGTCAAGAAGTTCGGCCCGGACCGCGTCATCGGCTTCTCGCCGATCCCGGCCATGTCGATGGTCTCCTATGCCGCCGGCAGCCGCTATCTCTCGCTGCTCGGCGGCGTCTGCATGAGCTTCTACGACTGGTATTGCGACCTGCCGCCGGCCAGCCCGCAGATCTGGGGCGAGCAGACCGACGTGCCGGAATCGGCCGACTGGTACAACGCCAACTACATCATCGCCTGGGGCTCCAACGTGCCGCAGACGCGCACGCCGGACGCCCACTTCTTCACCGAGGTGCGCTACAAGGGGACGAAGACGGTCGCCGTGACGCCCGACTATTCGGAAGTCGCCAAGCTCTCGGACATCTGGATGAAGCCGAAGCAGGGCACCGACGCCGCCGTGGCGATGGCCATGGGCCACGTCATCCTCAAGGAGTTCTACTTCCCGGACGGCGGCAAGCCGCGCAGCGCCTACTTCGACGACTACGTGCGCCGCTACACCGACATGCCGATGCTGGTCATGCTCAAGACGCAGACGCTGCCGAACGGTGAAACGGCGCTGGTGCCCGACCGCTACGTGCGCGCCTCCGACTTCGCCGACGCGCTTGGCGCGACCAACAATCCCGAGTGGAAGACCGTGGCGCTCGACGACAACGGCCAGGTCGTGCTGCCCAACGGCGCCATCGGTTTCCGCTGGGGTCCGGATGGCCGCGCCGACCAGGGCCAATGGAACCTCGAAGCCAAGGAAGCGCGCAACGGCCAGGACGTCAAGCTCAAGCTGTCGCTGCTCGAAGGCGCGAACCCGAGCACGGAGACAGGCAAGGTCGCCTTCCCGTACTTCGGCGGCATCGAACACGAACACTTCCCGAACAATACGGCCGGCGCCGCCGCCAGTAACGTGCTGGTGCGCACCGTGCCCGTACAGCGTCTGTCGCTGGGCGGCAGCGACGTGCTGGTCGCCACCGTCTTCGATCTGCAGGTCGCCAACTACGGCGTCGCGCGCGGCCTGCCCGGCGAGTTGGCAGCCAAGGATTTCGACGACGACACGCCCTATACCCCGGCCTGGCAGGAGCGCATCACCGGCACGCCGCGCGAGCAGCTGATCACCGTCGCGCGCCAGTTCGCCGACAACGCCGACAAGACGCACGGCCGCTCGATGGTCATCATCGGCGCGGCGATGAACCACTGGTATCACGCCGACATGAACTACCGCGGCGTCATCAACATGCTGATGCTGTGCGGCTGCATCGGCCAGAGCGGCGGCGGCTGGGCGCACTACGTCGGGCAGGAGAAGCTGCGCCCGCAGACCGGCTGGACGGCGCTCGCCTTCGCGCTCGACTGGATCCGTCCGCCGCGCCAGATGAATTCGACGAGCTTCTTCTACGCGCACAGCGACCAGTGGCGCTACGAAAAGCTCGGCGTCAACGAAGTGCTCTCACCGCTCGCCGACAAGGCACAGTTCGCCGGCAGCATGATCGACTACAACGTGCGCGCTGAGCGCATGGGCTGGTTGCCGTCGGCACCGCAACTGAAGACGAATCCGATGCAGGTGGTGAAGGAGGCTGTCGCCGCCGGCATGGATGCCAAGGATTACGCGGTTAAGGGATTGAAGGACGGTTCGCTGCAGATGAGCTGCGAAGACCCGGACCACCCGGACAACTGGCCGCGCAACCTGTTCGTCTGGCGTTCCAACATCCTCGGTTCAAGCGGCAAGGGGCACGAATACATGCTGAAGCACCTGCTCGGCACCACGCATGGCGTGCAGGGCAAGGATCTCGGCTACGACGAAGCGAAGCCGCGCGAAGTCGTCTGGCACGACCAGGCGCCGGAAGGCAAGCTGGACCTCGTGGTGACGCTCGACTTCCGCATGAGCACCACCTGCCTGTATTCCGACATCGTGCTGCCGACCGCCACCTGGTACGAGAAGAACGACCTCAATACCAGCGACATGCATCCGTTCATCCACCCGTTGTCGACGGCAGTCGATCCGGCGTGGCAGTCCCGGAGCGACTGGGAAATCTACAAGGGCTTCGCGAAGAAGTTCAGCGAAGTCTGCGTCGGCCATCTCGGCGTCGAGCGCGAGGTCGTGCTCTCGCCGCTGATGCACGACACGCCGGCCGAACTGGCACAGCCCTTTGGCGTGCAGGACTGGAAGCGCGGCGAGATCGACCTGATTCCGGGCAAGACGGCGCCGAACATCGCCGTCGTCGAACGCGACTACCCGAATCTCTACAAGCGTTTCACCGCGCTTGGCCCCTTGATGAACAAGGTCGGCAACGGCGGCAAGGGCATCGCCTGGAACACGCAGACGGAAGTGAAGCAGCTCGGCGAACTGAACGGTCTGGTCACCGAAGAGGGCCCGACGTGCGGCATGCCGCGCATCGAATCCGACATCGATGCCTGCGAAGTCGTGCTGCAACTGGCGCCGGAAACCAACGGCCACGTCGCCGTCAAGGCCTGGGAATCGCTGGGCAAGCAGACCGGCATCGACCACAAGCATCTGGCGCTCTACCGCGAGGACGAGAAGATCCGTTTCCGCGATATCCAGGCGCAGCCGCGCAAGATCATCAGTTCGCCGACCTGGAGCGGCATCGAGTCGGAGAACGTCTCGTACAACGCCGGCTACACCAACGTGCACGAGCTGATTCCGTGGCGCACGCTGACCGGGCGCCAGCAGTTCTACCTCGACCACCCGTGGATCACCGCCTTCGGCGAGAACTTCTCCAGCTACCGCCCCCCGGTGGATCTGAAGACGACGGCCAACCTGCAGGGCATCAAGTCGAACGGCAACCCGGAAATCGCCTTGAACTTCATCACACCGCACCAGAAGTGGGGCATCCACTCGACCTATTCCGACAACCTGATGATGCTCACGCTCAACCGCGGCGGCCCGGTGATCTGGCTCTCCGAGGACGACGCCAAGCGCGCCGGCATCGTCGATAACGACTGGGTCGAGCTGTTCAACGTCAACGGTGCCATCGCCGCGCGCGCGGTGGTCAGCCAGCGCGTCAATCCGGGCATGGTGCTGATGTACCACGCACAGGAAAAGATCATCAACACGCCAGGTTCGGAGATCACCGGCACGCGCGGCGGCATCCACAACTCGGTGACGCGTATCGTGTTGAAGCCGACGCACATGATCGGCGGCTACGCGCAGTTCAGCTACGGCTTCAACTACTACGGAACGATCGGCACCAACCGCGACGAGTTCGTCGTGGTGCGCAAGATGAACAAGGTCGACTGGCTGGACGACGAACCGGTCGCAGTGGCCGAGGCGTGAGGAGCGGGCGATGGATTTTGAAGAAGTAGTTATTAACCACAACGGACACGGCGGGCACGGCGAAAAAACTAAAAACCGTTTTGGTTCAATTGATTATCAAACAAGTCAGGCAGTAGAACGGATTGAAAATATTCTCGCCGTGCCCGCTGTGCACGCCGTGGTTAATCGGAGGTTAACGACATGAAAATACGCGCTCAAATCGGCATGGTCCTGAACCTCGACAAGTGCATCGGCTGCCACACCTGCTCGGTGACCTGCAAGAACGTGTGGACCAGCCGGCCCGGCATGGAATACGCGTGGTTCAACAACGTCGAGACCAAGCCCGGCATCGGTTACCCGAAGGAGTGGGAGAACCAGGACCGCTGGAACGGCGGCTGGGTGCGCAAGGCCGACGGCTCGATCGAGCCGCGCCAGGGCGGCAAGTGGAAGCTCCTGATGCGCATCTTCGCTAACCCCAACCTGCCGGAAATCGACGACTACTACGAACCGTTCACCTACGACTACGACCACCTGCAATCGGCGCCGGAATCGAAGGCGATGCCGACCGCCCGGCCGCGCAGCCTGATCACCGGCCAGCGCATGGAGAAGATCGTCTGGGGGCCGAACTGGGAGGAAATTCTCGGCGGCGAGTTCTCCAAACGGAGCAAGGACAAGAACTTCGACCAGTTCGAACAAGTCCAGAAAGAGATGTACGGCCAGTTCGAGAATACCTTCATGATGTACCTGCCGCGCCTGTGCGAGCACTGCCTCAACCCGGCCTGCGTGGCATCGTGCCCCTCGGGCTCGATCTACAAGCGCGAGGAGGACGGCATCGTGCTGATCGACCAGGACAAGTGCCGCGGCTGGCGCATGTGCGTCTCCGGCTGCCCGTACAAGAAGATCTACTACAACTGGAAGTCCGGCAAGGCCGAGAAGTGCATCTTCTGCTACCCGCGCATCGAGGCCGGCCAGCCGACGGTGTGCTCGGAAACCTGCGTCGGGCGCATCCGCTACCTCGGTGTGCTGCTCTACGACGCCGACCGCATCGCCGAAGCCGCCAGCGTCGAGCATGACCGCGATTTGTACCAGGCGCAGCTCGACGTCTTCCTCGATCCGTTCGACCCCAAGGTTATCGCGCAGGCGCGCGCCGACGGCGTGCCGGACAACTGGCTGGACGCCGCGCGCAACAGCCCGGTGTACAAGATGGCCGTCGAGTGGAAGGTGGCGCTGCCGCTGCACCCGGAATACCGCACGCTGCCGATGGTCTGGTACGTGCCGCCGCTGTCGCCGATCAGCGCTGCCGCCAATGCCGGCCACCTTGGCGTCAACGGCGAGATTCCGGACGTCAAGCAGCTGCGCATCCCGGTCAAGTACCTCGCGAACCTGCTCACCGCCGGCGACACGCAGCCGGTCGAGCGCGCGCTCGAACGCATGCTGGCGATGCGCGCCTACCAGCGCAGCAAGCACGTCGACGGTGTGACCAACACGGCGGTGCTGGAACAGGTTTCCATGACGCAGGCTGAGGTCGAGGAGATGTACCAGATCATGGCCATCGCCAACTACGAGGACCGCTTCGTGATCCCGAGCACGCACCGCGAGTACGCCGAGAACACCTTCGACGTGCGCGGCGGCTGCGGCTTCTCGTTCGGCAACGGCTGCTCGGACGGCGCCAGCCAGACCAGCCTGTTCGGCGGCACCAAGCGCCGTACCATCCCGATCAAGGCGGAGGTTTGAGCATGCCCAATCTTTCCATCGCGCTGCGCGTGCTGTCGCGCCTTCTCGCTTACCCGGACAGCGCCTTGCGCGTCGATCTCATCGACATGCGCGCCGCCCTGCACGCCGACAGCGCCCTGAGTGCCGGGCGCAAGGACGAGCTTTACGCGCTGATGCGCAAGCTCGAAACCGGCGACGCGCTGAAGAACGAGAGCGAATTCATCGAGCTGTTCGATCGCGGCCGCGCGACTTCGCTGCATCTCTTCGAGCACGTGCACGGCGACTCGCGCGATCGCGGCCCGGCGATGATCGATCTGCTCAAGACGTACGAGGCGGCCGGCCTCTTCCTGGCGCCGGGCGAACTGCCGGACTACCTGCCGGTGATGCTGGAATTCGCCGCGACGCAGACGCCGCCGATCGCGCGCGCCTTCCTCGGCGAGACGGCGCATCTGCTCAACGCCATCTTCAACGCCCTGCAACAGCGCAAGAGTCCCTACGCCAGCGTGCTCGGCGCGCTGCTCGAACTGGCCGGCGAAAAGGCGCATGCCGTCACCATCGAACCGGATGAAGCCATCGACGCGGCCTGGGAAGAGCCGCCCGTGTTCGATGGCTGCTCGGCGAAGGGCCAAGGTAAGGCGGGCCAGCCGCAGCCGATCGCCTTTGTCAGAAACGAAGCGTCCGGCCTGAAAGCCGCCGGCTCGGCACACAACGGAGTCTCCCCATGAACACCCTCGACACCTTCCTGTTCGGCCTGTATCCCTACATCTGCCTCAGCGTCTTCCTGCTCGGCAGCCTGATCCGCTTCGAGCGCGACCAATACACCTGGAAGAGCGATTCCTCGCAGCTCCTGAAGACGGGCCAGCTGCGGCTCGGCAGCAACCTCTTCCACATCGGCGTGCTGTTCCTGTTCGCCGGGCATTTCGCCGGCATGCTGACGCCGCATTTCCTCTACGAACCGTTCATCACGGCCGGCCAGAAGCAGGTGCTGGCGATGACCGCCGGCGGCATCGCCGGCACGCTGGCCTTCGCCGGCGTGACCATCCTGCTGCATCGCCGCCTCTCTGAACCGCGCATCCGCGCCACCTCGAAGACGAGCGACATCGTGCTGCTCGTCCTGCTCTGGCTGCAGCTGGCGCTCGGCCTCGCCAGCGTCCCGCTCTCGGCGCAGCACCTCGACGGCAGCGTAATGCTGGTGCTCGCCGAATGGGCGCAGCGCATCGTCACCTTCCGGCCGGGCGCGGCGGAGCTGCTGGCCGGGGTGGGTTGGGTGTTCAAGGCGCACATCGTGCTCGGCCTCTCCATCTTCTTCATCTTCCCCTTCACCCGGCTGGCGCACGTGTGGAGCGGCTTCGGCACGCTCGGCTATCTCGTGCGTCCGTACCAGGTGGTCCGTTCGCGCCGGCTGAACGTGCCGGCCGGCCACAATCAACCGCGCCAGCCGGGCGCCGGCGTTTGAGGAGCCGATCATGCAGACCAGCCAAGCAACGCGGAAAGTCGCCTCGATCAACGGCGTGGCGCTCAACACGGCGGACGAGGCGCTGTCGGCCGACGACCTGCGCCAGCGCGCATGTTCCGAACTGCTGCGCCAGGCCGCCATCGTCGAGGGACTGCTCGCCGGCGACGACGTTTGCGGCACCGACGGCATCCTCAGCGAAGCCGCGACGCAGGCGGTCGAAGCCTTGCTGGAAAGGAATCTGAACATTCCCGAGCCGTCGGAAGAAGAATGCCGCCGCCACTACGCGGCGAATCCGGCGCGTTACGCGACCGGCGAACGCGTCAGGGCGCGGCACATCCTCTTTGCCGTGACGCAGGGCGTTGACGTCGTCGCCCTGCGCAACCGCGCCGAGACGACGCTGCTCGACGTGCGCTGCCACGACGGAAACGCGCTGGAAGACAAGTTCGCCAAGGCGGCGCGCGAGCAGTCGAACTGTCCGAGCGGCGCCGAAGGCGGTCACCTCGGCTGGCTGACGCAGGCGGACTGCGCACCGGAGTTCGCCAGGGAGCTGTTCGGCCATGCCGAGATCGGCGTGCTGCCGCGCCTGGTGCATAGCCGCTTCGGCCTGCACGTCGTGGAAGTCCTCGAGCGCCAGCCCGGCGTCGAGCCGGCCTTTGCGGACGTGCGCGGCGCCGTGGTGATGGCGATGCGGCAGAAGACCTACGTCACCGCCTTGCGCCAGTATCTGAACCGGCTCGCCGGACAGGCCGAACTCGTCGGCGTCGATATCGAAGCCGTAAACACGCCGCTCGTTCAGTAACGCGGTGATGCGAGGAACCCCTGAGCAAGGAGTGGGAAGCAGAGGATGAAGGAAGAATTCGCCGATCGAAACGCAACGCCGCGTCGTCCGCTCGAATCCGGATGTTGCCTGTGGAAACCGATCCTACCGCCGATCGAAGGGAATCGGGCAGCTGATCCGGAAGGCGTGGCGAAGGACGCCGCCGCGCCGGGCGACGCATGGCAGGGGACGCTGTCCGGTTCGTCGGCCGAACTCGGGGAGTCCTGATTGCTCCGCCGGTAGTCATCCGGAGAAAGTGACGCGTTTGTCAACTACGCTGAGAAGCGGCGCGATCGTCTCAGGAACCTGACCGGTTCCCGGACGGACAAAGGTCTGGATACGATGCAAGCGTCAATGCCAGATATTCGGAAGCGTTGCATTCTCGCGATGTGGCCGGCGATACAACAGGCGCAATCCTCAAAGGAGTTCTCATGTCCAAGGTTCTTGTCCTTTACTACTCAAGCTACGGTCATATCGAGACGATGGCGCAGGCCGTCGCCGAGGGCGCACGGTCCGCCGGCGCCTCGGTCGATGTCAAACGCGTGCCGGAAACCGTTCCGGCGGACATCGCCAAGGGCGCCCATTTCAAACTGGATCAGGCGGCGCCGGTCGCCACCGTCGCCGAACTGGCCGAATACGATGCCATCATCGTCGGCACGCCGACCCGCTTCGGCCGCATGCCGTCGCAAATGGCCAGCTTCCTCGACCAGGCCGGCGGCCTGTGGGCGCGCGGCGCGCTGAACGGCAAGGTCGGCGGCGCGTTCACGTCGACCGCGACGCAGCACGGCGGCCAGGAAGTGACGCTGTTCTCGGTGATCACCAACCTGTTGCACTTCGGCATGGTCATCGTCGGTCTGCCCTACAGCTTCCAGGGACAGATGACGCTCGACGAGATCGTCGGCGGCAGCCCTTACGGCGCGACCACCATCGCCGGCGGTCAAGGACAACGTCAGCCCAGCGCCACCGAACTGGACGGCGCGCGCTATCAGGGCAAGCTGATCGCGGAGACGGCCAACAAGCTGTTCGGCTGAAAAAAGCGGCTGACCACGGCGGGCACGGCGAAAACCGGGGTTTCTTGGCATCGCTCGATCCACCCCCGCCGGGTGAACCACAAGCCGGATGAAACGCCTTGTTTTTTCGCCGTGCTCGCCGTGCCCGCCGTGGTTGAACAGGATTTTTCAGGTTCAATCGTCCGATTTCAGCGGCTTGGCGTCTTCTGTTCGCCGTCGAGGCATACGCCGCCGAGACCGCGCGTGGTGACGGGCCGTGTCTGCAGGATGCTGATCCTGCCGTTCGCGATGCCGAACTCGATGTCCTGCGACAAGGCGTAGTGTTCTTCCAGGGCGATGGCGAGATCGGCGTGGATGTCGTTCTTCTTCAGGCAGGGGACGTCGCGCAGCGCGCCGTTGACCGGCACGATCGACGTTCCCTTGCCCGAGGCATGCTGCCTGACCATGAACGCCTTGTGGCCGACGTGCACGCCGGCCACCGAACCGTCGAATTTGTTGACGGTGTAGCGGTTGACGTCCACCACGCCGGAAACGACGCCCTCACCGAGGCCGTATCCGGCTTCGATCACGATCACGTCCCGACCGCTGACCGGGTCCGTCGTAAAGATCACGCCTGACACCTGCGAATCGAACATCTGCTGCACGACGATCGCCAGCCTGGCCGACCCCTGCCGGACGGCGCGGTCGCGCTGGTAGAGGAGGCCCCGGGGCAGCCAGAACGAGGCCCACACCGCCTTGATCCGGTCCAGCAATTCCTCGGGATCGACGAACAGATAGGTTTCGGCCGCGCCGGCAAACGCCGCCTCTTCCGTGTCCTCCTGGAGACCGGACGAACGCACGCTCAGGAAGCCGTTGCGCAGGCCGCAGGAATCGACCGCCGCCATGATCTCCCGGCCCAGACCGCGCGCCGGATCCAGGTTGCCGCCGCGGATCAGGTCCCGGATTCGTTCGGACGCGTCGCCGATCCTTGCCGGCTTGCCTCGTTCCGGCACGTCCCTGGCGGTGAGCGTCGCCTCGATTTCGGACGTCAGGCGCGCATACGCCGCGTCGATGCCGTTCTCCCCGAGAAACCGATCGAACGCCGACGTCGTCACCATGAACGCCGGCGGTATCGATGCGCCGTGCCGTCTGACGACCTGCGCGATTTCCCCGAGGTTCGCGCCCTTGCCGCCGACCAGCTCGACACAGTCGGCATCGACCTCGTCCAGCAGGAGGACGTTGCGTCGGGACTGCGCGATCCGCCTTCGCTTGGCTCGCGCCAGCTCGTCGGTCGCGCTTTGCAGGTGGGCGACCGTTGCCCTCGCCACGATGCCGTCTTCCCACATCCGCCTGAGCGCGCCGCTCAGCGCCTCCTGGATCTCCCGTTTCATCCGGTAGTACGCGTCTCCCTGCAGACCCGCCGGGTCCTCTATGTCGGCCAGACCCCGCACCCTGGCATAACGGGCGAGCAGAAAGATTTTTCCGGCGGCGCCCGGATGACGGTCGAGCACGCGTTGAACGTGGGTTTTCTCCATCGTCAGGATCAGATCCGCCTCATGGACGTCGCTCTCCGCAAGGCGCCGGCTGCGGTGCTCCGTCGCGATGATGTCGTCTTCGAAGAGCAGCAGCGCCTGGCTGCCGTCGGACATCGGGCGGCCCTCGAGTGCTTCGATGCCGCGCGATCGAACCGTGATCCCGGCGATGTCGTCGGCATCCAGCATCTTTTTCAGGAGGACTTCGGCGAGTGGGCTGCGGTCGACATTACCCAGGCAGACGAGCAGCACGTTGACCGGTTTGGCGTCGCCGGCCCGGTGTCCGAGACGGCGCAGCGCCTTGCGCATCGCCGGCAGATCCGCCTCCGACAGATGACGCCGGGTGAGGGCTTCGACGTCATGCAACGCCTCGGCCTTGAGCAGGGCGATGCGCGGGTGCCGGCGCAGGTTCTGGATGCGCGCCTGCAACGCGTTCAACCGCGGATCGCCGGGCTTGAGGCTTTCCGCCAGCGTCGCGGCCCGCGCCCACAGGCGTTCGACGATGGCAATGGCGTTGAGCGTCCGCCAGAGCACCGTCGCCGCGCCGATACGCTGCTCGACCTCCGACAACAGCGCTTCGATTTCGGCGAACGCATTGTCGGAGACGGTCTTGATCAGCGTCGAGATATTGTCCGTGCCGCCTGCGGCGGGCCCGTGGCGCGCACGGCGCACGATCTCGATCAATTGCTCGCGGACGCCGGGATCGACCTGCCGGTTCCAGAGCGCGTCGGCCAGGATCAGGGCGAGCGCGTCGGCGACGAGGCGCGCGGGCGAATCCGGCGTGTTCGCGCTTTCGGCCGCGCGCTCCAGCCATCCTTGCAGGTCGGCCGGCGGAGCTTCGCCGGCGACGACCTGGCGCAGCAATCGGTGCAGCGCTTCGAGGGAAACGCCGGCCGTGGGCATGATCGAGGCGAGCCCCTGCGACGCCCAGACGATCACGGTGCTTCCCTCGCGGATGTCGACCGTTTCGGAAAGCATCGACTCGCCGACCCAGAAGCCTTCTTCCGTCATCACCGTCTTGCCGGGATGCCGTTCCTCGATGCGCACGACGGTGCCTTCCGGCGATTGCAGCCACTCGGCGTGCGGCAGGATCAACGATGGAATGCCGAACTCCCGGGTCGTCACGCCGGCGTGACTGAGCAGGCCGCCGGCGGTGACGAGGACCGCTTCGGCATGGCGAATGGCTTCGATGTCTTCGGGCGTCGTGAACGGAAGCAGCAGAATCCGCCCTTCGCGGTCGCGCGGGTTCGAGCAATACTCCCGATCGAACGTGACGCGCCCGATGCGGACCGATCCTTCGCCAGCGGACGCGACCAGGCCGCGGACCGTCTGGCCGCTGAATCCGACAGGCTTCCGCGCGCGTTCGACCAGCAGCCGGTGCGAGATGAGTTCGCGGAACGCCGGCAGGCGGAGCTTGGCGGGAACCGCGTAGGCGCCCTTGCGCAGCAAGCGTTTGAGGCCGGCGACGGACAGCCATTTCCTGCCCCCGGCCGGCGTCACGTGCCGGCTGAAGGCGTACAGGAGCGAGCGGTTCTGTTCGTCGGCCAAGCCGTAGAAGACCAGCCATTCGTTCGGCGCGATTTCCAGTTGCGCGCGCTCGACCTTGAGCTGGTCGATGCTGCCGATCGCCTCGAAATCCAGAGGGAGGCGCGCCTCCTTCAGCAGCACGGCCGTGAGCAGTGCTTCGTGCTCATGCGCCAGCACGCGCCGGATGATCTCCTTCAGCGGTCGGTACGCGGGAACGCGCTCCGCAAATCCGTGTCCGTCCAGGCGCAATTCCCCGCGCGCCAGCGCCTGCCGGCAGGGTGCGTTGAAGCGTTGGTCGATCACTTCCTGCCCGACGCCGCCGCTGCCCGGCTGGATGGCCGGCATGCCAACGCTGCGCAGGAATGCGTTGAGCGCAAAGTAAAGGCATTGGCGGACCGTCTGCCGCTCTTCGGACAGGTACGCGTTGAAGTCGCGCAGCATCCGGGGGCCGCTGAACTCGCAGTACGTTTCGAACGGCATGCCGTCGCCGCGATAGGGGAAGGGAATCCTGCCTTCAACCAGGAACATGCGGGCGACGACGGCCGCGAACTCGCGGATCTTCGCCGGCAGCGATCGGCCGGCGAGGCTGCCGGCGGGAGCGTTGGCGAGCAGGGCGTAGGCCATCGCGTAATCGAGATCGCGCAGCGACCAGACGAGGCGCAGGACCACGATGAGCGCGCGCTCGATCTGGCTGTCGCTGCGCGCGCCATGGTCCTTGTCGAGATCGCCGGAAACCAGGATCTCGACCAGGCTGCTCTTGTCGAAGGTGACGGTTAGCCCGGCCTCCTTCAGCACCGTGCCGACGAACTCGGCGCGCAACGCCTGCGCGAGTTCGGCGCCGCCCTGGAAACTCTGCAGCCGGATCAGTCCCTCGTCGTCCGGATCGGCGATGTTGGCGGACAGTTCGATGCGATGCTCGCCGAGCAGCACGCTGTAGGAGATGCGGTCGTCGATCAGGACGAAGGTGCCGGGGCAGGGGCCGGCCAGCCATTGCGCCGCGCGCGCGATCACCGCCAGGCCGCGATGCCGGATCAGGCCGTTGACGATGATCGGCGATTCGTCCAGGCGCGCGATCCGGATGTCCTCCGTCGTGGCGCCGCCGATGCGGCCGATGGTGATGTTCATATCGGCGTGGGCGGTGGTCAGCCGCTGTTCGAGCGCCCGATTGCCGTGTTCGTGCAGGTGGCGGATCAGCGCATGCACGCTGAGCGGCGCGCCGGCCGCGGATTCCGCGATCGCCGTGATCTTGTGGCGCAGCGCGGCAGGCAGCCGATCGTGCAGCGCCAGCGGCTCCCAGGAAGCGTTCAGGTCGCGCACGAGCCGGTCGTGGAAGGCGAGGGCGGCGTCGGCATCGGCCCGGTAGGCCACCTGTCGGTACGCTTCGACCATCCGGGCGAGCAGCGCGACGATGCAGAGCGCGGTCGATTTGGTCATCCGCTGCGCATGGGTGACGATCAACTGCAGCGCATCGTAGTTCGGCCTGACCAGGTTGTCGCGGATGTTGAGATACTGCGCGCGCAGTTGCTGCCTGGCCTCGCAGCCCGACGACGCGTCGCGGGCAAGGTCATGGAGCAAGACGTAATAGCCCGCGTCGCCGGAATCTGCGCGGCGCAGCCGGCCGACGCAGCCGCCGTCGATCCAGGGCGGCATCTGCGCGCTGCCGTGCTCCACCGGATAGGCCAGGCGGTAGCCGCCCAGCTCGATTCCGGATTCGTGGAAATCGGCGATCGCGACCAGGCGCAGCTTGTCGAGCCGGTCCCAGGATTCGACGATGCACTGGAAGCGTGGCGCGCCAATGACGCGCCGCACGAGCGCCAGATTCGCGACGAGGTCGGCGAACGCCTCCGGGCTTTTCACGATCGAGCGCGCGAAGCCCCGGCTGCTCATCTGCTTGAGGTTGAGCAGGCGCTGGCAGCGAGCGACCGGGCGCGCTCCGTGCAGTGCGCCCAGCAGTTCGTGGGCGGTGGCGAAGCGCGTCTCGAGCGCCTCGGCGAACACGGTCCTGAGCGGCGCGTCGGTGGTTCCCTGGAACGCGGCGATGAGATCCGGCGTCGGCGGCGCGATTTCGCTGTGACCGGACGCCGCGCCGGGAAGACCGAGCAGCGCCCGGAGGATCCGGTCCTTCGTGCGTGTCAGGACGCGGATACGTCTGGCGCGGGCGGCGCTGTCGGCCAGCCTGCCGGCCGCGGCGAGGCGGTCGTTGTTGTCGTGCCAGCGCCGCGTCAACGCGGCCCGATCGCGTTCGGTATCCGCCATGTCGTCTGCCTTTACGGGACTGATCAAGCACTCTGATTCTAGCAATTGGCCACCGCTTTTTTAACGCGCCGGGCGGCCGCCGGCGCGCTTCAGAACTCGATTGCCGGACCGCTCCAGCATTCGTCGCGCGGGCGGGCGCGCGCGAGCGCCTGGCTGGCCGCGCACCAGCCCTGGCATCGATTGAGACCGGGCTGGCGCCGCCAGAGGTTGAGGATGCCCTTGCACTTGGCGTAGAAATGGAAAAAACGCACGACCTGTTCACGCTCCGTGTGGTCCAGCGGATGTTCGCTGCACACCAGCTTGTCGTCGGACATTCCCCGGTCGGTCAGGGTCACGGCGCCCCAGGCCTTGACGCGCCGAAACGTCCCGCGCGGCAGGCGCGGGCCGAGCACCAGCGCATCGAGGAGATCGCCGTCCAACCCCAGGAGATGCGGCACGGAGCCGTAGTTGAACGGGCAGGGAAACGGCGAGATGAAATCGACGTGGCCGTCGGACCCGCGCTTGAGGAAACTGCCGCGCGGGATCTCGATCACGACGTCGAGCTCGAGCGGCGCCGGAACGGCGTCCGCGCGGATGAATCGGCGGTTGCCGGCCGCGTTCATCCGGGAAGCGCGGGGTCGGCCGCTGCTACGGGCGAGCAGAACCAGAGCTTGTTGCCTTCGCTGTCGAGAAAACTGCCGACATGGAAATCTCCGTAGACCTGCACTTCGTTGGCGATCGCGATGCCCCGGGCACGCAGGGCTTCCTGGGTATCCGGCGCATGCTCGGTGGCCAGCGTGACGCGCGGATTCGGCTGCTCGGTCGGGGCCGCCCAATCGGGTTTGAGCATCAGGATCACCTGCCCGAGCCACCAGCCAACCTGTTCGGTTCCCTCGAAAGCTGGCCGGAGTTCCAGCTTTTCCTCGTAGAAGCGATTCGCTCGCGCTAGGTCGGTTACCGACAGCCCGATGACCTTGACGCGTTGAATTCCCAGCGGCGGCAGCATGTCAGGCATGGTTTTCCTCCTCGTGACGCGCGGCGGCCGGCGACCGATCGCGCTGGCCTTTAGGCAACCGTCCGCCGATCAAATTCCAGGTCTGCGCGGATTTCCGCGCCTCGGCGGCATGTGCCGGCCTACAGGGAAAGATCCAGCCTGCCCGGCAAGACCTTCAAGCCGGAAATCTGCTTGCCGATGAAGTTGTCGGCCTTGTAGATCTCGATGCCTTCCATCCCCGGCAGGACGACCTGATTGACGATCGCCTTGATCAGTTCGACGTCCTGTACGCCGACGCCGGGGGCGTTCAGCGAGGTCAAGGCCATCCGGGTGGCGAGCAGCGAGCCCGTTTCCTGCCGCCACTTGGGCGTCATGTCGGCGCAAAAATCGACGTTGCGGGCGAAGATCCTGGCGTGGACCGTCGCGCAGATCGTCGCGTAGCCGTCGAGCAGGGAAACCTTCGGATTCAGGACCTGGACATCGCGTTGCGTACGCTCGGCGAGGCCCTGCCGGACGTAGCTGTTGAGCATTGCTTCGGATATTTCAATGGCGCCGGCCGATGATGCGGCGATCGCGAAGGTCGCGGCGACGAACAGGCCTTTCATCGTGGCGGGCGTTGTCTTGCGCACGGTCGTTTCGTCCGCCCAACGGCGTTACCGCGTCGTTCCCGGTGTGCCGCGCGGATTGTGCTTGACGGCCGGTTTGGCGGCGTCGAATCTGCGTTCCGGATTCTTGCGGACAATCGGTTGCACCGGTTTCCGTTCCCGAAGCTGGTCGATCTCGGCGAGCAGCCGTTTCAGGTACGGGAAATCCTTCGGCACCAGTTCCGAGTCCTTTTCGGACTTGTCCAGACTCGGTGCATCGCAGTTCTCGGTGGGATGTCTTGACATGGCAATGGTGCCGAAGCGGTGAACATCGAAGGCGCGGTTCGTCTCGCGGCGCAAATAGTTGACGATAGTACAACCTTGGCCGGCGTTATGTCACTGCGAACTGTGGAACTGCGCGTGATGAGGAGCGAAGTTCCTGCGGCCTACTCGTTTGGATGGATCATCTCGCCCGGTATCACCCAAGCGTCGTATTGTCCGGCGCTGACGTGCCCCAGGGCGATGGCAGCCTGTCTCAGGGTCGTCCGGTGCGCATTGGCGTGCTTGGCGATTTCCGCCGCCTTGTCGTAGCCGATGTGCGGTGCGAGCGCGGTGACCAGCATCAGCGAGTTTTCCAGGAGCTCGGCGATGCGTTCCGGGTTGGCCGAAATACCCCGCACGCAGTGCGCTTCGAAGCTCGACATGCCGTCGGCGAGCAGGCGGACGCTCTGCAGGAAGTTGTGGGCGATCAGCGGCTTGAAGACGTTGAGTTCGAAGTTGCCGGCGGCTCCGCCGAGGCCGATCGCCACGTCGTTGGCCATCACCTGGTAGCACAGCATGGTCATCGCCTCGCACTGGGTCGGGTTGACCTTGCCCGGCATGATCGAACTGCCCGGTTCGTTCTCCGGGAGGCCGAGTTCGCCGAGTCCGGAGCGCGGCCCGGAGGCCAGCCAGCGGATGTCGTTGGCGATCTTGACGAGGGCGACCGCCAGCGTGCGCAGGCCGCCGTGGGCGGCGACCAGTCCATCGTGCGCGGCCAGCGCGGCAAACTTGTTGGCGGCGCTGGCGAATGGTAGGCCGGTGCGCGCGGCCAGCTCGGCCGCCACGCGGGTGCCGAATTCGGCGTGGGTGTTGAGGCCGGTGCCGACGGCCGTGCCGCCGATCGCCAAGGGATGGAGGGAAGCGAGGCCGGTCGCGATGACCGACTCCGCGTGCCGCAATTGGGCGACGTAGCCGGAGAACTCCTGCCCCAGGGAGAGCGGCGTGGCGTCCTGCAGGTGGGTGCGGCCGACCTTGACGATGTCGGCGAAGGCGATCGACTTCTCCTCGAACGCAGCGGTCAGCCGGGCGAGCGCCGGCTGCAGGCGATGCGTGACGCCGAGTGCCGCCGCGATGTGCATTGCCGAGGGAAAGACGTCGTTGGACGACTGCCCGGAATTGACCTCGTCGTTCGGATGAATCAGCCGCCCCATGCCGCGCGGTCCACCCAGCCGCTCCGAGGCGCGGTTGGCGAGCACCTCGTTCATGTTCATGTTGGTCTGCGTGCCGGAGCCGGTCTGCCAGACCGAGAGCGGGAAGTCGTCCGCATGGCGGCCTTCGGCGATTTCGTCGGCGACCGCGCTGATCGCATCGGCCGTGTTCGCCGGGAGACGCCGCAGATCCCGATTGACCCGGGCGCAGGCCGATTTCAGAAGCGCCAACGCGCGAATCAGCTCGTCCGGCATGCGTTCGGTCGAGATGGCGAAATGTTCGAGCGAGCGTTGGGTCTGCGCGCCCCACAGGTGGTCTTCGTCGACGTCGATGGCGCCCATCGAGTCCTTTTCCGGGCGTTTCATGGCGATCCGCGCCTACTTCGGGCGATGCAACTCGGAATTGAGCTGGTCGACGACTTCCGCCCAGTCCGAATCATCCTGGATCGCCTCGCGCAGGAATGCGGCTTGCGTCGGCGTCCAGAACGCCGCATCGGGCAAGCGGACTTCGCCCGCCAGCGGCCGGTGGGCGTTGACGAAGCGCGCGATGGACGCTGGATCGCCGGGTTCGCCAAGCTGCGCGAACAGATGGCTCATCGTGTGCAGGTGTTGTTCCATTGCCGACTCCTTGCTGCATTCCGACAGCGGATCGTGCGCGGATTCGCTGCCATCTACGAGAATATGACCTCGCCTTCGATCCGTAGTTCGTTGAGGAGAAGGCCAATGTGTCCGGTATCGGATGGACCTGGAATTGCGTGTGCGTTTGTTTATAGAAATATTTTTCTACCGATGATAGAGTCTTTCCATGTCGGTCGGCGGTAACTATCTCGGAGGCTCACGTGTATAAATTCCTGATTTCCATCCAGCTGCAGCCAGGGACGCGCGACAGGATCGTCGGCGCGGCGGCCCCGGTCCAGGCCTTGACCCGAAGTGAAGCGGGCTGCATCGCCTACGACTTCTTCATCTGTACCGATGATCCGGACCGGCTGGTGTTCATCGAGTGCTTTCAGTCGAAAGAAGCCCACGAGTTTCATTGCGCGCAGGAGTACACCCGGAACTTCATCGCGTTCCACGAGCAATTCCACAAGTCGCTCACGTTCGAAACGGTGAATGCCGCGTCCTGAGCGTGCCGGCGGTTACCCCGGCGCGGGTCGGGGAGCCGTTCTCAGCGGTGGACCAGCACCGGGATCTTCGTATGCCGCAGCACTTTCTCGGTTTCGGAGCTCATCAGCAGGTGGCCGATGCCGCTCCGGCCGTGCGAGGCCATGAAGATCAGGTCGCAGGCGTCGTGTTCGGCCGCCTCGACGATCGCCTGGTACGGCGATTCGCTGACCAGGGTCCGCGCCGTGCATTCGACGCCGACAGCGCGGGCGATGCCTTCGGCCTCGTCGAGGATGTGATGCGCCTGACGATCGGCCTGCGCGTGGAAATACGCCGGCGCGCCCGCGTCCATGATCGCGCCTTCGCCGCAATAGACGGCGGGGAAAGCGTGCTCGACGTGCAGGAAGGTGATGCGCGCGCCGGCCTCGCTGGCGAACGAGACGGCGCGGTGCACGGCGGCCGTTGAGAAAGCGGTGCCGTCGGTCGGTACGAGGAGGTGTTTGAACATGATGAGTCCTTGTCAATGTCCGCCGGTCGCCGCGTTGACGACGCGTTTCGGCTTCGGCGCGAGCCAGATGACCGAGGCGGCGACGATGAAGGCGACACCAACGAAGGCCATGATCTGATTGGTCGCCAGCATCACGGCCTGGCCGGTGATCAGGCGGTCGATCGACTGCAGCACGGCGTCGGCGGCCATGCCGGAGCTTTCGAGCAGGGTACGCACGCTCTGGTCGCCGTCCGCGAGGCCGACGAGTTCGGCGTGGTGCCGGGTGATCTGGTCGTCCCACACGGTGGTGATCAACGAGGTAGCGAAGGCGCCCGACAAGGTGCGCAGGAAGTTCATCAGGCCGGCGGCCGAGGCCGTTTCGTGCTCGTTGACGCTGGCCAGGGCGAGGCCGGTGAGCGGAATGAAGAAGAACGGCAGGCCGAGCCCCATCAGCATGATCGGACGCGAGACGTCCCAATAGCCCATATCGGTGGTGGCGATCGTGCGCAGCAGCGTGACCAGCCCGAGCCACATGACGCCGCCGAAGACGAGCTTGCGCGGGTCGACCTTGCTCGACAGCGTCGCCGCGATCGGCGCGACGAAGAGGGCGAAGACGCCGGTCCACGCCGTCGCCATACCGGCGGTCGTCGCCGTGTAGCCCATGAAGCTCTGCAACCACTGTGGCGTCAGCACGTTGGCGCCGAAGAAGGCGGCGAAGGCGAGGCTGATGGTCAGCACGCTGACCGAGAAGCCGCGATGCCGGAAGACGCGCAGATCGACGATCGGATGCGCTTCATGCAGCTCCCAGATCAGGAACGCCGCGAAGCCGATGGCGGCGATGATCGCCAGCGCGACGATCTCGGGCGACGAGAACCAGTCGAGATTCTTGCCTTCGTCGAGCATCAGCTGGAGCGCGCCGACCCAGACGACGAGCAGAACGAGGCCGATGCGGTCGATCGGGTTCTTCAGGAGCGGCAATTCGTAGCGCTTGAGCATGCGCCAGGCGATGAAGGCGCAGGCGCCGGCGATCGGCAGGTTGATGTAGAAGATCCACGGCCAGCTGTGCTCGTCGCACAGGTAGCCGCCGAGGATCGGGCCGAGCACCGGCGCGACGAGCGTCGTCATCGACCACAGCCCGATCGCCGCCGCCGCTTTCTCCTTCGGGAAGATGCGCAGGAGCAGCGTCTGCGAGAGCGGCATCAGCGGGCCGCCGGCGAATCCTTGGCAGATACGGGCGAAGACCAGCATGCCGAGCGAGGTGGAGGTGCCGCACAGCGCGGAAAAAGCGCCGAACAGCGCCATGGCGACGACGAAGACGCGGACCGCGCCGAAGCGCGCCGCCAGCCAGCCGGTGAGCGGCACGGTGATCGCCTCGGCCACCGCGTAGGAAGTGATCACCCACGTGCCCTGGCTGGTCGTCGCGCCGAGCGCGCCGGAGATGTTCGGCACCGAGACGTTGGCGATCGTCATGTCGAGCACGGCGATGAAGTTCGCCGCCGCGAGGATGATCGCTGCCGCCCACAGCATGCCGCCGCTGAGCGGGGCGTCGCCGTTGTGCAAAGTGCTTGCCTGACTCATCCAGGGGCTCCGATCAGCTGTTGCCGCGCGTGTCGATGCGCGCCGTCATCGACAGCCCGACCTTGAGCGGGTTTTTCGCCAATTGCTGCGGGTCGAGCTTGATGCGCACCGGCACGCGCTGCACGACCTTGATCCAGTTGCCGGTCGCGTTCTGCGCTGGGATGGCCGCAAAAGCGGCGCCCGAACCGCCGGAGAAGCCTTCCACCGTTCCCTTGTAGGTAACCGAACCGCCGTAGATGTCGGCGGTCAAGGTGACCGGTTGGCCGCTGCGTACCTTCTCGAGCTGCACTTCCTTGAAGTTCGCGTTGACGTGCATCTCCTGCACCGGCACGACTGCGAGCAGCGGCGTGCCGGCCTGCACGCGCTGGCCGAGCTGGACCTGGCGCTTGGCAACCACGCCGTCGAGCGGTGCGCGGATCACCGTGCGTTCGAGGTCGACGGCCGCCTGATCGCGGCGCGCGCGGGCGAGGGCGACTTCGGGGTTGGTCTCTTCCGTCGTGTCGGCGATCAGCGCGGCGTTGGCATCCTTGCTGCCGATCGCGGCGTCGCGGTTGGCCTTGGCCTGCGCGGTGGCGGCTTGCGCCACGGTCAGGTTGGCCTCGGCCGCGGCGAAGGCGTTCTGGGCGCGCGTCAGCTCGTCGCCGGAAACCGAGCCCGAACTCGACAGCGCTTCGCGGCGCTGTAAATCGACGTTGGCGCGTTCGAAATCGGCCTGCGCGGAGGCGAGTTGCGCCGCCGCGCGTTTCTCATCGGCGGTGCGCGCGGCGATCTGCGCCGTCAGGCCGCTGTCGTTGGCGACGTAGCCGCGTACCCGGCGGATGGCGCTGCCGAGATCGGCTTCGGCTTGGGCGAGCGCCAGCCTGGCGTCGGTCGGGTCGATCACGACCAGGATGTCGCCTTTCCTAACCGACTGCGTGTCGGTGACGCGCACCTCGCTGATCGTGCCGCCGACCGAAGGCGTGACCTGGGCGATTTCGACGGCGGCATAGGCGTTGTCGGTCGACACGAAATGCGAGCCGTAGAAGTACCAATAGGCGGCGGAGAGGACAGCGGCGGTTCCGACCGCGCCGCCCAGGGCGAGGAGCAGCTTGTTGCGGCGCGGTTCGTTGTTGTTCGTTGCAGCGGGAGCGTTCTGGGACATGAGTCGATTCCTTTGGTCAATTCGTTGCGGCGGTTGCGGTCGCGACCGCTTGCGCTTCTTGATAGCCGCCGCCCAGCGCGTGCATGAGGGCGACGTCGAGGGTGAAGGCACGCGAGCGCAGATCGCTCAGGATGCGCAGGTTGTTGAGCATGGCGTCTTCGGCCGAGAGCACTTCCAGATAGCTGGAAAGGCGGCCTTCGTAGCGATTGCTCGCGATGCGGTAAGCCTCGCTCGCCGCGGCGACCGCCTCTTCGCTCTTGGACAGACGGCCGCCCAGCGACTTCTGGCTCAGCGCGGCGTTGGCGACTTGTTGCAGCGCCTGGGTCACCGTGCGGTCGTAGTTGGCGACCGCTTCTCCGTAGGCGGCGGCGCTGCCGCGCAATTCCCCGCTCAGGCGGCTGCCGGTGAAGATGGGCAGCGAGATCGCCGGACCGATGCTGCCGGTCGTCGAATCGCTCTTCGAGAGTAGGTTGAGACCCAGCGACTGCAGCCCGATGAAGCCGGCGAGATTGACGTTCGGGTAGAACTCGGCCTTCTTCTGGTCGATGCGCTTCAACTGCGCTTCGGCGCGCAGGCGGGCGGCGACGATGTCGGGACGGCGCCCGAGCAGATCGGCCGCCAGCTCGTTCGGCAGACCGAGTGAGCGGTTGAGATTGATGACCGGCCGCTCGATGGCCAAGCCACGGTCGGGTCCGGCGCCGAGCAGGGCGGCCAGCCGATAGCGCTGCAATCCGATCTGCTCGTCGATCTGCAGCAGTTCGCCCTCGGCGCCCGCCCGGCGCGCCTCGGCCTCGCGCAGGCTGCCCTTGGTTTCGAGGCCGTTGGCGAAGCGCTCGGCGAAGAGCGTCGCCGTCTTGCCGCGCACCTCGACCGAACGCGCGGCCGTATCGCGCGCGGCAAACAGGCGCGCCAGCTCCATGTAATCGGTGGCGACGGCGGCGGCCAGGCTCAGGCGGGTCTGCGCGAGCTCGGCGCGGCTCGCTTCGGTCTCCGAGGTGGCGGCGGCCAGTGCGGCGCGGTTCTTGCCCCAGAAGTCGAGTTCCCAACTGAAATCGAGCGTCGCGCGTCCGTAATCCTGCCAACCTTCCGGCGTCATCGCTTTCGGCGTCAGGTAGTTGTAGCTCTGCCGCTGTTCGGTTGCCGAGGCGTTCACGCTCACCTGCGGCAGGAGCGGCGCGCCGGCGATCTGCCCGAACGCTTCGGCGCGGCGCAGGCGGGCGCCGGCCGCCGCCAGGTCCGGGGCATCGCGCAGCGCTTCGTCGATCAGCGCGTCGAGCTGCGGATCGTCATAGGACCGCCACCAATGGGTTTCCGGCCACTGCGTCGCCGGTGCGGCAAATGCCCGGTTCGTTGCGTAGTCTTGACCGCCTTTGGGCGCTGCGAGTGGGTCAAGCGAGGGAATCTGGGCGCAGCCCGCGATGGCGAGCGCCAGCGCCGTGAGCACGATTCGCCGCGGAAGCGCGGAGAAGGGTGGTTGATGCATGATCGCTACTCTCCTTAAACTGTACTGTACGTTACAGTTTAAGGTTGCCTTTTTGTCGTGTCAATATAAAATGTACCGATTGGTTTAGTTATGAGGTGCCGGATGAAAAAGAAGACGGAAGCGAAGCGCCAGGCCATCGTCGACATCGCGGCCGAGGTATTTCGCGAGTCGGGTTTCGAGCGCGCGTCGATGTCGGAAATCTGCCGCCGCGTCGGCGGATCGAAGGCGACGATCTATAACTACTTCCCGTCGAAAGAAGTCTTGTTTTTCGAGGTGATGTATCAGGCAAACCAGGCCCAATTCACGACGGTCCACGCCATGCTCGGCGAGTCGGCGGCCGATGTCGGCGAAGCGCTGCGGCGTTTTGGCGTGGCGCTATTGACGTTCATCTACTCGCCGGAAGTCATGGCCGTGCGCCGGCTGGTGGTGACCAATGCGTGCAACGGAGAGCTGGGCCAGACGTGTTTCGAATTGGGGCCGAAGCGCAGCATGACCGAGATTTCGGAGTTCCTGCGTGCCGCCGTCGAGAAGGGGCAACTGCGCTTGTGCGATCCGGCGGTCGCGACGTTTCACCTGCGCGGCTTGCTCGAGTCCGAACTGCTCGACGCATTGATCTTCCGGGTCGATGAAACGATCAGCCCGGAACGGATCAAGGCCAGCGTCGAGCGCGCGATCGCCGTGTTCATGGCGGCCTACGGGCCGACGGCCGCGCTGGCCTGAACCAGCGCTTCAGGCGCGGTGCGCGCGCGATCCGTGTGACAGCTCGATGACCTTGATCGACGACGGCGTGCCGGCCGGTTTCAGCCCCGCGCTCCACACCTCGCCATTGCCGGCGATGCGTTCCGGGTAAGCGGGGAGCGTCGCCTCGAGGCAGGCGCGGAAGAGGCGCAGCGTGACGGCATGCGTGACGATCAGGACGTTGCGCAGCTTCTCGCGTTCGCATTGCGCGCGCAGATCGACGAGGAAGGATTCGACGCGCGCGGCGATCATGCGGTACGACTCGCCGCCGCCTTCGGGCACCCAGTCCCAGCGCGCCGTGCGGTCGTGACAATAGCCGACGTCGCCTTCAACCTCGGGATACGACTTGCCGCTGAAACGTCCCATGTGCTGCTCCTGGATGCGCTCATCAAGGCGCAACGGCGCGTCGCAGGCGACGAGGAAGGGCGCTGCCGTCTGCTGCGCGCGCAACAGCGGCGAGCACCAGATGAGATCGACTTCGACGGTCGCGGCGAACTCGGCGGCAATGGCTGCGGCGTCGAGTTTCCCGGTCCGGGAGAGAGGGTAGTCGATGCGGCCGGCGAGCAGGTTGTCGGCGTTGGCGACGCTCTCGGCGTGCCTGATCAAGTACAGGTTCGTCATGTGTGAGCCATGAGGTGATGTTGATCCGGGATTGCCGAAGAAAGATCAGCATGCGATCGCGGCGATCCCGATGCGGCAGGGGCAATCCTACCCGCGGCCGCCTGGGCACGCAACTCGCCGGGAAATGTGGAGCTGGCAGTCAATAGTTGCAGAAAATGCAAGGATAAAGTCGGTATTTTGGTAGGTTTTCACTGTCAGAACATTTTTATGTCATTTTTTGATTGGTAATATATTTGGCGAGATATCGATCGTCCGCGGCAATTTGAAAAAGAGCGTCATGCAACTCCTGAGGCGTTCGAAATCCGACCGTCGCCACTCGCAGACGCGTATCTCGAATTAGATTGAAAACGTCGCGCAGGGCATCAACACACTCACGAACTGTCTTCAGGCTTCTCTTGCCTACGTGCTCATAGATAGCGACAGGACTAATTGCCAAAGTGGTCGGGCGATCGCTCCACCCGGAGACGATGCGACAAAATGCCGTGTATGCCAATGCACTCAATGCTCTCTCGCGCTTGGTATCTCTGTGCTTGAAATGCTGAATCATGTTGTTATCAAGCACGAGAAGGACGTGGCCTTCGAGCTCGCAACCCGAGGCATATAAATCCGTGAACCAATCTGCCATCCCAAAGAACGTCCCAAGTTCTTGATCGCTCAAACCACATAGCCGCTTGGAAAATTCAGCGATAAGTGAACGATCGGGCATAAAGGTTTCCTTCCAGATGGCATTGTCGTGAAGAGTCGTCAAACACTCTAAACGCATTACTATGCTCTTAAGATGACGGTCCTCCGTTCGTGGGCAGATAAGCAGCTGCCTGCCGCTAAGGGTTGTGAGTTCGCGTTCGCTGAGGCGGAAGCTGACTTTCAGGCAATCTAAGCCGGCAACGACAGCAATCTATTTGACACCGGTCCGACATCGTCGCCACCCCCAATGGCCGGTCAGGCCGATAAGTTGCCTGTTTGGGTGATAAGGCCCAATGAAAAAGGGAGCTGGCAGCTCCCTTTTTCGACCTAAGCTCGTGTTACGAATTTTTTATTCGTAGTGTTGCCAAAATTTACGACTTTATTATTCGTTTTACGAGTTTTTTATCCTGAAATAAGGGGCACTTATCCCGCGAAGTTCTTCTCCGCGAACTTCCAATTGACCAGACTGTTCAGGAAGGTTTCGACGAACTTCGGGCGCAGGTTGCGGTAGTCGATGTAGTAGGCGTGTTCCCATACGTCAATGCACAGCAGGGCCTTGTCGCCTGTGGTGAGCGGAGTTCCGGCGGCGCCCATGTTGACGATGTTGACGGAACCGTCGGCTTTTTTAACCAGCCAAGTCCAACCCGAGCCGAAATTGCCGACGGCGGAGGTTTGGAAAGCCTTCTTGAATTCGTCGTGGCTGCCCCATTTCTTGTTGATCGCCTCGGCCAGTGCACCAGACGGCGCGCCGCCGCCGTTGGGCGACAGACAATTCCAGAAGAAGGTGTGGTTCCACACTTGCGCCGAGTTGTTGTAAACACCGCCGGCCGGCGCTTTCTTGACGATGGCTTCCAATTCCAGGCTTTCGTACTCGGTACCCTTGATCAGATTGTTCAGGTTCGTGACGTAGGCCTGATGGTGCTTTGCGTAGTGATATTCGAACGTCTCTTTGGACATGTGGGGAGCCAATGCGTCCATGGCGAACGGGAGTTGCGGCAGTTGATGTTCCATATTTACTCCTTGAGAAAAAGGGTGGGTTTGTTGTTATGGGCGGGTCAATGGTTTGCCGGATTCTTTGCATCGCGCGTCACCGAAGTGACAGCGGCATTCGCACGACCACTGCCGAAACAGACCGCGATAGGGTCGTTTGGTTCCAGTGAATCGGCATTGTGCAGGATAACGCCGGCCCGGTTGGTGACGATGCTGTAGCCTCGGTCGAGGACGGCGTTCGGATTCAGATGCGCCAGGCTGGCGGCGAGGCGGGTCAGGTCTCCGGCTTTTCCGGCCATGGCCTGCTGGTATGCGCCCGGCAGCCTGGCGTTGAATGCTTCGAGCCTGCGCGCGAGCAGGCCAATCTCCGGTCGTGCCAGGAGAAGGCGGCGGTTCAGGCCGGCGAGCGCGTTTCGTCCGCGTTGGCAATCCTGCGTGAGGCTATGGTCAAGTTGACGTCCAAGGTTCAGGAGCTGCTGGCGTTGCTGCTCGATCCGTTGCGCCGGGTGCTGCAAACGATGTGACAACCCGTCCACCTGCTGCGCCTTCTGTGCCAGCGTGTTCTCAATGGTACGGAGTAACGCCTGGCGATTCGCGGCGAGCCCCGCGAGCAGCGTCGAGCGTTGCGGCGCGGCCATCTCCGCTGCCGCGGTCGGCGTCGGTGCGCGTTGGTCGGCGGCGAAATCCGCAATCGTGAAGTCGGTTTCGTGGCCGACGCCACTGACGATCGGGATGGTACTGGCGCGGATCGCCCGGGCAACCACCTCCTCGTTGAAGGACCATAGATCCTCGATGCCGCCGCCGCCCCGGCAGAGAATCAGCACATCACATTCCTGCCGCTCATTGGCGTTCCGGATCGCCCGCGCGATTTGCTCGGCTGCGCCTTCGCCCTGTACCGGCGTCGGGTAAATGACGGTTTCCACATGTGGCGATCGGCGCGCGAGCGTCGTCACCACATCGCGCAATGCGGCCGCCTGCGCAGAGGTGACGATGCCTATCCTGAGGGGAAATGCCGGCAGTTCACGCTTCGTCGAACCGTCGAAAAGCCCTTCGCGTTCGAGTTTTTCCTTCAGTCGAAGGAACTGCTCATAGAGATTGCCGATACCCGCTTTGCGCGCTGCTTCGACATTCAACTGAAAATCGCCGCGCGCTTCGTAGAGCGTGACGAGGACACGGGCTTCGATATGCTGGCCGTTTTCCAGCCGCCAGCCGAGCAACTGCGCCCGGTTGCGGAACATGACGCAACGCACCTGCGCCGCCGCGTCCTTGAGCGAGAAATAGACGTGCCCGGAGGCGGCGAAGGTCAAGTTGGAGATTTCTCCGGCGACCCAACAGAGCGGGAATGACGCTTCGAGTTTTTCTCGCGCCAGTCGGTTGAGCATGGAGACGGGAATGACAGGCGGGGCAAAACCTGTGCCAATGGCTTGTGTTTCGGACATGCACGGATTCTACATCCTTGTCAAATCATGCACACCTTATATGTCGCTGCCAGATGTCGCGGATTCCCAGTCTGCAAAAGCTCAGTAATTTTATTAACTAACTGAATTTAAACAATTTATACTTATTTATGTTTCTTCTGTGAGTTGGTGGATCGGTTGTCTGGATTCGGTGGAGCAAGCGTTTTGTCCAGATACTCACAAAGTTATCCACAGATTTTGTGGATAAGAATATGTCTATAACTTAGGTGCGGTACTTGCCGCTCGTGCTGGCTCAGGCTAAAGTTTCGTGCTGTAGCGTTTTCGGGGATCACCGTGTTTTCAATCATTTTGGCGGCCGGTTGGCCAATCTGGCCTCTGCTTTTTGCGTCGATCATCGCCGTCGCCTTGATCATCGAGCGCATGGTGGCCTTGCGTCGATCCAAAGTATTGCCGGCTGGTTTGCTGCAACGCGTCGTCTCTGAATACCGGCAGGGCGCGGTGAATGATGCGATGCTCAATAATCTCGAGTCGCAGTCGCCGCTCGGCCGCGTCCTGGCCGCCGGATTGCGCAACGTCGGCAGCAGCCGCGAGATCATGCGCGAATCGATCGAAGAGGTTGGTGGCGCGGTCGCCCACGAACTTGAGCGCTATCTCACCACGCTGGGAACCATCGCATCGATCAGCCCGCTGATGGGTTTGTTGGGCACAGTGGTCGGCATGATCGAGATATTCGGCTCTCAATCGCCGACAGGCACCGACCCCCTGCAACTCGCGCACGGTATTTCGGTCGCGCTCTACAACACGGGGTTCGGCTTGGTCATCGCGATTCCGGGGATGATTTTCTGGCGCCATTTCCGGGCCTTGGTCAATGGTCTGGTTCTTGAGATGCAGCAGCAGGCGGTCCGTCTGGTCGAGGTCTTGCACGGCGAGCGCAAGGCTTGAGGGTGCGCCGATGAATTTCCAGCGTGGTCGTGGTCATGACGAACCTGAGATCAATCTGATTCCCCTGATCGATGTGTTGCTGGTCATCATCATTTTCCTCATGCTGACCACGACTTACGCCAAGTTCTCGGGATTGGAAATCAACCTGCCGACGGCCGAAGCGAGCAGCAAGGCAGAGCAACCGAATGAGGTCAGCGTGGCGGTTACAGCCAATGGGCAGGTTCTGGTCGACAAGGTGCCGTTGGTTGCCGTCGACGTGAAGGCGATCAGCGAAGCGCTTCGCCGCGCAGCTGGCGATCGCCCGGATCCGGTGATCGTCATCAACGCCGACGCCAAGACAACGCACCAAAGCGTGATCGATATCATGCAGGCCGCGCAGACTGCGGGTTATCCGCATATTTCGTTCGCGACTCAATCGCCCAACTAATCCGTTGTGACGAGCCGCTGATGGGTCTCTTCGATCTCGCTCAGCGCCTCCCGCGTCTATGGTATCGGCCACGGCTGGCGCTGCCGCTTTATCCGTTGCTGCCGATTTCCTGGGTGTTTTGCGCACTGGTCCGACTCCGTCGGACGTTGTATGGACTTGGTGTAATTCGCTCCGCCTGTTTGCCGGTGCCGGTCGTCGTGGTCGGGAATTTGACGGTGGGCGGAAGCGGCAAGACGCCGCTTGTGCTATGGCTTGTCGAGGAATTACGAGCCCAGGGGTGGCAGCCGGGGATCATCAGTCGCGGCTACGGTGGTTCGGATGCGGGTGTGCGAGCTGTCGCAACGGATTCGGAATCGAGCGTGGTCGGTGACGAGCCTTTGCTTCTGGCAAGGCGCAGCCGGGTACCCGTGGTCGTCGGCCGCGACCGCGTCGCGGCAGGTCGAGCTTTGCTGGCGGCGCATCCGGAGTGCAATGTCGTCGTGTCGGACGACGGCCTGCAACACTATCGTCTGCGGCGTGCCGTCGAGTTGGTCGTGTTTGATGGACGCGGCGGCGGAAATCAGCGCATGCTGCCCGCTGGGCCGTTGCGCGAGCCAATGCGGCGTTTGAATTCGGCGACTGGCATTGTTTGGAACTGTATTGCCCAGCCAAGCACCTTGCGCGCGGCGATGCCGCCGCAATTCCGAATGACCCTTTCCGGGCAGCACTTTTCGAACCTGAAGAATCCCACGCGTCGTTGCTCCGCGGCAGATTTGCGTGGAAGGCGACTGCATGCCGTTGCCGGAATCGGCGACCCCGCCCGCTTCTTCGCGCAGCTTGCCGGGCTCGGGCTAGAGGTTGAGGCGCACCCGTTCCCGGATCACCATCGCTACCGTTCCGAAGATCTCGCCTTTGCGCGGGGTGGCGTGCTGCTGATGACCGAGAAAGATGCGGTAAAATGCGCCGCGATGGATTTGGGTGAGGTTTGGGTGTTGCCGATCGCTGCAACGATTGAAGCAGCGCAGGATGGCAGAACCTTGCTCGGTACAATTTTGGAGAAAATCGATGGACGCGCGCCTGCTTGATATCCTTGTCTGCCCGATCTGCAAGGCCAACCTCGAATATCGCAAGGCGGATCTTGAGCTTGTCTGCAAACCCTGCAAACTGGCCTTTCCCGTTCGCGACGATATTCCGATCATGCTGCAGGACGAAGCGCGACAACTCCGGGCTGATGAAGCATAACTGATCGGATCCGACATGACTGCCGAAGGTTTCAAGATCGTTATCCCCGCGCGTTATGCCTCGACACGGCTGCCGGCGAAGCCATTGCTTGACCTGGGTGGCAAACCGATGGTCGTGCGGGTGGCCGAACGGGCCGCGCTGTCCGGCGCGGAAGAAATCTGGGTGGCGACCGATCACTCCGAAGTGCAGGCGACAGTGGCGCGACATGGTTTGCCGGTCGTCTTGACACGGGCGGATCATCCGAGCGGCACGGACCGCTTGGCCGAGGTGGTCGAGAAACGCGGCTGGGGTGACGAAACGGTTGTCGTCAATGTGCAAGGCGACGAGCCGTTGATCGATCCGGAACTGATTTCTCTGGTGGCGCGCACACTCTCGAATACCGATTTCGACATCGTGACGGTTGCGCACCCGATCCGGGAAGCGGCGGATTTCTTCAACCCCAATGTCGTCAAGGTGGTGTGCAAGGCAAACGGCGAGGCGATGTATTTTTCCCGCGCGCCCATTCCCTACGCGCGCGATCACTTTGCACAGGATTCGGCGAGGACGACCTTGCCTTCCGGAATGGCGGCCTTTAGGCATATTGGCCTCTATGCCTATCGAGCCCGCTTCTTGAGAACCTATTCGCAACTCCCGCCTTCGCCTCAGGAAAGCCTGGAGGCGCTGGAGCAGCTGCGCGCGATGTGGAATGGCTTCCGCATCGGCGTCGTCATTTCCGATCATCTGCCTGTTCCCGGTGTCGATACCCCTGAGGATGCAAGAAAAATGCAGGAGGTGTTCGCACGTTCGTATTGAATCCGTTTGCTCGCGGCTTATGTGAGACGGGGGAAATGTCCGGTTCATCAGAAGCGCGGTTCGCGTCCTGTTTCCGTGCTGGCAATAGTTCGAGTTTGTTTGAGTTGGCTTGATTTGTTGATGTCTATTCTTGGGAGAAAGGGAGATAACATGAAACTGATTCTGCTCGGACCACCTGGAGCCGGTAAAGGCACGCAGGCGTCGTTTATTTGCGAAAAATACGGTATCCCGCAAATTTCCACTGGAGACATGCTGCGCGCGGCGATCAAGGCGGGGACTCCGCTCGGTCTTGAAGCCAAGAAAGTGATGGATGTCGGGAGCCTGGTCTCGGACGACATCATCATTGGCTTGGTGAAAGAGCGTTTGTTGGGCGATGACTGCAAGGATGGCTATCTGTTCGACGGCTTCCCGCGCACGATTCCGCAGGCGGAAGCGATGAAGTCCGCCGGCGTGGCGATCGACTTTGTACTCGAAATCGACGTCGACGATTCCGCTATTGTCGAACGCATGGGGGGGCGCCGCGTACACCTGGCGTCCGGGCGTACCTATCACGTGAAGTTCAATCCGCCGAAGATCGCCGGGAAAGACGACGTGACGGGAGAGGATTTGATCCAGCGTGACGACGACAAGGAAGAGACGGTCAAGAATCGTCTGAAGGTTTACCACTCTCAGACGCAGCCGTTGATCGACTACTACGAGGCGTGGTCGGCGACTGGAGAGCGCAATGCGCCGAAGTGCCGGAAGATATCCGGTACGGGCAGCGTCGAGCAGATCAAGCAGGCCGCTTTTGATGCCTTGATCTGACGAGAGACACGAAAATGCCCACCCCGACGGCCAACCGTCGGGGTGGGCATTTTTACTGGAAGCGCTTGCGCGCTCTCGGCTATTCGCTTGCCCGGCGTTTGAAGTCCGCCAGACGGAAGCCGGTCAGCCAGAGCGCGCAGAAATATGCGGCGACTCCCAGAATGACGACCACCGAAAGGCGAATGAGTCGTTCCGTCATCGACCAGAGCATCCAGTCCGCCGTCTTCCCCATGGATAGCCAAAGCGTACAGCCCATTGCCAGCAACGCGGCCGCCAGTTTCAGGTAGAAAACGGGCCAGCCGGGTTGCGGGGTGTAGATGCCGTGCCGCCGCAAGCCGCGGTAAAGCAACGCCGCGTTGAGGCACGCTGCGAGCCCGATTGACAGAGCCAGTCCGGCGTGTCTCAGCCATCCAGTCAGTGCCAAGTTGAGCAACTGCGTGGTGGCCAGGGTTACGAGAGCGATTTTTACGGGCGTACGAACGTTCTGGCGCGCATAAAACCCCGGCGCCAGCACCTTCACCAAGATCAGTCCGAGCAGACCAACACTGTAGGCCACAAGCGCGTCTCGAGTCATGAATACGTCGTTGACCGAAAATGCACCATGACGGAAGAGCGTCGAGATCAGCGGAACCGCCAGAATGGCAAGCGCGAGCGCGGCCGGGGCCGCAAGCAGCAGCGTGAGGCGCAGACCCCAGTCGAGCAGTTTCGCGTATTCGTCATGTCTTTCGCTGGCGTGGCATTTGGCGAGCGACGGCAGAAGGATGGTGCCGAGCGCCGCGCCAAGCATTCCGGACGGGAACTCCATCAAGCGGTCTGCGTAGTAGAGCCAAGACACGCTGCCCGTGTCGAGAAAAGAGGCGAAAACGGTATTGATCAGCAGGCTGATCTGGGCGATCGATACGCCAAGTACGGCGGGCGCCATCAGTTTCAGAATGCGACGGACTCCCTCGTCTTTCCAGTCGAGCGCAAGACGGGGCAGCATGCCGATGCGCTTCAGGTGCGGGATCTGGAACGCAAGTTGGAGCGCGCCGCCGACGAAGACCGCCCAGCCGAGCGCGAGTACGGGTGGATCAAACCATGGCGCGGCGAACAGGGCCATGACGATGAAGGTCAGATTGAGGAGGGTCGGCGTGAATGCCGGTACGGCGAAGCGGCTCCAGGTGTTCAGGATGCCGCCCGCCAAGGCGACCAGCGACATGAAGAAGATGTAGGGAAAAGTGATGCGGGTCAGTTCCACGGTCAAGGCGAATTTCCCGGCATCGCTCGAAAACCCCGGCGCCGAGACGTAAACGACGTAGGGCGCGGCGAGCATGCCGATCAGCGTCACGAGAACGAGCGTCAATGAAAGCAAGGTAGCGACATGGTCAACCAAACGCTTTGTCTCCTTGTCGCCACGTCGATTCTTGTACTCGCCGAGTATTGGGACAAACGCCTGCGAGAAGGCACCTTCGGCAAACAATCGGCGCAACAGGTTTGGAAGTTTGAATGCGACAAAGAACGCATCGGTCATCACGCCGGCTCCGAACGCGCGAGCAATGACGTAGTCGCGAACGAATCCGAGTACGCGGGAAAGCAGCGTCATGCCGCTGACGGTAACAAGGGCTTTGAGCAGATTCATTCGTTGATTTCTGTGTGCGGCTGAAAGTGCGACATCTTAGCCGTTTGAAACGGGACAGTGACGGTCAGTCACCATGCGATGGAGAACTTCTTGCGTTGGCAGGTTCTCGTCTGTATAATTACGCGTTTTCGATTAACCCATCAGCTATTTTAGGGATCAACTCTCATGGCCAACAGCGCACAAGCCCGCAAGCGTGCCCGCCAAGCTGTCAAGCAACGCGCCCACAACATCAGTCTGCGTTCCACGCTGCGTACGGCTGTCAAGCGTGTCCAAAAGGCGATTGTCGCTGGCGACAAGGCTGCTGCTCAAAGTATCTATCAAGAATCCGTCTCGGTGATCGATCGTATCGCCGACAAGAAAATCATCCACAAGAACAAGGCGTCGCGCCACAAGAGCCGTCTGTCGGCTCAAATCAAGGCGATTGCTGCCTGATTGTTGTTCGAGCGGCAGTTGCGGTAGATAACGGCGTCCTTGGGCGCCGTTTTTGTTTTTGGCTCGATCATCATTTCGCGTCTTCTTGTGCGTTTGTGGTGCTTCTCAAAGTACGCTGATTCGGGCTTCGGACGGAATGGTGGTGGATTCCTGTTCGCCGTTGATCGTCTATACAAGCCGGATGTTTTCACATAGAATCTTTCCCCTTGTTGCATCGGTATCCGAATTGGTGTAGCGGCACCTCGTGAGTTCCGATCTTTGCGTTAATTTCGGCGGCGCTAGCCGCCGTTTCAATTTCAGGGCCTCATCAAGGGGTTGGCTATGTCTCATGTAATGAATACCTATGCTCGCCTACCGGTCGCTTTCAGTCACGGCGATGGCAGCTGGGTGACCGATACCGACGGTCGGATTTATCTTGACGCGCTGTCGGGTATTGCCGTGTCTACATTGGGGCATAACCACCCTGAACTGGTCGCGGCTCTCGCGGCCCAGGCTGGGCGCCTGTTGCATACCTCCAATCTCTATCGTATGCCGCAGCAGGAACAATTGGCGGACAAGCTGACGTCGCTGGCGGGCATGGAGGAGGTCTTCTTCTGCAACTCAGGGTGCGAGGCCAACGAGGCCGCGATCAAGTTGGCTCGCTACTATGGACATCAGCTGGGCGTCGGCAATCCGGCCATCATCGTTATGGAGAAGGCCTTTCACGGCCGCACCATGGCAACGTTGTCAGCGACCGGAAACCGCAAGGCACAGGCTGGGTTCGAGCCGCTCGTCTCCGGTTTCGTGCGGGTTCCCTATAACGACTTGGCCGCCGTCAAGGCGATCGCCGGGCATAACAAGAGCATTGTTGCCGTCATGCTTGAGATTGTTCAAGGCGAGGGCGGAATCAACATAGCGGACCTCGAATATCAGCGTGCCCTGCGGCAACTCTGCGATGAGAACGGCTGGCTGTTGATCTGCGACGAGGTGCAGTGCGGTATGGGGCGTACCGGAACCTGGTTCGGTTTCCAGCACGCAGGCGTTCGACCGGATGTTGTGACGCTGGCCAAGGGCCTGGGCGGTGGTGTGCCGATCGGCGCTTGCCTGACGGCCGGAAAGGCGGCCGGACTGTTCAAGCCAGGCAATCACGGTTCGACTTTTGGTGGAAACCAGCTCGCGACAACGGCAGCGTTAACGACGATCGACGTGGTTGAACGCGATCGCTTGATCGCCAATGCCGAATCCGTCGGCGCATTGATTCGGGAAGAGCTGGCGAAAGCGCTGGCTGGACTTTCGGGGGTTGTTGGCATCCGTGGTCAAGGTTTGATGATTGGCATCGAACTCGATCGCCCGTGTGGCGATCTGGTTCTTCGCGCCCTTGAGGCCGGCCTGTTGATCAACGTCACTGCCGACAAGGTGGTGCGCCTGCTGCCCGCCTTGACCTTCAGCATGGACGAAGGGCGCGAACTGGTGGCGCGGCTTTCGTCGTTGATACGCAACTTCCTTGCTTCCTGACTGGTATTGGCCATGACGACACACAAGCCGAGCGTCAAGCATTTCCTGCAATTCAAGGACTTCTCGCGCGAGGAGTTCGACTACCTGTTCGAGCGCACGCGCTGGATCAAGGAGCAGTTCAAGTCCTACAAGCGCTACTGGCCGTTGAGCGACAGAACGCTGGTGATGATTTTCGAGAAGGCAAGCACGCGGACGCGCCTGTCCTTCGAGGCCGGTGTGCAGCAACTCGGCGGCGCGGCGATCTACCTCAATACGCGCGATTCGCAACTCGGACGCGGCGAGCCGGTCGAGGATGCGGCACAGGTGATTTCGCGGATGAGCGATCTGATCATGATCCGCACGTTCGAACAGGACATCGTCGAGCGGTTGGCTGCCCATTCGCGCGTGCCGGTGATCAACGGCCTGACCAACGAATACCATCCGTGCCAGATCATGGCGGACATCTACACTTATATCGAGCAGCGCGGCCCGATCCAGGGCAAGACGGTGGCGTGGATCGGCGACTCGAACAATATGTGCAATACCTGGCTGCAAGCGGCCGAGGTGCTCGATTTCACCGTTCATGTGTCAACACCGCCCGGATACGAGGTGGAAAGCGTTCGCGCGGGATTGTATGGCACGGGGCATTTCAAGCAGTTTGCCAATCCGATGGATGCCGCGAAAGATGCCGATATCGTGACCACCGACGTGTGGACGTCGATGGGTTTCGAGGCGGAGAACGAGGAGCGGCTACGCGATTTCGCTGACTGGCAGGTCGATGCCGAAATGATGCAGGCGGCTCGTCCCGATGCGATTTTCCTGCACTGCCTGCCGGCGCATCGCGGTGAAGAGGTGACCGCCGAGGTCATCGACGGGCCGCAAAGCGAGGTTTGGGAAGAAGCGGAGAACCGTCTGCACGTGCAGAAGGCGCTCATGGAGTATCTCGTCCTCGGGCATGTCAATCCTTGACGGCGGTGGATCTGAACGGTTTGGAACATTCGGTGTCACGGCAATGACGCTACAGAAGATTTCGTGGCGCAAGAACCGGGTCGGAGACTGATGCTGGGTTGGACTGAGGAACAGGTTGCGGCGTTTGGCATGACCTTCGGCATTGCCGCCTTCATGCTCTATATGCTCTTCATCATCGCCGATCTGGCATGGAAATCGAAGGCCGGATGGCGCGGGACCGTTGTCCTTTTCTTCGTCTTGTCGTTTGGGATGCTGGGTTTCGTCGCCAAGACGATCATTCAAAAACTGTGGGGAACATGAAATGTCTCAATTCGATAGCGTAAGCGTCGTCAAGAAGGCCAATGTCTATTTCGACGGCAAATGCGTGAGTCACACTGTTGTGTTGAAGGATGGAACGAAGAAAACCGTTGGCGTCATCCTACCGTCCGCGCTGACTTTCAACACCGGCGCACCCGAGATCATGGAAGGCGTCGGCGGCGCGTGCCGCGTCCGTTTGAAAGGTGAAGCGGAGTGGAAGGCCTACGCGGCCGGTGAATCGTTCAATGTTCCCGGCAACTCGTCGTTCGAGATTGCCTGCGATGAACCGTATCACTACGTTTGCCATTTCGCCTGATTCGGGGATCAGTCATGCCGTCTTTCGATTTTTCTTCCGAAGCTGACATCGTTGCCTTGAAGAACGCCATTGATGTCGTGAGTCGCCAGATCGATGCGCGCTACGACTTCAAGGGCACTTCGGCGAAAGTCGAGCTCAACGAAAAGGACAAGGTGATCACCCTTTTCGGCGACTCCGACTTCCAACTCGATCAGATCAAGGACCTGCTTTTCCCGGCGATGGAGAAAAAGGAAAAGGAAAGCGTCAAGCGCCTCGACCATCAGGCGATTCAGAAGATTTCCGGTAACAAGGTCAAGCAGGAGTTGAAAATCAAGATCGGCATCGAATCGGATCTGGCCAAGAAGATCGTCAAGTTGGTCAAGGATTCGAAGCTCAAGGTCCAGGCTTCGATCCAGGGCGATACCGTGCGGGTGAGCGGCGCCAAGCGCGATGAACTGCAAGCCTGCATCGCCACGGTGACCAAAGCCATCACCGATTTTCCAATCAAGTACGGGAATTTCCGCGATTGAGTTCCGCAGCAAACCGGACGCGACGCTTCCGGGTGCGATTTAGTGCATATGTCGTCGAAAGTTGTTGAAGCGGTGGCGGTGGAGGCGCAGGAAAAACTCGAACCGGGAGCGCTTTCCTGGATCGGCGAGCTGCGCCGCGTCTCGATGGCGGTCAGCAAGAAGTCCGGTAAATCTTCAACCTCCAGGAATCAGATCTTCTACGTCCTGCATTGGACGGCGGACGCACGCGGTTTCGGTGTCACCGTGCACCGGGGGCGCGAACGGGAGAACGCCGAAGAGTGGTGGTCGATTGACCGGTCGCTGATCAAACCGCCTCCTTTCGCCACCGAGGACGACGTGCTCATTCTCGGCTTGCTTTGGTCGGAACGCGCCTACGACAGCGGCTTGCGCGCGTTCGGTCTGGGGCCGACGCACGGCGCCGAGTGCCTCGATCGAATGGCCCAAACCGGGCGCTTGTATGCGGCGAACGATTTCTCGCCGCTCGCGCTGGCCGATCCGCGCCCAGCAAGGGTTGCCTGGCAAGTCGATGCGAATGGTCGGCAACGACCATTTTTCAAGGCGACGCCCGATGCCACTCTCGTCTTGCCGCTTGAACGGCCCTGGTTCGTGGATTTGGGCGAAGGTACCCTTGGGCAATTGATCGTTTCCGGAAGCATGGAGGTCATCAAGCAACTGTTTTCGCTTCCGCCGCTTTCCGCGGAGGACGCGCGCAAGGTTGCGGCAGCGCTGAGCGAATCCGCGCCCGAATTGCCCGTTCCTGCAGCGGACGCGTGTGCCCATCTGCGTCGCATTGATGCAGCCCCGGTGCCGGTGCTGCGTCTCCAGACGATCACCACCCATGGCAACAGAAACTGGCGTGATTATCCACTCAACTACGCAGGCGGCGGCTTCGATGTGGCGCTGCCGGTGTTTCGCTACCAGGACGCCGAGGCCAAGCCCGACGATCGACGCGAGTTTTGTACGCTTCCCGACGGCGAAACGGTATGTATCCAGCGTCGCCCGGATCTCGAATCGAGGATGATGCAAAACCTTGCCGCCGAAGGTCTGCAGCAGATTCCGATCAGTGTGCTGCATACGTTTGGCAGTCCTCCGGACAACGCTTTCGGCCTGGCCGGCGAATCCAGCTGGGGCACGTTCATGCAGGAGGCGTTGCCTCGCCTGCGCGCGGCGGGTTGGCAGGTCGAATTCGATGACGACTTTCGCCATTTCATGCTCGAAGTCGATGCGTGGGATGCCGAACTCATCGAGGCTGACAGCGGCTGGTTCGATCTGGACATGGGGATCATCGTCAACGGCGAACGTTTGCCGCTGGCGCCACTGCTTGCCTCGCTGTTCCGCAGAGATTCGCGCTGGCTTGATCTTGCCTTGCTGCATCAGATCGACGACGGCGAGCCGATCGAACTCAAGACCACACTGAACCAGCGCATTCGGGTTCAGGCGGGCCGCTTGAAGCCGCTCGCCGCGACGTTGATCGATCTGTTCGACGGTTTTTCGGACGGCCACACTCTTCGCCTCTCGCGTTTTGACGCGCCGCGACTCGCGGAACTGAATGACCGGAACCGATGGCAGTTCAGAGGGCAGGGCGATGTCTTCGCGTTGGCCGATCAGTTGTCGGCGGCGCAAGGGATCGGGCAAGTCGAGCCGCCGGTCGGCCTCGGCCTCGAATTGCGCTCGTATCAACGAGAAGGGCTGGCCTGGCTGCAGTTTCTGCGCGCACAGAATCTGTCCGGCATCCTGGCCGACGATATGGGGCTGGGCAAGACGGCGCAAGCGCTCGCCCATCTGCTTCTGGAGAAGGAGGGCGGACGGCTCGACCGTCCGACGTTGATTGTCTTGCCGACATCGCTCATCTTCAACTGGAAGAACGAAGCGGCGCGCTTTGCCGCGAGTCTGTCCGTGCTGTCGCTGCACGGCGCCGAGAGAAAAACACGATTCGCGGAAATCCCGGATCATGACGTGGTGCTGACGACTTATCCGCTGCTCTGGCGCGACGCCCATGAACTGATGAAACACCGATATCACCTGCTGATCCTCGACGAGGCGCAGACGGTCAAGAATGCACGCAGCCAGGGCGCGGAAGTCGTGCGCAAACTCGAGGCGCGACACCGTCTCTGTTTGACCGGAACGCCGCTGGAAAACCATCTGGGCGAATTGTGGAGCCAGTTCGATTTCCTGTTGCCCGGCTTTCTTGGCGACAGTAATGCATTCGCCAAATATTGGCGTACGCCCATTGAGAAACAGAGCGACTTGCCGCGGCGCGATTTGTTGGCGCGCCGGATTCGTCCGTTCATTCTCCGTCGCAAAAAGGAGGAGGTTGCGCGCGAATTGCCGCCCAAGACGATCATCGTGCGCAAAGTCGAGCTCGGTGGCGGTCAGCGCGATCTGTATGAGACCGTCCGTGCGGCGATGGACGCGATGGTGCGCGAGGAAGTGGCAAGCAAGGGCTTCGGTCGCAGCCAGATTCTCATCCTCGATGCGTTGCTCAAGCTGCGGCAGGTGTGCTGTGATCCGCGCTTGGTGAAAGCGCACGCAGCACAGCGCGTCAAGGAACGCGCCAAACTAGACCTGTTGATGACCATGCTGCCCGAGCAGGTCGACGAAGGGCGGCGCATTCTCCTCTTCTCACAGTTCACCAGCATGCTCGCGTTGATCGAAGAGGAGTTGAAGCGGGCCGGTCTCGACTATGTCATCCTCACCGGCGATACGGTTCACCGCGAAACGCCGGTGCGGCGTTTCCAGGCCGGTGAAGTTCCCATCTTCCTGATCAGCCTAAAGGCCGGTGGCATTGGGCTCAACCTTACGGCGGCCGATACGGTGATTCACTACGATCCCTGGTGGAACCCGGCGGTGGAAAATCAGGCGACGGATCGCGCTCATCGCCTGGGTCAGGACAAACCGGTGTTCGTCTACAAGCTGATCGTTGCCGGCAGCATCGAGGAAAAGATTCTTTCCTTGCAGGAACGAAAAGCCGATCTGGCGGCGGGAATTCTTGCCTCCGATCGTGATGTGGATCTCAAGTTCGGAGTCGACGATCTTGCCGCGCTGTTTTCCCCATTGCCTTCTTGATTGTCCACCAGATCGTCGTCATCCCGAAGGCGCCCACGCCGACTCGACACGCCGCGCCGGATGTCGTTCAGTGCCATGCTTTCGGGATAATGCGGGGTTGATGAATGCGGCTTTGGCACGGTAAATGCTATGAAACATAAGGGGATTTTGAGCATTTCATCAGCTTTAACTGTTTGACCGAGACGGCGGGCTCGGGGATAATTTCGGATTTTCGCGCTCAGCGAGTTCGGCTTGCCTAGCCATGTTGGTGCCTGGTTATTTGCCGATTGCCGCAGATTTTTGACTTTACAGGATCGAGAAATGACCAAGAATCACTCATCGCTTGCCATTGACCCTTATTACGATGGCGTTCCGGCGTACATGACCGAAGTTCTACGACTGGGCGTATGTCGATCCGAAATGGGTTCGCGCGCTGGATCACAATTGGGTCGTGCGGGTGCTTCTTTTCCTGAACGACCAGCGCCTGATGCGTGCCTACCTGAACGAGATCAAGCCGGGCATGCGCGTCTGGCAACTCGCACACGTGTATGGCGATCTGGTGACGCGAGCCGCGCGGAAGGTCGGTCCTAAGGGCGCGTTCCACCTGACCGATGTCACGCCGATCCAGATCGAGCACGGGCAGCGCAAATTGGGCGGAATGGAATGGACCAAAGTCATCCGCAGCGATGCCGCCAGTTTCGTTTGCGAGGATAACTGCAAGTATGACCTGATCTGCAGTTTCTTCCTGCTGCACGAAGTGCCGGAGGAAAAGAAGTACGAGATCGTCAATCACATGCTGAACAAGCTGCCGAAAGGGAGCAAGGCGGTGTTTGTCGATTATCACAATCCCGCCAAATGGCAACCGATTCGTTACATTCTCAAGGTCGTCAACCACTATCTGGAGCCGTTTGCCGAAACGCTCTGGAAGAACGAGATTCAGCACTATGCAGCCAAGGCCAGCAAGTTTGTCTGGCGCAAGAAGACCTTCTTTGGCGGCGTGTATCAGTGCGTAGTCGTCGAGCACAAATCCTGAACACTACTCAATCGCGCTGACAGTGCATGACGGAGGCGGCCATCGGGCAGCGCCTCCTTTGTTTTTGGCGCCTGCACCACGCAGTTTCGGCCAATCTTCAGGTTCGACGGGGCGGTTCGAGATCAAATATGCCTTGCACGGCCGGTTGTGGCTGTCGGTCATCGATCGGGGTGCAAATCGAGGAATGTGGCAAAATAGCCCACTCCTTCGGCTTCTGTGTGGCGCGACATGGCATCGGGTTCCGTGGTTTGGCTGGTTGATCGCTTTTGCGCCGCAGCGCGCCGTGCAAGCCGCTGCTCATCCGCCATCGTTCTTTGTCTCGTTTCGGCGGCGCCCTTGGCTCAAGCGGTCGACGTCGGGCTGGCCGGATTGTTTCCGGGCAAGGTATTGCTGACGATCAATGGCGGTTCTCCTCGGATCGTCGCCGTCGGCACGACGACCGGCGAGGGGGTGAAGGTCGTCTCGACGGAGGGCGAAACAGCAACGCTCGAGGTCGAGGGAAAGAGGCGGGTGCTGCGCGTCGGGCAGAACGTCGCGGCGCAGCCATCGACGGAGAGTTCACAGAAGGTCGTGCTGACCGCTGACGCGGCCGGGCATTTCGTGACCGCCGGGAATATCAACGGGACGACGATCCGCTTCCTCGTCGATACGGGCGCCTCGATGATCTCCCTTGGCGCGAGTGATGCCCGCCGGATCGGCATCGACTCGAGCAAGGGTGAACAGGGTATTTCCAACACGGCGAACGGCCAGACCGTCGTGACGCGCGTGAAGCTTGACAGCGTGCGTGTCGGCGAGATCGTAATGAACAATGTGGACGCACTGGTACACCAACAGGACATGCCGTTCGCGCTGCTCGGCATGAGTTTTTTGAATCGGATGGAAATGCAGCGTAATGGCGATACCATGACGCTGAAGAAACGCTACTAGGAGAAACAGATGCCGCATCGCGACCAGGAAATTGCCATGCTACGCCGCGAGCTCGAGATGTTGATGAGCGAGCGGCAAACTCTGCTTCGTGTCGTCGGATCGAGCGCGGCACTCGTCGCCAGCCTTAACAGCAAACACTTGCCGGTCGGCGCGGTCGAGGCGGCCGATCTGCTGGCGACGTCGATCAATTCTTTATCCGAAGAGACATTGCAGGACGCACTGAATGCCGTTCGCGCAGAAATAGAGGAAGAGCAAGCGGTCGGCGGGAACTAGCTGGATGGCGAAGCAAAGCGAGGCGGAAAAAGTGCTGCCGCTTGGTCTGGAGCGCCTGCGGATTGCCCTGTCTGCAACACCTTTAGCCACTTCGATCTATTTGGCAGAAGACTGTGGCGAAGGCGAGGACTTGATTCCTGCTGCGGTTCTGTTTTCGATTGTGTTGCGTGACCATGAACCATCGGTGTTGCTGACGCAGCGGAATCCCGACCTGAAGGACCATCCCGGACAGATCAGTTTTCCGGGCGGACGTGCCGAACGGTTGGATGGATCGCCAGCCGATACAGCGCTGCGCGAGGCGCAAGAGGAGATTGGTCTCGATCCGGCGCGCGTGGAAGTGTTGGGATACTTGCCGGCCTACCGCACCGTGACCGGATTCCGCGTGACGCCGGTGGTGGCGATTGTCAGGCCTCCGTTCACGCTTCGACCTGATCCCGGCGAGGTGGCTGAGGTCTTCGAGGTGCCGCTGTCGTTTCTTCTCGACTCGGCCAATCATCAGCGGCGTACGATGCAGATCAAAGGGCAACAGCGCGACTTCTATGCCGTACCCTATGGAGAACGTTTCATCTGGGGAGCGACGGCCGGCATCATACTTGGCTTGGTGCGGCTTCTCGCGTCCAAGTAACTGCCTGCCGTAGCTTTCGAAGCGATCAATGCTCGCGGCCGTCCGTGCGTAGGTAATCCCTCGCCGCGCGGACCACAGATGTGACGGTGGGGACCGAAGTCCCCACCGGCTTTTCTTTGGTAACAAGGCTCAAGCAGCCTCGGCATAGGCCTTAAGCGGCCAGTGCGAAACGCTCATCGTTGGCGTTTAGAGATTTGCTTCATTAACGTCGATCGCCTGACGGGTTGCCTGCTTTCCTTCGTTCGCCCTGTCGAAACCGGTACACCCCCACCTAAGCACACTCCGATACGCTTAGGTGGAGGTGGCGGGAATCGAACCCGCGTCCAGAACGCCTCCAGATCGCCGGAATTACAACCATGCGCATAGTATGGGGGTGCAACGTCATCGATTCAAGAGCTTCGTCACGAAAAAAACGTCGGTCGCGTGCGCCGGCATTCTCTCCTGGTCTTTTGGAAATTGAGAGGATGTATTGAATCCCAAGACCGTTGATTCGTTTCTTTTAATGTAGACTCAGGGTTTTGCACAATAATTGATCACATGCGCCGTTCTGAGACTACGTTTTCGCACGATTTTCACGCACAACAAAAAAGCCACCGAATAGGTTGTCCCGGAAAGAGTGATTTTGCCGCTCAAAAGAACCATATCCGTGCCGCATCGCGCCAGATCTGAACGTCAATTCAACGTATCGCTCCGTTATACGGAATCATATCTTTACCGTCGTTGTATTTCAGAAGGATAAACGTGTCGAGAAGGACGCCAAGTTTCCATTCCAAAGCCCAATAAACGCACAGCAATCAAGTCCTGAGCCTCACGTTAATTGACCATGCCGAAGGTTGTTGCCAAGTACTCCTCAAGTTCCGGAAACAGCTCACAAATGGCTTCATCGTAACCAACGTAACGCCGGTAGATAGTTTTTCCGGCGTCCACCGATTTCTTGATTTCGTGCGCGTAGTCAGATAGCCAAGAATGATTCCTGGCCTTCATTTCTGGCTGATAGCCCTTGTACGCCAACAGGTAGAGGATTGCGTACGCATGCTGACCAACCCCTTGGTGCCCTGTGCGAATTCCGGCTTCAATAACCTGAAATACCGTGAACTTGCTGTTATAACTAAACGGTCTGCCAAACTTTATGGATAGCAAGACAGACAAGACGCCGTGCCACCCATAGAACCCCCATTCTTGCAGAGGCTCGAATCCCCGGTGCCAACAACCACTTTCTTCAAGCTCCGCCGCCTTGGCTAACAAGGCATTTTTCAATTCGTCTGAATGGCCTGAGTCGTAATAGCGCATTGCCAAATCTAGGTACTCATTTTTTCCTTTCTGCCACGCTGCATCTTCTATAGCTTGACGCGCTGCAATCTGCTCCATCTCAAGTGCTTTTCGTGCGGCATCATAGTCAAAGAAATAGGGACGGAAAGTACCCACTGGAAATGACACTTGGCTGAGTTTTATGTACTCTGAGGTCCACAAATCGATCAGACGAGCGTCAGCAACGCAGGGTGATTGTCGATAACCGCTAAACGTGAGTTCCTTTCGCTCCATGGTCTCGCGCATCGCGTCGGCATCCAGAACAAAGAGGTTCCGTCGATTAAAAAAAGCCTCATCGGTTACCGCAGCACGATTTAGATCAAAACCCGCAAATACCCAAACGATGAATATTCCTTCACGTCGATAGAACTCATCTCGAGCAATGACGTCGGACAGAAACGTGTACGACAACTGAATCTCGAAAACGAGAGGCTGTCCGCGATAGCAGCACTTTACGTCTGGGCGACGCCACTCACCCTTCATGAAAGGTTGTCTGCTCTTGGGAGACTCCGGAAATCGATTGATCGTTCTCCAACCAGTGTGCGAGGAAACGCTTGTACTCCTGATGTTGAGCGCCTTCTTGCTGTCCCCGGTAAATCAGGGCTTTGGTCTGTTCTGGTGTTGGCCTCTTTCCCTCGTACCATGGGCACTGTTCCGATTTTCCGTCATGTACAAACCATCGGTTTGCACCCGTTTTGCGGTACCTGGAGAGGAATAACGGTTCTTTGCAAATAGCGCAACGAAAACGTACAGAGGTTCCACCTCGTTTTCGCTCCATCCTTGCGCGCATAGCAGCCCTGCGGAGTTCGGAGAATCTTGCCTCACTTAAAGCAAGTAAGGTCTCCGCGGTAATCAGCTCGCCGGTTTCACAATCGATCGCTAATTTGACGGTTTGTTGGGATTGCGAGTGCATAGAGTGGTGATCACGACCGCGACAGAATTAATTATGGACGGAACATCGCCACCCAATTCCCGTAACCGAATCCTTCAACAAATCCGAAACTGTTTTCGGGCGTTTACAGTTCCAACAATCGCTTCCTGTCTTTACGATAGAACTTGAAGGCAGCAAGCAAAAAACTCCCGAGAACTGACCATGCCGCTTTGTCGTAACGATCGCCCAATGCCTCGCTTACTGGCTTGACCAGAGGAGCCAAGATCCCTTGAAAGTGCAATTGACTGACAATGTAGTCCCCCGCAACCATGACGAGCACGAAGCCGAATAGTCCCAAACCGATTGCCCATTGGGTGCGCTTTGAGTACGCCAGGACGCAAAGAAATTCTTCAAGCCATGTCACCGCAGTCTCCTTAGGTTGAAAGGGAACGTCGTGCGGTGCGTACAGCTGATTCGGATCCCTCAAATTCAACAGAATCGAGAGTGCCGTCTGGTTTGCGTCTGAACTTGATGCTTATCCCGCCATACGCGGAAGCGGCTTTGCGAGCTTTGTCTGCAATGCTCTTCTCAGCCGCAGCCATGACCAACTTGGTCAATTCGCGTTCGCTTGGTCCTTTGAAACTCACCTTGATCATCGCAAGCCTCCACGTCAGTTGCTTCGAGAGACGGGAGCCGCCTCTCGCCACCAAAGATCACTTCTCTTTCCGGACGCCTTTGAAAGGAGTCTTGTCTGTCGTTTTCACGTCGGTGAAGCGTCCGGTATTCGTGTCCCGCTTGACCCAATTACCTGACGGGGTTTGCGTTTGACTGCGTTCCTTGACGGCTCCAACGCGGTGTCCATCGCCGATAGGTGGATTCTTTGCCATGATGACGCTCCTGTAGACGACCGCACATGCGGTATATGTGAACTTAACATCATCAAATTGATTATGTCAACAGTCAATTATGATTTGACCCGTTTGTGCTCCTGGTGCAGAATCCGCGCCTATGAACCGTCGAACCATTTCCACGCCGAGTTCCGTTATGGACGACCTAGCACAGGCCCAGCGTGAGCGACTCGCCTATATCGAGTTCCGGCTCTATTTTTTTGGTGAGGTGGGGCGAACAGATCTTATGAAGCGATTCGGTGTCGCACCGGCCGGAGCCACACGCGACTTCGCGCTTTATAAAGAGAGGTGTCCAAAAAACATCGATTTCAATACTGTCTCGAAAACCTATGTTGTTCGGGAGAGCTTCGCTCCAGCATTCGAACACGTTCTCGAACGAGTTCTAACGGCCCTTTCCCTCGGTTTTGGTGATGGAATCAACCCAGTAGCAGGGCCTCTGATTCGATGTGAAGTGCCTGTGGCGCTGAATCGTCCGCACATCGACGTCTTGGCGCCCATTACCCGAGCAATTCACCTCGGAAAATCGGTTCGTCTTCGCTACTTCTCCCATACGAGCGGAGCTTCTGAGCGGGAGATCGTGCCGTTTGCTATTGCCACTGATGGTTTGCGTTGGCACGCAAGAGCGTTCTGCCGCAACCATCAAGATTTCCGCGACTTTGTCATCAGCCGAATGGACGACGCAACGGTCTTGATGGACCAGGCTGTCGAAAAGCATGAACTCTCAGAATGTGACATCCAGTGGAATCGAATCGTCGAATTAGAACTGGTCCCGCATCCCGATAGAAAGCACCCAGAAATTACGACAAGCGATTTTGGAATGCTAAACGGAGTACTTCATCTCAGACTTCGTGCGGCTATGGCAGGCTACGTTCTACGACAATGGCACGTAGACTGTTCGCCCGATCATAGCCTCACTGACGAAGCTTTCCGATTGTGGCTTCGGGACTCTCTATCTCTCTACGGAGTAGGGAGTGCTTTGTTTGCCCCGGGTTACAGGAAGCCATGATAGGTTAGCGCCCCGAAAACGACTAAGTCGCCATGCCACAGAACCATATCCTTGCCGTCAGAACATTCTAGAAGGGGGACTAGCCGGTGAGGTGACTTCCGACACCCTCCTGCACTCCTGGTCACTGTTCAACTTAGCCGATCATCACCACGGAACGTAAACGGTATAAGTACCCTCAAGCGCCATCCATCCATGTATGGCACAGTTGGCTTGACTCCAGAGTCATTACACGCCGACCAACTCTTTGAGTTGCCCAGCTACACATTCAACATATTCGTCGAGCCTCTTTCTCTTATATATCCAGATGTAAGACGGATGATGTATGGGCATCGCGTACCCATATGGGAAAGAATATGTCTTGTATTGAAAATCCGACTCAAATCCGGAAAAAGACGTTTCAACTCCCAAAGCTTGGAGCAAGAAACGAGACACGCTCCCACCTAAAGGAACGATGATTCGAGGAGCGACACTCTCAATCTCGGCTAGCAAACACGGTAGGCATGCATTCAATTCCGAAGCGGAAGGATATCTAAGCTTCCCACTATCGTCCAAAGGCGCATATTTCACGGCATTGGTCTTATAGACCCCTATCGCACCAGAAATCCGTTGTTCAATAGAGCTGATGAGCTTTCCAGTATTTGTTGTCGGGCACAAATCACCAGTTTCTGGTTTTGCTGACAGCCCCACAAACATTGCGAGGACTGTTCCCTCCGGTTTGGCCCTACGGCTCTCTGTACAAGCTTCACATGTATGTGATTTCATGAATTGAGCTTAAGCGTTAGGGATATCATATGGTTAACATGCTCGGTAGGAACGGCAGAGTAATTCTGACCGGTAAAACCATACGAACTCCGACCATTCATCGTTGCCAATTCGAAGTCCTCAGCCAATTCTTGAGGAGTTATTCCAGATTCGACGAGTTCGTCATATAACCTCGTCCCGTGATACGGACGAAACTTGAAAACAGCAACGCGGAATCGCCCAGGCGAATGTTGCGCATATTGAGCTAATCTGCACGCCAGCGCATATGTCTCTTGCATTTCTTCCTCTTCTTCTCCTGGAAACCCGAAGATAAAGTAAGCTTTAACGGCGACCCCACTGTTCAGTAGATTTGTGACCACATACCAAGTATGTGAAACATCTGCCGGTTTTCCTATCAATCTACGCCGGTGCGGCGAACCAGATTCAATCCCAACGAACAACTCAAGGCAGCCACTTGTGGCGAGTTGTTGAAAAACCCGGGGCTTCGACTGTGACAACCCAGATACGTGAGCCATTGCTCTCCACTTAAGTTTGCGCGGAGAAAAAATCCGTATTGCTCTTTCAATGAATCGTGGGTTACGAAGGAACAAGTCGTCCAATAATCGAACACAACCGACTTTCAGATGATTTGCGCAAACATCGTCGATTTCTGACGAAATGCTCTCCTCGCTTCGAAAACGAATCACTTGCCCCGGGTTAGCAGACCTTGCCGCCCCGCAAAACGCGCAATTATGCCCGCACCCCCGGCTCGTTAGTAAATGTGTCTCCCATAATCCCCATCTCGGTTCATAAACGGGGTCATGGCGAAACAGAGAACGGTCCAACGGAAGATCAATGTCGCAAGGAAACCAAGAACTATCGGGGCTAACGTTGACTACTGCGGGGATAACTGTTCCAATCTCTGATGGGGACATTCGCTCTTGATTTAGCAGCGCGGGCAAAGCATGTTCGGCCTCGCCAACAAACACACTCAAAGCGCTTGGGGTGCTCCACGCAAGGATGCGCTCGCGCAGAGCCTTGGTACCGGGGCCACCTACAAGAACGTGCGAGGAATGACAAGAAGTGGCGATTTTTTCAACTATTCCAATGTTTGTAGAGAAAACGTTGAGACCAAGGTACTTGGCTCTTGTCGTGCTGATTAGCTGGCACAACTGTTCTACTGACATCCCTTCCGCAATCGCGTCAACCACGGAGGTCTCAAAACCCTGACGGCGCAGAGCGGTCCCAATGTAGCCCAACCCTAACGGTGGCGGCTCAGAATAGGACGCGACTTGACCACCAGCTTCGAACAACGGCGTGTTAACTAGCAGCACATCCATATGTCGCGCTCCTATTAATCCAAGCCCAATCTTTCGACGACTTCGTTCGCTATATCGATTAGCAAACTTGGAACAGCGCCCCGTCATTCACTGCCGGCGAAGAATATGCAAAAGAACATTCGTCGCCTGAGTGGCGTGACGTTTTTTTAATTTTAGCATATGATATGAATCATATGTATCAATATCGACGCAAACGAAAGAGTAGGCGCGTCTCACTCAATAGGAAGAATCAAGTGATAGTTAGGGCGACTTTTACGATTCCTAAAGACGAGTCGGACTCAATACAAGACTTACGTCTGCGATTCGGCAAACGGGGAATTATGCTGAACAAGAGTGAGGTCGTTCGAGCGGGCCTTGCCGCGTTAGGGCGCCTCCCCGAAGACCAACTGCCAGCGTTGGCTTGCGCTATTCGAAAACTACAACCTGGAAAGCCTCGAGTGGGTGGCCAGAAAGCGAGAAAACCGAAATACGAATAGGCTATTCGGCGAACCAGGAGGAAGCAAAAAAAGCACAGAGAAACTAATCGGTTCCAGCGACATTCTGCTTCAATGGGCGTCGAATATAGCGAGGAGCTCGACCGGCGAGCGCTCGCACTACATCACTTGGCCGCGGAGAAAGCCAAAGTAAACCACCCTCCTTATCGAAGCATGCCCTCTTTGCTTGCAGCGGAAGATGTTACGTGAAAAGAACCCGGCCCCGCCAAGTCGAGCGGGTGCCATTTATCGATCAAGACTCAGAGTTTACGTTGCTTTTGCCAGCGATGATATGAAACACCTCAACCGCAAATACATTACCGAGCACGACGCGGCACATATGAACCTCGTTCGTTGAATTTTCGATTGCCAACCCCGGGATCGAACTTCGCGAAGAACATAGAGGGAGTGACGTAGATCAGAATCAGAACTTCGCCCAGCCTGGATTGAATACAGTGCTCTGACACCTCGTAGTTTTCAGCATCATCGTTGTCAAACCACACGTCAGCAGATTGCTTTCGTGCAGGTCCAGGCGGCTTGCCGTGGAACACCAAATCGTATGCAAAACTGTCTTCGTCTAGCTGGCGCTTGAGCCACCAACGCCGCGGGATATCGGCGGAAGCCTTGAACCAGCGCATACCTTGCCGCGTGTAACAGGCCAAGATCACTGGCAACGTGTCGATGTCGGCAATGCGAAGGCAAGTCGCCAACCGACTGGTACCGAACTGCCCAGCAAGTTCATCAATCTCCTGGAATCCGGGATTGCCTATAGATTTTACGGCGGGACGGAATAAGGAGGACGGCATCAGCAAATGGGCTGCGAAACTGTCGGCTTCTTGTTCCAGCTTCTTGTCTGAAACGAGGTTCTCATCTGGATCGTCCACGCGGCAGCGGAAGGATCGGCCGCGGTGCAACTTCCAGTGGCCTAGCTCGTGGGAAATTGAGAACCGCTCACGTCCAACAATCGGCGACGGACTAACTGTGGCGATGGCGCTATCGTCGAAGCCAACGAGGGTAGCTTCGCAGCCAGACAATGGATAGTATTCGACCTCCATACCGGCATCGATTGCAATTGCCTCGACATCAATATCTTGGGGATCGCTGATGCCGAACTCCGCTATCAACGCTTCGGCGCGATCACCCGGCGTCATTCCGCGTCACCGCCAGTATCCCTCTGGCCTTCTTTCATCCTCAGGGCCTGATGATACAGGCGCATTATGTCGTCGTCCGACATATCTTCTAGGCCGCGAGCCGCCATGGTGAACCTAGGATCGTTAGCGGCCTTTCGAATATAGGCTTTTGCCTCCTCGATGGATATAACTGGCGGACTCTGCGGTATTTCTGGTTTTCGATTCGCCAGCTTCCGTTTCGCAACCTGCAGACGTTGGCGTCCGGCCTCCGCCTTTGCGGCGTCAAGTAACTGCAACCCTAGCGCCTTTACAGCGGCCGGGTCATCTCCATCCAGAACTACATCGTCCGACATCTCGGTCAACTCGCACAGGTACGAGTCAAGAAGCACGCAAACTCGTCAGACTTCCTTGTCCTCGATGTCATGCCATCTTCCTCAAGGCTGCGGCAGGCCGCAATTTGTCCGTCAGGCGCTTGCGAGCTGCCTCGTATCGATTCATCTCATACCCCAATTCCACGGCAGCTTCCTTGCCGCGCAATCCGATCGACCAAGCGGCAAGAACCTCTTCGGCATCTTTGTCCCCGGCCACAAGTTCTTCGATGTACGCCAACTGGCTACGTGCATCGATGATCGTTAGCGGATCAAGTGCGTCTTCTGGATGCACCAATGCGAGAACTTCATCGTCGTCTGTCGATTCGCCGGCGCCCACATCTACTGAGCAATGTGCGTCAATCGGGCCGTTCTTTTCCCTTTTCCGTTCATTACTGGCGATGCTCCGCAGGATTGTTTCAGTGTGACCAGCGGTGCTACTCCACGTTTCCAGGTTCTCTCACCCGACAGCAGTTTTTGCAGCGCTTCACCGAGGAGGGTTTCGGGTGTCCAGTCAGGTAATCCTGCAACCGCCATCCGCGCCAAGCTAAGTGCGCGTTTCCACTCCGCGCCTGAAAAGCCACGGAATTCTTCTTCAACTTCGGCCGTACTAAGCCGGTCCGGCCCTTCTGTTGTTCCCATCGGGGGTCAGCCTTTCTCCCTGTAGGACTCCCAACTCTGTTTTGCTGGAGCTCTTGCAAAAAGAATACTGATCTCCGCACTCGGGGTTTCGAGAGTCCTACACATCAAGAGGGTTGTTTTTGTCAGCATCAGTAGATAGCAGCACTCGAACTAAATCAAGTTTTTGGTGAAATCGAGATGAATGATCACAACAAAGAACTCCTCGGTGAGATCGGTCGGCACCTTGACGAATTGATCTTCCCAAGAGTGAGGAACGGCGGAATCGTACTACCCAGCGAACCGTATGTTCCATTTCAACCCATGGGTAAGGAGAAACAAAATGCAGCAAAAAGACAGAGAAGATCCGCAACCGAACCATGGTCATGGTCCAGCGGAAGGCAAGGGGCGTCCGACGGATCGGGGGCCGTCGGCGGATCACGGACGCCCGGTGATGCCGCACCGCTCCTCAGCGCAGTTCAACGTCCGCACTACGAAAACGAGCTAGCATCGGTGTGTGAGGCGTATCCGGGCACGGTGGTCTGGAATCAAGGAGAGGACTTTTGGCTATTGGTCGAAAGCTCTCTCCTCCCGGGGCTACAGAAAAAAGCTCAGTTTCTGGTGGCTGTGTCGACAATCTTTCAGACAGTCAGAGCTTGGGCCTTCTGGAACAGCAACGCGATAAGTGTCACGTGGATTGGCCCTCGTCATACGAATTTTCCGGATGGCTCGATTTGTTCCTTTGAACCTCGTGACGGCACCTGGCGGTTCGGCGATTCCCTTGTTGCGTTGCTCGACATATACAGCGTCTGGGCATTGCGTCACCTCCACCTAGAAACTTTTGGGCGATGGCCAGGGCCGCAATCGGTAGCACCTCCCTATGAACGCATCCAGGAACTGCGGGACGATGAGCTCTGCGGATGCGGACAATCCCAAAGGCGCTACGCGGATTGCTGCAAGCCATCCGATACGCAACGGACGCTTTTGTCTGCCGCAGTATCTTTCTGCTTCTTCTCCGCGTGGTCCGTGCGCTATCCGCCGCAGTCTGTCATGCAGTTCATGTTGCGAAGAGGACAACCGCCGGATATTGGTAACGTGCTTAGTGGCGTTGGTTAACACAAGCGTTACCGCGGTTCGAACATGGATAGCCGGCGCCGGGTACTTTGGATGACCGACGGACTCTTCATCTTAACGGTGATTAGCTTCTCCATAGAAGCAGACGAAGCCCTCATCCAGACTACGCTCCTGGCGCTGATAATAGCTGCAAAAAAACCTAATTGACTATCAAAAGAGACTCCGATGCCTCATGTGTGCGGCAACACAAGAGAGAAACTTCCATGCTAATTGACTTTGACGACCCGGTGAGCGAATGGTGGCGATCACCATCGAAAGAAGGGGCTTTCCCAGGAAAGATGGCCCTAGTTGTCGGTGCTGGCATTTCATATGATGCCCCGACAAATCTGCCGCTGGGAATCGGCCTGACGCGTACTTTGCTGCATCACCTACTGGACGAAAGGGCTGCAAGGGAAATTCTTGGCACGTTCGAAGCGGCAGCGCCGGTGATTGGCCGGAAGGTGCCGAGGCTTGAGCATGTCTTAGACGTGGTGTGCAACCGGGCCATTTGCGGAGTTGTAAGCGAAGCCGAAAATCCACGAGAGCTCCTTCGGATATTTGAGGACAGACATCCAAACTCGTTGCACCGTTTGATTGCACGGCACTTGGGCCAGAAGCGAGGTTGGGTGATAACGACCAACTTCGACGATTGCATCGAGCGGGCCTACCTAGAAATGTACGACTGCCCTATACCGGTACACGTACAAGCCGCCGACAGTGAAGCAATCGAGATACTCAATCGCCGGACGGAAAACGACTGGGGCCTCGTGAAATTGCATGGCACGATTGCGCATGGAGTGGATCGGCTGGGCTCAACGCTGAGTGATCTGGTTCCTGGTCTTCCGAGCCAATTTCAGGATTTGCTGAAGGAAATATTCGAATCAGTTGATCTGATTGTTGTTGCCGGATACAGCGGCACCGATTACTTCGATGTCAATGCTTGGATTCGTAAGCGAATGAACGCCAAAGCCATGCCTCGACTCTTGTGGATCAAACACGCCGATGAGCGTTCCGATTTTGGCCCGCCTGAAGATTGGGGCGAGCCAGTTGCCTCATGGCAGCGTGCTTCTGCTGGAACTGCTCTTCACTACGGTCCGACCAGCGAGCTACTTGCCGAACTGGTTGGACAGAGTATTCCCTTGATCATCCCCGATGAAGGGACGGAGAACGGCCCAGACTTGGTGACGCTCTTGAAGTCGCTCTACAGCCCGTCCGTCGCTCAACGACACTTAAACGGCGCCTATTTTGCAGCTGCTGTAGGAATGGGCCAGCTCGCCGAAGAAGAGTTTCGATGTTTTAAGCACGAGCTCGATGACAATCGATCTGACGCGGAGCTCTTTCCGATAATCCTTCATCGTATGGGAATGTTTTCCGAAGCTCAGAAGACACTAGCGCTTGTGCGAAGGCACTTTGACACGCCGACAGGTCTAATGCGTGCACAGCTGTATAGAGCGACGGGATCTCCATTTCGTGCCCTACTAGAACTCGCGAGCGAACTGGTGTTCAGTCGGTGCAGCGTAAGTCCTGAAGAAGCGCTAGAGCGACGGCGCGAATGTGCAGAAGCACTCCTGGACATCGTGGAAACGCTTCAATCCTCAGTGATCTTCCGGACTCGGGCAATACGCAGGCTGCTGTCCGGCATGTTTCAACTGCATTGGAAGCCTCTATTGCTAATATCGCCTAGAACAGTGACCATCGCACAAGAGGGAAGAGTCCAACTCTCTCGTCTTCGAGAAATCGCGCTGCTGCAGGACTTGACCGAAGACTTCATTAGCGAGTTTTGGCAGCTCCTGGATGATCTAGTTGCCTATCCAGAACTCCGCCTCGAGTCTGGCCCTTTGATTCCGGGTTACCACCTGAACATGCTAAGTAGCTGCAGTGAGGAAGATAGGCTCGCCGACTTGTGCTACGCCCAACTCGGCCTCGTGCGAGTACTCCTTTGTGTAATTAGGCGACGATGGCCGCGCGGTGCGCGTTCCCGCGATCCGGGAGCGTTCGGCGACGACAAATGTGTGAGATTAATTGAAAGATACCTAAACGACGCTGATGGTCTAGCACGTGCTTTGGATGAGTCGCACCTCTTGGTTGCTGTATGTCGTCAACGCCTGAAAGCTGACAAGATACTGGGTGGCGGCCAGTATTGGCGAAGGCAGAGACTGTATCTGGGCGCCTCCCGCGCGAATCGAAATCGCGGTCACTAACCTGCGGCTTCAAAATGCGAGTCCCAACAGTATCGAATCAACGAGTCGCGCCGCGTTGATAGTCCTGAGACAGAAGGTTGATATCTAGGGTTACTTAAGCAGCATCATTCTGTAACTGTGGCGCTGTAACAATGTCATTATGCCACCGTCAACTCTACTTGAATTCGCTTGTATCCTGGCCGTGCAGCGCATCGAGCTGCCGAGGATCGGCCTTCGATAGTTGGTACAGGCGCAGAATTGCATGCGCCAACCGATCGTCTTCCGTCACCAGGAAAGCTGGCGGAACCTGCAACGCCTCGGCGAGCTGCGACAGCACCTCGAGACTGGGGTGGTGAACACCACTCTCGTAACGAGAGATGCGGATACACGCCGGCCCTTCGTCCAATCCGATCGCAACCCCCAAGGCGTCTTGCGTCATCCCCGCGCGCAAGCGCGCTTCGCGCAATCGCTTGCCCAAAGCGCCGGTCGTCGGTTTTAGCCCCTTCTTCAACATGCCTACGATGGTCGTAGGTTGTTCTTGTGTTGTCCCTACGATGAACGTAGGATTTAGGGCTCTGGAAAAGCGCTATTTCTTTGACAACGACTGGACGAGCGAGGAGAACGGGGGATGGTATTTAGTGATTTCCACGCAAGGTGGCTGGCTTTCGGACTTGCAGGCCTCCTGATTGGATGTGTCACGACCGAGGAACGACCGGACGGCCGGACAGTTGTACGGTTTTCGGCGGCTGGAGGACAAGGAAACACGGCATCCAACGGTGTTCCTCAAATACCGGCACAAACCAAGTCGGTACCTCCGGCAGCACCAAGATTGGCGACCACGTCTCTAGCCGGGTTCTTCATCAAGCATCCATTCGACGGAACGGCGCGGACCTACTTCCCACGCGTTGCGCTCACGATCACAGATTGGTCGCGCGACGACTGCTGGATCGCACGCGCCAAGGTCTGGTGGTCGAGCAAGAAATCGGAGAACGTTCCCCCGTTCTCCGTATGCTTCGACGAACAGAATCTCGAATTTGACGCGCGCACCCTGGCTGATCTGGAGATATTTCGGCGCCAAATCTCGATCCAGACGACCGGCAACGTCCGGACAGAAGGCCCAACGCCGCCGATGATGGCCGCGGTCGATCAGCACCCCATGAACATTACCCGAGCCCAGTCGACCTTCCCGCATTTTCTGCGGCAGGTTATTGCCGAGACAGTGTGGAAAGGCGGTGCACCGACGAACTTCTGGGTGGTTGGGTACGACTCGAAGGCGGCGGCATCATCCGCGGGCAAAGCCGCGACTTCTCCGATCAGTGCGACCCAGCGGCGCGATATCGAGAAGGGATTGTCGTGCCAAATGACGCCGACGCTGGATGCATCACTCAAGGCGGCGGCGATTCCCGTGACGGGAGACCCGGCGCCAGCGCCGGACGGTCTATCCGTTTTTGGTTTGCCGGCGGACAAGGTTGCTTTCAATCGGGAAAGCGGCGAGGTCGTCCATACTGCCTACTTTATACCGGGTGTCAGTCTGCAAAAGGTCGCAGCTGCGGCGAAGCTGCGCGCTGACAAAGGGATCTATTCACGCCAAGTGTCCGTTGAGAAGGGCGTCCGCGGCGTGCTGACGGCGTCCATGCAAAACGGCTCTCCTGTCCTGCAGTGCGCGATCGACTTTGAGCAGGATATGGAGTGAGGCGCGGGTCGGAACGGTGATAGCCTTCAGTCCATGCGTGTTTTCTTCGACACCGAATTTACCGAGCTGGGTATCGATCCTCGGCTCATCTCGATCGGGCTGATTTCCGAGGACGGGCGGCGCGAGTTTTACGCCGAGCTGTCCGGTACCTACCAGATAGAGGATTGCAGCGACTTCGCGCGCCTGGCAGTCATCCCGAAGCTAACTGGCGCCGAAGTGCGCTTGAGCCTCGCCGAACTCGGAGATCGCCTCTACACCTGGCTCACCACGTTCGGCGCGCCGATAAAGCTGGCCACCGATTCTTTGGCTTGGGATTGGCCGTGGGTACAGGAGATTTTCTACGATCGCGCCTGGCCGGAGAACGTCTCGCCGAAGCCGGATATCTTAGAGTCTGTTGACAATCAACCCTGAGTACCGATGCTTTTGGCATGGTGTGGCGAATTTGTCGTTCACGCTCAATGGGTTACAAGGAGACTGTTCACAGAGGGCGCTTTGTGGTCATATCCTGACTTTTGGGCAAAGTCAGGATGGTCCGTGTGTGGTTGAGGAATGATCAGTTCGAGCGGATAGCGGCACTGCTTCCTGGCAAGGCCAGCGATCCTGGGCGCACTGCGGTCGACAATCGGCAGTTTGTCGAGGCAGTGCTGTGGATCGCCCGCACAGGGAGTCCGTGGCGCGACCTTCCCCCTGAGTTTGGTTCATGGAACAGCATCTATCAGCGTTTCGCCCGTTGGTCGCGCAGCGGTATCTGGCATCGGGTTTTTGCGCAACTGGCGCAGGACGCCGATTTCGAGGAAGTGTTCATCGACAGCACGATTGTCCGCGCGCATCAGCACGCGGCAGGCGCGCCTCAAAAAAAGGCGACCAGGCGCTCGGGCGCTCGCGGGGCGGACTGAGCACGAAAATTCACGCCTTGGTGGAAGGTCTGGGATCGCTCGCCCGATTCCGCCTGACTGGCGGTGAAGCCGGCGACAGCCCTGAGGCGCTGCCACTGCTGGGGGATCTGAAGCCAGACTCGCTCAGTGCAGACAAGGCCTACGATACCGACGCCATCCTCGAACGCCTCTCCGGGCAAGGGATTAAGGCCGTTATTCCGCCGCGCAGCCATCGTATCGTCCAGCGGCCTTTCGATCACCACCAATACAAAAATCGCAACTTGATCGAGCGCTTCTTCTGCCGCATCAAGCAATTCCGCCGCATTGCCACACGCTACGACAAGCTCGCCGAACGCTTTGCCTCTTTCGTCGCATTGGCCGCCTCCGTCATTTGGCTCGCCTGATTGTCAACAGACTCTAGGTCGGACGCCGGAGTTTGCGCGAGCCGTCGAAGCGGCCGTTAAAAGCCACCGGTTGCGCCGGCATCATGCGCTTGACGATGCCAAGGCCAACCAACTTGCCTGGATTACAGTCAGTAACCAGCAAAGAGAAGCATAAGAGTGAACACAGGCAATCTGTTCCCGCCATCGTCGCGCCACGAATATCAGAGAGAGATCGAGATCATGCCCCTCCAACAAACGGAACACATCGACCAGGACGCAGAACGCGAGCTGCGTGCGGCTTTTTACGAGGATATCAAAGCCGGCAGGCTGTCGGTCACCGAAGCTGTGGCCACGATGCGACGGATCAGTCGGCTCACTCCGGCAGCGTTCGCGAAACACCGAGATATCGACGTCGATACGCTCGAGCAGATAGAGTCCGGCGCCGCCGATCCGATGGTCGCAACGCTGAATCAGATCGGCGCGATCTTTGGGCTCGAGGTCCGGTTTGTGCCCGTGCACAAGCCGAACGCTACGACCATCAGTAATCCTGCCGAAGTTCTGCAACAGGCGCACGACGCCTGTCAGGCGCTTGCGGCTTATCGTGAGATGTCGCTCGACGACTTCAAAGCGCTCGGCCATGACGGAATCGACAAAGTCGCTGAATTAGCTGCTGGCATCAGTTATTCGGCTGATGCGATCGCGTTGATCCTTACACAGCCGGACATCACCAAGCGGGACGAGATGCGGAAACTCGCTAAGCTTTATGGCGATCGCGAGCGTGGTGGCTCCCTCACTGCGCGGAGTCTGCATCACTACGTCACCCAACAGGTTCCGGCGTTGGAATCGGTATTGCACGACGCGCTTACGCGTGACAAGGGGGAAAGAACCTGAGTAGCGACAGGGCAACGATCGACGCGTCGCAAGTCAGGGGATCGTGCGCCGATCTGATCGCTCTCTTTGCTCAACAAAACGCCTCTACTTTGGAATGCCATGGAAAAGACGCCCTATGAAGCGGACGTGATCGCCTGGGCGCAGGAGCAGGCGGCATTACTGCGCGCAGGTCGAACTCAACGAAATCGATGCTGAACATATCGCCGACGAGATCGAAGACGTTGCTCGCGCCGAGATCCGCGAACTGACGAAGCGTGTTGCGGCACTGCTGGGCAATCTGATCGAACGTCACTCATTTCGGACCGCCGACCAGCCGGATTTCGATCCAGCCGTCCGCCGATTTCGTAATTCGATTGCGCGCCGACTGCAGCGAATGCCGAGCCTTAAGATCGTGCTCACCGACCCCGAGTTTTGGGAGGACGCCTGGGAAGACGCGGTTTTGTCTGCTGCGAACGATTCACACGCCGTCAAGTTGCCAACCCAATGCCCTTGGTCACTCATAGAAGTTCTCGGTTCATGAGGGCCGCGGCAGTGCGACTGTAGACCACTCCCGATAAGATGAAATAGCGACTCCTAGCCATTCAAGGAAGACGGTGCTCGACTTCAGTTGTTCACTGCCACCGATTACTTTCGTTTGTATATAAGTCTGCGCTGTGAACAAACCATAGTAACTTCTAAGTATTTGTTATTATTGCGTATTTTTGACACATCCATTTTTTTGAACTAAATTTCCCTCTGTTGAGCACGGGATTCGATTGTCTGCGCGTCTTTGCGCAGTTCAGCATGAATCTGCACGACCGTTCATGAAGGAATCGACAAATGGGAAATCTAGTCAGCGCCAAGCAATTTGCTGATCGCCTCGGCGTTAGTTTGCGCACTCTTGAAGAGCTTATCGCTCAGGGGAGAATCCCGCCGCACATCAGACTTGGTCGCCTTCGTCGTTGGCATCCGGAACAAGTCGATACTTGGATCAACGAGCAGTTTTCTCGCGTAAACGGAGAGAAGGCAAGCAAGCAACCTGATCAAATCCAGCCGATGGCCTGATTTCTCATCACCAACGAAATCACACGGAACGTTTCAGAGTGCGGTCGCAGTAGGGCACCGAATCGAAATCCATAAAACGTTGGCATTTGCCCCAACCACGAACCCGAAAAAGGAGAAAACCATGATCTAGCACTCGTATACCGCATTTGCGAGGCCTAGATGCGCAAAAGGCTTGAGTGGGGACCCAAGCCTTTCGCAGAACCGTATCAGATATCAGCACTGACATACGAATTCTCCGCGCGACGAACCCGGTTGTCAAGGTATCGACAGCCGCTGGCCTCTCTCGCCCGTAAGGGCAAATCGCTTTGAAACATTCCTTGGCAGCTACGGCCGATAAGGCCCGACGGAACCCGCTCGTCTCGAGAAAAGCCAAGGGACAAACCTCAACGGAGAAGAACATGCTTACCAATGAACAACTACTGCAACTATTCATTCGTCAGGACATCCCGCTCACCGGACGAAAGATCGTCGAAACGATACGGGTTTCCGATCCAGTCCGCCGTGTCGGCGGAGGCACGCATAACGTCGTCACCCGCTTCGCGAGCAAGAAAATGGCGTGTGTCATCCAAGCTGAAAGCCACAAAGGTGAGCTGCCGGCGCTCTACGAATGGGAACACGATCCGAATACACATGAGTTTTACGACCAGCCGTCTCAGGTAAAGCTCGCTTACCGAACAACGAACGGCAAGCCGGTCAATCATCTGTGAACGCCCGACTTCTTCGTCATCCAGGAGCGCTGGATGGGCTGGATCGAATGCAAATCCGACGAAGAGCTTCGGAAAAGCTATGAAAGCGGTAGCGAGCGCTACATCCCCGACGGCCAAGGCGGCTGGCGCTGCCCGCCGGGCGAATCGTTCGCAGCGCAATTCGGACTCGGTTTTCGCGTGCGATCCGACAAGGATACAAACTGGATGCTCATCCGAAATCTCGAATTTCTGTCTGACTATCTGAGTCCTGCCTGCCCGCAGCCCGGAGACGAAACACGGTCAGCGATTCAGCGGGCGTTCGATACAGAGCGCTGGATGCTGCTGACTACCTTGCTGAACTGTAATGACGTCCTGGCCGATACTGTCTATGCCCTCGTTGCATGGGGCGAAATCTTCTTCGACATCGAGCACGAGCTCCTGTCAGAACCGATCTTCACAAATATCTGCCGTGACGAATTGAGTTATCAAGTGTATCGGGGGCAAAAACTCGGACGCCGCGATCACTCTGACGTCGCGCTTCCCAAGATCGTTCTACGTGCAGGGACCATGATCAATTGGGACGGCCGACCGTGGCGCATTCTGAACGTCGGCAAGAATGAGGTTTTTCTCGAAGACGAGCAAAAGGCGATTTCAAACATCAAATTCGATTTATTCAATTCGCTGGTTGGACAGGGTGCGATTTCCGGAGTCCCTGAAAATCTCGACCAGCGGCAAGAACTCGCCAACGAAATCGTGCGACATGCGGCCCCCGTCGATCTCGAGAAGGCAATTGCCCGTTGCACTCTTCTCGACGGCAACGCCAACACTGCTGTTGCCGTCCGTCCGCGAACGCTCCGCTATTGGCGCCGTCGCGCGGCAGAAGGTGAGATCGCTTTTGGAAACCGGTTTGCAGGGCTTATCGCCAGAATCAGCGCCCGTGGTAACCGACAACGAAAGATCGTTCCGCGCGTCATCGAGCTGATGAACGAAGTCATCGACACCGAGGTGATGACGGCCCACCAGCCCCAAATCACGGTTTGCTACGGGATGGCGCGCAATAAGTGTATCGAAGCGGGTTTGGTCCCACCCTCGGAGAAGACTTTTCGTGCCGAAATCAAACGTCGCAGGGAAGAGGTCGTTGCGAAAGCACGCCTTGGCCGAAAAGCCTCCTATCCGCTCGCTGAGTTTCAATGGCACATCGATCAATCGACACCACGCCATGGAGAACGACCGTTCCAAGTCGGGCATATCGATCATACGGAACTCGACGAAGAGCTTGTCGACAGCCGGACTGGTGCGAATCTCGGCCGTCCGTGGCTAACCATTCTCCTTGATGCCAACGTCCGATTCGTCCTGGCTTTCTTCCTGACGTTCGACCCGCCGAGTTATCGAAGCTGCATGGCGGTCATCCGAAACTGCGTGCAGCGTCATGGTCGAATTCCCAATACGATTGTCGTCGATCAGGGCAGCGATTTCGAAAGTCTCTATTTCGAGGCGTTACTTGCCAGGATGGGGACGCACAAAAAATCCCGGCCGGCCGCAAAAAGCCGTTTTGGATCGGTGATCGAGCGCTTTTTTGGCGTGAATAACCAGATGCTCGTTCACAACCTGGCCGGCAACAGCCAGGCTCTGCAACGACCACGCAGCATGTCACCGAGCCACGATCCGCGGAAACTGGCCATATGGACCTTGCCGGCGCTGACCGAGGCTCTGGATGACTTCTTCGGGAATGTCTATGCCTCGATGATTCATCCGGCACTGGGCGTTTCTCCGAAAGACGCGCTGGTCAACGGACTGGCCGCTTCAGGCGCGCGGAATCACATCTTGATTCCCTATTCGGAGGAGTTCGTTCGCCTTAGCATGCCGAGCACTCCGGCCGGCAAAGCCATGGTCCGTACTGGGCGCGGGATCAAGATTCGTGGCATCCACTATTGGCACCCAGCGCTGCGGGAACCCAAGTATGCGAAGACGAAGGTTCCGATCCTCTACGATCCGTTCGACGTTTCGCGCGCCTATGCCTTGGTCGGTGGCGAATGGGTGCTTTGCCGTTCCGAGCATCAAGCGCTGTTCGAACGCCGCACGGAACGGGAAATCGCCACGATTTCCCAGGAAATTCGGGCGATGCATCACCTTGCCGGCATTCGCAGAAACGTCAATGCAGGCGATATCGCCGCCTTCATCACCAAGATCAGGCAGTCCGAGACGGTCTTGCGCCAGCAGCGCCACGACGCTGAACGGCGAGCGGACGAAACCTCACCCGAGCCATCGTTGCCCGTCGCCTTGCCGAACAGCACGGCGTTCGTATCGCCGAATCCGTGGTCGTCTCCTGTCGTCTACGAACAGTTCGAGGAGTTGAAATAATGAAAACCACTGCTGATCAAAAAACCACCACCGAAATCCTGACCGATTTCACATCCTACGTCTTCAATCATCCGTCCGCCTCGACGACCTATCGCGAGTTGATGACGGCTATCAGCGCCGAAGCATCGCCTCGTGTCATCATTTTTACCGGTCCGACCGGAGTCGGGAAAAGCACGCTGGTCAAAGCGGCCTGCAATCGCCTGTTACAGCACTATCGGCCACAGATGGAGGCGGAGCGGGATTTTGTACCGGTCGTGACGATCAGTGCCGTTCCTCCGAACGGCAATGCGTTTAGCTGGAAGGACTTCTACATCCGGTTGCTGACCGGCCAGCATGAGCCCCTCGTCGATCGCAAGCTGCTTATGCCGCGGCAAACCTCATTGCTGCCCGAGCACGGCCTCGGAGAGCGGGCGCTTGAGCATTCGGTCGCGGATGCATTGCGCAGGGCCGTAGAAGAGTATTGTCGGCGCAGACGAACGCGCTACCTGATCATTGACGAAGCACATCACATGCTGCTGGTAAACAGCCAACAGCGCCTGGAGTGTCAGTTTGAATGCCTCAAATCGCTGACGATTCAGACGGGCGTGACGATCCTGCTGACGGGGACGTACCGGTTACTCGACATCCTGGAACAGAGCGGTCAACTCACTCGGCGCAGCCAGGTGGTGAATTTTCCAAGATACGACATGCGGCGCAACGCCGATCTCCTGAGCTTCAGGAAAGTCCTGGGGTTTCTCGAAACCGAGTTGTCGAAATACGTGCCCGCGCGCCTCGACGAAAACGCCGAATACTTTTATCGCAAATCGGCGGGATGCGTCGGCATCCTCAAGGATTGGTTGACCCTGTGCCTGGAGCACGCGCTCGAAGAGAAGGTATCGGCCATCGACGCGACGTTCGCCGACCGTTTCGCGCTGAAGAATCGCGGACTGCTGACCATCGCCGAAGAAGCATGCCTTGGAGAAGCCAAGCTCGCAGACGTTACCGACGATCGCCTTATGGATCTCCTGAAGAACGGGGTACTGCTTGCGCGCGATGAACCATCCTTGCCGGCACGAAGACGCCCGGGACAGCGAAACCCAAAGCGAGATCCTGTTGGAATGAACGAGCGAGATCGTCTTGACGGACTCAGATCTGCTGCTTGACCTCCAAAGGCCGATCACGATGCCGGCACGGAGCAGGCTGTTTTCGCTTGCTCCCGACGGCATCGGTACGCCGTACCAAGAGGGCTTGCTTTCCCTCTTGGTGCGGACCAGTTGCAGCCACGCGATCAATCCGCGTCTGCTGATCCGATACGTTTTCCCTGAAGCCGACGCCACTATCGATCGGATTCCGACCGCGGCTTTTCACCAGCATTTGGCGGGCACGATGAACGGCCTCGGGAGTTACGCAGAACGGTTCGTGTCCGCGATGGAGAAGCTGACGGGAAACTCCGACCTACGGCATCTCACATTGCTTCCGTGGCAGAACCTGTTTCCCCATAACGGCCAAGGCTTGTTGGCACGCCACCGGCAGTGGTGCCCCGTTTGCCTGCATGAGCAGCGCCAGCGCGGCGACATGACGACGTTTCCGTTGGTTTGGTCGTTTGAAACCTACCGCATCTGTCGTTCCCACTCGGTACCGCTGGAACAATGTTGCCCTTGCTGCGGAAAGAAGCAGGCGTTCATTCCGCCTTATCCCGACTTGGGAATCTGCAGCCAGTGCCGGCAACCGCTCGGAGTGCCTCGCCCTCCGCAGGATGGGATCGGTTTTCAGATGTGGATCGCAGGCGCCATCGAAAACATGGTGGCGCATCAAACGACATCAGGTCTTGCCCCAACCTTGAATCGTTTCCTCGACTTCTTGAAAGAACAGGTCTCAGTTCACACTGGGGGAAACCGCGCCGCTTTCTGTCGCGCCCTCGGGCTCAACGAATTTGCGATCAGCGGCTGGTTGAACAAAGGGGAGCGCCCCAGCATTACGCAGTTTCTGACGGTCTGCTACGGGACAAAAACGATGCCGAGCGAGATTTTCCGCCGATCCCAGCCGCCGACCTCGCTTCCTTCCCTTTGCTCGCCGACCGAGAAGATCCGTGTACGCAAATCGAACCCGAGGCTCGATTCGAGTCGCAGAGCCACCTTGAAGCGAGTGTTGCAGAAACACCTGAACGTGGGAGGCATGCAATCGGTAGCTGCCATTGCCAATCAAGTCGGAGTTGGCAAGACCTGCTTACGATATTGGTTTCCAGACCTGTGTAAATCGCTATCTGCCGATAGTCGAGCAGCAACACAGAGGAAATCCGAAGCTCAGCGCGAAGAGCAGCAACGCTTGGTCAGACGAGTTATCCAGAGAATCGCCATATCCGGCGATTACGTTTCGTATCGCCGGGTTGCAAAGCTAATCGGGCCAAAGCGGTCTTCTCTATCTGAAGAGCATCTTCGCAATGCATATAGGGACGAAGTCAATACTCAGAACAGGCAATAGCCCAAGCTTTGCCTTGTGGCATTCGTCATAGTTCCGGGCCGATATCCCGGAACGTGTGGCCCGCAAACCAATCCGCCAGTGTCGCCATCGCGCTGGGCTCAAGTCGATGTGTGAAGAGGAGAGCCAAACGCCTCTTGGGTCGCGAGACCGCGACGTAGAACAGGTTGCGGTAGCGCTCGTAGGCTGTCGCGCGATTACCGATCAGGCCCGGGTTCCCGGCCATCTCAAGATATAGGTTGAAGTCGTACTCGTTCCATCCGCGCCCGAATACGACAAGGACGTTTTCGAACTGGTCGCCCTTTACTCCATGTTTGGTTTCGAACGGCGAGTGACCATCGAGATATTCGCAAAGCGCGATGATCTCTTGATAGGACACAGCGTGAAGCGCATGGAGCTCCTTGATGCGTCCAGTCAGCGGCTCGCTGCCCGCAAGTGCGTCCGCAAGCGCTCTCTCCTGACGCACCACCGCGTCTGACAGGATCGGCAGGCCCGTGGAGGATAAATGTGCGATCACGTCGCCGACCGTGCCCGTATCACGAAGTTCACAGAATCTCCTCATGGCGTCCGCCCACCTGGCCTTGTCGGCCGGCCCATTCATTACCGGACGCTCGGCATCAATCGCTTCGAACATCTTGCCGAACCGCTTGGCGAGGTAGGCCCTCGCCGCCGGTTCAAGATGCTCGTGGAAGTATGCGATGACCTCGTTGGCCTTACGTGTGAAGGAGTCGTTGAACTTGAAGACGGTCCGCAGCGAGCTGTAGCCCATCTCCGTCGCAAGCGCGCGGTGGGTCAGCATCAGAACCTTCGTGTCATCGGCAAAATTCCAACCATTGTTTTCCAACTCGCCGCGCACGTTGCTGAGTGCTCGCCTAGCTTCGGCCTCGGGGAGATCGCCCTGCCAGTGGTTCGCCGTGAGCCGTTTTCCGCCCCATCCGTTGGTGTGAAAGACGTGAACTTCGCCGGGCGTAGTCGGGTCTTTCACCGCTTGCGTGAGCTCCGGGCGGATCAGGTTCAAGCTGTGAACGATTGGTTTCGCGCTGCGAAAGTTTGCCTTCTTATCAATGCGCTTCAGTGCCTCGTGTTTAATCGAACCGCAACCGTCGCCATAAATCTTCTGCCAGTGATCCCCAAAAAAACCGAATTGTGGTGCATGAGGCTTGCCGATGAACTGGTCGTTGAGACATTCGACGAGCTCGGTGTTCGTGTCTTGGTACTCGTCCACGAGGATGAGCGGGAAGCGCGACGCCACCGAGTTACGGAACTTCGCGGACTGCATGAGCTGGATGAATACCGGAAAGATGTCGTCGTGGTGCAGATTCGCCGTGGCATCTTCGATAGAGCGCCGACCGAGTGCATACCCAACTGCGGTAATGTTCGCGGCGTCGAGTTCTTCAACGCGATCCGCCCAGCCTGGCAGCGTGCGAACAAACCCCCGAAGCTGCTTCTGAAACGGGCTGACGAGCATCCATGCGAACGCGTGCGTCGTGTCGCAGTAGATCGCCGGATTCCCATCGGTCTGTGTAACGATCATATCCCGCGCGACGTTCGTATAGGTGACGCACGCAACTTGCCTGTGCGTGCGTTGAAGCTCCCGCGACCGATCCTTCAGGATGTAGTGAAGCGCAGCGATCAGAGAGTAGGTTTTACCCGCGCCCGCGCCCGCGCCCGCCTCGAATACGAAACTCGAACCATCGTCGAGGCAGCGTTTTAGCGCTTCCCATGCGGCGGCGGCAGCAACCTCGGCTGGATTAATCTGGGTTGCCTCGCTCACTTGGCTTCACCCGAATTTGGCGTGTCGGTCAGTGCATTGAGCGCATTGACGACCTGCGCCTCGGCGGCCAGTATCACACCAGGATCAGCGACGGCGATGTCGCTCGCAGCAAGCCAGCGCATGCCCTCTTCAATATATCGTGGTGTGATCCAGTCGGTCTTCTCAATTGCGTAGGTTAGCGCGAACTTTGACTTCTTCTGCTTAGCCGCCTTGTCCTGAGCAGCTTTCGCGAGGTCTTCATTCGTCGCGCCGGTGACGCCGAAGAAGGTCTGGTTCGCGAGAATGAACGCATCCTCGAACGTCCGGCCACACGGTCCGTCCAACGCTTCCGGCACCTGATATGCAAGGCGTAGGTTGCCGCGGATCTTGGCAGCGCTGTCGGCCGTCAATGCCGTCGATAGAGGGAACAAGGTTGCCCCATCCGCAACTTCTTCCTCGTCGTCAGCAGTCTCGGCGGCAACTTCTGCTCCCACCGGAGTTGGGACCGCAGGAGACTCTTGCAATGCAACTACTGGCGTTGAGGCCGCTTCCTTGGCAGACACTTTGGCCACAGTTGCCGCAGTTTTAATTGTGTTGAACCAGTGCTTGATGCAGGAATTGCTCGTGGTCTCCCCCTCGTAAACGAGGCAAGCCTCGAGCTTATTCTTAGCGTTGCGTTTGACGGTATCGAGATCGGTGATGATCAGACTGCGCAGACCTAGGAATTCGAGAAGCGGAATGAAGAGCTGTGCATACGCCCCGCCAACCTCCATCATCGTGATGTATTGGCTGCCAAGCTTCAGGGATGAATCGACAGCATCAAGTGCGCGCATCACTTGTGGCAATATCAGTCGCTCCGTCGTCCCTTCGATCAGCACCGCCTTGTCTGCGAAAAAGAGGTCGCAGCGCGTCAGCGTGAGGTACTGGTGCAGGAAGTTAGCAGCGGAGCCCTTCAATCCGGCGAGGTCGCTGCTGAGGTCCTTGACCTGAGTGTAGCGCACACCAATCGGCATATCCTTCGACGTCACGGCGAAATAGCGGATTGTGTCGAATCGAGCCTCATTCGCGACGTGCGGAGAGTGCGTCGAGACGATGAACTGCACCGGCCATGAAACGTCCGGGCCCTCCAAGGCGCAGAGCTTTTTAACAATCTCCGGCAACTGCCGGATGAACACCTCTTGCATCTGTGGATGGAGATGGGCTTCGGGTTCTTCGATCACGATGAGTTGCAACCCTGGAGCGTTTGCATACGCCCGGTACTCGCGGAAGAAACCAACGATCTTTAGCAAGATATAGAGAAGGTTGCGATACCCGAGCCCGTTGTAGGACTCTGGGAGCTGCACGCCGCTGTAACCGGCGTACTGAACCTTCGTGAAGTTGGACAGAAGCTTACCGACCTCGAGCTTCGTTTCCGGCTGTAGCGGCACATTGTCCAAGCCTGGATACCCAAAATGCTCGATCGCAGGCATGAGCTTCGCGAGCTCGTTCTTGAAATCCGTGTCCATCCCTGACTGGATTTCCTCAACGGCCTTTTTGAGCCCGTCCGCGATGTTCTTTTGGGATCCGTCCGCCGTTGAGACAGAAGCGCTTTGGAACAGTCCCTCCAGCACCTTTGCCAGCACGTCTGTGTCACGGCCCCCCGTGCCGTCGAGCGCACGCTGTGCGTTCACAAAGCCAAGCGACAGCAGGTTCGTGACGGCTTTGGGCATCACGTTGCGTGTGTCCGTCGGGTCCAGCGGGTTCTCGGCCCATATCCGCGTCGTGAAGAGCGTTGGCACGCGGTCGGCCAAGCTGCGGAAGAGGGCTAAGCGATCCTTGTCGGAGTGCACTTCGTCGCCCCCCTGTAGGACGGTTTCGTCGTGCCCCTCGAACAAGGCTGCGATCTGGCCATCGGCTAAGCTCCGCGAGCACATGATGACCACCTCGGTGCAGTTCTCGTCGGTATCTATGACGAACTCGCGAAGCGGGCCGAATTCAGGGACTGTTGGGTCGAAGCTTACGTGAAGCCGCAGTTCGATTGACGGCAAGAGCGCGCGGACCTCTTCGGCATTAGCACCCTTTAGATGTGCGCGGTGTGCCTCACAGAATTTGTCGTAGCAAGCGCTCGAAAAATCCACTATCTCGAACGTGCTCCGTTCCGAGAGGAACTTACGGACAATGTCCGAGAGGGACGTTTTTCCGCAGTTGTTACGTCCAACCACGACCGTGGTTTCGTCGTCAAGCTGCAGAGAAATATCATGCAGCAATCGGAAATTCTTTACTCTTATTGTCTTTATCTTCACGCAACTGCCCTGTTGGAAATATTCTATCTGGCTAATATACACCCAAGATATAGCTGGCCCCAATGTGGAATTGACGGGGATGCCTTTCCCCGTGCTTGATGCACTTCGTGTTCAGGAGCCGGCTGTAGAAAACCGCCACGGATGGCCAAGAACGGATAGGCTTGCCGGTCACGCGAAGTGAAGCTTGTTCGCATTCGTCCAGTTGAGAAGCGACTCTTAAGCGCAGTAGCTTACGACCGGATACGGTCCAAGGTACTGTGGATTTGGGCATGGGGCCAGCTGTTGATGTGATCGGAATCCGTCGGCGCTGACATGTCGAGTGCTATACTTCTGCCCCTGCTTGACCATAGGCATCTTGCTTTTTGGGTATCGCTTACCAATGTGGTGGCTGAGGGTTGATGCAGAGTAACGGAAGATAATGATCACTCTGACTAAAGACCAAAACACTTGGCAGAATCACCGTCCACAACCCCGGTGCTGTGTGCAACACGTCGGTGTTTGGGGGCGAGGAAAAGAAAAAGCCAACTCAAACGAGTTGGCTTTGACTTGGAAGCAATACCTTGCCGATTGTTTTTGGAAGCATATATTTGCCAAGTGGCAGCGTTATGGTTCCAAGGACAATAGGTGGCTTAAGTGTTTGATTTCATGGTGGGCGGTACTGGGATCGAACCAGTGACCCCTGCCGTGTGAAGGCAGTGCTCTACCGCTGAGCTAACCGCCCGATAGAGGGTCGGCATTTAATCACAAGCGGGTGCGCAGGTCAATTTTGTTTTTCCATTTTGAGAATTTCTTCTTTTCATTGATTGGTCGGTCATCATGATTCGTACACGTTTTGCTCCGTCGCCAACAGGTTTCCTGCACATTGGCGGTGCCCGGACGGCTCTTTTTTCCTGGGCTTTTGCCCGGCACCATGGCGGAAAGTTTGTTCTTCGCATCGAAGATACCGATGTGGCACGTTCTACGCCCGAAGCTGTCAAGGCCATCATCGACGGAATGAACTGGTTGGGGTTGGCGCATGACGAGGGACCGTTCTATCAGATGCAGCGCATGGATCGTTACAAGGAAGTCATCCAGCAAATGCTCGCCACGGGGTCGGCTTACTACTGTTATACGACCCCGGAAGAACTTGAGAACATGCGCGAGGCGCAGCGTGCCAAAGGCCTCAAGCCGCGTTACGACGGCACATGGCGGCCAGAGCCCGGGAAGAGCCTGCCGCAACCTCCTGAGGGCGTTCAGCCCGTCGTTCGTTTCAGAAATCCCGTTGATGGCGTGGTTGCGTGGCAGGACCTCGTCAAAGGCCGGATCGAGATTGCCAATGCCGAACTCGACGATTTGGTGATCGCGCGCGCGGATTTGACGCCGACCTACAATTTTTGCGTCGTCGTTGACGACTGGGAGATGGGTATTACGCACGTCATCCGTGGCGATGACCACGTCAATAACACGCCGCGCCAGATCAATATATTGAAGGCGCTTGGTGCGGAAGTGCCGCTGTATGCGCATCTTTCGATGATCCTCGGCGACGATGGGCAGAAGCTCTCCAAACGGCACGGCGCCGTCAGCGTGATGCAGTACGACGACGAAGGGTATTTGCCGGAAGCCGTGCTCAATTACCTTGGCCGCCTCGGTTGGTCGCACGGCGACGACGAGATTTTTTCCATGCAGCAGTTCTGCGAGTGGTTCGACCTGGATCACATTACGCCATCGGCCGCGCAGTTCAATACGGAAAAACTGAATTGGCTCAACGCCCATTACCTCAAGCAGGCGGACAATGCCCGCTTGGCTGGGCTCGTGTCGCTACGGCTCGAGGCACGGGGGGGTGCGGTCGGTGCGACTCCTGTGCTGGAATCGATCGTCGGACTATACAAGGAGCGTGTCTCCAATCTCAATGAACTGGCCGACGCGGCGGAAGTGTTCTATATCGACTTGCATCCGAGCGCCGAAACTCTGGCGCAATTCTTGACTGCCGAGGCGATGCCTGCTTTGGTGGATTTTATCGATGGCGTGAGTCGGGTGGAGTGGGAAGTGCCGGCCATCGGCGCATTGATCAAGGCGTGTATCGGCAAGCATGGCTTGAAGATGCCCAAGCTCGCGATGCCGTTGCGTGTTCTTCTGACTGGGCAGGCGCAGACGCCGTCTGTCGATGCGGTGATTGCGCTTTTCCCGCGGGATATCGTACTCAAGCGCCTCGGGGCGGCATTGTCCAACGGGTGAGCGGATTCCTGGTTTTGCACAAATCTCGAAAAAGCTCTTTACAAGCATTATTGGCCTCTCTATAATGCGCCCTTCTTTCGACGGGGGTATAGCTCAGCTGGGAGAGCGCTTGCATGGCATGCAAGAGGTCCGCGGTTCGATCCCGCGTACCTCCACCAAAAAAGCGAAAGAAGATTAGTCCAGGTCCCCATCGTCTAGAGGCCTAGGACACAACCCTTTCACGGTTGGTACCGGGGTTCGAATCCCCGTGGGGACGCCAAGGTTTTCAGAGGTTGTGCAATGCAGCCTTTGTTGAGCAGTACTGGAGTGGTAGTTCAGTTGGTTAGAATACCGGCCTGTCACGCCGGGGGTCGCGGGTTCGAGTCCCGTCCACTCCGCCAATAACACCCTAAGGAACCTGATGGTTCCTGATCAGGAGAGCGTTGAGTTGTCGTCGTTCTCTGTGTCGTTACAAAATGGTGTTAGGTCTGTGATGCACACAGCATTTCCTGATTTTTCGAAGAGATGCTGCCATGTTTCACCTTTACCTATCAGCACGGATCCCAATGGTTTCAACCGAGCACTCCTGCGCCGCTTGTCATCCGCTATGGCCGTGGCGAAAACGAAGATGCGTCCTCTCCACCTCTGCCTGGTGCCGACAGTTGCAGAGGCGGCCTGCGATATGATTTTCGGATCGAGGCTCGTCACCAGACCGGCGCTTGCTACCGCTCTTGGCGCGGAAGTCTTGACGTCAGGCCGTTTGTGCGTCTTCCCGCAAAGCGGACTCGCCGAATGGTATCGCGAGCACCCAGTGCTGGGCTTCCACCTGGCATGGATAGGTGCCGCGAGGAACTCATCGTCAACAGCGCAAGTGCAGGACTAGGCGCCTTCCTACACGCACATGCGACACAGGCCGAGGCACGGCATCACACGGCACGGGTCCAATCCACATATGTCCCGCCCCAGTGCCGGCCGTCGCCATGCAGATTTCGCCAGTCCGCCCGCTCACTGATCCACACAACCTTAAAGCAGTAGGCGTGCGCCCCAGTCTGCGCCTGCGCCCCATGAGTCCGCCGACGCAGATTTTCCTATTCGGCACCGAACTCACCTGGATCTATGCCCATCGCTACGGCTCCATGCGCGAACACTCCGTCCAGGCAACGAGTCCCGCCCCGATCCTGCCCGAGTAGCCGGGTCGCTCGCGATGGCGCGCAGTCCTACAGGGGGGCGTGGCGCCGGCTGATGGGGCGGCGCCGCAGCCCAACGTAGAGTGCATGCAAGAGTGCGTGCCGCAGTACCGAGTACGCATCCCTCCTCACGCTTCGAAAGGAAAACATCATGCTGAAATGGGCAATGATATTCGCGCTCATCGCGATCGTCGCAGGCCTTCTCGGATTCAGTGGCATTGCCGCTGGTGCAGCCGGTATCGCAAAGCTGCTCTTCGTCGTGTGTCTGGTGGTGTTCCTCGTGTTCATCGCACTCGCTCTGCTGGGCATCAATTCCATCAGGAAATAGATGCGTCAGGACGTCACTCCACCCACAACCCCATCCCGGAGAAGCATCATGACCAGCCACAACATCGAGTCGACCCAGAATCCCTCTCCTTCGCAAACCAGCCTGGAACTGGATGAAGCCGCCCTCGAAAGCGCCCGCCGCAATCTCGACGAAGGCGCCGTCACGCCCAGCTACGGGCCGTGGCGCGACAGCATCGTGAAGCTGTTGAACCAGGCGCTTGCCACCGAACTGGTGTGCGTGCTGCGTTACAAGCGGCACTATTTCACCGCGGTCGGCCTGGCCTCGCCGCGCATCGCCGAAGAGTTTCTTGAGCATGCCGAAGCCGAGGCCGGCCATGCGGACCGCATCGCGGGCCGTATCGTGCAGCTGGGCGGCGAGCCCGACTTCTCGCCGGTGACCCTGCTCGACCGCAGTCACGCCGACTACGACGAGTCTTGCGAACTGAAGGCCATGGTCCGTGCCAATCTCGTCGCCGAACGTGTAGCGGTGGAGAGTTATCGCCAGATGGTCAACCTGGTCAGCGACAAGGATCCGACCACGCGCCGCCTGCTCGAACAGATCCTCGGCGACGAGGAAGAGCACGCCGACGAGCTCGCCGATCTGCTGGCGCAGTAGCGAGCGACCGTCTTCGTGCAAGGGCGCGGGCAGCGCTCGGGAGACCGTAAATGCGCGTCGATGCCTCGACTACCCGCGCCATCGTCGTCCACCAAGCAGAGGACGGTGCAGTCCGTGCCGGGTTGGCACTTGGTTCCCGCTTCTCAGTGGGCGCAGCATGAGGTCGCGCGGCCGCACGCTCGGGTGCCGGACCTGGCGCGTGCCGGTGGCGATCGCTGCCGTACTGCTCGCGATCAGCGCCTGCACGGTCGCCCCCGCTCGCGCGCCGGCCACGACCCCTGCCGTACCGCCCAACATCCAAGCCGTGGCGCGAGAGGTCAGCATTACCGGTCCGGACGGCAGCAGCCTCGACGGCGACGAGCGCCGCGCAGTGGTCGGCCGCGTGGTGCGGCAGGGGCGGTCCGAACTGATGAAGACGCAGCTCGCCGCCATGGCAAGCAATGGCGATGTGGACCTGTATGCCGGCAACGCCGTGCGCCTGCTGATCGACGGGCCGAAAACCTTCGAGGCCATGTTCAACGCCATCCGCTCGGCCCGGCACAGCATCTACCTGGAAAGCTACATCGTCGAGGATGCAAACATCGCGCAAGAGCTCGCCGAATTGCTGCGCGCCAACGGCGTCAAGGTGTGCAAGTTCAATCCGCTCAATCCACTGGAGCGTCCGGGCTACTGGGGAATCTCGCATCGCGATCACCGCAAGATTCTGGTTGTGGACGAGGCGATCGGCTTCACTGGCGGCATCAACATCAGCAGCGTTTACTCCACCGGTTCGATGCGCTCGTCACACCGCTCGCGCGTATCGCCGCAGAACGAACAGGGTTGGCGTGATACGCAGATGGAAATTCGCGGCCCCGCCGCGCGCGCATTGAGCGAGTTGCTGCGCGAGACCTGGCGCGCGCAGGGCTGTAGCGAAACGCTGCGGCCAATGCCCGACGCAGCTTCCGCGCGCGCTGCCGGGCCGCAGCTGGTGCGCATCGTGCCCGCCTCGCCGGAGGATGAGAGCAATCGCATCTACACGCTACTCCTGGGCAGCATCGACGCCGCCGAACACAGCGTGTACATGACCATGGCCTACTTCGCGCCCGGCGAGGAGATGCTCGATGCGCTATGCCGCGCTGCCCGTCGCGGCGTCAGCGTCAAGCTGATCCTGCCTTCGAAGAGCGACTTCACGCCCGTGCTGCATGCCGGCCGCGCCAATTACGCGCGCCTGCTCGAAGCCGGCGTCGAAGTCCATGAACTGCAGATTGCCGTGCTGCATGCCAAGACCGCCGTCATCGATGGGGTCGTGTCGACCGTCGGATCGAGCAACATGGACTGGCGCAGTTTCTCCAGCAACAACGAAGTCAATGCCGTGGTGATGGGCGAAGACTTCGGCGGGATCATGACCAAGGTGTTTGAACGCGATCTCACCATGTCGCAGCCCATCGACGCGGCGACCTGGGCGCAGCGCCCGCTCCTGCAGCGCATGAAAGAGACGCTGTTTGGCCTGTTCGAGCGCCTGTGGTGATGTCCGTGGGAAACACGGCACATCGTCCTACAGTCACTTGTGCGCTTCTCCGATGGGGGCCTCGGGAGGCCGACGGTAAGCTGGAAGCATCGGATCGCCACTCCCGACGGGAGTGAAACCGAGCAATTTCCCGGCAGTTCAGCAGCAATCCTCAAGACAAGCCCGGGCCCCGTTCAAAAACTGAGGTCTCATGAAGAAGGAGTCAGTCATGATTGCACGAGCCACTCTCATTGCCGTCGCAACGACGCTGTTTGCGGCGACTTCACTGAGCACGATGTCGGGCTGCGCGGTGACGCGCGGCCAGGAATCGGCAGGCGCCTACATGGATGATGCTGGCATTACCGCGTCGATCAAGGCGAAATTCGTCGAACGCCAAGCTGGTGGATGCCAGTTCCATCTCGGTGGAAACCCTCAAAGGCGAGGTGATGCTGTCCGGCTTTGCCAAGTCCTCGCAAGAGAAAACCGAAGCCGAGCGCATCGCGCGTTCCGTCAAGGGCGTGAAGTCCGTCAAGAACGAGATCGCTGTACGTAGTTGATCCAAGCGGTCACTCGATCAGAGCACGATCAATATTTTCCCCCAAAACTGCCAGATGAAAGGAAACACCATGAACTGGGATCGCATCGAAGGTAACTGGACGCAACTGAAGGGCAAGGTGCTCGAGCAATGGGGCAAGCTGACCGACGACGACTTCGACGTCGTGGCCGGCAAGCGTGAACAGCTGGAAGGCAAGATCCAGGAGCGCTATGGCATCGCTCGCGACGTTGCCGAGAAGCAAGTGCGCGACTGGGAACGTCGCGTCGATGAGCGCTGGTTCTCCTGACCGAGGTCGAGTACAACCAGAAGATCGAGGCGGCCGACGGCCGCCTTTTTCTTGCCCGGCGTAGGACGGCGCCGACTGCAACAAGGCAATGCGGCCGATAGGATCGACAGCGACGGGCACGCATCATGGAGGCAATTGCATCAGACGCCGGGGAAATGCCATGAATGCCTCAACGATTCGGCCCGCCATGCGGTGCACGTCCATCAGGGTACCCGCATGAAACGACGCACGACCCTGATCCTGGCGGGACTGCTGGTTTTCCCGCTCGCGGCCTTGCTCATCGGTGAGCTGATGGCTTGGCGCTTCGCGGCCGGGCCGGCCGAGCGCATGCTCGGCAACGCACTGGGCCGCCCGCTGGCCTTCGGTCCGGCGCACGACGAAGAGCGCTTCGAACTCCACTTGCTGGGAGGCATCCGCTTGCGCGCACGCGATCTGAGCGTGGCCAATCCGGACCCGCACAGCCAGCCGCCCATGGTGCGCGCGCAAGCCCTGGAACTGTACCTGCGCTATCGCGACCTGCTCGACTTCAAGCGCGGCGACACGCTGCGCATCGCAGGGCTGAAAGCCGACGCGCTGGATCTGCATCTGTTGCGCGCCCGTGATGGCACTGCCAGCTGGCGCTTTGGCAATCCGGGCGCGGGCAGCGCTGCGCCGGCGCTGATCGACGGCATCGTGCCGCAGCGCCTGGAGGTGCGTGACGGCCGCCTGAGTCTGCAGGACGACCCGCAGCAACTCGAACTGCAGGGCACCTTCCGCTACTTGCCAGAGCGCGGCGAAGCCCCCGGCGCCGCAGACAGCGGTCGGCTGGAAGCCAACGCCCACGGCCATTTTCGTGGCGCGCCGCTGAAGGCTTTGGTCAGCGCCGACAAGGTGCCGGCCTTGCTCGGACCGCGTGCGCGGGACGTGGCGCTGCCGGTGCGTATCGATGCCACGCTAGGCAAGGCGGAATTGCAATGGTCGGGAGCGTTGAGCGGCCTGGGTGGAGAGGATGTCACGCTGGATGGAAACTATCGGGTCAAAGGTTCTTCCCTCGCCGTCGCCGGCGACGCACTGGGTATCACGCTGCCCGCCACGGCGGCTTTTGCGATGGAAGGCCATTTGCGCCACGCGGGAGCGGACTGGGAGACCCGCATCGAACACGCCACCATCGGGCGCAGCAAGCTGACCGGTCAGTTCCACTTCATGCCGGCACAGGGAAGCCGGCGCGCTTTCCTGCGCGGCACGCTGAATGGCCGTGTGCTGTTGCAGGATCTCGGCCCCGCCATCGGTACCGATGGCGGCAACGCCAATGCCCGGCGCACCGGCAGCCCGCGCGTCTTGCCCGACCGCAAGTTCGACTTGCCATCGTTGCGCGCCATGGACGCCGATGTGCTCATCGCGCTGGAACGCCTGGATCTGGGCGATTCCAAGCTGGAACCGCTGACGCCGCTGAACACGCATCTTCTGCTGCGCGAAGGCCTGTTGCAGCTGCAAGACCTCGATGCGCGCATGGCGAGCGGGCAGGTGAGCGGCAATCTCTCGCTGGATGGCCGGCAGACGCCCGCCCTGTGGCAGGCGCAATTGGCCCTGCACGGCGCGGTGCTGGAGAAATGGGTGGAGCAGGCGCGCGCCGCCGGCCAGCCTCCCTACCTCGCCGGACTTCTGGGTGGTTCCATCACACTGCGCGGCAGCGGGCAGTCAACCGCCGAGATCCTCGGCAATGCCGATGGCCAGATGCGCCTGTTGCTGACTCAAGGCCGTCTGTCGCACCTCGTGGTGGAAGCCGCCGGCGTCGACCTGGCGCAGGCGCTGGGCGTGGCGCTGGCCGGAGACGATGCGCTGGAGGTGAATTGCGGCGTGGCGGCATTCGAAGTCAGGCAAGGCGTGGTCCATCCCGAGTTCTTCGTGCTGGACACGCAGGACTCCACTCTCCTGGTGGACGGCAGCCTGTCGTTGCGCAGCGAGCGCCTGGCCCTGCGCGTTCGCGTCAGCCCCAAGGATGTCTCCCCGTTCAGCGTGCGCACGCCGCTCGAGATCAATGGCCGCTTCGCCGCGCCCGAGCTACGGCTGCAGACTCGTCCGGTGCTGGCGCGCGCCGTGTCGGCGCTGGCGTTGTCCGTGCTGCATCCGCTGGCCTCGCTGCTCCCCTTCGTCGATCCGGGTGACGACAGCAGCCGCGAAGCCATCGCGGTGTGCGGCAAACTGCTCGGCAATCAGACGAAACAACCCACGCCTGTAGGACGCGGCTGACATGACTATCGGACGAGCGCGGATTGCGGCGCCCCGGGCTGAAACGCATAATCGGCATCGACACGCGTCACCTCCAACATCCTGTCCCGGCCGATGAGGTCGGTGACGGCTTACCCTGGCAGAATCAGACTCATGACTTCGTCGCACACCGATGCGCTTGAGGAGACCATCCCGCTCACCTGCTTCCTGGTCGAGGACAGCGACGTGATCCGCGAGAACCTCATCGCCACGCTGCAAGAGCTCTTGCCGATCAAGGTGCTGGGCGCCGCGGCGGACGTGCCCGGCGCGATCGCGTGGATGCACGGCAATGACCAACGCTGCGACTTCATGATCATCGACATCTTCCTCAAGATCGGCACCGGGTTCGACGTGCTGGTCCAGGCGCGTGCCCTAGTGCCGGACGCCAAGCGCATCGTACTGACCAACTTTGCCACGCAGGACGTCCGCAATCGCTGCCTTGAACTGGGCGCCGATGCGATCTTCGACAAATCGTCCGAACTGGAACAGATGATGCAGTACTGCGAGTCGCTGCAAGCGTAGGAATGCAGCGGCATGACGCCGACAGGTCCGTTCTTGAAGCTTTACTGGATCAACCCGTTCTTGAGCGCGTAATAGGTCAGGTCGCTGTTGGATGCCAATTTGAGTTTTTCCATGACGCGCGAGCGGTAGGTGCTCACCGTCTTCACGCTCAAGGCCATGCTGTCGGCAATGTGGCCCACCGTCTCACCTTTCGACAGACGGAGGAAGACCTGGAATTCACGTTCGGAGAGCTGATCATGTGGCAAGGCATCCGCATTCCCGCCCAGGCTGTCGGCCAGCAACTCGCCCACCACGGGCGTGATGTACTTGCGGCCGCGGCACACGGTACGGATCGCTTTGACGATCTCCTCCGGGTCGCACTCCTTGTTCAGGTAGCCCGCCGCCCCCTGGCGCAGCAGCGTGGTGGCGTAATGCGTCTCGGGAAAGCCGCTCAGGATCAGCACCGGCAGGTTGGGCTCGCGCGCCTTGATGGCCGACAGCAAATCGACGCCGTTCTGGTCCGGCATCGACAGGTCCAGCACAACGACATCGACATCGCCGCCGCGCACGATGTCGAGCGCCTCGCGCCCGTTGGCGGCCTCGCCGGTGATCTTGAAATCGAACTGTTCGGACAGGAACTGACGCAGACCTGCGCGGACCACGGCATGGTCATCCACAATGGCAATCCGGATCATGTCTTCGTCCCCTCGCTTGATCATGCCTCGGTGAGGCCTGCCTTTGCGGAGTGTATATGACACGTCTCAACCTTGCACAATTGCACGAGCGCTTCCGGCGTAGCGTGTACTTCCTGCCGCTCGCCATCTTCGTCGCGGCCTTCATGGTGGTGATCAGCGAATCGGCCTATCAGGGCGCGCACGACCAGCTGATCGACCTCGTCAAGATGGGGCGCGCGCGCCTGAAGCTGCTTGGCCTGGTCCAGCGTGTCACCGATGCCGAGACATCGCAGCGCGGTTACATCATCACCGGCCGGGGTGAATACATGGAGCCTTACCATTTCGCCGCGACCGAGACGCGTGCCAGCCTGGGCGCGTTGCGCGCGACCTACCGTGAGCTTGGCCTCGTCAACGCCGAAGCCCTGACCAACCAGCTGCAGGCCGACGTGGAAGAGAAGCTCGATGAGCTGGCGCAGGTGCTGGTCGTGGTGGAGAAAGGCGACCTCGTCACCGCGCGCGAGATGATCCTCACCGGTCTCGGCCGCGCCCAGATGGAACGCATCCGCACGGATGCCCGGGCGCTGTTCGATCTGCAGAACGCCAAGATCGAGGAAGGCATGAGCAGCGTCTTCGATACCTTGCTGTTGAGCCGCATCGGCATCGCGGCGATGACGGTGCTCAGCCTTCTGGTGTTGATCATGTTCATGCGTCAGAGCCGCCAGCTCGACAAGCAGCGGTTAGAGCAGGAGCAGTTCATCATCCGAGAGCGCGACCATCTGGAGGCGGAAGTGCGTGATCGCACCGCCGTGCTGACCGAATTGGCGCGTCACCTGCAGAACGTGCGCGAGGACGAGCGTTCCCGCCTGGCGCGCGATCTTCACGACGAGCTGGGCGCCCTGCTCACGGCTGCCAAGCTGGACGTCGCCCGTCTGCGCCCCAAGCTGCAGAGCAGCGCGCCCGAGTTGCTGGAGCGTGTTGCCCACCTGACCAACACGCTCAATGCCGGCATCGCGTTGAAGCGGCGCATCATCGAAGACCTGCACCCGTTCACACTGGAAAACCTCGGCCTGCGCAAGGCGCTGGAGGTCCTGTGCCGCGAGTTCACCGCGCGTCTGGAAATCCGCCTGAGCTTGAATCTGGAGCCGGTAAGCCTGTCAAGCAATGCGCAGCTGACCGTGTTCCGTATCGTGCAGGAAGCCCTCAACAACATCGCCAAATACGCCGGCGCCACGCATGTCGAAGTCGGTCTGCATGAAAATGGCGACCTCGTGCATATGAGCGTGCGCGACGACGGCAAGGGATTCGATCCGGCGCAGATCGGGCGCGCCACGCACGGCCTCACCGGCATGCGTTTCCGCGTCGAGGCCGAATGCGGCAGCCTGCACATCCATTCCGCGCCCGGTCGCGGCACCACCCTTGAAGCCGTGCTGCCGCGATGCGAGGAAGAAGCGACGGCGCCGTAGTCCTTCTCCTACCTGCACGGCCCGCCCGCGCCGACATGCGGCTGCGGCCTGCGCCGTCCGGGCCGCGTGCGCGCCGCGTGTACAGTGAAGTCATCGCAGTTCGCCGTCCCGCTGCGACGAAGCACTTCCGTCCGCCGCTCCCCGCGGCTCACCGGAAAAGAAAGGAGAACACCATGCTTCACTACGCCGTTGTGTTTTTCGTCATCGCGCTGATCGCCGCCCTGTTCGGCTTCGGCGGCATTGCCGCCGGCGCCGCCGGTATCGCGAAGATCCTCTTCCTCGTGTTCGTCGTGATGGCCGTCATCACTTTCATCGTCAGCGTGGTGCGATGACGCGGAGTGTCACCCGCGTCTGACCCACATCCGGAAAATCCTCCCCTCCTGGAAAGGAAAACATCATGAATACCGCTACCTGTTCCACGAACACCGAATCCCCCGGGATCATCGTCGCCGGCCCCCATCCCGCGCGTGCCAACGACGCCGTCGAGACCCTGCCAGACGCGGCCGATCGTACCCTGGACTCCGTGCAGCACGGGGTCAACAACCTGCGCGAGCAGATTCCCGAGCAGGTGGCTCGCGCGGCGGACGGGCTCAGGTGCCTCGCGCGTAGCGGCATGGAGCGCGCCTTGAATGCCTGCCACGCGGCCAAGGGCCGCATCGACAACGCCGGTGAGCGCACCGTTTCCTATGTGCGCCAGGAACCGATGAAGTCCGTGCTGATCGCCGCCGCGAGCGGTGCGGCGCTGGTCGGCGTGCTGAGCCTGTGGGCGCGTTCGCGCGTCGCGCGCAAAGCCTGAGCGCGCCCGCACGCAATCCTCCCCTGTCGGTCGAGCCGCTTTCCGAACCTTCCCTTGTCGGGGGCGGGGACATCGCGGCCCGATCGGTTCATTCCTCCCCTGGCCAAGGAGCAGGAGGGATTCCGGGTTCGCCCGGGCGACAAAGCAATGACCGACGCGCGATCACGAACGCGCAGCTGCCTGTTCACCCGGCCGTGGGGACCACGCCATGCTTTCTGGTCTGCTCCATTTATTGACCAGCGATACGGCGCTCGTCATCGAGCACGCGTCGGCCTATGCCGAGCTGGCCGTGGCCGAATCGCGCGACGTGGTCCGTACCCTGCGCCGCCGCCTGTTGCTCCAGTTGCTGGCCGCTGCCTTCGCCCTGCTGGGCGGAAGCCGGGCGGTGCATCCCATCCGGATGTGCCGCTGTTTTTCTTGCGCCCGCGCCGTTTTCGCCCACAGCCATCCTCGCTATTTGTCTCTTGCCGGGGAATGCCACGAAAAAACCCGAGTTGAACGCCCGAAACATTCGAGGTGCGCTCCATGAAAAACCGTGATTGACGATGCCATGTCAGGGGGTGCGGTGGGACTCCTCTTGCTGTTTGGTAGAAATACCTGGCTAGAGGATAATCAAACGGTTATCAGTCAAGGGGCAGAGATTGAAACCAGCGGTCAACGTCAAGGAATCGATCCTGCTCGCCGGGCAGTCATTGCTCATGGAGAAAGGTATCGCGGCGTTAACGCAGCCGAAGGTGGCGCGGGCCGCCGGGATCAAGCAAAGCCATCTGACTTACTACTTTCCGACCCGCGCCAAACTGTTGCTGGGCATTGCCGAGCATACGGTCAGCGCGGCGGTAGCGCGTATTGGCGCTCGTCTGGCCGAGGAACCGGAACGCGCGATGCTGACCGGCACGCTGTCCGAAGTCATGCTGAACGGGCTGCCACCGCGTCTGGTCATTGGCTTGATCGTCGCAGCGGACGCCGAGCCGGGGATTCGCGCCCCTTTATGCGAACTCATCGGCAGCGTGCGCGCGCAGGTGCAAGCGTTACTGGCGCGCGCTGGTTTGGCGGCGAGCGCCGATACAGCGCTGCTTTTTCACGCCACGGTGGTTGGTTTGGCCGTCATGCACCAGGCGCGCCTGAGCGTTGAGTCGGCGGTGGAAGTCAATGACGGCATTGCCTCCATGCTGAAGCTGCTTGCCTTGCCGGTCCAGGATCTTGGCGGGCGGGAATGAAGAGGATTCGCCTGCTTGCGCGGCCTAAAGGCCGAATAGTTCGATCAGCCGCCGCGCGACGCCGTCTTCGTCGCAGTGTCCAGCGATCGGGTGGGCGGGCAGCGCACGCTTCAGGCGTTCGGTCGCGTTGTCCATGACGAAGCCCTTGGCGGCCATCGAGAGCATCTCGAAGTCGTTCATTCCGTCACCGAAGGCGATCGCGTCGTCGATGCCCAGGCCGAAGGCGGTGAGGGCTTCCTTGGCTGAATTACCCTTGTTAGACGTTGGCGGCCATCACTTCCAGGCAATCCTCGCGCGAGAAGACGATGCTTGCCTGATCCGGATAACGTTCCAGCAGGATGCGCTCAAGGCCCAACAGCGCCTGATGTTCTCCGGTAAAGCAGAATTTGTGGATGCCGGTCATGTCGATCTGCGACAGGTTGGCCACCGTGTAGAGGAAGCCAGAATCCGTGTGGAATTCCAGCAATTCCGGGATTTCGCGCGCCAGATACCACTCGTTGCGCGTGTAGATATTGGCGTCGTAGTCCGGGTTGCCATTGGATATCCGGATCAGGTCTTCCGCCATTTCGGGCGCGATCGTGTATTGGAAGAGCAGGCTGTCGTCGGCGGCGGAGACGAGCGCACCGTTCGACGTGATCAGGTCGCATTCGAAGCCCATCGTCTGGCGGATGCCCTGCACATCGATGATGTGACGGCCGGTGGCGACGATGAATTTGACGCCGCCGTCCACGAGCGTCTTGAGCGTTGAACGAGTGAAGTCGGAGACTTGGTGTTGACTGTTCAGCAGAGTGCCGTCCAGATCGGAAATGACTGCCTTGTACATTTGATTTACCTGAGAGCTACGTTGTCGTGTCGGGTGGGCGCGCTGGTGTGGAGATGGAGACTGCACGTGCCGCGAAAAAAGCTATAAGTTTACTCCTTACAGTGGCAGACAAAAAAATCCCCGCGATGTTCGCGGGGATTGAAATCTCGAAGGTGTGCTTCGAGACGGAGGGTAAAGCGGAGGAGATGAGACGTAAATTCGCTGAAACTATTTTCTGCTGCAGGGCGCTGGACGTCTGGGGCGTCCGGCGCCCAACCGGGGTACCTAACCCAGCATATAGCGCTGGAAGATCAATGCATCGCGGGCTTGCTTGTCCATTTCGGCCTCGTCGGCGCCCTGACTCAGATCGCGCCAGACTTTGATGTCCGAACCGACGGTGCCGCCCATCTTGATGAACGGCTCCATGACGACAGTGCCGTCGTAGCCGATGTCGCGCAACGCTTCGCCGATCTCGCGCCACGGCGTGCGGCCCTTGCCGGGCACGCGGCGGTTGCATTCGCCGGTGTGCAGGTGACCGAGCAGCGGGCCGGCGGTGCGGATCGCGCCGCCGATGCTGTCTTCCTCGATGTTCATGTGGAAGGTGTCGAGCATGACCTTGACGTTGGGCTTGCCGACTTCCTTGACGAAGGCGACACCCTCGGCGGCGGTGTTCAGCACATGATTCTCGAAGCGGTTCAAGACTTCCATGCACAGGTTGATGCCGAGATCGTTGGCGAAGTCGGCGATGCCCTGGATGCCTTCGATGCCACGCGCGCGGTCGCCGGCCTTGTCGACCGGTTTCGAGTAGTCGATCGGCCAGTACGAGTAGAGCGCGCCGCCGATCAGGTGGACGTCGAGCTTGGCGATGTTGGCCAGCGTCTCGCGGAAGAAGGCGTCGCCGGCCTTGCGCACGGCGGCGTCGGATGAAGAGAGGTTCTTTTCCTTCGTCGGGCCGATGCCGGCGGTGAGGATGACGCCGTTATCCTTGGCGCACTGGCGAATCTCGGTGAGCTGCTGCGCGTTGTAGGTGTTGATGTGGTGCGCCGCGATTTCGAGGACGTCGAAGCCGATTTTGGCGGCCTTTTCGATGTAATAGCGGAAGTCTGCGTTCCATTCGTTTTCCCAGAACGCGTAGTAGATACCGTGCTTCATTCGTTTGCCCCTTTCCAGTGGTGTTGCCAGTAAAACAATCATTCAGGCTGGATAGGGGCGGCGGCATGCCGTGTTCTCGGCACGCCGTGGTCGCGGTTCCTACCTGGCCTGCTCCAAAACAGAATCGACGACCGCCGGCGCGAAGACTGCGTCGCTCACCAATTGCGCCGCGCCCATCAGCCCGGCGTCGTGTCCCAGCTTGCTCGTCGCGATCTGCAGGTTGCGCGTAGCCAGCGGCAACGAGCGGCGATAGACCGTTTCGCGCACGGCGGCAAGCACGTAGCCCTGGCACAGCGCCAGTTCGCCGCCGAGCACGACGAGCGACGGGTTGAGCAGACTCACCGCTACGGCGACCGATTCGCCGATCAGGCGGCCTGACGTTTGCAACAGCTCGACGGCGTCGCGCACGCCTTGCTGGGCGAGCGCGGCGATGTCGCGCACGTTGTCGGCCTTGTAGCCCTTGGCCGAGAGATCGCGGCAGATCGCCCAACCCGAGGCGTAGGCCTCAAGACACCCTGTATTGCCGCAGCGGCAGATTTCCGTGTGTTCGGGTTCGATGTTGCCGACGAACAGGTGCCCGAGGTCGCCGGCCGCGCCTTGCGCGCCGCGCTGCAAGGCGCCGTCCATGATCAGGCCGGTGCCGATGCCGGTACTGATCTTGATGAACAGCATGTGCGTGACATCAGGCCAGGCGCCGCGATGCTCGCCGAGCGCCATCAGGTTGGCGTCCTTGTCGACGACGATCGGGCACGTGTAATCAGCGGCGAAGAAGTCGGGGACGCGGTAGCCGTCCCAGCCGGTCATGATCGGCGGACGGACGACGCGGCCCTCGGCGAATTCCACCGGGCCTGGCACGCCGATACCGATGCCCTTGACGTCGGCGCGCGTGCACTTGACTTCGGCGAGCAACTGCTCGAAGTGGGCCATGACCTCGCCGAGTACGACCGTCGGCCCGTCGGCCACCGAGACGCCGTGGCTCTGGCGGGCGAGGATCGTCCTTCCCATGTCGCACACGGCGACCTGCATGGCGCCGGCGCCGATCGAAGCGAGCAGCATCACCCCCGCGTCGGCGTTGATCTGGAAGGCGCCGGCGGGGCGTCCGCCGGTCGAACTCTCGGTCGCGGCCGGCGCGATATAGCCGTGCGCGATCAGCGCGTCGAGGCGCTGCGCCACCGTTGAACGGGAGAGCCCCGTCACGGCCATGATTTGCGCGCGCGTGACGGCCTCGCCTGATCGGATCAGCGCGAGGATTCCTCCCGGACCGGCAGTAGCCGCCACATTCAGCATCGTCGAATTGCCCAAAGTCATTCTTGTAACCTCCTGTGCGAAAGCTGTTTTTTACTTGTTAAACAACGACGAATCATAGCTTTTGCAGCAGGAATGTTCACAACAGACGATTTTTGTCAGTTGTTCTTACTAATTAGAATACAACTACTGTGTAGTAAAGTGTTGACTTTTGCGTAACAGTTACACAATATACACATATTGGTTGCAAATAAGCCACCGAATGTCTAACAAAAAAACTGGAGATGCGGAATGTCAGCAGCGAAGGACGCAACGATTGCCGAAACCTACAAGGCACGGATCAACGCACTGAAAGATGGCGGCGGGCGCAAGATTCTCGGCATCGTCGGGCCACCCGGCTGCGGCAAATCGACGCTGGCCGCCGCGCTGCTCGAACTGCTCGGCGACGACGCCGTGGCGGTGCCGATGGACGGCTATCACCTGGCCAACGTCGAACTGGCTCGCCTGGGCCGGGCCGGGCGCAAAGGCGCCGAAGATACTTTCGACAGCGCCGGCTACGTCTCGCTGCTGCGCCGCCTGAAAGAGCAGCAGGCCAACGAGATCGTCTATGCGCCCGAGTTCCGACGCGAGATCGAGGAACCGATCGCCAATGCGATTCCGGTTTTCCCCGAGACGCAACTCGTCATCACCGAAGGCAACTATCTGCTGCTCGACCACGGGCATTGGGCCGGTGTCAGCGAGCTGCTCGATGAGATCTGGTATGTCGATATCGATCACTCCGTACGGCGCGAACGCCTCGTCAAGCGCCACATGCACTTCGGCCGCTCGCAGAGCGCGGCGGAAGACTGGGTTGCCAATACCGATGAACCGAATGCCGTCCGGATCGAGGCGACGAAGCACCGAGCCGACGTCCTTTTCAACTGGGAAGGAGAGTGACTACCGAAGATAGGCCAGTTTTAGCAAGTGAACAGATTCATGGTGCAGGGTCGGTGCTCGGGTTGAGTTGGCTGTACTTGGGCGTCGAATCATGAAGTAGTACGGCTCCTCGCGAGCCTCAAGATCTTATGAAAGTTAGTAACACCATTACCATCAGGAGATTAACCATGCGCATCAAGACAAAGCTCGTAGCAATTATGACTGCGGTGTTCGCAACTGCTGTTGCTGTCGTGACACCCGTGGCGGCTCAAGAAAAAGGGTTGACCAAGGGTTTGGTGATTGGCGTATCAAACCGCGATATGAATGAATATTTCGGTACGATTTCCAACGCGATTAAAGCTGAGGGCGAAAAGGCCGGCTTCACGGTTGTTCTTACCGATGCGCAAAACGACTTGAACAAGCAGTTGCAGGATTGCGAGGATCTGCTGGCCAAGAAGGTCAATTTCCTGGTGTTCAACCCGCAAGATCCGGCGGCAGGGGCTCAGATCGTCAAGAAGGCCAACGCATTGAATATTCCGGTGGTGACTTTCGATAGCGGTCTGCAAGGCAACCCGAAGATCCTGACGCAGATTCGCGCGCAGAACTATGAAGGCAACGTGCTGACCGGCGAATTTGCTGGCAAGGTGATGGGTAAGGCGCCGATCAAGATGGCCGTCATCAGTGGTTCGCAAGGCAACGTTGTTTCGCTCGATCGCCGGATGGGTTTCTTGGCCGGTCTCAACGAATACCGGATGAAGAACTTTGGTAACAGCAATGTGGACGTTGTTTCGCAGTTGTTCGGCAACTGGAACCAGAATGACGGGCGCAAGGTTATGGAAGATGTTCTTACTGCGCACCCGGACATCAATCTGGCCTATGCGGAAAGCGATGCGATGGTCATTGGCATGATCCGGGCCATCAAGGCACGCAACCTGCAAGACAAGATTAAGGTCTTCAGTTTCGACGGTAACAAATTTGCGTACAAAGCCATCATGGACGGTGAAATGCTGGCTACCAGCGAAAACTCGCCATCGTTGATCGGCAAGGCCGCGGTGGATGTGCTCAAGGAGTATGTCGAAGAAGGCCGCCGCAACTTCCCAGAAGTGACGTACGTTCGCAAGCTCCTCGTGACGAAGGACAACGCGAAGGAACTGTATAACCCCAACTCCCCGTTCTAGTTCGGTGATTGCCGGTGGAGGCCAGTCGACCTCCAGGTTTCCGCCGGCTGGCTTTTTTCTGAGTTGTGGAAGGTAAACATGGATAACTTCGCAGTTGAAGTCACCGGAATCAACAAACGATTCGGTGGTATCAAGGCGCTCAATAACGTCTCACTCAAGGTCCGGAGCAACGAGATTCATTCGATCGTCGGCGAGAACGGGGCTGGGAAATCGACCCTGATGAAGATTCTCTCGGGCGCGGTCGTCAAAGACAGCGGTGACGTAAGCATCTTTGGGAAGCACTCAGACATTGGCGACCCAATCACTAGCCGTGGACTCGGCGTAGGCATCATTTATCAAGAGTTTTCGCTGGCGCCCGATCTGACGGTCGCCGAGAACATCTACTTGGGCGACCTCGGCGCTGGGAAGAACAAGTTGCTGGTCCCATTCAAGGAACTTTGCGACCGGTCACAAGCCATTCTTGACAAACTGGGCTTCAAAATCGACCCGCGCCGGATTGTGCGAACGCTGCCAGTGGCCTACCAGCAGGTCGTCGAAATCGCCAAATCGTTGTCGCAGGACGCGAGGATCTTGATCCTCGATGAGCCGACTGCTGTGCTCACGGATTCCGAGACGGAGAAGCTCTTTAGCGTTCTCGACGGACTCAAGAAAAACGGCGTTTCGATCATCTACATCTCGCATCGTCTGGAGGAAGTATTCCGCATTTCTGATCGCATTTCGATCATGAAGGATGGTGAACTGGTTGCCACTAAGGAAGTGTCGGAACTCGATAAAAACAAGGTCATTACCTACATGACGGGCCGCGAGTTCGCGACGCTATTCCCGAAACGCGAAAATGTGGTTATTGGCGACGAGTTGCTCCGGGTCGAGCAACTAGCTTCCGACAATGGCATCCACGACATCAACCTGTCGTTGCATCGTGGCGAGATTCTTGGACTGTCTGGACTCATCGGCTCTGGACGCACGGAATTTGCGCGAGCGATCTTCGGGCTAGACAAAATCACGCACGGGGACATCTTCATCAAAGGTGTTCGCGTCGACATCAGCAGTATCAAGGACGCCAAGCAGCACCGAATTGGCCTGATTCCGGAGGATCGGAAGCATCAGGGGCTCACGCTGAATATGAGCATTCTGGAAAATATCACGATGGCCAAAGTGAAGGATGTCTTGAAGAACGTCCTGCTGATTGACCACATGAAGGAGAAGCGGATCGGGGACCGCTACGTCGGCGATCTCCGTATCAAGATCGGCTCTCTCGGGCACCCGGTTTCTTCACTGTCCGGCGGTAATCAGCAAAAGGTTGTTATCGCCAAGTGGCTTAACACCAACAGCGAGATTCTGATTCTCGACGAGCCGACGCGTGGTGTCGATGTCGGCGCCAAATTCGAGATCTATCAACTGATGAACAGCTTGGCTGAGAAAGGCTACGGAGTCATCCTCATTTCGTCCGAGTTATCGGAAGTCATCGGTATGTCCGATCGCGTGGCCGTGTTCAACGAAGGCACCGTCTTTGGCGAGCTGTCAGGTGAGCAAATCACTGAAGACAAAGTAATGCATCTCGCATTTCCGGTTTCAAACAATATAGGGGCGCAGCAATGAACGGATTTTCGACCAACTTGAAAAGACTGATGGCGGAGAACACGGTGGTTTTCGTGTTCCTGGCGATGTTGGTGGTCGCGGGCGTGGCATCAAAGAATTTTTACGAATACAGCAACATCATGAATGTGCTGAGCCAGGTGTCCTATCTGGGCGTGATTGCTTGCGGGATGCTGTTCGTGATTCTGATTGGCGGTATCGATCTTTCGGTTGGATCGATGGTCGCTTTTTGTTCGGTGATTTTCGCCGTATGCCTGGAAAATCTTGGCATGTCTTTGGTCAGCAGTCTGCTGCTCGGTATCCTGGCAACTTCGCTTCTTGGTTTCGTCTCGGGTTTCTTTGTCGCGAAGACAAATATCGCTCCGTTCGTCGCAACGCTGGCGATGATGACGATCGTACGTGGCCTCGCACTGACCGTCTCGAGCGGCAGGCCGATCCTGATCGCGAATGATTTCATGGCCAATTTCGCCCAGAGCTTCGTGTGGGGAGTTCCTGCGCCGGTTCTTGTAATGGCGGTTTTTGTGGCGATCTCGTGGTTCATACTGCAGAAAACGATCATAGGTCGCATCCTGATCGCCATCGGCAGCAACGAAACGTCGGCTATCTACGCCGGCATCAAGGTGTCGGTCTTCAAACTGTTTGCCTACGTCTTTTCCGGGCTGGCTTGCGGCATCAGTGCGGTCATCCTGGTTTCGCGCACCGGTGTGGGCTCGCCGATTCTCGGCGAAGGCCTCGAACTCGACGCGATCGCCGCAGTGGTGATTGGCGGAGCGAGCCTGCAAGGCGGGCGCGGCAAGGTCGTTCACACGCTGATCGGCGCGCTGATCCTTGGGGTTATCTCCAACATCATGAACCTGATGGGCATCCCGGGTTACATCCAGCGCATCGTCAAGGGCCTGATCATCCTCGCCGCCGTCTTGACCGAAGGTCTCCGGACCAAGAAGCGGAACTAGAGACTCACTTAAATTGAAAGGAAGAATGATGTCATATCTGGACCAGTTGTTTGGCCTGAAAGGGAAAACTGCATTTGTCACCGGTGGTGCCCAGGGTATTGGCAAGGTCGTTGCTCTCGGCATGGCCAGATGCGGAATGGATGTCGCAATAGTTGATGTAAACCTTCAGAAGGCGGAAGAAACGGCACATGAAATCAGCGCGCTCGGCGTTCGCTCTCTGGCGTTGAAAACTGATGTCACCTCGGCGGAGGATGTCGATCGGATGGTCAATACCGTCGCGACCGAGTTCGGCCGCTTGGACGTCGCCTTGAACAACGCGGGAATTGCCAACAACATCCCGAGTGAAGAGCTTTCCGAAAGCGACTGGCGCCGCGTAATCGACGTCAATCTGACCGGCGTTTTTCTGACCGCACGTGCGGCTGGGCGCCGAATGATTACGCAAGGCGGCGGATCGATCATCAACACTGCTTCGATGTCTGGCCATATCGTCAATCGGCCGCAGCCGCAAAGCGCTTACAACGCCTCGAAGGCTGGCGTCATTCAATTGACCAAGTCGCTGGCCGTCGAATGGGCGCCTCACAAAGTGCGTGTCAACTGCATCAGCCCTGGCTACATCAAGACGGAAATGACCGTGCATGTGCGCCAGGATTGGCAGGATTCCTGGATGCGCCAAAGTGTGACGCCGGCTATGGGGCGTCCCGAGCACCTGGTTGCCGGAGTGCTCTACCTTGCAAGCGAAGCCGCTGTGTTCACCACGGGCGCTGACTTGGTCATGGATGGTGGGTTCACGATCGTATAACGAAGGACAGTAATCAATGAAAGCGCTTTATCTTGAATCGAAGGGCAATCTTTCCATACGTGACTACGCCGAGGAGAAGACTCTCGGCGACGACGACGTCGAAATTGCCATCAAGAGGGTCGGTATCTGCGGTAGCGACGTTCACTACTACACGCATGGCAGAATCGGTTCCTACATCGTTGATCAGCCGATGGTCCTCGGGCATGAGGCCGCAGGAGTCGTGACGCGCGTAGGTCGATCGGTTATCGATCTGAAGGTCGGTGATCGTGTGTGCATGGAACCTGGAATTCCTGATTTCAAGTCCAAGGCCACACTGCGCGGCTTCTACAACCTAGATCCTAGATTGACCTTCTGGGCGACGCCGCCCATCCACGGTTGTTTGCGGGAGAGTGTCATTCATCCGGCCAGTCTTACTTTCAAACTGCCGGAATCGGTATCGCTGGAGGAAGGGGCAATGATCGAGCCCTTGGCCATCGGCATGCAGGTAGCCATGAAGGCTTCGTTCAAGCCTGGCGATGTGGCGTTGGTCTTTGGGGCAGGGACGATAGGCATCATGTGTGCCATATCGGCGATGGCAGGAGGCTGTTCAAAAGTGATCATTACCGACATCGTCGACAAGAAGCTGGAGGTCGCGCGGAAATTCGACGGCCTGATTCCCGTGAACAGCGCGACGACCAACCTCCAGGATTTCGTCGCCGAACAAACCCGCGGCTGGGGTGCGGATGTCGTCATTGAAGCCAGCGGCTCCGACAAGCTCTATCCGGGAATCATCAACTACTGCTGCCTTGCCGGAAGAATCGTTATCGCCGGGATACCAGGAGGTCCAGTACCGATCGATGTCTCCGAGATCCTGAAGAAGGAGGTCAACATCGTCGCTATCAACCGTTATTGCAACGTCTATGAGCGTGCAATCGATCTTGTCGCATCCGGGAAGATCAACATCAAGCAATTGATCGGAAGAACATTCCCATTTTCCAAGTCGGTCGCCGCTTATCAGTACGTCGAAAAGGGCGGCAGTGGTGAAGTCAAGGTACAGATCGCATTCGATTGACGAGGCTGACGTCCATTCCCTAGATCAATCGCCGGCACAAGGTCGGCGATCGACTCAGCTACAGCGGACTGTGGTTGAGCACGTGGACGCCTTGGCTGAAGCGTATTGAGAGGCAGTCGGACGCCGATTCGCATCAGTAAGTTTTTCGGGCGATCATCGGTGTTGTCTTTGCTCATTACCTGAAAGTCGAACTCACGCTGCGCCCATCGGCGGTGCCTCGCTCTGGCACACATCGACCCATTTGCCTTCGGTCACTTCCGCCATCTGCAGCGGGCTGATGCGTACCGCGCTGTGGACGGCGCCGGCGGCCGGCAAGACCTCGTCGAAAGCGAGCAGCGAGCGGTCGAGATAGACCGGCAGCGGCGTCGCCAGCCCGAACGGGCACACGCCGCCGACCGGGTGGCCGGTCAGTTCGACGACTTCTTCGAGCGGCAGCATCTTGCCCTTGCCGAACGCCTCCTTGAACTTCCTGTGCTCGATGCGCGCATCGCCGCGCGCGACCAGCAGCAAGGCATCGCCGCTGCTCAGCCGGAAGGCGAGCGTCTTGGCGATACGCCCGGGCTCCACGCCGTGTGCTTGGGCGGCGAGGGCGACGGTCGCGGTGCTCGTTTCGAGTTCGATGATCGGCAGATCGAGATCGCGGGCGGAAAAGAAGTCACGGACGGTTTGCAGGCTCATGGCGGTTGGTTTCGATAAGGTTCTTGATGAGGCCCGATAAGTGGTTCAATTTTCGGGGGATTCTGCGTTGACCGCCTTGGAAAAGTAGGTTTCGAATTCATCTCCAATGATTGCTTCGGCTCGACTAATGAGTTCCGGGGGTAATTCAGGGAAAAGCTTCCTTTTCCGTTGGGATAGTTCTCCGTGGCCTTGAACGACGAGCTGAATGAGAAGATTCAGCCGAGACTGGGGCAAATCCAGCCAAGCCTCCAGCCTGGCCTTTGCTTGGTCGTAGCCTTGGAGGTAGTGAATTTCATGGGCAAGGTCTTCCGTCACGCATTGTTCGATGCAAGACAGGATGAATTCACACAAGGCCGTTGCATCGAATGAAGCATAGAGCCAGGCAGGTTGAGGCGACTTGATGAGAATTGTTTGGCTGTCATCGTCCAGCAGGTAGTCGAGCAGTGCTGTTCGTGGCTGGGAATAGGATTTGAGAAGCTGGGAATATACCTCCAACGAGCGAAGCATCCGCGCGGACAAGGGAAGCACGACTCGAGCAGGGGTGTAGCCGGCTTGCCGCAAGACATGGTGGAGCAAGAAACGGTGTAGTCGCCCGTTTCCATCGAGAAACGGGTGGGCATAAACCAGTCCGAATGCAGCGCACGTTGCAGCAATCGCAGGATCTATCTGATTTGACGCCCCCAGCTGCGCCAACTTGGCAACCCCCGCCATCATTGGCCCGACCTGCGCGGGGGAGGGCGGAATATAGTCCGCGATATTGCGTAATCGGCCGCTTCGAGACAGCCAGTTTTGTCTGGTCCGGTAAGAACCTTCGGCAAGATATGCGGAGATGATGCTGTTTTGCCAATGGCAGACTTGCTCTTCCGTCAATTGCCCTGGCTCGCCGGCCAACTCAAGTAGTCGCCTGAATTTTTCGGCGCGCGCTGCATCGGGTATTTCCTTTTCTATGGAAAATGTTCGACCGCGTTTCAGAGAGATAGAGATAGTCGATAGCGCGCGCCAGCATCTCTGGGTCCAAGCCAGTCATTGCTTCGGAGACCCGGACTCGAAGGTCTTTTTCGAACAGGGACTTCAGCGTATCGGTCAATCTGACCATCGGGCAGAAGGCTGGGGTGCCCAAGAGGTTGTTAATGACTCCGAACTGTGAGTCAGTTGTGCCTGGCCCGGTCACATACCTATCAGCATCCAGAACGCGGACCCGGGGTGCTCCTGCCGGCAAGGTGAATTCAAAGGCTGCGCCGGTTAACCACTTGGCCAGATGGGCGGATAGCCTGGCGTATGAGGAGGTGGGGGAGTCGTTGAGCCAACGCTGGAGAACAGGAGCAATCTCCGGTATTTCGAACAGAGCTGCGAGTACCGTCAAGTTAAGGTTGCGCTGGCCCCGATTTTTCTGGACACGAATTTGGGGTAAAACCGTGTCACAGGAAAGGGGTTGGAAATGCAGAAGAAGGAAGTTGTTGGGGTTGCGCCGGGCTCGCTGGAAGGAGCGCGTAGCGCGACTGAAGGCGAGCCCGGCGCGGCCGCCGAAATCAGGCGCTGGTCGGCCGGTCGCAAGAAGGAGGTTGTGCTCCGGCTCTTGCGCGGCGAACCGGTGGATGCGATCTCGCGTGAAGTGTCGGTGCCGATATACAAGCTCGAACAGTGGCGCGACCGTGCCTTGGCCGGCATTGATGCCGGTTTGAAGGAGCGCGAGAACGATCCGGTCGAGCGGCAACTCGACGAGGCCAACCGGCGGATCGGCGAGTTGGTCATGGAAGTCGAGATTCTGCAGAAGGAAAGGCGGGCCAGACGCCCTTTGGTCGGCCGGAGGTCGTCGCGATGAGCCGGGAGATCTCCGAAACGACCGGCAAGCGCTACGGTCTGAAGCGAGTCTGCCAGGTACTCGCCTTTCCCCGCTCGACGATCTACGCCCAAACGCAACGTGAAGCGGCCAAGGTCCTCCCCCTGCAGCGTGCGCGTCGCGGCCCGAAGCCCAAGGTCTCCGACGCCGATCTGCTGGCCGCCATTCGCGGCGATCTGGCGGCTTCGCCCTTTACCGGCGAAGGGCATCGCAAGGGGTGGGCACGTTTGCGCATCCTGCGCGGCATCCGGGTCTCGCGTGCCCGTGTGCTGCGCCTGATGCGCGAGAACGCGCTGCTCTCGCCGCATCGCCGACCACAGGGCGCTCCGGTGATTCACGACGGATCGATCCAGACCGATCGGCCGAACGAGATGTGGGGCACCGACGGCATCCGGATTGAGACGGTCGATGAAGGCTGGGTGTGGGTGTTCTCGGCAGTCGATCATTTCGACGCCTGCTGTGTCGGCATCCACGCCGTGAAGACGGGCAACCGCTTTGCTGCCCTGCAGCCGATTGCGCAGGGCCTGCATGCCGAATTCGGCGCCACAGGCGCCGATGCCGGGCGCGGGCTTGTACTGCGGATGGATCACGGGACGCAATACACGGCCGACGACTTCCTCAACCAGATCAAATTCTGGGGCGTCGCGCCGAGCTTTGCCTTCGTTGCCGAGCCGCAGACCAACGGCGTCGCCGAGCGCTTCAACCGGACCTTGAAGGAGCAGGCCATCCACGGTCGTATCTTCAAGGACGTGGAATCGGTTCGCGCCGCCGTCACGGAATTCAAGGATCGCTACAATCGTCATTGGCGTCTCGAAAAACTGGGCTTCATGTCACCCCTCGAAGCCCGTCAGGCCTATGCCATGCGAGAGGCCGCCTGACTTGCAAAACCGTGTCCAGACAATCCGAGCCGGTACACGTCAAGTTAAGGTTTTCCCGTTTCAAGGCAAATGTCAGTCGAGCAACAAGTCCTTGATTTTCTGCGTAACGATTACGTGGAATTTCAATACGTTCGGTGCCGTCCGCTGAAACGACGTGCTTCACTACGCCTGTTCGCGGTGACAGCGCGTATGTCTGAGAGGCTGTTCACGATCAACCGTATGTCGTAAACTGGGGCATGAGAAAGAGGTACCCCAGCGACATCAGCAAGACGGCATTTGAAGAGATCAGGCCGTTGCTGGAAAGCGTGCGCAAGCAGACCAAGCCGCGGACGGTGGATTTATATGAAGTGTTCTGCGGCGTGTTGTATCTGCTGAAAAGCGGCTGCCAGTGGCGAATGCTGCCAAGTGAATTTCCCAAATGGCGAACGGTGCACGCCTACTTTGCCAAGTGGAGCGAGCCTGGTCCGGACGGTTTCAGCGTTCTGGAGCGGGCTTTAAAAAAATGTGGTTGGCGAGGCTCGTACAAAACAGGGGCGCAAGTCCTGGACGAGCTTTTTGATCGTCGACGCCCAGGGCGTCAAGAACAGCGATAGCGCCGGCGAGAAAGGCTACGACGCGGGCAAGAAGGTGTCGGGGATCAAGCGCCATATTGCGGTTGACACCCAAGGTTTGCCTCACGCCATCGCCGTGACGACCGCCGACGTCACGGACCGCAAAGGCGCCTTGCAGGCTTTAAGCCGCTGTGCGGCTGGTCTACAAGCCGTTCAGAGCATCCTGGCTGACGGTGGATATGTCGGCCAGCCTTTTGCACACGCCGTTGAAGAATTGCTGGGCGCCGAGGTCCAAATTGCCAAGCGTAGCGAGTTGCATACCTTTGCCGTCATGCCTCAGCGCTGGGTCGTTGAGCGATCATTCGCCTGGATCGAGAAATGCCGCCGCCTCTGGAAAAACTGCGAACGCAAGCTCAACACCAGCCTACAGTTCATTCACCTCGCCTTCCTCGCCCTCTTGCTCAGAAGATCGTGAACAGGTTCTGAGACAGAGGCGGTGCCTTGAGCGCGTAGTGCTCGATCAAGGCTTGATAGCCTAGGGGTGTCATTTTGTAAGAACCTCTACAGGAGTTACGGAATGTTCTATTAATTTGTTCGTGATCGCAAAAAATTCTAATAAAAAACTCTCTACAGGGGTTGCAAAAATGTCTACAAATGGAACGATTTATTTTTAAATTTACTACTATGCAGGACGGCGACGCGGAATAGTGTCGCGGAAGCGCCTTCCGGAGCCGGGCGTGGCGTAAGCCGGCGGCCCCAGTAGCCGCCGAGGCGGGTCTTTTTGTGCGTTACGTGTTGATAAGTTGCCATCCAAGAGCCGAGGTAGTGAATTCGCTGGGCGTGACGCCCCTTTTGAGCCATTCCGGCACGAACGGGACTTATCACCCGCGATTACGGCTTTTGGGTCCATTGCTCGCGGGTCAGGTGTGGGGTGTTGCCGTGCTAGCATCCGCCATCCAGTCCATCCATGGAGTTTCCCTTGACCGACCTGCTGCTCCCCGCAATCGAAATCGAAACATCGCCCAATCCCCGTTTCTCGGTCATCTGGCTGCACGGCCTTGGTGCCGACGGTTCCGATTTCGAACCGGTCGTCCCCGAGCTCGGTCTGGGCGACGGTTACCCCACCCGCTTCATCTTCCCGCACGCGCCGATGATGCCGGTGACGTGCAACGGCGGCTATGTGATGCGTGCCTGGTACGACATCATTTCGCTCGCGCCGGACAGCCGGCGCATCGACGACGCGGGGATCGTCGCGTCACGCGCGGCGATCCGGCGCCTGATCGAGCGCGAAGCGGCGCGTGGCGTTCCGGCGGCGCGCGTCTTCATCGCGGGATTTTCGCAAGGCGGGGCGGTAGCTTATGCGACGGCGTTGACGCATCCGGAGGCGCTCGCGGGCGTGATCGCGTTGTCGACCTATATCCCGAATCCCGATTGGCTGACTGCCGAGGCGGCCGAGGCCAATCGGTTCGACACCGATTTTCGCCGCACACGGCAGCGAGGACGACGTGGTGGCACCGGCGCTCGGTTACCGCGCCAGGGACTTTCTTCTGCAGCACGGCTATCCGGTCGAGTGGCACGACTACGCGATGCCGCATTCGGTGTGTTTCGAGGAGATCGAGGCGATCGGCGCTTGGCTGCGCCGCATCATGGCGGCGGAGTGCGACGACGCGCGGGGTTCGCGTTGAGCCAGGTCTTCGTGGAGGGCGCCGGTCCCGCGGTATCGGGCGAGGCCGAATTACCGCCCTACGTCGGGATCGGGCTCGATCGCATCGTCTTCGTCGATACCGAAGCGCTGGCCGTCAAAGCCGGCACTGCGCTGCTGGCGGCCGACGCGGTCGGTTTCGATACGGAATCGAAACCGACTTTCCTCAAGGGCGAGGTGTTGACCGGACCGCATCTCGTCCAACTGGCGACCGACGAGCGCGCCTATCTGTTTCCGGTTTCGGCGGCGCATCACAGCCCCGTGCTGAAGATGATCCTCGAGTCGCCGACGGTGCTGAAGGCGGGCATGGGTCTTGGCAACGACCGTAGCGCACTCAAATCGCGCCTCGACATCGAACTCAGGCACGTGATCGATCTCGGGGATGTCCTACGCGGGCGGCAGGGGATCGGCCATCGCGGCACGGTGGGCGCCAAGGTCGCCGTCGCCCACTTCTTCGGCCAGCGCTTGCAGAAGTCGAAGAAGACCGGCACCAGCAACTGGGCCAGCCGGCGCTTGAACGAACGTCAGCTACTGTACGCCGCCAACGATGCGCACGTCGCCTTGCGCATCTACCGGGCGTGGATGGCGCGCCGCCGGCCCGACACGGCGTAACCGATCGAGCCGACCCGAGTTGTTTCCGGGCGGCTCGACGCCTCTCTACTTCTTCTTGCGCGTCGCGAACACGGCACCGGCGAGCAGGATGAAGCTGCCGATCACCGCTTTCTGCCAGGTGCTCGGCACGCCGGCAAGGATCATCACGTTGTTGATCAGGGTGACGAGGATGACGCCGAGCAACGTGCCGGTAACCGTACCGGTGCCGCCGGTGATGCGTGCGCCGCCGAGGATGACGGCGGCGATCACGTCCATCTCGGTCCCGACCAGATCGAACGGGCTGGCCAGCCGGATCGTCGACGCATGCACGATGCCGCCGATGCCGGCGAGCAGGCCGACGTAGCCGAAGACGAAGACATGCACGACGCGTAGGTTGTAGCCGAGGCGCTCGGCGATCGCCAGGCTGCCGCCCATGGCGTAGATGGCGCGGCCCATCAGCGTGCGGTTGAGCAGGAACCACGTCGCGGCTGCCGCCGCCACGAGGACGAGGACGGAGGCCGGAAGAATCGCGATGGTGCCGTCCTGCGCCGTGTAGTTGAAGAGCGCGATGCGCCCGAAGCCGTCCATGCTCTGCGGAATGACCATGAAGAAGAGCGTGCCGACGAAGGTGAGCAGGAAACCGCGCAGCAGGTACTGCGTGCCGATCGTGACGATCAGCGACGGAGCCTTGAGGCGATGGATCATGTAGCCGTTGCAGGCGCCGAGCAGGGCGCCGATCAGCGCGCCGCTACCGATGATCAGGATGAACGGCGCGTCGGTCCAGTAGCCGAGCACGGCCTTGGTGATCGCGTACATGGTGAGCACGGCGATCGCCGTGAACGAGACGTCAATGCCGCCGGCCGCCAGCACGATCAGCACGCCGAGCGCGAAGAGGCCGGTGACGGTGGACGAGCGCAGGATGTCGAAAACCGTCGAGAGCTGGAAGAAGTTCTGGTTGATGCTGCCGACGACGGTGCCGACCAGCACGATGAGCAGCAGCGTGAACAGTTCCGGATGGCGGGCGAAGAGTCCGCGGTGCGGGGTCGTTGCCATCGTTGCGGCTGGATTGGCGATGGCGCTCATGCCGTAACCTCCTGGCTTTCTTCGCCGACGAGGGCGCGGTAGAGGGCGGCTTCTTCGAGATTGGCGGCGGCGTATTCGCCGGCCAGGTGGCCTTTGCGCATGAGCAGTATCCGGTCGCAGTTTTGCAGGAGTTCGGGAAGATCGTCGCTGATGATGAGCACGGCCAGCCCGTTCTCGGCCAGCCGCTGGACGATGCGGTAGATGGTGTCCTTCGAGCCGACGTCGACGCCGACGGTCGGACCGTGCAGGACGAGCACGCGCGGTTCGATGGCCAGCCAGCGGCCGATCAGCACGCGCTGCTGGTTGCCGCCCGACAACGATTGCACGGGCAGCATGATGTTCGGCGCGGCGATCTGCAGGTCTTTGATCGTGTGTTCGGCGAGGCCGTCGCCTTTGCTCGCGTCGAGCATGCCGAAACGGCCGAGCAGGCGGTTGAGAACGGCGGTGACCACGTTGTCGCGGATCGGCTTGTCGAGGAAGAGACCCTCGCTCAAGCGGTCTTCCGGTACGTAGCCGATGCCCTTGGCGATGGCGTCGGCCGGCGTCTTGAAGTGTTGCGCCGCGTTGTCGATCCGCAGTTCGCCGCGGTCGGCCGGGCTGACGCCGGCGAGCGCCAGCGCGAGTTCGTTGCGCCCGGAGTCGAGCAGGCCGGTGAGGCCGAGTATCTCGCCGCGCCGCAAGTCGAAAGAAATGTCTTCGAAGGCGCCGGCGGCGCCCAGATGTTTGGCCTGGAGGACGATTTCGCCGGTCGCCGCACCGGTGCGGTAGCGGCGGCCGTCGAGCTGCTTGCCGGTCATCAGCTGCATGAGCTGCGCCTTGGTGTAGTCGGCGATCGGCCCTTGCGCGACCTTTTCGCCATCGCGCAGGATGATGACCTGGCCGCCGATGGCGTAGCACTCGTCGAGCTTGTGGCTGACGAAGAGAACGGCGACGCCCGAGGCGCGCAGACCGTTGATGACGCGGATGAGGTTGTCAACCTCGCGCTGGGTGAGCGCGGTCGTCGGCTCGTCCATGATCACCATGCGCGCCTTGGTGGCGATGGCGCGCGCGATGGCGATCAATTGCCGCGTGGCGATCGGCAGCAGTTCGACCGGCGTGCCTTGGAAATCGGCGTCGTTCGGCAGGCCGACGGCTTCCAGCGCGTGCGTCGCAGTCTGTTTCAGGATCGCACGGTCGTACTGCTTGAGCAGACGGCCGCCAGTGGCGACGAGTTGTTCGGTGAGCGCGACGTTTTCGGCGACCGACAGATTGGGGATCAGCGAGAGATCCTGGTAAACGGTTTCGATGCCGGCGGCCAGCGATTCGAGCGGTTGCAACGCGTGGTAGCGGCGCCCGGCGACGACGAGGTCGCCTTCGTCCGGCGGCTGGGCGCCGGAAATGATCTTGATCAGCGTGCTCTTGCCGCAGCCGTTTTCGCCGAGCAGGTGGTAGATCTCGCCCGGCATGATCGCCAACGAGACGCCCTTGAGCGCATGCACGCCGCCGAAACGTTTGTGGATGCCGATGACGTCGAGGAACGGTTGGGCAGTCGTTGTGTTGGATTGCGGTGAATCGTTTGCGGTCATGTGAGGCCAGCCATCAAGTCGCGGTTATTCAGTCAAGATCAGCCGCGCAAGGTGGTGACGATGCGCGGCGGTGAAGCAGGTTTCCGGAGAATGAACGGTCACTATCCACCTCGTCATCCCGGCGCAAGCCGGGATCCAGTGGCGTTCAGACACGCCGTGTTCTGGATTCCGGCTTTCGCCGGAATGACGGTATCGGTGACCGCAATCTCCGCTTACGACATCAGAACGGATACTGCTTGTAGTTGCTCTTGTCGGCGTCAACCCAAGCTTGGCCCTTGACGACGATGCCACCGCCCGGACCCTTGGTGACCTTGACCTTGTCGTAGCCCTTGATGCCCAGATCCATGCCGTCGGTCACGGTCTTGCCGTCGAGCAGCAGCTTGGCGATCTTGTTCATCGCCAGGCCGGCGTCCTTCGGATCCCAGAAGGCGATGCCCGAGATGGCGCCCGATTCGAGATACTTCGCCGTTTCGCTCGGCAGGCCCGTGCCGAACACGCAGACCTTGCCCTGCAGGCCGGCTTCTTCGAGCGCGCGGCCGATGCCGAGCACGTCGACCGACGAACCGCCCTGGAAGCCCTTGAGGTCCGGGTGCTTGCGCAGCAGTTCCTTGGCCTTCTCGTAAGCCTTGGTCGCGTCGTTGTTCGACTCGGTCTTGGCGTCGACCAGCTGCATCTTGGCGTACTTCTTCGCCGCGTTGGCCGCGCCGCCTTCGGCCCACTGCACGTGCGACTGCATGCCGAGCGAACCGACGAAGGAAGTCCACTTGCCGGTCTGGCCCATGCACTCGGCGAGGCGGTCGTTGATGCGGGCGCCGTAGGCGGCGTTTTCGAAGGCTTCGACGTCGACCATGGTGTTCTTCTGGTTGTCCGCTTCGTGCGTGACGACCTTGATGCCCTTGGCCATCGCCTTCTTGAAAACGGGTTCGAGCGCGGCCGGGTCGATCGGCACGACCGCCAGGGCGTCGACCTTCTTGGCGATCAGGTCTTCGATGACGCGCAGTTGCTGGGCGGCGTCGGCCTGGCCCGGACCGGTCTGCTCGGTCTTGACGCCGGCGTTCTGCGTGGCGAATTCCTTGACGCCGGCTTCCATGCGGTCGAACCAGGCGATGCCGGTGATCTTGACCACCGTGGTGATCGTTTGTTGCTTGTCTTGTGCGTACAGTGAGCCGGCGGCGCCCAGGCAAGCCAGCGCGACGGCGGAACAGATCAGCTTGCGATTCATTAACCTCTCCTCGTTGAAATACGCCCTCCTTGTTTGCAGTCCGGCACGGGAGGGCGCCGTGCCGGACCGCGCGACTAACGCGTGATCATGGGTTGTACCGCTTCGACGGCTGCCAGAAGGCGCGCAGATCGAAACGCCCGGAGGCAAGCGAGAGCAGCAGCAGGGCGCCCCACGCCAGGTCCCGGAAGAAACTGGAAAGGCCGATCAGGTTGAAGGCGCTCGACATCACCTGCAGCGTCAGCGCCGAGAACAACAGGCAGACCGCCTTGCCGTAGCCGCCTTCGGGCTTCACGCCGGCCATCACGACGGTGAGGATCGCGATCATCAGGTACGAGGTGCCGAAGTCCCACTTGGCGCTCGACGTGCGCGACGCGATGATGATGCCGGCGATCGACGCGAGAATGCCGCACACGGTGTAGGTAAGGATCAACATGCGGCGCTCGGGGATCCCCGCATAGCGCGCGGCTTTCGGATTGGTGCCCATCAGGAAGAGGCGGATGCCGAACGGGCTGTGCCTGAGCACGACGCCGACCAGCACGACGAGCCCGACGAAGATCAGGAAAGGAACCGGCACGTTGAGGATCGTTTCGTTGCCGATCGCAGACAACTCCTCGACGTAGCCGATGCGCACGGCCGAGCCGTTGGTCAGGCCGACGGCGAGGCCGGCGTAGAAGAGCTGTGTGCCGAGCGTGGCGAGGATCGGCGTCATGCGGCCGCGCGCGATGAGCAGGCCGTTGATCAGCCCGCCGAGCGCGCCGACGAGCAGGGCCAGCGCAACGAAACCGAGCGTGAAGGCGAGCGGCGCATCGTCCGGCGAAAAGAGGTGCGGCACGACCAGCCCGGCGATCACGCCCGACAGATTGGCGAGGGAGACGACGGAGAGATCGATGCCGCCGTTGCCCGAGATCATCGCCAGCATGATCGCGATCGAAAGAACGCCGAGTTCGGAGACCTGGCCGCCCATCGACTGCAGGTTGTCGATATCAATGAACAGGCCGCCGGAAAAGGCGGTCGCCAGCAGCACGATGGCGACGTTCATGGCGATCAGGAATGTCAGTTGACGGTCGGAAAACCAGTTCTTCATTGTTCGGAGTCCTGTCTGTTGCGAAGGCGGGGCGGACACCGCCCTGGCGGTCGAGGCGACATGAGGCGTCGATCGGGGAGGCGACCCGACCGGCGGGTTGCCGGCCGGCGAACCGGGTCAGTCGAAGACGACGCCCTTCTTGAGGATGAAGCAGCCGTACGGACGATTCTCGCTGTTCTGCACGACGGCGAAGCACTTCTTCGCCGCCGCATAGAACTGGTGGCGTTCGATGACGCGGTGCTGCACGTCGCGTCCTTCGGCTTTCTTGCAGGCGGCCAACACGTCGGCATGGACGGAAAGGATGGCACCGGGTTGATCGACCGGGTCCATCCAGGCGAGCGGCGCGTCGACGAAGGTATCGAGCGGCATCAATTCGAGGATGCCGCCGATCGAGCCCGGCGCATCCATGCCGCCCAGCGTGATCAGCTTGCCGGACTGCGTTTCCATGGCAACCGACCGGGCGGGGAAGTTTCGATCCACCACGACGAGCTCGTCGCCGTGGCCCATCGCGGCCAGCACCCACAACAACTCGGCGTCCATGAATGACGGTACATGTTTCAGCATGTTCTTCTCCTCCTCTGGTAAGGCAATCGTTTGCGCAAACGTTTGCCAGACTATACACACGCCCGTATCGTATGGCAATACTCGAAAGGGCGAATCGCGGACAGGCGCTGGCCGAGCGCTTGTCCGCCGGTTTTCAGGCGATTTCGCGGCGATACGGAATCGACGGCTGCGCACCGTGGCGGGTGACGCACAGGGCGCTGGCACGTTGCCCGAGCGCGACGGCGGCGTCGAGCGTCTGACCTTCGACGAGACCGGCGGTGAGTCCGCCGATGAAGGTGTCGCCAGCAGCGGTCGTGTCGACGGCCTTGACCACGTGCGCCGGCAGGTGGCGTTCGCCTTGGTCATCCACAATGGCGACACCGTTGGCGCCGAGCGTGATCAGCACGCATTGCACGCCGCGCTGGCGGAAGACCTTTGCCGCCGCGTAGGCGCTCGCCGCGTCGGTGACGGCGACGCCAGACAATAGCTCGGCCTCCGATTCGTTGGGCACCAGGATGTCGATCTGCGGCCAGAGCGCTTCCGGCAGTGGCTTGGCCGGTCCGGGATTGAGCAGGACGGGGACGCCGGCGGCGTGCGCGATCTCGATCGCGCGCTGGACGACAGGCATCGGGACTTCGAGTTGGAGGACGAGCATCGCGGCGCCTTCGATGCGGGCGGCATGCGCATCCAGAGCGGCCGGCGTCAGCGCGCCATTGGCACCGGCCGCGAGCACAATGCGGTTCTGGCCGATGTCCTCGACGAGGATCATGGCGACGCCGGTACCGATCGCTGACGTCTGCCGAACGCCGCTCACGTCGATGCCGTCGGTGGCCAGACCGTCGCGCAGCGTCGTGCCGAAGCCGTCGTTGCCGACCTGGCCGATCATGCTGACCCTGGCGCCCAGCCGCGCGCAGGCGACGGCCTGGTTGGCGCCCTTGCCGCCGGGCAGGGTGGAGAACTCGTGGCCGTGCAGCGTTTCGCCGCCTACCGGCACGCGCGGCGTGCGCATCACCAGATCCATGTTGAGACTGCCGACGACGACCACGGACTTGCCCTTGCGGCCGGAGAAATCGAGTGTGCTCATGCGTTTTCCTTGGTGGGTTGGTAGGGCGCGGCGGTGCCGCGAATGCGGATTTCGGGGTCGAGAATCACGCGCCGGGATTCGCTGCGGCCGGCGCTGACCCGTTCGAGCAGGAGTTCGGCCGCCAGCGTCCCGATTTTCAGTTTCGGCTGCGCGACGGTGGTCAGCGGCGGCGCCGAGAAGGCGGCGAGCTCGATGTCGTCGAAGCCGACGATGGAGAGTTGCTGCGGCACGGCGATGCCCGCTTCGCGCGCGGCGGCCAGCGCGCCGAAGGCCATCAGGTCGTTGCAGGCGAACACGGCAGTTGGCCGGGGTCGCCGTTTGAGCAGCGTCTGCATGGCGAGATAGCCACCACGGGCCGTGAAGTCGCCGCGCGCCAGATCGCTCTCCTTGCGCTCGACGCCGGCCTGTTCCAGCGCATCCTTCCAGCCGGCGCGTCGCTGCGAGCTGGGCGAGAGCCCCGGCGGGCCGCTGATGCAGGCGACGCGCGGATGGCCGAGTTCAAGGAGATGCCGCGTCGCCATCTGGCTGCCGAGCACGTGGTTGACCTCGACGAGGTCGCCGCTGAGGCCTGACACTTCGCGGTCGAGCAACACGAGCGGTATGTTGATGCCGCCGAGCGTTGCCCGCGCGACCGCGTCACTCCCGGTGACGACCAGGACCAATCCGTCGATTCGTTTTTCCGCCAGCACGCGCAGATAGCTCGCTTGCCGTTCCGGATCATCGTTGGAGTTGCACAGGATGACGTTGTAACCGGCCGCGAAACAACGGTCTTCCACGCCGCGTATGATCTCCGCAAAGTAAGGATTCGAGTTGTTCGGAATGATCATGCCGAACGTGCGTGTCGTGTTGTGCTTGAGGCTGCGCGCCACCGCGCTCGGCACATAGCCCAGTTCGCGCACGGCCTCTTCGACACGCTGGCGGGCTGTCTCGCTGACGAATCGAGTACCGTTGACCACATGCGAAACCGTTGTGACCGAGACGCCCGCGTGCAGTGCCACGTCCTTGATGTTCGCCATGAGCGTTTGTTCTATTTCGGATCAGGTGCGACGGCTCCGGCTCCGTTCGCGGTACATGTCGAGAATCACCGCGGCGATGATGACGCAGCCAGTGATGATTCGTTTTGTCGGCTCGGAGGCGCCGATCTGCGCCAGACCGGCTTCAAGGACGGAGATTACCAGAACACCAAAGAAGGTGCTGATGACCGAGCCGCGACCGCCCATCAGGCTGGTGCCGCCGATCACCACCGAGGCGATGACGACCAGTTCGGCGCCGATGCCGGCGTTCGGGTCGGCCGCTTCGAGGCGCGACGACTGCATGATGCCGCCGAGTCCGGCCAGCGCGCCGACCAGCGCAAAGACGGCGATCTTCACCGGGCGCGGATCGACGCCGGCCAGGCGCATCGCTTCCTCGTTGGTGCCGATGCCGATCATGTGGCGGCCGAACACCGTGCGCGTGAGCACCAGATGCGCGGCGGCGACGATTACGATGGCGATGACGAATGCCGGCGAGACGCCGCCGAACAGCGGCGAACTGAGCCATTCGACCGGGCCGCCGATGTACTGCGTGCGCGAGCCGGTGGCGATGTAGGCGGCGCCGCGCGCCACTTCGAGCATGCCGAGCGTGACGATGAACGACGGCAGCCGCCATTTGACCGAGATGGCGCCGTTGAGCAGGCCAGCGACGGTGCCGACCAGCATCGCCAGGATCGTCGCCAGGAACAGCGGCCAGTGCCAATGCACCATGGCGATGCCGGCGATGGCGGCGGCGAGCGCCATCACCGAGCCGACCGAGAGGTCGATGCCGGCGATGATCAGCACGAAGGTCATGCCGACGGCGGTGACGGCGATCGCCGGGATGTCGTTGGCGATGGTGATGAAGGTCTCGGCGGAGAAGAAATACTCGCTGAGCGAGCCGAACAGCAGCACCATCAGCAGCAGCGCGGCGAGCAGGCCGACGTAGTTGCCCAGCGTGCCCTGCAGCAGATTGCCGACCCCGGCGCCGGCGTTCGTTGCGATTTTGTTGGTCATTGGAGCCCTCGATATCCCGGTATGTCTTTGTCTTTGTGGTTTGGCCGTCCGCGCTAGGCGGCGTCGCTCGTGTTCTGGTTGGCCGCGTCGTTCATGGCGCCGCTGCCGAGATAACCGCTGAAGGCGGCTTCGAGCAGATCCTGCTGCGTCCACTCGCCGCGCTCGAAGATGCGCACCAGGCGGCCGGCGCTCATCACGGCGATGCGGTCGCACACCGACATCAGTTCGCGCAGATCGCTGGAAACCATCAGCAGCGCCTTGCCGGACTCGGCCAGCTGGTCCATCTGCGCGTAGATGTCGGCGCGCGCGCCGATGTCCACGCCGCGCGTCGGCTCGTCGAGCAGCAGTACCTGGCAGTCGCGGTGCAGCCAGCGCGCGAAGACGACTTTCTGCTGGTTGCCGCCCGACAGTTCGCCGACCGGCTGTTCGATCGACTGGCTGCGCACGCCGAGCAGGTCGCGCAGGCGCCCGACCTGCTGCCGTTCGGTCTCGCCCTGCAGCCAGCCGTGACGGGCGACGGCGCCGATGTTGGCGAGCGTCGCGTTGATGCGGATCGGCAGCGGCAGCAGCAGCCCCTGCGTCTTGCGGTCCTCGGTGACCAGGCCGACGCCTTGACGGACAGCCGACATCGGCGACGGGATCGCGGCCGGCGTCGACGCGCCGTGGAGGAAGATGTCGCCGCTATCGTGCGCATCGGCGCCGTAGATCAGGCGTAGCAGCTCGGTGCGGCCGGCGCCGACGAGGCCGGCGACGCCGAGGATTTCGCCGTGGTGCAACGAGAAACTGACGTCCTTGACGACCTTGCCGCGCCCGAGGCCGCGCACTTCGAGCGCGACGCCGCCGGCCGGGCGGCGCGGGCGGTCGAGCGCTTCGTGCACGTCGCGGCCGACCATCAGGCGCACGATGTCGTCCTGGCCGACCTCGCGCATCGGCCGCGTGTCGATGTGGCGGCCGTCGCGCAACACCATCACGCGGTCGGCGATTTCCTGCAGTTCGTCGAGACGGTGCGAAATGTAGATGATGCCGACGCCGCGCTGCTTGAGGCGGGCGATCTGCGTAAAGAGGTGGTCGATTTCGCGGCTAGTCAGTGCCGCGGTCGGTTCGTCGAGGATCAGCAGGCGACAGTCGCCAACTAGGTTGCGCGCGATTTCGACCATCTGCTGGTGGCCGACACCGAGTTGCCCGACCGGCGTGCGCGGGTCAATGTTGTCGAGGCCGATACCGGCCATCTGGCTCGCCGCAGCGTCGTTGAGGGCGTTGCGGCGAATGAACCCGGCCTTGTTCGGCAGATGGTCGAGCATCAGGTTTTCGGCGACGGTGAGCGTCGGGATCAACCCGAGTTCCTGCAGCACCATGCGTACGCCCTGACGTTCGGCGTCGTGCCGCGAGGCGGGCAGGAAAGGCTGGCCGTTGAGTTGCATGACGCCGCCGGTGGCGGGAATCAGCCCGGCGATGATCTTGGTCAGCGTGCTCTTGCCGGCGCCGTTTTCGCCAGCCAGCGCCAGCACTTCGCCGGCGTGCAGGTCGAAAGTGACGTCGCTGAGGACGGGCGTGACGTAAGTTTTGCCGAGGCCTTCACCGTGCAGTAAGGGCGTTGCGGTCATCCGGTTACTCCGTGGTTTGGGAAGGCCGTGGCCAGATGATGTCCGGCACGGCGTTGCAGGTCGATCCGGTTAAAGGAGGTATGAACTTGCCGTCATTCCGGCGCAAGCGCCCCGCAGGAAGTACCCTTGGGGTGCCGGAATCCAGTGTCGGAGCTCAATCGCCGACTGGACCCCGGGCTCTGAACTTCCTTCGGTCGCTTTCGCCGTGATGGCGAATTCAAACCTTGTCGACAGCGCTTACTTGGTGACGAGATCGACCTGCGTTTCGACGACCGGCGGCAGGCTGGCTTGCGGCGTCTTGTCCTTGATCGCCTTGAGCGCGGTTTCGATGCCGAACACGGCCTGCTTGGCGGCGTACTGGTCGGCGGTCGCCAGCATCTTGCCGTCCTTCAGCAGCGGCTTGACGGCATTGATGTTGTCGTAGCCGACCACCTTGACCTGCGCCGTTTTGCCGGCCGTCTTGACGGCGGCGACAGCACCCAGTGCCATGTTGTCGTTGCCGCAGAGCAGTGCCTTCATGTCGGGATGTTCACGCAGCATGGCGGCGGCCACCTTGTTGCCCTTTTCCATTTCCCACTGGCCGGACTGCACGCCAACGACGGTGGCGCCTACTTCCTTCATCGCGTCCTGGAAGCCGGCGGTGCGCTGCTGCGCGTTGAAAGTGGTCGATACGCCTTCGAGGATGCCGACCTTGTCGCCGGCCTTCAGTTGCTTGGCCAGGTAGTCGCCGACCAGCTTGGCGCCCTTGCGGTTGTCCGGGCCCACGAACGGAACGACGAGGCCTTTTTCCTTCAGCGCGCCGTCATCGAGCTTATTGTCGATGTTGACCACCAGCACGCCCTTGTCGGCGGCTTCCTTGACGACCGGAACGAGTGCCTTGGAGTCGGCCGGGGCGAGCACGATGGCATCGACTTTCTCGACGATCATCTGCTGGATGATCTTGATCTGCGCGGCGGTGTCGGTTTCGTCCTTGATGCCGTTGGCGATCAGGCTGTAGTCGTTGGCGTTGGCCTTCTGGTGTGCTTTGGCGCCTTCTTCCATGGTCTGGAAGAACTCGTTGGCCAGCGACTTCATCACCAGCGCGACCTTCGGCTTGGCATCGGCGGCGGTGGCTTGCGACAGCGGGAAGGCGGCGAGAACGGCCAGCATGGCCAGCGACTTGACTGCGGTGCGACGTGTATTCATGAGAACTCTCCTTTGTTATATGTAAAGTGGAAACGACCGGGCCTTCAGCCCAAACCCCCTCAAAAGTTCTACCAAGAAAAGCAAACGTTTGCGCAAACGTTTGCTAATTATATGCCGCGCTTCCGGTTTTGCAATAGCGATGTGATGGGTCTTGATCCTGGCGAGAAATCAGTCCGCGAACTCGAGCGGTCCATGGATTACGGAGTGATGCTGCTTCTCTCCAGTGAGGTGGTGGACAGACTATTACGCGGGTGTCCCAGAAGCGGTGGCGAACCGAGAACTGCCGAGTTGTTCTGGGGAGAGACGGGGGCGTCGTGCTGGTTTGCCTTGCTCAGCGAGCGTTCCTGTGCTCGGACTTCATGGCGTAGAGATGGCCGTCGGCGACGGCGGTCAATGTTTCGAGGCTGTTGCCGTCCTCGGGGAAGCGCGCCAGCCCGTAGCTGAACGACAGGCGGAACTCCTTGTCGCCGAAATTCGCGTTCCTGTTGCGCAGCGCGGAGAGGATGCCGGCGATGTTGCGCTCCATCGTCTCTTTCTCGGAAGTATGGTAGAGCGCGACGAATTCGTCGCCGCCGAAACGGCCGATGATGTCAGATTTGCGGCAGGAGGCGCGGATCGCGCTGGCGATCGTGAGCAGCATCTGGTCGCCGGCCAGGTGGCCGAAGGTGTCGTTGACGTACTTCAGCCGGTCAACATCGAAGATCGCCACCACGAATTGCCCGTCGTCATGCAGCGCGTGATCGAGCGATACGGCGAACAGATCCTCGAAATAGCGCCGGGTGAACAGGCCGGTCAGCGCATCGACGTGGTAGCGCTCGATATCGGCCCGGTATTGTTCGCGTGCGAGAAGACAGACCTCGATCTGCGCGCGGAAACGTTCGACGATCGCGGTATCGCGTTCGTGGAAGGTACCGGGCAGGTCGGAATCGAGATTGAGGATGCCGAACAGCCGGTTGCCGACGAAGATCGGTGCGCTGATCACCGCGTTGTACTTCCAGTCGCCGGGCTCGAACATGGTGACCAGCCGTGCCAGCGTCGCGCTGGTGATCAGCCGCGTTTCCATGATCTGCCCCTTCGTTTCCTGGTACAGGAAAGCGTCTTCCAGCTTCAGGCGAAAGCCCTGTACGTATTTTTCGGTGAATCCGCGCGAGGCGGCGAAGGTCAGGTAGCCGTCGTCGCCGAGGATCAGGATCGATCCGGTATTGACCGTGTTGAAGATGTTGAACAGGTAGTCGAGGATGGTGCGGTAGATGAGCTCGATGTTCTCGTTGAGCAGAATCTCACGATTGACCTGCACGTTCATGTTCGCCAACAGACGCAGGCGGCGCGACGATTCGCGGATGCGGCGAAAACGCAGGTGCAGGCCGATCAGGCCGGCGTTGGCAAGCAACAGGCAGGCGACGAGCAAGAGCGCGACGGAGGCCGTGCGCACCGCCTCCGTGCCGACGAAGGCGAGCGACAACAGGATGGCGGCGGCGATGCCGGCCTGCGCGAGGGCGGCAAAAGCGAGTGCCGGTTCCTGGCTTTTCGGGAGCAGGTTCTTCACGAGAGAAAAGCGCATGGCTTGTTGCTCCTGGGCTGTCCGCTCATGGCCGGCGAGACCTCGACGGTTCGTTTCATGATCCATGGCGGTTCATCGCTGCGGCGAATCCGGCGGGCATGTCCGTTCCTGTTACGGCTCGCTGCCGTTGACCCAGCGCAGGGCTTCGGCGAGGCACACGTTGAGCCGGTGGTGATCGATGCCGACGTCGGCGAGTTCGGCCAGGATGCGCTGGCAGCCGTCGCTGTCTTCGCCGTCGTAGCATTCGAGCAGTTCGAGTGTCTTGCCCAGTATGCCGCGGTGTTCGGTGAGCGCCTGCCTGACCGCCGGTTCGAGCGAGATCTGCTCGAGGATCTCTTGCATCGGCAAGCCCAGCGCGGCGGGCATCATCGACATGATGCCGGTGATGAAGCCCTGGTCGGCGAGCGTGCGGTCACGCGGGTGGGCGTGTTCGACCAGGCGTTCCATCATCCGGCCGCGCAGCGCGGCGACCTGCAGCAACGGCGAACGGCTGGCATCCGGTGTTTTTCCGGCCGGGGCCATCAGCAGGAGCTGCAGCCAGCGCTGCAACTGGCGCCGGCCGAGTAGGGCGATGGCGTGGCGGATCGTGCCGACGTTGCGCGTCGCGCCGAAACCGACCGAGTTGACGATGCGCAGGAGACTGACGGCGAGCGCCGTTTCGCGCTTGAACTCTTCTTCGATGCGGCCGGTGTCGGCGTCACGCCCGGCCAGGTTGGCGAGGCGGATGAGGCTGGCCTGCGAGGCCGAGAGCCGGCGGCCGCTGACGATTTCCGGCTCGGCGAAATAGCGGCCCTGGAAAAGCTGGAAACCGATCGCGCGGCAGCGTTCCATCGCCTCACGCGTCTCGATGCCTTCGGCGAGCAGCTTGAGCGGGAGGCGGGCGAGCGGGCCGGCGAGTTCGCGCAGCGCGTCGCCGTCGAGCGCGCGCGCGTCGATCTTGATGATGTCGACCAGCGTCAGCAGCGGCCGGCTGCGCTCGTCGAGACCCCGGTAGCCGGCGAGCGCCAGCGAATAGCGCCGGTCGCGCAGGGCGCGGCAACGCGCCAGCGTCGTTTCGTCGGGCACGCCGCCGAGCACGAGCTCGAGAACGACCGCATCGCTGGGCAATGCTTCGATGGCGTCGCCGTGCAGGAAATCCCGGTCGATGCGCAGGAAAGCCGTGTGCTGGCCGAGCGCGCTGCGGATGCCGAGTTCGGCGTAGGCCGCGCAGACGAGCGCGGCCGCGCGCGAGGCCACAGTGACGATTGGCGTGGCTTGCAGCGTCAGCTCGTAGCCGACGAGTTCTTCCTTGGCGTCAACCACCGGTTGGCGGCCGAGCAAGGCTTGGCTGATCGAGGAATCGGTCATGGTCGCTTATTCTGATGAGTCCTGTTCGCGCCCGACGTTGTTGGCCCAGGTCATGGCCTGGGCGAGGCGGCTGTCGAGCAGGCGGGCGTTGATCGCCGGCAGGTGGCGCAGCGCCTCGCCGAGCGCGTCGCGATCCGCCTGTTCGGTGGCTTCGACGAGCACGAGCAGTTGGCCGAGCAGGCCGGTACGCTCGGTCAGCGCCAAGCCGACACGCTGCGCGAAAGGCAGTTGGGCGAGGATCTCCGGCATGGCGAGGCCGAGCAGCGTCGGCATCAACGAAAGGATGCCGACCATGAACGATTGATCGGCGAATTCGCGGTTGCCGGGCTGTACGCTGTCGGCCAGCAGCTCCATGAGGCGGCCGCGCGTCGCCGCCAGCTGCATGAGCGGTGAGACGGCATGCGCGGCTTTCGGCGATTTTCCAGAGTCGGCGTTGGCGTAGATCAGGAGTTGCAGCCAGCGCTGCAGTTGGCGTCGGCCGAGGACCGCGATGGCGTGGCGCAGCGAGGTGATGCGCGTCGTCAGCCCATTGGCCGCCGAGTTGGTCAGGCGCAGCAGATCGAGCGTGAGCCCCGGCTCAAGCTTGAACGCGTTTTCGATTTCGCTGGTGTCGGCGTCCTCCATCGCCAGCGCCAGCAGCCGCATGAGCGAACGTTGCGCCGGTTTCAGCTTCTGGCTCAGATTGAGCGCCGGACGGGCGAAGAAATAGCCTTGGAAGAGATCGAAGCCGAGCGTCTGGCAAAGCTCCAGCTGGCGGGCGGTTTCGACGTTCTGCGCGAGCAGCTTCCTGCCGCCCGAACGCAGCTGGCCGACGCGCGCGGGAAGCGCCGTGGCGTCGGCCGTCGCGAGGTCAATGGCGATGATCTCGGCGAGTTCGACGAAGGGCAGGAGGGCGGGATCAACTCCCGGCGCATCGTGGATGGCGAGCGCGAAGCCCTGGCCGCGCAGGCTGTGGCAGCGTTCGACGACGTCCGCCGCCGGCACGATGCCGGTGTCGAGTTTCAGCACGACGAGCGCCGCCGGCAGCGATTCGATCAGCTCGCCCATCAGGAAGTCGCGGTCGACCGGCAGGAAGGCGCGATACGGGCCGAGCGGCTGGCCGCTCGTCGGCGCGGCGAAGACGCCGGCGAACGCCGTGTCGGCGCCTGCATCGCCGCCTTCGGTCGCGATCAGCCCGTCCTGCAAGGCCAGCGCGAACGCGAGCAGCTGTTGTTCGCGCCCGAGGATTGGCTGGCGGCCGAGATAGAGCAAGGAGTTCTGTGGGTCAGTCATGCAGTGTCTGGTCGTGCTGCGGGTCGTTTCGCGACGGCTGTGTCGCCGGCCGTCAGGCGCCGGATTCGCGCGCCAGGTTGTTGGCCCAGGCCAGGGCGCGCGTCAGGCTGTCGTTGGCGTAACGGGCGTCGATCTGGGGCAGCCTGGCGAGAATCTCGTCGGCCTTCGCGTGCGCCTCGTTTTCCAGCGATTCGACCAGCGTCAGCAGGTCGCCGAGAATGCCGCCGTGGTCGAGCAATCCTTCCTGGACGGGTTTCGCCACCGGCAGCTGGGCGAGCACTTCCGCCATGGCGACGCCGGTCAGCGTCGGCATCAGCGACAGGATGCCGACCATGAACGCCTGGTCGATCAGTTCGCGTCCGCCGGCCTTGACCTCGGGCGTCTTGTCAACTAGCAGCTCCATCAGTCGGCCGCGCGTGGCCGCCAGTTGCAGCAACGGATTGACCGTCGGCGCGCTGCTCGACGAACCGCTGTAGAGCAGGAGCTGCAGCCAGCGCAACAGCTGGCGGCGGCCAAGGATGGTGATCGCATGGCGCAGCGAGGTGATGCGCGTCGCCATGCCGCTGCCGGCCGAGTTGGTCAGGCGCAGCAGATTGACCGTGAGCACCGGCTCCTGCTTGAACACCTTCTCGATCTCGCTGATGTCGGCATCGTGGCTCAAGAGGCCGAGCAGACGCATCAGCGCCAGTTCCGAAGCCTGCAGGTGCTTGCCGCTGATCACCGTCGGGCGGGCGAAGTAGTAGCCCTGGAAGAGATCGAAGCCGAGATCGTGGCAAAGCTTCATCTGCTCGACGCTCTCGACTTTCTCGGCGAGCAGCGTCTTGCCCAGCGGCTTGAGGTTGGCCGTCAGCTGCTGCAGGCGCGCCGGCTCGATGTGGCTGATGTCGATCTTGATGACCTGCGCGAATTTCAGGAGCGGACGATTCTGGTCCAGCGACTCCGGCCGCTCGCGCACGGCGAGGATGTAACCGGCCGAGCGAAGCTGTTCGCAGCGCGCGATCGTCTCCGGCGTCTGCGCCACAGTCTCCAGGATCTCGAGCACGACCGAGTGCGGCGGCAGCGCGTTGATCAGGTCACTGAACAGCAGGCCATGGTCGACCTTGATGAAACCCTGGTACGGGCCGAGCGCGTCGGCCATCGAGAATTCGGTGAAGGCGTGGGTGATGACCGTCGCCGTCGCCTGGTTGCCGTCGACGAAGCTGGCGAAATTGCCGTCCTCGGCCTTTCCGCTGCGGAAAAGCAGTTCGTAGGCGAAGAGCTGCTGGTCGCGGTCGAGGATCGGCTGACGGCCGAGGAAGACCTCTTGCAGAACGGCGTCGGGCATGGGATTCACCTGTTGGCGTGCGGGAATCGATGAATCTTAGCATCAGAAGCGAGCGTTCGCCGGCCGGCAAGTTCCGTCCGCAGGGCAGTTACATGAATCTTATATCGTCAACGTATGTTCTTACGGTCGACGACAATGGCGTTCATGCGATTGCCCCGTCGATCGCGAGGAGCTGATGTCAGCGTTTCGTGAAATCCGGCACCCAGTCGGACGGAACCTTGAACGAGTCGCGCAGTTCATAAACCATCGGCAGCCGGAGATTGATTTGCCCTCCTGGTGTCTGAATGTCTGCCCATTGCTTGTACATCGGACTTAATTTGTTGGGCGGTATCGGAGATTCGAACCACTTCTTGTAGATCGGATAGATCTCGCCTTTGATGATGATGCGGGCGATCTCTGCGTCAACGAGTCGCTTGAAATCCGCATCGTCCTTGCGGAACATCAGTGCCAGCGGCTGTACGGCGAGCGCCTCGCCGACAACCTTGTACTTGGTCTTGTTTGAGCTGGTCGCTTGCATGATCCTGATCAATACATCATCGAGCATGAAAGCGTCGGCTTTGTTGGTCGCCATGATCGAGAAGGCGCCGTCGAAATCGTTGACGATGACATTGCTGGCACCCAAGGAAAGGCGATCATTGGTCTCATCAAAGATTTTCTCGATATTCGATCCCCAGATCGTGACCACCGTCTTTTTGTCGAGGTCAGGGAGCGTTTTGATGTTGCTGCCGTCGCGCACCATCAGGCGGGTGACCGCCATGAAGGTCGGAATGGTGAATGCGGCATCTTTGCGAATGTCGGCCGTGTTGGGCGTGTTGGCGCACTCGATGTCGATCTCCCTCTTGGTCAGCATCGGGACGCGGGAAACCGGCGTAACCTCGGCGAACTCGACCTTGATGTCGTCGCGTTTCAGGTGTTGCTTCACCGCCTCGACGACTTTCATGCAGAGATCGATCGAATACCCGATCGGCGGCGCTTTGGGGTCGTCGAGATAGGAGAACGGTGGCGTCACCTGGTAACCGAGCCTGATCGTGCCGGTTTGGGCGATTTTTTCGAGCGTCCCGGCCGCGAGCGCATTGAGTGAAAGCAGCGCCATCAGACCGATGCGGCCAGTACGGGCAATGCGGCGGAAGCATGAGCGTTCGGATTTTCCCCGAGAGAATTCTGGTTTCAAGTCAACTTCCTCAGCGAATGGATCGATGGACACCTTGGCGCAAGGCATCGGCTAGACCTTGAATTGGTTCGCGGTTTCTCGCAGGTCGGTGGCGAGCGTATTGAGCCTCTCGGCGACGTCGGCGGTATTCCCGGCCGCGACGGTGTTCTCTTCGCTCATGTGGGCGACGGTCTCGACGCGTTGGGCAATGTTCTGCGCAGCGGAACTCAACTCGTTGAGCGCGCTGGATACCTGTCTGATCGAATCGGCAACTTGTTTAGCGCTGCCCTGGATTTCGACAATCCGATCGGCGGCCTGGGCGGAAAGGTCCAGTTCAGCGTTCACCCGCTGGATCACCGCCTGCATCTCGTTGACGGCGCTTTGTGTCGAGCTTTGCATGGCGCCGACGACCTTGGCGATTTCTTCCGTTGACGCCGCCGTGCGTTCCGCCAGTTTCCGCACTTCATCAGCAACGACGGCAAAACCACGCCCTTGCTCTCCGGCCCGGGCTGCTTCAATTGCGGCGTTGAGCGCGAGCAGATTCGTTTGGTCCGCGACCTCCTTGATGACCTGAACGACCAGGGAGATCTTGTTGGACTGCTGCCCGACTTCATTGATCGTCCCACCAGCGCTTCGCGCGATCGTTGCAATCTCTGTCATCTCATTGTTTGATCGCGAGATGATTTCCGCTCCGGCGTTTGCCGCGTCTCCGGCCTCTCGGGCGCGTTGCGATGCGTCGCTGGTGAAAGCGTTGATCTCGCCCATCGAGACAGTCATTTCTTCGATTGCCGCTGCCATCGCTGCAGAGGATTCACTCTGCCGATTGGATGCGTCAAATACTTGGTGGGAAACGCTGGCCGATTGATTTGCCGCGTCGGCAATTCGGGAGGCGCTCGCGAGAACATTACGCAGGGAGGTCTGCAACTGCGTGACCAGTTGGTTGAAGGCTTGAGCGGCCTGGCCGGCCTCGTCGCGGGTCTTGACATCGGCTCGCAACGTGAAGTCGTTGCTGGCTTCGACTTGAACGATGGTCCTTTGCATCAGACCCAGCGGCCGGACAATGCTTCGGGCGATGAAAATGCCAAGTGCAATCAGGAGTACCGTTGCGCCGATGAAAACGATCGCAATGGAGAGCGTCGCCGTCCGGCTGGCAGATTTCCCCGCCTCCACGGCCTGTGCGCTAGCGCGAATATTCGCGTCAACCAGCGTGGCGGAAATCTTCTGCAGGTACGGTTGGGTACTGCCCCACGGCGCCATCGCCGAATCGTAGTCTTCAAAGAGTTCTTTCTGTCTTGCCAGACTTGCCTCGTCGTTACGGCCGATGATCTCGTCGCTGGCCAGCTTGCCAATGACCGTTTTGGCTCGGGAGGCATGTGAGAGCCAATTGACATACGTTCCCTTGAACGCCTTCCATGCCTCCGCTTCCTCTGCGCTCAGGTTGGACTTGTCGTAAATCGTGACGACGGTCGTCAGGTTCTGGTGAAGCCCGTCCAGGCGCTGAGCGATGTCCTTGAAGCGTCGTTGCGCGTTCTTCCTTTCGCGCCATACGACTGCCTCGAGACTCGCCGCCTGAATGGAGGAAATTCCGTAGCGGATCGATGCCAACGCGGTGATCGATGGAAGTTTCTCCTGCGTCAGTACGGCCGCGGCGCTCTCAACCCCCTTCGTCCCGCCAAGGCCCGTTACTCCGACGATTACCAGCACAACGATCGCGATGGCTATGAGAAGACTTAGTTTTTGCTTGACGTTCATTCTGTTCATCGTGGTATGACCTCGGGCAATCAAGCCGGGAAAGCTCCCGGCCGAGGAAGTTGCTCTTATGAATTAACGCTGTCGTTCTGCTGCAGAGTTCCGTCGTACTTATTTGTTTTCTCGGACGGGAAGCTGCGTTGAGTAGAATGGTTAAACAATAACATAAAAAAGATAAAGTAATAACATTTGATCCGAGATGTGACGTACAACGAACATTTTGTGTCCGGCGTGCGCCGGATGCTTGTTGTAGTCACAGGTTGTGCGCTACCTGCAATCGGAGCGCGATACTTGAGTGGATTCTTATGGATGCTTGCGCGTGATCATTGAGCGCTTCGGAATCCGGACTTGATTGGCTTTGTCGGTGGATCGCCCATGGGGAATGGGCATTTCTCGTCGTTCACAACAAAGAAGATGTTGATGCCTCTGTTCCTTGGTATCGCAAGGCGAACACAGGACGTGTTCGTAGAAATTCGAAGATTTGAATGCCGCCAAGACGGCAGGAGGTGCCTGCGTGAATTGGGTGCGCTATTCCGAAAACCCCGCGTGTTACGTCTCGTCGCCGCCGACGACCAGAAGACGTGCGCCGTGCGAACGAATATGTTGGGCATACTCGCTGGAAATGCCGCTATCGGTGATTACGGCACTGAAGTCGCCAATGTCGGCGAAGTTGCACGTTGAGACCTTGCCGAACTTCGATGAGTCCATCAGCAGGATCTTCTCGACGCTGGAGTCCATCACCGCCTGCTTCAACGGAGCGTCTTCGACATAGCTGCAGGTCAGGCCGTGTTTCATCTCGTAGCCGGTGGCGCCGAGGAATGCCTTGTTGGCGCGATATTTGCGGATGACGTTGACCGTATCGGGGCCGGAGAACACCAGGGAGCGGGGTGAAAAAACGCCGCCGGGCGCAATGACGGTGCAGTTTTCGAGCTTGGTGATGATGTTGAGCGTGTTCAGGCTATAACAAACCAGGGTGTACTCGACGTCGGTTGGGAAGAACTCGGCGAACTGTTGGATGGTCGTTCCCGAATCGAGGAAGATCACGTCGCCGGGCGCGATGAATTGGCAAGCGGCCTCCGCGATGCCGCGCTTTTCCGCCGTGTGTTCCGACTGCTCGGCTTGGGCCATGTATGCAGCGCTGTGCGCCTCGGTGTATGGCGACGCGACGCCACCATAAACCAGGCGAACCGAGCCTTGCTCGGCCAACTCCTTGGCGTCGCGCCGAACGGTCATTTCCGAGACGCCGAACGCGCGCGCCAGTTCACCCATGTTCATGAAGTGGCGAGTTTCAAGCGCAGTCAGGATTTGCCGCAGACGTTCTTGTTTGGCCGACATTGAGGCTCCGACGTTCGAGTTTCGATCATTCAGCGATGAGATCTGGACATGCTCAAGCCAAGTGTTTGCCTATTATCGCACAGCTGTTGAACCTCTTACGCCGGGCGTACCGCAGCTACGGACATGGTGTGCCTAATTTAACCGGTGTCCTCCGGAAAGGGGCTCGATCGGCAAGGCGTGGCGACGGTCGCCGGGCGATGCGAACCGTGTTCCTTGAGCGCTATTCAAGGTTGGCGTGGCGCTTTGCCATGTCTTCTTCGCGAATTCCCTTGCGGTCGATCAGGCGGCAGACCACGGCCTCGCAGAGGAGGAAGAAGGCCTGTTCGAATAGCGTTCTCATCGGTTGCCGACTGACTGGACTTCCATCATTCACCAGGCGCGAAGGCGCCGGGATGAGGACGGTTACGTCGGCTTCGATGGGCAAGGTCTGGCTTTCGCTCGAGGTGAATAGCGCCAGCCGTACCCCGGCGGCTTTGCCTTGATCGAGCACCGATGTGACGCTCCGTGTCGTTCCCGACCCCGATGCGGCGACGATGAGATCGCCCTCTTCGACCGGCGGGCAGGGCAATCCGCCCGCCATGAAAGCCATGACGCCGAGGTGGTTGAGCCGCATGCAGAAGGCCTGCAGCATGATTCCGGAACGTCCCGCGCCGAGGCAAAACACCCGCTTGGCCCGAATGATCTCCTCGACCAGCCGTTCGAGCGACTCGCGGTCGACGGCGTTAATCGTAGCGTTGAGTTCGCTGAGTATCCGGTTGGTCAATTCGAGACTCGTGTTGGCGTTCATGGCACCTCTCGCTACGTGGAAAAGGCGGCAATCCGGCGAGCGGATCGCCATTTCTAACAATCTTCGATTTAACTATAACACTCTAAATGTGACTTATCAAACATTTTCATCATGAAAATGCTTGACTTGTTACATTTAGGTGATATATTGCGAACATGGATTGTTGGCTGGCGTTGATTTTTTAACGTTCTTGGCCGGTTTGTAACATTTATTACAGACGTCTTCCGGTGGCATATCGGTCGAAGCGAGCAAGAAACCGACTGGCGATGTCGTGCGATGAGTCGCCGCCCTGAGAGCGAGTCGAGTACGGCAAGCGTTTCCAGGCGCTTTTGTCGAGTCGGCAGATGTCGGTGCGTCGTTCGATCAAGGAGAGATTTGATGGGTGAAATCCCGTTACTTGAATTGCGTGGAATCGAGAAATATTTCCCGGGAGTGTGGGCGCTCAAGCACATGAGCTTCACCGTGCGCCCGGGCTCCGTTCACGTTATTTGCGGCGAGAACGGGGCGGGCAAGTCGACACTGGTCAAGATCATCAACGGCATCTACCAGCCCGACGAAGGCGAAGTGCTGATCAATGGGCAGAAGGTGGTCATCCAGAACCCGATCCAGGCACGTCACATGAAGATATCCATGGTGTCTCAGGAGCTGAACTACATTCCGGAGATGACGGTGGAGCAGTCCCTGTTCCTCGGCGACGAACCGCGGAACAGGATCGGCGGCGTCGATTGGCCGAAGATCCGCAAGTCTACGATCGAACTGCTCGAGCGTGAAGGCTTGCCGTACAAGCCCGACACCAGGCTGAAAGACCTGTCGATCTCAGACATCCAGATGCTGGAGATCATGAAGGCCGTCTCCTACGAGTCGAACATCATCATCTTCGACGAGCCGACGTCGGCGATCACGACCAAGGAAGTTGAACGTGCTGTTCGAGAAGATCTCGCAGCTGCGCGCCAAGGGCGCCGGGATCATCTACATCTCCCACCGCCTCGACGAGCTGTTCCGTATCGCCGACGACATCTCGGTCATCCGCGACGGTGCGCACGTGGAAACCCGCCGGGCCGCCGATTTCGACATCAACACCATCATCCAGTTGATGGTCGGCCGTCCGCTCGACAACGTCTTCCCGCCAAAGCCGGAGCGCAACATCGGCCAGCCGGTGATCGAGGTCACGGGGCTGTGCGACGAAGGCAAGTTCAGGGATGTCGATTTCAACATCCGCGCCGGCGAAATCGTCGGCTTCTCCGGCCTCATGGGGGCCGGGCGGACGGAAGTCGTGCGCGCCTTGTTCGGCCTCGATCCGCTTTCCGCCGGCGAGGTCAGGATCAAGGGCAATCCCGTCAAAATCGGCAGCGTGCAGAACAGCATCGACCTCGGCATGGCGATGCTTTCCGAAGACCGCAAGCGCTACGGAATCATCCCGATCCGCAGCATCCGCGAGAACGTCGGCCTGTCGAGCCTGATGAAATTCTTCCGCAAGGGCTATCTCAACAAGAAGACCGAGCGCGGGCTGATTTCGTCGGTGTGCGACCGCATGCGCGTCAAGGCGCCGAGCACGGAAACGGCCGTCGTCGCCTTGAGCGGCGGCAACCAGCAGAAGGTCGTCTTCGCCAAGTGGGTGCTGCGCAACCCGGACATCCTGATTCTCGACGAGCCGACGCGCGGCGTCGACGTCGGCGCCAAGTACGAGATCTACAAAATCATGTTCGAGCTGGCGAGCGAGGGCAAAGCCATCCTGATGATTTCCTCCGAACTGCCCGAATTGATCGGCGTCTGCGACCGCATGTACGTCATGGCCAAGGGGCGCATCACCGGAGAGCTGCAGGCCAACGAGTTTGATCAAGAGCGAATCATGAAATTCGCAACCATTGGAGCGGAGTAAACATGAAGAATCAACGTACAAGTCTGAGCGGACACTGGTCATTGCTGACGAGCAAGTACAGCATCTTCCTCGTCCTGATCGCCATGATCGTGATCAGCTCGATCATCAGCCCGGTATTCCTGTCGCTGACCAATTTCTCGAACATCTCGCGGCAGATTTCGATCACGACCATCCTTGCCTTCGGCCAGACGATCCTGATCATCTGCGGCCTGATCGACCTGTCGGCCGGTTCGGTGATGGCGCTGGCCGGGCTGGTTTCGGTGATCTTCTTCAAATCGACCGGCATGATCGGCGCGGCCCTGGCGGTCGGCGTTTTCGTCGGCGTGGCGTGCGGGATCGTCAATGGGTTGATCGTCACCAAGTTCAAGACGCCGCCGTTCATCGCGACGCTGGCCATGCTGACGGCGGCGCGCGGGGCGGCGCTGCTGCTCACCGGCGGCCAGAACATCTACCAGCTCGGCGACTTCATTGTCTGGGGGCAGGGCGCCGTGCTCGGCGTTCCGACGCCGGTCCTGTTCCTGGTCGGCATCACGGCGGTGACCTGGTATCTGCTCAACCACACGCGGCTGGGGCGCTACATCTACGCGATCGGCGGTAACCAGGAAGCATCGCGTGCTTCGGGCATCAACGTCGATCGGATCAAGTTGTCGGCCTTCGTCGTCAATGGCGCGATGGTCGGGCTGGCGGGCGTGCTCTACATGTCGCGCGTCAATGCCGGCCTGCCGAATGCCGGTATCGGCTTCGAGTTCGACGCGATGACGGCGGCGATCATCGGCGGCACCAGTTTCTCGGGTGGCGTGGGGACGGCGGTCGGCACGCTGGCCGGAGCGTTCATCATGGGCTTCCTCGGCAACATCATGAACCTGCTCGGCATCCAGTCCTACCTGCAGCAGGTGATCAAGGGCGGCATCATCGTCCTCGCCGTGGCCTACGACATCGCCTCCAAGAACAAGAAGACCAGGCAGATTCTCGGCGACGCATCCAGTCGCGTGCCGTTCGAAAAGAAAGAGGCGAAGCAGGCGTCGTGACGGAGTTCTTATGAAAAGGAGGTGGTGAAACGAGCATTCGTATCCGGCAAGTCAGTTTCAAGCGCAAGGCCATTCAAGGGCAAAAACGTTAATTCTTCGTTGGAGAAATGAATATGTTCAAGGGATCAAGAATCATTGCAGCGATCGCTGTGGGGGCAGTGCTCTGTACGGGTAACGTGTGGGCGGAAGCCAAGTATCGGGTGGCCTACATCGCCCGCGCACAAGGCGATTCGTTCGCCGCCTGGCTGGCCAATTCGATCGTCAAGGAAGGCAAGAAATATCCGGACATGGCGATCACGGTTTTTGACGGCCAGAGCCGGAACGAACTGATGCAGTCGCACATTGAGAATGCCGTCACCAACAAGTTCGACCTGACCATCATCCAGCCCTACGACCCGGCCATCCAGATCGGCCCGGTCAAGGAAGCGATGGCCAAGGGCATGAAGATCATCGCGACCAACCCGAAATTCTCCGACGACTCCGTGCCGTCGGTCGATGCCAATCCGTACCAGCAAGGTGCCGAGAACGCCAAGCTGGGCCTGAAGCAGATCCCGCAGGGCGCCAAGGTCGTGGTGCTCATGGGACCGCCTGGAAATCCGCATTCGATGGGTCGCCGCGAAGCCTGGCAGAAGGAGTTCTTCGACAAGCGTTCCGACGTCAAGATCATCGACGAGCAGATCGCCAACTGGAACAAGGATGAAGCGATGCGTCTGATGGAAGACTGGATCCAGGCGCACGGCAAGATCGACGCCGTCATTTCGATGAACGACAACATGGCCGCTGGTGCCATCGAAGCCGTCAAGGGCTCGGGCGCGAAGGCTTTCCCGCTGGTCTATGGTGTGGATGGAACGGCTGAAGCCTGCCTGCTGATCAAGGAAGGCAAGATGACCTCCACCACGCTGCAGAGCGCCAATGCGCTCGCCGTCAAGTCGGTGGCTCTCGCGCACGAAATGCTGATCGGCAAGGCGAAGAAGCTGACGGACGAGATCCAGGCTGAGTTGATCACCAAGGACAACGTCAACGAGTTCATCAAGCTGCACAAAGAGTTGGGCAACATCAAGTAACAGTTTTGTGGTGCGACCCGGCTCACTGGTGTTCCGGGTCGCCTACGAAGCACAGTGTAGAGATAGAGAGGAAAAACCATGAAAGCAGTTGTTCTGGAAGAAATCGATCGCATCCGGATGCGTGACATCGATATCGAAGAGACGCTCGGCAAGGACGACGTCAGGATCAAGATCGAAAGCGTCGGGATTTGTGGCAGCGACGTGCACTACTACAAGCACGGTCGGATCGGCGACTTCGTGGTCAATGCGCCGATGGTGCTCGGACATGAGTCGAGCGGTACGATCATCGAGGTCGGCAGCGCGGTCACGAACCTCAAGGTCGGCGATCGCGTCGCCATGGAACCGGGGATTCCAAATCATCTCAGCCGCGAGTCGATGCGCGGCATGTACAACATCGACCCGTCGGTGAAGTTCTGGGCGACGCCGCCGATCCACGGCTGCCTGCGCCACGACGTCGTGCATCCGGCGAACCTGACTTTCAAGCTGCCGGATAACGTCAGCTTCGGCGAGGCCGTGCTGGCTGAACCGCTGACCCTCGGCGTGCACGTCACGCGCAAGGTCGGCGTGGCGCCCGGCGACACCGCCATCGTCACCGGCGCCGGCACCATCGGCGTCATCATCGCGCTGTCGGCGCTGGCCGCCGGTTGCAGCCGCGTCATCGTGACCGACGTCAAGCAGGCCAAGCTCGACTTCCTGGCCAAGCACTACGGCGACCGGATCATTCCGTTCAACGTGGCCGACGGCGATCTGCGCTCGTTCGTCTACGAGAAGTTCCCCTACGGCGCTGACCTCTACTTCGAGGCGAGCGGTGCGCCGGCGGCGATCACGCGCGCGGCTGACTACATCACCCCGGGCGGCAAGATGGTCTTCATCGGCATGCCGCAAGGCAACGTGCCGATCGATCTCGTCGCTTTGCAGGTCAAGGAGATCACGATGTTCACGATCTTCCGCTACGCCAACGACTACGAGCGGGCGATCAACTTCATCGCTTCCGGCCAGATCAACGTCGAGCCGCTGATCTCGAAGCGCTATCCGTTCGAACAGAGCCTCGAGGCGTTCGAGTACGCGGCGTCGGCGCCGGCCGACATGATCAAAATCCTGATTGACATGCCGTAGCCAACGAGTAGTGGTCAGTCATGATGAATCGCACGGACTTTCCAGAATCCGTCATTCCGGGCTTGACCCGAAATCCGACCACCGGGAGTGCAGCGCCAGAGGTGCGCCACTGGATCCCGGCGTTCGCCGGGATGACGTGGTTATCCGCGTGGTTCGTTGTGACTACTGCGGCAAATCTGCCACACCCGATGATGTAACCGACGGAGAAGCAAGCAATGTATCTGGGAATCGACTGCGGAACGCAGGGCACCAAGGCGGTACTTTTTGATCCGCAATCCGGGCAGGTGATCGGTCGGGGCCATTCCCCGCACGAGCTGATCGCCAACATCAACGGCCGGCGTGAACAGAACGCGGCGTGGTGGATCGCCGCGTTGAAGGTCGCCGTCGCCGGGGCGATCAAGAGCAGCGGCCGCGGTGCCGGCGAAGTCGCGGCGATCGCCGTTTCCGGACAGCACCACGGCCTCGTCATGCTCGACGGGGAGGGACAGGTGCTGCGCGACGTCAAGCTCTGGAACGACACCGAAACCGCCGAGGAAAACGACCGCCTGATCGCCGACGTCGGCGGCATCGGCCAGGTCTGGAAGCTGATCAACACCTCGCTGCCGGTCGGTTACACCGCCTCCAAGGTGCGCTGGATGAGCCGCAACGAGCCGGCCCTCTACGCGCGCATGAAACACATCCTGCTGCCGCACGATTACCTCAACTATTGGCTGACCGGTGAAATGGTGATGGATGCCGGCGAGGCTTCGGGCACCGGTTTCTTCGACGTCGCGACCCGCAGCTGGTCGGCCGAGATGGTCAAGGCGGTCGATCCTTCCGGCATCCTGGCGGCGGCGCTGCCGCCGATCGCCGCGCCGCACAACCCGATCGGCGTCGTGCGCAAGGAGGTCGCCGAGTTCTTCGGCTTCTCACCGTTGACGCTGGTGGCCTGCGGTTCCGGCGACAACGTGATGGGCGCCGTCGGCACCGGTAACGTCGTGCCCGGTCGAGCTACTTTGGGCCTCGGCACCTCCGGCGTGCTGAACCTGCACAGCGACATCAAGCCGCAGAACGTCGACCGGAACATCCAGGTTTTCTGCGCCGTCGAGGAGGGCTGGATTCCGACCACCTGCACGATGAACGCGACGTCGTCGACCTCGCTGCTGCAGAACCTGTTCGAAATCCCGGTCGACGACATCGAGACGCTGATCAACCAGGCCTCGCCCGGCGCCGCCGGCATCCGCATCTTCCCGTACTTCAACGGCGAACGCATGCCGCCGCTGCCCAACGCGCGGGCGACGATCAAGGGCCTGTCCTACGACAACTTCACGCGCCCCAACCTGATGCGCGCGATGGCCGAATCGGTCGCCTTTGGCCTGATGTGGGGCTACGAACGGTCGACGCGCTCCTTCGGCAAGCCGTCGCAATTCCGCCTCACCGGCGGCGGGGCGAACAGCCAGGCGTGGCGGCAGATTTGCGCCGATGTGTTCGATACCGAAGTGGTGCGGGTGAAGTCCGACGAGGGCGGCGCGTTCGGCGCCGCGCTGCTGGCCTTGGCGGTGGATCTGCGCCAGAAGGGGGACAACGTCACGCTGCAGGAGATCTGCGACCAGTACGTCGAGCTCGATTACGACATGTGCGAGCAGCCAAGACCGGAGGCCGTCGCGGCCTACCGGGACATCTATCAGGAGTTCGCGCGGCTGCGCGACGAAGAGTACTCGAATGACTGACGATGACATGCTCAGGCAGTCGCGGGCGGTGATTGCCGCCGACGCCAGGGCGGTTGCCGCGGCGGAAAGTGCTCTGGACGGGAGCTTCTGCGCGGCGGCGAACGCCGTGGCGTCGTGCAAAGGAAAAATCCTCATCGTCGGCTGCGGCACCTCCGGCAATATCGCCGAGCGGGCGGCGCACATCTTCTCGGTGGCCGGCACGCCGGCGTTCTCGATCTCGCCGGAAGACGGATTGCACGGCGGACTCGGCGTACTGCAGACGCAGGACGTGGTGATCGCCATCTCCAACGGTGGCCAGTCGGCGGAGCTCAACGAATTCTGCAAGCGCAGCAAGGCGCTCGCCGGCTGTCCGGTGATCGCCATCACCTCGGCGCTGCAATCGCCGTTCGCCGAACTGGCCGATCACGTGATTAGCCTCGAGTTGCCCGACGATGCCGATTTCGGCGGCGTCATCGCCACCGGTTCGACGCTGGCCGCCGCCGCTATCACGGACGCGTTGGCTGCTGTTTCGCACCGCATCCGTGGCTACTCGTGGGAAAAGGTCTTCTATTCGCACCCGTCGGGCGCGGTCGGCTCGAATGCCGACGAGATGCTGCAGCGTCTGCGGGGCGCCACTGGATCCCGGCGTTCGCCGGGATGACGCGGTTACCCTTGTGTCTCGACATGACTGTCTACGAGCTATGACGAACATCTGGAAAAACCGCTGTCAGATCGCGCCGTCGCTGATCTACTTCGACATGTGCGATCTGGCGCGGCAGGTCCGACAGGTCGAGGCGGCCGGCGTCGAAGTGCTGCACGTCGACCTCATCGACGGCCACTTCAGCCCGAGCCTGCCGCTCGGCGTCGAGACGGTGAAACAGCTGCGCAAGGTGTCGAACCTCAAGTTCGACGTGCACCTGATGGTCGAGAACCCGGAGTGGCTGGTCGCCGAACTGCTCGACATCGGCGTCAACCAACTGCTTTTCCACAGCGAAACGGCACCGCACGTCAACCGCCTGCTCGGCATGATCCGCCGGCGCGGCGTGCGCGCCGGCGTGGCGCTCAAGCCGGCGACGGCGTTGTCGGAGCTCGACTGCATCCTCGAAGAATGCGACGCCGTCCTGCTCATGTTGACCAATCCCGGCTTCTCGCTGACCAATTCGGAAACCCAGGCGGCGTATGCCGACCGCAAGATCAGGGCCTTGCGCGCCATGATCGACGGCCGGGGTCTGGAGACGATCATCGAGATCGACGGGCGCGTCACCCGGCAGAACATCGAGAACTATGGCTGCGGCATCGTCAACGTCTTCGTCGCGGGCAGCGCGTGTTTCTCGCGTGAAAACATGGTCAGCGACTTGTCGTCATTGGTCGGAGCGGCCAGGTCGCTCAATTCGGCTGCTTGCGCCGCAGGCGGCGCACGATGAATTCCCGCGCATCGTCCACCACGGTAAACAACACCGGGATGACGAGCAGGCTGAGGAAGGTCGAGGTGATCAGGCCGCCGATCACGACGATCGCCATCGGCGCGCGGAAGCTCGGGTCGTTGCCCATGCCGATGGCGATCGGGAACATGCCGGCGCCCATCGCCACGGTGGTCATCACGATCGGGCGGGCGCGCTTGCGGCAGGCGTCGAGCAGCGCTTCCAGCCGGCTCATGCCGCGGTCGCGGCGGGCCATGATGGCGTATTCGACGAGCAGGATCGAGTTCTTGGTGGCGACGCCCATGAGCATGATCAGGCCGATCATTGCCGGCATCGACAGCGCGGTGCGCGTGAGGAAAAGCGCGAGGATGGCGCCCGGCACCGAGAGCACCAGCGCGGCGAGGATGGTCACCGGCTGCACGAAGTCCTTGAAGAGCAGCACGAGCACGATGTAGATGCACAGCACGCCGGTCAGCATGGCCAGCGCGAAGCCTTCGAACAGCTCGCCCATCGCCTCGGCGTCGCCCACCGCCTTGACGGCGACGCCGGGCGGCAGCTGCTGCATGCTCGGCAGCTGCATCGTCTTCGCCTCGACCTCGCCGAGTGGCTGTCCGTTGAGCTCGACTTCGATGTTGACGTTGCGCACGCGGTCGTAGCGGTCGATGACGGCCGGGCCACTGCCGAGCTCGATGCTGGCGACGTTGGCCAGCATCACCGGGCCGTGCGTGCCGGGGACGGTCAGCCGGGAGAGGAGTTCGAAATCCTGCCGCGCGTCGTCGGAGAGCTTGACGACCATCGGGATCTGGCGCTGCGCGAGATTGAGCTTGGCCAGGCCCTGGTCGTAGTCACCGGACAGCGCGATGCGCAGCGTGTCGGCGATCGCCGCCGACGAGACGCCGAGATCGGCCGCCTTGGCGAAGTCGGTGCGCACGATGACCTCGGGCCGCACGAGGCTGGAACCGGAGGTGACGGTGCCGATGCCGGGTAGCGTGCGCAGGTCGCGTTCGACTTTCTGCGCGTGCTCGGTCAGCACGCGGCCGTCGTCGCCGGTGAGGGCCAGGACGTACTTCTCGTTCGAGCCGCCCATGCCGACCTTGACGCGCGCGCCGGGGATCGCCTCCATCAGGCGGCGGAAATCGTCCTCGACCGCCTGCTTGCTGATGCCGGGGCGTTCCTTGCGGTCGGTCAGGTTGATGGTCAGCGTCAACTTGGTGACGTCCGACGACGAGGATGGATCGAACGGATCGCTGCCCGAGGCGCCGCCGCCGATCGTCGTGTAGATGACCTTGACCTGCGGATGCGCCTTGACCAGCGCTTCGGCCTGGCGCGTCGCCGCGTAGGTCTGCTCGAAGGTGCTGCCCGGCGGCAGGCGCAGCGTGATCTGCGTCTGTGAGAGGTCGTCCGGCGGCATGAAGCCGGTCGGCAGCAGCGGCGTCAGGCCGGCGAGCACGCCGAAGAAGAAGATGGCGGTGGCGATCGAGGTCGCCACCCGGTGCTTCAGGCACCAGCCGGCCATGCGCATGTAGATCTTTTCCCAGCGCGCCTCGGCGTGGCCCTTGGTCTTCGGCTTGAGGATGTAGGCGGCCATCATCGGCGTCAGCATGCGCGCGACGACGAGCGAGAAGAAGACGGCGATCGCCGCCGACCAGCCGAACTGCACGAAGAACTTGCCGACGATGCCGGTCATGAAGGCGGTCGGCAGGAAGACGGCGATCAGGGTGAAGGTGGTGGCGATCACCGCCAGGCCGATCTCGTCGGCCGCTTCCATCGCCGCCTGGTACGGCGTCTTGCCCATCTGCAGGTGGCGGATGATGTTCTCGATCTCGACGATCGCGTCGTCGACCAGGATGCCGATCACCAGCGACAGCGAGAGCAGGGTGACGACGTTGATCGTGAAGCCGAACAGGTACATCGCGCCGAAGGTCGGGATGATCGAGAGCGGCAGCGCGGTCGCCGAGACGAAGGTGGCGCGCCAGTCGCGCAGGAAGAACCAGACGACGATGACGGCGAGCAGCGCGCCTTCGTACATCAGCCCCATCGAGCCTTCGTAATTGTCGATCACCGGCGTCACGAAGTTGAAGGCTTCGGTGACGACGAGGTCGGGATGCTTCTCCTGCATCTGGCGCAGCGATTCGCGCACGCCTTTCATGACGGTGACTTCGCTGGCGCCCAGGCTGCGCACGATCTCGAAGCCGACCACCGGCTGCCCGTTGAGCAGCGCGATGCTGCGCCGTTCGGCGGTGGTGTCCTCGATTCGGGCGACTTCGTCGAGGCGGACGCTGCGCCCGTCGGAGAGCGGGATTTCCATGGCCGCCAGTTCGTCGGCCGTCTGCACGGTGGCGATGGTGCGCACCGATTGCTCGGCGCCGCCGATGTCGGTGCGTCCGCCCGACGCCTCCTGCTGCACCTGGCGCAGTTGCCGCGAGATGTCGGCCGCCGTCGCCTTCAAGGCGAGCAGCTTGTCCGGATCGATCTCGATGCGCACCTGGCGCGTGACGCCGCCGACGCGCGAGACGGCGCCGACGCCCTTGACGCTGAGCATCGCCTTGGCCACGTCGTTGTCGACGAACCAGGAGAGCGCCACGTCGTCCATGCGCGACGACGCGATCGTGTAGGTGAGCACCGGCGTGCCGGCGAGGTTGGACTTCGAGACGATCGGGTCATTCATCTCGCCGGGCAGGTCGGAGCGCACGCGGGCCACCGCGTCGCGCACTTCCTCGGTCGCTTCCTGCGTCACCTTTTCGAGCACGAACTCGATGGTCAGCGTCACCGCGCCGTCCTGCACCTTGGTGTAGATGTGCTTGACGCCCTGCAGCGTGGCGACCGAGTTCTCGATCTTGCGCGCCACCTCGGTTTCGAGCTGCGCCGGCGAGGCGCCGGGCAGCGACGCGTTGACGATCACCATCGGCAGGTCGACGTCGGGGAAGTTCTGGATCTTCATCGCGCGAAAACCCATCAGCCCGATCAGCGTGAGCAGCAGGAAGAGAAGGATCGCCGGGATCGGGTTCTTGATGGACCAGGAGGAGACGTTCATCATCGCGCAGTCCCTTTTCCTTACGATGCCTTGCCGTTCGGCTGCGGCGGCGCGACGACGCGCACCGTGTCGCCGTCGACCAGGAAGCCGACGCCGTCGGCCACGATCTTCTGCGTCGCGTCGATGCCGGAGACGATCTCGATGCGGTCGCCAGAACGGCGGCCGACGGTCACCTTGGTCTGCACGACCTTGTTGTCGGCGCCGAGACGGAAGACGTAGTGGAAACCGTCGCGCATCTGCACCGACGACTGCGGCAGCGTCAGCGCGCCCGACTTGCCGAGCGCGATCTCGCCGCGCGCGAACATGCCGGCGCGGGCGTCGTGCGCTTCGCTGATGTCGACATAGACCAGGCCGTTGCGCGTCTGCGGGTCGACGGTCGGCGCGACCATGCGGATCGTCCCCGGCGCCTTGGCGCCGCTCGGCGTGAAGACGGTCGCCGCCATGCCGGGCTGGAGGCGCGCGAGTTCGGCGGCCGGAATCTCGGCGCGCCACTCCAGGCGCTCGTCGAGGATCAGCCGGAAGAGTTCCTGGCCGGGCTGGACGACAGCGCCGATGGTCGCCAGGCGCGCCGAGACGGCGCCGTTGGCCGGCGCCTTGATCTCGGTCTGCGTCAGGCGGACTTCGTCGGCGCGGATCTTGGCCTTGAACACGGCGAGCCGGGCGCGCGCGGTCTGTTCGGCGGTCAGCCATTGCGTGGCCTGTTGGCCGGTGATCATGCCGGAGGGCTGCAGGCGGCGCGCGCGGTCGGCGTTGGCCGTCGCTTCGGCGAGCGAGGCTTCGGCTTCCTTGAAGCTGGCGCGCGTCTGATCGAGGTCGGCGCGCAGCGTGTCGCTCTGCAGGCGGGCGAGCAGCTGGCCCTTCTTGACGCGGTCGCCGACGTTGACGCGCACTTCCTCCAGGCGCAGCCCGCCGGCCTCGGCGCCGATCACGGCTTCCTGCCAGGCGGCGATGTTGCCGTTGGCGGCGAGCAGCTGCGGCCATTCGTTCGGCACGGCCTGCGTCACCGAAACGGTCAGCGCGGCCTTGGCGGCGGTTTGCGTGGCCTTGGCGGCAGTTTGCGCGGGCGCGTCTTCGGCAAGTGCCGCGGACGTCAGTCCGGTCTGCACCGCGCAGAGGATGGCTGTCGCGGCGATTGCGCCCCGTATCGCGGGGCAGGAAAGCGATTTCATATCGAGCTCTTTCTCTTGGGCCAGTCGTGCTGCTCGGAGGAGTGGTCGGGACAAAGCGGATGCGATCGCGTCATGCCTGCTGCTGCATCGGGACGAAGACGGTTCAGAACCCGGAAAATTGCAGCGCAGGCTTCCGGACCGGACGATCGCGACAGTCGAGTGCGGAGTTTACAACAGCGCAGCGGCGTTGCAGTTCTTTATGAAACGCTTTTCTTCGCTGGCGCGGCGGCTTGCGCGCCGCATGAACGCCGAATCACCAGTTCGGTCGCGTAGCTTTCCTCGATCCGTTCGTAGGGCTCGCCGTTGATGCGCGCCATCAGGAGATCGACGGCACCTTCGCCCTGCACGATCGGATCGGTGCGCAGCGTGGTGAGCGGCGGATTCACGTAGGCGGCGAGCGGCACGTCGTCGAAGCCGACCACGGCCACGTCGTCCGGAATCCTGAGCCCGGCCTCGTCGAGCGCGCGCATGGCGCCGAAGGCGACCGTGTCGTTGCCGGCGAACAGCGCCGAGAAGTCGCGCGTGCGCTTCAAGAGCTTCTTCATCGCGACGTAGCCGCTCTCCGCGCTGATGTTTCCGTAGACGACGAGTTTCGCATCGGGCGCGATGCCGCCCTCGGTCAGTGCCAGTTCGTAACCGGCGCGGCGCTGGATCACGACGTCGAACACGCTCGAGGCGAATCCGACGTGCGCGATCCGCCGATGGCCGAGATCGACCAGATGTTTCGTCGCCACGTAGGCGGATTTCTCGTCGCTGTTGCTGGCGCAGCGGCTGTAGAAGGGCTCGATGCCGTTGCCGGGCACGACGATCGGGAATCTTTGTTCGGAGAGCTTGCGCACGTATTGGCCATCGACCGTGCGCATGTTGGCGACGATCAGGCCGTCGATGCTTTTGCTGCGCACCAGGTCCAGGAAGGCGCCCGGCCGTCTGAGCTGTTCGTCGGCTGATTCGAGCAGCACCTTGTAGCCGTGCCGGTGGCAGCGGTCGTTGATGGTGCACAGCAGGCGCGGCAGGTAGGCGTCGTAGAGCAGGTGGTCGGCCGAGGCGATGACGACGGCGATGGTGCCCGTGCTGCCGCCGGCCAGCGTGCGCGCCGCGGCGTTCGGCTGGTAGCCGAGGTCGCTCGCCGCGTCGAGCACCTTCTGCCGCGTCAACTCGCTGATGCCCTTGTTGCGCAAGTCGTTGAGGACGAAGCTCACGGTCGTCCGCGACACGCCGGCGCGCAGCGCCACTTCGCCGCAGGTGGCGCGGGGTCGGATGGGCGTGGTCATGGGCGGGCGTCAGCCGACCGCGCTGCGCTTGGCCGGCTGCCCGTAACGGCTGCCGCCGATCTTGCCCGGCGTCTGCGCCGGGGCGCACTGATACAGGTTGTTCATCAGGGTCGGAAAGAGGAGCGTCGCGTCGGCGCGCTGCGCCTGCCCGGCCTTGGCCCCCTTGAGGGCGCGCAGCCGCTTTTCCGGTTCTTGCGGCTTGGTTGCGATCGTCTCGACGACTTCTACCGGCTGCCCGGCGGTCGCGGCGAGAGGTTTGCGTTCGCCGGCGGGCTTGCCGGTGGTCATGGCGGCTGGCGGCACGGCGTCGATGGCGTTGAAGCGGAAACGCGGCGCGGCCCATTGCACCGCGTTGGCCAGCACGCGCTGCACGTTCGCGTCGTGGAAGGTTGGATGGCCGATGTCGCCGGGACGGAAATAGAACAGCCGGCCATAGCCGCGCTCCCAGCAACAGCCGGAACGGAAGACCTCGCCGCCTTCGAACCAGGAGATGAAGACCGTCGAGTCGGGCTGCGCGACGTCGAAGCTCTCGCCGTAAGTCTCCTCGATCGGCAGCTCGAAACGTTCTTTCAAGCCGGCGGCGATCGGATGCGAAGGCGCGACGACCCACAGCCGCTCACGCTCGTCCTTCGCGCGCAGCTTCAGCGAGCAGCTCGTGCCGAGCAGGCGGCGGAATATCTTCGACGAATAGCCAGCATGCAGCACGATCAGCCCCATCCCTTCGAGCACGCGCCGATGAATGCGCTGGACGACCTCGTCGGCGACTTCGTCGTGCGCGACGTCGCCCCACCAGACGAGCACGTCGCACGCCTGCAGGCGGGCTTCGCTCAGTCCGTTCTCCGGCTCGTCCAGGGTGGCGGTGCCGACGTTGACCGGCAGCGCCTTTGTGCCGATGCCCGGCGTGCGCCGCAGCGCTTGCGCGATGACGGCATGCAATCCTTCAGGATAATTCGCGCGAATGGCCGGGTTGTCACGGTCCTGGACATATTCGTTCCAGACGATGACGGAAAGGCGAGTGTTTCTCAGCATGATCCCTCCTGTACTGCCTATTGTTTTTCAGGCCAACCGATTGCTGTCGGTGGCGGTGAGACCGGTCTGCGCCGATTCTGCCTGAACCGCATTACTAAAACGGTTTAGTTTTTTGGTAATTATAATCCATGTTTCTGGTTTGTTTCGAATCAAAGCGCTGTAATTTTCTTTCCTGCCGAGCGGATTCGGGGCAAGCGTTCTGCGGATCGTCCTACGGAAGGGGCAGGCAGGGCAGTCCGGACCGATGGCGAGGCGCGATGGATCGGTTCGAGGAATCGAAAGCCACAAAAAAACATGGACCAGTCCACTGCGATGGATGGTCCATGCGAACGTGGCCGGGATCGGGGCAGAGGAGACAGCTGCGCGATCGCGACGACGGTTGGGGTGTCTATGGTTTCGCGCTTGATGTCACTCGGTCGCGCGCATCGATAGTCAATACGCCGTCCACTTCAGGCTCGAGCGCGCCGATTCGACCGCCTTTTCGATGAAGCGCACGCCGCGCGCGCCGTCGATCAGGCGTGGGAAGTCGCCTTCGAGCGGCGCCAGCGCGCGGTTCTCCTGGCGCGCCCAGATCGCTTCGCCGGCGCCGGCGTAGATGTTGGCGAAGGCTTCGAAGAACGCTTCCGGATGGCCGGACGGCAGGCGCGTGGCCTTGGCCGCCGCCTCGCACAGGCCGGGGCCGTTGCGCGTGAGCAATTGCGGCGGCGCGTCGAGCGGCGCGAACCACAGCTGGTTCGGATTTTCCTGGTGCCAGGTCAGCGAACCCTTGCTGCCGAAGACGCGGAGGCGCAGGTCGTTCTCGCAGCCGATCTCGATCTGCGACGAGATGAGCACGCCGCGCGCGCCGTTCGTGTAGCGCATGAGGATGTTGCCGTCGTCGTCGAGCTGGCGGCCGTGGACGAAGGTGGTGAGATCGGCGCACAGCGCCTCGATTTCCAGCCCGGTGACCGTCGCCACCAGGTTTTCGGCGTGCGAGCCGATGTCGCCGATGCAGCCGGCGATGCCGCTCCTGGCCGGGTCGGTGCGCCAGTCGGCCTGCTTGTTGCCGGTGCCTTCGAGCAACGTCGACAGCCAGCCTTGGTTGTATTCGACGATCACCTTGCGGATCTCGCCGAGCTGGCCGCTGGCGACCATGTGCCGCGCCTGCCGCACCAGCGGGTAGCCGGTGTAGTTGTAGGTGACGGCGAAGACGACGCCAGTCTTTTCGGCGACGGCGATGAGGTCGTTCGCCTGTTCCGAGGTGTGCACCAGCGGCTTGTCGCAGACGACGTTGATGCCGGCTTCGGCGAACGCACGGGCTACCGGGTAGTGCATGTGGTTGGGCGTGACGATGCTGACGAAGTCGATGCGTTCACTCGCCGGGCGGCGCAGCTCGTCTTCGAGCAGCGCCTGCCAGGACGGGTGGTTGCGGTCGTCGGCGAGGCCGAGTTCGCGGCCCGAGGCGAGCGCCTTCTCGGGGCTGGAAGAGAGCGCGCCGGCGGTCAATTCCATCTGCCCGTCGAGCGCCATCGCCCGGCGATGCACGCCGCCGATGAAAGCGCCCTGGCCGCCGCCGACCATCGCGTAGCGCAGTTTTTTCATGGACGTTCTCCTTGCTATTTCTTCTCGAAGGCCGCGTCGAAGGCGACGCCCGAGGGCTTGAAATCGATGCGCCGGCAGAAGGCGGCGCTTTCCGTCGCGCCGTGCACGCGGTCCATGCGGCCGTCTTCCCATTCGACCGAGAGCGGGCCGCGATAGCCGATGTCGTTGAGGGCGACGATGATCTGTTCGAAGTCGACCATGCCGCGTCCGACGCTGCGGAAGTCCCAGTAGCGGCGCGCGTCGCCGAAGCTGACGTGGCCGCCGAAGACGCCGGTCGAGCCGTCGCCGCGGCCCCACCAGGCGTCCTTCATGTGCACGTTGCGCACGCGCTCGCCGAGCGTGCGCAGCAGCTTGACGTAGTTGACGCCCTGGTAGCCGAGGTGGCTCGGGTCGAAGTTCACGCCGAAGCGTTTATGGTGCTTGACGGCTTCCAGCGCGCGCTGCATCGAGGCGAGGTCGAAGGCGATCTCAGTCGGGTGGATTTCCAGCGCGAAATCGACGCCGGCGGCGTCGAAGGCGTCGAGGATCGGCGTCCAGCGCGCCGCGAAGTCGGCGAAACCTTTGTCCCAGTAATCCTGCGAGGTCGGCGGGAAGGCGTAGATCGAGTGCCAGATCGCCGAGCCGGTGAAACCGGTGACGGTCTTCACGCCGAATCTGGCGGCGGCGCGCGCGCAGTCCTTCATCTCCTGCGCGGCGCGCTGGCGCACGCCTTCGGGGTCGCCGTCGCCCCAGACGTGCGGCGGCAGGATGCTCTGGTGGCGTTCGTCGATCCGGTCGCAGACGGCCTGGCCGACGAGGTGGCAGCCGAGCGCAAAACATTGCAGGCCGTGCTTTTCGAGCAGCGCGCGTTTGTCGCGTACGTAGCTCTCGGAAGCCAAGGCGGCCTGAATGTCGAAATGGTCGCCCAGCAGGCCAGTTCCAGCCCGTCGTAGCCCATCGACTTGGCGAGCGGGGCGAGCTCGGTCAGGGGCAGATCGGCCCATTGGCCGGTGAAGAGTGTGATTGGTCGGGTCATGGTGTCCTCATGCGGAAAAATTTAACCACGGCGTGCACGGCGGGCACGGCGAAAAACCTTTGTTTCAAGTCTTTCTTCGTTGCCCACCAAGCGGTAATCGGATGAGCACATTCACTCTGGTTTTCGCCGTGCCCGCCGTGCACGCCGTGGTTAATTGCTTTTCAAATCCCCTAGAACGGCGAATCCGGGAAGTAGTACTGGGCGGCGTTTTCCTTGGTGATCAGGATCGACGGGATGATCGTCGTCGCCGGCATGTCGGCGCCCTTGGCGCGGGCTTCGGCGGTCAGCTTCATCGCATCGGCGATCATGCTCGGCGCGTAGGTCACGTCGGCGGTGACGATCGGGTCGCCGTCCATCACCTTCTTGACGTAGCCCTTGGCGCCGGCACCGCCGATCACCAGCTTGACGTCGCTGCGCTTGGCCTGTTCGATCGCCTTCTGTACGCCGACCGCCATGTCGTCGTCGGAGGCCCAGACGGCATCGATATGCTTGAAGCGGGTCAGGTAGTCCTGCATCACCTTGAAGGCGTCGTCGCGGTTCCAGTTGCCGTGCTTGGCGTCGAGCACCTTCATGCCCGGGTTGGCCTTGATCACTTCGTTGAAGGCGTCCACGCGCTGGTTGTCGATCACCGTCGGGATGCCGCGCAGGATGACCAGATCGCCCTTGCCGCCGAGCGCCTTGGCCATGTACTCGGCCGCCACCTTGCCGAAGCCGGGGTTGTCGCCGGCGACGTAGGCGTTTTGCGCGCTGGTGTCGGTCAGGCCGCGGTCGACCACGGTGACGAAGACGCCCTTGTTCTTGATCTGCGCCACCGGCTGCGTCAGCGGCGCCGATTCGAAGGGCAGGATGACCAGCGTGTTGATCTTGTTCACGGTCTGCAGGTCCTGCACCTGGTTGGCCTGTTCGGCGGCCGAGCCGGCCGTCTTCACCACCACCTTCATGCCGGGATATTGCTTTTCGAGCTCGGCCTGCGTCCGATTGGCCCAATAGACGACGCCGCCGGCCCAGCCGTGCGTGGCAGCCGGGATCGAGACACCCATCACGACCTTGTCGGCCTGAGCGAACGCGAACGATGATGCGACGACGGCGCTGGTCACCAGCAATTTGCGAACGATCGATTTCATAGTCCTCTCCTTGGGTTGGGTTTTGTACTTCAAGCAGATTCCCGTCCGTCCCGATGCGTTGCGCTGCACCGGGACGGACGGGGTGGATCATCAGAACGGCGAATCCGGGAAGTAGAAGTTCGCGGCGTTTTCCTTGGTAATGAGTTCGGACGGGATGATGTAGGTGGCCGGCAGCTTCTCGCCCTTCAGGCGCGCTTCCGCCGTCAGCTTGATCGAGTCGTACATGAACTTCGGCGAATACGAGACGTTGGCCACGATGCGCGGGTCCTTGCCGTCCATCAGCGTCTTGATCATGCCCTTGGCGCCGGCGCCGCCGAAGACGATCTTGATGTCGGTGCGCTTGGCCTGGTCGATCGCCTTGAGCACGCCGACCGCCATGTCGTCGTCGGCCGCCCACACGGCGTCGATCTGCTTGAAGCGGGTCAAGAAGTCCTGCATCACCTTGAAGGCGTCGTCGCGGTTCCAGTTGCCGTACTTGGCGTCAAGAATCTTGATGTCAGGGTAGTTCTTCATGACGCCGGTGAAGGCGTCCCAGCGCTCGTTGTCGAGCGTGGTGGCGATGCCGCGCAGCGCGACCAGGTTGCCCTTGCCGCCCATCGCCTTGCCGAGGTATTCGGCCGGGATCTTGCCGAACGCGGTGTTGTCGCCGGAGACATAGGCGTCCTGCGCGCTGGTGTCGGTGAGGCCGCGGTCAACCACGGTGACGTAAACGCCCTTGTTGTGCACTTCGGCGACCGGCTTGGTGAGCGCCGCCGATTCGAACGGGAAAACGACCAGCGCGTTGATCTTGCTCACGGCCATCAAGTCCTGCAGCTGGTTGGCCTGCTCGGCGGCGTTGGCGGCGGTCTTGACGATCACCTTGAGGTCCGGATTGGCGGCTTCGAGGTCTTTCTTGGCCTGATTGGCCCAGAACACGATGCCGCCGGTGAAGCCGTGCGTCGCGGCCGGGATGGCGACGCCGAGCACGACTTTCTCGGCGGCGACGGCGGATGTCGTACTGAAAGCGGCGACGGTGGCGAATGCGGCGGCGGTGAGCGTCAGTTTGCTGATGATCGATTTCATGGCGAATGTCTCCTTGTATTGCCGATTGATCGGAATTGCTGGTGACTGCGGTTTGTGAAACCTGTTGCTAGGAACTTGAGAATCCTGTTTTAACCACGGCGGGCACGGCGGGCACGGCGAAAAACATGATGTGCTGTGTGCTTGCTCGATCACCGCCGGGCGGGCGCGAAAAAACTGGAAATTTTGGGTTTCGCCGTGTTCGCCGTGCCCGCCGTGGTTAGCTGTTGTTTCATCTCCGACTCCGTTGCAGGAAGGCGACGATGATGATGACGATGCCCTGCACGGCGGCGTTGAGATACACGCTGATGATGCTGGTCAGGTTGAGGATGTTGCTGATCACCGAGAGCAGGATGGCGCCGATCACGGTGCCGGCGATCTTGCCTTCGCCGCCCTTCAGCGCCGTACCGCCGACGATCACCGAGGCGATCGCTTCCAGCTCCCACAAGAGGCCGGTGGTCGGCGAAGCCGAGCCGAGGCGCGGCACGTAGAGCACCGTGGCGACGCCGACGCAGACGCCGAGCACGACGTAGGTGAGCATCTTGATGCGGTCAACTTCGACGGCGGCGTAGCGCGCCACTTGCTCGTTCGAACCGATCGCCTGCACGTAGCGCCCGTAGCGCGTGCGGTTGAGCACCAGCCCGCCGATCAGCGCGGTGACCAGGAACACCCAGATCGGGATCGGCAGGCCGAGCACGCTGCCGTAATAGACCGGGCTATAGACGTCGGAAACCGCGTTGTCGAGCGTGATTGCGCCGCCGTTGGCGAAGTAGGTGAGGTAGGCGCGGAAGATGCCGAGCGTACCGAGCGTGACGATGAACGGTTCGATGCGCCCCTTGGTGATCAAGAGGCCGTGCGCCAGCCCGAACAGCGCGCCGAGCGCGAGCGCGAAGACGATGCCGAGCGTGACGACGAGGTAGGGCGACTGGATCGACGTGCTGATCGCGTTCATCAGCAGGATCATGGCGCCGGCGATCAGCGCTGCCATCGAGCCGACCGAGAGGTCGATGCCGCCGGAGATGATGACGAAGGTCATGCCGACCGCGATGATGCCGATGAAGGCGGTGCGCGTCAGCACGTTGAGCACGTTGTCGGCGGTGGCGAAATCGGGGTTCAGCATCCAGCCGACGAGGCAGAGCAGGACGAGGCCAAGCAGTGGGCCGAGATCCTGGATGCGCTGGACGAGTCGTGCCGATTGGCCGGCCTGGCCTGACTCGCCCGCCGACGTTTCGGCGGTGGTTTTAGTGGGTACCGGTGGCATGAGCGATCAACTCCTCTTCAGTCAGCTGGTCGGCATTGAGCGTGGCCTGCACCTTGCCCGTGCGCATGACGACGACGCGATGGCAGAGGCCGATGAGCTCGACGAGTTCCGATGAAATGACCACGACGCCGCGCCCCTCTCGGGCAAGGCGTTGGATCAGGAAATAGATATCGCGCTTGGCGCCGACGTTGACGCCGCGCGTCGGCTCGTCGAGCACGATGATCTTCGGGTCGGCGTGCAGGAACTTGGCCAGCGCCAGTTTCTGCTGGTTGCCGCCGGAGAGCGACGCGGCGCGGTTGCTGAGGTCGCCGGTGCGGATGCCGAATTCCTCGACCTTCTCGCGCAGCGCGGCACGCTCGGCCTTCGAATCGAGCAACGGATGCGCGTAGCGTTCGAGTGTCAGCAGCGTCAGGTTTTCGCGCAACCCGAGATGCACGTGCAGCCCCTTGCCCTTGCGATCCTCCGAGAGGTAGGCGATGCCGTGGCGCACGCCCTGGCGCGGGCTTTTCAGATCGATGGCCTGGCCGTCGATCTCGATGCGGCCGGCGCTGCGCGGACGCAGGCCGAGCAGCCCTTCGAACAGTTCGGTGCGACCGGCGCCGACCAGCCCGGCGAAACCGAGGATCTCGCCGGGACGCACTTCAAAGCTCACGTCCTGCGCCCAGCCGGGCACCGTCACGTGTTCGGCCTTGAAGATCGGCGCGGCGGCGGATGGAATCTCCTTGGGCGGATACATGTCGGAGACGTCGCGTCCGACCATCAGGTTGGCCATCTGCTGGCGCGGCGTGTCGGCGGTCGGCGCGCGCGCCACGAAGCGGCCGTCGCGCATGACGACGATCTCGTCGGTGACGCGCTCCACCTCGTCGAGCTTGTGCGAAATGTAGATGATCGTTACACCGTCGGCTTTCAACTGCGCAATCAGCGCGAACAGGCGCTCGGTCTCGGTCGGCGTCAGCGTCGCGGTCGGCTCGTCCATGACCAGCAGCCGGGCGTTGCGCGACACCGCCTTGGCGATCTCGACCAGCTGCTTTTCGGCGACGATCAGCTTCCTGACCTTCGTTTCCGGGTCGGCATGCAGCCCGACGCGTTGCATGGCGGCGCGCGCGGCGGCGTTCATCGTGCGGTCGTCGAGGAACAGTCCCTTCCGCTTCTCGTGACCGAGAAAGATGTTCTGCGCGATGGTCAGGTCTTCGGCGAGATTGAATTCCTGGTGGATGAGCACGACGCCCTCGCGCTCGGCCTCGCGCGAGTTGGCAAAGCGGTGCGGCACGCCGTTGATCGTGAAGTCGCCCTCGCTCGCCTGCTCGTAGCCGGAGAGGATCTTCACCAGCGTCGATTTGCCGGCGCCGTTCTCGCCGAGCAGCCCGATGACCTTGCCGGGTTCGAGCGAGAAGCTGACGCTGTGCAGCACTTCGACCAGGCCGAAGCACTTGGTGACGGAACGGAAGTCAACGGCAAGGCTCATGGCTCGCTCCCCGGCAATACGCCGCGCACGCGCATCGTTTCCTGGAAAGCCATCGCCGCGCAGCCGATGACGCCGGCGCGGTCGCCGAGCGGCGCGTAGAGGATTTCCAGGTGGCGTGTCGAGAGCGGCAGCGAACGCTGGTAGATGCTCTGCCGGATCGCGGCGAGGAACATCGGCCCGATGTGCGAGATGCCGCCGGCGATGAAGATGTGCGACGGGTTGAAGAAATTGACGACCGTCGCCAGCATCTGGCCGATCAGCTTGCCCGAGAGCTTGATGATGGCATTGGCCGCCACGTCACCGCCCCGGCTGGCCTGGCCGACGTCCTCCGGTGTGATGACGCCGTTGGCTGCCAGCACCTGCGCCAGTTGCGGGCTTTTCCCCGCCTTCGCCGCCTCGCTGCCCTGGCGCGCGATGGCCGGGCCGGCCGCCATGATCTCGACGCAGCCCTGGTTGCCGCAATGGCAGCGCTCGCCGGCCGGGTTGACGCAGATGTGGCCGACATCGCCAGCCGAGCCGTTGGTGCCGCGATAGATCATGCCGTTGCAGACGATGCCGCAGCCGATGCCGGTGCCGATCTTGATGACAATGAAGTTGGGCAGCTTGCGGTGCAGGCGCCACAACTCGCCCATCGCCATCACGTTCACGTCGTTGTCGATGAACACGGGCGCCGCATACTCCTCGCGCAGGTATTCACGGATCGAGAAGCCTTCCCAGCCGGGCATGATCGGCGGCGCGACCAGGAGGCCGCTGTCGAACTCGACCGGCCCCGGCACGCCGATGCCGATGCCGATCACCTTCTCGGCGCGCACGTTGCAGCGCTTGCGCAGGTCGCGCAGGATGTCCTTGACGCGCGAGAGAACGACGCCCGGCCCATCGGTGATTTCGATCGGTTCGGCGTGGTGGGCGAGCACGGTCATGTCGGGTGCGATCAACGCCACGTTCGACGCTCGACGCGCCGAGATCGATCGCCGCCAGGACGCCCATGCCGGAAGAGAGCAGCAGCGTTTCCGGGCGACGCCCGCCGGAGGAAACCTGCGGCCCGGTCTCGTCGAGCATGCCGCGCTCGATCAGCGCGGCGGTCGCCATATTGGCCTTGCTGCGCGAGAAGCCGGACTGCTCCGCGAGTTCGGAGCGCGAAATGCCGGACGACCAGAACACCGTCTCCAGTACCGTGATCTCAGTGGGCGAAAGATCGTCCCAACGAACCATCGCTTACCCCTCCTTATGTTCGAACACGCATGTCCGGCGGCTGACTTCGCCTGTTTGGAACGATCATAGGCGCCGCCACTTTGGATAGGCAAGACCGAACTTCGGCCAATTATGGTCATAAGTTTGGTGGGTTTCACGCGTGAAGCACGTTCTTGTCGGCGAAACAGCAGCGGACTTGGCGGAATGCGGCGCGCGTTCTGATTGCAGGGTCTTTCCCGTCCGGTCGTGGTGCTGGCTAGAAACTGAATACCCCTGAACGCCGGTGCCAATGTCGCCGCATGATCCTACCGCGACGCCAAGACATTCTGATCTTCCTCGCACTGCCCCCGCTGGCGCAGGCAGCTTCGGACGCGCAGAATCGAATCGCAATGGGCCGCGGCTCATCGCGGTTCGAGGATGCAGCGATCTCAGGCGGCGGTGGGCGTCACCTTCCACTTCCCGCTGGGGCACTGAACTGCTGCCTGACAGGCGGTCAAGCCGGCGGGGTGAGGGCGGCGAGATCATTGGGCGCTTTTTCTGGCGGCTGCCGACTGGCGCCTCCGGCGTCGTGTCAGGCCTGGATCACTTCGAGCGTCGACCGTCCCTTGCCGCTCTGTTTGGCCGCATACATGAGGTGATCGGCGCGCTGGATGGCCGCTTCCGGATCGGCGGGCGGTGTGGGAAACACCGCGACACCGATGCTGAACGTCATGCGCCAGCCGGCGTTCAGCGTCTCCTCACGCAAGCGTGATTCCAGCGTATCGGCGACTCGTCGCGCCCCGGAGGCGGCGGTGTCCGGCAGGAATACGACGAACTCGTCGCCGGAAAGGCGGCAGACCAGATCCGTCGAGCGCATCGCTTCGCGCAATGCGACGGCTATCACCTGCAGGCAGCGGTCGCCGGCCAGATGGCCGTGCTTGTCGTTGATTTCCTTGAAATTGTCGCAATCGATGAAGGCCAGGGCGAAAGACTGCGCCGTGCGCCGATGCCGGGCGAGTTCCAGCGTCAGCCGTTCCATGAGCGCCATTCGATTGGCGATCCCGGTCAGTTGATCGCGCCGCGCGAACGCTGCCAGATGGGCCTGCTCCCGGCGCAACCGCGCCACGAGAATGCCGGCGGCGACGAAGATCGCGAGCGTGGCGAGTTTTACGACGTACGAGGGGAGGGCGCCGGTGTCGCGATAACCGTCCTGAATACCGTGGGAAAAGACGAACGCGGCGGCCAGCGCGGCAACGACGGCGCTTGCGCGCTGGCTGACGCACCAGGCCGTCAACGCAATGGGGGCAAAGTAGAATTGGGCGAGGTTCGATCGGACGAGCGCCGACGCGTCGAGCGCCGCGATGGCAAGCAAGAGGACGCCCGCCAGCAGCAAGGCGCGGCCACTTTCCCGGCGCCTTGACGGATTTTCGCTTCCACGGACCGCTTCCCGCTTCCCGGCAATACGTCTGGCGTCGCCATTCCATCGACATGGTTCCATACCCAATTGTGACGCAAATGAGCTTGGTCTGTCGAATATATTCCGTGGATTGATAGTCTCATAGACACCATGCTCGTTCCATGGCGACGTCCTTCCTTCAACTCCAGCAACGGCTCGCGTACAACACGCGCCAGGCCAGAACGCGTCTTGGGCTGTCGCAGGAAGCATTGGCCTTCGAAGCGGAAATCGATCGCACTTACGTCTCGCAGATTGAACGTGGCGTCGGAAATCCGTCGCTCCGCATCATGAATCAGCTCTCGTCGGTGCTTGAAATAGGTGTCGATGAATTGCTGAAGGAGTGCGGACCGAACTCCCCGCCGTGAACGGTGCGCCGATCGTGTGTTGAACGATCGTGCGTGTTTCACGCACGTTGCCTGAATCTTCGTTCATGCAGCATCCTCGGGTCGGGAAGGACAGCCGCAGATTTCGCTTCGGCTGTTCCCCGCTTCGTTATGGTTCCCGAATGTGATCGTGTCATCGGCCTTGAGACCGTCCCGCACTGTCATCACCACAGCGCATTGTCCGCCCCTTCTGTCACCTCCATCGCGCCCGTCAGTGATTCGCTCAGCGTCCACAGGCGTTCGGCCGCCGCGGCATCGACGGCATAAGCGCGCACGCCGTTGCGTGCGATCCCGTCGCGGTTGCCCAGCGCAAAGACCGGGGCGTCCTCGGGCATCAATGCGGCGATGTTGACGTCTTCGCAATACACCCCGCCGTACTGCGCGAGCTGCGGGCTCGTCGCGCACCAGACCTGTGTGGCGGCGCCCTGCGCCACGTTCTTGAAACCGATCGACGGGTCGATGATCGGCCGGCCGGCCGCATCGATGGCGCCCGCCGCGCGCAGGTCTTCGGGGTTCAGGTGCTTGGCGAGATGCGTGTTGACGATACCGCCCGGATGTACGGCAAAGGCGCGGATTCCCGCCGCTTGGCCCCGCCTGTCGAGGCCGAGCGCGAACAGTACGTTGGCGGTTTTCGACTGCCCGTAGGCGGTCCAGGGATCGTAGGGGCGATGGGTAAAGTGCGGGTCGTCAAAATCAACCGGCGCAAAGCGATGCCCGCGCGATGACACGGCTACCACGCGCGCGCCGTCGGCGGCGACGAGGGCCGGCCACAAGCGACAGGTGAGCTGGAAATGGCCCAGATGATTGGTTGCGAACTGCAACTCGAAGCCGCGCGCATCAAGTTCGCGCGTCGGTACGGCCATGATGCCGGCACTGTTGACCAAAATGTGCAGCGGGACGCCTTCGGCGACGAAACGTGCCGCGAAGGCGTCAATGCTGGCCGGGTCGAGCAGATCCATCGGCCACAGTTCCGCGCCGGGCACGGATGCCATCTGTACCGCCGCGCGGGTCAGATCGCGAGCCGGTACGATGACACGGGCGCCGGCGGCGAGGAATACACGAACGGTCTCCAGCCCGAGGCCGGAATAACCGCCCGTTACGATTGCCGTCTTGCCGACGAGGCTGATGCCGGCCATGACCTCCGCTGCCGTGCTGGCCGCGCCAAAGCCGGAACCCAAAGCTTGTTGCAGTGTGTGCATGAAATTACTCCTGACTTGATGGTGATCGCAGTTTGACCTAGTCTTGTCGAACTTGTAATGCACGAAAGTTCGAGTTTCATGATCAATCGTTCAGATTCGACGGTTCGACCCGTTCTCCGATCTCCTGCAGCTTGCCGCGGTGAGCGCGGTCGTTTCCGGCGAACTCTTCGCCAGCGGCGACTGGGCCATTCGCTTCCCGTCACCGCAGGGGCTGAAATTCTTCGCCATGGTGAAAGGCGGCCTCTGGCTGCAGCTTGGCGAGGGAGAGTTCATCCGCGTTGACGAGGGTGACGTAGTCCTCATGAACTGGCGCGAGCGGTTGTTGATGGCCAGCGCGCCGGGGGTGGCAGCGGTGGACGTAGCACGTTTGCTCGATACCACGCAGCCGGGCAATCGGCGCCTCACACTGGGTGATGGATCGGCCGTGCACCAGATCGGCGGGCACGTGCACCTCGATCCGGAGCACGGAGAGCCACTGGCGCAACTTCTGCCACCGTTCGTCCATATCCGAGCGTCTTCACCGCAGGCCGGCGTGTTCAAGTGGTTGCTCGAACAACTCGTGCGTGAACGCGGCGCGCAGCGGCCCGGCCACACCGCGCTGGCCGAGCAACTGGCACAGATGCTCTTCGTGCACGCCCTGCGCCTCTATCTCGAAGCGGGCGGCGAACCCGAATGCGGCTGGCTGCGGGCGATTGCCGACAAGCGCCTGCTGCCGGCGTTGCGCTGCATGCACGAATCTCCAGGCGAGTCCTGGACGCTGGAAACATTGGCGCGCGCGGCGGCCATGTCGCGTACCAGTTTTGCCGTGCATTTCAAAGCCATTGCCGGCGTGACTCCGCTCGGCTACCTCACGCAATGGCGCATGATGCTTGCCCGCCGCGCGTTGCGTGAACACGACAAGCCCATCGCTGCGCTGCTTGGCGACTTGGGCTACAGCTCAGAAAGCGCCTTCAGCCACGCCTTCAAGCGCGAAGTCGGGGTATCGCCGGCTGAATACCGCAACCGCGCACGCCAGCTGGAGGGCTGAGCCGTACGCGGAATCGGTTGGGGAGGTTTTGACGGCCTCGCCGACGCCGACGCCGATGTCAGGCGGCAGCCTGGTCGCGCCAGCGGCGCCAGCCGAGCAGGGACAGGCCTGCCAGCAGCAGGGACAGGCTACCCGGCGACGGAACGCCGTTCGTTTCACTGAAGGTGTAGCTGCTTTGCCCGGAAACCAGCAGGTAGCCGTTGTCCACCACATGCCAGTTGGTATTGCCGAAACCAATCAAGGATGGTCTTCCCTCAAGCAGCAGCCCAAAGAACAGGTCAATTCCGGAGAACGGTTCGCCGTCGTCCGTATCAGGGCCGGTCCCGGTGACGTGGAAGCCGTAATTGGGTGACGGGTCGTCGCTGGTCGGACCGTAACCAAAGTAACTCAGGCTCATCGCGGTCAGGTCGTACGCTTTGCCGCCCAGATTGAGGGTGCCGCTCATCCAGGGCGACATGCCGAGGTAGAACTGGCTGGTCGGCAGTCCGATAAAAGTGTTGTCATAGGTCAGGTTGATCAACACCGGAGTACCCGCCGGAAAATCGTCCTCGACGATGGGTAATGACCAGAAAGCGCTAACCGAACCGTTGAAGTTGAGGGTGGTGTAGCCGGCGTGGGCGGTTAACGAGAACAGGACAAGGGCAAGCGCCCCGAACAGTTTCTTGACGATACGCGGCATGACGTTTGCTCCTGAAACCATGACGGAGTGCTCGTAAGCAGAGTCAATGCCAGCACGATTAACTGATTGAATAGATGAGAATTTAATCGCTTCTTTGATGGCTGGTCGGCGATGTTGTAAATAAATCCGACGCGTCCCTGCCCTCGGCCAACTTACAGGGAACGGTTGAAGGTTGTGCGGCTGGTGCCGGAACAGGGCGTGTCGGTGAGCGAATGGCTTATCCGGCGCGATCCAGCAATGAAGTGCCGTAGGAGTTGTCGATGGTGCAGCGCCATCGAGCGTCCGCTTCCTTGCGAAAGACGTAGGTGGCGCGGCGGGTTTCGGCGATCCGGCCGCCTTGGCCGTCCGGGTAGTTGAGCCGGGTTTCCATGATCACCAGCGCGTTGTCCGCCCCTTCCATCACCTCCATGGCGCCTTGCTCGACCTTCAGCTGCCCCTGAAAGTGATCCGAAATGGCCGAGAAGGCTTGGCGAATTGCAGATTTGCCGCGTACCACCATGCCGGGTTTGACGACCAGCGCCGCGTCCTCGGCGTAGAACGCCATCAGGGAATCGAAATCGCGGCGGGTGATGGCGGCGTCACACGCCTCGATGACTCGACGCAGGGGGTGTGCGTTCATGATTCGCTCCAGGAAAAACAGGGGAAAGGACGCAAGCGAGAATCCGTCATCGCCCTGCTTGCGCTACTGGTTCTGGCGGAAAAAACCGATGACCCGCTGCGGCAGCCAGTCGAGCCGCCCCGGCAGGCTGCCGGTAACGAAGCCGACATGGCCGCCTTCGTGCGGCTGTTCGAGTGTCACCGCCGTCGAGACGTCGCCCGGGTCGGGCAGGGCGCGTCTTGGCAGGAAAGGGTCGTTCACCGCGTTGAGCACCAGCGTCGGCACGCGGACGCCGCGCAGCCAGGGTTTGCTCGAACAGCGCGTCCAGTAGTCGTCGGCGCCGGCGAAGCCGTGCAGCGGCGCGGTGACGACGTCGTCGAACTCGTAGACGGTGCGCGCGCGGCGCAGCCGCTGTCCGTCGAACAGGTCCGGGAAGCGATCGAGCTTGGCCGCCGCGTTGGGAATCAGCGTGTGCAGGAAGTGCCGCGTATAGACCCGGTTGAAGCCGCGCGCCAAGTGGTGACCGCAGGCAACGAGGTCGAGCGGCGCGCTGATGCCGGCGGCGGCCTGGAGAATTTCGCTGGCCGCCGCTTCGCGTTCGCCGAGCCATTTCAGCAGCGCGTTGCCGCCGAGCGAAACGCCGGCGGCGAAGAGCGGCCGGCGCGGGTGACGTTGCCGGAGACGGCGCAGGATCCAGTCGATTTCGTCGCTGTCGCCCGAGTGGTAGGCGCGCGGCAGGCGGTTCGGCTCGCCTGAGCAGCCTCGGAAATGGGCGACGCCGCCGCCCCAGCCGACGGCGTCGAGCGCGTGCATCAGCGCGAGCGCGTAGTGGCTGTTCGAACTGCCTTCGAGACCGTGAAAGAGGACGACGAGCGGCGTGTCGGCGGGAAAGCCCGGGTGCGCCGCCGTCGCGTTCCAGTCGAGGTCGATGAAGTCATCGTCCGGTGTTGCCCAGCGTTCGCGCAGGTAAGGGTAGGGCTGCGGCTTGATGAGCAGCGGGTAGATCGTCTGCGCATGCCCGCCGGGCAGCCACTTGGGCGCCCGGTAGCCGGCCGCCGCGCTGCTCAATGCAGTGTCCGTCCGCTGCTTGAAACAGCGTCGCCGAGGACTTCGCCGTGGCTCCCCTCGCTGCCGGCCGAGGTATGCCGCGAGAGCAGGCGCCAGCCGTTGGCGCCGCGCTGGAAGACGTTGGTCGACAGCATCGGGCCGTGCGGCGTCGGGTCGTCGCCGACGAAGAGGACTTCGGTCACGCTATGCACCGCGAGGACGGCACTCTGCCAGCAGATGACGCGTTGCGCATGCACAGTGAGATTGGAGTTGCTGCTGAAGATGCTCTGCCAGCTCTCGCGGATGGGCATTGCGCCGGTCAGGCGCTGGCCGGTGGGATGGATACAGACGATCTCGTCGTCGTCCGACCAGACCTCCATGATCGCGTCGAGATCGCCGCGGCCGATGGCTTCGTAGAATGCGTCTTCCGCCTCTTCGGCGCTGGTGTAGATCGTGCTCATCGTGCGGTATCCGTCCTGGCGTCGCGGCGTTCGCCCGGGCCGGCGCTGAGGCAGGCGTCGAGCACGCGCTGGGGGTCGAGTTTGTTGAGGCAGTCGAGATGCCCGAGCGGACACTCGCGCTTGAAACAGGGACTGCATTCGAGCTTGAGACTGAGGATCTGTGCGCGCTCCGACAACGGCGGCGTGAAGCCGGGCGATGACGAACCGTAGACGGCGATCAGCGGCCGGTCGAGTGAGGCCGCCACGTGCATCAGGCCGGAGTCGTTGCAGACGACGAAATCGGCGGCGGCAATCAGGTCGATGGCCTGCGTCAGCGAGGTTGAACCGCACAGGTTGCGCAGCGCGGCGTCCGGCGAAGCGAGTTCGATGATCTCGTCGCCGACCGCCTTGTCCTTCGGCGAACCGAGCAGCCAGACGGCGTAGCCGCGCGCGTGCAGGGCGTCGGCGAGCGCGGCGAAATGCCTGGCCGGCCAGCGCTTGGCCGGGCCGTATTCGGCGCCGGGGCAGAAGACGGCGGTCTTCTCCGGGCGTGCCGCTATACCGAACTTAGCGAGTGCGGCGAGCGTCGTCGCCTGCTGTTCGCGGCTCGATGTCAGGCGTGGATTCTGCAGCGGGCGCGGCAAAGGCGCGCCGGGCGTTTCGGCGAGCTGGGCGAAGCGCTCGGCCATCTGCGGCAACGCTGCTTCGTCGAGCGTGTGGCGGCGGTTGACCAGCCCATAGCGGGCTTCACCGGTGAACCCGATGCGCTCCGGGATGCCGGCCAGGAACGGGATGAGCGCCGACTTGAGCGAGTTGGGCAGGATGTAGGTGCGTTGGTAGCCGGTCTTTGCCAGCGTGCGCGCCAGCGCATAACGCGCGCCGAGCGAGAGTTCACCGTGCGCGAACGGGTTGTCGATCACTTGCGCGATCTCGGGCATGCGTTGCAGCGCGGGCGCCACCCAGCGCGGCGCGAGCGCATCGAGTTGCAGGCCGGGGGTTCGTTCGTGCAGCCGCATGAACAGCGGCTGCGCCATGACCGTGTCGCCGATCCAGGCGGGCGCGACGATCAGGGCGCGCGGCATCAGTGGCCTTTCGGCGCTTCGCCCTTGAAGACGTAGTGCGTGCTGCAGTACGGGCAGGTCACGTCGCCGGCATGCAGCACGTCGAGGAAGACGCGCGGGTGTTGGTTCCACAGCGGCGCATCGGGCGTCGGGCAGTGCAACGGCAGGTCGTGGGCGGTGACTTCGACGGTTCTCTGGACGGATTTTTCAGCCATGACGATTCCCTGAATTTCGTGAGCGATAGTTAGACGTAGGCCAGCCAGCCTTCGTGCGCCGGCACGCGGCCGTTGACGCAGTCGAAGAACAGGCTCTGGAGCTTTTCCGTGATCGGGCCGCGGCGGCCGGCGCCGATCTGCCGGTTGTCGAGTTCGCGGATCGGCGTCACTTCGGCGGCGGTGCCGGTGAAGAAGGCTTCGTCGGCGCAATAGACTTCATCGCGCGTGATGCGCTTTTCGATTACCTGCAGCCCGAGTTCCTCAGCCAGCGTCAGCACCGTGGCGCGCGTGATGCCTTCGAGGCAGGAAGTGAGGTCCGGCGTGTACAGCTTGCCGCCCTTGACGATGAAGATGTTCTCGCCGGCGCCCTCGGCGACGTAGCCGTTGACGTCGAGCAACAGCGCCTCGTCGTAGCCGTCGTGCGCGACTTCCTGGTGCGCGAGGATCGAATTGGTGTAGGTGCCGACCGATTTCGAGCGGCACATGTTGATGTTGACGTGGTGGCGGGTGAAGGATGAGGTCTTGACGCGGATGCCCTTTTCCATGCCTTCGGCGCCGAGGTAGGCGCCCCACGGCCAGGCGGCGATAGCGACATGCGTGCTGATACCGGTGGCGGCGATGCCCATCGCCTCCGAACCGTAGAAGACGATCGGACGGATGTAGCAGGATTCGAGCTGGTTGGCACGCACGACTTCCTTCTGCGCCTCGACGATCGTTTCCTTGTCGTACGGCATCTTCATCTGGAAGATGTAGGCCGAATTGAACAGGCGGTCGGTGTGTTCCCGCAGGCGGAAGATGGCAGTGCCCTGGTCGGCCTTGTAGGCGCGGACGCCTTCAAAAACGCCCATGCCGTAGTGCAGGGTGTGCGTCAGCACATGGGTCGTTGCTTCGCGCCAGGGCACCAGTTTTCCGTCGTGCCAGATGAAGCCGTCGCGATCCGCCATTGACATCTTTTCTCTCCGTCGCCGCAAGAATTGAAACCGAAATTCTAGCCGAATTCACTGGCCCGATGGCGGTAAAATGGCGGCTTTGCCCGATTGCAAAGGCTTGCTGGATGGTCTGGAAACCCCATGTCACGGTGGCCGCCGTGCTCGAACGCGATGGCCGGTTCTTGCTCGTCGAAGAGGAAACGGACGACGGCATCCGCTTCAATCAGCCGGCCGGCCATCTCGAATGCCGCGAGGCGCTGACCGACGCGGCGATCCGCGAAGCGCTCGAAGAAACCGGCTACGCGTTCGTCCCCAAATTCATCGTCGGCATCTACAACTGGCGCAACGAAGCGAAGGACATCACCTACCTGCGTTTCGCCTTCGGCGGCGAAATCGCTGGTCACGATGCCGAGCGCAAGCTGGACGCAGGCATCATCGCCGCGCGCTGGCTGACGCTCGATGAGATCCGGGCGCTGAAGGATCGCCACCGCAGCCCGCTGATCCTGCGGTGCATCGAGGATTGGCAGGCCGGCAAGCGTTATCCGCTGGAACTGGTGACGCATTACGCATGAGGTTGTGCGCGCTTTTCCTGTGGCTCCTTTCGTTGACGGCGAGTGCCGACGAGCGGGTGTCGGTCTGTTTCAACTACGGTTGCCTGACGCAGGCCGACGTCGTATTTGCCGACGCGCAGCTAGGCGAGGTGGCGCGGATGCTGCGCGCCGCGACCTCGCCGGAAGAGGAGCGCGCAGCGCTGGCGCTGGTGGTCGGGAAAATGCTCGGCTGGGCGGGCGAGCAGACGCCGATCGCGGCCGATCGCGGCGGCAATTACGCGGACATGGGCGTCCATGGAAAAATGGACTGCATCGATCACTCGACGACGACGACGCGCCTGCTGCGCCTGATCGAAGCGCGCGGGATGCTTCATTTTCATCGCGTGCTCGACCCGGCGCTGCGCCATCGCTTCCTGATCTTCGATCACTTTTCGGCGCAGATCGAGGAGAAGGGAAAAGCCGCGGGCGATTGCGGTTGCGACGGCGAGGCGGTGGACGAGGCGGCGACGAAGAGCGATGAAGCGCCGCGGCGTTTCGTCGTCGATAGCTGGTTTTTTGATAACGGCCACCCGGCCGTGGTAATGCCGCTGGCACGCTGGCAGGCAGGAGAGAGTCCAAATGAAAACTAGTGAAGGCAAGGGCAGGACAGTGGTCGTCGGCCTCTCGGGCGGCGTCGATTCGTCGGTCGCGGCCTTGCTGCTCAAGCAACAGGGCTGGAACGTCGTCGGCCTGTTCATGAAGAACTGGGAAGACGATGACGACGACGAATATTGCTCGACGCGGCAGGATTTGATCGACGTGATGAGCGTCGCCGACACGATCGGCATCGACGTCGAGGTGGTGAACTTTGCCAAGGAATACCGCGAACGCGTGTTCTCTACCTTCCTCAAGGAATATGAGGCCGGGCGCACGCCGAATCCCGACGTGCTGTGCAATTCCGAGATCAAGTTCAAGGCCTTCCTCGACCACGCCATGCGGATGGGCGCCGACAAGATCGCCACCGGCCACTACGCCGGCGTGCGCGAATCGAACGATGGCAGCGGCAGGTTCCAACTGCTCAAGGCCGAGGACGGCACCAAGGACCAGAGCTACTTCCTGCACCGCCTGAATCAGGCGCAGCTGTCGAAGGCGCTCTTCCCGCTCGCCGACATCTACAAGCGCGACGTGCGCAGGATGGCCGAGGACGCTGGCCTGCACGTGGCGGTGAAGAAGGACTCGACCGGCATCTGCTTCATCGGCGAGCGGCCGTTCAAGGAATTCCTGATGCGCTACCTGCCGCCGAAGCAGGGCGAGATCCGTTGCCTCGACGACGAGCGCGTGCTCGGCGAGCACGACGGGCTGACCTTCCACACGCTCGGCCAACGCAAGGGGCTGCACATCGGCGGCACGAAGAAGTACGCCAGGGACGGCGAGCACGACGCCTGGTTCGTGGCGAAGAAGGACATGGCGAACAACGTCCTCTACGTCGTCCAGGGGCACGATCACCCGGCGCTGCTCACTGACCGTCTGAATGCCGACCAGCTGAGCTGGATCGCTGGCGACCGCGCCGAAGACCGGCCGCATACGCACTGGGTCTACGCCGCGAAGAACCGCTACCGCCAAGCCGATGCGCCATGCGAAATCGAGCGCGTCGACGCCGAAGGTTGCCAGATCAATTTCGCCGAGCCGCAATGGGCGGTGACGCCGGGGCAGTCGGTGGTGGTTTACGAGAGCCGCGTCTGCCTGGGCGGCGGAGTGATTCTTTAAGGCGCTGTCGTTTGAGCTTCGTCAATTCGCACCGATTGCCCTTGCGCGCCGTTTTCTGGAGCATCGCCTGCGCCGCGCTCGGCTATCTCGGCCTGTCGCTGTGGGCCGGCTGGCGCGAGGTCGCCGCCGCCGTCGTGCAGGTCGGGCCGGCGCTGCTGCTCGGGCTGCTGGCGCTGTCCTTGACCAATTACCTCCTGCGTTTCGTGCGCTGGGGGCGCTATCTCGCGTTGCTCGACGCGCCGGTGCCGTGGCGGATCAATCTCGACGCCTATTTTTCCGGCTTCGCGCTGACCACCAGTCCGGGCAAGGTCGGCGAGATGCTGCGTTCGGTGCTGCTCAAGCGTCATGGCGTGCCGCACGCGGCGAGCATCGCCGCCTTCTTCGCTGAACGCCTGAGCGACCTGTTGTCGGTCGTCGTGCTGGCCGCCGTCGGGCTGTGGGCCTACGCGCCGGCGCGCCCGGTCGTCGGCGCGGCGCTGGCGCTGGTCTTCATTTCACTGCTGCTCGCGCAATGGACGGCGCTGATCGCCGCCATCGACCGCTGGGCGGCGGTGCGGCCGCAAAAATGGGCGGAACTTCTCGTCAGACTGTGCGAGATCGTGCTGCATTTCCGCCGCTGTTTCAGCCTGCCGGCGATGGCGATGGGCCTCGGCTTCGGCATCGTCGCCTGGTTTGCCGAAGGGTTGGGTTTCTGGTGGCTGCTGCACGCGCTCGGCCATCCGCTGCCGTTGACGACGGCGGTCTTCGTCTACGCCTTCGGCATGCTGGTCGGCGGCCTTTCCTTCCTGCCCGGGGGTCTGGGCAGCAGCGAAGCGGTGATGATCGGCCTCCTGATGCTGCACGGTTTTCCCGAGTCGGCGGCGGTCACGGCGACGCTGATCTGCCGCCTGGCGACCTTGTGGTTCGCGGTCGGGCTCGGCGCGGCGTTCCTGGCGAGGCACCGCTGATGGCGCTGCGCTCCTGGGGCCAACTCCCGGCCGCGCCGGCCGCCGAGGAGCGCTGGTGGTGCGATCGTTCGGCGTTGCTGCCGGCGGTCGAAACCTCGATGCTCGCTTACGGCAACGGGCGCAGCTACGGCGACGTCGGTCTCAACAGCGGCGGCACGCTCCTGCACACGCGCGGACTGGATCGCTTCATCGCCTTCGACGAAGCGAGCGGCGTGCTGACCTGCGAGGCCGGCGTGCTGCTCTCGGAAATCCTTGACCTCTTCGTGCCGCGCGGCTGGTTCCTGCCGGTGACGCCGGGCACGCGCTTCGTCACCGTCGGCGGCGCCCTCGCCAACGACGTGCATAGTAAGAACCACCACGCCGCCGGCACCTTCGGCTGCCACGTGCGGCGCTTCGAGCTGCTGCGCTCGGACGGCTCGCGGCTGCTCTGCTCGCTTGAAGAAAACGCGAAGTGGTTCGCCGCGACGATCGGTGGTCTGGGGCTGACCGGCCTGATCACCTGGGTCGAGATGGCGTTGAAGCCGATCACCGGCGTCGGCATTGCCGTGCACAACAAGCGCTTCACCGGTCTAGACGCCTTCTTCGAACTGAATGCCGAGGCCGAAGCGCGGCACGAATACACGGTCGCCTGGATCGACTGTCTCGCGAAAACGCCGCGCGGCATCTTCATGGCCGGCGACCATTCGAGCGGGCGCGGTTTTCCGGCGCGCGACAAAAAGCCGCTCAGCGTGCCGCTGACGCCGCCGATTTCGCTGATCAACGGCCTGTCGCTGCGCCTGTTCAACCAAGCGTATTTCAACCGGCCGCTGGCCGGGAGCGGCGTCGTCCATTACGAGCCGTTCTTCTACCCGCTCGACGGTGTTCTCCACTGGAACCGCGCCTACGGCAAGGCCGGTTTTTTCCAGTACCAGTTCGTGCTGCCGATGGACGCGCGCGCCGCGCTCGACGACGTGCTGCGCGCGATCGCCGCGAGCCGGCAGGGCTCCTTCCTCGCCGTGCTCAAGACTTTCGGTGACAAACCGAGTCCTGGCCTGCTGTCCTTTCCGATGCCGGGCGTCACGCTGGCGCTCGATTTCCCGAATCGGGGCGAAGAGACGCTGGCCCTCTTCGCGCAGCTCGACGCGATCATCGACGGGGCCGGCGGGCGCCTCTACCCGGCCAAGGATGCGCGCATGAGCGCGGCGTTCTTCCAGAACAGCTATCCGGGGCTCGACGCTTTCGAGCCCTTCATCGATCCGAAGTTCTCCTCGGATTTCGCGCGGCGGGTTCTTCCATGAGGCCGCCTGATCGTTGGCTGGAAATGTTGCGCGGCATTCCCGAACGGGGCCGCGGCACCCTGCTGCTTTGGCTGGGTGCGGGCCTGGTCGGCCTGGTGGCCGTGCTGCTCGCCAAGGCGGCCGAGTGGGCTTCCGGCAGTTTTCTCGCGTTGCAGCGCCAGTGCTGGTGGGCGCCGCTGTTCGTCGTACCGCTCGGCGGCGTGCTGGTGCGCTGGCTGATGTCGCGCATCGGCAAGGGTGCCGAGGGCAGCGGCATTCCGCAGGCCAAGGCCTGCCTGTCGCTGGCCGACGAACCAAGGCTGGCGGCGCGCCTGCTCTCGCCGCGCGTCGCCGTGGCGAAATTCCTCGGCATCGTCGGCGGGCTGGCCAGCGGCTTCGTGCTCGGGCGCGAAGGCCCCACCGTGCAGATCGGCGCCAGCATCATGTACAGCCTGCGCCGCTTCGCCGTGGTGGACGACGCGCAATTGCGCCGTCAACTAATCCTGGCCGGCGGCGCCGCCGGCATTGCCGCCGCGTTCAATACGCCGCTGGCGGGCATCGTGTTCGCCTTCGAGGAACTGGCCCGTTCGGTCGAGGAAAAAACCTCGGGCAAGCTACTCGGCGCGGTGATCCTGGCCGGCGTCGTATCGCTCGCGCTGCAGGGCGATTACGTGTATTTCGGCCGCATCAAGGTGCCCGGTTTCGAATATTCCATCCTGCTGCCGGTACTGCTGATCGGCGTGGCCTGCGGGCTGGCGGGCGGCGCGTTCGCCTGGCTGTGCGTGCATGCCGACCGTTGGCTGCCGCAGCGCGTGCGTGCCGTGCAGCGGCGTTTCCCCTACTATTTCGTCGCCGGCTGCGGCCTGCTCATCGCCCTGTGCGGCCTCGTCGCGCCGATTCACGGCAGCGGGGCGGAGATGACCAGCGCCGCCATCAACGACGCGCGGGCGCTGCCCTGGTATTTCATGCCGCTCAAGCTGGTCGGGATGATCGCGACTTTCCTCACCGGCCTGCCGGGCGGCATTTTCGCGCCATCGTTGGCGCTGGGCGCTGGCGTCGGCAGCTGGTTCGCCCCGCTGTTCGCCGCCTCGCTGACCGTGAAGCTGATGGCGATCGGCATGGCGGCCATGCTGGCGGCCGTCACGCGGGCGCCGCTGACCAGCGCGATCATCCTGATCGAAATGACCGACGGCCATGCCATGGTGATCTCGATTCTGGCGACGTGCCTGGTCGCTTCGAGCGTGGCGCGTTTCTTTCGCACCCATCTGTACCATGAGCTCGCCGAGCGGGCGCTACGCATCGTGCATCCGCGCGCAGTGCTGGAGGGCCAGCGGGCTACCGGAGAACACGAGGCATCCTTGTGAGGAGCACGAGCAGAACATGAAACGAATCCTGATCATCGGCGCAAGCTCGGCGATCGCCGAGGCGACGGCACGCCTGTGGGCGGCGCAGGGCGCGGCGCTCTTTCTCGTCGGGCGCAATGGCGAGCGGCTCGGCCACATCGCCGACGACCTGCGCTTGCGCGGTGCGGCGTCGGTCGGCAGCCATGTCATGGACGCCTGCGACATGGCGGCACACGGCGCCATGCTCGATGCCGCCGAAAACGCGCTGGGCGGACTCGACGTGGCGCTCATCGCGCACGGCTCGCTGCCCGATCAGAAGGCTTGCGAGGCCTCGGTCGAATTGACGCTGAAGGAGATCGAGACCAACGCGCTGTCGGTGATCGCCCTCGCGACGCGGCTGGGCGAAAGCTTCGAGAAACGAGGCGGTGGCACGCTGGCGGTGATCGGCTCGGTGGCCGGCGAGCGCGGCCGGCAGAGCAACTATGTCTACGGCGCGGCAAAGGGCATGGTCGGCCTGTTCATGCAAGGACTGCGCAACCGACTGGCGAGGAAGGGCGTGCAGGTGCTCACCATCAAGCCGGGTTTCGTCAATACGCCGATGACGGCGGCGTTCCCGAAAGGCGCCTTGTGGGCGAAACCCGAAGCCGTCGCGCGCGGCATCGTCCGCGCCGTCGAACGCGGCGCCGATGAAGTCTATCTGCCTGGGTTCTGGCGTTTGATCATGTTCGTCATCCGCCATATCCCGGAGCGCGTGTTCAAGAAGCTGTCGCTGTAGCGGCCAAAGGAGGTCTCATGAAACTTGCGCATGTTGCTCTGTGGTGTCGCGACCTCGACCGGGCGACGGCTTTCTGGGTCGAGCATTTCGATGCCCAGCCCGGCGAGCGTTATGCGAGCACGCGACGCCCCGGCTTCGTCTCGCGATTCGTGAAGCTCGACGAAGGCGCGACGCTGGAACTCATGTCGATCCCGGGGTTGGCGCAGGGCGCGACGGAAGCCGCCGAGCGGCCCGGCTGGGCGCATGTCGCCATTGCGCTGGGTTCGCAGGCGGCGGTTGACGCGATGGCGGCGCGCATGGCGCCGCTGGGTCTGCTGGCATCGCCGCCGCGCTGGACGGGCGATGGTTTCTACGAAGCGGTGATCCGTGATCCCGAGGGCAATCCGGTCGAAGTCACTGCGTGAATAGCCGGTAGTGCTGGGCCGGCCAAGTAGTCAGTCATACCGAAACACAAGGATGTCCACGTCATCCCGGTGAACGCCGGGGTGACGAATACTTCAAGGCATCCGCAAGGATGCCGTCCAGTCTCCCTCAATCCGACTACCTCCGCATGTGATTGGCCGCGGCCCCCGATTTCCCTGGCGTCGAAGGGCGTTGCCGGCCGGCCGGTGCCAGCGCGCTTCAGCCATCGGCGGCCGGCACCGTTTCAAGGGTATCGAAGACAATGGTGCCGTTTTCTTGGGCGACGATCTTCACCCGTTCCGCGCTCAACTCCAGCACGTGACCGTCCAGCTCATAGGCGAACTGGATGAGGCCGCCATTGGTCAGGCGGATATGGTGCGACACGGAATTGAAGCACTGCGCGATGCGGTGTTCGCTCACCCGCGTCAGATCCGCCACGCCCACCCGGATGACGGTCCCGGGCGGCGGCCAGTTCAACAAGGGGCGACCTTGCTCATCGACCGGCAGGTCTCTGGCATCGAGCACGGAGTTCTCCGGCACCGGGTTGGGCGCGGGTGCCGGTACCGGGCGTGCCACACCGTGCTGCAGGAGGCCCTCGGAGCGCCGCAGGACGGAACCGAGGACATGCCGCCAGCGCCTCACGGAAACGCCGGCGCCAGCGGCACCTTGAAGGGGTCCTGGCCGGCGCCGGGGTGGGGTTTGCGCGCCTCGGGCGGTGCGCTCGGCGGGCTGACCATGAGGATGCTGGCGCCCTCCGCGCGACGCAGGTTGACGGTGGCCGAGACGTCGCCGTCGCGGTAGCTGGCGATGACAGCCAGGGCGATCTGTACGAAGGGCGAGGCGGCGCCGGTGTCGTCCAGACGCGCCGAGAGATCGATCATGCGCGGTGAGCCGAGATCCCAGTCGGTGTCGGGATGATGCGTGGCGAAGGCGTTTGCCATCGGCGGAATGCCGCGCCCACGGATCGAAACGCCGCCGGCGTCGAAGAACAGGCGCACCGGCGTCCGGCCCGCGGGCAGCGTGTCGAGCGCCGCCCGCCAGGCGGCGGCGAAGGCGGCGGGCCGGTGCCGCTCGCCGAGCGGCTGGCCGTCGGCCTGCCGGTAGCTCGCGTACTGCGGCCGGTGCAGGTAGCCGAGCGTCGGCAGCTCGTCGAACTCCTTCAACTGCCACTTCGTCCACGGCACGGGAATCCACGGCGAGGGCACGAACCCGGACCGGCGTTCCCAGAAGGGCATCAGGCTGCTCACCGGAACGTGCCGACCGGCCTCCATCAGCGTCGGCACTTCGGCCAGCCATTCGGCGACGGTCGGCAGGGCGGAATCGGCGTGTCGCTTCTTGAGGCTGAAGAAGAAGTTCCACACCCGGTTTACGTAGCTGGTCTGGTCGTCGTAGTCGAGCCCGAATGCCTCATCGACCGCGAACGGCCGGATCAGTCGGTTGACACGGTCGCGGCGCACGAGGACGAAGGCGGCCATCGCCTCGGTCGGGTCGCCCGGCTTCCAGCCGGGGTCGCCGTTGATGTCGGAGGGGCTGGGGTCCATTAAACGCTTGTGGATCATATAGCCGTCCCCCGTTATCACATAAACCGCCGGCACATCGGGATGGGCGTCGAAGAACTCGAAGATCTTGCCCAGCGCTTCGTCCGGGTCGTCGGCGTAGATTTGTTCGGCGGTGATGAAGAGGGTAAAGGCGCCTCGGCTGTTCATGAGTGTTCCCGCACCGGACTCCCATAGTTCAGGATCTTTGCCGGTCGGTTTCGGAAAGATCACGATGCCTGGCAGTGGAATCTTTTCGACGAAGTAGCGCATCGCATACTCGTGGGTATCTGACGCACGCTTCCCCGTCCGCTGTCCGCGCACCAGTTCCCCGGCCACCACCTCCGGCTCCGTGGGCAGGATCGAAGCGAAGGGATCGCGCTCGACCTTTTGGATGGCCTCCCAGACCTGGGCGTTGCGGAACTTCTCCACCACCAGCCCCAATCCGAGCACTTCCAGCGTCTCACGCTTCTGGGCGAGGACGGCGGCGGCCCGGGCCGTTTCGTCCCTTTCGATTCGGGCCGCGGCGGCGCGTTCCGCGGCTTGCCGCTCGCCTTCCGCGTGGGCGTGCGCGGCGGCGTACAGCCAGCGCCCGCCGAAGAGGGCGAGCAGCAGGAGGATCGGCGGCAGCAGCCACCACAGCAGGCGGCGGTTTGGGTCGAGGCTGTGTGGAAACGCAAACGCTATGAGGGTAAGCAGGCGCGTCCAGGATGGCAGACATGGACGCCGCAGTTTTCCCGCCGAAGGCGGCTTGAACAGTGCCAGCGTGATATTGAAAGAGGAATGATGAGCGGTGAATTGCCGTGCTACTTCAAGCGGCGGCCCACCGCAGCGCATTCATTGCGCCTTTAGTGCCGTACAAACTGATGATCCGGCGCAGGTTGTACGCCAGCACATGCAAGTTCATTTCCGTCTGCACCCGTGGCCGGGTTTTCGTGAGGAAGTGGGTGGCGCCCATCCAGAATTTCAGCGTCCCGAACACATGCTCGACCGTGCTGCGCCGCCGACGCATCTTGCCGGGGCAGGCATCCAGGCGGCGCTGCATGGACTCCAAGACGTCCTCATGCTCCCAGCGCCGGACTCGGCGTTCCCTTTCAGCAGTCGTGCACCGCGCCTTGATGGGGCATTGCATGCACGCATTCAGGTTGTAATAGGTGTGGATGACCAATCCCTGCTCGACCGACTGATGATGGCGTGGCAATAGCTGACCGGTGGGACAGCGATACGCATCCTGATCGGATTGATAGACGAAGTCGCGCTTGTCGAACAAGCCACGTGCCTTGTTGTCGCTGGTCATCGTCATAGGTACGAAAGGCGTAATGCCGGACTGCTCGCAGGCCAGAATTTCTGGTCCCTTGTAGTAGCCACGATCGGCAAGTACCTCCAAGGTTTTTTCGCCTACCGCTGCTTTGGCCTGCATGGCCATAGAGGCGAGTTGCGTACGATCATGGCCAAGATTCACCACATCGTGCGCGACGATGAGGTGATGCTCGGTATCGACGGCAATCTGCACGTTGTAACCAACTATCCCAGTGCCACGACCGCTGGTCGCCATGGAGCGGGCATCCGGATCGGTCAGCGAGACTTGTTCATCGGGCGCCTGACGGAGGTGTTCTCCCATCTCTTGCAGGTAACGCATCTGATTTTTGAGCCGGACGAGTTTCTCCTTCAGGTTCTTCGTCTTGGCTTCCGTCTCCGTTGGCTGCGTGCGATCGGCGGTATCCAAGGCGTGCATGTAGCGTTCGATGCTTTCCTCAATCTGCTTGATGCGCTGCTCCAGTTTGTGCGGCGTGAAGTTCCTATCCCGGTTATTCACGGCCTTGAACTTGCTGCCATCAATGGCCACCACGGCATGGCTGAACAGATCCAACTCGCGGCACACCCCGATGAATTGCTTACAGACATTGCGAATGCCACTGCCGTTGTCTCGACGGAAATCGGCAATCGTCTTGAAGTCGGGTGCCAAGCGCCCCGTGAGCCACATGACCTCAACGTTGCGCTGTGCCTCACGCTCAAGCCGCCGGCTTGACTGAATCCGATTCAGATAACCGTAGATGTACAGCTTGAGTAGCAAGCCCGGGTGGTAGCCCGGCCGTCCCGTCACCGCAGGCTGCGCAGACGCGAACCCCAGCCCCGGCAAATCCAGTTCCTCGACAAACACGTCGATGACCCGCACCGGATTGTCTTCACCAATGAAGTCATCCAGTGATTCGGGCATCAACACCATCTGCTCCCGGTTCTTCCCTTCGATGTATCGCTTCATCGCCGACCTCAGTCCATGTTGTATGCATAGACAAAGCCCCGGTCGAATCGTTCACGATGTTTTCACACAGCCTCGGTCGGCAGCGGACATCATGATCTCCGGAGGGTGAATCCAGCCTTCCACGGCCACCACCCACAGGGCGGCGAGCACCGGGAAGGCCGCGAGGTAGCGCCACGGGCGCGGAAAGGGGTGGGCCGGCCGCGCGCTCATCGCCGATTCCCCCAGCCGGTGCCCCGGTTGTGGGCGTCGCGCAGCGTATCGCTGACGACGGCCTTGGGCGGCTCGGCCGGAATGAGATGCAGCGGCAAGGTGCCCTCGGTGTAGTAGCGGGCATTGGCCTCGACGAAGGTCTTCATGCGTTCGGGGAGTTCTTTGTAGAAAGCATTGGCTTTGACATCTTTGAGCAGGATGCCTGATTTAGGATCCATCGGATCCTTCTTCGTCACCACGCGCCAATCCGCGAGCCTGAGCAGCAATTCGCGGAAAGTCGGGTTGCTCACCGACTCGCCCTGGGCGATCGCCACGTCGTAGGCATGCACCAGGCGGCTGTGCTCGGGGTTGGCGACGATGGCCGAGTGGTAGCTGTTCGCCATCGATTTCGTCGATTGCCAGCGCAGGCGGGCTTCGTTCGGCGTTTCGCTACGCAGGACGCTCAGCCGGCCGTCGTGCAGCCGATAGGCCGATTCGACCCGGCAGCGGTCCTCGACCGCCTTGTCCCGATTGAGCGCCTGCTCGACCTGGTAAACGGCGGGGTCGTCCAGGCCCTCGCCGCCCGCCAGGCCGATCTGGCTGACGCTGCCCGCCGGGCGCGGGTCGTCGATGGTCTCGCGGCGCTGGCCGATGCCGTCGTTGGTGATGGCGGTCGCCGCGTCGATCGGGTCTACCGCCTGCCGGCCGGCGGCGACCTCGCCGTAGCGCAGGTCGGGCCGGCAGGGCGGCGTCAGTTCCTCGCCGCTGATGCGCCGGGTCTCCCCCGCGCTGGGCGCATGGCGCAGATCGGCCGCCGCCGGCGTCGGCGCGTGGGCGTGGAAATCCTCCCCCGGCTGGCGTAGGCAGTAGTCGCCCGGCGGCGCGCCGACCACCGGGCGCGCGCCGTTCCGTTCGCGCATCGAGAAGACGCGCTGCAGGAAGCGCGGCCCCAGGCTCTCGAGGGCGGCGAAGCGCTGCCGCTCCCCGCGCGCGCCGGTGCCCGACATCTGTTCCGGCACGCCGAAGCTGCCGATGCCGAGCACGCTGTCCAAGCCGACGGTGAGGTCCTCCGGGCAGAAGTACAGGTACACCTTGCCGCGATTGTCGCGCTCGGCGAAGGTGATGCCTTGTCGGTGCGTGCCGCCGGGGCGGGCCGGGTCCGGGCGCTTGGCTTCGCTCGGCGTCCAGAACGGGCCGCAGACGTGGCCGCATTGAGCGTCGACCAGCGCCGCCAGCGCCGGCGCGGCGTGCGGCGCGGCAGTGACCAAGCGCACCAGGTTCTGCAGGGTGCTCAGGCGGGCGTGGGTGCTTTGTTGCGTGCAGCCGCTCTGCAGCCGTTCGGCGACGGGTTCGTCGAGACCGTAGGGCGGATGGTTGAGGATCAGGCAGTCGGCCGGGCGTTCCTGCCACTCGTCCAGGAAGGCTTGCGCCAGCAGCGAGAGAAGGCAGCCCTGGCTGTGGCCGATGAGGGTCACGGTTTCGTTCTCGTCGTAGTGCCGGACGGCCTGCGCCAGGGCGGCCAGGCGCAGCGCGGCGAGCACCATGTAACGCCGGTCGGGGGCGCCGCGCAGCGGATGGGTGGGATCGCCGGCCATCGCGTTCAAAGCGCCGCCGTAGGGACGGAAGCCCGCACCCCACATATCCGGCAGGTTGGAGGTGGCGTTGGCGAACGGGCCGCCGCCCTGCGCGCCGTTCTTGTCCAGGCGGTTGCCGTGGCGGTCGAGGTATTGGCCGTGCGGGGTGTCTTTCTTGACCGCATCTTCCACTTCCCGATACCCCCAGTAGAAGGGAATGACCGGGCCGTAGCCCTTGCCGTCGCACCGGTAGTAGACGGCGTCGGGGTCGGCTTCGAGCGCGTCGTGGCGATCGTTCGACGGCAGGCGGTAGCCGGCGGGTTCCAGGTCGCTGCGCGACAGGCGTTCGTTGAGGCCCCGGCACAGCCCGGCTTCCTGCGCCGGATAGCTGACGCCCAGGTCGTTGACGCCGTGCACTAGGATGACGACACCCGGCAACGGACGCGCCCCGGCGACCACGCGGTCGTTCATGCGGTGGGGCAGCAGGCAGGCGCGGCCTTCACCAATCTGGTAGCAGTGCGGGTCGGCAGTAGGTTTGATGACGGCCATGCTATTTCTTCTTCCGGAAGAAGCGGAGGTCGGCGATGCGCATCGCGTCACGGGCGAGCAGTTCCGTTCTTCCTTGCGCATCGGAGACGCCTTTGAGGGTGCTGCCGTCGGTGAGGTCGATCGCGTAGGGGGTATGTGCGATGGGCTGGGTCAGTTCGCCGTGCGGGTCGTGCTGGAGAACGAACTTCTGGTTAACGGGGCTGGCGCCGAACACTGGCAGGTCGGTAGCCATCGAGGCAGGCCCGAGCAGGTGATGGGCGGCGGCGCGTTCGGTGTAGCGGCCGGTGCAGCCGATTTCCACGTGGGGTCCGGCCAGCTTGAGGTAAGCGCCGCCGGCCGTCATGAAGACGATCTCCTGCTCGGCCATGCCGACGATCTTCCCCTGGCTGGCGGTCAAGGTGATGTTTTGCTCGGCGTTGAGGACGGCGTCGTCGTGCTGCGCCTGCAGCATGAGCGGGCCATGATGGGCAATCGCCTTGAGCCCTTCGTCGTGCGCGAACAGCGAGATGCCCTGGCCGGCGTTCAGGTTGAAACGTTGCCCGGCGGTCAGTTGCAGGTGCTGTTGGGCAACCGTATCGACGTTCTTTCCGGCGTAGCCGACGAGGCATTCGGGCGTACTCTGATGGATGCCGCCGGGGGCGCTGAGGCCGATGAGCGGGGCGCCGCCGGCCCCGCCGTTGGTCCCATGGTGCGGTTGGGTATTCGTGCCCTGCTCCCAATCCGCGAATTTCTGCCGGAGCTCGTCCTGCGCTGCCGGATCGACCGGCAGCGCCTCGTGCTGCGCGGCGTAGTCGCCGAGCTGCCGGAAGAGGTCGAGACTCCGCTGCATCAGTTCGAGCGTCTCGCCGCGCGAGAGTTGCGTATCGCTGGCGTTCAGGCGCTGCCAGGTACTGAACAGCAGTCCTTTCGCCGCCCTGAGCGCCCCCGACTCGTCGGTTCTGAGCTCAAACCCTTCGCCCCTCGGTTCGCCCCGGCCGTCGCTTCTCGGATGAATGAGAAACCCCTGATTGAGCTGCGTCTTGCCGTGTTCGCTACTGAGTTTCGTTCGTATTTCGTTCGTACTGTCGTCGAACAGCAGTTCGTTGTAGCGCTGGCCTTTGTACTCCTTGCTCTGGTGCCCGGAGAGCGTCTTGTTGGCCGGCAGGGATCCCACCCCGCTGAAGGCCGGCGGCCGGTGCGTCCCGTTGTGCACGACGCCGGTCACCAGCGGCCGGTCGATGTCGCCTTCGATGAAGTCGACGACCACCTCCTGGCCGATGCGCGGAATGTACTGCGTGCCCCAGGCCGCGCCGGCGCTCGGGTGAGTCACCCGTACCCAGGTCGACGAGTGATCGTCGAGATCGGCGCCGCCGGCCGGATGATCCTGTTTCCGTTGCCAGTGGAACTGGAGCTTGATGCGCCCATGGGCGTCGGTGAAGATCTCTTCACCGGCCGGGCCGACGACGGTGGCCGTGCTCAATCCCTTGGCCGTCGGTTTCTGGTGCCGCGTCTGCTGGAATTCGGGAACGATCGTGAGGTGACGGCGCACGGCGCGGAAGGTGTTTCTGTACGGGGTATCCGGGCCTGGAACTGGAGACGGGTCGGGTCGGGTCGAGCCGCCGGCCGCCAGCAACCGCCCGAGACGCCGTTGCGCTGCCGGCGCCAGGTCGGCAAGCAGGTTGTTCTCGGCGCTGAAGGTCAGGTGGGTGACGATGAATTGCCGATCTTCCGGTCCATCCCGGTCGTGGATCGGGTGCTCGGCGAGTTCGAACCAGCTGCCGGGGACCAGGTGACGGACCGTCCCCGCGCCGTGGAAGGTCTTGCCGGCGAGGTCCTTGGCCTGTTGGCGGAGGGCGCTGTAGCGCGTCAGTTCGGCGGAATCCTGGCCGTAGTAGCCGGTTTGGGGATCGTAGTCTTCGAGGCCGTCGGCGAGCGGGGTGCCCCGTTCGCCGTGCTCGAGCCGGCTGTCGTCGCTCCCGACGTGGGTGGCGACCGCCTGGTAGTCGTAGCTGGCCAGGGTACTCTTGCCGGACTGGAGCTGGCGTTCGGCGGTCCAGGTGTCGATCGCGTCGTCGGTCTCGACGCCGTCGCTGCGGTGGAAACGGAGGACGGGCCGGCACGGTGAGGCGCGGCGGGACGGTTCGGGGGCGTCGGCGCGGACGGGCGGCAGGTCGGCGTTGCGGTCGAAGAGGATGAGGGTGTGTTGCGGCAGGGTGTCTTCGCTGCGCCCGCTGGCGTGAGCGCGGCGGATCGAGGTGTCGGGGTCGGGGCCGTGCTGGTAGCGGTAGCTGATGCCTTCTTCGGCGAGCAGGCGTTCGATGAAGGCGAGGTCGGTTTCGCGGTACTGCAGACAGTAGGAGCGGACCGGGTAGTCCTGGCTCAGGAGACTGTGGTACTGGAAGACGCCGGGGAAGGCGGGGTTGGCGGCGAGGTGTTCGTCGAGCAGCGCACAAACGATCTGGGGGACGCTTTTGTCCTGGAAGACGCGGCTGTTGCGCCGGTGGGCGAGGAGGGCGAGCGCCGGTTCGAGGGTGAGGACGTAGCGGGCGAAGCCGCCGTCGGCGCCGGCCTGGGCGGCGTGGGTGACGAGCCCGGTGAACAGACGATGGCCGCCGTCCGGGAGGAGCAGGGAAATCTCGGCCGGCTGACCCAGGAAGCGCTTGAGTTCGAGCTGGGTGTCCGGCGAGAGGCAGTCGAGCGTGTGGCGGTAGCCGGCCGACAAGCTTTCTTCACCCACCAGCCGGTGCGCCAGCAGCGCTTCTTCGCCTAGACCGCTCGAGGCGGAAAAGCGCAGCTTCATCAACCGCGAATCCTGGGTGAAGAGCGCGACACCGGCGGCGGCCAGGTCGGTGAGCGGGCTGGACATTTGACGAATACCAAGACTTATTAAGAGTTAGGCATTCTAATGGCAGCCATCCTTCTTTGATATAGGGCTTATGGCATAGATGAGTTGGATTTGCCGGTCGTGTCAGCTTAAAAAGTTCACCGAGCTGGGCCCCGGGATTCCGCATTTCCTTCAGTCGCTTTCGCCGGGGGGACGAATGCTTCAGCGTTCCCTTAATGACTCCAGTCCTCCTGATCATGCACCGAATCGCGGGTCAGGAGAACGGCCGGGATGAGGACGATTCGTTCAGGAACCGATTGCCGGCGGATCAGCGCGTAGCCGGCTTCGACGGCCTTGCGCGCCAGCACGTCGGGCATCTGCGCGACGGTGGCCCCGATCAGGGAGTTGCCGTCCTTCATGCGCGCCTTGGCTTTTGGTGCGCCGTTGACGCCGACGATGAAAAAGTCGCTGCGCCCGGCCTGACGGGCGGCATCGTCGGCGCCGATCGCCGTCGGATCGTTGATCGCGAACACCGCGTCGATGTGCGGGAACAACGTCAGCAGGTCGGTCATCTTGGCGAAGCCGCCTTCCGACGTGCCGCCGCCGTTGCGGTCGGCGGAGAGTATGCGGATACCCGGCGCGCTATCGAGCACGGCGTGGCAGCCGGCGACGCGGTCGATCGTCGCCGAAACCGGCGGGCCGTTGATGATCACGACCTGGCCGACGCCGCCGAGCTTTTCCACGATATGGCGGCAGGCCAGTTCGCCGGCCTGCACGTTGTCGGTGGTGATCGTCGCGTCGGCGCCGGCGGCCCGCACATCGACGGCGACGACACGGATTCCGTTGGCCTGCGCGCGGTTGACGGCGGCTTCGACGGCGACCGGGTCGGCCGCGTTGAGCACGATCAGATCGACCTGTTTGCGGATGAAATCGTCGATCTGCTGGATCTGGCGCTGGATGTCATAGGCGTTGGAGGCGACGAAGACCTTGACGTCGGAGCCGACGACGCGCCGCGCCGAGGTCTCGACGCCGCGCGCCACGCGCACGAAGAACGGGTTGCCGAGGTCGGTGACCGAGACGCCGATGCGGCCGGTTTCGGCGGCGAGCGAAACGCACGCGACTGCGGCCAGCGCCAGCGCGGCCAGCATGGGCCGCAGAGGGAATTTGCGTGCGCCATTGCGCGAGGTCATGGTCCCCAATCGGTTGACTCCGGCGGGTTGTCACGCGTCAGCAGCTCGGCGGGGATCAGCACGACGCGGTTGGGGACGGCTTTGCCGCGCATCAGCGCATAACCGGTTTCCACCGCTTTCTGCGCCATGACGTCGGGCAATTGCGCGACGGTGGCCTGGATCAGCGAATCGGCGTCGTGCAGGCGCGCCTTGACCTTCGGCGCGCCGTCGACGCCGACGATGAAGAACTCGCCGCGTCCAGCCTGGCGCGCCGCTTCTTCGACACCGAGCGCGGTCGGGTCGTTGATGGCAAAGACGGCGTCGATGTGCGGGAAGATCGTGAGCACGTCGGTCATCTTGGCGAAGCCGCCCTCCGAACTGCCTCCGCCGTTGCGGTCGGAGGAAAGCAGGCGGATGCCGGGCGACGCCTTCAATTCGCCCAGGCAGCCGGACATGCGGTCGGTGATTGAGGTGACCGGCGGGCCGGAGATGACGACCACGTCGCCCTTGCCGCCCAGTTTCTGCGCGATGTGCCGGCAGGCGAGCTCGCCGGCCTGGATGTTGTTGGTGGTGAAGGTCGCGTCGGCCCCCGCCGCGCGCACGTCGAGCGCCATGACCTTGATGCCCTTCGACTGCGCGCGCTGGACGGCGGGTTCGATGGCGACCGGGTCGGTGGCGATCAGCATGAGCAGATCGATCTTCTTGTCGATGAAATAGTCGATCTGGCTGTTTTGACGCTGCAGATCGTAGGCGCTCGAAGCGACGTAGATCTTGACGTCCGGGCCGATCGCCTGGCGCGCCGAGTTTTCGATGCTGCGCGCCAGGCGGACGAAGAAGGGGTTGCCGAGATCGGTGACCGTGACGCCGATGCGCACCGGGTCGGCGGCGGAAACCGGCGCCGCGTGGAATGCTCCGAGCGTGCTCAAGGCCGCCGCCGCGGCGCACAGGCGCGCGCGGCAGGTTTTTCGGAGGCGGCGCTGCATGGTCGAATCGGCGATTTCCATAAGCTCGGGATCAACTCTGAAAAATCGAGGTGGCCTGCCGGATGGCGCCGTCGAGCTGCTGGATGGTGAACGGCTTGGCAAGGAGCGGCTGCTCTTCGGACAGACCGAACCGGGAAACCAGGAACTCGGTGGGAAGGCCGGACATCAGGATGCGGGGCAGCGTCGGATAGCGTTCCGCGATGTGCTGCATCAGCGCCACGCCGCTCGCGCCGGGACCCAGGTTGACGTCGGACAGCACGACCGACTGATAGGTGTTCCGCAAGAGTTCGAGCGCCTGTTCCGCCGTCGCGGCGACGGTGACGACGTGCCCGGTCGCGCTCAGGAGGTCGGCCAGCGCCGAACGGACGTCGGTATCGTCCTCGACGAGAAGCAGCGATTGGCCGGCGAGCGGCTCGCTCGGCGCCTCCGCTTCCTCCTGCACGAACTCGCGCGCGCGCGTCGGCAGATGCAGTGTGAAGGAGGTGCCCTTGCCCGGCGCGCTGGTCAGCTGGATGTCGCCGCCCGACTGTTTGACGAAGCCATAGACGATGGAGAGGCCGAGGCCGCTGCCGGAACCGGCCTTGGTCGTGAAGAACGGCTCGAAGATCCGTTCGCGGACTTCGCGATCCATGCCCTGGCCGCTGTCGGCGACTTCGATGCTGACCAGGTCGCGGTTGGCATCGAAACGGCTGCGCAGGTCCAGCGTCCCACCGTTCGGCATCGCGTCGCGCGCGTTGATCGCCAGGTTGAGCAGGGCGTTTTCCAGCTGGCCGCGGTCGACCCAGGCGCAGATGTCCGGTGCGTCAAGGTCGAGCACGACGGCGACGCCCTGGCCGACGCTGTATTCGATGAGGTCGGCGAGGTCGCGGATGAACACATCGACGTTGACGGCGCTCGGCGAGAGCGGCTGCCGCCGGGCGAAGGCGAGCAGGCGGCGGGTCAGCGTCGCACCGCGTTCGGCGGCTGAACGCGCGCGGCCGGCGAAGCGCTTGCCGGGTTCCGAAAGGTTCTTTTCCTGATCGAGCAGGTAGAGGTTGCCGGTGATCGCCGCCAGCAGGTTGTTGAAGTCGTGCGCGACGCCGCCGGTGAGCTGGCCGAGCACTTCCATCTTCTGCGCCTGGCGCAGCTGCGATTCGACCAGGCGGCGCTCGGTGAGGTCGCTGTACAGCGTGACGAAGCCGCCGCCCGGCATCGGATTGCTGCGGAATTCGACGACGCGGCCGCCGGTGAAGGCCAGCTCGAAACGGTAGGCGTGCTTCTGGCGCGCGCGGTTGAATTCGGAGAGCACGGTCGGCGCGCCGGCGTTGTCGTTGATGCGCTCGGGCAGCAGCGTCTGGATCTCGTCCAGCGTCATGCCGTGCTTGATGCCGTCGCCCTTGATGTTGAGCAGCACCGGGTATTGCCGGTTCCAGGTGACGATGCGGCCCGCACTGTCGAATACCGACAGGCCGTCCTTCATGCTCTCGACCACCGTTGCCAGCAGGTTGCCCTGCTCGCGGATGTCGTTGGCCATGCGCCGCACGGCGCGCGCGTTGTCGCGGAAGACCTCGAAAGCGCGCGCCAACGCGCCGAGCTCGTCGCGGCGCCCGGTTTCCGGCGTCGACTGTTCGGTATCGCCCTGCGCCAGCTTGCTCATCACCTGCGTGATGCCGCCCAGGCTGCCGACCATGCGGATCACGACGCGGATGCCGAGCAGGGCGACCGCGATGCAGACGAAGGTGAGGATGGTGATGCCGAGCGCGCCGGAGCGCACGGCGCGCGTCACCGATTCGCCGCGTTGTTCGACGTGCGAACGCGCGTTGTGAACGTACTGATCGACGCGTTCGCCGAGGCGCTCGGCTTCGGCGCGCGTGCGCGAGACGAGGAAAGCCTTGCGTTCGCGCAGCTGGAACTGGCGGTCGCGCAGCACGAAGACGTTGTCCGGGCCCTCGAGGTTGTCGCGGATGAGATTGACGATGCGCGACGAGGCCAGGTTGCTGCGGTCCATGCGACTCGTCTGTTCGGTTACCCGTTTGCGCAGGAGCGCCAGCGTCTCCGCGTTGGACACTTCGATGGCGGCGATCAGGTCGCGGAAGACCGCGTCAACGTTCTCACGGCGCGCCATCGGCGGCAGTTCGTCGGCGGCACTGGACAGGCGGTACAGGTATTCGCGCAGATCCTCCTGCAGGAAGAGATCCTTGCGCGTGACCTCGACCAGCTCGGAGATGCTGGCCTTGAGCGCGAGCAGGGCGGGGCCGACGTTGAGTTCCTGGCTGCGTTCGACCGGCATCGTGTTGGCCAGTCGTTCGGCCTCGTCGACGCGGGAGAGCAGCGCCTGCGCTTCGGCCTGCAGCTGGAACGGGCGCGTGCTTTCCGCCACGTAGGGCGCCATCGCCGCGATGGCGGCGATCCGCTGCGAGAGTTCGAGCGAGCGCGAGACGTCGGGCAGCACGTGCGACTGGAAGTCGCGCAGCGCGTCGCGCGTGTCGCGGATGCCGAGCCAGCCGACCAGCGCCAGCGCCATCGCCGAGGCGAAGATCACGGCAAAGGCGAGCAGCAGGCGCGAACGGACGCTGGTCGGCCAGAAGCGGGCTTCGGCGGGTCTCTGCTGCATCGCTAGTAGTCAGTTACGCCGAAACAAGGATAGCCACGTCATTCCGGCGAACGCCGGGATCCAGCGGTGCACCACTGGCTCTGCACTCCCTTCGGTCGGATTCCGGGTCAAGCCCGGAATGACGGATTCTCGAAAGTCGATTTGATTCATCGTGACTGACTGCTCGTGTTGCGGCCGCTTACTGCGCGCGTGCCGCTTGCGTGCAGAACTGGTAGCCGATGCCGCGTTCGGTGCGGATGAACTCCGGGTGGCACGGATTGCGCTCGATCTTGCGGCGCAGGCGCAGGATCAGCACATCGATCGTGCGGTCGAACGCGTCGGTGTGGTCGCCGCGCAGATTCTCGAGCAGCTGGTCGCGCGTCAGCACCCGGTTCGCGTTGCGGTAGAAGGCTTCGAGCAGCGCGTATTCGCTCGGCGTCAGCGCGCACGGCTGGTTGTGCTGGTCACGCAGCACGCGGTCGGTGAGATCCAGCGTCCAGTCGCCGAAGCGCGCGGTCTCGTGTTCGTTCGCGTCGGCGACGCTCGCGTTGCGGCCCTGCGGCTGATTCGCCGGGCTGCCGTTCTTCGCCGCCGGGAATTCGCCGCCGGCGCGGCGCAGCAGGGCGCGCACGCGGGCCAGCAGCTCGCGCGGGTTGAACGGCTTCATCAGGTAGTCGTCGGCCGCAAGCTCCAGCCCGAGGATGCGGTCGGTTTCGTCGCCCTTGCCGGTGAGGATCATGATCGGGATCGCGGAGGTCTCGCGCACGGCGCGCGCCAGCGTCAGGCCGTCCTCGCGGCGCAGGCGCAGGTCGAGGATGAGCAGGGCGTAGTTGCCGCTTTCGAGCTCGGCGCGCATCGTCGCACCGTCTTCGACGGCCGTCGCGCGCAGGCCGTTCGATTCGATGAGGTCGCACAACAGCTCGCGCATGTCGGCCTCGTCGTCGACGATCAGGACGTGCGGAACCGGGTTTGTAGTCATGACTCCTCCGTTCATATCCGCCCTCGTTGTGTGGTTTTGTTGCGGGGCGGTTCACCTGCAGCGGGATGATAACCGTTCTGCCGGCCAGCGATGAAGGTGGGCGGCCGGCACGGGATCGATCCCGGTTTCGATCGTTGGTACGGGGTTGTTTCAGCCGCGTTACAAATATTTCAAGGGCGACGAAACAATCGTCACCATTTTACGCAGTTTTGAAATTCGGCATTAACGAAAGCTCCCTACGATGCACCGCGCTGCCTGCTGAACGATGGTGGGCAGGAGTTCCGGGGAAGTCCGGCGCGGAAGGCCGGAATTGTCGATGGAATTCCGGACGCGGCTGCCGCTTGAAGTGACGGCTTGCGATTGATGCGTAGCGAAGGACGGGCGGGGGCCCGCGTTCGCAGCGCCAAGTAAATGACTAACCAAGGAGGGTTTCATGAAACGTATCATCCCGGTATTGATCGCTTCGATGTCGATGGTTGCCATGGCCGGTTCGGTCTCGGCGAAGGAACTGAAGGCGGTCGGCCTGACCGTCGGCGACATGGCCAACCCGTTCTTCGTCGCCATGGGCAAGGGCACGGAAGAAGCCGCCAAGAAGATCAACCCGAACGTCAAGGTCACCGCGCTGTCGACCAAGTACGACCTCAACACGCAAGTCGGCCAGATCGAAAACTTCATCGCCAACAAGATCGACCTGCTGCTGGTCAACGCCGTTGACCCGAAGGCGATCGCGCCGGTCCTCAAGAAGGCACGTGACGCCGGTATCGTCGTCGTCGCCGTCAACGTCGGTGCCGAAGGCGCCGACTACACCGTGATGTCCGACAACGTCGCCGCCGGCGCCAACGCCTGCGAGTACATCGCCAAGAAGCTGAACGGCAAGGGCAACGTCGTCATCGTCAACGGACCGCCCGTCACCTCGGTCATCGACCGCGTGGTCGGCTGCAAGCAAGTGTTCGCCAAGAACGCCGGCATCAAGGTGCTCTCCGACAACCAGGACGCCAAGGGTTCGCGTGACGGCGGCATGGCTGTGATGCAGGATCTGCTGACCGCCAATCCGAAGATCGATGCCGTGTTCGCGATCAACGATCCGACAGCCATCGGCGCCGAACTGGCGATCAAGCAAGCCAAGCGCGAAGGCATCTTCATTACCGCGGTCGACGGCGCGCCTGACGCGGTCGTTGCGCTCAAGGATCCGGCCAGCCTGCTCGAAGGCAGCGCCGCCCAGAATCCCTACCAGATGGCGTCCGACGGCGTGAAGATCGGCTACGAAATGATGAACGGCAAAAAGCCGGCGTCCAACGTCACGCTGCTGCCGGTTCCGCTGGTCACCAAGGCCAATCTGAAGGATTACCCGGGATGGGTGAAGGAGTAATTAAGGCGTAAGCTGGTGGTCGTCCGGTTTCGGGCGGCAGTACCCAGCGAACCGGCCGGGACAGACAAAACCAAGAGTTTGGTCGGCCGGTGATTCTGCAAACGGGCTTCAGTCGCTGAGGCCCGTTTGCGCAACATCCGTTCTTCCAGGGGGGGGGTATGGGGCAAGTAGTTCTGGAGATGGAAGGCATCAGTAAGCACTTCGGTGCGACGCGCGCGTTGAATGGTGTCAAGCTGACCGTGCGTAGCCATGAGATTCACGCCCTGATGGGCGAAAACGGTGCGGGCAAGAGCACGCTGATGAAAGTGCTTTCCGGTGTGTATCAACCCGATGCTGGCGTCATCAAGGTCGACGGCCAGCCCGTCCAGATCACCAAGCCGGCCGACGCGCGCGCCGCCGGCATCAGCCTGATCTATCAGGAACTTTCCGTGGCCACCAATCTGACGGTGGCCGAAAACGTCTTCATGGGCAGCGAGCCGAGGACGCGCTGGGGCATGGCCGACACGGCCGAAATGAACCGGCGCACCGAGGAAGTGCTGAGAACGCTCGACGCGCCGTTCAAGGCGACGACGCCGGCCAGCAAACTGTCGATCGCGCAGCAGCAGCAGGTCGAAATCGCGCGCGCGCTGATCCACAAGGGCCGCATCCTGATCATGGACGAGCCGACCGCCGCTTTGTCCGATCGCGAGACTGAGGCGCTGTTCCGCATCGTGCGCAAGCTGCGCGACGAAGGTATCGCCGTCATCTACATCAGCCACCGCATGGCCGAGGTCAATGCGCTCGCCGACTGCGTGACGGTGTTGCGCGACGGCGCCTACGTCGGCGAACTCGACCGCGAACATCTCGAAGCGTCGAAGATCGTGCAGATGATGGTCGGCCGGCCGCTCGGCGATTTCTACCAGCACAAGAGCGGACGCAAGGCCGGGGATATCGTCCTCGACGTGCGCGAACTCGGCGGCGGCAAGGTGCGGCCGGCTTCGTTCCAGGCGCGCTCCGGCGAAGTGCTCGGCCTCGCCGGGTTGGTCGGTGCCGGACGCACCGAACTGGCGCGCCTCATCTTCGGCGCCGATCCGAAAACCAGCGGCCGCGTGCTGCTCGGCGGGCAGGAGATCGACGTCAAGGAGCCGCTCGACGCCATCCGTCTCGGCATCGGCTATCTGCCGGAAGACCGCAAGGGGCAAGGCCTGTTCCTGCAGCTCTCGGCGCTGGCCAATACCTCGATGAACGTGCTCGGACACAACTCGCGGGCCGGTGTCATCGACCACCCGGCGCTGCGCAAGCTGACTAAGGAGGCGATCAGCCGCCTGTCGATCAAGATCCAGGGGCCGGACGGCATCGTCGGCGGGCTGTCCGGCGGCAACCAGCAGAAGGTGCTGCTGGCGCGCTGGCTGGAAATCCGCCCGCGCGTCCTGCTGCTCGACGAGCCGACGCGCGGCGTTGACGTCGGCGCCAAGTCCGAGATCTATCACATCATCAACGAACTAGCGGCGACCGGCGTGGCGATCGTGGTGATTTCGAGCGAACTGCCCGAAGTGATCGGCATCTGCGACCGCGTCGTCGTCATGCGCGAAGGCGTGATCACCGGCGAATGCACGGGCGACGACATCAATCAGGAAAAGATCATGACGCTGGCCACGCACGACGTGCGCTCGGCGGCTTGAAGAAACAAGGAGGGAATCTTTCATGGCTACAACAGGAACAGGCGTCGCCGTCGGCGCCGCAGAAGAGAAGGCTGTCAAGCACGGTTCGTTCATCGGCCGCTGGTTCGAGCGGCTCGGCATGCTGCCGGTGCTCGTCGTCATGTATCTGCTGTTCTACGCGCTGACGCTCTATTTCAGCGACGACGGCACGTCGAACTTCCTCACGCAGAACAACACGATGAACATCCTGCGCCAGGTGGCGATCAACCTGGTGCTGGCTTGCGGCATGACCTTCGTCATCCTCACCGCCGGGATCGACCTCTCGGTCGGTTCCATGCTGGCGGTCGCCGCCGTCATCGGCATGACCTTCTCGCTGCCCGACAACATCCCGGCGCTGGCGCTGCCGGCCTTCGTCATCGCCGGTCTCCTGTGCGGCATGTTCAACGGCTCGATGGTGGCGTATTTCAACATCAACCCCTTCGTCGTCACGCTCGGCACGATGACCGCGCTGCGCGGCGCGGCCTATCTGCTGGCCAACGGGACGACGGTGCTCAACAACAATATCCCGACCTTCGAGTGGCTCGGCAACGGCGACTTCCTCGCCGTGCCCTGGCTGATCTGGGTGGCGGCGGCGGTGACGCTGATCTCCTGGTTCATCCTCCGGAAGACGATTCTCGGCTTGCACATCTACGCCGTCGGCGGCAACCCGCAGGCGGCGCGCCTGACCGGCATCAAGGTGTTGACGGTGCTGCTCTTCGTCTACTCGATCAGCGGCCTGTTCTCCGGCGTTGCCGGCGCCATGTCGTCGAGCCGTCTGTACGCGGCGAACGGCAACTGGGGCGTCGGTTACGAGCTGGATGCGATCGCGGCCGTCGTGCTCGGCGGTACCAGTTTGGCCGGCGGCGTCGGCTCGATCTGGGGCACGGTGATCGGCGCGCTGATCATCGGCGTGATGAACAACGGCCTGACCATCCTCGGTCTCTCGTCGTTCTGGCAGTACGTCGCCAAGGGCGCCGTCATCGTGCTCGCCGTGCTGCTCGACAAATGGAGGCAGCAGCAGGCAGCGAGCTGACCTGATCAGCCTTCGGCCGGCGTGCAACACGGTAACGTTTGCCCGCCGCCGGTTCCAGTTTCGGCACTGTTTCGGCACTGTTTCGGCACATACCGGCCTCCGGTCTGTGCCGAAACCATATCCGTCTGACGGAAACTCCGTATCGACTGACTGCCAAGCGAGCGCAGGCGTCACGGGCGGGAAGCGGGTAGAATGGCCCGCTTCAGCCCGCAGGCAAAACAACCATAGAAAGCCGGCGTGTGCCGCGCTTGACGGGCTTTCTCCAGCGCCGAGTAATTCGGTTTTATTCGAGGAGCAAGACAATGACAATTCCAGCCTCACCCAACTTTCGTTCTCCTGAATTCCTGCGCCAGCACATCAGCTGGGTCATGGATTTCTACAGCGGCCGCGCCATCGATCCGAGCGGCGGCATGTACCACTACTACCTCGACGACGGCACGGTGTTCGACAAACGCACGCGTCATTTGGTCAACGCCACGCGTTTCGTGATCACCCACGCGATGCTCTTCCAACTGACCGGCGAGGCGCGCTACAAGGCCGGTGTGCGCCACGCGGTCGATTTCCTGCGCAATGTCTTCCGCGACCCGGTCACCGGCGGCTACGCCTGGATGCTCGACTGGGACGGCCAGCAGGCGCGCGTGCTCGACGACACGCGGCACTGTTACGGCATGGCCTTCGTCATGCTCGCCTACGCGCATGCGCTGAAAGCCGGCATCGAGGAAGCGCGCGGCTGGCTGAGCGAGACCTTCGAACTGGCCGAAAGGCACTTCTGGGAACCGGCCGCGCAGCTCTACGCCGACGAAGCCGGCCCGGACTGGAAGACGTCGTCCTACCGTGGGCAGAACGCCAACATGCACGCCTGCGAAGCGATGATCTACTGCTACGTCGCCACGGGCGAGCGCCGCTACATCGAGCGCGCCGAGACGCTGGCCCACGCGATTACCGTGCGCCAGGCCGCGCTGGGCAACAACCTGATCTGGGAACACTACAAACAGGATTGGTCGGTCGACTGGGAATACAACCTGCACGACAAGACCAACATCTACCGTCCGTGGGGCTACCAGCCCGGCCACCATACCGAGTGGGCCAAGCTTTTGCTCCAGCTCGACGCGCATCTGCCGGCCGACTGGCACCTGCCGCGCGCCGAAGAGCTGTTCGAGGCGGCGGCCAGCCGCTCCTGGGACGGCGCGCATGGCGGTCTGCACTACGGCTTCGCGCCCGACGACTCGGTGTGCGACGGCGACAAGTATCACTGGGTGCAGGCCGAATCGTTCGCCGCCGCCGCGCTGCTCGCCGAGCGTACCGGCAAGGCGTCGTACTGGGCGTGGTACGACAAGATCTGGGATTACTGCTGGAAGCACTTCGTCGATCACCAGCAGGGCGCCTGGTTCCGCATCCTGGACCCGGCCAATCTGAACCACACCCGGGAAAAGAGCCCGGGCGGCAAGGTCGATTATCACAACATCGGCGCCAGCTTCGACGTGCTGCGCGCCCTGGGCGAAACCAAGGGGGCGTAATGGAAGAAGCAATGCAAGGAAGGGGACTGCCGGAGTTCGTCTCCTTCGGCGAAGCGTTGACCGACATGATCCGGGTCGCCCCGGACCAGTGGAAGAGCGTACCCGGCGGCGCGCCGTGGAACGTGGCGATGGTGATGTCGTACTTCGGCATCCCGAGCGCCTTCGGCGGCGGCGTCAGCAACGACTGCTTCGGCGACGAAATCTGGAAGACCACGATCGCCGCCAAGCTCGACCTGCGCTTCACGCAGCGGCTGAACAAGTCGCCGCTCCTTGCCATCGTGCATGAAACGCATCCGCCGAAGTACTACTTCATCGGCGACGACAGCGCCGACCTGCACTTCGACGTCGCCGCGCTGCCGGAAGGCTGGGAAAAGGCCGTGCGCTGGGCGCACTTCGGTTGCATCAGCCTGGCCCGCCAGCCGCTCGCCGATCGCCTGGTGGCGACCGCCGAGCGCCTGCACAAGCTCGGCGTCAAGATCAGCTACGACCCCAACTTCCGCGCCGTCATGGACGAGTCGTACGACCCGATCCTCGCGCGTATGGCGGCCATCGCCGACCTGATAAAAGTCTCCGAAGAAGACCTGCGCGGCTTCTTCCGCACGCAGGACGAAGATGCTGCGTTCGACAGGCTGCGTGCCATGAACCCGACCGCCGCCTACCTCTATACACGTGGTGCCGAGGGCGCGGCGATGTATGTCGGTAACCAGCACTGGCGCGCGCTGCCGCCGACCATCAAGGTCGTCGACACGGTCGGCGCCGGCGACACCAGCCTTGCCGGCCTGCTCAACAGCCTGATCCGCCACCCGGAAGCCGGCTGGGAAACTCACCTGCGTGCCGCCATCGCCGCCGGCTCGGGCGCTTGTCTTGCTGCCGGTGCCTCGCCGCCTTCGGCGGAAACGATCGCGCGGCTGGCGGCCGAGGTCAAATTCGTCGAGCAGCCGTAGCTTCGGCACGCATCGATCGCAGTCTCTGGATCGCCGGGCAACCGGCGATTCTGTTTTTCAGGTACTGATCTTCAATCCGTCCGTCGCATCCGGCTTCTCAGTTCGGGCGCTCCCAGTAAGGCTCCGCGCCGAACCGCTCGACGAGAAAGTCGATGAAAACGCGAATCTTGTTCGGAAGATGCCGCGTCGGCAGATAAAGCGCATAGACGTGACGGTTGACTTGCGTGTACTCGGACAGCACCGACTGCAGCCGTCCTTCCTGAAGGTCCTTGCCGATGATGAAGGTCGGCAGAAGCGCGACGCCGAGTCCGCCGAGCACGGCCTGGGATAGCGCCTCGTCGTCGTTGACCTGCAGCGGGCCGGCGATGGCGACCGATTCTTCCTTGCCATTGCTGACGAAACGCCAGCGTCCCGCCTCGCCCGAGCGCGTGTAGTCGAGACAGACGTGTTTGCCGAGATCCGACGGCACGGCGGGAATCCCGTGCCGGGCGAAATAGGCGGGCGTTGCACACACTTTCCGGCTGACCGGAGCGAGCTTGCGCGCGACCCAGTTGCCGGGTGGCTCGTTCATGACGCGGATCGACAGGTCGTAACGTTCCTCGGCCAGATCCACCCAACGGTCGGTGATGGTCAAGTCGATCTTCAGATTCGGATAGCGGGGCAGGAAATCGGCCAGCGCCGGCGCGACGTGCAGCGTCCCGAAGGCGACCGAAGCGCTGACCCGGAGCACGCCGCGCGGTTCGGACGTGAAGCTCGCGACGAGCCGTTCGCCTTGGTCGGCTTCTTCGAGCATTCGACAACAGTGATCGGCGACCAGAGAGCCGATTTCGGTCAGGCTCAAATGGCGCGTCGTCCGGTTGATCAGCCGGGCGCCCAGCGCTTTCTCGAGTTTCGCCACGGCTTTGCTGACGACGGAACGCGACGTGTTCATCCGCCGCGCCGCCTCGGCAAAGCTCTCGGCTTCGACGACGCGCGCGAAGATCGCCATCAGATTGAGATCGAGCATGGTCATGTCCTCACAAGTGATTGTGGTGATTGTAGTTTTTTTGGAACCAGTGAGATGCCAATGAGGAGGCTTATTGGCGCGCGCCGGGTACGTTACGATGCCTCTGCAGCTTCGGCACAATTCCTGCCTGAGTGGAAATCCGGCGCCCATCGCCGGATGACCCGGGGGAAATGTGCGGCGAGCGAGATTGGTTGGACGATTGTAGTTCATCGAGCAACGGTTCGATCGTAACGAAGGAGGCACCATGTCGGTGGTCACGAAACAGTCCGTATTGCGCGTGTTGCACGAAGAGTTCTGTCTGGACACGCGCCGTCTGTCGCACGTGCTTGGCGTTGACACGAACGACGAGGCGCTGTGCAAAAGCGTGCAGGATCTGTTGCGCGAGGGCCGCATTCATCGAGTCGGCCGCTCGGGCAGGCGATCCTGGTTTCTGGCGACTTCTTTCGACCGCTGACAAAGGAGAGACAAATGTTGTACGGCAATGCACCGCGTTGCGTTTCGGCACTCGACAAGGGGCGTCTCGAAACGCTGATCGAGCGGGTGTTCGACGGCCGCGCGCTGAGCCCGCCGGCGATGATGGTGTTGCACCGTCTGCGCACGGCCGACCTGGTCGTCGAACCTGAAAACGTGCCGCGCGATCTGGTGACGATGAATTCGACGGTCCGGCTCGCGGACCCGATGTCGAACGATGCATGGGAAGTGACGCTGGTATATCCGGAAGAGCACGATCCCGACGACGACTGCTGGTCGATACTGAGTCCCGTCGGCGCCGCGCTGTTTGGACACCGGATCTACGAGCCGACGCAGGTTCGGCAACTGGAACACGGCTCTGCGCGCTGGGTCGTCGCCGACATTCCGTTCCAGCCCGAGGCCAGCAACTGGATGACGCTGTAGCCCGGGCTCCGGGGCGTCGAATCAGAGCGTCACCGCGACGCGCTGCTGTTCGGCGTCCGCGTACAGTGACAGGTTCTTCGTCCGCATGTCGGCGACCCGGATGACGTTCGACCAATCGCGCGCGTCCGGAACGATTCGGCCGAGGCGGTTCGGTTGGCGCCGGATCAGGCGCTCGTCGATATGGTTGCCCGCACTCCCAGGAAACAGCGCGAAATAAAGCATGTCCGCTTCGATCAGCTCGTTGATGAAATGCGTGCCGAGCGACACGTCGGGCACCAGCGATTCGTGCATGGCGACGATCTCGCAGAGGGCCGCGATGTTGTTGATGTCCGAGAAGGCGACCGGGATGCCGAGCCAGGCGTCGCGCGTGCCCCAGCGGCCGGGGCCGAGCAGCAGGACGGTGCGCCCGACGCTGGCGCGGTTGATCTTGCCGATGACGCGCGCGACGGTGGCGCGCTCGGCCAGGTTCAGTCGTGCGTACTGGTCCGGCGCGACGTAGATGATGCGGTCCGGCCGGACGATCCGGCTCGGGCCGATCACCGCTCCGCGCGCGCTGATCAGGCAGGGGACGTAGGCGGGCGGTTCGGCCTTGAGACGTTGATCGACGCTACGCACCTGCATCGGCCGACATTGCAGCAGATTGATCCGGAACGGCTCGCCGGGCCGGATGTTCAGCGCGAATTCGATTTCGATCGGATGCTGGTAGGCATTCTGCAGGTGGGCGAGGATGGCTTTCATGCACTCGACGAACTGCCCATTCCCGATCAGCCGGTCGAAGGTCAGGAACGGCGGCCGGTCGGGCTGCTCGCGGGTGGTGAAGAGATCGAGCGGAAAATCCACGTCGTCGGCCGTCAGTTCGGCAAACGGCCCGCTGACGACGCCGCTGCCCTCCAGGTCGAGCACATCGATGCGCCGCTGGGCGTGCCGGGCAATCGCGCCGAAGTTCGTTTCGGGGCGCAGCTCCGGTTCGTTGAGCGCGATCAGGCGCGTGTAGTCGTCATCGCTCCGATCGACGGCGCGCGTGCCCAGTCCGGCGACCAGTCGAACGACGCCGGCCTGCATGTCGATTTTCGGATTCCAGCGGTAAGGATTGAACGACAGGCCGACGCCGGCGGCATGCGGGTAGAAGTAGCGGCGACCGGCGGTTCCCGATACACGCATGATGAGTAGCGCCATCTGCTCGTGCGCGTCGAGGAGGCCGCGCCGTTGCCGGTAGCGGAGCGCTTGCTCGCTCAGCGAGCTGGCGTAGACCCTGCGCATCGCGTTCAGGAGTTCTTCCAGGCGTTTTTCGCGCGGCCCGTGGTTCGCGCAGAAGACGCTCTCGTATTGTCCTGCGAACGCGTTGCCGTACTGGTCCTCGAGCCGCGAACTGGAACGGACGATGAATGGCCATTCGCCGAAGTAGTCGAGCATCCCCTCGAGCTGCCGCTGGGTCGATTCGGTGAAGGTGCCGCGCATGATGCGCGCCCGGGCTTCGTCCAGCTGGTGCAGAAAAGTGAGCGGATCGCGTTGCTGCCGACGTATCCACCAGATGCCGTTGCGGACCAGGAAGGTGTCGAACACCTCGGTGCCGACGTAGAACGAGTCGTGCGCTTCGAGCTGGTCGTGCAGATCGGGCGCTTCCTTGCGCAGGATGCCGCGCGCCAGCAGCATGCCCAATGCCTTGCCGCCGATGCTGCCGGTGCCGATCATCCGGTCGCGGATGGCGATCAGGTCATCGAGCGTCAGGTTGTGCCTGGCCATCCTGGCGAGCGCGGGATCGGCTGGAAACAGCAGTTTGCCGAGACTGTCGAACCAGTAGCGTTCGGCCGCTTCATCCGGTTTCCCGCCCGAGCGCGCCCTGGTGACGGCGCGCGCCGCGTTGAAGTACCTGCGCCAATGGCTGGTGATCCGATTGTCGTCCAGGCCGCGCCAGTCCGAGCCGCCGAGTATCTCCGAGACGGTACCGCTGTCGGTGACCGGCCGGAAAGTGTCGCCTGGCTCCCACGCATGGATCAGGTTCATCGATGCGGCAGAACGATGCTGCACCTTGACCGGGCGGATATAGAGCTTTTCCCGGCAACGGAATACGTCGAGCAGGAATTGCGTCGTCTCGGTGATCATCTGGATCGCCGATTCGACGTGCGTGTTACGGCGGATCGCGAAATAGGTCACCGTATCCAGATCGAACAGGCGCGGGCAGGTCAGGCGGAAGAAGTTCGCCATCATCCGGTCCGACTGCCACGCGTCGGCCAGGTCGGAAAGGCAGTCGAACACGTACATGGTTTCCCGCCCGGCCGCTTCGATGACCGAATGCACCTGGTCTACGAAGGCGTCGAAGCCGTCGCCCGGGCGCGGACGGTGGATGTCCACCCGGGGACCCGCTTCGATGAGCGGCCAGTGTTCGGCAAAGCGGAAATAAACGAGGCGACGCTGCTGATCGATGGCCGCCTGCGCGTAGCGCGCGACCAGCGCCGTGTATTCCTCCAGCGACTGTACCTGCCAGACGATGTTGTCGCCGCGCTGCACGCCCCGAAAAACCAGGTCCAGCCCGGCGAGCCCGGTGGTCGGGAAGAAAGGTGAAGGCGGCGCTTGCGTTTCTTGATGAGTCATCGGTTTCGCGAGTCGTCCGGGGTGGTATTGAAGTGGATCAGGCGTCAATCGGGTTGCATAGGATAGCTTGACGCGCCCCGGCGAGCGCGTGCGATTCGAAATATGGCGGCTGATCGATCAGGGGCTCAATTCGCAAGTATGCACTTTATTGGTGCAAATAATAGTTCATGATAATTTTTTATAGTTTAATTGCGTTGTTTTTTGTAAAACTGGGTTGTTTTTGGCTTTTCTGTGGTGCATTGTTGTGTTCGCTCTTCAATGTGAGCGTTATGCCAGTCAAGTCTTTTTCAGGGGATATCAATGAGCGTCGGTTCGCTGGATGGTTTCATCAACAAGATCAGTCAGGGCAATGCCCATCAACCCGAGTATCTGCAGGCCGTGATCGAGGTCATGGAAAGCCTGTGGCCATTCATCGCCAAGAATACGAGGTACGCCGAGAACGGTCTGCTGGAACGGCTCGTTGAACCGGAACGCATGATTACCTTCCGCGTCTCCTGGATCGATGACAAGGGGCAGGTGCACGTCAACCGGGGCTATCGGATCCAGCACAATTCGGCAATCGGCCCTTACAAGGGCGGTTTGCGTTTCCACCCGTCGGTCAATCCGTCCATCCTCAAGTTCCTCGCCTTCGAACAGACGTTCAAGAACGCATTGACCACCTTGCCGATGGGCGGCGGCAAGGGCGGCTCGGATTTCGATCCGAAAGGCAAGAGTACCGCCGAAATCATGCGCTTCTGCCAGGCGTTCGTGATGGAGCTGTTCCGCCACGTGGGGGCGGATACCGACGTTCCGGCCGGCGACATCGGCGTCGGCGGCCGCGAGATCGGTTTTCTGACCGGCATGATGCGCAAGCTGAAGAACAGTTCGGAATGCATCTTCACCGGCAAGGGTTTGAGCTACGGCGGATCACTGATCCGCCCGGAAGCGACCGGCTACGGCACGGTTTACTTTGCCCAGGAAATGCTCAAGCTGAAGGGCCGCAGCTTCGACGGCCTGCGCGTCAGCGTTTCGGGCTCGGGCAACGTCGCGCAGTACGCGATCGAAAAGGCCATGAGCCTCGGCGCCAAGGTCGTCACGGTTTCCGATTCCGGCGGCACGGTGGTCGATGAAGCCGGCTTCAACGGCGAAAAACTGGCGCAACTGATGGAAATCAAAAACGTCCAGTACGGCCGCGTCCGCGACTACGCGACCCGGGTCGGCGCCGAATACTATGCCGATGCCAGGCCGTGGCACGTTCCGGTGGATGTTGCCCTGCCCTGCGCGACGCAAAACGAACTGGACGAGGACGATGCGCGCAAGCTGATCGGCAACGGCGTCATCTGCGTCGCCGAAGGCGCCAACATGCCGAGCACCCTTGGCGCGACCAAGCTGTTTGAAGGCAACGGAGTGCTGTTCGCACCGGGCAAGGCGAGCAACGCGGGCGGCGTGGCGACCTCGGGGCTGGAGATGAGCCAGAACGCGATGCGTATTTCCTGGTCGCGCGAAGAGGTTGACCGGCGCCTGCACGGAATCATGTGCGATATCCACGAGCAGTGTTTGCTGCACGGCAGGCGCGAGGACGGTTCGGTCAGCTACGTCGCTGGTGCGAACATTGCCGGCTTTGTCAAGGTTGCCGAAGCGATGATCGCCCAGGGCGTCGTCTGAGGCGGCGCTCAGCCGAAGTTTCAAGGATCAGACCACCAGATCGTCGGGATAGCCAGGAGGAAAGACAATGAACGCCATCACTTTGCCCTGCGGAACGATGTACATCAGGTATTCGATCGCTGCGCATCTCCTGACCACGGCAATGTGCCCACAACCCAAGACGGCGGGCGCCGTTGCCGGGTACCGCGACGTCTACGCCGCCATCGACAACAGGCTGAGCCGGGCGGTCGAACTGGGCGATCTCGTCGTCAGGGATCCGTTGACGCACGCGCGTCATCTTTACCCGGTCGGCAACGCGCTGCGCGAGGCGGACATTCTCGTCGAAGACCTGCGGCACTATGCGAAGGAGCATGACTGGCCGGCGATCGAGTTTTCGTCGCGCGCGCTCGACGCGGCCTAACTTCGTTGTGATGTCGATCTAGGGCTGCCGCAGCCCGGTGACACGGTTTACCTCCCTCGGCGGTACGGGCGAGCGCAGTTTTCCCCGTACCGCCGTTCCTTCCTTTTGCCTGTTCGATCCCAGACGTTCCCGGCCATGAATGCCGCGGGACGGCTTGCGGCGATCCGCCATCGGGCACGCTGACAGTGCGTTCTGACCCATTTCCCGCTCGTCTCGGGTGCATGAAACCGTTTCGGCGGCATGGGTATATTTCTAAGTCGCTCATTTCTATCGTGAATAGTGTGATGGCATGGCAAATGCTTTGTAGAATAGTCCGGTTGCCATGCGATGCGCTTGTCCGCATCGTTGTCACGCAGTCGTGAGAGCCGGGTTGCGCGGCCGGCCTGGAGTGCCGCCCGGGCGTTTGCAGCACACCCCGTCAATGCGTATTTCATAGGAGGAAGTAAATGAGCAAAAAAGTTCTTCTCGCCGGTTTCAGCCTGTTGGCGTTCGTCGGTAGCAACGCCTATGCCGATCACCTGGTGGCGATTGCCGGCCCGATGACGGGGCAGTACGCCTCCGCCGGCGACCAGATTCGCAAGGGCGCGGAGATGGCGATCGCCGACATCAACGCCAAGGGCGGCGTGCTCGGCCAGAAGCTGAAACTCGAAGTCGGCGACGACGCCTGCGATCCGAAGCAGGCGGTGTCGGTGGCCAACACGATGGTCAACAAGAAGATCGTCTTCATGCACGGCCACTGGTGCTCCAGCTCGACGATCCCGGCCTCCGACGTCTATAACGAGGCGCAGATTCCGATGGCGACCGTGTCGACCAATCCGCAAGTCACCGAGCGCGGCCTGAAGAACATCTTCCGCATCATGGGTCGCGACGACCAGCAGGGTCTGGTGGCTGGTGGCTATCTGGCCGACAAGTTCAAGGACAAGAAGATCGCCGTCGTCGACGACAAGAGCGCCTACGGCAAGGGGCTGGCCGACGAGATCGCCAAGGCGATCGCGGCGAAGAACGTGAAGGTCGCGCTGCGCGAGTCGATCACGGCGGGCGAGAAGGATTACTCGGGTCTGGTCAGCAAGCTGAAGTCGGCGGGCGTCGAAGTGATGGCTTTCGGCGGTTATCACACCGAAGTCGCACTGATCCTGCGCCAGGCGCAGCAGGCCGGCCTGAAACTGACGGTAATGGGCGGCGACACGATGACCAATTCGGAACTGGTGACCGCTGCTGGCGCCAACGCCGACCAGGTGATGTTCACCTTCGCGCCCGACCCGCGCAAGAACGCCTCGGCGACTGAAGTCGTCAAGAAGTTCCGCGACGCCAAGGTCGAGCCGGAAGGCTACGTGATGTATGCCTACGCCGCGATGCAGCTTTTCGCGCAGGCCGCTGAGCAGGGCAAGAGCGTGAAGTACGCCGATCTCGAGAAGGCGATGCGCACCGGCACGTTCGATACCGTGATCGGCAAGCTCAACTTCGACGCCAAGGGCGACAATAAGCTGCCCGGCTTCATGGTTTATCAGTGGAAGGGCGGTCAATACGATTACGTCAAGTAATCCGTCGTAGCACGGCGCCGGCGGCAGAGCACCGCCGCGCGCCGACAAATACCAAGAAGAAGCGTGTGATACACCCAGTCTGCCGCCGTGTGTGCCCGGCCGCCAGATCGATCTTCCGGAACAGGAAACAGCATGCGAACCGAACACACCAGCGCGCTGCGCCAGGCGATGCGTGAGGCCTACCGCATCGACGAGACGACGATCGTCGAGGAACTCGTCAGCCGCGCCCGATTCACCCCCGAAGAACAGCGACGCGTCCTCGACCGCGCCCGGCCGCTCGTGCAGACGGTGCGCGACAGCCGCCTCAAGGTCGGCGGCCTCGACGCCTTTTTGAATACCTACGATCTCTCCTCGCGCGAGGGCATCGTCCTCATGTGCATGGCCGAGGCGCTGCTGCGCATTCCGGACACCGAGACGATGGATCTGCTGATCCGCGACAAGATCGGCAACACCGAATGGGAGAAGCGTCTCGGCGCCTCGCATAGCCTGTTCGTCAACGCCGGCACCTGGGCGCTGATGCTCACCGGCCGCATCGTCAATCTGGAAAACGAGGACCGCAACCTCGGCGGCACCTTCAAGCGGCTCGTCGCGCGCACCGGCGAACCGGTGATCCGGCAGGCGATCATCACGGCGATGCGCATTCTCGGCAAACAGTTCGTCATGGGCCGCAACATCGGCGAGGCGGTGGCGCGCGCGCAGAGCGCCGAGAAGAACGGCTATCGCCACAGCTACGACATGCTCGGGGAAGCAGCGCGCACCACCGGCGACGCGCTCAAGTATTTCGAAACCTACATGGCGGCGATCAAGGTTATCGGCGCCGCCGCGCAGGGCCGGCCAGCGCTCGAAGCGCCGTCGGTGTCGATCAAGCTCTCGGCGCTGCATCCGCGCTACGAGGTGGCCAACGAAGAGCGCGTGCGCCGCGAACTATGGCCGGCGGTCAAGGCGCTGGCGCTGAAAGCGAAGAGCGTGAACATCGGCTTCACGATCGATGCCGAGGAAATGGACCGGTTGGAGATTTCGCTCGATCTCATCGAAGCGCTCGCCCTCGACCACGAACTGGCCGGCTGGGACGGCCTGGGCGTCGCGCTGCAGTCGTACCAGAAGCGCGCGCTAGCGACCGTCGAACTGGCTGGCCGACCTCGCGCATCGCGCCAAGCGCCGTCTGATGGTGCGGCTGGTCAAGGGCGCCTACTGGGACGCCGAGATCAAGCTCGCGCAGGAACGCGGCCTCACCGACTACCCGGTGTTTACGCGCAAGGCGTCGACCGACGTTTCGTACCTGGCCTGCGCGCGGCGTCTATTCGCCGACTCGGTCGCTTTCTACCCGGCCTTCGCCACGCACAATGCGCACACGCTGGCGGCCGTCGCCGAAATGGCCGCGACGGCGGGTTGCGACGAATGGGAGTACCAGCGCCTGCACGGCATGGGCGAGGAACTCTACGACCAGGTCGTCGGCAAGGATCAATGGAACCGGCCCTGCCGCATCTACGCGCCGGTCGGCAGTCACGAGGAACTGCTGGCTTACCTCGTGCGCCGGCTGCTCGAGAACGGGGCGAATTCGTCCTTCGTTAACCGGATCGCCGACGCCGACCTGCCGATCGAGGCGCTGCTCACCGACCCGGTCGAGAAGGTAGCGAAGCTCGCGACCAAGCGCCACCCCGGCATCCCGCTTCCACGCGACCTCTTCGGCGCCGAGCGCGCCAACAGTGAAGGATTGGACATGAACGACAAGACGACGCTCGACGCGGTGCGCCGGGCGATTGAGAGCAGCAGATCCGTGAACTACTTCGCCGCGCCGGTGATCGGCGGCCAGGTGATGACCGGCGAAAGCGCGCCGGTGAATTCGCCGGCCGACAAGCGGGATGAAGTCGGCGAAGTCGTCGTGGCGACGCCCGACCACGCGGCGCGGGCGATGGAGAAGGCGCAAGCCGCCTTCCGCGCTTGGGAATCGACCCCGGCCGGCGAGCGTGCGGCGATTCTCGAGCGCGCGGCGACCATGATGCAAAACCGCCTGACCGATCTCGTCGCCCTGATCGTGCGCGAAGGCGGGCGGACGCCCTCCGATGCGCTCTCCGAGGTGCGCGAAGCGATCGACTTCTGCCGCTACTACGCGGCGCAGGCGCGCGAGAAATTCGCCGAAGCGATCCAGCTGCCCGGACCGACCGGTGAGCGCAACACGCTTTCCTTGCACGGGCGCGGCGTGTTCGTCTGCATCAGCCCGTGGAACTTCCCGCTCGCCATCTTCATCGGCCAGATCGCGGCGGCGCTGGCGGCCGGCAACACGGTCGTCGCCAAACCGGCCGAGCAGACGCCGCTCGTCGCGGCGCAGGCGATTCAGCTATTGCACCAGGCCGGCGTGCCGGCCGACGCGCTGTGCTTCCTGCCGGGCGACGGCCGGATTGGCGCGGCGCTGGTGTCCGACCGGCGCTGTGCCGGCGTCGCCTTCACCGGCTCGACCGAAGTGGCGCGCCTCATCGCCCAGTCGCTGGCCGACAAGCCGGGAGCCATCGTTCCGCTGATTGCCGAGACGGGCGGTCAGAACGCGCTGATCGCCGATTCGTCATCCTTGCCGGAGCAGGTCGTGCGCGACGTGGTGGCATCGGCCTTCAACTCGGCGGGGCAGCGTTGTTCGGCACTGCGTGTGCTCTTCGTGCAGGCTGATATTGCTGGCAAGGTCATCGAGATGCTGCGCGGTGCGATGCAGGAGCTGACGATCGGCGACCCGGCCGATTTCCGCACCGACGTCGGGCCGGTCATCGACGAGGCGGCGCTCAAAGTGCTCGAAAAGCACACGCGCCGGCTCGACAGCTTCGCGACGCCGATCCACACCTGCAGCCTGGACGAAGAACTGGCCGCGAAGGGTACCTATTTCGCGCCGCGCGCCTACGAGATCGACGCGCTGGCGCGGCTGGAGCGCGAGGTGTTCGGGCCGATCCTGCACGTGATCCGCTGGAAGGCCGAGGATCTCGACAAGGTGTGCGACGCGATCGCCGAAACCGGCTACGGCCTGACGCTCGGCATCCACAGCCGCATCGACGAGACGGTGGCGCGCATCACGCGCCGCCTGGGCGTTGGCAACACCTACGTCAATCGCAACATCATCGGCGCTGTGGTCGGCGTGCAGCCGTTCGGCGGCGAAGGGCTGTCGGGCACCGGGCCGAAGGCGGGCGGGCCGCACTACCTGTACCGCTTCGCCTGCGAACGCACCTTGTCGGTCGACGTGACGGCGGCGGGCGGCAACGCCAACCTGATGTCGTTGGCCGAAGACGACGCGTAGGCGGGGAGGGGTGGAAGCCTTTGGGCATCCGTCATCCCGGCGAAAGCCGGGATCCAGTGCGGCGTTTGAGTAAGTACGGAGTGTTGTCGATGCTTGCGACGCATCATGTCGTCGCTAAAGAGGCTCAGGGGTACTTCCTGGATCCCGGCTTTCGCCGGGATGACGAGGTTGTCCCTGCAGACCGCAAGAGTGGTTCTAAGCGGGCACCGCAGGCTTTAGAATTCAAGGTTTTTTGCCGCTCGGCGCGCGGCGCGACCGACGGCGGCGCGTAATCAGGGAAACATGTCGCCACGGCGGCGACGGGATTTCAAGCAAAGGGTTCTTATGGCTCTAGTTCTGCAACAGCTCATCAACGGCCTGACGCTCGGCGCCGTCTATGGGTTGATCGCCATCGGCTACACGATGGTGTACGGGATCATCGGCATGATCAATTTCGCGCATGGCGATATCTACATGGTCAGCGCCTTCATCGCCGTCACCGCGTTCACGCTGCTCGCCTCGCTCGGCATCAGCTCGATTCCGCTGGCGCTCGGCGTCGTCCTGCTCCTCGCCGTGCTGTTTACCTCGGTGTACGGCTGGGCCGTCGAACGCACCGCGTATCGGCCGCTGCGCGGCTCGACCCGGTTGGCGCCGCTCATCTCGGCGATCGGCATGTCGATCTTCCTGCAGAACATGGTCCAGCTGACGCAAGGCGCGCGCGTCAAGCCGATCCCGCCGATGGTGGTCGGCGGCATCGATCTCCTGACGATGGACGGCTTCACGGCGCGCGTTTCGTACTCGCAGATCCTGATCGTCGTCGTCACCGTCGCGCTGATGGCCGGCTTCACCTGGCTCATTACGCGCACCTCGTTCGGCCGCCAGCAGCGCGCCTGCGAGCAGGATCGCACGATGACCGCGCTGCTCGGCATCGACGTCGACCGCACCATCTCGCTGACCTTCATGCTCGGCGCCTCGTTGGCCGCGGTAGCTGGCGTCATGGTCACCGTCTATTACGGCGTCGTCGATTTCTACATCGGCTTCGTCGCCGGCATCAAGGCCTTCACCGCGGCGGTGCTCGGCGGCGTCGGTTCACTGCCCGGCGCCATGCTCGGCGGCCTGATCATCGGCCTGATCGAGGCCTTCTGGTTGACCTACCTGGCCGCGGAGTACAAGGACGTGGCGACCTTCTCGATCCTGATCCTCGTGCTGATGTTCCGTCCCTCCGGTCTGCTCGGCCGTCCTGAAGTGGAGAAAGTCTGATGTCTGGTCTTGTTTTTGCCCCCGATGCGCCGACGCCGGCCGAGCGTGTGAAGGACGCCGCCGTGATCACGGTGATCGCGCTGCTGCTGGGCATCCCGATGATCGGACTGACCACGGTCGATCAAGGCGGCGCCTTGCAGGTGGCGACGCGCTGGCCGGTGCTCGGCTACTTCCTCGCCGTGGTCTTCGTCGGAAGGTTTGCGCTGCGCTTCGCACTCGACGGGCTCAAGCGGCGGAAACTCGCCAAGGTGCAATCCGCCGGCGCCAAGGCTCCGTCCCATACCGGCGGCGGCAAGGTGCTCAACGTCATCGGCTGGGTGGCGCTCGGGGTCTCGGTCGTCATGCCGTTCTTCTACGCCGACAACCGCTACGTGATCGACACGGCGACGACGGTGCTCATCTACGTGATGCTCGGCTGGGGCTTGAACGTGGTGGTCGGCCTGGCCGGTCTGCTCGACCTCGGTTACGTCGCCTTCTACGCGGTCGGCGCCTACGCCTACGCGCTGCTGTCGACGCAGTTCGGCTGGGGTTTCTGGGAGGCGCTGCCGGTCGCCGGTGGCATCGCGGCGACCTTCGGCATCCTGCTCGGCTGGCCGACGTTGCGCCTGCGCGGTGATTACCTCGCCATCGTTACGCTCGGTTTCGGCGAGATCATCCGTGTCATCCTGGTGAACTGGACCGATTTCTCGGGTGGGCCGAACGGCATTGCGTCGATTCCACGCCCGTCCTTCTTCGGTCTGCCGTTCAAGCCGCCGGGCGACGACCCGACCTTCGCCTCCTTCTTCGGACTGGAATACTCGCCGGCGCAGCGCATCGTCTTCCTCTATTACCTGATCCTGGCGCTGGCCTTGCTCACCAACCTGTTCGTCAAGCGCCTGCGCAAGCTGCCGGTCGGCCGCGCCTGGGAGGCGATGCGCGAGGACGAGATCGCCTGCAAGGCGATGGGCATGAACGTCACCAACGTCAAGCTCTCGGCCTTTGCGCTGGGCGCCATGCTCGGCGGTTTCGCCGGTGTCTTCTTCGCCGCGCGGCAGGGCTTCATCTCGCCGGAATCCTTCACCTTCAACGAATCGGCGATCATCCTCGCCATCGTCGTGCTCGGCGGCATGGGTAGCCAACTCGGCGTCGTCCTCGCCTCGCTGGTGCTGGTGCTGATCCCCGAACTCGGGCGCGACTTCGCCGAGTACCGCATGCTGCTGTTCGGCGCCGCGATGATCCTGATCATGGTTTGGAAACCGGGCGGCATTCTCTCGCACCGCGAACCGACGTTGCGCTACGCGGCGAAGGGAGGTCGGGTATGAGTAATACGATCCTCAGCGTCGAACGCCTGGCCATGCGCTTCGGCGGCCTCGCGGCGATCGACGATCTGTCGCTCGACGTGCCGGCCGGCAAGATCACCGCCGTCATCGGGCCGAACGGCGCCGGCAAGACGACCTTCTTCAATTGTCTGACCGGCTTCTACAAGCCGACGGTCGGCAGTGTCCGCCTGAATCACCCGCAGCGCGGCACGCTGCGCCTCGAAGCTTTGCCGAGCCATCAGGTGGCGCGCCGCGCGCAGGTCGTGCGCACCTTCCAGAACATCCGGCTGTTCCCGAAGATGACGGTGCTCGAGAACCTGATCGTCGCGCAGCACAACGTTCTGCAGGCGGCGTCGCGCTTTTCGCTTGCCGGGCTGTTCGGCCTACCGTCGTACCGTGCGGCCGAGGTCAAGGCGATGGAAAAGGCCGTCGGCTGGCTCGAACGGCTGAACCTGATCGACAAGGCCGACCTTGCGGCGGGCGATCTGCCCTACGGAACGCAGCGCCGCATCGAAATCGCCCGTGCGCTGTGCGTCGATCCGATCCTGCTCTGCCTGGACGAGCCGGCGGCCGGGCTGAATCCGCGCGAGTCGGGCGAACTCAACGAACTGCTGACCCATCTCGCCAACGATGAGGGCATCAGCATCCTGCTGATCGAACACGACATGAGCGTCGTCATGAAGGTCTCCGACCACATCTGCGTCCTCAACTACGGGCGCAAAATCGCCGAAGGCACGCCGACCGAGATCCAGAACGATCCGAACGTGATCAAGGCCTATCTCGGCGAGGAAGACGCCGACGAGGAACTGCACGCGGAGGTCGCGCCATGATGCTGCAACTGGCGGGCGTACACGCCCACTACGGCCACATCCATGCGTTGAAGGGCATCGACGTTGACGTGCAGGTCGGCGAGATCGTCACGTTGATCGGCGCCAACGGCGCCGGTAAGTCCACGCTGCTGATGTCGCTCTTCGGCCAGCCGCGCGCGTCGAGCGGGCGCATCATCTTCGACGGCGAGGACATCACGAAACTGCCGACGCACGCCATCTCCCGGCGCGGCATCGCGCTGGTGCCGGAAGGCCGGCGCATCTTCCAGCGCATGACGGTCATGGAAAACCTGCAGATGGGCGCCGTGCTGGCCGATCCGACGAACCTGGCGGTCGACCTCAAGCGCATGTTCGCGCTGTTCCCGATCCTGGAGGAGCGTTGCGAGCAGCGCGCCGGGACGCTCTCCGGCGGCGAGCAGCAGATGTTGGCTATTGCCCGCGCCTTGATGGCGCGGCCGAAGCTGCTGCTGCTCGACGAGCCGTCGCTCGGCCTGGCGCCGCTCTACATCAAGAAGATCTTCCAGATCGTGCGTGAACTGAACCGCGATCACGGCATGACCATCCTGCTCATCGAGCAGAATGCGCACCACGCTTTGCGCGCGGCGCATCGCGGCTACGTGTTGCAGCACGGGCAGATCATCCTGTCGGGAACCGGCAAGGAACTGCTGGCGAGCCCGGAAGTGCGCGCGGCCTATCTCGAAGGCGGGCATGCGGCGGCGTAGTTGGGGCAGGGCGCAATGAACCAACACGCATCGCCGCCGCGCTGGTTGCCCTTCGTCGTGCTCGGTATCGGCCTCACCGCCATCTCGTTCGGCGCGGTGCTGGCGCGCTTCGCGCAAGGCTTCGGCTTGCCTTCACTGGCGATCGCGGCCATGCGCCTCGGCTTCGCGGCCCTGCTGATCACGCCGGTGGCCGCGTGGCGTTCGCGGCGCGTGCTGCTCGCGATGACGCGGCGCCAGGGCTTGCTCGCGCTCGGGGCGGGGCTCTTTCTGGCGCTGCATTTCGCGACCTGGATCAGCTCGCTCGAATACACCTCTGTGGCCAGCAGCACGGCGCTGGTGACGACCAATCTCCTGTGGATCGGCCTCGCGTCCTACTTCCTGTTCGGCGAGAAGCCGCGCCCGTTGATGCTGGTCGGCATGGCGATCTCGATCTCGGGCAGCCTGTTGATCTTCTGGAGCGACAGCAGCAATAGCGCGCCGGGCAGCAATCCGTTGCTCGGCAATTTCCTCGCACTCGTCGGCAGCTGGTGTTTCTCGGCCTACCTGCTGATCGGCCGCCGCCTGCGCGCCAATATGCCGCTGCCGGCCTACGTCTGGTTGGCCTACGGCGTCGCGTCGATCTTCCTCCTGCTCGCCTGCGGCGGCGCGGGCGTCACACTGACCGGTTACACGCTGCCGGCCTATCTCGTCGCGCTCGGCATGGCGCTCGGGCCGCAGTTGCTTGGACACACGTCGTACAACTGGTCGCTCAAGCACGTCTCACCGACTTTCGTCGCCGTCGTCACCCTGGGCGAACCGATCGGCAGCGCGGTGCTGGCGTGGTTCTTTTTTGACGAGTCTTTCGCTCTGTTGCAGGGGATCGGTTTCGTGTTGCTGCTACTCGGGATCTATCTGGCGGCGCGGGCGGAGGGGCGCTGAGAAAACAACAAGGCCTCCGATTGGAGGCCCTTGGCTGAGTTCTATCGACCCGGGAACTAAACCACTTTCGGAATCGTGTCGGCGAACGCTTGGCGCTGCATCAACTTGTCGTAGAGCCGCGCGAGGTTCGGGTGCTTGACGCTCCAGTCGATCTCCGGGAAACGGAAGGCGAGATAGCCGAGCGCGCAGCCGGTGGCGATGTCGGCCAGCGAGAAGTGGTTGCCCATGCACCATGCGTGTTCGCCGAGTTCCTCGGCCATGTATTCGAGTCCACGGATCAGCTTGTTTTCCTGGCGGGCGATCCAGTCGGCGTCTTGGCGCTCGGCCGGGCGCTTCCTTTCCAGGAAGATCAGCGCGGCGGCGTCGCAGATGCCGTCGGCCAGCGCTTCCCAGCGTTTGACTTCCGTTCTTTCCCGATTGGGCGCCGGCATCAGCTTGTTGTTCGGCGCGACATTGTCGAGATATTCGCTGATCACGCGCGAGTCGAAAAGAATGGTCTCCTCATCGAGCAGCAGAACGGGAATCTTGCCCAACGGGTTGATGTTGGGAACGTTTGATTCCGGCGACCACGGCGAGTCGAGCTCGAATTCGTACTCGATCTTCTTTTCGGCCAGAACGATGCGCACTTTGCGAACGTAGGGGCTGGTCAACGATCCGATAAGCTTCATGGGCTGCCTGTAGGGTAAGTCATGGGTTTGCTGCGCGTAGCTTGGTTACGCCAACGGATTATAGCATCGGGCAAGGGATCGATTTGCTGCCGGTTTTGACTGCCGGGTAAAATGCGGAGCTTACCGCAAAGGATGAATCCCATGTCTTTCAATACCCTTACCGCGTTGTCCCCTCTGGACGGACGCTACGCCGCCAAGGTCGATCCACTGCGCGAGCAGTTTTCGGAGTCCGGTCTGATCCGCCGACGCCTGCTGGTCGAGATCGAATGGCTCAAGGCGCTCGCCGCCGAGCCGCACTTCGTCGAGATTCCCGCGTTTTCGCCGACGACGATCGCGGCGCTGGATCAGGTGGTGGCGGCTTTCGGCCCGGCGCAGGCGGCCGAGGTGAAGGAAATCGAGTCGGTCACCAACCACGACGTCAAGGCGCTCGAATACTGGATCAAGAAGAAACTGGCCGGGAACGACGAGGTGATGCGCGTTTCGGAGTTCATCCACTTCGCCTGCACGTCGGAGGACATCAACAACCTGTCGCATGCCCTGATGCTCAAGGCGGCGCGCGACGGGGTGATGCTGCCGGCGCTGGACAAGGCGATCGCCCGCCTGCGCGACCTGGCGCACGAGCACGCGGCGCTGCCCATGATGTCGCGCACGCACGGCCAGCCGGCGACGCCGACCACGCTGGGCAAGGAAATGGCCAACGTGGTTTATCGCCTGGCGCGCGGCCGCCAGCGCATCGCCGAGGTCAGCTTGCTGGGCAAGATCAACGGCGCGGTCGGCAACTACAACGCGCACCTGGCGGCGTATCCGGGTTACGACTGGGAAGGTTTCGCTAGGCGCTTCGTCGAATCACTGGGCCTGGAATTCAACCCCTATACCATTCAGATTGAGCCGCACGACGCGATGGCCGAACTGTTCGACGCCTTCGCCCGCGTCAACACCATCCTGATCGACCTCGACCGCGACGTGTGGGGCTACATCTCGCTCGGCTTCTTCAAGCAAAAGCTCAAGGCCGGCGAAGTCGGATCGTTGACCATGCCGCACAAGGTCAACCCGATCGACTTCGAGAACTCCGAGGGCAACCTGGGGCTGGCCAACGCGCTGCTGCGCCACCTCTCGGAAAAGCTGCCGATCTCGCGCTGGCAGCGCGATCTCACCGATTCCACGGTACTGCGCAACATGGGTGTGGCGCTTGGTTACACGCTGCTCGCCTACGACTCGCTATTGCGCGGTCTGAACAAGCTGGAAGCCAACGCCGACTGCCTGTGCACCGACCTCGACGCCAACTGGGAACTGCTCGCCGAGCCGATCCAGACGGTGATGCGCCGCTATGGCATCGCCAATCCGTACGAGAAACTCAAGGAACTCACGCGCGGCAACCGCGTCTCGCGTGAGGGTATGCAGGAATTCGTGCAGTCGCTGGAGATTCCGGCGGAAGCCAAGACGGCACTGTTGAAACTGACGCCGTGGGACTACACCGGCAAGGCCGTCGAATTGGCGCGCCGAATCTGATGACCGAACGCGCGCCTCGCTTTGTCGTCTGCCCCGGCTGTGGCCGGGATGTGCCCAACGGTTCGATCTACTGTCCGTATTGCTGCGGCGAGAGCGGGCGGCAGGCTGCCTTGTTGCGGGCTGCGCTCAAGGGCGCGCTGCTCGGTCTGTTGGCCGGATGCCTGCTGGCCGGCCTGTGGACGCTCGTGATCGGTCTGGACCGCGCGACCTGGGGACGCGCGCTCGCGGTTGTCTTGGCGTGCCTGACGACGGGTCTGATTTTGGCAATGGCTCGTCATCGACGGCCGTGAAATGGAGTTGAACAAGTGTCGCAATTCGCTGCAAATCTGAAGAAACTGCCCGGGATTTCGCATCTCGCGGCGATCAATCTGCTCGATGCCGACGGCGCTGTCGTCGCAGCGATCGAGAACAAGGCCGGTAGCCAGGGATCGCTGGCGGTCTACAACCACTTGGCGCAAACCTACGGCGCCATCACGCCCGATGCCGCGCGCAAGGGGCTGGAGCTGTTCGCGGAACACGCCGACGACGCGCGCCAGTTCCCCGGTAAACACCCGAACATCGACCGTCTGCTTGGCTTGATCGAAGAGAGGAAAACGCTGCGCATCAAGCACGTGTTCGCCGTCTGACGCCGTCAACCGGCCCATCATGAACTTCCGGGGCGGCGGCGCTGCCCAATGCCGTGCAGGTAATCTTCCGTCGCCGAATGCATGGCCGAGGACCGGCGCTTGCCTTCGGTGGCATCGATCGCCCTCGACCAGGAGCCTTCATGATGAAAACCGTCGCGTTCGCAGTCGCCGCAGCCGTTCTTTCCGGTCTTGCCGGAGTCGCTTCCGCCCAGGCCTTGAAACCGGAGGAGATGATCAAGTTCCGCAAGGCCGGCTTGAGCTTCATGTCGTGGAACATGAGCAAAATCAAGGCTAACGTGGACGGGAGCTTCAACAAGGATCAGGTCGTCGCCGCAGCGAACATGGTTGCGGCGACGGCCAATTCCGGGTTGTGGGCGTTGTTCGCCCCCGGTACCGAGAAGGAGGTTGGCGGAGAAAAAACGCGGGTCAAGCCCGAGTTTTTCGAGCAGCCCGACAAGGTCAAGGAGCTTGCAGCGAACTTTGCCGTGGAAGCCAACGAGTTGGCCAAAGTCGCAGCAACCGGCGATGCGGCGGCGGTCAAGGCGCAGTTCGGCAAGACCGGCGGCGCCTGCAAGGCCTGTCACGACGAGTTCCGCGCGCAATAACCGGCCGTTGCTTTCAATCGCCCGGGGCCGATGAGCGCCGGCCGCGGTCAGGCGCGTGCCGGCGTCGTTGCCCCGGCAACCGGCGCCGGCTGCTCGATCCATTTTCCGGATGCGGCATAGACCGCGCCCAGCGCGATGGCGAGCGCGACGACGAAGGCGATGGGGCCGCCGCCCGTCGCCGATTCGCCTTGGCCCGGCGGCACGTCTTTCCAGCCGGTCAGCATCGGCTTCACCAGGTTGTCTTTCCTGACCACGGCGTAGAACGCGATGGCGGCGAGATGCAGGGCGATCAGGGCGATGAGCAGGTTGATGGAAAGCTTGTGGATGCCGGTCAGCCAGTCGCTCAGCGACTTGTCAACAAGAGCGGACAGCGGCCCCTGGAAGGCGATGTCGTCGTTGGCGAAGATGCCGGTGCCGGCCTGGACGCCAATCAGGACGAGCATGGCGAGGATGGACAGCGCGCCGAGCGGATTGTGCCCGACGCCCTTCCAGTCGCCGCGCAGGTAGGCGCGCACCGACGACGGGGTCGGGATGAATCGGGCAAAGCGCGCATGGCTGGAGCCGATGAAGCCCCACACGATGCGAAAGACGATAAGGCCAAGGATGCCTTGTCCGATCCGGCCGTGCCATTCGATGGCCGCGCCGCCGACCTTGCCGGTGATGATGGCGCCGACGATCAGGATCACCAGCAGCCAGTGGAAGATCCGCGTCGGCAAATCCCAGAGTCTGATGCGTTCGGTCTTCATGCGTAAGTCCTCGGGTTCAGGCATCTCGGGAGTACAAAAGGAAACGGGCGCCGATGGGCGCCCGTCAGGTCCGAATTCAGTCGATCAGACAGCGCCGACCGAAGGCAGGTTCAACGCATCAGACGACGGCGCCGTCCTTGTTGGCGCCTTCGATCGGCTTGCTCACCTTGATGAAGTTCTCGCGCGATACGCCGAGCCACATGACGAGCGGGCTGGCGACGAGGACCGACGAGTAGATGCCGAAGCAGATGCCGATGGTCAGCGCGACGGCGAAGTAGTGCAGCGTCTCGCCGCCGAAGAGCAGCATCGAGAGCACCATCAACTGCGTCGAGCCGTGCGTGATGATGGTACGGGAGATCGTACTGGTGATCGCGTGGTCGAGCACCTGCGGCGTGGTCAGCCCGCGCACCTTCTTGAACGTTTCGCGCACCCGGTCGAAGACGACGACCGATTCATTGACCGAATAACCGAGCACGGCCAGCACGGCGGCAAGAACGGGCAGCGAAAACTCCCATTGGAAGAACGCGAAGAAGCCGAGAATGATCACCACGTCGTGCAGGTTGGCGATGATCGCCGACACGGCAAAACGCCATTCGAAGCGGATGGCTAGATAGATGACGATGCCGAGGATCACCAATAGGAGCGCCATCGAGCCGTTCTCGGCGAGTTCCCTGCCGACCTGCGGACCGACGAACTCGACGCGGCTGAGCTTGGCGCCGGGTGCTTCGGCGTCCAGCGCGGCCATCACCGATTCACCGATCTTGGCCGAGTTCTGCTCTTCCTTGAGCGGCAGGCGGATCATCACATCCTGGCTGGAACCGAAGTTCTGGACGGCGATGTCGGTGTAGCCCGCCTTTGCCAGTCCGCCGCGGATTTTCTCGAGATCGGCCGCCTGCGAGTAGCTCACTTCGATCAGCGTACCGCCGGAGAATTCGACCGAAAGGTGCAGTCCGCGGTGAAGCAGGAAAAAGACGGCGAGCAGGAAGGTGATCAGCGAGAAGATATTGAACGCCAGCGCGTGGCGCATGAACGGGATGTCTTTTTTGATGCGGAAGAATTCCATCTTCGTACGTCCTTCTTATTTGGTCGCTTTGTTCGATAACGCGGCGCCAGTGTGGCCCGGTTTCCAGATATGGCCGATCGACAACGATTCGAGCTTGCGACGGCGACCGTAGATCAGGTTGACCAGCGCGCGCGAAACGACGACCGATGAGAACAGCGAAGTCAGAATGCCGAGGCAATGGACGACCGCGAAGCCGCGCACCGGCCCGGAACCGAAGACCAGCAGGGCGATACCGGCGATCAGCGTCGTGATGTTCGAGTCGAGAATCGTATCGAACGCCCGGTCATATCCGGTGTGAATGGCCGCTTGCGGTGTCGCGCCCTGGCGCAATTCCTCGCGGATGCGCTCGTTGATCAGCACGTTCGAGTCGATCGCCATGCCCAGGGTCAGCGCGATGGCCGCGATGCCCGGCAAGGTGAGCGTCGCCTGCAGCAAGGAGAGCAGCGCGATCAGGAACAGCAGGTTGGATGCCAGCGCAATGACCGACACGACGCCGAACAACACGTAGTAGGCGATCATGAAGGCCGAGATGGCGATGAAGCCCCACATCGTCGAGTGGAAACCCTTCTTGATGTTCTCCGCGCCGAGGCTCGGGCCGATCGTTCGTTCCTCGATGATCTCCATCGGCGCCGCGAGCGAGCCGGCGCGCAGCAGCAGCGCGGTGTCGTTGGCTTCGACGGTGCTCATGCTGCCGGAAATCTGCACGCGTCCACCGGCGATTTCCGTGCGGATCACCGGCGCGGTGACCACCTCGCCCTTGCCTTTTTCCACGAGCAGGATGGCCATGCGCTTGCCGACGTTGTCGCGCGTGATCTCCTTGAAGATGCGCGAGCCGGCCGAATCGAGGCTGAGATGCACCGCCGGCTCCTGGTTCTGGCTGTCGAAGCCGGCTTGCGCATCGGTCAGGCGGTCGCCGGTCAGCACGACCTGCTTCTTGACCAGCAACGGCCGCCCGCCGCGCTCGACGTAGAGCTCGGTGCCGAATGGCACCTGGCCGCCCAGCGCAGCCTCGAGCAGGCCCGGCGTGTCGTCGACCATGCGGATTTCGAGCGTCGCCGTGCGGCCGAGAATGTCCTTGGCCTTGGCCGTATCCTGCACGCCCGGCAATTGAACGACGATGCGGTCGGCGCCTTGTTGCGTGATGACCGGCTCGGCGACGCCGAGTTCGTTGATCCGGTTGTGCAGCGTCCCCATGTTCTGCTTGACGGCAAGCTCGCGGATCTGCTTCAGCGCGGACGGTTTCAGCGTCGCCGACAGCTTGAGGTCGTTCGCGTCGCCCTGGTCGGCGAGCTGCAGGTCGGGTTGGTTGTCTTCCAGGGCGATGCGCGCCTTGTTACGCGTCTCTTCGTCGCGGAAGCGCAGCGTAATGCGCTCGCCTTCACGGTTGATGCCGCCGTGCCGGATGTTCTTGTCGCGCATCAGGCTGCGCAGGTCGGCGCTCATCGAGTCGAGACGCTTGGTCAGCGCGCCTTTCATGTCGATCTGGAGCAGGAAGTGCACGCCGCCGCGCAGGTCGAGGCCCAGATACATCGGCAGGGCGTGCAGGTTGGTCAGCCATTGCGGCGAGCTCGACAGCAGGTTCAGGGCGACGACGTACTGCGGATCGGTGGCGTCCGGGTTGAAGGTCTTCTCGAGCAGGTCCTTCGCTTTCAGCTGCGTGTCGGTGTCGTTCAGGCGAACCTTGACGCCGCTGGCATCAAAGAACGTGCCGTTGTGGGCGACTCCGGCGTCCTTGAGCGCGCCTTCGACGCGTTCCAGCGTCTTGAGATCGACCTTGACGGTTGCCTTGGCGCTGGAAACCTGGACTGCCGGCGATTCGCCAAAGAAGTTGGGCAGGGTGTAGATGAGGCCGGTCATCAGCGTAAAGGCGACGATGACGTACTTCCAGAGCGGATAGCGGTTCATGGAGGGGGTTCTTGGAGTTAGGTGAGGTGAATTCTGGCGTCGAAAACAGAAAAGCGCCGGTCAAGGCGCTTCTTGATGCTTGCCGGCTCACAGGTTCTTCAGCGTGCCCTTGGGCAAAACCAGCGCGACGGCCGATTTCTGGATCTGGACTTCGACTTTCTCGGCGATCTCGACGGCAATGAAGTCGTCGCCGACCTTGGCGATGCGTCCCGCGATGCCGGCCTGGGTCACGACCTCATCGCCCTTGGCCAACGCGGCGATCAACGCCTTGTGCTCCTTCGCCTTCTTCATTTGCGGACGAATCATCAGGAAGTAGAGCACGCCGAACATCAGAATGATCGGCAGGAACTGCATGAGACTGTCCATCGGGCCGGCAGCGGCAGCGGTTTGCGCGTAGGCGTTGCTGATCAACACATCTATCTCCCAAGAAAAAAACAGCGGAAACGGCGAAAAATGAGCGGGCTATTGTAGCACTCTGGCCTGTTCGCTGCGCTCGGCGTGGAAGCGCGCGACAGTCTCCGCGAGCTTGCCGGCGACGATGGCTTCGCGCAGTTCGCGCATCAGCACTTGGTAGTAATGCAGGTTGTGGATCGTGTTGAGTTGCGAACCGAGAATCTCGCCGATGCGGTGCAGATGATGCAGATAGGCGCGCGAGAAGTTGCGGCAGGTGTAGCACGCGCAGGTTTCGTCGAGCGGGCGCGGATCGTTCTTGTGCTGCGCGTTCTTGATCTTGACGTCGCCGAAGCGGGTGAACAGGTGTCCGTTACGCGCGTTGCGCGTCGGCATCACGCAGTCGAACATGTCGATCCCGGTCTGTACGCCGTGCACGAGATCCTCGGGCGTGCCGACGCCCATCAGGTAGCGTGGCTTGTCCTGCGGCAAACGAGGCGTCGTGTGCGCCAGGATGCGCGCCATTTCCTCCTTCGGCTCGCCGACCGACAGGCCACCGATGGCGAATCCGTTGAAGCCGATGTCGCGCAAGGCGGCGAGCGACTCGTCGCGCAGGTCTTCGTACATGCCGCCCTGCACGATGCCGAACAGCGCGTTGTCGTTGGCGAGCCGGTTGTGCTCGTCGCGCGAGCGCTGCGCCCAGCGCAGCGACATACGCATCGACTTCGCCGCTTCGTCGTAGGTCGCCGGGTAGGGCGTGCATTCGTCGAAGATCATCACGATGTCCGAGTTCAGCGTGTGCTGAATGCGCATCGACTCCTCCGGGGTGAGGAACAACTTGTTGCCGTTGATCGGCGACGCGAACTTGACGCCTTCCTCAGTGATCTTGCGCAGCGCGCCGAGCGAGAAGACCTGGAAACCGCCCGAGTCGGTGAGGATCGGCTTGTCCCAGCCCATGAAGCGGTGCAAACCGCCGTGTGCCGCGATGACTTCCAGCCCTGGACGCAGCCACAGGTGGAAGGTGTTGCCGAGGCAGATCTGCGCGCCGATCTCGTTGAGATCGCGCGGCGTCATCGCCTTGACCGTGCCGTAGGTGCCGACCGGCATGAAGACCGGCGTTTCGACGACGCCGTGCGCGAGGGTAAGGCGGCCGCGGCGTGCAGCGCCGTCGGTGGTTAGTAGTTCAAATTGCATTGTTCTGTCTTTCGAGGAGCATCGCATCGCCGTAGCTGAAGAACCGGTAGCGTTCCGCCACCGCGTGGCGATAAACGGCGCGGATCGTGTCGTGGCCGGCGAAGGCCGAGACCAGCATCAGCAGGGTCGATTTGGGTAAGTGGAAATTGGTGATCAGGCGATCGACGACTTTGAATCGATAGCCCGGAGTAATAAAGATGTCTGTTTCGCTCTTTCCCGCCTGCAACTCACCGTTCCACGCCGCCGATTCGAGCGCGCGCAGGCTGGTCGTTCCCACCGCGATGACGCGGCCGTTGCGCGCCCGCGTGCGGGCAATGGCGGAAACGGTCGCTTCCGGGATCTCGAAGCGCTCGGAGTGCATGCGGTGCTCGGCGATGTCATGCACGCGTACCGGTTGAAACGTACCGGCGCCGACGTGCAAGGTCAGCCATGCCAAATCGATTCCGCCGGCGGCCAATTGATCAAGCAGTGCCTGGTCGAAATGCAGTCCCGCCGTCGGCGCGGCGACGGCACCCGCATTCTGCGCAAAAACCGTCTGATAGCGCGTCTCGTCGTCGACTTCGGCCGAATGATCGATATAGGGCGGGAGCGGCAGCCGACCGTTCTGCTCGATCAAGGCATGGAGATCGCCCGGTCCTTCCAGTTCCAGCGCGAAAAACTCTGCTGCAGCCCCGGTGCGACCGGTAACCCGGAAAGTGAACGCGTCTTCGACGATGACCCGAGAGCCGGGCTTCGGCGACTTGCTAGCGCGAATCTGCGCCACGGCATGGCGCGCATCGACGACGCGTTCGACCATGATTTCGACCTGCCCGCCGCTCTCCTTCCTGCCGAAAAGCCGCGCCTTGATTACCCTGGCGTCATTGAAAACCAGCAGATCACCGGGGCGGACGAGTTGCGGCAAGTCCGAAAACCTGAGGTCGCGTAGCGCGGATGATTGAACGTGCAGCAGGCGGCTTGCAGTGCGGTCGGCGGCCGGATGCTGGGCGATCAGATCGTCCGGAAGGTCATAGTCGAAATCGTCGAGAGTGAACATGCGAAGAAAATAGTCGTTGGGGCGGCTTGTCGGTTCGGCCTGAATCGAGGATAATTCGGCCTCCTTCGGTTCGTATCACACGAGCCTTGGCCGAGGTGGCGGAATCGGTAGACGCAGCGGATTCAAAATCCGCCGTAGAAATACGTGAGGGTTCGAGTCCCTCTCTCGGCACCAATTATACAATCCAAGTGCTTGAATTTACAAGGGTTGTAGCTCTGTAGGGCCTCGTGATGTGGTACTTTTGTGGTACTTTACCATGAATATCACACTCAGTCCGAGCCTTACAATCCAGATGAAACACGTCTATAGGCGCTCCAACGGAGCCCTCTACTATCAGCGCAAGATTCCCCTGGAGTTGGTCGATAGATACCCCTCATCGGGGCCACTGAAGATCAACCTTCACACCAAAGACGAAGCGGCAGCGGCAGTCAAAATAAGCAAGCTGGACAGGGAACACGAGGCGCTATGGGAGGCCATGCGTAAGGACCCTGACTTATCCCCTGTATCGGCTCGCGAAGAGACCAAGAGGGTGCTTCTTGCTGCTGGATTGGATAGCGCTGGGAGGGGAGACGACAGAGCGCTAGCGGCCTTGTTCGATGCATTCGACAGGAAGCGGGAACAGTACGCCGACAAGCACGAGGAGGCTGAGGAGGTCTATCGGGAGGCGAGCCCTTCAGAGTTCCTCTCTAAGCCAGAGGTGGAGGCCCTGAAGGTGATCCGGGGGGCTGGTTCGCTCCTGATGTCAGATGCCACGGTTATATACTTGGAAGAGCATGAGAAGCGGGGAAAGCCTGGGTTTGACGGGCTGGAGACAAACACCAGGAGAGTGATGGCGAAGGCTATTAGGCTACTCGGGGACAAGGCTATTGAGGCCGTCACGCGGGACGATGCCAAGGCACTCCGGGACTCCCTGCTGGCGACCATCAAAACGGAATCCGTGAAGCGTAACCTGAACGTGGTTAAGGCTGTCTTTACAAGAGCCATTACAGAGAAGTCTCTGAATATCCCGAATGTCTGGAACAAGCTGACCATTGCGGGGCTCGGGGAGGACACGAAGGAGCGGGAATCCTTCACCAGGGAGGAACTCCTCAAGCTTCAGGAGCTATGCAAGTCAAAGGATGATGATGTCCGGTGGATACCGGCGCTCCAGATGGATACAGGGGCTCGCCTTGCGGAAGTCGTTGGGTTGGCCTTGGAGGACATCCACCTTGAAGGCGAGACGCCTTATCTGGACATCAAGCCCCATCCGTGGAGGACGTTAAAGACCGAGAACAGCCCTAGGCTTGTGCCCCTTGTCGGGGCCTCTTTATGGGCTGCCCGTAGGGTGGTCGAGACCGCGCAGGCGGGGCAGTTCTTTGCCTTTCCCCGGTATATCGGAGAGGGGAAGAAGGGCAAGGAAGCGAAGAGTACGGCAGCATCAGCCACCATCAATAAGTGGATGGAGAACGCTGGCTTGCACCACACAACGCATGAGCTACGCCATACGATGCGGGACAGGCTGCGGCATGTCGGAGCGACCAACGATATTCAGGATGCAATCGGGGGGTGGGGGAAGAACACGATAGGGCAGAACTACGGGAAGGGCCACATGCTCCAGATGCTCAAGGATCAATTGCTCAAGACAGTCCTGGAATCTCAGGCGGGATAGAGGGGCCTCCTTCCAAGAGGGCGGGGACATCTCTAGGAGATAACCCCTAGAAGCTGCTCTTGCGCTTCGTTGTGCTTGGCATTCAGGACCTCAACCAGCCGACGCTCCCCGGCCTTCATCCAGATTTCTCTATCGGTGTCCCTCGGGTCGGGGCTCTTGGCTGGGTAAATCTCGTTCAGTGCCTCCAGGAGCTCAGTGCTCAGGAGGTGTCCTATTCTTTGATATGTATTCATGTCATGTAATGGTGGGGCTCTGGCCTGGGCCTCTATAGATGCACCTATAGGTTCTCCTGATAGATTCTCTTCAGGTTATCTATAGATGCATCTATAGAGGCTCTTACTTATTACATCTTACTTAGTCATCCTACCTAGGAGTCTTACCTGGGGCCTCTATAGAGTATCTCTATAGGGAGAATCCTATAGGTGGGTTTTAACCCCCAAAACTGGTCTAAACCCAGTGGTGGCAAGGGTTGCGGGCAATAATACCAGATGCATTTATTAAGACATGTGCATTGCTGGTCTATTGCTCCAGAGCTCTGGCCTGGGCCTCTATAGATGCCTCTTTAGGAAGTCACAGGAAAGCCCTGTAAGCGCTTGTCTCCAATTCCCCGTGGGTCTGGGTGAACAGTGAGGTGTAATCGCTCCTGTGGGCCTCCCTGTGCGTTCTGGAAGGCGTCTTCCTTGCTACTTCCTGCGCACGAAGCGGAGGGCTTCGGCTCTCGCGTCCTTCTCCTCGTAGTGCCGCTGTCGGGCCAGTAGCGCGAGCCTCTGGACTTCTTCCTGTGTCTCCTGCTGCGCGACCTGCGAGAGCCCTCCGTGCCGTTGATGTAGCCGCCATGCTGGCGAATCGAGGGAATCACCTGGGATGTAACCCACTTCTGGAACTTACGGGCTCCGTCTTTGCGACTCTTGAAAATCAGGGCGTAAAGGCCAGATTCGTTGATGACGTTGATGTTTGGGTTTCCCCGCCGATTAGGCTGCGCAATACGCAGGGTATTCCGTTCGTCTTCATCCAGTCGGCGGACTGCCGTGGGGTCGAGCTCAAGCGCCTTACATACATCGGCAGCATTGAACCAGATACTCCCATCCTTCTCGAACGCGGACAGGGAGATTGTCCCGCCCGTTGTGCCCCGTCGAAACTGAAGAGGCGCGGGGTTGGGGTGGGTGTTCCTGTAGTGCTGTGTTTATTCAAGGTGAATGCTCCAAATGAAAAGCCCCAGCTTGTCAGGCCGGGGCTCTATAGGTTGTCTTGCAGTTACTCCCAAGGGAACCCTGTAAGAGCTCCCATCGCTTTCTTCCTACCCTCCATCAGGGCTTCATCCAGTGCCTTGTCCTCGTCCTCCAGGGCGTTCTGCCCGTAGATTTTGGCTTTGGACCAGGCATCCCGAATGAGCTTCTCCTTGCCGTCCAGGAAGTCCGGGTTGCCCTCCGTTGCTTCCAGGTAGTCAGGGCTCTTCAGGAGCTCCGTGAGATGCTCCTTGAAGCGCTCCCCAGTGAGGACCATCAGGCGGTCATACTGCTTGGGCTGAAGGTCGATTCCTCGTGCTCCAGGTGCCACAAAGAGCGTCTTCGGGGGCTTGTCCAGGTCGATGTTGAGCCGTGCAATCTCCGAGGCCAGCGGGTCCGTGTTGGCGACCGTGGTACGGATAGGGCTGATGGCGTCATACCCTAGGCCCCCGATGAGTCTCTGCGGTTCCCCGAAGACGTTGCGGACTGGAGGGAGGTCCTTCGAGAAGCCCGGTAGGCGATTCTTGATGGCATCCACCAAGGACCACACCTCCCGGTTCATTGCATCGTCTTCCTTGCGGATGGTGTTCCACAAGGTACTTGCTGGGATCAGGGAGGCCGTCTGGTTGTTCAGGTAGCGGGACATCGCCTTCTCATCTCCTCGCGTGTAGCGCTGCCAGGAGTCGATCAGCTCAGTGAAGCCTGACAGGTAGCTCTTGGAGGAGATGTTGCGGGAGAACGATAGGGCTGCTGCGGAGGCGAGCTCCCCGAAGGTTTGCTCATCCACTTGCCCTGAGATGTCTCTGAAGTCTGCTGCGAGGCCCAGGAACATCCCTATCGGGTCCATCCGATTGAAGGAGTAATACTTGTCTCCAATCTTCAGGGAGTACGCCTGTTCCCCGTTGAGGTTCTCTGCCGTACGCCTGTACTCGCCTCCACCAACCAGGCGGACATCTTCACCATCCACCTCCATGCCCCCAGCCAGGGTGTAGCCAGTCATCAGGAAGGTGCTCCCCAGGGTGACTCTAGCCAGGGCCAGGTCGCGCTTGTACCCACCAGCCTTCATGTCAGCCTTCCAGGCATCCGTCGCCAGCGAGAGGACAGGGGTGCGCTCTGCCGCGTACTTCATAATGTTGTAAGGCGTCTTCACGAAGGGGATAACAGCGCGGCCCACAGGTAGAGGACCGATATTGGCGTCATCCACAATGCCCTGGAGCGTCTTCCCGAATCCCGTCAGAGGCTCCGTGAAGGTCCCCTTCTGGGCTGCCTGGATGGCGACTGCTCGCATATCCACCGTGGGGTTCTCCACGAGGTTCGCGATACGGGACACCAGCTCTGCCCCCTCCAGGCCCTCTTGACGGGCTGCCCGGTAGGCTTGCGAGCGGAGCTCTCCACGGTAGTTGATGGCCCAGAAGAGCTCGTCAGAGGCTCCCAGGGCTCTACCGGGCAAGCGGTTGAGCGTCCCCAGGGCATCTACGAGGATACCTACAGGGCTCTCACTGTCCAGGTTGAAGGCTTTGGAGGAGATTGCCGGGGCATTGCCCATCCCTGCATCCACGGTCTGGTCCAGCGTAGAGCGCCCTACAGGGGCATCCAGGATGGCGGACCTGTAGGAATCCCCGAACTCCTCCACATTGTCCATGAGGATTTCTCCAGCGCCCTTGAAGTTGCCTGTGAGGGCTTCCCCGGAGGCACGGCGGAGGCTGCGGAGACCTTCTGCGGTGATCCCAAGGGCATCCTGGATACCGCCCATCATGCCGAAGACTTGCGCCTTGACTTCCCCTGCCTGGATTGCATTGGCAGAGCGGGTGACGTACTTCCCGATCATGGAAGCGGTAGCCTTCTCTGCGGCCCCTCCGACAGCCACCAGGAGGTTCCCTACAGCGTTCGCTGCGTGGGTGACAGGAGACCACAGCTTGCCCATCACGATGGCCTCTGTGAGGGCGTTACGGGTCTTGGCGGTGCCTCCCAGCCGGATGGCCTTGTTGAGGCCCTCATCGGTCTGGATTTGTTGCAATGCCTTGAAGTAGTCGAGCTTTGCAGACTTCCCGCCAAGGGACTCCAGGAGAGATGCCGCCTCGTTGATGGCGAGGTCCGAGGCCGAGGCTTGGATACGCATGGCTGCCAGGGCTCTTGCAATCTCCGTCCGGGTCCCTGCCACCTTCGCCTGGATGACCGCGTGGAGCTTCAGTTGCTTCTCCGCTGCCAGGACTGCGAAGTCATCACCGGACTTGACGGCTGTGGCGATGAGCTCCCTGGACTTATCTGCGGATGCCTGGAGGAGTTGTCTATCGGCCAGGACTTGGGAGTCCAGGTTCGCTACCTTTTGATAGCGGTCCTCCAGAGACTTGAGCCCCGTACCTGTCAGCTCTGCAATCTGCTTGACCGTATCGTGGGACCGTACAGCGCCCCCTGCGGACTTCTCCAGTTCCTTCTGGAAGGTTCCCTGAACTGCCTGGTAGAGCTCATTGACCGCCTCTTCAGAATCCACACGGTCAAAGTTGATGGCGTCCTTCAGAGCCCCTTCAGCGAGCTCTCCAAGGCGCCCCTCTCGGGCTGCCTGGACGATGCCCCGTACCTTGTCCATGTGGATGACCGGGGCTGCCTTCTTGGCTGCCTGGGCTTCTGTAAGGGGCGCGATGTTGGCAACTTCAGGGCGTGACAGGGCCTTGACCACAGGGTCCGGGTTATCCCGTGCTGCTCGCTCTGCTGAGGAGAGAACCTTGTGGGCTCCCACCTTGAGACCGATACCCATGAGGGCTCCAGCCCCAGCCATCGAGAGCTTCTCCGCCAGGGTAGCGTCATCGTCCGCCGACAGGTAGCCCGTAAGGCCCCCAGCCTGGGCTGAGACGAAGTTCGCCAGCATGGACGGAGAGATGAATCCTCCCTGCTGCCTTCCGAGAGCCCTTGAGAGCTTCTCATCGTTGGCTGCAATGGCATCCACCAGGGGGTCCCCAGCGGTGTCCAACTTGGCTGCCTCCTTACCCAGTGCAGAGCCCTTCTCGTACAACGCTGAATCCTGTTTCTTGAGGAGGGAGTCCAGTACCCGTTGAGCTGCTGAGGTATCCTTCCCGGCCTCTGCCAGGTCATCTACACGAGTCTGCGCGGCCTTGATGCGCTCTTCCAAGGGGGTTGCCTCAAGCGCTGTCTTGGAAGCCGTAGGAGCCTCAGCAGGGGCCTTCTCAAGGGCCTTCTCAAGGGCCTTCTCCTGGAGCTCTTTGTAGGTCTTCAGGGCATTCTCTTCCAGGGCTGTGCGGGTGTCCTTCTTCAGGAGCTCCGGTAGGGCCAGGTCGAGGTCCAACTGTTGCGGAGACCCAGCTTCCTGGGCCATAACCAAGTGCTCCCCCTCCTCATCGAGGTAGAGCTTGCGCGGTGCAGGGTCCTCCTCAATGAGCTTCCACTGGTCCGGGTAGGAGAGCTCCTTAGCGGGGCCTCCTTCAGGTGCCTGGTAGGGGATCGCGTTGGGGTCTTCGAGGGCAATCTCCTTGTTCTTCGGGAGGAAGGCGTCCGGGTTGCTCTCTTTGGAGGCCACCTGGAGGGCCTCTTCGCCAGCCAGGGAGAGCCCTTGCGGGTCCGCCTTGGGGAGTTTGTCCTCCTTCAGCGCTGCTGCCATGTCTAGCTTCTTCTGGAACACGTTGGGGCCTTGCTTCTTGACCCCCGTGACCAGCTCTATCTGGTCCGCCAGGGCCATGTTGGGGGCCTGGGAGGTGTCGATAGCGTGGGCTGTGAGGTCCTCTGCGGGGGCTGCTGAGGAGGCATCCAGGATGGCCTGGGCGGGGTTCCTGCCTTTGGCAATGCTGTGGGCTCGCCATGCCTTCAGGCCCTTGGTTACACCTTGAACGGCGAGCTCTGCGCCTACGCCCAGCCCGAGGCCCTCCAGGGTGTTCTTCAGGCGTCCCTCCATGGCCGTATCGTTTGGGTCTGCTGCCAGGTATTCAAAGACCTGCTTACCAATGACAGGGTCTCCCGCTGACATCTCCATGATGAGGTTCGAGAGGCGCTTTTCATGGGGATCAAAGGCGGAGAAATCAGTAGCCGCTCCACCAGCCATTCCACGCACAGCGGCATTAGCCATGCCGATGCCCTTGAGGGCCTTGGTAGCGCCCATGAAGGGAACAATGAACTGAACCAGCGAGCGCGCCCCTTGACCCAGTGCTGTCTCATTGTCAGAGACCAGCTGTGGCACCTGGAGGGAGTCCTTGTTGAGGAGCTTCTTGGCTGAATGCACAGCACCCATCCCAGGGACGGCCCTATAGGCTGACTCTGCAAGACGCGACGTAATGGTGGGTGACTCCTTTGCAGCAATGCGCACATCCAGGAAGTTCTGGTTAAACCAGGAGTCGGCCTCGTCAATCGTGTTCCAGGCGTGGCGCATGGCATCCGTGACGCCTCCGGCGATGGCCTTCATTCCCTCTTTGAGGACGCCGGGAGATTCTTCCTTCTGAGGCTGCGCAGGGGAGACCGGCGAGGGGCTCGGGTAGGGCTGCGGGGCGGGTTCTTGTTGGGCAATGATGCTGTCTGCCTCTGCGAGGAGGGCATCCATGCGGGATTTATCGCGCTCCTTCCTGGAGGCCAGGTAGGCGGAGTTGAATGTTCCTGACATTACTGGTCCTTGTTCTCGTTGGTCTTGGTTAGGGTGGATGCTGCAATGGTTTTCTTAGTCAATGTGACTACTCCATAGAGAAAGCCCCAGCTTGTCAGGCCGGGGCTCTATAGGGTTACTTCCAGGGGTGCTGATGTTGTCTCGCGTTACTTGTCGTCGGGGTGCTTGTAGTCCCAATAAGACTTCACGGCGGACCTCGTTATCTGAAGACCTGCGCCCAGTGCTGAAGGCTTCCTGATCCCTGAGAGCTGGACATTAGCTTGCGTAGTCCGTGCGATGCCTTGGGAGGCTGCCTGTTCGGACTGCCTCTTCCGGTTGCTCTCGATGGTCGCCATGTCGGTGGCCACGTTGTTGGTGTTCTCGGCCTCAATACGGTCTTGGGTTGATCCAGCGAGGCCCGACTCAGCCCCGATTGCTTTGATACGGGCTTGGTCAATCAGATACTCCGTATGGCGCTGTGCTTGCTCATCCATAGAGGACTCCTGGATTTGCTGGTATTGGCGCTGAGTTGCTGCGCGTTCCTTGGCTTGTCCGTCCAGGATCATCTCCTCTTGTTGCCTTGCTGACTTCTTTTGGTCTTGGTACGAAGCGAGGGCAGTAGCGGCAGAGAGGGCAACCGAGGCAATTTGGAGCGCTACAGGGGCGACTACACACATGCTATTTGGCCCTCGGAGGCTTGCGACACAGGACTATAGGCTGGCGCTTCTTGCTCATATCTTCCCCAGGCGACGAGCTACGGCGGCAGAAATCCATTGCCCGTTTGTGGTCTCTATCAGGGTCTCCCCGGAGCTTGCCTTCTTGACCGAGTAACCCTTCTTGTCCAATGCCTCAAAGGTGGGGATATTCACCTTCTGGAACTCCTGCGCAAGGGCCTTGTATTCACGACAGTTGCGAGAGTAGAGCTGTTGCACTACAGCCTGTTGCAAGGCATCTCGGCGATTCTCTTTTGCCCATGTGTAGAACTCATCAGGGTCAGCCCCCGCAGCTCGTACAACGGCATCCGCCTGGGCTTTCCATGCTGATGCCCCAGCGTCGATAATCTGCCGGGCCTTATCTGGCTCCATGCCAGTGGCCGACGACAAGCGAGGGGCGAGGCTTGCACCCAGGGCTTCTAGGTCCTGTCCGTTCTCACTGAAGAGCATGGCGGCACCAGACCCTAGAACTTGGTCGTAAGCAGCCTGGGGGATTGGGGCGATCATCTCGCTGTAAGCCTGCTCAGTCTTTGCACCAAACAGTTCAGCCGAGACGGTCTCTTGTTTCTGGGGTGCAAAGTCCCTCTGGTCGGTGTCCTTGAAGGTGCCGTCAGCAGACTTCTGGATGTATCCCAGGCGCTCCGCCACCTTGACTGTCGTACGCCCAAAGCCGGGGATTTCCACCGTGCTATCTGGCGTGATGTTCTGGGTATAGAACCCACCATTGTTTTGTGCGGTGGCGGCGATGCTCGGATGATTCGGGGCGAGGTCCTCACCGCTGCACCGGATGGTTCCGCTCTGCTCCGTCTGCACCTGATGATTACCGATCATGGTGAGAGTACCGCCCACCACGCGGGAGGATGGGGCGGGGGCTGCTTGTGCGTCGTCTGTATGGCTTGGAGTGGCTTGCCATGTCGTTACGTTCATTGGTTTTCCTTGGTTTGATTACAGGTGGATAGTGCCCCTGCGGACAGCATCCAAATATTCCAGGCAATGCCCGGATAGACGCCCCTTGTGTTCCCGGTCGGGGTGTGTGAGGAATGCTCTGAGGGACTCGTCTAGCTGCCTTCTGTGCCAGTCGGAGAAACTGACAGATGGGCGTTGGATTGGGGGGAGTGTCCTGGGGAACTCCAAGCCACAGTGCATAGCAGCGAGGAACTCATAAAGGACATCCTGGAGGGCTTCATAGGAGGCTTGGCTAGGGCTTTCCTTGAAGGCTGTGAGGGCGTCTGATGTATTACGTAGCCATAGGGATACCTGCTCCCCCGTGCTCGTTCCTGAGAGCTTTACAGGGGGGTTCGTGGGCGGGTTTGTAGTTGCCCGGTCAGGTGTCCTTATGGATGGATAGCGGCAGTTCTCCGCTTCCTCTTCATGCGTCCTGCTTATCCCCATCGTCCGGGAGGTGTTGCTGGCGGTACTGAAGAAGAGGGCAGAGAGTGTCGGTACAGGCTTCTACAGAGAACCGGCTGAAGCCCTTACACATCAAGCAATACGACCGGATAGCCTCGCTCGGTGTGGCTTTACCGTGGAATGACCGAATAATCATTCTCTTGTTACTGGCTCCACGCGCTTGATCCACGTACTGCTGTTGGCGGGGTGTGATGTTCATGCCTGCACCTCGATTCTCAGCGAGGACGGGCGGGGCTTGCAAAGACGCTCTTTACGGCGATGAAGGTTTCCACAGCCTCTTCGGTGTATCGGACGATGTTCCGGCTGATTCTAGTAGGGGCTGGTCCGCATCCTTTCTGACGCCACTTCTTGAGGGTCTTTGGTGCGATTCCCAAGCGGGTAGCAACGGCATACGGGGTAAGTAGTGCTTGATTCATGGTTATTCCTTTGTGTTGAAGTTGATGGAGAGGGTGTGGAACAGGGAACCGTAGCCAATGGTTCTCTTTCCGAGAGGTGGGTTTTAGGGCCCCTCTTGGTCCCAAAGGCCCTAACAGAGAGCCTTTGCGGGGAGGCTTCCGGGGAAATGAAAAAGGGCCCCGATTGGAGCCCTTGGAGGTGTGCGGAGGATGGGTGTGCGTTAGCTGCTCGGCGTCGATCCCGGCCCCTGTTTGGCTGTTTGCTTCTTCAGAGCGTCTGCCGCCGCGCCCATCTCGGCGGAAACCACAAGTTCATGCAGGGAGTAGCCGAATGCCTCACTCAGTATGCGTGGGGAGGTGCTCCCGCTTGAGCAATCTTTCCGTATGAATACCTCTTTGGTGTTGGCCCCGCTTTCAACCAGTTCCAACGCCATGTCCGAAGAAATGCGGACGGGGCCATGAACTGTGAGACGGTCGATTGCCTCTCTGCAAATAAATGACATAAGCAAAGAGAAGCGCGCATCGTCACTCAGTGGGTTCTCGATGACCGCCATGTAGTCACGGAGGTATTCCAAGGATGCCTTTGTGGCAATTTTGGAAGGCGTTTCCAGGATGGTTGCGCGCGCCTCCTCCATTACCTCTATAAGAGAGTTGCTCGCGCATAGATCAAGTACGGCCTTGGCCTCCTTGCGAAGGCGCTGGGCCACTTTCTTACCGCTGGGGGAGGCGGCTGCTGCGCAGAGTTTGTCCGCGAATGTCTTGGTGCTCATAAGGCCCTCTGAAAGTCTGGTTGAGTATGGGAGAGGACCGTGGGGCCCCCCTAAATTATTGCGATAGCTGGGTTTTACTGGATGCCCCGTAGAGGTCCTTCGGGTGCTCTTGACGCTGCTTTGATGATTGCTCTACGGGGCTCTATGTCTTGGTTGTGGATAAGTCATCCTGTTGCTGTTTGGCTATGCTCCTGAATGAATCAGTGTTTGCTTATTGAGCCCCCTCTGAGGTGCCCTTGCTGGCCTCCTCGAATCTCACGCAGCGCCCTGTCCAGAGGTTCCAGCGGAGGCAAAGGAAGATGAAACCGCGTTCGCAATCATCGTTCTTGTACGTCTCGAACTTGAAAGGGTTGGGCTCGTAGCGCCACCGCTCAACCAGAAGTGAGAACTTGTTTCGGTACTCGATACAGAAGGGGCTTAGCTGGAGCTCCAGAGGGCCAACCTTGAGGAGTGGGGATGCTGTAATCGCTGCGCGGAAGGAAAGGCCGAAGGCTTGGATGGATGCCGAGATATTCATTTGTTGTGCTCCCTAGTCGTTGAAAAGAGCACGAATCGTACACCCGTTTAAAACAGGAGTGCAATAGAAAAACGTAAGAAAATCAAGTATTTGACATCAGATAACTGATACCATATGGCATATTGGCGGGGTCAATAGACGCTGTAGGGGCGCCTGTAAGGCGTCCTTTCGATATTGAGGGGGATTCCCCTCATTTTTCCTCGGGAGACCACTACAGGGTCATTGCTGGGATCATAGCCTTGAAGTCCTCTACAGCCTTCTCGTGAATGACCACGCCATGCTTCTCCAGCTTGAGGAACGTGCGGATGACCTTGAGGTTGAACTGTGGGCTGATCCATTGGCCGTAGGAGACAACCAGCTCGGGGCATACGTAGGTGCCTGGGGTGCGGCCTCTAGTAGCTTGTTTCAAGATATTGGGTCCAATCTGACCCATTTTACTCAGGGCTTTCATGTACCGCTGTGTCCCGGATGTCTTAAAGAAATCCTTCAGGTTCTTGCCGAAAGAGTCAGCTACCTTCGTCATGTTGATATAGCCATCCTCCCGGAACACGATAGGGAGTCCGTTGAAGTCTTTGGTGATGGTCCTTGCCTGGGCCATCACCAGGTCCAGAGGGTCCATCTCAGGGTTCTCCTTAATACTCGGCTGGCCCTTCACGAAGGCCCCTGTACGGCGAATGCTGGGGAGAACCTCCTGAGTCACCCAGTCCTGGAAGGGTTTTGCCTGGGGCTTGTCGCTCCGCATGATGAGCTTGTAGAGGCCCGACTCGGAGATGATGGAAGCAGAAGGGGCCTTCGGGTCGAACAGGTGGAGGAAGTCTCTCGTACCTGAAATATCAGAGTCAGCATTCAGTACCTTCACCTCACTAGGGTCGAGCCGTTTGGTGTGCTGAGAGGCGTATCCGTTTAGATCGAGGACGGCACACACATCCTTAGCCACAAACCAAGGGTTCCCCTCAAGGGTCACTACGCGGATGTGCTTCAGGTTGAATACGAAGGTGGTTACGGGGGTCTAATTCCCTGGATTCCAGGCATTTACTCAATCCGAAAAAACAGGGAATCAGGAAAACAAATAGAATAAATAAGAGAAGTCTAATATAGTCTTTTAAGCAGGTTGCTCACTGTGGTTTTGTGCCATGCACCACCCTTCCTGCTGTTTGTCTTGATCTTCCTCTCGGTCAATGCCTTGGCTATCGCCCCCAGAGACACGACCCCTTCAGCCTTCAGGGCATCAACCACGGGCCTCAAGTCCTCTGCATAGTCCCCAGCCTTGGCCCTGATGACATCTACAGCGGCCCCATTCCCTTTCCCCGCCCTGAGCAATGCCTGGGCCCCGTTAGGGTTCCCCAGCTTGGTCCCTCTGGCCTTGGCAGCTTGGAGCGCATCCTTGGTTCTCTTGCTGATGGCCTCCCGTTCCTGCTGGGCTACCAGGGCCATGATGCCTACTGTGAGGTTGTCTGCTGCTGGCATGTCTGCTGCAACGAACTTCACCCCGGAGTCCCTCAAGGTAAGCAGGAAGGCGGCATTCCGGGAGAGCCTGTCCAGCTTGGCTATGACTAAGGTGGAGCCTGTTACCTTAGCCCTATGGAGTGCCTTCCGGAGCTCTGGGCGGGTGTTGTTCTTCCCCGACTCTACCTCGGTATAGGTGGCAATAACGGAGGCTCCCAGGCTCTTGGCGTAGCCTTCAATGGCTGCTTGCTGGGCTTCGAGACCGAGCCCCGAGTAGCCTTGCTTGGCCGTCGAGACGCGGAGGTAAGAGACAAGGTTGGGGGCCATGATGGGGCTCTCCTGGATGGTGGTATAAAAACATCTAACGAGCGTTAGACCATTTTATACCATATACCGGAAGGACATGACAAACCCTGCCATTCTTTTGTCGCACCTGAACGGGCAAGGTGGCAACTTCATTCACCCAGGAGGTTGCCATGAGAGACCCACTAGAGCACCACAGGAAGGCGCTGGAAGTTGTTGGGATGCTTGGTAGGCGTACCGCGCTGCATAACGCGCTCAACAGGATCGTGGTCTATTCGCAAGACTCAAGGCTAAGAGCCTATGTCCTGGAGGTCATCCGAGACTTGCATGAAACGCGGAGCAATACACTGGTGTATTCCCTGACGCAGATGGGCCCCAGCCGCGAGAGTGCAGGGCGGGTAGTCGCATACTGTCGGCGCAGGTTGGGGGCTCAGGCAGGAGAGTAGCCACGAGCAAGCGCACACCCCACCGGGGGGAATCACTAGAAGGGCGAATAGAGGGAGACCCCTCAGATTTTTCCGCCGAAATTAGGCCGGGGTGGTGTGGTACAATTGTTCTACTTTTTAACCAAGCCTCATCTTGAGGCCCTTGATTGGCGCGGCTTGTAGAGGTCCAGTTAGATTTCCGAACTCCCTCTCTCGGCACCACAAATCCTGCAAGTCAAGCGCTCGAAAAGCGGCGGATTATATCATGCAGCCTGCCTCATTCCTCGCTTGAACACGAGTTCGGAGCGACGCTGCCGGCTCTTTGCATGCAAAGGAAATACATGGCTTTCGTGACTGTCGTGGTGGCTGCCGACGAAGATGAATGCGCAGCGGTCGGCGACGCCGTCCAGCCCTTGAACGAGTGGAGCGGGGTCGAGATTCCCGGTCTCGATATTCCCAAGATGGCCACGCTGCATTGCCTGTTGACTGGCGACAGGCTCGACAGCGCACTCGATGCCTACGAGCCGGCCTACATTTCGGCGAACAACGCCGTCGTTCTGCGCGTGGCCGATTCGATGGCCGAGAGGCTGGCAAGCGTGGATGACGATGCGCTTGACGCGATCGCCGCCGAGCTGGTGGCGACCGAGGAGTTCGAACGTGATCATTCTGATCCGGACGATGCGCTCGACCTGCTGAACGAGTTGGCCGGGCTGGCGCAGCTTGCCGAATCGCAAGGCCAGATCCTGTTTGTCTGGATGCGCTTCGAGTGAACCGTTCGGCGCGTGACTAGAATAGCCAGCGTTCAAAATCTTCCCAATTTCGATTTCGAGGCCGTATTTCGTGACACGTTCTCAAGCCAATCTCCTGCTTCTTGCCGTTGCCATCGTCTGGGGTTCGGCTTTCGTCGCCCAGGCGCATGGGATGGACGGTGTCGAGCCGTTCACCTTCACCGGAATCCGTTTTCTGCTCGGCGTCTGTATCGTTGCTCCGCTGGCCTGGCGCGATTGGCGCTCGATTTCCCGGCGCGAGGTGCCGCCCGGTCGCAGAGATCTGTGGGGTGTCGTCCTGCTCGGGCTGCTTCTCACCTTGGGCGCTGTATTCCAGCAGATCGGCCTGGTGACGACGACGGTGACCAACGCCGGCTTCCTGACCGCGCTCTATGTTCCCTTGGTGCCGATGCTGTCGTGGCTGATCCTGCGGGTGCGGCCACATTGGTCGGTCTGGCCGAATTCGATCGGCTGTCTCGTCGGAACGTGGATGCTGTCCGGCGCTGGGAACGTAAACCTCAGTATTGGCGATACCTGGGTGATCGCCAGCAGCCTGTTCTGGGCGTTACATGTGCTGTTCGTCGGCAAGATCGCTGACCGGATCGCCGCGCCTTTCCTGGTCGCGTGCGGTCAGTTCCTCGTGTGCGGAATCGCCTGCCTGTTCTGGGGCGCGCTGACCGAGACGATTACGCTGGAGGGTATCCAGCGCGCGGCCGTTCCGATCCTCTATACCGGGTTCATCTCGGTCGGCTTCGCCTACACGGGGCAGGTCGTCGGACAGCGCTATGCGGCGGCGGCCGACGCGGCGATCATCCTGTCGGCCGAAACCCTGTTCGCGGCGCTCTTCGGCTTCCTGCTCATGGGTGACCGCTTGAGCACCACCGGCATGGTCGGCTGCGCGCTGATCTTCATCTGCATCGTCGCCGTGCAGATGATGCCGATGCTGGCTTCCGGGAGAGTGGAACGAGCCTGATTGTGCCGGCTCGAATAAGGCGGTGATGCGCCGCCTTTGGTGCTCAGCTGGATCTAGAACCCGTGCCTGACCTGCGACAGGAACGCCTGTGCGCGTTCGTGATCGGGATTGGTGAAGAATGCCTGCGGCGTGGTGTCTTCGAGAATCACGCCTTCGTCGAAGAAGATGACGCGGTCGGCGACTTCGCGGGCGAAGCCCATTTCGTGCGTGACGACGAGCATGGTGATGCCGGTGTGCGCCAGTTCGCGCATGACGGTCAGCACTTCGTTGACCATCTCGGGGTCGAGCGCCGAAGTCGGCTCATCGAATAGCAGAACCTTGGGATCCATTGCCAGCGCGCGCGCGATGGCAACACGCTGCTGCTGCCCGCCGGAAAGCTGAACAGGGTACTTGTGTGCCTGATTCTTCAGGCCGACACGTTCGAGAAGTGCCATCGCCTTGGCTTCCGCATCGGCACGCGACATCTTGCGAACGCGTATCGGCGCAAGCGTGATATTGCGCAGGATGGTGAGGTGCGAGAACAGGTTGAAGCTTTGAAAGACCATGCCGACTTCCCGACGAATCGCATCGAGATGCTGGAGGTCGTCGTTGAGTTCGATGCCGTCGACGATGATTTCGCCGGAATCGTGCTTTTCCAGCCGGTTGAGCGTGCGCAGAAAGGTCGACTTTCCTGAGCCGGACGGGCCGATGATCGCGGTCACCTGTCCTTCCGAGAAGCTGGCCGAGACGCCGCGCAGCGCGTAGAACGAACCGAAGCGCTTGTCAACGTTGCGCGCGACGATGATCGGGTTGGATGAAGTGGCGTCGTTATCCATACGTTGTCTTGCTTATCGCTTCTGACCGACTTCGAGGCGCGTCTCGAGCGCGGCCGTCAGGGTCGTGAAGGCAGTCGTCAAAATGAGATAAATGACCGCGGTGGTCATGAATACGGGAATCGGCTGGTAGCTCTCGGCCTGGACACGGTAACCGGACATCGTCAGTTCGACGACGCTGATCGCGTAGGCGAGGGAAGAATCCTTGACCAGCGAAGCGAGATTGTTCGCCAGTGCCGGCAATGCCACACGCAAACTCTGCGGCAGCACGATGTCGAGAAAGGTGCGCATCGGCGACAGACCGAGCGCGCGCGCCGCTTCGACCTGTCCATGCGGTACGGCGAGGATGCCGGCGCGGACGCATTCGGTGTTGTAGGCGCCGACGTTTAGGGCGAGCGCGATGGCGGCGCAGGCGAAGTCGGAAAGCACGACGCCTTCCGGCATGATCGTCGGAACGGCGAGCCAGACGAACATGATTTGCAGCAGTAGCGGCGTGCCGCGGATGATCCAGACGTAAAAATCGCAGATCCAGCGGATCGGCGGGAATTTGGAGAGCTTCCCTATTCCCGCCAGAACCCCCAGGATGATGCCGGATGAACCGGAGATCAGGGTCGAACAGGACAGTTATCCGGGCGCCGGCGGCAAACTCGTTCGCTGCCGGGCCGATGGGCTCGGGCGCCAGGGAAAGCGGAATCGCCAGTCCCCACAGGAAGATCAGAAGTCCGACCATCGCGCCGAACATCGTCCAGCCCGGATATTGCTTAGTCCAGTTCATCTTGTTGCTTTTATATATTGCTTGTTGGTAGCGCTTACTTGCAGGTGATGTCCTGCTTGAAGTACTTGTCGGAAATCCCGGCCAGCGTGCCATCCTTGGTCAGGTCGGCCAGCGCCTGGTTAACCTTGTCCATGAACTCCTTGTTGTTCTTGCGCATGATCAGGGAGACTTTTTCGACGAATACTTGCTCACCCAGGACGACGCCGGAATCGGTGTTCTTGTTCAGCGTTTCCATGATCGTGAATTTGTCGGAAATCCAGGCATCGATCTTCTTCGCCTTGAGCGCGGCAAAGACTTCGGGGTCGGCCTTGTAGGTCTTCACTTCCTTGATGCCCGGGAGTTTCTTGGCGGCGTCGAAGTAGCTGGTCGCGAGCTGCACGCCGACCGTCTTGCCCTTGAGCGCATCGGCCGTCAGCGGGCCGTCCTTGGCCGCGGCGATCGTGCCGCCGGTACAGTAATGCGGGCTGGCGAAATCGACGGCCTTGGCGCGTTCCTTGGTGTAGCCGTGCGAGGCGATGGCGAAGTCGAAACGATCCTGGCGGACGGCGGCCAATTGCGAGTCGAAGGGAACGGCGTGCCACTCGAGTTTCATGCCCAGTTTTTTCGCCAATGCCTCGGCAACGTTGACCTCGTAGCCAGTCAGTTTGGTGCCTTCGTAATAATTGAAGGGAGCAAACGCACCTTCGGTAGCCGCGATGATCGTTCCCGATTTTTCAATGACGCTCCAGTCACGCGCCTGAACCGGGGCAGAAACCATGATCGACAAGGGGATAACAGCGCTCAGTAATTTTGCTAGGAATCGCATGACTGCTCCTGGTAAATGAAAAAGAGGAAAGAATCAAGGCGTTGGAAGGCAAGAACGCCGGGTACTCCAGTGACAAACGGGCGTCAGGATACATGAAACATGATGCGATTTGGGGAAAAGAAGGCAGCGTTTTCGCCGGAATTCCGAGTGTGATGCCAAGTGAATTTAATGGTTTTGTTCGTTGCGCAAACCAATTTGGGGCGAGCTTGATTCATGTGCACCTCGATGGTGCTTTGTGAGTGTGGATTTGTAAGACCGTCATGGGTGATGCACTGGATTTATTAAATTAAACAAATGGTTGTGTTTTTCTTGCTTTCTTTGTCGATGCGGCATGAAACGTGCTTAGCGCCGCCGCTTTTGGTGTTGGAATAAAACAAGTTGGCGCCGACACTGAATGTGAGATTTTCATTTCAACCGAAGGGAAGGTTCATGGGTTTGGTGGCAATTTCCGCGGCGACAGACAATTTTCTCTGGAGCCAGGCCATGATTTACGGCTGCCCGTTGGCCAGGATGTGTTTTTGCCGCGGATGAAGTTTCCGCAGGTGCGGCTGATCAAGGACATGGTCGGCCAACTGTTCCGCGGCCAATCGTCGGCCTCCGACGTCGGCTCTCACTTGGTCCAGCAGCAACGAAGGCCCGCCGGGTGACCGGTAGGCCTTCTGTGTTTGGCGCGCCGTCGAGAACTATCGGCTATGCAAACGGCCAGTCCAACGCAAACGCATCGCGATGGTGGAAGTCAGGGCGCTCGTTTGGGTGGCGCAAGGCCCAGTAGCTGTGACTGCCGTCGACCGTGTCCGCTTCTTCGATGACCGCGGACAGGCCGATTTGCCACGGCACCCGCGCGTCGTTCGGTGGAAGCGCCTGGGGGCCGAGCGTGACATCGACTTCAAGCCGGCCGGCATAGCGTCGAGCGATGATGATTGGCGGTTCCGTTTCCAGGAGCGTTTCCGCAGGCTGGCGGTAATCCTCGAAAGCGTAAGCGGCCCATTGCCCCGACGGCGAGAAGTTGAACTCGCGGTAAGCGGTCTCGCCGCGTACGCCGATGAAGGCTTCAAAGCACGTGTGTTCCCAGAGGTGATCCAGGCGCTGGGGAACAAGTTCTTCGGGAATCCGCAGTCGAATGATGTCGCCACGCAGGCAGTAGAAGAGGCCGACCGAGCCATCCGGGTTGAAGCCGATCTTCGCCTCAAGGCTGCGCACGACCGGTGCCGGTGTCGCCGGGTGGCAAGTCAGGTTCAGGAGTGGCATGGCGGTCGTCATGACGCGATTGTAGCCACGCATGGTGCTCCCGGGTGATCGGATGACCCGGCGGACGCATGTGTCCGCCGGGACGCTTGGCCGGAATCGTTTCGAATCAGGCCAGCGCCTTCAATGCGGTGTCGTAATCCGGCTCTTCCTTGATTTCCTTGACGAGTTCGCTGTGCAGGACGCGATTGTTCTCGTCGAGAACGACCACCGCGCGCGCGGCGACGCCGGCCAGTGGGCCGTTGCCGATGGCGACGCCGTAAGCGGTCAGGAATTCCACGCCGCGCATCGTCGACAGCGTGACGACGTTGGCGAGGCCTTCGGCGCCGCAGAAGCGGTTCTGCGCGAAGGGCAGGTCGGCCGAGATGCACAGCACGACGGTGTTGGCGACTTCGTTGGCACGCTGGTTGAACTTGCGGACAGAGGTCGCGCAGGTCGAGGTGTCGATGCTCGGGAAAATGTTCAACACCTTGCGCTTGCCGGCGAACTTTTCCAGCGTGACGTCGGACAAATCCTTGGCGACGAGGCTGAAATCGGGCGCCGTCTGGCCTTGCCGGGGGAACTTTCCTCTGATGACGATGGGGGCGCCGCCGAGCGTGACTGAGTTTTCCATGTTTCTTTCCTTATCGATGGTTCGGGTTGAAGATGCACGGCAATCCGGCCCGATGCCTGCATTGAAACCGGATTGGAGTCCCGTTTGATTTCCATTTGCTGTTCCGGAGCGGCCGGACGGTTCTTGTTGTGCTGTCCGGAATCGCTTTGTCATCAAGGCGCGAGAAAAGTTCGTCCGGCCTCGTCCTGAATGTGGCGACCATCTCCGCTATCATCGGTCCTGGTCCGTTTTTTGGAATCGAATCCATATGCATTACTCGCCCGATACCGCTTCGCCGTCTTCGGCGCCCGTTCCCGTTCATCTGAAGGACTACGCGCCGCCGGCATGGCTGATCCATACCGTGCATCTCGACGTCAACATTTTCGATGAAGAGACCTTGATCACCGCCACGCTGACCGTTCAGCGCAACCCGGCGGTATCCGGCCGGCAGCCGCTGGTTCTCGACGGCGAGGAACTGGAGACGTTGGCCGTCTTGGTCGACGGCCAGGAATGGTCCGAAGGGCAATACGTTCTCGACGCCGAACAGCTGACGCTCGACGACGTACCGGACGATTTCACGTTGCGCACGCGCGTCAGCATCCGGCCGGACAGGAACACGCAACTCTCCGGCTTCTACCGCTCGACGGACGGCTACTTCACGCAGTGCGAGCCGCAGGGCTTCCGCCGCATCACCTGGTTCATCGACCGTCCCGACGTGATGGCGCGCTACACGGTGACGCTGCACGCCGAGAAAGCGACTTTCCCGGTGCTGCTCGCCAACGGCAACCCGGTGGTCGCCGACGACGAGGAGGACGGCCGCCATTACGCGACCTGGGAAGACCCGTTCAAGAAACCGAGCTACCTGTTCGCCATGGTCGCCGGTCGTCTCGACGTGCTGGCCGATACCTACCTCACGACGTCCGGGCGCGAAGTGCAACTGGCGATCTACGTCGAGCCGGGCCGCATCGAGCAGTGCGAGCACGCGATGGCCGCGCTCAAGAAATCGATGGCGTGGGACGAACAGACCTTCGGGTTGGAATGCGACCTCGACCACTACATGATCGTCGCGGTCGGCGATTTCAACATGGGGGCGATGGAGAACAAGGGCCTCAACGTCTTCAACACCAAGTACGTGCTGGCGCGTTCCGACGTGGCGACCGACAACGATTTCGAGAACATCGACCGCGTCGTCGCGCACGAGTACTTCCATAACTGGACCGGCAACCGCGTTACCTGCCGCGACTGGTTCCAGCTCTCGCTCAAGGAAGGGCTGACGGTGTTCCGCGACCAGGAATTCGGCGCCGATACGCACAGCCGCGAGACGGCGCGCATCCGTGAAGTGCGTGGCCTGCGCGCCGCGCAGTTCCCGGAGGACGCCGGCCCGATGGCGCATCCGGTGCGGCCGTCAACCTACCTGGAAATCAACAACTTCTACACGGCTACTGTTTACCAGAAGGGCGCCGAGGTCGTGCGCATGATCCACACGCTGATCGGCAAGGAAGCGTTCAGGAAGGGCATGGACCTCTACTTCGCGCGCCATGATGGACAGGCCGTGACCTGCGACGATTTCGTCGCCGCCATGGCCGACGCCAGCGGCTTCGATTTCGCGCCGTTCATGACCTGGTACCGGCAGGCCGGCACGCCCAAGGTGTCGGCGCACGGCGAATACGATGCGACGAGCAAGCGCTACACGCTGACGCTCGGCCAGTCCTGCGCGCCGACGCCGGGCCAGCCGGAGAAGGTGCCGTACCTGATCCCCGTCGCGCTCGGCCTGCTCGGGCCGGACGGCAACGATTACGATCTCGGCGGTGGCGCCACGACCAAAGTCCTGCAGCTCACGCAGCCGGAACAGACTTTCGTCTTCGAGAACATCCTGGCAGCGCCAGTGCCGTCGCTGCTGCGCAACTTCTCGGCGCCGGTGGTGCTCGATTGCGCCTCGTCGGAAGCCGAACTCGTACATCTGCTGGCGCACGACAGCGACCCGTTCAACCGCTGGGAAGCGGGGCAGCGCCTGTTCGGCCAGTTGATTCGACAGGCGGTGGTCAGGCTCGGCGCGGGCAAGGCGCCGCTGTGGCCGGCCAGCGTCATCGGCGCGGCGCGCAAGGTGCTGGTCGGCGCCGGCGATCCGGCGTTCATCGCCGAAGCGTTGACGCTGCCGGGCGAATCGACGTTGACCGAGCTGATGGAAGTGGTCGACCCGGAAACGCTGTTCGCCGCGCGTAGCGGCCTCGCGCGCTTCCTCGCGCACGGTCTGCAGAACGATCTCTTGCGCCTGTACCACGCGCTGGCACCGACCGCGCCGTATCTGCCGGATACGGTGCAAGTGGGACGCCGCCGCCTGCGCAACGTCTGCCTCGGCTACCTGAACGAGCTGGAGACGCCCGAATACCGTGCGCTGGCGCGGCAGCAGTACGACGGCGCCGACAACATGACCGACCAGTTCGGCGCGCTCTCCGTGCTCGCCAACGCGCCAGGCGAAGAGGGCGACGCGACGTTGGCCGACTTCTACCAGCGCTGGCACCACGAGGCGCTGGTCGTCGACAAGTGGCTATCAGTGCAGGCGAGCGGGCGGCTGCCGGGCACCCTGGCGCGCGTCGAGGCGCTGACCCGGCACGCCGCCTTCGATCTGCGGAATCCAAACAAGGTCTATGCGCTGCTGCGCACCTTCGGCGCCAATCACCGGCATTTCCACGCGGCCGACGGCGGCGGCTACCGCTTCGTCGCGGCGCAGATCGCCGCGCTCGACCCGATCAATCCGCAGGTGGCGTCGCGCCTGGCGCGCAGTTTCGATCGCTGGCGGCGTTTCGACGCCGGTCGCCAGGCGCATGCGCGCGCCGCGCTGGAATCGGTGCATCGGCTGTCGGGACTGTCACGCGACGTCTTCGAAGTCGTGGATAAGGCGTTGGGTGGGTAGTCGGGCTGGGCGGATCGCGATCAGCGATTGCCGCCCTTGATCAGCACCCACAGCGCGCCTTCGCCGCCGTCGTAGGACGGTGCGTGGCAGAAGGCGAGCACGTCCTTGCGCCGGGAGAGCCAGCTCTTGACGAACTGGCGCAAGATGCCTTCGCGCCCTGGCGAGCCGTAACCGCGGCCATGCACGATGCGCAGGCAGCGCTTGTCGGCGAGCTGCGATTCGGCGATGAAGCGGGCGACCGCCTCGTGCGCCTCGTGGCGGTTGAGGCCGTGCAGATCGATGTGGTTCTGGATCGACCAGCGGCCGCGCCGCAGATCCTTCAACACGTTGCGCGAGAGGCCGGTGCGCAGGTACGAGTCGGCATCGCCGATGGCGAGCAGATCGTCGATCTCGAACGGGCCGTACAGCGACTCGCGGACGACGGCGATGTCGTCGAGTTCGCGCTGGCGCGGCCGTGGGGCGGGCTTCGGCGGTTCGTGCGCGACGCGCTCCGGCGTGCGCAAGGGTACGACGCCGTCCACGGCTTCGTGGAAGGCGGCGAGTTCTTCGGCGCTGGGGGACGGCCGCTTGGACATGGTCGTTCCGCAAGGCGCGGCGCCGAAACGCGAAAGCCGCGTCCCGGGCGCCGCGCCGGAGGTCAGCCGGCCAGGCTGTCCAGGAATTTCTCGGCGTCGAGCGCGGCCATGCAGCCGGTGCCCGCCGACGTGCACGCCTGGCGATAAATGTGGTCCTGCACGTCGCCGGCCGCGAAGACGCCCGGAATGCTCGTCTGCGTGGCGTTGCCGTTGCGTCCGCCGAAGGTGATGAGGTAGCCGTTCTCCATCTCCAGCTGGCCGGCGAAGAGATCGGTGTTCGGCTTGTGGCCGATGGCGATGAAGACGCCGTCCAGCGGGAGTTCCTCCACGGCCTCTGTCTTGACGTTCTTGATGCGCATGCCGGTGACGCCGGTCGGGTCGCCGAGCACTTCGTCCAGCACCGAGTCCCATTTGATCGTCACCTTGCCCTCGGCGGCGCGCGCCAGGAGCTTGTCCTGCAGGATCTTCTCGCCGCGGAACTTGTCGCGGCGATGCACGACGGTGACGTGGCTGGCGATGTTGGCGAGATAGAGCGCTTCCTCGACCGCCGTATTGCCGCCGCCGATCACGGCGACCGGCTTGTTCTTGTAGAAAAAACCGTCGCAGGTGGCGCAGGCCGAGACGCCGCGTCCGGAGAATTCCTCTTCCGACGGCAGGCCGAGATACTGTGCCGAGGCGCCGGTGGCGATGATCAACGCATCGCAGGTGTAGGTGCCGCTGTCGCCGATCAGGGTGAACGGCTTCTCGCCGAGCTTGGCGGTGTGGATGTGGTCGAAGATGATCTCGGTCTCGAAGCGGCGGGCGTGCTCCTCGAACTTCTGCATCAGCTCCGGTCCCTGGATGCCGTCGGCGGCGGCCGGCCAGTTGTCGACGTCGGTGGTGGTCATCAACTGACCGCCCTGGGCGAGACCGGTGACCAGCACCGGCTTCAGGTTGGCGCGCGCGGCATAGACGGCGGCGGTATAGCCGGCCGGGCCGGAGCCCAGGATCAACAGTTTGCAGTGGCGTGAGGTCTGAGTCATTGGGTGATTCCTCTCGTGGGTGACATGGTGCGATTATAGCCGGAAATACATTAGCATTCTCTGATGTTTCTCGCGGATTCGGCTCATGCGAGAATCTGTGCGAACATTGGACGGGTATTTAGTGTCCTATAATCGCGGCGTAGTTCTCCACGCTGCCATTCATCCGTAAAAGAGGGGGCCATGCAAACGGATCAACGCACAGTGAGCGGATTGCCGAGCCAAGCCCTGCTGCAGAGCATTCCGCTGTTTGCCGGGTTGACCGAGGCGCAACTCGACCACATCGCGAAAATGGCGATTCGCCGCAAGGTGCCGCGCCATTCGACCATCGTTCATGTGGGGGACTGCATCGATGCGCTCTACGTCATCGTCAGCGGCGGCGTGAAAGTACTGAACCGCGACGCGGACGGGCGCGAAGTGATCCTGACGCTGCTTGGCGCCGGCGAATGTTTCGGCGAAATGGGTCTGATCGACGGCGCGCCGCGTTCGGCCGACGTGGTCACCAACGAGAACTGCGAACTGCTGGTGATCGCCAAGACCGACTTCAAGCGGGCGCTGGCCGAGAACGTCGATCTCTGCCTGAACATCATGAAGAGCCTGGTGTTGCGGCTGCGCGAGGCAAACCGCAAGATCGAGAGCCTGGCGCTGATGGACGTTCTACGGGCGGGTCGCCAAGCTGCTGCTCGATTTCTCAGAGTTGGAACTCGGCGTGCGCGTCATCAAACGCAAGGTGACCAAGCAGGACATGGCGAAAATGGTTGGCGCATCGCGCGAAATGGTCAGCCGCGTCATGAAGGATCTCGAAACGAGCGGTTATATCCGTATCGAGACCGGACGCATCGTCCTGACCGAGGATTGACCACGATCCTACGCCAGCGGGGCGCTCGTCGGACAGGCGCCACGCCCGGCTATAATCCTGCTTTGTCATGTACCTAGACATACTTGATGGCATCGTTGCAAAAAAATACCGACAGCCGCGTTGAACGACGCATTGAACGCAAGACGTCCAATCCGCCGAGCCCGCTTCCCGAAAAAATCGCGCTCGTCCTCCAGGAATCGCGCTGGCTGGCGCTGATCGTCCTCGCCGCTTTTCTCGGGCTTGCGCTGTCGGGCTATCACCGTGCCGATCCGGGCTGGTCGCATGCGATGCAGGGCGCTGCGCTGCACAACCCGGCCGGGCGCGGCGGCGCCTGGTTGGCCGATCTGCTGCTCTACCTTTTCGGGCTGTCGGCTTGGTGGTGGATCGCGCTGCTGGTCGCCGTCGTCTGGTGGGGTTATCGTCGGCTGGATGGCCTGCGCACGGCGGATCGGCGTCCGCTCTACATCGCACTGGCCGGCTTTCTGGTGCTGATCATTTCCAGCAGCGCGCTGGAGTCGTTGCGCTTCTACTCGATCGGCGCGCAGTTGCCTTTGTCGCCGGGCGGCATGCTCGGTCTGGAGATCGGCAAGGCGACCGTGCGGGCGCTCGGCTACACCGGGGCGACGTTGACGTTGCTGGCGGCGCTGGCCCTCGGCTGGAGCATCTTCACCGGCATGTCGTGGCTGACCGCCGCCGAGCGCATGGGTGCACTGGTCGAGCTTACCTACCGTTCCGCGCGCGGCCTGATCGACCGCTGGCAGGATCGGCGCATCGGGCGCGAGGTGGCGCGCGAGCGCGAGGCGGTGGTCGAGGTCGAGAAGCGCCGCGTCGAAACGCATGAGCCGATCATCATCGAAGCGCCCGAGCCGGCAGCGCCGATTCCGGCCAAGGTCGAGAAGCGCATCGAGCGCGAACGCCAGGTACCGTTGTTCCCGGAAGCGGTGGTCGGCGGCATGCTGCCGCCGCTGCATCTGCTTGAGCCGGCCGCCGAGCAAGCCGACATGGTCAGCCAGGAAACGCTCGAATACACCTCGCGCCTGATCGAGCGCAAGCTGGCCGACTTCGGCGTGCAGGTGCAGGTGCTGGCGGCCTATCCCGGCCCGGTGATCACGCGCTACGAGATCGAGCCGGCGGTCGGCGTGAAGGGCGCGCAGATCGTCAATCTCGCGAAGGACATGGCACGCGCGCTGTCGATGGTGTCGATCCGCGTCGTCGAAACGGTGCCCGGCAAGTCGTGCATGGCGCTCGAACTGCCCAACGCCAAGCGCCAGATCGTGCGCCTCTCCGAGATCATTTCGAGCAGCGCCTACCACAACATGTCGTCGCCGCTGGCGATGACGCTGGGCAAGGACATCGGCGGCCATCCGGTCGTCGTCGATCTGGCCAAGATGCCGCACCTGCTGGTCGCCGGCACGACCGGTTCGGGCAAGTCGGTCGGCATCAACGCGATGATCCTGTCGCTGCTCTACAAGTCCGAACCGGACAAGGTGCGCCTGATCCTGGTCGATCCGAAGATGCTCGAACTGTCGATCTACGAGGGCATTCCACACCTGCTGGCGCCGGTCGTCGTCGACATGAAGCAGGCGTCGAACGCGCTCAACTGGTGCGTCGGCGAGATGGAGAAGCGCTACAAGCTGATGTCGGCGATGGGCGTGCGCAACATCGCCGGTCTCAACCATCGCATCAAAGACGCCGAGAAGGCCGGCAAGCACCTGACCAACCCGTTCTCGCTGACGCCGGAGTCGCCCGAACCGCTGGTCGCCATGCCGCACATCGTGGTGGTCATCGACGAACTGGCCGACCTGATGATGGTCGCCGGCAAGAAGGTCGAGCAGTTGATCGCGCGCCTGGCGCAGAAGGCGCGCGCCGCCGGCATCCACCTGATCTTGGCGACACAACGGCCGTCAGTCAACGTCATCACCGGGCTGATCAAGGCCAACATTCCGACCAGAATGTCGTTCCAGGTGTCGTCGAAAATCGATTCACGCACCATCCTCGACCAGATGGGCGCCGAGGCGCTGCTCGGCCAGGGCGACATGCTGTATCTGGCGCCGGGCACCGGCTATCCGACGCGCGTGCACGGCGCCTTCGTTGCCGACGAGGAAGTGCACCGCGTGGTCGACCACCTCAAGGCGACGGCCGAGCCGGATTACGTCGAAGGCGTTTTGACCGGCGGCGGCATCGATGAAGAAGGCGAGGGCGGCGGTGACGGCGAAGTGGGCGGCGATGCCGAGGCCGATCCGCTTTACGACCAGGCGGTCAACATCGTGCTCAAGAACAAGCGGGCCTCGATCTCGCTGGTGCAGCGGCATCTGCGCATCGGCTACAACCGCTCGGCGCGCCTGATCGAGGCGATGGAAAAGGCCGGTCTCGTCTCGGCCATGGATGGGCGCGGCGGACGTGAAGTCATCACGCGCAGGGAAGAAAATTGATCAAATCAAGCCTGATTAGACGCAGTTTTTTCGCAGCGGTACTGCTTGCTGCGGCGCAACTCGCCAACGCTGGCGCCGTCAACAAACTGCGCCAGTTCCTCGATGGCACCAGGACGCTGCGCGCGGATTTCACACAGACGGTCGTCGCCAGGAACGGGAAAAAGCCACAGCTGTCGAGCGGCGTCATGATGTTCTCGCGCCCCGGCAAGTTCCGCTGGGAAGTGGTGAAGCCGTATGAGCAATTGCTGGTCGGCGACGGCGAGAAAGTTTGGATCTTCGACCCGGATCTGCGCCAGGTGACGGTCAGGAAGGTCGATGCTGCGATCGGCGCCACCCCGGCCGCGCTGCTCGTCGGCGGCGATGCGCTGGAAAAGAATTTCAAGCTCGGCGAGGCAGGTACGCGCGACGGGCTCGACTGGGTCGAGGCGACTCCGAAGTCGTCCGACAGCGGCTTCGAAAAGCTGCAACTCGGTTTCGAAGGCAACGAGCTCAAGGCGATGCAGTTGCAGGACAACTTCGGCCAGACGACGTCGCTGTCGTTTACGCGCATCGAGCACAATCCGTCGATTGATGCGACGCAGTTCCGCTTCACGCCACCCGCCGGGGTCGATGTCATCGGTGAGTGATCTTTTCCCGCAGACGCACACCGTCCCGCTCGCCGAGGCGCTGCGCCCGAAAACACTCGACGAGGTGATCGGCCAGCAGCATCTGCTCGGGCCGGGCAAGCCGTTGCGCTTGGCATTCGAGGCGCGCAAGCTGCATTCGCTGATCCTGTGGGGGCCGCCCGGTGTCGGCAAGACGACGCTGGCGAGGCTGATGGCTGATGCCTTCGACGCCGAGTTCATGGCGCTCTCGGCGGTTTTTTCCGGCGTCAAGGATATCCGCGAGGCGGTGGCGCGCGCCGAGATGACGCGTGCGCAGAACGGCCGCCAGACCATCCTTTTCGTTGATGAAGTGCACCGTTTCAACAAGGCGCAGCAGGACGCTTTCCTGCCCTATGTCGAAGGCGGTCTGCTGACTTTCGTCGGCGCGACGACCGAGAATCCGTCGTTCGAAGTCAATTCCGCCTTGCTTTCCCGTGCTGCAGTGTATGTGCTCAACTCGCTTTCGGACGACGAACTGGCGCAGCTCTTCGACCGCGCCTGCCGTGAAGCGCTGGCCGACCTGGCCTTCACCGACGAAGCCAGGCAGCGCCTGATCGCCCAGGCCGACGGCGACGCGCGGCGCCTGATCAACCTGCTCGAGCAGACGCGTACGGCGGCGTTGACTGCCAAGCGTGCGCAGATCGACGCGGCCTTCCTCGACAACACACTGGCGCAGAGTCTGCGCCGTTTCGATAAAAGCGGCGACGCGTTCTACGACCAGATCTCGGCGCTGCACAAATCCGTGCGCGGCTCCAATCCCGACGCCGCGCTCTACTGGTTCTGCCGCATGCTCGACGGTGGTGCCGATCCGCGTTACCTGGCGCGCCGCTTGGTGCGCATGGCTTGGGAGGATATCGGCCTAGCCGATCCGCGCGCCGCGCAGATCGCCGGCGAAGCAGCGGCGACCTACGAGCGCCTCGGGTCGCCCGAAGGCGAGCTGGCGCTGGCCGAAACCGTGATCTACCTGGCGCTGGCTGCTAAATCGAACGCCGCCTACGTCGCGTATAATGCGGCGCGTGCTTTTGTCGCCAAGGACGGTTCGCGGCCGGTGCCGCTGCACCTGCGCAATGCGCCGACCAAGCTGATGAAAGAGCTCGACTACGGCAAAGAATACCGCTACGCGCACGATGAGGAGGGCGCCTACGCGGCCGGCGAAAACTACCTCCCGGAAGGCATGCCGCCGCCCGGCTGGTACCAGCCGGTGCCGCGCGGGCTGGAGATCAAGATCGGTGAAAAGCTCGCGCACTTGCGTGAACTCGATCGCGATGCGTTGAGGGCTGCGGCGACTGCCAGGGAAACCAAGAATCAAGAAACGTTCAAGGACTGATAAATGCTCGATATACAACTGTTGCGCAACAACATCGATGCGGTCGCCCAGCGGCTGGCCACGCGCGGCTACGCGCTCGACACGGCGACCTTCCAGAAACTGGAAAACGAGCGCAAGACGCTGCAGACGCGCACGCAGGATCTGCAGGCGAGCCGCAACAGCCTGTCCAAGCAGATCGGCATGTTGAAGGGCAAGGGCGAAGACGCCTCTGCCGTGATGGCGGAAGTCGCCGCGATGAAAAGCGAGCTCGAAGCCAACGAAGTGCGCTTGGGCGAGCTGCTCAAGGAATTCGACGCCTTCGTGGCGACCATCCCGAACGTGCCGCAGGAGAGCGTGCCGGTCGGTAAGTCCGAGGCCGACAACGTCGAAGTCCATCGTTGGGGAACGCCGCGCAGCTTCGATTTCCCGGTCAAGGACCACGTCGACCTGGGCGAGTCACTCGGCCAGCTCGATTTCGCCACCGCCGCCAAGATCGCCGGCGCGCGTTTCTCGCTGATGAAGGGCGGGCTCGCCAAGCTGCACCGCGCCATCGCCCAATTCATGCTCGACGTGCATACCGAGGAGCATGGCTACACCGAGGTCTACGCGCCGTATCTGGTCAACGCCGCGAGCATGACCGGCACCGGTCAACTACCGAAATTCGAGGCCGACCTGTTCAAGATTCTGCGCCCGGAAGCCGAGCCGTTGTATCTGATCCCGACCGCCGAAGTGCCGGTGACCAACATCGTACGCGACGAGATCCTTGCCGCCGACGCGCTGCCGTTGAAGTACGTCTGCCACACGCCGTGCTTCCGCTCGGAAGCCGGCTCCTACGGCAAGGACACGCGCGGTATGATTCGTCAGCACCAGTTCGACAAGGTCGAATTGGTCCAGATCGTGCCAGCCGAGCAATCCGACGCCGCGCTCGAAAGTCTGACGCGCAATGCCGAAGTGATCCTCGAAAAGCTCGAACTGCCGTATCGCCGCGTCGCGCTGTGCACCGCCGACATGGGCTTCTCATCGGCCAAGACCTTCGACCTCGAAGTCTGGCTGCCGGCGCAGAACACCTACCGCGAGATTTCGTCGTGCTCGAACTTCGAGTCATTCCAGGCGCGTCGCATGCAAGCGCGCTACCGCAACGAGAAGAACAAGCCGGAACTGGTGCATACGCTGAATGGCTCCGGGTTGGCCGTCGGCCGCACGCTGGTCGCGATCATGGAGAACTATCAGAACGCCGACGGCAGCATCACCGTACCGGTCGCCTTGCGTCCCTACCTCGGCGGCAAGGAAAGAATCACCGCCTGAAAGTGGGAAGTTCCGGTTCGTAGACCGTTTGCAGCGGGCGGCTGATGCCGCTCGTTGTCGTTTGCGCGGTCGGCCCAAGAGAGCGGGCGCCGTGCTCGTGGCGATTGAGGATGTTGACAAACATGCGGATGTTCTCGACCATGATCACCGCCTCTCCGCCGCGTCCTTTGCCCGACTTCAGGCGCTTGTAGTACGCCTCCTTGGCCAGCAGCGGCAGTACCCTCTTCATCTCGTACCACGACGCGGCGTCCACTTTCAGCGTTTTCGCGATCTGTCGCGCCGCCTTGAGATGGCCCATCCCTAGGTTATAGGCGGCGACGGCGAACCACGTACGGTCGGGTTCCAGGATGTCGGAGGGCAGCGCATTGCGCAGACTGCCCAGATACTCCGCACCGGCGCGGATGCTCTGCGCGGCATCGAGCCGATTGTCAACGCCGCGCTCGTCGGCCGTCTCCTCGGTCAGCATCATCATTCCGCGTACCCCGGTTGCGCTGGTGGCCAGCGGATTCCACTGCGATTCCTGATAGGCCAGCGCCGCCAGCAGGCGCCAGTCGATCCCGCTGGCGGCTTGCGCCGTCTCGAACAGGGAACGGTATTTGGGCAGGGTGCCGCGGATTCCCTCGATAAAACGCACGCTGTGCAGCGGCGTGAGTCGGTCCACGTGGCCGAAGTAACGGTCCTTCAGGCGATCCATTTCGCCGCTGTCCTGCATCCGTCGGATGAACGCGTTCGCTTTCGCGACGAAATCCGGTGTGACCTTCGGGCCAAACAGCCAGACGACCGGTTGCTCCTGGCCGACCAGCAGGGCGTTCTGTAATTCGGGGTAGTAATTGTTGCCGACATCGAACTCAGCACGGCTGACCAGCGCCGCCTCGATGCGCCGCAGCGCTACGTTTTCCATCAGGTCGAGCTCGCTCGACTTGTGCGTCGGCGAAACGACGAGATACGGAGCGGCGTCCTTGATCCCCAGCAATACGGCTTCCTGCCTCGAGCCCGACACGACGTAAACCGTCTTCCCCGCGAGCTGAGCCACTCCGGCCAGAGGCAGTGAGGCTTCATGCGTGACGAGCACGCTCTGGTCATCGGCGTAAGGCACGCCGCTGCGAATCCCGGGACGGTCGCCAGGCGATTGCCAGGCCGCCGCCATGTCGGCCTCGCCGTTGGCGAGACGTTGCCACAGGTCGGTATCACTGGCAGCGACCACGATTCGATGTCTTATCCCGCATTCCTGCGCGAATCGTTCCACCAGGTCACGGTCAAACCCCGAAGCCCCGGCTGCATCGCCGATCGGGCGCATGGTCGATCCAACCCGTGTCAGGATGGTGAAGTCGCGTTTCCCTTCGGCCTTCGCTTTACTCGGCATCAGCGTGTCATTTCCGCAGCCGGTCAAAAAAAGTGCCAGAAGAATGATGAATAGGCGCATCCGTTTTCCGAGTTGTGCTAGAATGCCGCGCTCTAGCGGAGAGGTGGCAGAGTGGTCGATTGTACCTGACTCGAAATCAGGCGTACTGCAAGGTACCGAGGGTTCGAATCCCTCCCTCTCCGCCAGCCGGAATTCCACAAAAAAAACGTCCTGCGGGGCGTTTTTTGCTTTGTGCCACTCGATAAAACCATCAGCCGACTTGGGCGGCGGCTGAGCGGCCAGGGATTTGGTGCCAGACCGGCCGGGCAATGTCTCTCGTCGTGTTCGATCCACGGCCGGCGGACTAGAATAAGCGGCATCCGGATTTCTCGAATGCTCTGGGGGGCGCATGTTCTATTACGTGACTGTGGTGTTTGGCAAGGACCGGGAATATCAATACAAGCTTTCGTCGGCGGAGCTTGCCGAAAGCTCGCCCGAGGAGGCGCGGCGCTGGTTCGACCGGGAGTTCTCGGAGTTGAAACAGGATCCGGTCAACCCGGTCGGCAAGGTGTTGATCATCGACAAGATTCTCGATGTTGCGCGCGCGGGCGGCGAGCGGCAGTTTGCCGACGGGCAGAGCTGGGCCGCGAAATTTGCCCGGTGCACGGCGCTGACGCTCGGGCGGGACATGGTTCGTGTCAACGTTCCGGCTTGCTCCATCAGCTATTAGTTAGTTGGTATGAACAAAGCCTTCACGCGCGAAAACGACAGCGACGACGAGGACGATTTCGAGGTTACGCCGTCGCTGCCGCAAGGCACGCGCAACTACATCACGCCGGGCGGTTACGCGCGCATCAAGGATGAGTTGGATCACCTGCTGCGCATTGAGCGGCCGCATATCGTCGAAGTCGTGCATTGGGCGGCTTCGAACGGCGATCGCTCGGAAAACGGCGACTACATCTACGGCAAGCGGCGCCTGCGCGAGATCGACCGGCGCATCCGCTTTTTGACCAAGCGGTTGGATCTCGCGGAAGTCGTCGATCCGGCTGCGCGGCAGGAAAGTCTGGATCAGGTTTTCTTCGGTGCGACGGTGACGATTGCCGACGAGACCGGCGAGGAGCAGATCTACCAGATCGTCGGCATCGACGAGACCGATTTTTCACGCAATCGCATCAGTTGGGTGTCGCCGCTGGCGCGCGCGCTGATCAAGGCGCGCGAGGCGGATGTCGTTCGCTTTCAGAGCCCGGCCGGAATGCGCGAGATTGAGGTGCTAAGCGTTGAGTACGTCGCCATCGAACCCTGAGCAGTCGCGCTTCACCCATTTCCTCCAAGGGCTTGAAAAGCCCGTTGCTGCCCCCATTTGAGCCAGCGACGCCGGCCTCTGTCGGCATATTTTCCCGATCCAGATCAATGTCTTTTACGGAGTCACCAATGTCCGCAACCAAGGAAACCCTCGGCTTTCAGACCGAAGTCAAACAGCTGCTGCACCTGATGATCCACTCGCTGTACAGCAACAAGGAAATCTTCCTGCGCGAGCTGGTTTCGAACGCATCGGACGCCTGCGACAAGCTGCGCTTCGAGGCGTTGAACAACGCCGGCCTGTTCGGCGACGACTCGGACCTGAAAATCCGCATCGCCTTCGACAAGGACGCGCGCACGCTGACGATTTCCGACAACGGCATCGGTCTGACCCGCGACGAAGCCGTCGAGCACCTGGGCACGATCGCCAAGTCAGGCACGCGCGAGTTCTTCTCGGCGCTGACCGGCGACCAGGCCAAGGATGCGCATCTGATCGGCCAGTTCGGCGTCGGCTTCTACTCTTCCTACATCGTCGCCGACAAGGTGACGGTCATCTCGCGCCGCGCGGGCGTCGAAGCCAACCAGGCTGTCAAGTGGGAGTCGGCGGGCGAGGGCGAATTCACTGTGGAAATGGTCAACAAGGCCGGGCGCGGCACCGACGTCATCCTGCATCTGCGCGACGGTGAGGACGATTTCCTCAATAGCTGGAAGCTCAAGCAGATCGTGCGCAAGTACTCCGATCACATCACGTTGCCGATCGTCATGAAGGGCGAGAAGTGGGACGAGGAAAAGAAGGAGCAGGTCGAGACCGACGAGGACGAGACGATCAACCAGGCATCCGCGCTGTGGGCGCGTCCGAAGTCGGACATCACCGACGAGCAGTACAAGGAGTTCTACAAGCACGTCGCGCACGACTTCGAGGAACCGCTCTCCTACGTGCACGCCAAGGTCGAGGGCAAGCAGGAATACACGCAGCTCCTTTACCTCCCGCAGCGCGCGCCGTTCGATATGTGGGATCGCAACGCGCGCCACGGCATCAAGTTGTATGTGCGCCGTGTTTTCATCATGGACGACGCCGAGCAGTTGATGCCGCTTTATATGCGCTTCGTGCGCGGCATCGTCGATTCGAACAATCTGCCGCTCAATGTCTCGCGTGAAATCCTGCAGGAATCGCGCGATATCGAGACGATCCGCGGCGGTTGTGTGAAAAAGGTGCTGTCGATGCTCGAAGGTCTGGCCGGCAGCGAAGAGGCGGCGGAGAAGGAGAAATTCGCCAAGTTCTGGACCGAATTCGGCCGCGTCTTCAAGGAAGGCATCGGCGAGGACTTCGCCAACAAGGAGCGCATCGCCAAGCTGCTGCGCTTCGCCTCGACGCAGACCGATACGCCGGACGAGACCGTCTCGCTCGCCGACTACGTCTCGCGCATGAAGGAGGGCCAGGAAAAGATCTACTACGTCACCGCCGAAACCTTCACCGCCGCCAAGAACAGCCCGCACCTTGAAATCTTCCGCAAGAAGGGTATCGAAGTGCTGCTCCTCTCCGACCGCGTCGACGAATGGGTCACCGGCCACCTGACCGAATTCGAAGGCAAGCAACTGCAATCCGTCGCCAAGGGTGGGCTCGATCTCGGCAAGCTCGAAGACGAAGCGGAGAAGAAGGAAGCCGAGCAGGCGGCCGATGAATACAAGGAACTGCTGGAGAAGATCAAGACCTCGCTCGGCGAGAAGATCAAGGAAGTGCGCGTCACGCACCGTCTGACCGATTCGCCATCGTGCATCGTCGCCGACGAGCACGACATGGGCGGCAACCTGGCGCGCATCCTCAAGGCGGCTGGGCAGAAGGCGCCGGAGATGAAGCCGATCCTCGAAATCAACCCGAAGCACCCGGCCGTGCAGCGCCTGAAGTACGAGGAAACCCGCTTCGACGACTGGGCCAACCTGCTGCTCGAACAGGCCACGCTGGCCGAAGGCGGCACGCTGGATGATCCCGCCGGCTTCGTCAAGCGCATCAACGAATTGATGATGGCGTTGTCGGGCAAGTAAGTGCAGCGCCGTCGTCCCGGCACGGGTCGGGATCCGGAATCAACGGAGCGAACACCGGCTGCGGCCGGTGTGGCGGCCGATTTGTTGATCGGCCTGCCGCCGATCCTCGACGCGGGCGTGGAAACGCTGATCCTCGGCAGCTTCCCGTCGCCCGCATCGCTTGCCGCCGCGCAGTATTACGCGCATCGGCAGAACCAGTTCTGGCGGTTGATGGCGGTCCTGCTGCGCGAACCGTTGCTGGAACTTGCCTATCCCGAGAAGCAGCAACGCCTCTTGCAGCATCGCATCGGCGTGTGGGACGTTTACCGGTCGTGCGTGCGCCAAGGCGCACTCGACTCGGCGATCCGGCTCGCCGAAGCCAACGATTTTTCCAGCCTGGAATCGAAGGTGCCGCACCTGCGGCGCATCTTCTTCAACGGCAAGACCTCGGGGCGCTTCGAGGCCGGGTTCCGCGAACGGGGTTACGACACCCGCGTGCTGCCTTCGACCAGTCCCGCCTACACGCTGGCTTTCGACGAAAAGGTCGAGCGCTGGCGCGCGGCCGGAATCGGATCGGCGGTCGGGCGCTGACCGTTCTACTTCTTCTGAACGAGAACGTCGCGCAAACACTGGCGATGCGCGTCGCCCTGTTTGTCCTTGCACGTTTCGTGCGCCCTGGCGTGCAACTCGCAGCGCGCGGGATCGGCCGCGGCGCCGCACTGCGCCGGGGTCGAGGGCTTGGGCGCGCAGCGTTGGGCGCTCTTTCCGGTTTGTACTTGGCAGGACGCCTGCGGTTTCGGTTTCCTGGCGGTCTTTGCCCGCTTGGGCGAGGGCGACTTCGGCTCGGCGGCTATCGGGCTCCGCGTCGCTGCCGGCGGTTCCGGCTCCGGTTTCGCGGCCTTCACCGACGGATCGGTCTCGGCGAGTCCGGGGGCGCCGGGAACGCCGGCCGGGCCGAGTTGTGCGAGTGCCGGCAAGGCGAAGAACCAAGCGGACAGTGCGGCAACAAGTAGCGGGGATTTCATGGTGTGCTCGGGGAAAGTCGGGGCAAAAAAGTCTTTGGCATTTGCTCGGGGCGAAGGTCACGACCAAGCGATGCGCAACCCGATGGATTGTAGCCGCACTTCCGCGCCCTGTGTTGCGCGCGGACCGGCGCGGCGCCCGTTTAGCGGCTCCTCGGTGAAGCGGCGTCGATGCCGCTCGGGCGGCATTGGATCGCTTGGCCTTGTCGGGTATAGTTTCCGCCTCACTCCATTGGAATTTCCGCCATGTCTGACTTGTCGGCGCGTACCGTTCCCGAGCACCGCCTGACGGTCGCCGAACTGCTGGGTTTCATGGTTGCCGACGGCCTCGTCGCCAAGAAGGACGCCGATGCGCTGATCGCCGAAAGCCGCCTGCGCCGGCAGGTTGTGCATCCCCTGGTGCTGATCGGAGAACAGAAGTGGAAATCGCCGTTGCCGCCGCATCGACCGTTGTTGCCCGATGATCTGGGCGAGTGGCTGGCGGCGCGCATCGGTCTCGAGTACTACCACATCGACCCGCTGAAGATCGACTTCACGGCGGTCACCGATGTCATGTCGAGCGCTTACGCGACGCGCTTCGGTATCCTGCCGGTGCATGTGAACGCCAGCGAATTGGTGGTGGCGACGACGGAACCCTTCCTGCGCGACTGGGAAAACGAAATCGCCGGGATCATCAAGAAGCGGATTCGCCGGGTGATCGCCAACCCGAGCGATGTCGCCCGTTATCTCGTCGAGTTCTACAACCTGGCGCGGTCGGTCAAGAAGGCGGCGCAGCTTGGCGGGCAGAGCGCCGGCTTGTCGTCGTTCGAGCAACTCGTCGAGCTTGGCAAGACCAACCGCCAGTTCGATGCCAACGACCAGCACATCGTCAATATCGTCGACTGGCTGTGGCAGTACGCTTTCGAGCAGCGCGCCAGCGACATTCACATCGAACCGCGCCGCGAACTGGGCATCGTGCGCTTCCGCATCGACGGTGTGCTGCATCAGGTGTACCAGATTCCGATGAGCGTGATGGCGGCTATGGTCAGCCGTATCAAGATTCTCGGGCGCATGGATCTCGTCGAGAAACGCCGGCCGCAGGACGGGCGCATCAAGACGCGCACGGCCGATGGGCTGGAAGCCGAGTTGCGCCTGTCGACACTGCCCACCGCGTTCGGCGAAAAGCTGGTCATGCGCATCTTCGATCCGGAGGTGCTGGTCCGGAACTTCACCGATCTCGGTTTCAGCGTCGAGGACGAAGGGCGCTGGCGGTCGATGTCGGGCAGCCCGAACGGCATCATCCTGGTCACCGGCCCGACCGGTTCGGGCAAGACGACGACGCTCTATTCGACCTTGAAGCAGCTGGCGACGCAGGCGGTCAACGTGTGCACGATCGAGGATCCGATCGAAATGGTCGAACCGGCGTTCAACCAGATGCAGGTGCAGAAGGCGATCGACCTGGATTTCGCCGAAGGTGTGCGCGCGCTGATGCGGCAGGACCCGGACATCATCATGGTCGGCGAAATCCGCGACCTGGAAACCGCTGAAGTGACCATCCAGGCGGCGCTCACCGGCCACCTCGTGTTGTCAACGCTGCACACCAACGACGCGCCGGCGGCGGTGACGCGCATGCTCGACCTCGGTGTGCCGTCCTACCTGCTCAGCGCGACGGTGCTCGGCGTCATGGCGCAACGGCTGGTGCGCGTGCTCTGCCCGAGTTGCAAGCGGTCTACCCCAGCAACGGCCGAGGACGAGGCGATGTGGGACCGCCTCGTGGCGCCGTGGAAGGCCAATCGCCCGTCGCATTTCCATCACCCGGTCGGCTGCCTCGACTGCCGGATGACCGGTTATCGCGGACGGGTGGGAATCTACGAGATCCTGCTGTTGTCGCCGGATGTCAAGCAAGCGATCAGCGACAATGCCGAAGTGGCGAAGATCCGTGATCTCGCTTACCGTGAAGGCATGAAGCCGCTACGCATTTCGGGGGCGATGAAGGTGGCGGCGGGGGTGACGACGCTGGCCGAAGTCTTCAAGGTGGCGCCGCCATCGGAGCGGGCCTGATCGACTCGGTTGCGCGCCCGAAATATCCTTGAGAAAAAAAGGGTTGTTATTTTTCCAAACCTCGTTTTTAATCGGTTCTCGCGTTTCATCGTTTCTCCTCGGATGACCCACATGCCAGCGTTTGACACCTACCTTCTCGGATTGATCGCCACCTTCGTCGTTGGCTCGATCGCGCTCGTCATTTCGGCGCGCAAGGTACGTGTAGTACGCAACGTAGAACTGGTAAGCGTAGTAGTACGACGCGCGCCGACGAGGGTCAGAAGAAGGTAGTCAGAACAGACGACAGATTCCCGAAACCCCCGCCGGTGCAGACCGAGCGGGGGTTTTTCTTTATGGACTCCCGAACGGCAGACCGGCAAATCCACTCGAAGCAACTTGCCAACCGCAGCAGTCCCTGAAGGAGAAGTTGATGAATCCAAGCCCCACGGAAACTCTCACCGGCGCCCAGATCGTTGTGCGCCTGCTCGAACGACAAGGCATCCGCCGCGTCGCCGGCATCCCCGGCGGCGCTATCCTCCCGTTCTACGACGCGCTCTCGCAGTCAACGCAGATCCAGCATGTCCTGGCACGCCACGAGCAGGGCGGCGGCTTCATGGCGCAGGGCATGGCGCGTGCGACCGGCGAGGTGGCGGTTTGCCTGGCATCTTCCGGCCCGGGTGCCACCAACCTCGTGACGGCGATTGCCGACGCCAAGCTCGATTCGATTCCGCTGGTGGCAATCACCGGGCAGGTGCCGCGTTCGATGATCGGCACCGACGCGTTCCAGGAAGTCAACATCTACGGCATGTCGATCCCGATCACCAAGCACAACTTCCTCGTCGGCTCGGCCGAGGAACTGCTGACCGTGATCCCGCAGGCCTTCCGGCTGGCGGCGTCGGGGCGTCCCGGCCCGGTGCTGATCGACATCCCGAAGGACGTGCAGAACCAGCGCGTCGAAGTCAGCGCATGGCCGGAACCGGGTCGGCCCGATCCAGCCGCGACGCCGGATGCCGACCTCGTCGCACAGGCGGCGGCGATGCTCAACGCGGCCGAACGTCCGCTCCTTTATCTCGGCGGCGGCGTGGTGCATTCGAATGCTTCCGTGCAGGCCGTGGCGCTGGCCGAGAAGGCCAGCCTGCCGACCGTGATGACCTTGATGGCGCTCGGCGGTATGCCGGTCGATCATCCGCTCTCGCTCGGCATGCTCGGCATGCACGGAGCGCGCTGTACCAATTTTGCGCTCGACGAGTGCGATCTGCTGATCGCCGTCGGCGCGCGCTTCGACGACCGCGCGACGGGCAAGGTCGCCGCCTTCTGCTCACAGGCGAAGATCATCCACATCGACATCGATCCGTCGGAGCTCGACAAGATCAAGACGGCGCACATCGGCATTCAGGGCGACGTCACCGCGGTGCTCGAACAGCTCATGCCGCAAGTGAAGGCCAGTTTGCGCGAAACCTGGCTTGGCCGCATCGCCGAACTCAAGGCGGCGCACCCGTTGCGCATGCCCGGCATCGACGATCCGCGCACGCCGTATGGGCTGATCAAGGCGGTAGCCGATTGCCTGGACGACGAGGCGACGATCACGACCGACGTCGGCCAGCACCAGATGTGGGTGGCTCAGGCGTATCCCTTGCGCCGACCGCGCCAGTGGATCACCTCGGGCGGGCTCGGCACGATGGGCTTCGGTCTGCCGGCGGCGATCGGTGCGGCGCTTGCCGAACCCGAGCGCACCGTCGTCTGTTTCTCCGGCGACGGCAGCATTCTGATGAACATCCAGGAACTCGCGTCGGCGGCCGAGGAGGGCGCCAACGTCAAGGTGATCCTGATGAACAATTCGTCTCTCGGCCTCGTTTTCCAGCAGCAGACACTGTTCTACGGCGAGCGCATCTTCGCCTCGAAATTCAAGGGCGTGCCTGATTTCCTGACCGTGGCGAAAGGTTTCGGCTGGCAGACGATGGATCTGGACAGCGAAAGTGATCCGGCCGCCGCGTTGAAGAAAGCACTTTCGACGCGTGGTCCGACTTTCATCAACGCCAGCATCGCGATGCGCGAGCAGGTCCTGCCCATGGTCGCTCCCGGCGCGGCCAACAAAGACATGATTGGAGGCTGAACAACATGAATTCCGTGACCAAGAACGAAAACCGCGCCCTAGTCCGTACCGTGCTCGAACTCGATGTGAACAACCACGCCGGCGTGATGTCGCACGTCGTCGGAATGTTCTCGCGCCGTGCCTACAACGTCGAGGGCATCCTCTGCATGCCGGTCGGCGGCGAGAACGCCAACGGCGAGATCAGCCGCATCTGGCTGACTGTCAACGAGGATGCTCGCCTCGACCAGATGGTCAAGCAGCTCGAAAAACTCGAAGACGTGCGCACCGTGCGCCGGCACGGCGCCGAGCATGAGGTCTTCGAGCGGCTGGAGGAGTTCTTCCGCTGATCAAGGGTAGGCGGCGGCACCAACGGCCGCCCGCTTTGCATAATTTGGGTACGGTACGGGCGTGTTTCCGACTCCACGATCAGCGCGACGTGAGATAGCCGATCAATCCGCCCGTGAGTACGAGATGGGCGAACAGAATCGTGCCGAGCAGCACTGAGCGCAAGCCCGCCTGTCGTACGCGGGCGAAAGTCGTGTCCAGACCCAGGGTGCCCATCGCCGCCGTCAGGCAGATGACGCCGACCTCGCGCAGAAGGCGGACCACTGGCTCCGCCAGGAGATGCAGGGAGTTGAGGCCGGCGAACGCGACGAAGATCACGGCAAACCAGGGCACCGTGATGCGCTCGCGGCGACCGCCAGCGCGACGATCGCGATGGAGCAGCGCGCTGGCCGCCAGGAGAAAGGGAACCAACAGCATGACGCGGATCATCTTGACGATGACGGCTGTTCTTGCCACGTCGTCCCCAAGGATGTTGCCGATCGCCACCACCTGGGCAACCTCGTGCACCGTCGATCCGATGTAGATGCCGAACCCGGTGCGGCTGCCGCCGAGCCAGGCGTACAGCCACGGATAGAGGAACATGGCGAGCGTGCCGAAAAGGACGACGGTGGCGACTGCGGTTGCAGTCTTCTCGACGATCCTTTCGTCTTCGGCGCGTAGTACCGGTACCGTGGCGACGATCGCAGCCGCGCCGCAGATTGCGCTGCCGGCAGAGGTCAGGAGAACCGTGTCGCGGTCCATGCCGAGCAGGCGCGTGCCGACGGACCAGCCGAGCAGCAAGGTCGAACAGACCATCAGCAGGTCGATGCCGATGCCTGCGCTGCCGACTTCGACGATCTGCTGGAAGCTCAGGTTGAAACCGTACAGGGCAACGCCTGCTCGCAGGATCGTTTTTTGCGTCAGGCGCAGTCCGGCTTCCCGAGGGCCGCCTGGCAGGCGTGGTGCCAGGTTGCCGAGGAGGGTGCCGAAGACGATGGCCAGCGTCAGCGAACTGACACCGTGGCGTGCCAGATCGAAATATCGCGTGAGCAGCACGGCGGCCGTCGTCAGGAGAAGGACCAGCGTCAGGCCAGGGGTGAACTTGCGTAGCGTTTGCACGGCGGCATCCTTGCGCGGGAAGAGATGGCGAAGCTTAGTGGCGGACTGTAAAATCAGTAAAACTGATTTTATTTATGAGAATATTCAGCTGGATTGATGAAAATCACCTTGCGCCAACTTGAAGTCTTCAACGCCGTGGCGACCCAGGGTCAGGTGACGAAGGCAGCGCAGGCCGTCGCCATGACGCAGGCCGCGGCCAGCATGGCGCTGGCCGACCTGGAACAGCAACTCGGCGCCGTCCTGTTCGATCGCGTCGGTCGCCAGTTAATGCTCAACGATACCGGCCGTACGCTCCTTGCACGTACGCGTGACGTGCTTGATCGCGTTCGCGACATCGAGACTGTGGCGCAAGGCGAGGCGTCTGTTTTCGATCTGAATTTGGGCGCCAGCGTGACGATCGGCAACCATTTGCTGCCCGATTTGATTGCCAGCCTCCGGCACCACTATCCGAACGGCCGGCTGCATATTGCGCGTTACAACTCCGAGCAGGTCATGGCTCATCTGAAATCGTTCCAGATCGACCTCGGATTCGTCGAGGGGCCGGCGGACGACGAGGACATCCGCCGGCTTCCTTGGCGTGAAGACCGCCTGACCCTGTTCGCGGTGCCGGCGCATCCGTTGGCTGGCCGTACGCTGTCGGGGAGCGAGTTGGGCGCTGTCAACTGGATCGTGCGTGAGCAGGGCTCTGGAACGCGCGAGGTGCTTGAGCGTGCCTGCGCCGACGCCCGCATCGATCCGAACATTACGCTCGAACTGGAACAGCCTGAAGCCATTCGTCAATGCGTCAAGGCAGGTCTGGGTATCGGCTGTCTGTCGGAACTGGAACTCGACGATGCTTTCCGTGCCGGTACCCTGGTGCCGCTGGATGTTCCAGCGCTGGACATGCGTCGTCACCTGGATATCGTCATCCACCGGCAGAAATACGTGAGCCGCGGGCTTGCGGCAATCCTCGACGAATGCGGGGTAGCGGATATCCTGGCGGATCATCGGTGATTCCTGCCACTGATCACGTCATTCCAAATTGCTTCCGACGCGGGAAACTTCAACGCAATTCAGGCATGACGGCTGCGCGGTATTCTTTCAGTGTCGCCAAAGCGCCGCGCCCACCCAGGAATCGGCAATTCTGTGCCGCCAGCTTGCTGGCTAGCGTAGCGCACTCGGCCAACGGCAGATTTCTTGCCAGGCCGAACAGAAAAGCCCCGTGGTAGGTGTCGCCGCAGCCGGTGGTATCGATCAGGTCAGTCTGCGGGAAGGCGGTTTGGTGGAACGGCTCGCCGTCGCGCGGGTAGATCCAACTGCCGCGCAAACCGTCGGTGATCACGACCAGTGCCGGGCCTTCCGCCAGCAGCGCCCTGGCCATCGCGTCGATTTCCGTGTGGCCGGTGTGCTGGTGGGCAAAATCGAGCGCCACGATGCAAATGTCCGTCAGCGCGATGAGCGGCCGCAGCTCCGGGCGGTAGCGATGCGCGCCGCCGTCAAAGGAGACGCGGACACCGGCCCGGCGCGCAATTCGGCAGGCGTGCAGGCAGGCGTCCAGATAGCGTCCGTTGACGTGCAGCAGCTTGGCCGTGGCGATGGCGTCTGCCGGGACGTCGGCCGGGGAAAGCTCCGGCGTGGTTCCCGGGCAGTAGGCGATGGCCCGCGCGCCGTCCGTTCGCCGCACGAGAATGGTGGCGATCGACGAAGTGGCGCCGGGGACGACCTCGAGAAACTCGGTGCCGACGCCCGCTTGCCGGTACTCGGCCATGATCGCCGTGCCGCGCCAGTCGTCGCCGATACGGTCGATCATCGCGGTGCGCGCGCCGAGTGCGGCGGCAGTCGCGATTGCCGTAAACACCGGCCCACCGCCCTGTACGACAACGGCTGCGGCACGCTGAACCTCGTCACCCGACGGAAAGGCTTCCACCAGGCTGAGGATGTCGAGCGTCGATACGCCCAAGCCAATCACCTCCAACGACATGTTTTTCTCTCTCCTCCCGGGTTATTGCGATTGACGTCAGGCTGACGCGCCGCTCGCTCAATGATGCTACAGATGGTCGGGCTCCGCCGATCAGCCGCGAAGGGTAGCGGCCGACTCGTAGGCAAGCAGCGCCGACTTCCGCTCGCTGCCCCAGCGATACTGGCCGACGTCACCGCTCTCGCGGAGCACGCGGTGGCAGGGGATGAGCAGCGCGATCCGGTTGTGCGCCAGCGCCGTCCCCACGGCGCGCTGGGCGCGCGGGTTGCCGGTCATGCTGGCGAGCGTCTGGTAGGAGACGACCTTGCCCGCCGGGATCTTCAACAACGCTTCCCAGACCTTGATCTGGAAGTTGGTTCCACGCAACAGGAGGTGGAACGGACGGTCAACGGATTCATTGGCAAAGAGCGCATCGATCGTCGCGGCCAGTGCGGCATCGTCGCGCGTCAGCCGCGCCAGCGGCCAGTCGTCGCGCAGCGTATCGAGCACGCCTGCCGGGTTGTCGATGAATTGCAGATGGCAGAGTCCGCGCGGCGTCGTCGCGGCGAGTACCGGGCCGAACGGCGTTGGCCCGAAACCGTAGGTGATTTCGAGGCCGGCACCCCAGGCGCGCACTTCGCCCGGCGTCACCGCGTCACAGGCGATCATCAGGTCGTGCAGGCGGCTCGGGCCGGAGAGCCCAGTTTCGTGCGCCACGGCAAGGACGTCGCGGCTTTCGCGCAGCAGCGCCCTGGCGTGATCGCGCGTCAGGCACTGCAGGAAGCGTTTGGGCGAGATGCCGGCCCAGACACTGAACGTGCGCTGCAAGTGGAAGGCGCTCAAACCGACGTGTTCGGCGATCTCGTCGAGCGTCGGCTGCGCGCTGGCACGGCTGCGGATGAAGCTGATCGCCTCGGCGACGGTTTCGTAGGCAGCACTGCGTTGATCGATGCCGTTCATGCGGACCTCCTCGATGGAAGTTTGACGATGCCGGTCGTCAGCGAAATACCGGCGAGGACGAGCACGCCGCCGGTCAGCTTGTCCCAGCCGATGGCTTCGTTCAGGAACAGCGCGCCCCACAACACGCCGAACACCGGGATCAGGAAGGTGACCGACAGCGCCTTGGCCGGGCCGACGTCCTGGATCAGCCGGAAATACATCAGGTAGGCGATGCCGGTGCAGAAGACGCCGAGCGCGGCGAGCGCCGCCCAGTCGCCGAGTTGCGGTGTCTGCCGGATCGGCACGAAGAAGAGCACGGGCAGGCAGACGAGGCCGGCCATCCACATGCTGCCCTGCGTATTGGCGAAAGGCGTCGTCGTGCTCGGGTACGCCTTGGTGTAGGTGCTGGCGATCGCGTAGCAGACGGGTGCGATCAGCCCGGCGGCGACCGGTAGCCAGCCAGCGTCGCCGCTCAAGGCAACGCCGTTGCCGACCAGCAATACGACGCCGAACAGGCCGCAGCACAGCCCGAGCGCGATCGAGCGCGTGATCGGCACGCGCAGCCAGATAGCCGCGATGAGCGCGCCCCAGAGTGCCGACGTGGCGTTGAGGATCGAGAGCAGCGAGGCGGAGAGCGATTGCGCGGCGTAGGCGAAGAGCAGGAAGGGCAGCGCCGAATTCAGGAAACCGATGATCAGGTAGTGCCGCCAGTGACGGCGCAACTCGAGCGGCTTCCTGAGCCACAACCCGACCAGCCCGAGAATCGCTGCGGCGATGAAGACGCGCAGCGTGATCAGGAAGGCCGGGCCGAATACTGGCACACCGATGCGCATGAACAGGAATGAACCGCCCCAGATGGCGGCGAGGGTGAGCAGTTGGAGGAGGTGCTTGAGGTCCATGAGATACGCGGTTCGGGTTGTGACGAGTCGTCATTGTCGCCGCGTCGAGCACTGCGTTCCACCCGAATCTTGCGGTTTGAGTTTAGTGATCAGTGACGATGAGCACGGCTTATTCATTGGCGCATCGCCGGGAGGACTCTTCCGGCTTGGTTGGTGATCAATGGCTGTGTTCCGCGCCTGACGCGCGGGCATCCTTTCTTTTGCTTCGCCAAAAGAAAGTAGCCAAAGAAAAGGCGACCCCCACGTTGCGCGGCCGGCTTCGCCGGCTGCCCTGCGCTACTCGGCAAGCCGGGCGGCTGCGGAACTCGGGGCTACGCCCCTCAAACAGTCCTCGCCGACTGCCCCCGGCTCGCCTCCGTTGCTCGGCGCTGCACGAGGGGGAGAGCACACCGAACGGAATCTCGAACGTAATTTCAATCTGTTGGCGGTTGATGACCGATCGGTTTTCAATTGGCCCTTTGCGTCGTCGAGCAGCGTAAGACGCAACGGGAAAAAGGGCGAGGACTGTCTGAGGGGCGTAGCCCCGAGTTCCGCAGCCCTCCCGTTGCGGCTGAGCAGCGCAGAGGACCCGGCGTAGCCGGGCGACGCGGTGGGCGCGCCTTCTTTTTGGCTACTTTTTCTTGGCAAGACAAGAAAAAGTACGCCCGCGCGTCAGGCGCGGAACACAGCGCCTCAACCGAACTTGAACAAAATCCCGTAGCCGCCGCGCGGGTAGTTCCAGTCGACGTTCTTGTGCTCGTCGCAGACGACGCGGCAGGTGCCGCATTCGAGGCAGCCGTCGGTCATCAGGCTGATCTTGCCGTCCTCGAGGGTCCAGCAGCCGGCCGGGCAGCAGACCGTGCATTGCTGCGCGGCGCAGCTCGTGTTGCATACCGATTCGTTCTTGATGGTGATGTGCGGCCGGTCGGCGTCAACGCGGTAGCGGTTCTGGAACAGTTTCTCTTCAACTTTGATCATGATGGATTCCTTTTCGTCCTTTCCTGTCCGGGCGATCAGCGTGTTGCGCGCCACAGCTTGAAGGCGTCGCCGAGCAGGCCAAACAGCGAGCGGCGCTGCACGAACGAGGCGACGATTTCCTTCTCCTTGCTGCGCTTGTCGCGGCCGTCAACGGTGAAGAACTTGTGTGCGGCCCCATTGAGCAGCGGCGGGTAGTCGTTGATGAACTGGCGCTGGTTGTGCAGCGTTTCCGGAATCTTCTGGTACTTCTTCATGTCCTTCATGACGAAGCTTTCGTCGAGCTTGGAGCGGTAGCGCGCCAGGTTGGCGGTGCTTGGCGCCTGTCCTGCCTTGAACAGTTCGATCAGTGTCTCGGCGGCCAGGCGGCCGGTTTCCATCGCCAGGTTGGAGCCTTCGCGGTGTACCGAATTGACGAAGCCGGCCGAGTCGCCGACCATCAGCCAGCCATCGCCGTAAAGCTGCGGCAAGGCCTTGTAGCCGCCTTCGGGGATCAGGTGCGCGGCGTATTCGCGCGTTTCGCCGCCGGCGATCAACGGCGCGATGGCCGGGTGCGCCTTCATCTTTTCCAGCAGCTCGACCGGCGTGGTTTTCTGCGCCTTCATGTCGCCCAGCATGCCGCCGACACCGATCGCCAGCGAATCCTTGTTGGTGTACAGGAAGCCGGTGCCGACCATGCCTTCGGTGATGCTGCCGAGCATTTCAATGACCACGCCGGCCTGTCCGGCGAGGTTGAAGCGCGCCTCGACCGTCTCGCGCGGCAGGAAGATCATTTCCTTGACCGCCAGAGCCATGTTCTCGGCCTGGATATCCTGGCGCAGGCCGGCTTGCGTGGCGACCAGCGAATTGACGCCGTCGGCGAGGATCACCGCGTCGGCGTAGATCTTGCCATCCTCGCGTTCGACCTCGACGCCGATCACGCGGCCCTGGTCGTTGCGCAGCAGCGCCCTGACCGTCATTTCGCAGATCACCAGCGCGCCGGCGGCCTGCACTTGCTCGGAGAACCACTTGTCGAAGCGGGCGCGGATGATCGTGTAGCGGTTGTACGGCTCGCTGTTGAATTCATCGGAGCGGTAGTGCGTGCCGATGAACGATTTCTCGTCCATCATCCACAGTCGCTGCTCGATGATGTGGCGTTCGAGCGGCGCGGTTTCGCGGAAATTCGGGATGATGCGTTCGAGCGAATTGGCGTAGAGGATGGCGCCTTGCACGTTCTTCGAACCGGGGTACTCGCCGCGCTCCAGCTGCAGCACGTTCAGGCCGGACTTGGCCAGCGTGTAGGCGGCGGCGTTGCCGGCCGGTCCGGCGCCGACGACGATGACGTCGAATTTCTCACTCATGCTGCAATCTCCTGCGCCGTGTTGGTGTCGGTTTTGCCCAGGTACTGGCTGAAGGCGCGCGTCAGCACCGGCAGAATCTGGTTGCAATCACCCACCACGGCGTAGTGGGCGAAGTCGAAGATCGGCGCGTTCGGGTCGTTGTTCAGCGCGATGATGCAGTCCGCGCCTTCCATGCCGACGCGGTGCTGGATGGCACCCGAGATGCCGGCGGCGATGTAGAGCGCCGGGCGCACCGTCTTGCCGGTCTGCCCGACCTGCCGGTCGGCGCCGATCCAGCCGGCGTGGATCGCCGCGCGCGAAGCGCCGACCTCGGCGCCGAGCACGTGCGCCAGATCCCACACCAGCTTGAAGTTCTCGGCCTTGCCCAGCCCCTTGCCGCCGGAGACGATCACCTCGGCGTACGGCAGGTGCTGTTTGTTGCTCATTTCATCGGGGATGAATTCGAGAATCTTGGTGACGATGTCCGTTTCGATCAGCGCCGGGTCGAAATCGACGACCAGGCCGGTGCGTTCCGGCTGCGGTTCCGGCATCGGCATCACGCGGTGGCGCACGGTCGCCATCTGCGGCCGGTAGTTGAGCGTGACGATGGTGCATAGCAGGCTGCCACCGAAGGTCGGCCGGGTAAACAGCAGGCAGCGGTCCTCGGGGTCGATCGCCAGTTCGGTGCAGTCGGCGGTGAGGCCGGTCTTCAGCGTCGTCGCCACCGAGCCGGCCAGGTCGCGGCCGAGCGTCGTCGCGCCGAGCAGCAGGATTTCCGGCTGGTGCGCGTTGACCAGATCGGTCAGCGCCTTGGTGTAGGGCACGTTGCGGTAGTCGGCGAGCACCGGGCTGGCGATGCGGTAGCAGCGGTCGGCGCCGAAATGGAAGGTCGAATTGCAGTGCGCGTCGAGTTCGTGGCCGGGGGCGCCCATGACGACGCCGCACAGTTCGACGCCGAGCTGGTCGGCGAGCTGCCGACCCTGGCCCATCAGTTCCCAGGACACCGGGTGCACGTGGCCGCGTTCGCTTTCGATGAAGACCCAGACGCCGCGATAGGCGAGCAGGGCCTCGTCGAGCTTGATCTTGCGCTTCTTGATCGGTTTTGCCGTTTTCGCTTCACTCATGTCGTTCTCCGCTCAATCTCATTCTTCTTCGTGATAGCCGGGGCGGCGCTTGGCGAGTTCCTTCGCGGCGCGCGGCGATTCCGCCAGAATCTTCTCCAGCAGCGCGGCGCCGGCGGTGTCCGGGTCGGCCGGATCGAAAGTGATCTGCACGGCTTTTTCGGCGCGCGGCGTCGGGCCGAACACGCGGCTGACGATGGTCGGGCTGCCCTTCAATCCGACGAACTTGATGTCCTCGATGCCGGCCGAGGTGCGATCCCAATGGCGTACCGTGGCGCGCGCGGCGCGGAACATGTTCGGCGTGGTGCCGAAGCGCATCTCGTTGCTGCCTTCGAGCATGGTGATCAACGCCGGCAGGCGGGTTTCCAGCACCTGCACGCCGCCCTCGGCGCGGCGTTCGACGACGATGCGCCGGTTGGTCAAGTCGAATTCGTTGATGCGCGAAACGTAGGTCAGCAGTTCGAAGCCCATGCGCTTGGCGATGCCGGGGCCGACCTGCGCCGTGTCGCCGTCGATCGTCTGCTTGCCGGTGAACACGAGGTCAACCGGGTTTTCCTGGTCCAGCATGCGCACCGCCGAGGCCAGCACGTAGGAGGTGGCCAGCGTGTCGGCGCCGGAGAAGATCTTGTCGGTGATCAGCACGGCGTCGTCGCAACCGAAGGAGAGCGCCTTGCGCAACGCCGGTTCGGCCTGCGGCGGGCCCATGGTGATCACGGTAACGCGGCCGCCGTGCTTGTCCTTGAGCCGCAACGCCTCTTCGATGGCAAACAGGTCGTAGGGGTTGATGATCGCCGGTACGCCCTGGCGCATGATGGTATTGGTCACCGGATGCACACGGATGTGCGTGCTGTCGGGAACCTGCTTGATGCAAACGACGATGTGCATGGCTGTCGATGAGATGAGTGGTCGAGGTGGAAGGAAAAAATCGCGAAAGGTAGTTAAGGCGGGTTTGAATTCCGTTGATTAATGGTCGGGTTACGGTTGGAAGCGGTAGCCGACGCCGATTTCGGTCTGGATGTGCCGTGGCTGCGCCGGATTCACTTCGATTTTCTGGCGCAGGTGGCCGACATAGACGCGCAGGTACTCGTTGTTGTCGGCCGCTTGGCCGCCCCACACCTGCACGAGCAACTGGCGGTGCGTCAGCACGCGGTCGGGATTGCCGGCCATCGCCAACAGTAAACGATACTCGATTTGCGAGAGCCGGATCGGTTCGCCGTCGCGCGTCAGCGTGCGGGCGAGGCAATCGATGCGGTAATCGCCGAAAGTGATCACCGGCTCGCCATTTCCATCCTTGCCGGGCGCACGCCGCAACAGGGCGCGCACGCGGGCGAGCAACTCGGCGACGCCGAACGGTTTGGTCAGGTAATCGTCGGCGCCGGCGTCGAGCGCCTCGACCTTGCCCTTTTCCTCGGCGCGTGCCGAGATGATCAGGATCGGCGTCGCCGACCAGCCGCGATAGTCGCGGATGAACTCGACGCCGTCACGGTCGGGAAGACCGAGGTCGAGCATGAGCAGGTCCGGTTTCAGGCGGGCGGCCTCGCTCATGCCCCAGGTCGCCGTACCGGCTTCGGCCACCTGGTAACCCTCTGCTTCGAGCGCCGAGGTGACGAATTCGCGGATGCGCTTGTCGTCCTCGATCAGCAGAATGTGTTGACGCTCGCTCACGTTTCGTCTCCGAAATTGATTTCCGGCGGCAGGCCAATCGGCAACGTCAGTCGGAAGCAGCTGCCGCCGCCGGCGCGCGCTTCAGCATCGAGCTGGCCGTGGTGCAGGTCGGCGATGCTCTTGACGATGGCCAGCCCGATGCCGGCGCCAGGTACGTTGGACTCCGTGCGGCCGCGCTGGAAGAGGCCGAACAGCGCTTCGGCGCCGCTTTGCGGCAGGCCCGGGCCACGGTCGCAGACGACGATTTCGAGCAACTCGCCAGTCTGGCGGATGTTCAATTCGATCGGCGTGCCGGGCGGCGAATACTTGACCGCGTTTTCCAGCAGGTTCCACAGCGCGCGCTCCATCAGCGTCGCGTCGATCTTGAGCGGCGGCAGGTCGGGCGCGATGCGCAGGTTGACAGTACGATCTTCGGCGACGGTGCGGATCTGCTGCAGCGCGGCGCCGACCACTTCCTCGATCGGTTGCCAGGCAAGGTGGGTCTCGACCTTGCCCGACTGCAGGCGCGCCATGTCGAGCAGGTTGTTCACGAACTGGTGGATCGATTGCGCCTGTTCACGCAGCCCGCGCAGCAGCGATCGTTGTCGCTCGGGCGGCAGGTTGTGCGTCAGCATCAGCGTGTCGGCGGTGCCGACGAGCGCCGCCAGCGGCGTGCGCATGTCGTGTGAGAGCGACGAGAGGATGGTGTTGCGCAGGCTCTCGGCGGCGTGCCGCACCTCGATGTCGCGCGCCATTTCGAGGTAGTGCGTGCGCTCCAGCGCCACCGCCATCAGCGAGCCGATGGTCTCGACGAAACCGCGTTTCGACGTGCCGGCGATCTGTTCGGTCGGGACGACGAAGCGGATCGCTCCCTGGCGTTCGCCGAGCGTGCACAGCGGCACGACCGCCGTCGTGCCGTCGGATGCGCCGAGCGGCCGGGTGACCAGGCGCTGGCAATCGAAGGCGCTGACGACCAGCGCCGCGTCGACTGGTTCCTCGCGCGTGGCGTACGCGTCGGCCGGCGCGATGAAGCGCGCCTGCTGCGCGCCGACGGTCTGCGCGAGGAAGCGCAGGCCGGCATCGATCACCGCCTCGCTCGAACGCGTGGCGGACAGTTGCTTGGCGAACTCGTACAGCGATTTGGTCTGCGCCGCCTGCGCCTCGACCATCTCGGCATGCGCGCGCAGGTTGGCGGTCAAATGGCCGACGAGCAAGGCGACGCCGAGCATGATCAGGGCCGACAACAGGTATTGGATGTCGGTGATGGCCAGCGAGAAATGCGGTGGGACGAAAACGTAGGCGAACAGCAGCGAGCCGAGCACGGCGCCGAAGATCGCGCCGCTGCGGCCATAGCGGGTGCCGGCCAGAACGACGGCCAGCACGTAGAGCAGGGCGACGTTCGAACGGTCGATGAAAGCGCGCAACGGCGCGATCAGCAGCGTCGCGACGAGCAGCAGCAGCGAAGCAACGAGGTAGGCGGCAAGGCCGGTGTGCGCGTATTTCAGGCCGGAAGGCTGCATTTCAAAGGGGCGGCCGGACGGCGGTTGTGAGGTTGGAATGACATGCGAGGAGATGCTAGCGGATGCGGTATAAAAGCGCTGTAAAAAACCGGACGGCTGCCGGTCGGTGGCGAATCGCTATACCATGCGAGACGCTCGGCATGCGCTTCGTTCGGGTTTGTCGGAATGTTGAATCAGGGGGGTGAATGCGTCTGTTGCTCGTCGAGGACGATCCGATGATCGGCGCCAGCGTGCGGAACGGCTTGCGCCAGGAGGGCCATTCGGTGGATTGGGTGCGCGACGGCGCGGCGGCCGAGCTGGCCGTTGCCGGCGGCGTCCATGAGCTCGTCCTGCTCGATCTCGGACTGCCCGGAAAAAGCGGCCTCGATCTGCTGTCCGGTCTGCGCCGCAAGGGCGTCACGGTGCCCGTGCTGGTCATCACCGCGCGCGACTCGGTGGCCGACCGCGTCAAGGGGCTGGATGCCGGCGCGGACGATTATCTCGTCAAGCCGTTCGACCTCGACGAACTCTCGGCGCGCATCCGTGCCCTGATGCGGCGGCACGGCGGCCGCGCCTCGCCGGTGATCGAACATGGTCCGCTGCGCCTCGACCCGGCGACGCATGAGTTCTTCCTCGACGGCGCGCCGGTCAGGCTGTCGGGCCGCGAGTTCTCGCTCCTGCGCGCATTGCTCGAACGGCCTGGCGTACCGTTGTCGCGCGCCCAGCTGGAAGAACGCATCTACGGCTGGAACGAGGAAATCGAGAGCAACGCGATCGAGGTCTACATCCATTCGCTGCGCCGCAAGCTCGGCGCTCAGTGGATACGCAACGTGCGCGGCGTCGGCTACCGGGTGCCGGAACTGACATGAACTCATGAACTCGATCCGCAGCAACCTGATCGCGGCGCTGATCGGCGCCATGTTCGCCGCCATGTTCTTCGGGGGCTGGGCGACCTACAGCGCGGCGCACAACGAAGCCAGCGACCTGTTCGACTACCAGCTGCAGCAGATCGCGCTGTCGCTGCGTGACCAGACCTTCCAGGGCTCGGCCGAAGCGCTCGCCAACGACGAGAGCCTCGATTACGTGATTCGCGTCTGGAACCAGACCGGGCTGACCATCTACTCCTCGCGCCGGCACCAGTCGATGCCGGAGCTGACCCGCCTCGGCTACTCGACGGCCGACAGCGGCGAAGGCGCGTGGCGCATCTTCGCTATCCAGCATCACGGCATGACCATCGCCGTCGCGCAGCCGATGCGCGTGCGCAATCAGCTGGCGACCGACGCCGCCTGGCGCACCTTGAAGCCCTTCCTGCTGCTCCTGCCGGCGCTGGCGCTCATCTGCTGGGTGCTGGTCAGCAGCGGCTTGTGGCCGCTCGCGCAATTGGCGCAGTCGCTCAAGGCGAGGTCGCCGGAGTCGCTCGATCCCCTGTCGGAACCGAACGTGCCCGACGAAGTGGCGCCGCTTGTCGGCTCTTTGAACGATCTGCTGGCACGCCTCAAGATCGCGCGCGACGCGCAGCGCGCCTTCGTCGCCGATGCCGCGCACGAGCTGCGCTCGCCGCTGACCGCCTTGCAGCTGCAGCTGCAGCTGGTCGAGCGTGCCGAGTCGGAAGCGGCGCGCGGCGAGGCGCTGGCCGATCTGAAACACGGTTTGCAGCGCACGACGCATGCCGTCCAGCAAATGCTGACGCTGGCCCGCCAGGAGCCGGGTGCCGCGGAGTACGTGATGGCTCCCGTCGGTCTCGCCGCGCTGGCGCGAACCGCGGTCGTCGATCACGAGCGGCTGGCCGAAGCGCAGGAAATCGACCTCGGCGTCACCGACGCCGACGAATCCGCCGTCGTGCAGGGCGATGCCGATGCCCTGCGCATCCTGCTCGCCAATCTGATCGGCAATGCCTTGCGCTATACGCCGGCCGGCGGGCGCGTGGACGTCGCATGCGGCCACGGCGAAGCGGGAAGCTACCTGGAAGTCGTCGATACCGGTCCAGGCATTCCCGCCGCAGAGCGCGATCGTGTCTTCGATCGTTTCTATCGACGCCACGGCGAAGGTCGGCTCGCTTCGGATACCAGGAGCGGCAGCGGGCTTGGACTCTCCATCGTGAGCACTATCGCCAGCCGGCACGGTGCGACGGTCGTCCTCTCCGACACGCAGGCGGGCGACGCGTCGAGCGGCTTGCGCGTGACGGTGTCCTTCCCGCGCGTGGGCGAACAGGATCAGCCGTTACGATCGTCCGCCAGTGCGAACCGGGAAAGCGGTTCGTAGCTCGGGCCGATTTCCGACAGCCGCGACCGCACCAGAACGAAGTCGGAACATCGCCATTCGACCGCTTCGATGCTCGGGAGAACGGCGTCCTGGGCGATCTCCGGGACTTTCCGCACCAGCGTCACGTGCGGCGTGAACTTGCGCTCGCCGTTGTTGGCGACGAATCCGGCGGCGGCGAGCCGCAGGCACAGTTCGGCGGTGAGCGTTTCCAGGGGCGCGGGAACATCGCGGCAGCCGGCCCAGAGCAGGCGATTGCGGCGCCAGTAGCCCGGCTGGTCGATGCGCAGATTGAACGGCGGCACGGGCAAGTCTTCGGCCAGTTCCAGCAGATGGAGGACGCGCTCATCGGCGACTTCGCCAAGAAAGGCGAGGGTCAGGTGGAGCGTCTCCCGCCGCATCGGCCGTCCGCCAAGGCGCGCAGCCGCTTCGACGGCGGCGGCAGCCAGTTGCTCGGCAGCGGCGAGTGAGGGCCAAAGGGCGAAAAAGAGGCGCATGGTCTTTACGATCGGGGAATCCGTGGTGAGTTCAGTCTTGCGCGATGTGCCGGCGGCGAGCGATCCAAACACATTTCGTTACGCAACCTTAAGTCGATTTTAAGTCTTGCTGCTCTAGCATCGTCTCCATCGTCAAGCGACTTGCTTGCGCTCAATCAACGATTGCCACGATTGGAGGATGAAGATGACTGCACGAAGTCTGAAGAAAAGCGTGATTGCGACGGTAATCGCCAGCACATTGATCGGTGCCTATTCGATCGGCCAGGGGAGTGGTCTCGGGCAGGCCCATGCGGCGACGGCTTCGATGATCAAGACACAGGCGACCGACGGCGCGAGCGTTCCGGCGGCGCCGGTCGTTTCCGTCGCGGGCGCCGCCCTGCCCGATATGAGCGCCATCGTCGCGCGCAACTCGGCGGCGGTGGTGAACATCAGTATTTCCGGGACGGCCAAGAACCCGGGTGTGCCCGAGTTTCCGCAGGTCGACCCCGACGATCCGTTCTACGAGTTCTTCCGCCATTTCCGCGTGCCGCAACAGCGCGGCGAGCGGCAAGTGCGCGGGCAGGGGTCGGGCTTCATCCTGCGCGAAGACGGCATCGTGCTGACCAACGCGCACGTGATCGACGGCGCCGACGAGGTGGTCGTCAAACTGACCGACAAGCGCGAATTCAAGGCCAAGGTGCTCGGCGCCGACAAGACGACCGACGTTGCCGTGCTCAAGATCGATGCACGCAATCTGCCGACGCTCAAGGTCGGCAACTCGCTCAATTCAAAGGTCGGCGAGTGGGTGCTGGCGATCGGTTCGCCCTTCGGCTTCGAGAGCAGCGCGACGGCCGGCATCATCTCCGCGAAATCGCGTTCGCTGCCGGATGACACCTATGTGCCGTTCATCCAGACCGACGTGGCGGTGAATCCGGGTAACTCGGGCGGGCCGCTGTTCAACATGGCCGGCGAGGTGATCGGCATCAATTCGCAGATCTACAGCCGTACCGGCGGTTACCAGGGCCTATCCTTCGCCATCCCGATCGAGGTCGCGATGAAGGTCGAGGATCAGATCGTCAAGACCGGCACGGTACAGCGCGGCCGGCTCGGCATCACCATCCAGAACCTGGATCAATCGCTGGCCGAATCGTTCGGCATGAAGAAGCCGGGCGGCGCGCTGGTCAGTTCGGTCGAGAACGACAGTCCGGCGGCGAAAGCCGGACTGGAACCGGGCGACGTGATCACGGCGATCAACGGCAAGGAAATCGCCTCGTCCAACGAACTGCCGCCCGTCGTCGCCGATATCACGCCGGGCCAATCGGCCAAGCTGCAGGTCTGGCGCAAGGGCGGCCAGCGCGAAATCGAGGTCAAGGTCGGCAATCAGAAGCAGGAACAGGTTGCCGCCAAGGAAAGCAAGGACACGACGTCGGGCAAGCTCGGCTTGGCGGTGCGCCCGCTGACCGCCGAGGAGCGCAAGCAACTGGACGGCAAGAACGGGTTGTTGATCCAGAACGCCACCGGGACGGCGGCGCGCGCCGGCATCCGCGGCGGCGACGTGCTGCTCTCGGTCAATGGCGAGCCGGTCTCCAGCGTCGAGCAGCTGCGCAACCTGATCGGCAAGGCGTCGAAGCGGGTCGCCTTGCTGATCCAGCGCGACGATGCCCGTTTATTCGTCCCGGTCGACATCGAGTAAAGCGTTCGCGGGTGGCCGCTACCGCCCGCCCTTGGCTCCACCCTTGTCCCAACCGTAGCGCACGGTCCGCTGCCAGCGATTGTCCGCCTGGCGCAGCGGATTGGGCGCCGGGCCGGGTCTCGGCGCGAGCTTCGGCTTTGCCGGCGGCTTGTTGGCGGGTGGTTTGGCGGTCAAGGTCGTCTGGGCGGCTATGTTAGACTCCAGACAATTCTATCGCTCCCGAGAAATCCATGTCCGGCAATACGTTTGGCACCCTGTTCACGGTCACTTCCTTTGGCGAATCGCACGGTCCGGCGATCGGCTGTGTCGTCGATGGCTGTCCTCCCGGGCTCGAAATCAGTGAAGCCGATATCCAGGCCGAACTCGACCGTCGCAAACCGGGCACCTCGCGCCACGTCACGCAGCGGCGCGAGTCGGATACGGTGGAAATCCTCTCCGGCGTCTTCGAAGGCAGGACGACCGGCACGCCGATCGGCCTCCTGATCCGCAACCAGGATCAGCGCAGCAAGGATTACGGCAACATCGCCGAGACCTTCCGGCCGGGCCACGCCGACTACGCCTACACGCAGAAATACGGTTTCCGCGACCATCGCGGCGGCGGGCGTTCGTCGGCGCGCGAGACGGCGGTTCGCGTCGCTGCCGGCGCGATCGCCCGCAAGTGGCTGAAGGAACGTTTCGGCGTCACGATCCAGGGCTGGATGAGCCAGCTGGGACCGATCCGCATTCCGTTCGTCGACGCGGCGCAGATCGGCGAGAACCCGTTTTTCGCGCCCGACGCGGCGATCGTCCCGCAACTCGAGGAATACATGGATGCGTTGCGCAAATCCGGGGATTCGGTCGGCGCCAGGATCAGCGTTGCCGCTACCGGCGTGCCGCCGGGCTGGGGCGAGCCGGTCTATGACCGCCTCGACGCCGAGATCGCCTACGCGATGATGGGCATCAACGCCGTGAAGGGCGTCGAAATCGGCGATGGCTTTGCCAGCATCGAACAGAAGGGCAGTGAGCATGGCGACGAAATGACGCCACAGGGCTTTCGTTCCAACCACGCCGGTGGCGTGCTCGGTGGCATCTCGACCGGACAGGACATCGTGGTGCATATGGCGATCAAACCGACCTCGAGCATTCGGCTGCCGCGCCATACGATCAATCTGGCGGGCGAGGCGGCCGTCGTCGAGACGCACGGTCGTCACGATCCCTGCGTCGGCATACGCGCGACGCCGATCGCCGAGGCCATGCTGGCGCTGGTGCTCATCGATCACGCCTTGCGCAATCGCGCGCAATGCGGCGACGTCCAGTGTTCGACGCCGCGCATCTGACTTATTGACTGGCCAAATTTGCAGTGTCGGAGGGGCTAAACAGTTTCGATTTGTGGTGCTAGAGTAGTCGCACAGGCTTTCAGTTTCGTTGTTTTTTTCAACCATGCTGGCGCCCGGGCGGGTCGCCAGAAACCGAGGGAGGGCACGATCATGCAAGTCGAGCACCATGAGCTTCACCGCGAGTTCCCCGAATTTCTGGATGTAATGCAAGCGTTGAGGAACTCGGACAGTCACTTCAGTGAAATGTTTGACGAATATCATGCCCTGACCAGTGAGGTCGAGCATCTGGAAGAAGAAGACATTCCGGTCAACGACTATACGATCGAGGACATGAAAAAGAAGCGCGTGAAGCTCAAGGATTCGATGTACAAGATGCTGGTGGCGCATCGCAACAGCCACTGAGCCGTTCTCCCGCAGTTTCGTCGCCGACGAATTTCCCCACTATCCCGATCACTGAATGATGCGTCCGGTAGAATTGCCGGATGCATCATTTTCCCTACTGGCGGCTGTCCGCCTACTATTTTTCCTACTTCGCCTTTCTCGGCGTTTTCGTACCGTATTTCGGGCTTTATCTTCAGTCGCGCTCGTTCTCGGCGTGGGAGATCGGCCTGTTCATGTCGCAGATGCAACTGATGCGGCTGTTCGGTCCCTATCTCTGGGGCGCGCTGGCCGATCGCCTGGGCAAACGACTGTTCGTGATCCGGCTGACGTCGCTGGGTACGCTGGTCGCCTTCTCCGCCTTCTTCTGGATCGACCGCTTCGGCGCCTACATGGCGGCGATGGCGATCCTGGCCTTCTTCTGGTCGGCTTCGCTTCCACTGGTCGAAACGCTGACCTTTGACCATCTCCGCGAGAACGCCGCGCGCTACAGCCGGGTCAGGCTGTGGGGGTCGGTCGGCTTCATCGCCGCCGTGTTCGCCTGCGGCTCGCTGCTCGATTTCCTGCCGATGGATGCCTTGCTGTGGTTTACGGTCGCGTCGCTGGTCGCCATCGTCGCCAGTTCGCTGGCCGTGCCCGATGCGGCGACGCATCAGGCGCACGAGTCGTCCTCGCCGGTGGCGGCCATCCTGGCGCTGCCGGGCGTTCGCGCCTTGCTGGCCGCCGGCTTGTGCATGCAGGCGGCGCACGGCGCGATCAACATCTTCTACTCGATTTATATCGCGGGACTCGGCTACAGCAAATCGGTCGTCGGCGGATTGTTCTCACTGGGCGTCGTCGCCGAGATCGCGATGTTCTTCTTCATGTCGCGCGTGATGCGCCGCTACAGTCTGCGGCGCATCCTGATCGCCAGTTTTGCCGTGGCCGTCGGCCGTTTCCTGTTGATTGCCTGGTTCCCCAATCTGCCGGTACTGGTGTTCGCCCAAGCGCTGCACAGTTTGACGTTCGGCGCCTTCCACGCGGCATCGATCGCCGCCATCAATCACTGGTTTCGCGGGCGGGCGCGAGCGCGCGGGCAGGCCCTGTATTCCAGTCTGGCGTTTGGCGCGGGTGGCCTGCTTGGCGGTTTGGTCAGCGGCTGGTCGTGGGATCACCTCGGCGCCGGCGTTGCGTTTGCCTTGAGTTCGCTGTTCGCACTGATCGGTCTGGTTTTCGTGGTCAAGTGGGTCGTTTTGAACGATGCGCATGACGCGGACGAACCCGGTGGTTCGGATGTTGTCGATACTTCTTCAAACGTACGGGGAAACTATGAGTCGTAGAGTCATTCAATCCGGTTTGGCGCTCGGTGCTGCACTTCTTCTGGCCGTGGGCTGCCAGACGACGAACACGACCAGCGGCGGCGCCGTCGGCGTGGATCGCCAGCAGACGATGCTGGTCTCTTCGTCGGAGATCAATCGCGAGGCGGACAAGGCGTATCAGGAGACCATCAACGAGGCGCGCGCGAAGAAGACGCTGAATCGCAATCCGGCGGATCTGGCGCGCGTACGCGGCATCGCCGCACGATTGATTCCGGTGACCTCGGTGTTCCGTTCCGACGCCCCCGGCTGGCGATGGGAATCCAACGTCATTACTTCCGACGAGCTCAACGCGTGGTGCATGCCGGGCGGCAAGATCGCGGTCTACACCGGACTCATCTACAAACTGAACATTACCGACGACGAACTCGCGGCGGTGATGGGACACGAGATCGCCCACGCCTTGCGCGAACACGGGCGCGAGAAGGCCGGGCAGGCAACCGGCATCGGTATCGCCGCAGCGATCGGTAGCGCGGTCGGCGCCTATTACGGAATCGATGCGAATGTCGGGCAGACGGTGCTCGGCACGGTAGGGGAACTGGCGTTCATGCGGCCGAATTCCCGGGGGATGGAACAGGAGGCGGATCGCATCGGCGTCGAACTGGCGGCCCGCGCCGGCTATGATCCGCGTGCCGCGATCACCCTGTGGGAGAAGATGGGGCGGGTTTCCGGCGGACAACCGCCGCAATGGCTGTCAACCCATCCATCGAATGAATCGCGCATCGCCGATCTCAAGGTGTATGCCGATCGTGTACGGCCGCTGTACGACGCAGCGCGCAAGAATCGTTGATTCGGCCCGTTCGGACTGCGGCTGACAGTGTCGGCGTGCCATGAGATAATCAGCGGCCCGCGCCGCGGCATGATGCCGGATGGGTGAGCGGTTGTTTCTTGCACTTTGTATCGGTCGCCGGGTTTCCCGTGCCGGCTTGCGAAATCACCAGCAATCACAAAAGGAGTCGAATCATGAACAAGTTGGCTATGGTTCTTTGCGTCGTTCTGTCAATGGCTTCGCTCGCCGCCTGCAACACCGTTTCGGGCGTGGGCAAGGACATCAAGGAAGGCGGGCAGGCGATCGAGAAGGCTGCCAAGTAGATTCCGGCCATGCCGGGCAAGATGCGCGTTCAACAACACTGGCGGGGGCGCCGACAAGGATGACGATGAAGATTTGTGTACTGCCGGGTGACGGCATTGGTCTGGAAATCATGGCTGAAGCCGTGCGGGTGTTGAAGTCGCTGGATCTGAAGTTCGAGATGGAAGAGGCGCTGCTCGGTGGTTGCGCGGTCGACGCCACCGGGAGTCCCTTTCCCGAAACAACCCAGAAACTTGCGCAAGCCGCCGACGCGGTGTTGCTCGGCGCCGTCGGCGGCCCGAAGTGGGACGTGCTGCCGCGCGAGCAGCGTCCGGAGCGCGGCCTGCTCGGCATCCGCAAGCAGCTTGGTCTGTTCGCCAACCTGCGCCCCGCCATCCTGTACCCGGAACTGGCCAATGCCTCCACACTGAAGCCGGAAGTGGTCGCCGGTCTCGACATCCTGATCGTGCGCGAGCTGACCGGCGACATCTACTTCGGCCAACCGCGCGGCATCGAAACGCGCGAGATCGACGGCAAGATGCAGCGCTTCGGCCACAACACCATGCACTACACCGAGAGCGAGATTCGCCGCATCGGGCGTGTCGCCTTCGAAGCAGCGCGCAAGCGCAGCAAGAAGGTGTGCTCGGTGGACAAGATGAATGTGCTCGAGACGACGCAACTCTGGCGCGACGTGATGAACGAACTGGCGCCGGAATATCCCGACGTCGAGCTGTCGCACATGCTGGTCGACAACGCCGCGATGCAGCTCGTCAAGGCTCCGAAGCAGTTCGACGTGATGGTCACCGGCAACATGTTCGGCGACATCCTGTCCGACGAAGCTTCGATGCTCACCGGTTCGATCGGCATGCTGCCGTCCGCGTCGCTCGACGAGAACAACAAGGGCATGTACGAACCCTGCCATGGCTCGGCGCCGGATATCGCCGGCAAGGGCGTCGCCAATCCGCTGGCGACCATCCTCTCCGTCGCGATGATGATGCGTTACACCTTTGCCAAGGAAGAAGTCGCCTTGCGCATCGAGAATGCGGTGAAGAAGGTTCTCGCGCAAGGCTATCGCACGGGCGACATCTACGAGCCGGGTACGAAGAAGGTCGGCACCCGAGAAATGGGCGACGCCGTCATCGCCGCGTTGTGAATCCCGATATCAGGTTTTTTGTTCAGAGGTCAGTGAAATGAAGAAGGTTGGTCTGGTTGGCTGGCGTGGCATGGTGGGCTCGGTCCTCATGCAGCGCATGGTGGAAGAAGGTGACTTTGCTCACATCGAACCCGTTTACTTCTCGACTTCGGCGGTTGGCGGTAAAGCGCCGACGTTGGGCGGCAAGGACGGCGGATTGTTGCAGGACGCCAAATCGATCGACGTGCTGAAGCAGATGGACATCGTCATCACGTGTCAGGGGGGCGATTACACGAAGGAAGTGTTCCCCAAACTGCGCGCGGCCGGCTGGACGGGCCACTGGATCGACGCGGCCTCCACGCTGCGCATGGACAAGGACGCGGTGATCGTCCTCGACCCGGTCAACCTGAACGTCATCCAGGATGCGCTCGCCAAGGGCGGCAAGAACTGGATCGGCGGCAACTGCACGGTCTCGCTGATGCTCATGGGGCTGGGCGGCCTGTTCAAGCACGATCTGGTCGAATGGGTTTCGGCCATGACCTACCAGGCCGCGTCGGGCGCCGGCGCGCAGAACATGCGCGAACTGCTGGCCCAGATGGGTGCCTTGCACGACGCGGTCAAGGCCGATCTGGCCGATCCGGCGTCGGCAATCCTCGACATCGACCGCAAGGTCGCCGAGACGATGCGCGCAGCGAGCTTCCCGACCAGGAACTTCCGCAACACCGCGCTGGCCGGCAGCCTGATCCCGTGGATCGACGTACCGGTCGAAGGCGGTCAGTCGAAGGAAGAGTGGAAGGGCGGCGCCGAGTGCAACAAGATCCTCGGCCGTCCCGCGTTCCGTACGCCGGGCAGCATCCCGATCGACGGCCTGTGCGTGCGTATCGGCGCGATGCGTTGCCATTCGCAAGGTCTGACGATCAAGCTGAAGAAGGACGTCCCGCTCGACGAAGTCTCCGACATCATCGCCAAGGGTAACCAATGGGCGAAGGTCGTGCCGAACGAGCGCGAAATCAGCGAACGCGACCTGACGCCCGCGGCCGTGACCGGCACGCTGACCGTTCCGGTCGGCCGTTTGCACAAGCTCGCCATGGGCCCGGAGTTCCTCGGCGCCTTCACCGTCGGCGACCAACTGCTGTGGGGCGCGGCCGAACCGCTGCGCCGGATGCTGCGGATTCTGCTCGACTAAGCATCGCCATCAGCAAACAAAAAGACCGGGGCATGTGCCCCGGTTTTTTTGTGCCTTGTCACCCAGTTGTGGCGATGCCGAACCAGGAACCGAGTTCCTGGCGCTGTATTCCCGGTCTTCCTAGAACTGTACGGGAGGATTGGAAAGTCGCCTTTGTTCGAGTTCCATGCTTCTCCACATGGCCGGCGGAACGGTGGCGCGTGGCTGGCCTTTCAGTCAAGGAATTACGCTGGCGGCGCGCAGTCAAAGGCGAATGATCCGAATTCAATGACAGGAGCGGTCGATGGAGCAAACCGTCGAAAAGACTACGCCCACGGCGCAGAAACGAGCGATTGCAATGCTCGCTCTCGTGTTAGGCGTGTTGGCAGTCGCCTTGGTCGTTCTGCCCGGTCCCGCGTATCGACTACATCTGCTTGCCTTGAGCAGCGCCTTCAGCCTGCTGAGCTGGGGGGCGTGGACGGGCCTTGCCGCTGTCGTCGTCGGAGCGATCGGCGCCTGGCTGGCGCGTCCTGGACAGATCCGTCCTGGCTTCGGCCTTGCGCTCTTCGCGCTGGTCTTGGGAGCGATTGCGTTCGGCATTCCCTTTGCGTTACTACAAAAGGCTCATCGCGTCCCGCCGATTCACGACATCTCGACCGATACGGAAACGCCGCCGACGTTCACGGCGATACTTCCGCTGAGAAAGGACGCCGCCAACCCGGCGGAATACGGCGGTGCTGATATCGCACGCCTGCAACATCAGGCCTATCCCGATATCCGGCCCGCCATCGTAACGCTCGCCGTGCCGCAGGCGTACGCGCGCGCTTTGCAAGTGGCGCAGACGATGGGCTGGCGCATCGTCGCGACGGCACCTGAATCCGGTCGCATCGAAGCCACCGACACCACGCTGTGGTTCGGATTCAAGGACGACATCGTGATCCGGGTGAGCGCCCAGGGCAATGCAAGCAGGGTGGATATCCGTTCAGTGTCGCGCATAGGGAGAAGTGATATAGGCAAGAATGCACAACGGATACGTGAATTCCTGCAAAGACTGCCATCCGGCTAGTGGGCTCGAGGCGACCACCGGGTGAACTGCTCGAACGCCACGGGTTCATGCGATTGCGTTTTCCGGTCGTTCTTTCTGTTTAGGCCCCGGGACCGGATTGTTCGAATGCGAGCCCTTCAGAAGACCAGAAATCCCATACCACGAGGCGTCCAGTTCTACGCGACCGCAACTGCGCAACGTGTCTTGCTTCGGAGATCAGATCTTCGTCGTGATCGGCAACACGCGCGCCAGCGAGGCTTTGAGCAGGCGCGTCATGGCTTCGGCTGCGGCTTCCGCTTCGCGGCGGACGATGCGGCTTCGCACGTCGTCGTAGAGCGCCAGGTCTTCGCTCGGATGCGTCGCATGCCGTTGCAGCATTTCCGACGACACGCGCAACGCCGCTTTGATGGCGCTGCCGATGGTGATGAACATGCCGTTTTGCGACAGGTTGATGATCGTCATGTGGAATTCGAGGTCGGCCTGCGCCGCGAGGCGGACGTCGTTGCCGGATTGCACGATGCCGGCGAGCTTGGTATAGCGCTTCTCAATCAGCCGATGATCGTCGTCCGAGCCGTAGCGCGCGGCGAGGTAGCTGGCGCGCGGCTCGAAACAGAGGCGCATCTCGAAGATGTCCTCGACGATCTTGGAATCGAACTGGGCGGTAAGACGCCAGGACAACACCTCGCGGTCAAGCAGGTTCCAGTCGTTGAACGGCAGGACGCGCGTGCCGATCTTCGGCTGCACGTCGATCAGCCGCTTCCCGGCCAGGTGTTTGATCGCTTCGCGTATTGTCGTGCGGCTGACGCCGTATTGGGTACACAAATCGCCCTCGATCGGCAGCGAATCGCCCGGAGCGTATTCGCCCCCGACGATTTTCGTTCCGATGATGCGCGCGACTTGCGAACTCATCGTGCCGACCACAGGTTCACGTTCAAACATTGACTGGCTCCAGCTGGCTCCTTGTGTTGTCCCTTGAGTCACGCCTTTTTTCTCTACTTGGTGGCGCGGGTGACGAGCACGTTCCACGAACCCGGCTTGAGTTTCGCGATCAGTGTTTCGCCCTCGATGCGGACGTCGGCATTGTACGTGGGCGCCACGGCGTTCGGGGTGTCTTTGGTGTTGATCGCCTTCATGTTCGAGTTGAACAGCTCGATCGCTTCCTCGACGACGCGGTTGCTGCCGAGGCCACGCAGTTCGACCTTCAGCTCCATGTCTTCTTCGAGATGGCGGTTGAGCGCGAAGATCGTCGTCCGGCCGCTCGCTTCGTCGTTGACCACGCTGGCGCAGAGGTAGGGGATTTCGTCGAAGGTCTTGGCCTGGTACGACGGCGAGTCGATCACCGGCCGCAGCACGCGGCCGTGGCCGAAGCGCGAGGCCTGCGCGAACGGGTAGAAGATCGTCTGCCGCCAGGCCGGGCCGCCGGGTTCGGTCATGATCGGGCCGATCACGTTGACCAGTTGCGCGAGGCAGGCGACCTTGACGCGGTCGCTGTTGTTCATCAGCGTGATCAGCGCGCCACCGACGACCAGGGCGTCCTCGTAGTTGTAGATTTCCTCGATCAAACGCGGCGCGACCGGCCAGCCGGGCTTGCGCAGATCCTCGATGCTGCGCGCCTTGTACCAGACGTTCCATTCGTCGAACGAGAGCATGATGCGCTTCGCCGAACGCTTGCGCGCGGCGACGGCGTCGGCGATGGCGACGGTCTGCTTGATGAAGTTGTCGGTCAGCTCGATGTTGCCGAAGTATTCCTCGGTCGAGTCGTGCGGGTTCATGAAGTAGCTGTGCAGCGAGAGGAAGTCGACCTGCTCGAAGCAGTGGTCGAGCACGGTGTCTTCCCAGGTGCCATAGGTCGGCATGTCCCACATTGACGAGCCGCAGGCGGAGAGCTGGATGGTCGGGTCGACCATGCGCATCAGCTTGCCGGTTTCCTGGGCGATGCGGCCGTATTCGTCGGCCGTCTTGCGGCAGATCTGCCACGGGCCGTCCATCTCGTTGCCGAGGCACCATAGCTTGATGTCGTGCGGCTTGTCGTAGCCGTGCGCGCGGCGCTGGTCGGAGAGCGCGGTGCCGCCGGGGTGGTTGCAGTATTCGAGGAAGTGGCGCGCCTCATCGGGGCCGCGCGTGCCGAGGTTGACGCCGAACATCGGTTCGATGTCGACCTTGTGGCACCAGTCCATGAACTCGTTGGTGCCGAACTGGTTGGTTTCCTTGGAGAACCAGGCGAGGTCGAGGCGTACCGGGCGCTCTTCCTTGGGGCCGACGCCGTCTTCCCAGTTGTAGCCGGACATGAAGTTGCCGCCCGGGTAGCGGATGATCGTCGGGCCGAGCTCGCGCGTCAGTTCCATGACGTCCTGGCGGAAGCCGTTCTCGTCGGCCGTCGGGTGGCCCGGTTCGTAAATGCCGGTATAGACGCAGCGGCCCATGTGTTCGACGAAGCTGCCGAAGACGCGGCGGTCCAGCTCCGAAATCGCGAAGTCGCTATCGACGATGAGGCGTGAGGCAATCATGGTGACTTGGTCCTGAGTTCAGTGGTTGAGGCAAAAAGCCGGGGGGCGCCGGTGGGTTGGAGTTCCGGCGAGAGCCCCCGCAAGGTGGAAAGTGAATTAATTCTGAAAAGGCATTAACCGCGGCGGGCACGGCGAACACGGCGAACACGGCGAACACGGCGAACACGGCGAAAAGCTTGCGTTTCCAGCTTTCCCTCATACCCCGAGTGGGCGATCAGATAAAACCACACGAGCTTTTTTCGCCGTGCCCGCCGTGTTCGCCGTGGTTAAACAAGGTTTTAGATCAATTCACGGTTACTTCACGCTCGACAGCAGCTTGTTCACGCGTTCCTCAGCCGACTTGGCCGTATCGGCGACCGACTTCCTGGAGAGCGTCATGTTGGAGATTTCCTCGCCGACGATGGTCTCGATGGCGCGCTGGCGGACGACGCTGTTTGGCAGCGAGTAGCCGGTGCTGGTGATTTCCGCGATGTTCTTGCGGAACGGCAGGCTGGTGAACTTCTCGCTGGCGGCGACGGACTTGCTGACCGTCAGGTGACCCGTGCGCGACCACTCGTAGTTGTTGTCCCAGAGGAACTTGAGGAAGGTGAGCGCGGCCTTGCGCTGGGCGTCGGTCTTGGCACCGCCCTTGAGCATGATCCAGCTGTGACCGTCGGCGAAGGCAGCCTTCTTGCCGAAGATGTTGGCGAACGGTACGACGGTATAGCCGCCCTTGAGCGGGGAGTCGGCCTTTTCCGAAGCGCCGATGAAGTCGTCGATCGTCCAGGTGCCGACCACGTTTACGCCGACGTCGCCGTTGACCAAGGCTTGCTGCGTCGCCGAGTAGTCGAGGTTGGGCTTGATCGCGCCGTCGAGGTTGAGCTTGTTCATCAGGTCAAGCGCGGCGAGTGCTTCCTTCGATTGCATGTCGATCTTCTTGCCGCCGTCCTTGAACAGTTGGCCGCCCTGCTGGGCGAGCAGCGTCAGGAAGGTACGGAACGGAGCGGCGGTTTCGTTGGCCGTCGTCCAGGAGAAGTAGGGCTTGCCGGTCGCTTCCTTGAACTTCTTGGCTTGCGCGAGCATTTCGTCGGGCGTCGTCGGCAGGATCGGCGTGCCGTCGGCGTTGGTCAGGCCGGCCTTCTTGAACAGGTTGAGGTTGATGTGCCACAGCCACGACCACGTATCCTGTGGCAGCGCGTAGGTCTTGCCGTCGAAGGTCGTGCCCTTGGAAGCTTGATCGGTGAAATCTTTGGTGTCGATGCCGACCGACTTGAAGCCGTCGTCGAGCGGTTCGACCAGTTTGCGCGAGACGAAGTCGCCGAGCACCGATTCGTGCATCACGGCGATGGTCGGGATGTCCTTGGCGACGATGCGCGCCGTCAGCTGGTCGTAGTAGGGGCCCCATTCCGCAATCTGCGTCTTGACGACGATACCGTCCTTGTTCGTGGCGTTGAACTGGTTGGTCAGCGCCGTGATGATGCCGCACTCACCGCGCGCCTTGGTCACGTTCAACCACCTTGCCGTAATCGGCCTCACAAGCGCCGAAGAAGCGCTGGAAAGTGATCTCGGTCTTTTCCTCGGCGTAGGCATTGGCACTCATGCAGCCAACACCAATCAGCAGGGCCAATGCGCTCTTGCAGAACTGTTTCTTCATGTTGCTCCTCCGTGTTTTATTACGTCGAAATGCCATGCCCAGGATTGGGCGGGTGCTTCCACTCACCGGTCGCGTCGACGCGTCAGCGACTGGCCGTTCCGGCGACTGCCGAAACGATGTGCTTCTGGAAAAACAGATAAACGATGAAGATCGGCAGCCCGGCGAACACCGCCTGCGACATCAGGAAGCCGATACCGCCGGCCTGCGCGAAGTTGGTCTGCGTTGCGGCGAGGCCGAGCGTCAGCGTGTACATGTCCGGGCGCGAGGCCGAGATCAGCGGCCACAGGTAGTCATTCCACGCGGTCAGGAAGGTGAAGATGCCGAGCGTCGCCTGTGCCGGGATGGTCAGCGGCAGCAGCACGCGCAGGAAAATCTTCCAGCGCGGCGTGTTGTCGAGCATGGCCGCTTCCTCGATGTCGCGCGGGATCGCCTTGAAGTAACCGGTCATCAGGAAGACGCCGAAGGGCGCGGCCAGACGCGGCAGGATCAGCGCCGAGTAGGTGTTGTGCAGATCGAGTTCGGCGAACAGGCGATGCAGCGGGATGACGACGGCCTGCTCCGGCACGGCGAGGCCGGCGAGCACGAAGGCGAAGAGGACGTGTTTCCCCGGAAACTCGGTGCGTGCAAAGCCGTAACCGGCGAGCGAGGCCAGTATCAACGTGAGGAAAGTCTGGCCGATCGAGACAACCAGGCTGTTCGACGATCCAGCCGAAGACGTCCGAGGCGCCGAGGATGTCCTGATAGTTTTTCAGCGTGAAGGGTGGTGAGAAGAGGACGTCGGTGCGCACCGAGAGGAATTCGTTCGGCTTGAACGAGAGGGCGAAGACCCAGACCAGTGGGGCGATCCAGATGACGGCGAGGGCGACGACGGCGGCCAGGATGAGGCGGCTGCCGAGCTTGCTGCCTGAAAGTGCGGTGCTCATGGATGGTTTCTCCTATTCGGCGTCGCGTTTCTTGGCGATCCACATCTGGAACGCCACGCCGACGAGCATCAGCGCGAACAGAACCTGCGCGGCGGCGGCCGAGTAGCCGAGCTCCCAGTGCTGGAATCCCGAGTCGTAGATGAACATCACCATCGAACGCGAGGTGTTGTTCGGGCCACCCAGCGTCATCAGTCGTGACTGACCGAACAGCTGGAACTGCAGGATGACTTCGATGACCGCGACCAGCGCGACGGTGCGCTTGATCGACGGCAGCGTGATCGAGACGAAGGTGCGCCAGCGCGACGCGTTGTCGAGCGCGGCGGCTTCGTAGATGTCCTGCGGAATCTGCTGCAGCGCCGAGAGGAAGAGCATCATCGGCAGGCCGACGATCCACCACACGGTGACCAGCGCGATGGTTGGCAACGCCAGCGCTTCGCTGGCCAGCGGCGCGATCGACGGCAGTCCGACGCCGTGCAGGATGTTGGCCAGCATGCCGCGATCGGGCATCAGCACAAGGCGCCAGACGAGCGTGACGATGGTCACCGAGAGTACCGACGAACCGAAGAAGATCGCCCGCAGCGCCGCGCCGGTCTTGCCTGGGCGGTTCAGCGCCAGGGCCAGCGCCAAGCCGAGGGCAACGAAGACCGGCGTGGTCAGGAAGATGAAATAGAAGGTATTCCAGACGGTGCCGCGAAAGATCTCGTCGGTGAACAGGCGCGAGAAGTTGGCTAGACCGACGAACTCGCTGCTGTCGGACAACTGGTCGATCTCGTGCAGGCTCAGCCAGAAGCCGTTGAACACCGGATAGACGAGCAGCAGCACGTAGCCGATCAGGAACGGCAGGATGAACAGCAGGTTGAACCAGCTCGGCTTGCCGACGCCGAGCATCACCGAGCGCTGGCGCGATGCTTTCTGTTTGGAGATTGCCATGGTCGTCTCCTAGCGAGCGGCGTGGTAGGCCTTGCCCGATTCGTCGAACAGATGCACGCGGGCCGAATCGAAGCGCAGGCCGACGGTCTCGCCCGGATTGACGTCCACATCGCGCGGCGTCTCGGCCACGGCGTAGCTGCCGTCTTGCAAGGTGACATAGACGAGCGTCCGTTCGCCGAGGCGCTCGACCACGTCGGCGTGGGCGGTGAAGGACGACGTGGCATCGACGACGAGGTGCTCGGCGCGCACGCCGGCGGTGAGTTTCTGGCTCTTGGGGAGCGCGTTCAGCGGAATCCGTGTCGCGAGTTCGAAGCCGCCGGCGACGCTCAAAGTGGCGTAGTCGCTGCCCGAAGCAACCAACGGCCCGGTGAAGAAGTTCATCACCGGGCTGCCGATGAAGCCAGCGACAAAACGCGTGGCCGGGGTGTGATAGACCTCCATCGGCGTACCGATCTGCTCGATGCGTCCCTTGTTCATGACCGCGATACGGTTTGCGAGCGTCATCGCCTCGATCTGGTCGTGCGTGACGAAGATCATCGTCGTCTTCAAGCGCTGGTGCAGGCGGGCAAGTTCGACGCGGGTGCGCGTGCGCAACGCGGCGTCGAGGTTGGAGAGAGGCTCGTCGAACAGGAAGACGCCCGGCTCCTTGACCACGGCGCGGCTGATCGCCACGCGCTGGCGTTGGCCGCCGGACATCTGCATCGGCTTGCGTTCGAGCAACTCGGTCAGTTCGAGCATGCGCGCCGCTTCGGTGACGCGGCGGTCGATTTCGGCCTCGGCCATGTCGATGTTGCGCAGGCCGAAGGCCATGTTGTCGCGCACGCTCATGTGCGGATAGAGCGCGTAATGCTGGAAGACCATCGCCACGTCGCGCGCGCCAGGCGCCAGGCCAACGACCGAGCGGCCGCCGATGCGGATGTCGCCGCCGCTGACCGTTTCCAGCCCGGCGATCATGCGCAGCAGCGTCGAACTTGCCGCAGCCCGACGGGCCGAGGAAGACGACGAATTCACCGTCGTTGATGTTCAGGGAGAGATCGGGAATGACCTCAACGGCGCCAAAACTCTTCTTGACGCCTACGATTTGGATACCAGCCACAAGCCTTGCCCTCCGTGTGGTTTATGTTCTTTGGTATTATGAAAAGCATGTTAGCGGCGCTGTCCGGCATCCTGTATGGATGGCTGTGCTCTAGTTATGGAATCGCTGGCTGGCCTCGCCGGCGCTTCGGCAAGGCAGAGACGTCGGGATCAGACGGGGGGCTTGTCTTTGTACTCGCACAGATCGAGGATCGGACAGCGTCCGCACTCGGGCTTGCGCGCCTTGCACACGTAGCGGCCATGCAGGATCAGCCAGTGGTGGGCATCCTGCTTGAATTCGTCGGGAACGGTCTTGAGCAGGCCGAGTTCGACGGCGAGCGGTGTTTTCCCTTTTGCCAGTCCGATACGATTGGCGACGCGGAAGATGTGTGTATCGACGGCGATCGTCGGTTCGCCGAAGGCGGTGTTGAGCACGACGTTGGCCGTCTTGCGGCCGACGCCGGGCAATGCTTCGAGCGCCACGCGGTCGCGCGGCACTTCGCCGCCGTGCTGTTCGATGATCCGTGCGCTGGTGGCGATGACGTTCTTCGCCTTGTTGCGGTAGAGGCCGATGCGGTTGATGTACTCGATGAGACCGTCTTCACCGAGCGCGAGAATGGCCTGCGGCGTCGGCGCGTCGGCATACAGCTTGCGCGTCGCGATATTGACGCTCTTGTCGGTCGCCTGCGCCGAGAGGATGACGGCGACCAGCAACTGGAAGATGGAGGCGTATTCGAGTTCGGTCGTCGGCGCCGGGTTGGCGGCACGCAAACGGGCGAAGATCTCGGCGCGCTTGGCGGCGTTCATCGTCGATGCGATCTGGGTTAGTGGCCACCGGCCGCGACGGGCTGCGGCGTGGCGTGTCGTTGCCGCGCGGCGGCGCGTGCGTCGATCCAGTTCTTCCAGGCGATCAGGCAGCCGAGCAGGATGAAGGCGCCGGGCGGCAGGATGGCGATCAGAAAGCCCGGGTAGTCGTCGCCGAACAACTGTAGCGGCTGCATGCCGGGGAAGACCATGTCGATGCCGGAAAACAAGGTGCCTTTGCCGATCAGTTCGCGCAGAGCGCCGAGCAGCGAGAGCGTCCACAACATGCCGACGCCCATGAAGATGCCATCGGACATCGATTGCAGCGGCGGATTCTTCGCGGCAAAGGCTTCGACGCGCGCGAGCACGATGCAGTTGGTGACGATCAGCGGGATGAAGATGCCGAGCACCAGGTACAGCTCATGCAGGTTGGCGTTGAACAAGAGATCGATCACCGTGACCAGCGCGGCGACGATCAGGATGAAGACCGGGATGCGGATTTCGTGCGGAATGAGGTTGCGCAGACTGGCGACGGCGAGTCCCGAGGCCGCCATGACGATGATCGTCGCCAATGACAGCATCGCGCCATTCACCAGGTTCGTCGTCACCGCCAGCAGCGGGCACAGCCCGAGAATCTGCACGATGCTGGTGTTCTGCTTCCAGACGCCGTTGGCGGCAATCTGGCGGAATTCGTCGCGCGTGATCATGATTCCAACCTTTCTTCCAACTTGCTACTGCGGCGCGAAAAGCGTCGCGCGGTTCTCTGCAACATATACAGCGGCCTTGCGCACCGCCTTGATCACGGCGCGCGGGGTCACCGTGGCGCCGGCGACCGAATCGAAGCGCCCGCCGTCCTTCTTCACCTTCCATTCGCGCTCTTCCGTCGCCACCGGTTTCAGGCCGTCGAACTGCCTGATCCAGGGACGCTCCTTGTTCTTGTCCTTCTTCGGCTCGATGTAGTCGCCGAGTCCGGGCGTCTCCTTGTGTTGCGTGACGCGCACGCCGAGCAGCGCGCCGTCGGCGTCGATCGCGATCAGCAGGCGGATCTTGCCGGCGTAGCCGTCGGGCGCGATCGCTTCGAGGACCAGCGCCGTGGCCTTGCCGTCCTTGCGCGCGCGGTACGCCGTCGATGCGTTGTCCTGTCCGAGCGCCGGGGCGGGCGCGAGTTCGATCGCGTCCTTCAGCAGATCGTTGTCGTAGCTCGCACGCGGCAGCACGTCATCGATCAGCTTCATCTTCTCTTCCGAGGCCGCCGCCTGGATCGTCGGCAGCGTCCAGAAATAGGCGCCGGAGAGCAGGCCGGTGAATACGACGACGAACAGAAACAGGATGACCGCCGTGCGCACGGCCATCCTGACCGCGGTCGGCGGCTTGATTTCGTGCGTCATGGCCGCTCCTTCGCGCGGTTCTTCGTACTCTCCTTCATGCCGAAGATCGGCGGCTGCGTGTAGAGGTCGATAAGCGGCACGCAGATGTTGAGCAGCAGCACCGCGAAAGCGACGCCGTCGGGATAACCGCCGAATACGCGGATGACGTAGGCAAGCACGCCGGCCGAGAAACCGAAGATCAGCTTGCCCTTCGGCGTCGTGCAGCCCGAGACGGGGTCGGTGACGATGAAGAAAGCACCGAGCATCGAGCCGCCGGAAAAGAGATGGAACAGCGGATTGGCGAATTGCGCCGGGTTCCACAGCCAGAGCGCGGCGGCGAGCAGGCCGATGCCGGCGAGAAAGGCCACGGGGGCACGCCATTGGATGACCTTGCGCTGCCACAGCCAGAGGCCGCCGACGAGGTAAGCGATACCGGCCCACTCCCAGCCGTGGCCGGCGAAACGGCCGAAGGTGCGGCTATCGGCGGTGATCGAGGCGACGGACGTATGTCCTTCACCCAGCTTGAGCGCCGTCTTGAGCGCATCGAGCGGCGTCGCGCCGCTGATCGCGTCGAGCCGTGGCGCGTAACCGAAGACCAGCGCCAACTGATCGGCAAAGCCGGCTTTCATATCGACCGCCGGCCATTGCGACATGAGAGCCGGGAAGGAGACGATGCAGACGGCGAAGGCGATCATCGCCGGATTGAACGGGTTCTGGCCGAGTCCACCATAAAGATGTTTGGCGACGACGATGGCGAACAGCGAGGCAACGACGATCAACCACCACGGCGCGAGCGGCGGGAAGGCGAGCGCGATCAGCCAGGCGGTGACGACGGCACTGCCGTCGCCGAGGAAGAGTCCGAGCGGCTTTTTCAGAAGCCGGAGCATGAACGCTTCGCCGAGCAAGGCGGCAAGCGTGGCGATCGCGATCTGCACCAAGACGACCGGGCCGATCAGCCAGACGTAGACGGCGATGCCGGGCAACAGGGCAACGAGCACCTGCAGCATGACGCGCTGGACGCTGACGTTCTGGGAGAGGTAGGGCGGCGTGTTGAAGTTCATGGGTCAGTAAACCTCTTTCAACACGAAAACATGGAGTTCACCGAGGAAAAACAATTATTGGTCATTATTCTGCGTTCTCCGTGGCTCTGTGCTCTCCGTGTCGGGAGCGGTTTGCAGCGCTTGCGAGGAAGCTCTGCGCGCTTCGATCCCGGCGATTTCCTCGCGCTGGGCAGCCGTCAATCCATCGGTGTTCTTCGGCTGAACGGCTTCGCGTTGCAAGCGGGCGCGTTCCATCGCGGCGGCGATGGCGGCTTTCTTGGCGGCTTGGGTATCGACGGGCGTTTCAGCGGCGACGGCTGCACCGGTCGAATCGATTTTATCGGCCGCCTTGGCGGCAGCGGCTTTCGCCAGCCGCTCTGCTTTCTCGGCCTTTTCGCGCTCGTCACGCTCGTTGTGGAACTCGAAACGCGCCTTGGCCGCGTCGGCCTGATTCTTCTCGCGTTCACGCGACCAGATTTCGCTCTTGGCGAAGCGGAAGTATTGAACGAGCGGAATGCGTGACGGGCAGACGTAGCTGCAGCAGCCGCATTCGATGCAGTCGAAGATGTTGTATTCCTGCGCCTTGCCGAAGTTCCTGGCACGCGAGAACCAATACATTTCAAAGGGTTGCAACTCGTGTGGGCAGGCCTCGGCGCAGGCGCCGCAGCGGATGCAGGGCATTTCCGGCGGCAGCGGCGGGAACAGCGTCGGCGAACCGGCGATGATGCAGTTGGCGGCCTTGACGACCGGTGCATCGAGGCTCGGCAGTTCGAAGCCCATCATCGGGCCGCCCATTACGAAGCGGTTGGTATCGACCTTCGGCCGACCGAGCGCGACGACGTCCTTGATCGGCGTGCCGAGCAGCACCTCCCAGTTGCGCGGCTGTTCGACGTTGCCGGTGACCGTGACGATGCGCGACAGTACCGGTTCGCCATGCGCGATGGCGCGCCAGGCCGTATAGGCGGTGGCGACGTTGAAACACTGCACGCCCATCTCGGGCGAGCGCTTGCTGGCCGGCACTTCCTTGCCGGTGAGGACGCGGATCAGCTGCTTGGCACCGCCGGCCGGATAGCGCGTCGGCACGGCGACGACCTCGAAGTTCTCGTCGGCCTTGGCGACGGCCGCCTTCATCGCGGCGATCGCTTCCGGCTTGTTATCCTCGATGCCGATCAGCACGCGCTTCGGTTCGAGCAGGTCGCGGAAGATGCCGACGCCGCGCACGATCTCCTCCGGACGCTCGCGCATCAGGAGGTCGTCGCACGTCATGAACGGTTCGCATTCGGCGCCGTTGATGACCAGCGCGTCCATCGGCACGGCCTTGGCCGGCGCCAGCTTGGCGTGCGTCGGGAAGACCGCGCCGCCGAGTCCGACGACGCCGTAGTCGCGCAGGATTTCGCGCACCTGTTCCGGTTCGAGCGCGCTGTAATCGAGCGGCGTGTGTTCGATCCACTCGTCGCGCCCGTCGGGTTCGATGACCACCGAAAGCGTCGGCAGCCCCGACGGGTGCGACGCGATGCGTTCTTCGACGGCGATCACCGTCCCGGAAGTCGGCGCATGGACGGCCGACGAGATCCACTTGTCCGGCCCGCCGATTCTTTGCCCTTTCAGCACGCGTTCGCCCGCTGCGATGAGAGGGTTAGGGATACCGCCGATGCTCTGATGCAGCGGCACGACCAGCAGACTGGGCAGCGGCGCGATGCCGATCGGTGCCTTGACCGAAGGTGTCTTGTTGGTGTCCGGCTTGACGCCGCCCTTGAATTTGAAAAGTTGCTGAAGCATTCGGATTCTCTGGATCTTCTTCGGGTCAGGCCGCGCGCTTGACGGGTTTGATCTCGATCACCGGGTACTTCCACTTCCAGTTGTCGATGCTCTCGGCAATGACCTCCATGCTGATGCACTCGACCGGGCACGGTTTGACGCACAGTTCGCAGCCGGTGCACAGCGAGGCGACGATGGTATGCATCTGCTTGGCCGCGCCGACGATGGCGTCGACCGGGCAGGCCTGGATGCACAGCGTGCAGCCGATGCACGTCTGCTCGTCGATGATCGCCACCTGCTTCGGCTTTTCCTCCGCGTTGAGCGGCTTGACCTCGCGCCCGAGCAGGTCGGCGAGCTTGCGCACGCCTTCCTGGCCTCCGGGCGGGCACAGGTTGATGTCGACCTCGCCTTCGGCGATGGCTTCGGCGTAGGGCTTGCAGCCGGGAAAACCGCACTGGCCACACTGCGTCTGCGGCAGGATGGCTTCGATCTTCTCGACCAGCGGGTTGCCCTCGACCTTGAACTTGATCGAGGCGTAGCCGAGCGCGGCGCCGAGGACGACGGCGCCGAGCGCCATGATGAGGATGGCGGCGAGCATTATTGGTACTTGTCCAGGCCGGCGAAACCCATGAAGGCGAGCGACATCAACCCGGCGGTGACCATGGCGATAGCGACGCCGCGGAAATGGACGGGGACGTCCGCGCCTTCGACACGCTCGCGAATGCCGGCGAAGAGCACCAGCACCAATGAGAACCCGACCGCGCTGCCCGCGCCGAAGAGCAGCGACTCAACGAAGTTGTACTTGTTGGCGACGTTCAAGAGCGGTACGCCAAGGACGGCGCAGTTGGTGGTGATCAAGGGCAGATAGATGCCGAGCACCTGATGCAGTACCGGGCTGGTCTTCTGGATGACCATTTCGGTCATCTGCACGATGGCTGCGATGGTGACGATGAACGACAGCGTGCGCAGGTATTCCAGCCCGAACGGCATGAGCAGGAAGTGGTCGATGACATAGCTGGCGCCGGTCGCGACGGTGAGCACGAAGGTCGTCGCCGCGCCCATGCCGAAGGCGGTCTCCAGCTTCTTGGAGACGCCCATGAACGGGCACAGGCCGAGGATCTTCACCAGCACGACGTTGTTGACGAGGACAGCGCCGATGATGATGAACAGGTAGTGGGTCATGGTCGGTTGGGCAAGTCCGGGCAAGGCTTCCGGACGGTCCGGGAAGGCTGCGAAGGCTTGCGATTATCGCCGTTCGAGCCGGCACGATCAACCACGTTCGAAGCATATGTTTAGACGGGGCGGCTATGAAAAGGCGCCCCGTCGGCCATGCTCAGCGCTTGTGTTCGGCGATGGCCCGGGCGGCTTCGCCGACCAGTTCCGGCCCGCGGTAGATGAAGCCGGAGTAGATCTGGACGAGGCTCGCGCCGGCGTCGAGTTTGGCGACGGCGTCGCCGCCGCGCATGATGCCGCCGACGCCGATGATCGGCACTTCACCATGAAGATGGCCGGCGAGTTTTTTCAGGACGTGCGTTGAACGTTCGAAAACGGGCGCGCCGGACAGGCCACCGGCCTCATTGGCATTCGGTAAGCCTTGGACCTCGGCGCGCGACAACGTCGTGTTGGTAGCGATGACGCCGTCCATGCGGTGCCGCCGCAGGAGATCGGCGATCGACTCGATCTGCTCGTCTTCGAGATCCGGCGCAATCTTGAGCGCCAGCGGCACGTACTTGCCGTGCTGCTCGGCGAGCCGCGTCTGGGCCGCTTTCAGCTGGCCGAGCAGGGCGTCGAGCGCCTCGTCCTTTTGCAGTTCGCGCAGGTTTTTTGTGTTCGGGCTGGAAATGTTGATCGCCACGTAGCTGGCCGCGGCATAGACGCGATCGAGGCAGATCAGGTAGTCGTCAACGGCTTTCTCGATCGGCGTATCGAAGTTCTTGCCGATATTGATGCCGAGGATGCCGCCGGATTGGGCGAACTTCGATTGCGCGACGTTGGCCAGCAGCCGATCGACGCCGTGGTTGTTGAAGCCCATGCGGTTGATGATCGCCTGCTTTTCCGTGATGCGGAACATGCGCGGCCTGGGGTTGCCCGGCTGCGGGCGCGGCGTCACCGTGCCGATCTCGATGAAGCCGAAACCGAGATTGGCCAGCGCGTCGATATGCTCGCCGTTCTTGTCCAGCCCGGCGGCGAGACCGACCGGGTTGGGAAAAGTCAGCCCCATCAGTTCGACCGGGTCGGCGGCCACCGGCTTGGCCAGCAGGCAGGCGATGCCGGCGCGATTGAGGAATTCGACGCCGTTCATACCGAGGCCGTGGGCCAGTTCCGGGTCGAGCGCGAAGAAGAATTTGCGGGCCAGTGAGTAGAGCATCGGCGGATTCTACCTCAGCCGCCAGGCGTCAAGAACTAAAGCCAGCCGGCGCGCTTGAAGCGACGGTAGAGCAATGCGCAGGCGCCGCTGATGGCGAGGAGCGCCGTCGGATAGCCGTATGTCCAGTCCAGTTCCGGCATCGCCTTGAAGTTCATGCCCCAGATGCCGGCGAACGCGGTAGCGATGGCGAAGATACCGCCCCAGGCGGCGAGTTTCTTGCTGACCTCGCTGTCCTCGATGGCGACCATCGAGAGGTTGACCTGGATGGCCATGCCGATTGTTTCACGGATGCTCTCCAGCGAGCTGTTGATGCGGTAAAGATGGTCGTGTACGTCGCGGAAGTAATCGCGGCTGTTGGCGCAGACCTGCGGACCGTGCGGGCCGAACAGCTTGCCGACGGCTTCCATGAGCGGCGCGACGGCGTGCCGGAGCTGCGTGATCTTGCGCTTGAGAACGTACAGTCGCTCGATGTTCCGTCGTGCCGATCCTTTGGCGAAGATCTGCCCTTCGATCTCGTCGAGTTCGGATTCCAGCCGATCCATGATCGGGAAATAGCGGTTGACGACGGCGTCCATCAGCGCGTAGAAGACGAAACCTGAGCCGTGTTGCAGCAGCTGCGGCTTGCGCTCGCAACGTTCGCGCACGCCGAGAAAGTGCTGCCGGCTGTGGTTGCGTACCGACAGAACGTAGTTGTGGCCCACGAAGACGTTGATCTCGCCGAGGCTGTAATCGTCGCCTTCTTCCTCCAGCTGATGCATGACCGCAAAGACCGAGTCGCCGTATTCCTCGATCTTCGGCCGCTGGTGGCCGTGGCGCGCGTCTTCGACCGCGAGTTCGTGCAGGCCGAATTCTTCCTTCATCTGGTCGAGCTCGGCTTCGGTCGCGTCGCGCAGGGCGACCCAGACGAAACAATCGTCGCGCTCGAGATAGTCGCTGATGTCCTCGATCGACAAGTCGGCGAGCCGCGATCCGTCCTTATAGGCAATGCAGTTTACGAGCATATCGATTCCTGTCTTCTCATGTTCTTCCGGAAAACTCCTCCGCGCGGCGGTCGGCGCCGTTTACCGACTCGGGATCCTCCGTCCGGCCACGATCGAGCCAGCGCAGCAGCGTCGTGAAGAGCACGTTCGGGTCGAACGGCTTGGCCACGAAGTCGTTCATCCCGGCGGCCAGGCAATTGGCCTTGTCGTCGGCGAACGCGTTGGCGGTCATCGCCAGGATCGGTATCCGGCGGCAGCCGGCGATTTTCCGGATGCGGCGGGTGGCTTCCAGGCCGTCCATGGTCGGCATCTGCACGTCCATCAGGACGGCCGCGCAGTCCTTGTCCTGCACGCGGACGATCGCACGCAGGCCGTCCTCCGCGGTGTTGACGACGAGTCCCGCGTCTTCGAGCAGGTAGCGCGCCACCTCCAGGTTCATCGGATCGTCGTCAACGATGAGAACGTGGCGGCCGCGATGACGTTGACGGATCAGCGTTTCGGCGCTGTCGACGATGGTCGTCGTGTGCTCTTCCACCGATTCCTTCTTTACCGGCAGGCGCGCGGTGAACCAGAAGGTGCTGCCGACGCCAGGTACGCTCTGCGCGCCGGCGCTGCCGCCCATGAGTTCCGCCAGCCGCCGGGTGATCGCCAACCCAAGCCCGGTGCCGCCGTACTTGCGCGTCGTCGAGTTGTCGGCTTGCTCGAATGCGTCGAACAGGCGGGGCAGGGCATCCTTGCCAATGCCGATTCCCGTGTCTTCGACTTCGAAACGAACCACCAGCGCTTGGCCGGCGTTTCCCTGCGCCCGCAGGCGCAGGGAAACGCTGCCCTGCTCGGTGAACTTGATGGCGTTGGTCGCGTAATTGAGCAAGGCCTGCTGCAGGCGGGTGGCGTCGCCGAACAGGCATCCGGCGTAATCTTGCGGGAAGGCGTCGGCGTCGACGATCAGTTGCAACCCCTTGGCTTGGGCGCGTTCGAGCAGGATGGCTCCGGTCGTGCGCAGGACGTCATTCGGATCGACCGGCGCTTCGTCGATGACGAACTTGCCGGCCTCAATCTTCGAAAGGTCGAGAATGTTGTTGATGATGCCGAGCAGATGCTCCGTCGCGGCGTTGATCTTGGCCAGCCGCTCCGCCTGCAAGGGCGAAACGCCACTCCGCCGCAGCACGTTGACCATGCCCAGGATGGCGTTCATCGGGGTACGGATCTCATGGCTCATGTTGGCCAGGAAAGCGCTCTTGGCGAGGCTGGCGGCTTCGGCGGCGTCCTTGGCCTCGGCCAGTTCGGCGGTGCGCGCGGCAACGAGTTTGGCGAGATGATGGCGGTGTTGTTCGAGTTCGGCCTCGGATCGCTTGCGCTCCGTGATGTCCTGCAGGGCGCCATAGAGCTGATGCCGCCCGCAATCGGCGTCGTCGGCCTCGACCCGGGCGACGCTGCGCAGGTAACGCGTCGAACCGTCGCGGTGCCGGATGCGCACGACGCTGTCGGTCGTCTCGCCCGGACGGCACTCGGTGATGGTGCGTACGAACAGCGGCAGGTCTTCCTCGATGACGAAGGGCTGCCAGCAGCCGCGCGCGACGATGGTTTCTGTGTCGTGTCCGAACAGCGGCGAAGCATCGCCGGCGATCCAGGTGACGCGGAACTGGCCGTCGTCGGCGCGCCGGCAGGAATAGAGGAGGTCGCTGCAGATCGAGGAAATGACGCGGAAACGGTTCTCGCTGGTGTGCAGTGCCTGTTCGGTGCGTCGGCGTTCCGTGACGTCGCGCAGTTGTGTGATGATGTGCTGTTTGCCCGTCGAGTCGGCAAAAAGCGTCGAGTTGATTTCGGCGTCGAACAGGCGGCCGTCGTGCCGCTTGCAGCGCAGCTCGCCGTAGAAGTGGCCGGCCCGTTTGCGTTCGCGGAGGGCGACCGGGACGCGCGCGTCGCTCTCGTCGAGGAAGCCGTTGCGGTCGAGGTCGCGGAACCCTTCGTCGCGATAGCCGAACATCAGGTGAGCGGCCGGATTGGCCGAAACGATGCGGCCGTCGGTCGACGAGATGAGGATGGCGTCACCGCTGTTTTCGAAGATCAGCCGGAGATTCTCTTCGCTTTCCTGCAGCGCCTTCTCGCGCCGGCCGAGCGTTTCGAGCAGGCGGTTGAAACCGCTGTTGAGCTGGCCGATTTCGTCGAATTCGGCGACCGGCAGCGCGCGCAGCGGCACGCGTTCGTCGGCCATGCCGTTGATCGTGCGCGCGGCTTCCTGCAGCGGAGCGAACTGGCGTCGCGCGACCCACCAGGTCGCGCCGCCGGCTAATACCGTCAGGAGCAGCGTCGCCGCCAGCATGCGTTGCTGCATTTCGCGAATCGGCGCGAAAGCTTCGGCGATCGGCAGCGAAGCGGCGACGTACCAGCCGGCCAGCGGGACGCTCTTGGCTGACGCCAGAACGTCAACACCAAAAGGGTTGGTGGTCGTTCCCGAACCTTCGAACCCCGCCACGAAGCGGTCGGCGAGCGGATTTACGCCGGGTGCGGCGAGTGGCTGCATGATCCTGCGTTTGTCGCTGGCGGTGACGATCAGCCGGTGTTTCCTGTTGACGACGAGGTAGCCGCCGGTCGCGCCGTAACTGTTGTGGGTGATCTTGTCGAGAAAGCTTGGCTGGTCAAGATTGATCAGGCCGCCCAGGGCGCCGATGATCGCACCCTGCGCGTCGCGGATCGGGACGGCCATGCCGATGACCGGCGATTTGAGCGTGCGGCCGAGCACGGGTTGCCCGACGGTGGTCCGGCCTTCCCGCAAGGCGCCGGCCACATAGTCGCGGTCCATGTAGTTGAGACCGATGCGTTCGTTCAGCATGGGCGAGACGGCGATCGCGGTGCCATCCGGCCGATAGGCGTTGACGCCCGCGTTGAACTGGTTGTGCAGCACGAATCGCTGGTCGAGGAAGGCTTGGAGCGCGGCGGGGGCTTCGAGCGCTGCCGGGTCGATGGCGTCGGCGATCAGTTCGAGCGCCTTGACGCGGTCGTTGAGCTCGCCGTCGAGCTGCGCCGCGACGTACGTGACCGTCGAGAACTGCTGCTGTCCGAGCATGCGTTCCATGTCGATGCGCAGCATGTGGCCTGCGTAGAACGAAAGCGCCCACAGGCTGATCAGGAAGACCGCCAGCGTCGCCAGGACGATCCGGGTCTTCAACGAACGATACTGCGTGAGCGAACGAGCGGTCAGGGCCATGTTTCTTCCGGTTTCGACAGGGGCTTTCTCCCGGCTGAAAAGCCACGCACTGCATGGTGCCCGCCATACTACTCCGCTATGTCGTCCGGGTGGCGCGGCCCTCCGGCGGCAGCTCCTGCCAGGTGCCGTCGATCAGGCCCTCGATCGGACGGAAGCCCGACTTGTAGGCCATCTTGCGGCTCTCGCGTATCCAGTAGCCGAGATACAGGTAGGGCAGACCGTTCGCGCCGCACTGCGCGATCTGCCAGAGGATGTTGTAGGTGCCGAAACCGGCACCGGGAAGGTCGGGGTCGTAGAAGGTGTAAACCGACGAGACGCCATCGTTGAGGATGTCGATGATGCTGACCATGCGCAGCTCGCCGTTTTCGGTGAACTCGATCAGCCGGCTGTCGACGCGGCTCTGCAGGAGGAAGTTCGCGTACTGCTCGTGGCTGTCGTGATCCATGCCACCGCCCGGATGCCGTGCCTCCTGGTAGCGCTGGTAGAGCTGGAAGTGCTCGTCGAACAGGAGCAGCGGCAATTCGCGCGCGCGCAGATCGACATTCTTCCTTGCGCAGCGCCGCTGGCTGCGGTTGGGGACAAAGCGTTCCACCGGGATGCGGACCGGGATGCAGGCGGAACAGCGCTCGCAGTTGGGCCGGTAGGTAAAGATGCCGCTACGGCGAAAGCCGTGACGCACCAGTTCGCCATAGACTTCGGTGGTGATCAGGTGCGGCGGCGTGGCGACTTCAGAAATCGAGCGCCGGTCGTCGAGGTAACTGCACGGATACGTTGCCGTGTTGTAGAACTGGAGCAGCGAGAACGGCAGCTTGCATTCGTTGATGCGCGACATGGCGTGGTCCGGTTCATGCCCAGTCGGCCTGCGCGCCGTCCTCCGGCCAGCGGCCGTTCAGCGGCGGGACGGCAGTGAGCTCGCGCAGCCTGGCGATGAACTCGGCACGCGGGATTTCGCGTGCGCCGAGCGAGGCGAGGTGCGATGTGTTCATCTGGCAGTCGATCAGGCCGAATCCCGCGCGGTCGAGAAAGCGGGCGAGATGCGCGATGGCGATTTTAGAGGCGTCGGTCACGTGCGAAAACATGGATTCTCCGTAGAACATCTTGCCGATGGCGAGGCCATACAGACCGCCGAGCAATATGCCGTCAGCCCACGTTTCGACCGAATGCGCGAAGCCGAGTTCATGCAGCGCGCAGTAGGCGGCCTGCATTTCGGTCGTGATCCACGTCCCGTGCTGACCACGGCGACGGCTTCTGGCGCAGGCGCGGATGACGGCGGTGAAGTCGTGGTCGAGGCGGATCTCGTAATTGCCGCGCCGCAGCGTCTTGCGCAGCGAGCGGGATATCTTGAATTCCGATGGAAACAGCACCATGCGCGGGTCCGGACTCCACCACAGGATCGGCTCGCCCTTGGCGTACCAGGGGAAAATCCCGCGACCGTAAGCGCCGAGGATACGTTGCGGCGACAGATCGCCACCGGCGCACAGCAGGCCGTTCGGTTCGCTCAGCGCGAGTTCGAGCGGCGGAAACGACGTGGCGCTTTCAAGCCAGGGAATCATGATCAGCGAAGTGGAATGGGGCCGGGTGGTTACGGGGATTCATGTCTAGCTGCGCTCGAATTATATGTCGTGCCGGCTTGCGGCCGAGACGACCGTCTTTTGGATTGGGGCGAGGCATTCAGGCAAAAAAAAAGACGCGGCGGCGTCTTTTCCCTTAAAGCGGCATCGGCAGGATCAGTGCTCGACGACTCGCCGCGCACCGTTGTAACGCTTGACCCAGTAACTCTGGCTCATGTCTTCGACGCGTACTTCCGCGCCCGTGCGCGGCGCATGCATGAAACGATTGTCGCCGAGATAGATGCCGACGTGCGAGAACGCGCGACGCATCGTATTGAAGAAGACGAGATCGCCCGGCTTGAGTTCCTTCCTGTTGACCACATTGCCGACTTCGCTCTGTTCCTTGGCGGTGCGCGGCAAAAGCATACCGATCGCGTCCTTGAAAACGAGTTGAACGAAGCCGCTGCAATCGAGTCCACTGTCAGGATCGGTGCCGCCACGGCGGTACTTGATACCGGTTAGCTCCAGACCCTTGAGGACCAGATCCTTCGCGCCCGCGCGATAGCGCTCGAACAGCGAAGGTTCGTCGCTCAGCTTGGGCTGGGCTTCTGCAGCGTTAACGGCACTCGTACCTGAAAGAAAGGTGAATGCGGCGACAGCAAACAGGATTGTGATGGTTTTGTTACACGACATGGGGCTGGAATCTAAAAGAAAATTCCCGCCCTGTAAACCTTCGTTGCCGTTTTTTTGTGCTGATAGCTTTTGTCTTTCCACTTAACCAATTGATTATTAAAGAGTGATGGCAGCGGCGGCCAGCTTCGCCTGCGGCGCGCTTTTGTGGGTATCATCGCCGTTTGGGCTGCGCAAAAATTCCGGATACGGAAGTCGGCTTCGGGCTGCGGCATTGTTTTCATTTGGGAGAATTCATGCGTTCCTTCAAGGCGTTTTTGATTGAAGAGATTGAAGGCAAGACAAAGAGCGGTCTGGTCGGTATCGATGAGTCGATGCTTGATCCGGGCGAGGTGACGATCCGGGTCGCTTTCTCGAGCGTCAATTACAAGGATGCGCTGGCGGCGACCGGCGCCGGGAAGATCATCCGGCGTTTTCCCTGCGTCGGCGGCATCGATCTTTCCGGAATCGTGGAGGAGAGCAGCGACCCGCGTTTCAAAGCGGGCGATCCGGTGATCGCGACGAGTTTCGATATCGGCGTGGCGCATCACGGCGGCTACGCCGAATTCGCCCGCGTGCCGGCTGATTGGGTGGTGCCGTTGCCCGATGGGTTATCCCTGTTCGAGGCCATGGCTTTGGGTACGGCGGGTTTTACCGCGGCCTTGGCGATCGTCCGCATGGAGGAAAACGGTCTCGTGCCGGCCAAGGGGCCGGTGATCGTGACCGGCGCGACCGGCGGCGTCGGCGGATTGGCGATCGACATGCTGGCGAAGCTCGGCTATTCGGTGACCGCGCTGACCGGCAAGGCGTCGCAGGAGGACTATTTGCGGCACCTGGGGGCATCGGATGTGATGTTGCGTTCGGCACTCGACCTGTCGCGCATCCGGCCACTCGCTAAAGCTCTCTGGGCAGGCGCCGTTGATAGTCTCGGCGGCGACGTGCTGGCCTGGATCGCGAGTTCGATGAACCCGGGCGGAACGATTGCCAGTATCGGGCTGGCGGCGGGCACGACATTGAACACGACGGTGATGCCGTTCGTTCTGCGCGGCGTTTCGTTGCTGGGGATCGATTCGGGTTACGTTGGCGAGCCGTACCGGCAACGGATCTGGCAGCGTCTTGCCACTGATTTGCGTCCGCTGCACTTGCTTGAAATGGCACGCACGATTAGCTTAGATGAATTGCCGGATGCGTTCGATGGGTTCCTTCAGGGCGCGGCGCACGGACGCGTGGTGGTCGCCGTGTCCTGAACGAGTGAGACAGTTGGAGGGGGTGTGGTATTACGCGAGCCGAGTCGTCCATGAACAGCCAGACCCAGTTGCCCAGAATACTGATCATCGATGAGTCGCGCATGGTGCGCGCGATGATCGGCAAGCATATCCGCGACCTCTTCGACTATCGCGAGGAATCCGACGGCGAGGCGGCATGGCAGGTGCTGGTCCTGGATCACTCGATCGAACTCGTGATCTGTTCGCTGTCCCTGCCGGTGCTCGACGGCAATGGGCTGCTCGACCGGGTGCGCTCGTCGCGGCTGGCGCGCCTCGCCCAGATGCCGATGCTGATGATCGCCGGCGACAACGACGAGGCGATCGAACGCGCCAAATCGCACGGCGCCTCCGACTTCATCAGCCGTGGGACGGGCGGCGCCGAACTGCTGGCGCGCATCGATTCGCTGCTCAAGCTCGCGCAGGCGCAGCACCAGCTCAAGGAAAATCTCGAACAGAACGTCCAGAATCCCGAGACGGGGCTGTTTACGCGCAAGTACATCGAACTGCAGGCGGTGCAGGCGATGTCGCACGCGATGCGCCACAACAGCGAAGTCAGCGCGATGGTGATGGGCTTCGACAATATCGGTGCCTTGCGCGAAGAGCACGGCGTCGATGTCGTCAAGCACCTGCAGCAGCGCTTCATCTCCATGCTGTCGAGCAAGATCCGCAAGGAGGACAGCCTTGGCCACTACGCCGGCAGTCAGCTGGTCGTCGTTTCGCCGGGCACGCCGGCCACGGCCTGCGAGTCGTTCGGCAACCGGCTGCGCGAGGCGATTCACGTGGCGAACATCGCCGTTCATGGACAGCGATTGAACTTGTCGGTCAGTGTCGGTGTCAGCAACTCGCCGGCCGATGCCGTGGTATCGGCCGGCGCGCTGATCGAACTGGCCGGTTCGCGTTTGAAGGCGGCGCAGCAGGGCGGCGGCAATCGGGTGATTTCTTGCGGCCCGAAGGCAAATGCGGTGCTATCTGCCGGACCAAGCGTCGATCAGGCGCTGGCGCTGATCAAGGCGGGGCAGATCGGCGAAGTTGCGCCGCATCTCGCAGCGCTCGGAGTGCAGGTGATGCCGCTGCTCAGACTGATGGAACGCCGATTCGACCTCGGTTTGCCGCTCGCGGAAATCGAAAAGCGCATGACTGACCCGGTGCAGGAGAAAGAAGACGCCGGGCAGGATTAGTTATCCATAAGTGCAGGGTTCTTCGTCGCAGCGACAAGGAAGCCTTATGACGACAATCAAGGAGTTTCACCAGCAATCCATTGACCATCCGGACGCTTTCTGGGCCAACGAAGCCAAACGCATCGACTGGCACAAGCCGTTCACCCGAACGCTCGATTTTTCGCGGACGCCCTTCGCCAAGTGGTTCGTCGGCGGCGAGACCAACCTCTGTTACAACGCGGTCGACCGGCACGCCGCCAAGCGGCCGGATGACCGGGCGCTGGTCTTCGTGTTGACCGAGACGGACACCGAGACCGTCTATTCCTTTGCCGAGCTCAGGACGGAAGTGATACGCATGGCGGCCGTCATGCGGCACTTGGGCGTGGGCAAGGGCGATCGTGTCCTGATCTACATGCCGATGATCCCCGAGGCGACCTTTGCCATGCTCGCCTGCGCACGGATCGGCGCCGTCCATTCGGTGGTCTTCGGTGGTTTTGCCTCGGGGTCGCTGGCGACGCGCATCGACGACGCGCTGCCGAAGCTGATCGTCTCGTCCGACGCCGGCATGCGCGGCGGCAAGCCGGTGCCGTACAAGCATCTGCTCGACGATGCGATCGAACTGGCAACGCACAAGCCGGACCACGTACTGATGATCGATCGCGGCCTCGACCAGGCGTTCAACAAGGTCGAGGGGCGCGACGTCGACTACGCCAGCCTGCGCGCGCAATTCATGGATGCCGATGTGCCGGTCACCTGGCTCGAGTCGTCGGAGCCCTCGTACATCCTCTATACGTCCGGCACGACCGGCAAGCCGAAGGGCGTGCAGCGCGACACCGGCGGCTACGCCGTCGCGCTGGCCGCGTCGATGCAATACATCTACTGCGGCGGCGAGGGAGAGACGATGTTTTCGACCTCGGACATCGGCTGGGTCGTCGGCCACTCCTATATCGTGTATGGCCCGCTGCTCGCCGGCATGTGCACGATCATGTACGAGGGCACGCCGCTGCGGCCCGATCCGGGCATCTGGTGGAAGATCGTCGAGAAGTACAAGGTCAATGTGATGTTCTCGGCGCCGACCGCCGCGCGCGTGCTCAAGAAGCACGACCCGGCGTACATGCACCAATACGATCTGTCGAGCCTGAAGCACGTCTTCCTCGCCGGCGAACCGCTCGATCAGCCGACGCACGAGTGGTTCATGCGCGAACTCGGGAAACCGGTGATCGACAACTACTGGCAGACGGAGACAGGGTGGCCGATTCTGGCGTCGATGCCGGGGATCGAGCAGACCGAGATCCGCTACGGCACGCCGAGCTTCCCGGTCTACGGCTACGACCTCAAGGTGTTCCGCGAGGACGGGACCGTTTGCGAGCCCGATGAAAAAGGCATCGTCGGCATCGTGCCGCCGCTGCCGCCAGGCTGCCTGTTGACGGTCTGGGGTAACGACGAACGCTTCGTGTCCACCTACTTCTCGCTGTTCCGCGACCCGCAGGTCTATTCCTCTTTCGACTGGGGCATTCAGGACAAGGACGGTTACCACTACATCCTCGGCCGCACCGACGACGTGATCAACGTCGCCGGACACCGGCTCGGCACGCGCGAGATCGAGGAAGCGATCCAGGGCCATCCCGGCATTGCCGAGGTCGCCGTGGTCGGCGTCGCCGATCAGCTCAAGGGGCAGATTCCGATGGCGTTCGCCGTGGTCAAGGACGCGGCCAGCATTTCCAGTCCGGACAAGCGGGTGGCGTTGGAGCAGGCGGTGTTCAAACAGGTAGACGAGACCTTGGGCGCGATTGCCCGGCCGAGCCGCGTGCATTTCCTGACCATCCTGCCCAAGACGCGTTCGGGCAAGCTGCTGCGCCGTTCGATCCAGGCGCTGGCGGAAGGGCGCGATCCGGGAGATCTGACGACGATTGAGGACCCGGCGGCGCTGGAGCAGCTCCAGACCGCCCTGAATTTCAAGGCCGCCTGATTTCTCCGCGCGATAAACAAAACGGGAGAGCCGCAGCTCTCCCGTTTTGTTTGAGGCGGTAGCGAGTCAGGCCGCGAGCACCGACACCGCGCCACGCAGCGCCAGCAGGTAGCTGTTGACACCCAGGCCGCAGATCTGGCCGCGCGCGATGCCGGCGATGACCGAGTGGTGACGGAATTCCTCGCGCGCGTGGATGTTCGACATGTGCACTTCGAAGATCGGCGCCCCGAGGATCGCCAGCGCATCACGAATCCCGTAGCTGTAATGCGTCCACGCCCCGGCGTTGATCAGCACGGCGTTCGACGGCGTCGCGGTGCGCCTGGTGGATCCGCTCGCACATCGCGCCCTCGAAATTCGTCTGGAAGCACTCGACCTCCACGCCGAGTTCCTGGCCCAGGGATTTCAGCCGGGCGTCGATCTCGGCGAGCGTGAGCGTCCCGTACTGGGCCGGGTCGCGCTGGCCGAACATGTCGAGGTTGATGCCGTTCAATACGAGAATCTTCTTCATGCCTGTCTCTTTCCGGTTTTCGAAATATCGTTGTCGTTGGCTGACGTTTCCGGACGAACTTTATACGCAAACCACACCCGTGCGGAACTCAGCGGCCGCCACCGACTTCTTTCGCTTTCATGAACCACGGCAACGGTTTCAATGCCGCCGCTTCCGGCCGGGGATGGGCCTTCCCGAAATCACGAATGCGGGCAACGCGCGTCGTGGTGTCCGGATGCGTGTTGAAGAGAGCGGGCGTTTCCGGCAGCCCTGACTGTTCGGCGACGTGCTCGAAGAAGGATGCGGCGCCGTCGGCATGGCCATAGACGCGGAGCACGGCCTGCAGTGCATCGGCGTCGGCTTCTTCTTCCTGCTCGCGGCTGAAGGCGAGCACCGGCAGCATGCCCATGCTGCCGACCCACCGCTCGATCATGCCGTCGCCGATGCCGGACAGCGCCGAGAGCGCGAGCATCACCGCGAATCCGCGCCCCATCGCCACGATCGGGTGACGGTGGCGGACGTGCGCGATTTCGTGCGCGAGCACCATGGCCAGGGCGTTTTCGCTATCGATGGCATCGATCAATCCTTGAAAGACGACGATGTTGCCGCCCAGCGTCGCCATTGCGTTGGCCGTATCGTCGGCGGCGTAGTGCACGGTGATCCGCATCTCCGCCGGCAAATCCATCGCCGCGGAGAACTGCTCGCCCAGGGATTGGAGATACCGTTCGCGGCGCTTTCCCTCGGCATCCTGTGACCGCTTCAGCCAGCGCGCATCGATGCTCGACGCCAGCGCCTGTTCCTGCGCGAACGGCACGAAGCGCACGAGATAACCGGCGGCGAACGACAGGGCCAGCACGGCGACGACGATCAATGCCGAGACGCCGCCGAGCAACAGCGCGAAATCCTTCAGCGGGTGCGTCGGCGAGACGTTGATGCCTTCCGGAATCTGCGGGTTTTCGTAGACGGACATGGCGCAAGGCGGACGCCGCGCTAACGCTGCGTCACGGCCGTTCCAAAGGCGATGACCTCGACCGCGGCGACACCCTGGCTCGCGTCCTTGGTGATCGACGAGGTCTCCAGGCGCACGTTCCACACGCTTTTCGCGCCACGTGCCCTAGCCTCGGCCTTCATGCGCAGGAGAGCTTCGCGCCGGGCGCGTTCGAGCAGCGATTCATAGGCGCTGACGCGGCCGCCGACCAGGTTGCGCAGGCTGGCGACGAATTTCTTGAAGAAGTCGATCGAGATCACCACGCTGCCGCAGACCAGCGCCGGGTCGATGGAGCCCATGTCGGGAACGTTCCGCTCGGTGAAGCAGAGAACGTCGCGCAGTTCGGCTTCGCGCCTGATGAGCGAGCGGAAATGGCGTTTCTCGGCGATCTGCCCGAAGACATAGCCGAGGACGAGCAGGATCAGGAAGAGAATCAGATCGTACATGGCGCTGATTCCGCTATTCCACCAGCAGCGCCGTGCCGTAGGCGAACAGCTCCGCCGCGCCGGCCGCCACCGACGAGGTCGAGAAGCGCACGTTGACCACCGCGTTGGCGCCGACGGCTTCGGCCTGCTTGACCATGCGGGCGACGGCCTCTTCGCGCGACTCGGTCAAGAGCTCGGTGTAGCCCTTCAATTCGCCGCCGAAGATGTTCTTCAGTCCGGCCATGAGGTCGCGCCCCGCATGCTTGGAGCGCACGGTGTTGCCGCTGACCATGCCCAGGTGTTTGACGATGGTTTTGCCGGGGACGGTTTCGATGTTGGTGATGATCATTGATGGCTTCCTTGCATGGGTTTGAAGGGCGAACCGGCAGCCGATATGCCGATCGCGTGATCGTACCCTGCCGCTCGGAGCGGATGCAAGGAAACGGCGGATGATTCGCGGTTCAACTGCCGGCGCTCAGCCGGCTGCCGGGCGCCGCCCCAGCCTGCGCCCCACGCGGTTGAGCCAGAGCGAGGCAACGATCACAGCGCCGCCGGCCGCCAGCTTGGGCAGATTGGCGTCGCGGTTCCAGATCAGCAGATTGACCAGCAGGCCGGCCGGAACGTGCAGCTCGTTCATGATCGCCAGCGTCCCGGCATCGACCTGGGTGCTGCCCTTGACCCACCAGAACATGCCGAGCGCCGTGGCGAACAGGCCCATCCAGACGAGCACGCCCCACTGGATGGCGCTGTGCGGCATCTTGGCGGCGTCGCCGAAGAGCACGTAGGAGGGCAGCGCGAGCAGCAGCGCGCCAAGGAAGAAATGCCCGAAGAAGCGGTGCAGCGGTTGTTCCGTCGGGTAGCGCGCGAGCAGCTGGCGGCAGAGGACCTGGCCGGCGGCGAAGGTCGCGTTGGCCAGTTGCAGGAGCAGGAAGCCGATCAGGTAGTCACCCTCGATCTTCTCGAAGCGGATGATGATGCCGCCGCCCACCGCGACCGCCGCCGCGACCAGCGCCCACGGATTGAAGCGGCTGGCCAGCGCGTCGTCGAGCAGCGTCACGTAGATCGGCGTGAGCACGGTGAACAGGAGGACTTCGGGCACGGTGAGCACGGTGAAGCTGCGATAGAGGCAGAGGTAGGTGATGCCGAACTGCAGCGCGCCGGCCAGCCAGAAGCCGCCGAGCAGTCGGACTGAAAGGCCGCGCCAGCGCATGAAGGGGACGAACACCGCGGCGGCGATCGCCACGCGCACGAGCACGGCGAGATCGCTGTCGACCTGGCCGGCAAGGTACTGGCCGATCAGACTGAACGAGAAAGCCCAGAGGATGGTGACGAGAACGAGATACGGCATGGAATTCCTTCAAATGCGGATGATGTGGGTGCGCTGGACGACGCCTGCGATGAACGGCGAACCGAGCTGGCGAGCGCTCATTCGATTCTGCTTTCCGCCGTCCCGTCGTCGCTCATCCATTGCGACGGGCTGACGCCGGTCTTTTTCTTGAACAGGCGCGAGAAATAGTAGGGGTCGTCAAAACCCAGCGCCAGGGAAATGGCCTTCACCGAAGTCTCGCCGGTGGCGAGGATTTCCTTGGCCCGGTTGATCTTGGCGTGAATGCAGTACTGGTAGGGCGTCATCCCGGTATACGACTTGAACACCTCGTTCAGGCTGGCGAGCGACAGGCGAGTCCGGGCCGCCAGTCCTTCCAGGTCGAACGCCGCGCTGATGTTCTCTTCGATGAAGGCCTTGGCCTGTTCCACGATCTGCTGCGAACGCGTCGGCTGCGCGGACAGGCGTTCGAGGCTCAGGGTCTCGGCGAGGAGGCGCAGCACGTCGGCGCAAACGCGGAACTGGTAGAGCGGCGACTGTTGCCGCACCTGTTCGAAAATGGCCTGGAAACCGCCGATCAGCTTCGCCTGGTGCCCGAGCCGGAAAACCGGCTTGGCCGGGCTGATGATGTCGGCGGACAGCAGCGCGTCGACCTGCGGACCGCTGAATCCAACCCACAGCTCGGTCCAGCCGGTGGCCGGGTCCGGCTGGTAGGCGTGCGCGACGTCGGGGAACAACAGGAACAGGCTGCCCGCTTCGATGGCGTAGGTCCGCCCGTCCATTTCCAGCGTGCCGCGTCCGGCGGGGATGTACACCATCTGGTATTCGTTGAGCCGCCGTCCGACGCACACCGAGCGGAAACTGGCCGGATGATTGTCGATATGCGGCGGATAGGGGCTGCCGGGCGGGATCACGTTGCGGCCCGCGTCGGTACATACCATCTGCCACTTTTCATCCTCCGCGCTGTGCGTCAGGTAGCGCGAAAAATCAGCTTCGGCCATGCGTTCTCCCTTGCGTTTTTGTCCATCAAGCTCTTTTGTTTTGTCCATTCACCGCGTTGCGAATCGGCGGGACACTGAATCCACCATGAATACATCGACCAAATCAATTCGTCCGATTCGCGTTGGATTGTTCGGGATCGGCCTGGATACCTACTGGGCACAGTTTGCCGGATTGAAAGAGCGGCTGGAAGGTTACCAGAAGGAGATTGCCATCCGGCTCGAAGCGCAGGGCGTCGAAGTCTGCGATGCCGGCCTCGTCGACAATCCGGACAAGGCGCGCGCGGCTGGCGATTGGCTGCGCGAGCGGAACGTCGAGGTCATCTTCCTCTTCATCTCGACGTATGCCCTCAGCCATACCGTACTGCCCATTGCGCAGAAGGCAGGCGTGCCGATCCTGGTGCTCAACCTGCAGCCGGTGGCGGCCATCGACTACGAACGTTTCAATGCCCTGGGCGATCGCGGCGTCATGACCGGCGAGTGGCTGGCGCACTGCCAGGCGTGTTCGGTGCCGGAAATCGCCGCGGTTTTCAATCGGGCAGGCATCGAGTTCCATTTGATCACCGGTTACTTGAAGGAAGACTACGTTTGGCAGCAGGTCGCGGCCTGGCTAGCGGCGGTCAAGGTCAAGGCCGGCATCCGTGATGCGCGTTTCGGCATTCTCGGTCACTACTACTGCGGCATGCTCGACGTGTATACCGACATCACCAACCTGTCATCGGTTTTCGGTTGCCATTTCGAGTTGCTTGAGATGGACCGTCTGAGTCTGCTGCGCTCGCAGGTCGACGCGCCGGCGATTAGCGCCAAGCGCGCGATGTTCGTCAGCGAATTCGCCGTCTCGCCGGATTGCGAGGAATACGAACTGGATCGCGCGGCCAAGACGAGCTGCGCGCTGGACCGGCTGGTCGCCGACTACCGGCTGGACGGCATGGCCTACTACTACGAAGGAACGGCCGGCAACGATTCCGAAGACATCGTGAGCTCGGTGATACCGGGGAACACGCTGCTGACCGCACATCACATCCCGGTGGCCGGCGAGTGCGAAGTCAAGAACATGGTCGCCATGAAGATTCTCGATCTGCTCGGCGCCGGCGGTTCGTTCTCCGAGTTCTACGCCGCCGACTTCATCGACGACGTCGTGCTGTGGGGGCACGACGGCCCGGCGCACGCGGCGATCGCCGAAGGGTCGGTCGGGCTCGTGCCGCTGCCGGTCTATCACGGCAAACCCGGCAAGGGGTTGTCGATCCAGATGAGCGTGAGGCACGGTCCGGTCACCTTGCTTTCCGTAGTTGAGGGCCGCCACGGCGCCGTGACGCTGCTCTGTGCCGAAGGCGAATGCGTGCCTGGACCGACACTGCAGATCGGCAATACCAACAGCCGCTATCGCTTCGCTTGTTCGGCACGCGACTTCATCGACAACTGGTCGAAGGCCGGTCCGGCGCACCACACGGCGATCGGTCTCGGCCATCGCGCGGACGAGATCGCCAAACTCGCCACCCTGCTGAACGTCGGGTACCAACGTGTCCAGTAACGTGTCCAGCCATCCCGGAGCGGACATGCAGCCCAACAGCGGGGACGGCTTCGTCCTCGAACTGCGCGGCATCGACAAGAATTTTCCGGGCGTGAAGGCGTTGCAGGACGTGCATTTCCAGCTCCGCCCGGGCGAAATTCATGCGCTGATGGGCGAAAACGGCGCCGGCAAATCGACCTTCATCAAGATCATTACCGGCGTGCACCAGCCCGATGCAGGGGAAATCCGGCTCGACGGCAAACCCGTCCGCTTCGCCAATCCCAAGGACAGCCAGGCGCGCGGCATCGCCGCCATCTACCAGCATGTGACGTGCTACCCGGATCTCTCGGTGACCGAGAACATCTTCATCGGGCACGAAACCGTCGCGCCGCTGACGCGCGCGATCCAGTGGACGGCGATGCACGAGGAGGCGCGCCGGCTGCTCGCCGAACTCGGCAGCGATATCGATCCGCGCAGCGAGATGGGAACGCTTTCGGTCGCGCAACAACAGATCGTCGAGATCGCCAAGGCGCTGTCCACCCGGGCGCGCATCGTCATCATGGACGAGCCGACGGCGGCCCTGACCAAGCGCGAGAGCGAGGAACTCTACCGGATCACCCTGAAACTGCGCGACAGCGGCGTTTCGGTGATTTTCATCTCGCATCGCTTTGAAGATATGTATCGCCTGGCAAGCCGGGTCACCGTCTTTCGCGACTCGCAATACATCGGCAGCTGGGATGTCGACAAGATCGGCAACGACGATCTGATCATGGCCATGGTCGGACGCGAGATCACCCAGCTCTTCCCCGAAAAACGCAGCGAGATCGGCGCCGAACTGCTGCGCGTCGAGAATCTGGGACGGGCGGGACTGTTCGCCGGTGTCAGCTTCACACTGCACCAGGGCGAAATTCTCGGCCTGACCGGGTTGGTCGGCGCCGGTCGCAGCGAGGTCTGCCAGGCGATCTTCGGCATTCTCCCGGCCGACAAGGGCACCATCCATCTGCGTGGCAAGCCGGTGACCATCCGCTGCCCGGGCGACGCCATCGGACTCGGCATCGGCTACTTGCCGGAAGATCGGCAGAAACAGGGACTGGTGCTGCCGTGGGGGATCGGCAGGAACATCAGCCTGCCGGTGATTGACCAGTTCGCCGGCCGCTGGTGGCTGAACGAGAAAAAGGAAGGCGGCCTCGCGCACGCGCTCGCCGAGCTGGTGCGGGTCAAAGCGCGCGGCATCGACACCGAGGCGGGAACCTTGTCCGGCGGCAACCAGCAGAAGGTGATCGTCGCCAAGCTGCTCGCCGCCAAGCCGACGATCGTCATCATCGACGAGCCGACCAAGGGTGTCGACGTGGGCGCCAAGGCGGCGATCCACGAAATCATGGGCGAACTGGCGAGCCAGGGCATCGGCATCATCATGGTCTCGTCGGAAATGCCCGAAGTGCTCGGCATGAGCGACCGCATCGCCGTCATGCGCGAGGGGCGCATCTCGGCGCTGCTCGAACGCGAGGAGGCGACGCAGGAAAAGATCCTCGAAGCGGCGATGGCTGCCCGCTATCAAGCGGAGGAGGCGCAGCATGGCTAATTCGACCAGTGCGACCCGCTTATTCCGTGACGCCGGCCTGCTCGGCTTCATCGTCGTGCTGTCGGCCGTCGTGCAGGTGCTCAACCCGAGTTTCCTGACCCTGGAAAACCTGGCCGACATGGCCAAGAACACGGCGATCCTGTCGATTCTCTCGGTTGGCATGATGCTGGTCATCATCACGCGCGGCATCGATCTCTCGATCGGCGCCACGCTGGCGCTGTCCGGCATGCTCGCTGCGTCAACCGTGGCGCGCTGGGGCGATACGCCGCCGCTCGTCGCCATCGCGCTCGGCATGGCGATCGGCCTCGTCTGCGGCTCGATCGTCGGCCTGCTGGTGGCGCGCGGCAGGGTGTTGCCGATCATCGCCTCGCTCGGCCTGATGAACATCTTTCGCGGGGTCACTTACCTCGTCAGCGACGGCAAATGGATCAGCGCCAATCAGATGCCGGCCAGCTTCAAGGGCATCGCGCTCGCTTCCTTCCTCGGCGTGAACGCGCTGGTCTGGATCGCGCTGCTGGTCAATGTGCTGGCCTGGTGGTTCCTCACCTGGAGCCGCATGGGGCGGCAGGTCTATGCCGTCGGCAGCAATCCGGAGTCGGCGCGGGTCAGCGGCATCGACATCGAACGCACGCTGTACTGGGTCTACGCGCTGATGGGCGCGCTGTCCGGGCTGGCCGGGGTGCTGTGGGTGGCCAAGTTCGCCTCGGCGCAGGGCGATACGGCGATGGGCTTCGAGCTGTCGGTGATTGCCGCCTGCGTGCTCGGCGGCGTCAGCATCGCCGGCGGCTCCGGGAAGATCTCGGGCATCGTCATGGGGACGCTGCTGCTCGGCATCCTCAACAACGCGCTGCCGCTGATCAACGTCTCTCCCTTCTGGCAGACCTTCATCCAGGGATCGATCATCCTCGCCGCCGTGATGATCAACGCGCTGGTCAAGCGCCGCGCCATGCGCAAGACGATGCGGAAGAGAAGGATCTGACATGGATTTGCAACGACCGTTTTCGTTGAAGCGCTTCTTCCTGCAATGGGAGTGGATGCTGGTGCTGATCTTCGTGCTGGTCAATGTGATCAACATGAACCTCTCGCCGTTCTACCTCGACGCGGAAGGCTTGCGCGATGCGACGATGTCCTTTCTCGACAAGGCCTTCATCGTGCTGCCGATGGTCTTCATCATCGTGCTCGGCGATATCGACATTTCGGTGGCGTCGATCGTCGCGCTGGCGTCGGTGGTCATGGGCGTCTCGTTCCAGGCCGGCGTGCCGATGCCGGCGGCGATGGCGATCTGCCTCCTGGTCGGCGCCGTGTGCGGCTTCGTGAACGGCTGGCTGATCGTGCGCTTCAAGGAATTGTCGTCGGTCATCGTGACGCTGGCGACGATGATCATCTTCCGCGGCATCGCCTACATCCTGCTCGAGAACCAGTCGGTCGGCAAATTCCCGGTCTGGTTCAAGTTTCTCGGCTGGGGCTACGTCAGCGAGATTCCGTTCATGCTGATCGTCTTTGCCCTGGCCGCGCTGTTCTTCGCCTGGGCGCTGCACAAGACGGCGTTCGGCCGCCGCGTCTATTCGATCGGCAACAATGCGACCGCCGCCCGCTTCTCCGGCATCGATGTCAACGGCATCCGTCTCCTGGTATTCACCGTGGCCGGCCTGATGTCCGGCGTGACCGCGTTGTTCCTCACCTCGCGCATGGGCAGCACGCGCCCCAACGTCGCCACCGGCTACGAGCTGGAAGTGATCACCATGGTCGTGCTCGGCGGCGTCAGCACGTCCGGCGGCAAGGGCCGCATGGCCGGAGCGCTGATCGCCGTCTTCCTGGTCGGCTACCTGCGTTACGGGCTCGGACTGATCAACGTTCCGGCGCAGACGATGCTCATCCTGATCGGCTCGCTGCTGGTGGCGGCGGTGCTGGTGCCCAATCTCGGGTGGTCGTCGCTACGGCGCAAAGCGGCCGAATAGGTTTCATCCAGCAAGAACGGGGCAGCGCCGAACCGCTGCGTCTGAAGGCAGACTCATCACAATTTCACGGAGGAGAACGATGAAAAAGATCCTGACGGCAGTGGCGATCGCGCTGGCGGTAGTCAGCGTTCCGGTAACGCAGGCGGCGGCGCCCAAGTACGCGATCGTCTTCAAGAACACCGGCAATCCCTACGGTGAGAAGGAGATGGCTGGCTACAAGAAGGCGATCGAGGAAGTCGGCGGCGAGGCGATCCTGAAAGCGCCGGACCAGCCGACGGCCGAGGCGCAGATCCAGATGATCGGCGAACTGATCGCGCAGAAGGTCGCCGCCATCGCGATGGTCGGCAACGATCCGGACGCGCTCGAACCGGCGCTGAAGAAGGCGATGAAGGCCGGCATCAAGGTGCTGTCGCTCGATTCGGGCGTCGAACCCGGCAAGCCGCATGGTGCATATCAACCAGGCCGATCCGGAGCGCATCGGGCGTGTCCAGGTGCAGGCCATCGCCGAGATGATCGGCGGCTCGGGCGAAATCGCCGTGCTCAGCGCGACTTCGCAAGCCACCAACCAGAATCTCTGGATCGACTGGATGAAGAAGGAACTCGCCGAAAACCCGAAGATGAAGAACCTCAAGCTGGTCAAGGTCGCTTACGGCGACGACCTGCGCGACAAGAGCGTCGCCGAGATGGAAGGGCTGCTCAAGACCTACCCGAACCTGAAGGGCGTGATCGCGCCGACCACCGTCGGCATCGCCGCCGCCGGCAAGGTGCTGACCGACAAGGGGCTGAAGGGGAAAGTGCAGCTGACCGGTCTCGGCCTGCCTTCGGAAATGGCCGAATACATCGAGAGCGGCGTCTGCCAGTGGATGTATCTCTGGAACCCGCTCGACGTCGGCTATCTCGCCGGCTACGCCGCCGACGCGCTGGTCAAGGGCAAGATCACCGGCAAGGTCGGCGACAAGTTCGCGGCCGGAACCTTGGGCGAGAAGAACGTCATCGCCGATGGCGAAGGCACGCAAGTCATGCTCGGCGATCCGTTCAAGTTCGACTCCAAGAATATCGGCGAGTGGAAGAGCGTTTACTGAGCGGGCGCCAAGAACTCAGCGGTGAGTGTTTCCCCGTCGGCAGCGTGATCGCAGGCGGGGATTTTTCACATTGAATCAAAATGACCTAACAGAATCCGTCATTCCGGGCTTGACCCGGAATCCAGTGGTGCACCTATGGATTCCGGCTTTCGCCGGAATGACGAGGCTACCCTTCGTATTCAACCTGACTGACTACGAGCTCAACGCGTAATCAGCGGCTGCACCGGCGTGGATGGCCGTGGTGTCGAACAGCGGTACGTCGGCGTCTTGCGGGCCGACCAGCAGCGAGATTTCGGTACACCCGAGAATGATCGCTTCGGCGCCCTGTGCTGCCATGTCGGCCATGATCCGCCGGTAGGCCGCGCGCGACTCGGGTTTGACGACGCCGAGGCAGAGTTCGCCGTAGATGACGCGGTGCACCGTGGCGCGGCTTTCATCGTCCGGAACGACGACGCGCAGTCCGTGCCGCGCTTCCAGACGTTCGCGATAAAACGCCTGTTCCATCGTGAAGCGTGTGCCGAGCAGGCCGACGGTCGAATGGCCGGCCGCCTTGATCTGTCCGGCCGTCGGGTCGGCGATATGGAGCAGTGGAATTGCCACGGCCGCTTCGATGGGCGCGGCGACCTTGTGCATCGTGTTCGTGCACAACACCAGGAAGTCGGCGCCCGCCGCCTCGAGCGAACGCGCTGCCGCGCCGAGCAGCCGGCCGGCGGCGTCCCAGTCGCCGGCGTGCTGCAGACGTTCGATCTCGTGGAAATCGACGCTGTAGAGCACGATCTTCGCCGAGTGCAGACCGCCCAACTGGTGCTTGATCGTTTCATTGATCGCGCGGTAATAGGTGACGGTCGATTCCCAACTCATGCCGCCGATCAGGCCAATGGTTTTCATCGTCGCGTTCCTCATTTGTGCTGGACAGGATCGAGCGTGAGCGACAACCCGGCTGGTTCGACGCGGAAGGTGCCCGGTTTGTATCCCCAGCCCTTGGCGGCCTGCAGGTCTTCCGGGTGGACCTTGTAGAGCACGTAATCGCTCAGCAGTTTTTGCGCGAGTGGCGCGCCCAGTTTTTCGAGGTAGCGGCGCATTGCCTTCGGTGCGCCTTCGACGTCGAATTGGCGTACGTTGACGTCGGTCAAGCGCACGGTCGCGTCCTTGGGTTCGAAACGCAAGCCGTAGCTCAGGTCGAGTACCCCCTTGTAGCGCTTGTCGGTGAACGCGCCGAGAATGTCGTTGCCGGCCACGTCGATATCCAGCGATGTATTGATGCGATTATTGGCCGGGTCGAGCGTGATGCGCGGCGTGCTGACGACGACGTCGAGCACCTTGAGCATCTCGCTGTTGAACGGGAACTGCCCACTGATCATCTGAGCGATGCGCGCTTCGCTGACGTAAAGCGTCTTGGGCGACGGCGGGAGCGCGGCGCAGGAAGTCAGCAGGGCAAGCACCGCGATCAACACGGTCATCGGGAAGGTACGGCGCATCGGGAGCGTCCTTGGCATCGGAATGTTTCACTATAACGGATCGAACGCGCAGATCGGCTTGCCTGGTCGCCATCTCCGCAAATACGATAGCGCCGGGGACGACGAGGTTTCGAGGAGGACGAAATTGATTTGCAGAACGAGACGAGGGATGGTGACTCCGTACCGGATCGAACAGACCGGCGGGCGAGCTTCATGACGAAGAAATCCGTGATCGTCATGGGCGTTGCCGGTTGCGGCAAGTCCAGTCTGGGTATGCTGCTCGCGCAAAGGATCGGTGTCGGCTATGTCGAAGGCGACGATTACCACAACCCGGCCAGCCGCGAAAAGATGCACCAGGGCATTCCGCTCACGGACGCGGATCGCGACGGCTGGCTGGAAACGTTGGGCGGGCTGTTGCGCAAGTTTCCCGGCGGCGCGGTGTTGACTTGCTCCGCGCTCAAGAGGGCTTACCGGGACCGGCTGCGTGCAGCGGCTCCCGGCGTCGGTTTCGTCTATCTGGAAATCAGTTCGGCCGAAGCGCTCAGGCGGGTCGAGGCGCGTGGCGGCGGGCATTTCTTTCCGGCCGGGTTGGTCGATAGTCAGTTCGCCGCGCTCGAGTCGCCGGTCGGCGAAACCGACGTTCTGGCGTTGGACGGGACGCACCCCTTGCGAGAACTGGCGGAGCGGGCGCTCGTCTGGTTGGACGAGCGGGAAAAAAACGGTGTGATCCGGTAAATCGGGCGTCGCTGGCTGACCCAGTTCAACCGGCCGGATCGGCCAGCATGGCGCCCTTTTCGGCCAGCAGTTCGCGCAGCACCGTGCGATGGCAATGCGTTTCGTCCTCGCAGTAGCAGCCGACCGAGAAGTTGCTTTGCCGCGAGAGCGCGGCGAGCAGTTCGAGCGCATGGCTGCAATCCGGCGCCGCCATCTCGGCGCGGTACTTGCGGACGAACGCCGTCCATTGCGCGGGCGTTTTCGCGTCCTGCGCGAGCTTCACCGTCTCGGCGCTCGGCGCCAGATTGGGAAACCACACGTCGTACCAGTTCTGCGTGGCGAACGCTTCCTTGGGTACGCCGCGCGGCGGGCGGCGTACCGTGCCGATGCGCGTGCCTTCATCCGGCAGGCGCGGGCTGCCCAGGCGAACGATGCGGATGGCCATGCTTTTCTCCTTTGCCCGAAGCCGGGATCGGCGATGCGTTACGGGGGCGTCGTGTTGGTGATGCCGAACGGGATGTGAACCGAAGGCAGGACCGTCGAGGTAGGCATCAGATGGGTTTTCTGGTCGTCGAAGAAGATGTGCGGATTGAGCACTTCGAGCACTTTCTTCTTCTCGATGCCGCCTAGGAAGAAAGCCTCGTTGACGGTGATTCCCCAGTTGCGCATGGTGTTGATCACGCGTTCGTGCGAAGGCGCGTTGCGCGCGGTGACGATCGAAATCCTCAGCTTGGGCTTGTACGAAGCATCTTCCGTCGCCTTCTCCTCCTCGAGTTTCTGCACGACGGAGAGCTTGGCGAGGAAGTCTTTCAGGGGGCCGGGCGTATGCGGGACATTGACCCGGCTCTGCTCGTACTCGTGGAACTTGGCGACGTCGTGCGTCGCCTGGTAGATCGTCTCGGATTCATCGTCGGCGACGACGCCGTCGAAGTCGAAGGCGACGCGCAGTTCCTGGTCGTTCTCTTCGTCGATGTGGCGCGATTCGAGCACCTGCCCGGCGGGATAGCCGGCCAGCATCGCCTGCTTCACGTCCGTCCCGTTGGCGGAAAGGAACAGGCTGATCGAGAGCGCTGGGATGTAGCGATGCGGCACGCGTCCCTGCAGGAAAACGGCGCGCGTCATGCCCAGCTTGTGATGGCGGATCGAATTCATCACGCGCATCCCGGTGTCCGGGTCGTTGCGCGAGAGCAGGACGACCTCGATCGGCGGATCGCTCGGGTTGATTTCATTGATGGAAAGCAGGCGCTTGATGAACGGAAAGGCGACGCCGGCTTGCAACGGTTTGTTCTGGTTCTCGCGCTGATAGATGCGGTAGGCGTTCTCGCCCATCTCGCGGAAGACCGAGTCCGATTCGGTCAGATCGAAAAGCGCGCTGGAGGCGAGGCCGACGACGAGTCGTTTGTCGAGTTCGTAGGGCATGTCTGGCGTCCTGCCTAACGCCGATGTCGACCGAACCGCTGGCGATGAAGAGTTCGACCGCCAGCTTGTCGCCGCGCTCGATGGCGGCGACGAACTGCTCCTGGCTGAAATACTGGAGACCCATCTCGGTCAGGTGCTTGCGCGCTTCGAGCGCGCTGATCGACGGTTCGATCGTTCGCGCCGGGGCGGCGGTTGGGCGCGGCTTCGGCTTCTGGGACGTCGCCAGTGCGGTGCTCGCCTTTGCCGGAGGCGATCTGTGCGGCGCGGGCCTGGCGGCCGGCTTGTCGTCCGCGGCGAGGATCTGCTTCAGCTTCTTCTCCTCGATCAGATTCTCGATGCGGGCGAAGACCTCGTGGCGCGAAAACGGCTTCTTCATGAAGTCGTCGGCACCGATCCTCTTCACGTAGAACTGCTCGGTCGCCTGCTCGTTGCCGCTGATCATGATGACCGGAATGTGCAAGGTCAGCGGGTCGCGGCGCATCTGGCGCAGCGCGGCAAAGCCGGTCATGCCCGGCAGCACGATGTCGAGGAAGACGAGTTCCGGCTTCTCCTTGCGGATCAGCTCCAGCCCGTTTTCGGCATCGGGCGCTTCCAGCGTGATGCAGCCGGCCGAACGCAGCATCTTCTTGAGCGCGCCGACGATCGTCGGCGAGTCGTCGACGATCAGGATGCGTCGTCCCTTGTGGCTGTTGATTCGCTTGCGGCTGCGCCGTTCGACTGGGGCGGCGGGCGCTGCGGGCGTGTTCTTCTTGTCCGAAGGCAGGTCGATCTCAGGTGGCGCCTCGTTCTCGTTTTTACCGAGGATTGAGCGAATCTGGCGCAAAAATGCTCATGAATCGTGCCTTTCAATCGAACTGGCGTCCCGCAGGCGGCATTCGGAACCGTCTTTGCAGCGAAGGATATGAGTATAGATGAACAGCAGCGTGGCCTTGGGTTCACCGCGCCGTGCAAGGCAATTGCATGAGTGCCATGCGCATCGTTGCGGTTTCAAGAGGAGGGCGGGAGAGCGATCATAGTATCGGATCGAGCGCCGTCGTTCATGTGCCGTCCC